>NZ_CP136573.1:0-1470000 GCF_035194505.1 Erythrobacter sp. | reverse complement strand
AAGCACCCCGATTAGGGGAGTGAAACAGTACCTGAAACCGGATGCTTACAAGCAGTTGGAGCCCCATAGGGGGTGACAGCGTACCTCTTGCATAATGGGTCAGTGACTTAATCTAGCATGCGAGCTTAAGCCGTTAGGTGTAGGCGAAGCGAAAGCGAGTCTGAATAGGGCGACTGAGTATGTTGGATTAGACCCGAAACCCGGCGATCTAGGCATGAGCAGATTGAAGGTGCGGTAACACGCACTGGAGGATCGAACCGTTGCATGTTGAAAAATGCTCGGATGACTTGTGTTTAGGGGTGAAAGGCCAATCAAGCCGGGAAATAGCTGGTTCTCCGCGAAATCTATTGAGGTAGAGCGTCAGATGTATGCCGATGGGGGTAGAGCACTGGATGGGCTAGGGCTGCGCGAGCGGTACCAAACCTAACCAAACTCCGAATACCATCGAGTCTTGTCTGGCAGACAGACGGCGGGTGCTAAGGTCCGTCGTCAAAAGGGAAACAGCCCTAACCTACAGCTAAGGTCCCCAAGTCATATCTAAGTGGGAAAGCATGTGGGAATCCCAAAACAACCAGGAGGTTGGCTTAGAAGCAGCCATCCTTTAAAGAAAGCGTAACAGCTCACTGGTCTAAATAAGGGTTCCTGCGGCGAAAATGTAACGGGGCTAAAGATATGCACCGAAGCTTAGGGTTGCAGTTTACTGCAGCGGTAGCGGAGCGTTCCGTAAGCGAGTGAAGGCGAAGGGTAACCGACGCTGGACGTATCGGAAGTGCGAATGCTGACATGAGTAGCGACAAACAGGGTTAGATGCCCTGTCGCCGAAAGACCAAGGGTTCCTACGCAATGCTAATCAACGTAGGGTGAGCCGGCCCCTAAGACGAGCCCGAAGGGGGTAGTCGATGGGAACCACGTTAATATTCGTGGGCCTGGTGGTGTGTGACGGATCTCGTAAATTGTCCTTCCTTATTGGATTGGTTGGGCAGTGAAGAGGTTCCAGGAAATAGCCCCACCGTATAGACCGTACCCGAAACCGACACAGGTGGTCAGGTAGAGTATACCAAGGCGCTTGAGAGAAGTATCCTGAAGGAACTCGGCAAATTGCCTCCGTACCTTCGGAAGAAGGAGGCCCCATCTTAAGGCAACTTTTGGTGGGGGGCACAGGCCAGGGGGTAGCGACTGTTTATCAAAAACACAGGACTCTGCTAAGTCGGCTTCAAGACGACGTATAGGGTCTGACGCCTGCCCGGTGCTGGAAGGTTAAGAGGAGGAGTGCAAGCTCCGAATTGAAGCCCCAGTAAACGGCGGCCGTAACTATAACGGTCCTAAGGTAGCGAAATTCCTTGTCGGGTAAGTTCCGACCTGCACGAATGGCGTAACGACTTCCCCACTGTCTCCAGGATATGCTCAGCGAAATTGAATTCTCCGTGAAGATGCGGAGTACCCGCGGTTAGACGGAAAGACCCCGTGCACCTTTACTGCAGCTTCAGAGTGGTATTAGGAAAGAGTTGTGTAGCATAGGTGGGAGGCTTTGAAGCGACGGCGCCAGCTGTCGTGGAGCCATAGGTGAAATACCACCCTGCTGTTTTCTGATATCTAACCTCGCACCGTTATCCGGTGTAGGGACCCTCTGTGGCGGGTAGTTTGACTGGGGCGGTCGCCTCCTAAAGAGTAACGGAGGCGCGCGATGGTAGGCTCAGGACGGTTGGAAACCGTCTGTTAGAGTGCAATGGCATAAGCCTGCCTGACTGCGAGACTGACGAGTCGAGCAGAGACGAAAGTCGGTCATAGTGATCCGGTGGTCCCTCGTGGAAGGGCCATCGCTCAACGGATAAAAGGTACGCCGGGGATAACAGGCTGATGATTCCCAAGAGCTCATATCGACGGAATCGTTTGGCACCTCGATGTCGGCTCATCACATCCTGGGGCTGGAGCAGGTCCCAAGGGTTTGGCTGTTCGCCAATTAAAGTGGTACGTGAGCTGGGTTCAGAACGTCGCGAGACAGTTTGGTCCCTATCTGCCGTGGGCGTCGATACTTGAAAGGAGTTGCCCCTAGTACGAGAGGACCGGGGTGAACGTACCTCTGGTGTACCTGTCATCCTGCCAAGGGTGCCGCAGGGTAGCTATGTACGGACGGGATAACCGCTGAAAGCATCTAAGCGGGAAGCCTCCCTTGAGATTAGGTATCTTTGAACCGTGATAGACCATCACGTTGATAGGCCGGGTGTGGAAGTGCAGTAATGCATGTAGCTAACCGGTCCTAATAGTTCATATCGCGCTTGAGAGTCTGCACTATCAACGTCAGCCCTGCCTCGTGCAGAGTGCGTTGGTGGAGAGTTCTCCAGCCAGATACGCCCTTAACCACTCACCCAAGTGAGTGTGCATCGATTTAAACCCGCATCCACTGGCTCCATTGCTTGGTGGCCATAGCGTCTGTGACCCACCCGATCCCATCTCGAACTCGGCCGTGAAACCAGACAGCGCCGATGGTACTATGCCTTAAGGTATGGAAGAGTAGGTCGTCGCCAGGCATTGCAGCTGGTGGGTGCGCGGGAATAACCCATTCACATAGTCAACAGGGCTGACCCGCAAGGGCGGCCCTTTTGGCGTCTTTGCGCTTCGGTGCTGATGATGCCGACAAACGGTGACGCGGGATGGAGCAGTCCGGTAGCTCGTCAGGCTCATAACCTGAAGGTCGTTGGTTCAAATCCAACTCCCGCAACCATCGAAAACCCATCACAACAGATCATACGCACGCCCGCAGCCTCGCTGCCGGGCGCAAAATGCGTTGGGTTCACCACAGGAGAACTGACATGACCGAGCAGACCGCAAAGCCCGCGCCATTCCTCACCGACAGGTTCGACACTGCGCTCGCTTATGCCAGCCGGACTCACCGCCTGCAGACCCGCAAGGGCTCTGGCATCCCCTATGTTTCGCACCTGCTCGCAGTTGCCGCGATCGCGCTCGAAAACGGCGCTGACGAAGACCAGGCGATTGCCGCCCTCCTGCATGACGCTGCCGAGGATCAGGGCGGTGAGGCGCGTCTGGCGGATATTCGGGCCCATTTCGGCGCGGATGTTGCCGCGATGGTCGATCACTGCACCGACACGCACGAAGAGCCCAAGCCCGACTGGCGACCGCGCAAGGAAGCCTACGTTGCCAGCCTCGCCGCCAAGCCCGTCCGCTCGCTCGAAGTAAGCCTTGCAGACAAGACCCATAATGCCAGCGCCATCAACGCTGATCTGCGCGCCCATGGCGCTGAAGTTTGGGAGCGCTTTACGGGGCGCAAGGATGGCACCCTGTGGTATTACCGCGCACTTGCAGATGTCTTCGCAGAACTGGTGCCCGGACTGGCTGCGCAGCGCTTCGCGCGTGAGGTGGCCGAGATGGAAGAGCTCGCCGCGCGGTTCTGAGAACTCTCAGCCTGCGCCGAGCCGTCGTCCGATCGCCTGACCCATGCGCACCGGATCGCCTGCGACGATGCCGCCGAGCCATTCCACCCGGCCGGGTTCGAACAGCAGCACCACGGTGGAGCCGAGGTAGAAGCGGCCCATCTCCGCGCCCGCCGCGAGATCGACCGCGCCTTGCGCAAAGTCCTCGCGCACGGGTGCCTTCCCATGGCCGGCAAAGCGGTGTGGCCAGACCGTGTCGATGCCGGCGACGATCATCGCGCCGACCATGATGCTGGCGAAGGCCCCGTCCGGCCCGTCGAACAGGCAGGACAAGCGCTCGTTGCGGGCGAACAGCCGGTCGACGCCCTCGGCAGTCTCGGCATTCACCGAGAACAGATCCCCGGGGACATAGACGCTCGATTGGAGCGCGCCCGCTGCCGGCATATGGACGCGGTGATAATCCTTGGGGCTGAGGTAGATCGTCATGAACTGCCCGCCCTCGAACCGTGCGGCGGCCTCTGCGCCGTGGCCGAGGATTTCGCTCGCGGTAAAATCGCGGCCCTTGGCCTGGAAGATCCGGCCATCGGTGATGCTGCCGAGCTGGCTCACCGCACCGTCCGCCGGGCTCAGGACATAGTTCGCGCTATCAGCCAGTTCGCGTGCGCCGGGCTTCAATTCGCGCGTGAAAAAGTCGTTGAAGCTGGCAAACTCGCCAAGCCCGCGCGCCGCTTCGTCCATGTTGACGCCATAGGCGCCGGCGAAGTGGCGGATCAGCGGATCCTTGATCCACGGCCGCTCGCTCGCTGCCAGCGCTCCCGCGAGCCGGGTGAGGGCGTGTTGCGGGACAAGGTGCTGGAACAGGATAAAGGGGGAGGGCATGGCCGTTCCCTAGCCCTCCTCGGCCGGAAATCCTACCCCAAGCGCACAGTGCGCAGGAACCCGCGCACCTGATCGCCGAGGTGGGCGGCCTGGGCCTCCAGCTCGTTGGCGCTGGAGAGAACCTGGCTGGCCGCAGCTCCGGTCGAGAGCGAGAGCTGGCGCACGTCTTCGATGTGCCCGGCGACATTCTCGGTCCCGCGGGCAGCAAGGTCGATCGACTGCGCCAGATCGCGCCCGGCGACCGACTGCTGGTCAACCGCGGTGGCGATCGAGACAGCGGTGGATTCGAGCTCCTTCACCTGCCCCGCGATAGACCGCAGTGCCTTGACGCTGGCGCCGGTGGTGGACTGCATCGCGCGGATCTGGTCGGCGACCTTCTCGGTCGCGCGGCTGGTCTGCATGGCGAGTTCCTTGACCTCGCTGGCGACCACAGCGAACCCGCGGCCCGCCTCGCCCCCGCGCGCTGCTTCGATGCTGGCATTGAGAGCGAGCAGATTGGTGCGCTGGGCGATGGTCTGGATCAGCTCGACGATCTGCCCGACTTCCTCGGCCGAGGCGGCGAGGGCAGAGATGGTCTCGTCGGCCTCGCCCGTGGCTTCGGTGGCAAGCCGCGCCAACTCGCTCGACGAGGCGGCCTGACGGCTGATCTCGCTGATCGAGAGCGCGAATTCGTCGCTGGCAGCAGCCGCAGCGGTGGCCCCGGCATTGGCCTCTTCCATCGAGGTGGCGACTTCGCCGGTGCGGCGGCTGGCTTCCTCGGCGCTGGCGGCCATGCGGGTGGCGGTGGTGTGGAGCTGGCTGGAGGCTGCCGCCACGCCGTTGACGACATCGCCCACGGTGCGTTCGAACTGGCGCGCCACTTCATCAAGCAACGCGGCCTTGCGCGCTTCGGCATCGACTCTTTCGCGCTCGCGCTCCTGCTGGAGCTGCAACTCCTGCTCGGCCTTTTCCGAGCGTTCGCGCGCCCAGCTTTCGAGCCGGCGGCTGGCACGCTTGAACAGTTCAAGCGCACGAACCATCGCGCCGACTTCGTCCTTGCGGGTCTGGCCGTCGATGCTGAAATTTCGGTCGCCCTCGGCGAGGCGGGTCATCGCCCCGGTGATCTCGACGATCTTGCGCGAGAAATCGCGCGAGAGATAGGCCATGCCGAGCAGCAGCACGGTTGCGCCGAAAGCGGCGAGCACGCCAAGAATCAGCACCATGTTGAAGAAATAGCCGATGCCGCTGGCTTCCTGCGCCTCGGCGCGCGCGACCAGATCGGTGCCGAGCCGGCCAGCCTCTTCGAGCAGGCGGTTGCCTTCGATCCCCAGCGCTGCCGCGCCGGCATTGGCGCTGCCGCCCGATTGCACCGCGTCGCCGGCCGCGTCGGCCTCGCTGCGGAAGGCATCGAGCCGCGCCTTGAGCGCGCCCACGCGCGGTTCCATGTCGGGCACGTGCTGCGACAGGATCGTATCGAGCGTGGCGATATGCGACATGATCTGCGCTTCGCTCGCGCGGCGGTTTTCGCGCAGGGCTGCGGACCGGTCATAGAGCGTGCGCACCGTGTGATAGCGCAGTTCCCCGGCCGCGCTCTCAAGCTCGCCCGCAGCGACAACGGCTTCCTGCACCCGCGCCGTGGAATTGTAGCGATCCCACAATTCCCCGAGCCCCAGTCCGAGCACCAGCGTCATCAGTGCGCCGACCGCAAAGAAGGTGCCGAAAATCGCGTTGATCTTGTTCGCCAGCGACAGATCGCGGAACCATGCGAGGCGTTCGAGCGCGCTGGTCTTGACCGGGGCTGCGCTGACAGCCTCTGTGTCTTCCGCTTCATCCTCGAATGAAAAATCCTGTCTGAGGTCGCGCACGAAATCGGGAACAGCCTGTTCCTCGCGGCGCTCCTGCAGGGTCATCATGTTCATGCCGCAATCCCCCGGGGCTCTTTTGTAAGCAATTGTGAAGGAAAATCCTTTCCAAAAGCTTGAATCATGGCGGAAAATTCAAGGGTTATTGCAGTTTACCCCACGCGCACCCGCATCAGGAAGGTCTGCACCTGCTGGCGCAAGGTCGCGGCCTGGGCCTAAAGGCTGGTGGCGCTGGAGAGCACCTGGCTTGCCGCCGATCCGGTCGAGAGCGCCATCTGCCGCACATCGTCGATATGGCCGGTGACCTTCTCGGTCCCGCGCGCGGCCAGATCGATCGAGCGCGCCAGATCCTGCCCGGCGACCGACTGCTGATCGACCGCGCTGGCAATCGAGACGGCGGTGGTTTCAAGCTGCTGGATCTGCCCCGCAATCGAACGCAGCGCCGAGACGCTGGCCCCGGTGGTGTCCTGCATGTCACGGATCTGCTCGGCGATCTTTTCGGTCGCACGGCTGGTCTGGTTGGCGAGTTCCTTGACCTCGCTCGCCACCACCGCAAAGCCGCGCCCTGCCTCGCCCCCGCGCGCAGCTTCGATGCTGGCGTTGAGGGCGAGCAGATTGGTGCGCTTGGCGATGGTCTGGATCAGTTCGACAATCTCGCCCACCTGCTGGGCCGAGGCGGTGAGCGCCGAGATTGTGGTATCGGCCTTGCGCGCCGACAGCGTCGCCTCGCGCGCGAGTTCGGCAGAGGAGGCCGCCTGACGGCTGATCTCGCCGATCGACATGGCGAATTCGTCGCTCGCGGTCGCCGCAGCGGTGGCGCCGAGATTGGCTTCCTCCATCGCGCCCGCCACATCGCCGGCGCGGCGGCTGGTTTCCTCGGCGGTGGCGGCCATGAGCTTCGAGGTGCTCTGGAGCTGGCTGGATGCGGACACCACCCCGGTGACGACATCGCCCACGGTGCGCTCAAACTGGTCGGCCACGTCGCGCAGCATCTTCTCGCGCTCGATCCGCGCTTCCTGCTGCTGGATCTGGACGCGGGTCTGCTCGTCCAGCTCGGCGCGGGCGCGCTGGGCACGTTCGCGGGAGAGGCGTTCGAGCCGCAAGCCGGCACGGTGGAACACTTCGAGCGCGCGCGCCATGTCGCCGATCTCGTCGCGGCGGTCCTTGCCGGCAATCACGACGTCCTTCTCGCCCGAGGCCAGCCGCGTCATCTGGGCCGCCATCGAACGCAGCAAGCCGCCGACAGTCTGGTTGACATAGCGCTGCGCCACCAGGGTGATGAGCGTGAGTGCAGTGGCAATCCCGATCCACGTGAACAGCAGCGACTGGATGAAATCCGCGCCAGCATCCGAACGGCTATTGGCTTCCCCGCCCAGCGCCTGCGCCATGGCGCGACCCGCTTCGAGCACCGCACTGCCGCTTTGCGCGACATCGCGGGCGCTGCGGCGGCGCGCGGCGGGATCTCCGGCGGCGGCATCGAAGCGGCTGATCTGCTTACGGAAATCGTTCACCCCGTCGCGAATGGCCGCAAGCCGCTGAGCGGCGGGCGAGGCGGTGTCCGGGATCGTGCCGGCGAGCGTAGCAATGCTGCTATCGGCGGCGGCGAGTTCGTCGAGTGCGGCACCCTCGCGCGCAGTCTCGCCGGTCGCCACCAGCATTTCGGCATGGCGCTGCCCTTCGGAGAGATGGACCAACAGGCGTTCGGCCTCGATCGCCTGATCATGGGTGCGGTTGATGCTGTCGGCGCGGTTGCCGAGTTCAATGAAGCCGCCAATCGCGAACAGCCCGGCACACAGCGCAAAGCCGAGGTTGAGGGTGAAGAACAAGGTGACCTTGCCCCCCACCGAAAGGCCTTCGAACCATGTCCGCAGGCGGCCAGCGCTCGATGCTGGCGATGCCGACCCGGCCGCCTCGCCTTCGGCCAGACGCTCGGCTGCGATATCCACGGCGAGATCCTTGAGAGCGCTCATGCTGCCTCGTCGTCTGCGATCTGGTGGTTCTGTTCGTCGATCAGGCGATCGATTTCGGATGCGGGCAGGGCGCGGTAATAGAGCCAGCCCTGGATCTGGTCGCACCCGGCAAGGCGCACCAGTTCGGCTTGCTCCTCGGTCTCCACGCCTTCCGCGGTCACGCCCATGTTGAGCGCGCGGGCGAGCGCAATGCTGGACAGCATCATCGCCCGGCTGCCGTCATCGCCGCCTGCCAGTTCGATGAGGCTGCGGTCGAGCTTCAATTTCTCGAAGCGGAAGCGGCGCAGGAAGCCGATCGAGGCATAGCCCGTGCCGAAGTCGTCGAGCGCGATGCGCACCCCGAAGGAGCGGATCACATCCAATGTGCGTTCGGCCACCACCGGATCGAGCACGAGGCAGGTCTCGGTGACTTCCTGTTCCAGCCGCTGCGGCGGGAAGCCGGTTTCTTCCAGCACCTCGCCCAGCTTGATCGGGAATTCGGGGTTGCGCAGCTGCGCGGCCGAAAGGTTGACCGACAGAGCGATATCGCCCCAGCGGCCTGCATCTTTCACCGCCTGACGCAGCACCCATTGGCCGAGCGGATTGATGAGGCCGGAATCCTCGGCCACCGGAATGAAGACATTGGGGCCGAGCGGATTGCGGTCGCCCCGGTTCCAGCGCAGCAGCGCCTCGACCGCGACAATGCGCCCGTCCTCGGCATCCACCAGCGGCTGGTAGGCGAGTTCGAATTCGCCCGCGGCCATGCCCTTGCGGATCTCGTCCTCGATCTCGCGCACGCGTTCGCGGCGGCGGTCGAAGCTTTCGTTGAACCAGGTGCAGCGCATCTTCCCGCCGCGCTTGGACATGTACATCGCCACGTCGCTGCGGCGCAGGAGTTCGCTGGAGGGCAGGCGTTGATCGGCGGTGGAGCGCGACAGGCCGATGCTGGCGCCGACCACGATCTCGCGCTCGCCCACCGCGATCGGCACGGCGAGGCGTTCCAGCAGGGTGCGGCTCATCCCTTCGAGGATCGTGCCGGCCACCTTGCCGGTCATTACTGCGGCGAATTCGTCACCGCCGAGGCGGTAGCAGCGGGCCTCGTCGCCGCAGACATCGCGTAGCAGGCGGGCGCACTCGTCGATCAGCTGATCACCGACCGCGTGGCCGAAATGGTCGTTCACCTGCTTGAAGCTGTCGAGATCGATCAGCGCCAGCGCGACTTCCTGATCTCCGGCCGACATGCGGTCGACATCCTCGTGCAGGGCGCGGCGATTGGGCAGGTGGGTGAGGGCATCGGTGAGACCCAGCGACTCGAGCTCGCGGACATTGGCGATGGCGCTGCGGCCGACAAGGATCAGGATCGCGGCATAGATCAGCAGCGTGGACGTGATCAGCGGCCCCGGGGCGACAATCGCCAGCTCGTCGGGATAGCTGACCGCGAGGACGGCAAGGCTGGTAATCACGCAGGCAAGCGCCAGCGGCACCAGCACCAGGCCGATCGGTGTCAGACGCAGGGGTTTCTTGGTAACCCGCAACGCGTTTCCCCATTCGGCGCAACCGCGCGCCATTTGCATGGGATCGTCGTAAAGAAGAGCCGCTAAGGAAGCGTAAACCCTGTTTGCGATTGTGGCCGGTCAGGCGCGCCGGCGCTGCGCCTCGCCGCCCTGGCCGAGCGGTTCGAAGAAGCTGGCGCGCTGCGGGGAGGGGATGAAGCGGTCGGTCTGGCCGACCACGGTCTCGCCCGCGCCGAGCATCAGGAAGCCGTCGGGTGCTACCGCGCTGGCCAGCCGCGCAAAGGCATCGGCGCGGGTGGTGCGGTCGAAATAGAGCAGGACATTGCGGCACAGCACGAGGTCGAAGGGCTGGCGGCCGGGATGGGGGCCGAGCACATTGTGCTGGCGGAAATGCACCATCCGCCGCGCATCCTCGCGCAGTTGCCAGCCGTTCGTGGTCTCGTCGAAATGGCGCAGCATCTGCGTCACGCCGAGCCCGCGCTGCACCTCGAACTGACTGTAGAGCCCGCTGCGCGCCGCGGTGATCGCGCGGTGCGAGACATCGGTGCCGAGCAGCTCGATCGACCAGCCCTGCCAGCGCTCCTTCTGTTCGGTGAACAGCATCGCGAGCGAGTAGATTTCCTGACCCGTCGAACAGCCCGCCGACCAGATCGACAGGCGCTTGCTGTGCGCGCGGCGGCGGGCCAGTTCCGGCAGGATTTCCTGCGGCAGCTGGTCGAAGGTCGGCTTGTCGCGGAAGAAATAGGTCTCGTTGTTGAGCAGCGCCTCGACCACCTGCTGCGACAGGTCGGGGCTGTCCGGCCCGCCGCTGCGGGGCGAGGCGAGCAGGCACACCAGCTGATCGACATTGCTGATGCCGTGCTCGCGGAAGATCCCCGCCAGCGCCGAATTGACGCGCCAGCGGCGGCTCTCGGTGAGATGCTGGCCGGTGCGCGCGGCAAGCAGCTCGGCGATGATCTGGTGCGAGGCTTCGCTGCTTTCCATCGCGCGCGCCTCCTCAGCCCTGCCGCCGCAGCGGCGCGGCGCTGATCTGTGCGGTGATCGCCTCGCCGAGGGCAGAGGGCGGTGCAATGAGGCTGGCGAGCCCGGCGCGCGCCACGGCGCCCGGCATCCCCCACACGGCGCTGCTGTCGGCATCCTGCGCGTAGATTGTCCCGCCGGCATCGACGAGGTCCGCTGCGCCGAGCGCTCCGTCGCGGCCCATGCCGGACAGGATCACGCCCAGCACGCGTCCCTCGCAGGCGGCGGCAAGGCTGGTGAGCATCGGATCGACCGAGGGCAGGCAGCCGCTCGGCGCGGGATCGGTGCTGATGCGGGTGACGAGCTTCTCGCCGCTGCGGCGCACCAGCATGTGCCCGCGGCCCGGCGCGATCATGATCCGCCCCGCGCGGATTTCGCTGCCATCGGCGGCGATGTCGGCCGGGCGCCCGCAGGCATGCTCGATCTGGCGCGCGAAGACCGGAATGAAAGAAGGTGGCAGGTGCTGGGTGATGAGGATCGGCAGATCGAAGCCCGGCCCCAGCGCGCCCAGCATCAGCCCCAATGCATGGATCCCGCCGGTCGAAGCGCCGATCGCGACTGCCTCTACCCGCCGCAGACGCGGCAGGGCAGCGGCAGGCACGCGCGCAAAGCTGCGCATCGGAAGGTCGGCCGCGCCCGCAGCCGCCTCGCCGCCGCCGCCTGCATTGCGGGCGCCGAGCGCGCGGATCTTGCCCAGAAGCTGGCTGCGATAATCCTCGGTAAAGCCGCCCGGACGCGGTTTCAGCAGCGTGTCCGCCGCCCCCATGCGCAGCGCCGAAAGGGTGTGCTCGGCCCCGTCCACCGTCAGCGAGGAGACCACCAGCACCTGCGGGCTGGCAGGCGTCGCGAGGATCACCGGCAGGGCTTCAAGCCCGCCCATCCCCGGCATTTCGAGATCGAGCAACACCACATCGGCGGGTTGCTCGGCCAGTTGGGCAATCGCCCCTTCCGCGCTGCTTGCCGTGCCGACGATCACCAGCGCCGGATCGCTTTCCACCATGCGCTTGAAGATCGTGCGCACAGTCAGCGAATCATCGACGATCATCACCCGGATCGCAGCCGCCCCGCCGCCGCGTGCGGCCAGCAGCCGCCGCCCCGCCGCGCCTGCGCGGCCGGCGAGCGAGGAAGGAGAGGCCGTCGGGCTCACGCGAAGCCGACGAGCTGCAACTTGATCTGGAGGGTCTCGTGATCGAAGGGCTTCATGACATATTCGTCCGCGCCTGCCTCGATCGCCTCGCGGATATGCGCCACGTCGTTCTCGGTGGTGCAGAACACGACCTTGGGCCGGTCACCGCCGGGGAACTTGCGCAGGTGGACGAGGAATTCGATGCCCGTCATCACCGGCATGTTCCAGTCGAGCAGCACGACATCGGGCATGGATGCCTCGCAGGCATCCAGCGCCGCGCGGCCGTTCTCGACCTCGTCGACGGTAAAGCCGAGGGTTTCGAGGATATGCCGCGAAACCTTGCGGATGACCCGCGAATCATCGACGATCAGGCACGTTTTCATGGCATTTCCTGCGTTGGACCCGGCACCGGCATAGGCCCCATCTGGTAAGTATTGGATTAAGCCGCCGCCTCGATTTCGCTGCGGGCGCCTTCGGGGCCGGCGATCAGCGCAGCCAGATCGATCAGCAGGGCAGGGCCGGTCATGGTCTCGACCATGCCGGTCGCCACGCGCGACCATTCCGGGCCGAAGCCGCCGGGCACCTGCCCGGGCTCGGCGGTGGCGGTGGTGATATCCTCGATCGCATCGACCATCAGCGCATAGGAGTGCCCGCCATGGGCAACCACGGCAGCGCGATCATCGGTCGGGCTTTCGTCATTGGGCAGGCTGAGCGCGCGGCGGCAATCGATCACGGTCAGCGACTGGCTGCGCAGCGCGGTGATGCCGGTGATGAAATCGGGCGTGCGCGGCACCGGGGTGATGCTGCCCAGTTCGATCACCGATTTGACGTCATGCGCGCTCAAGGCGCAGCGCCGTCCGGCGATCTGGATGACGACAAGCAGTTCGGTCATTGCCCCAGCCCCCCGGCAATCTGGCGATGGCGCGTCGCGGCCTGCGCGGCAATCAGGCCTTCACGGTCATAGCGATAGATCGTGCCGCTGGCGGTTGCTTCGTCCGGATGATCGCGCAGGCGGATCACCGGGCCGGCGGGCATGCGCCCCAGCACTTCGGCGGCTTCATAGACATCATCGAACAGGATCGAGACGATATCGGGATCGTCCACCGCCGGTGCGCTGACCACCTCGTAACCCGCCGCGCTCACCAGCGGGGCAAGGATCGCGCGCGCCCATTCGCTGTCGGGCAGGGCGCAGCGCGGGCGCTGGCCGGGGGCGCCGAGCGGCGGCTCGCCGTAGCGGGCGAAAAGTTCGTGCGCGTCGATCAGAGTGACGGGCCTGCCCTCGACCAGCGTCATCGCCTCGACCAGCGGGTCTTCCGGCACAGCCACCAGCGCCTCGGCGAGTTCGGCAGCATCCTCGATCTCGCGCACCGCGTGGAGCAGTTCGCAGGCCCCGTCCGACAGGCGCAGCAGGCGCAGCTTGCCGCCGCGCAGTTGCAGTTCGCCATCCTCGGGCAGGCCTACCAGCGGCAGGATCTGCCCGTCGATCACGACACGCGGGCGCGCGGCAGAACGATCGATCGCAGAGGCAGGCGTGGTCTCGATGCGCTGCACCAGTTCCATCCGGATCGCCGAGCGGCGGCCGGCAAAATCGGTGAACAGCATCGCGCGCGGCGCAGCCTCGGCGGCAGCGGCGGCATCATCCTCGATGGGCTGGAGCACGCGCGAGCGGCCATCGGACACCAGATCATGCTGGGCGGCGATGTTGGTGACATCGAGCAGCAGCACCGGCTGGCCATCGTCGAGCAAGGTCGATCCGGCATAGAGCCCGCTCTTCATCACCGCGGGCGCCAGCGGCTTGACCACCAGATCGCCGTGGCTGTGGATGCGGTCCACCACCAGCGCGAAGAGGTCGCCGCTGGCCAGTCGCAGCAGCACCAGCGTCAGCTCGCGGCGTTTTTGGCCGGGTTCGATGCCGAGCACATCGGCCAGCATCAGGCAGGGGATGCGATTGCCGCGGAAGGTGACCAGTGCGGCCTCGCCCATGCGGGTGAATTCGAGCGCCTGCTCGCTCGCCTGGACGATTTCCTCGACATAGCCTTGCGGGATCGCGAAGCGCTGCGGGCCGATCTCGACGGTCAGCCCGGCAATGATGCTGAGCGTGAGCGGGATCTGGAGCGTGAACTGCGTGCCTTCGCCCGGAATGCTGGCGACCTTGATCGAGCCGCCGACCTTTTCGAGGTTCATGCGCACCACATCGAGCCCGACGCCGCGTCCGGAGACATTGCTGACTGTTTCAGCGGTCGAAAAGCCGGGTTCGAAGATCAGGTTAAGCAGCTTATCGCGGCTTATGATGTGCCGATCGCTGGCAGTTAGCAGGCCTGTGGCGAGCGCTTTTTCGGCGATTCTGTGCTCGTCGAGGCCGCGTCCGTCGTCGCGGATGACGATGGCGATGGTGTTGCCCGCCTGCCGCGCGGCAATCGCCAGCATCCCGATTTCGCGCTTGCCCTGCGCCAGACGGGCCGAGGGGGCTTCGATGCCATGATCGATGGCGTTGCGGATGATGTGGGTGAGCGGATCGCGGATCGTCTCGATCATCTCGCGGTCAAGCTCGACATCGCCGCCATCGATATCGACCATCACCTGCTTGCCGAGTTCGGCGGAAAGGTCGCGCACAAGGCGGGGAAGGGCGCTGAACAGGGTCTCGATACGCTGCATCCGCATCCGCGTGATCGCGTCGCGCACGTCGGTGAGGATCGCGGTGAGGCGCTCGAACGGGCCGTCGATGGTCGGCTGGGTGCCGGCCTGACGCAGGCGGTGGGCGAGATCATTGCGCGCCAGCACCATGTCGGACACGCCGCTCATCACCCGGTCGAGCAGTTCCACGGGAAGCCGGATGGTGCGCTGGGCGGCGGGGTTTTCGGCGCGGCGGGCGGCGGCAGTGCCAGCCTCTTCGCTGCGCTCCATCAGCGCGCTCGCAGGGGCGTGCAAGGGTGTGGGCAGGGCAGGGTTAGACTCCTCCTTGACCCCCTCCAGCCCCGTTATGGCGCTATCGAACCCTGCGTCATCGGATGTTTCACGTGAAACATTGACCGCGGCAATCAGGGTGTCATCGTCGCCTAGCGGGAATTCGTCGCCCGCTTCGATGGCATCGACCATCGCCGCAATCCGGTCGATGATGGCGAGCACGGCATTGACCAGCTCGCGGTCAGGCTCGCGCCGGCCAGCGCGGCAATCGGCCAGCGCATCCTCGGCGGCGTGGGACAGGGCGGCAAGGCGCGGGAAGTCGAAGAACCCGCAATTGCCCTTCACCGTGTGGACGAAGCGGAAGATCGTATCGAGCCGCGCGCGATCGGCCGGATCGGCTTCCCAGGCGACGATTTCGCCGCCCGAAGCCTCCAGCATCTCGCGGGTCTCGGCGATGAAATCCGCCAGCAGATCATCCATGCGGTTTGCGCCCCTTGTGCATACGGGCGCACTCTATGCGGCAGGTTGGTTAATGAACGCCTAGCGCGGGGCCCAAGCGGGCTGTTTTTGCACAAAGACATGGCGCACCAGCACCACCGCCGAAACCGCGCCGAACAGGTTGGCGGCCAGCTCTGCGGTGTAGATCGCGCTGCTTCCCATCGATGGTTGCAGAATGAGCGCGGTCGGCAGCATCACGCAGAACACGCGGGCGACCGATTGCAGCAGCGCAAAGCTCGCCTTGTCGACCGCGTTCATGATGCCGTTGCCGACGATCAGCAGGCCGAACCCGGCATAGCCCCAGGCGGCAATCTGGAGGTAGCGGGCGAACTCGGCAATCACGGCGGGATCATCGGTGAAGACGGTCGCAAAGCTGCGCCCTGCGGCCATCATCGCGCCCGCCACCAGCAGGCCCCAGACGATGCAGAACCCCGCCGCCCACAGCGCCGCCTCGCGCGCCCGGTCATGGTGGCCCGCGCCCCAGTTCTGCCCGACAATCGCGCCGATTGCGCCGGACAGGCCGAGCAGCGGGACAATCACGAAGCTTTGCAAACGGCCCGCCGCGCCGAAGCCCGCCACCGCCGCCTCGCCCTCCAGCGCCACGCGGGCGGTAAGGATCGAGAGGGCCAGGGGATTGATCGCATTCGAAAAAGCGGCTGGCAGGCCGACCTTGATGATCGCCCGGGCGGGATCGATGAGGTCGCAATCGCGCAAGGCACCGAGGCGGAAGGGCAGGCTGGTGCCGCGCAGCAGCACCATCGCCGTCACAACGCCGATGCCCCAGCCGATCACCGTGGCATAGGCCGATCCGGCAATCCCGAAGCCCTCGAAACCGCCCAAAATCTCGGGGGCTCCGGTGATCAGGATCGGGTTCAGCACCCAGTTGGCGGCGGCATAGGTGATGCTGACCGTGCTGGTGCGCTTGGCCTCGCCTTGCCCTCGTAGCACGCCGTTGAAGCCCATGATTGCAAGGCTGAAGGGGAAGCCTGCGGCATAGGGCGTCATGTAAGCGCGGATCAGCGGCATGAGGTGCGCGGGCGCGTTCATCGCGGCGAAGATCGGCTCGATCGCGAGCCACAGGGAAAGGCCCATCACCACGCCGATCAGGGCCGCGAACAGGATGCCGAAACTGGCCCGCCGCTCGGCGCTTGCATGGTCGCCTTCGCCAAGCGCCCGGGCCACCACCGAATTGATCCCGACCATCACGCCCACCCCCAGCGAGGTGCTGGCGACGGCAACCGGGAAGATGAAGCTGATCGCGGCCAACGGCGCGCTTCCCAGCTGGCCGATGAAATAGGCGTCCACGATCCCGATCGACATGATCGCCGCCACACCGATCACAGCCGGCAGCGTCTGGTTGACGAGGTGGCGGGGAATGGAGCCGCTGACCAGTTTGGCAAGCGGAGGGGCGGATGCGTTCATGTGGCGTAAGGCGTAGCCGCCTCGCGCGCGGCTTGCAAAGCATTCCCTGCCCATGCGATAGCGCAGGGCAACAGCAGACGGAGAGGAACAGGCCATGGCAACCCAGCTCAAACCGACGATCGAGTGCAGCAAGGAAGAGTGGCAGGCGCGGCTTGATCTTGCGGCTTGCTACCGCATTTTCGATCACCTCGGCTGGTCGGAATCGATCTACAACCACATCTCGCTGAAGGTGCCGGGGGAGAAGGATACCTTCCTCATCAACCCCTTCGGCCTGCTCTATTCCGAAGTCACCGCATCGAACCTCGTGAAGATCGATGTCGAGGGCAATAATGTCGGCGGCTCGCCCTATATGGTGAACAAGGCGGGCTTCACCCAGCACGCCTATTTCCACAAGCATCTGGGCGAGCGTGCGGACGCGATCTGCCATGTCCACACCACCGCGACCATGGCTGTGGCGAGCCACAAGGACGGCTTGCTGCCGACCAATTTCTACGCCTGCAACTTCCAGGGCCAGATCGGCTATCACGACTTCGAGGGCGTCACTGTGCGCCCCGAGGAAGGCGAGCGGCTGGTTCAGAACCTCGGCAACCACACCATCCTGATGCTGCGCAACCACGGCCCCGTGGTGATGGATCGCACCATCCAGGGCATGTTCGTGAAGATGTGGGCCTTGCAGCGCGCCTGCGAGATCCAGGTGGCGACGCTTTCGATGGGCAACCCCAACCTCGTCCCGCAGGCAGTGGTCGATGTGCACCAGCGCGATCTTTCCGTGATGAGCGGGCAGGGCGGCGCGGGGATGTTCGACTTCGAGGCGTGGAAGCGCCGGGTCGACAAGATCGACGACAGCTGGCGCAGCTAAGCCGCTAAAAGGGCGGCACAATGTCGCGCATGACCGTCAACGAGCGGCCGGTCGAGTTCGATCTCGATCCGCGCATGCCGCTGCTCTACGCGCTGCGTGAGGCGATGAACCTCACCGGCACCAAGGCCTGTGGCGGCGGCGAATGCGGCGGGGCCTGCATGGTGCTGGTTGACGGGGTTGCGCTCAGATCGTGCAAGATCACGCTGGCCGAGGCCGAGGGGCGGATCATCACCACGATCGAGGGGCTGAGCCGCGATCGCTCGCATCCGGTGCAGCAGGCCATGGTGGCGCAGCAGGCGATCCAGTGCGGATATTGCACGCCCGGGATCGTCATCGCCGCGGCTGCGCTGATCCAGCGCAATCCAGCCCCCACCCGCGAGGAGATCGAGGGGGCAATCCCCAATATCTGCCGCTGCGGGGTCTATCCCCGGCTGATCAAGGCGGTGGAGCAGGCTGGCCGCGTGGCGCAGCGCAGCGAAAGCATCAGCGCCGCGCCTGCGCCCGGCATCAGTCCCGAGGACGCGGCAAAAGCCGTCCCCGCGCTGCGGGTGGTGAAGCCGGAATAAGCGAGACGGGGCGGGGGGCTGCCCCCTCAAAGCCTGAACGTCACGCCGACCTGGATCGTGAAGGGCTGGCCCGGCAGGATGCCGCGCGCGCGATCAGTGATGTAGAGCCGGTCGAAGAGGTTGCGCGCGGTCGCGAACACCTCCCACTTGCCCTCCGGCGGGCCGTATGAGGCGGCGACATTGAACTGGGTCCAGCCTGGGATCAGCCCGCGCTGGCCATCGGGCGTGACGGGAATGAGGTTTACGTCGTCGGCAAAGATCGAGGACTGGCTGACCATCTCGATCTGGCCGGTGAAGCCCTTGTGCTCCACCCCGATTGCGCCCGACACCAGCCACTCGGGCGAGTAAGGCAGGCGATTGCCTTCGACATTGCGGGCAACGCCGCAAGGCACCGGGCCAGCGCCGGTTGCGACCAGCGTGCCGGTGGTGGCCCCGTCAAAGCACGGCGCGTTGGCGATACGGGTGCTGTTGTACTCAGCGTCCGCCACCCAGGTGACAGCAAGCCGCGCGAAGATATCGGTATCGCCTTCGGTAAGGCCCGCCGCGCGCGAGGAGGCGTTGAGCGCCAGCTCGCCGCCGCGGTGCATCGTTTCGCCCGCCGAGGTCAACGTCGCCCCGACCCCGCCGGCGACCGACTGGGCGACGATCTGGTTCTGGAAATCCATCACGAAGATGGTCGCATCGGCATTGAGACCGGGCAGCACTTCGCCGCGAATGCCGAATTCGTAATTCCAGCTGAGCTCCGCGCCGAGATCGACCGAGCCGCCCGCCGCGGTGATGATGTCCTCGACACGCGGGGGTGCAAAGCCGCGGTGGACGCCGCCGTAGAGCGTCACGTTCTCGGCAATATCCCAGGTCGCCCCGAGACCGGGCAGCACCTTGTCGAGGCTCTGGCTGCCACTCGAGGGGGCGGTGACAGCGCCCGAGGGCCGCCCGCCAACCAGCACGTCGATTGGCAGATTGCGACGGGCAAAGTCGATGAACTCGCCGCGCACGCCCGGGGTCAGGGCGAAGTTGCCGATCACAAAGCGCGACTGGATGAAGGCGGAGAAGGCGTTGGCGTCGCGCTCGTTGTTCTCGCGCACACCGGCGTTGACGCTGGTGCCGGGGGTGCGGGCGTCAGGCGTATCGCCGTTCCACTGGCGGCGGGTCTGGCGCTCCTCGTGATAGCGCACGCCGATTTCGGTCTCGCCCCCGATCCCCAGCAGTGCGTGTTCGATGGCAAGGCGGGTCTCGATCCCGTAGGTGTCGTAATCGCGCAGGCGGCCTTCATTGCCACAAGTGGTCAGCAGGTTGGCGAGCCCGCCGCAGGTCGGGTCGCTGGCATCGTTCGGGCGCTGGCCCGAGTTCGAGGATTGCCGCCACCAGTCGCGCGTGAAGTAGTGGTAATAGGCGGTGGTGCGAAGGGTCAGGTGCTCGGCCAGATCCCAGCGGTGGGCGATGGTGGCATTGAGCCGTTCGGTCTGGAATTCGTCATTGATGAAGATGTTGCCGCGCGGATTGGCAGCGAATTCGTCGCGGCGCAGGCCCGAGTAGGTGACTTCGCTGTCCTCGGTAAATCGCGACAGCTTGATCGTCAGGCCGTGGCTTGCGCCCAGCTCCCACGCACCCTTGATGAAGATGTCGGTGAACTTCATCGACTGGTTGTCGCGGTTGCCATCGGTCTGGTTGTGGTTGACGTGGACCAGCACCCCGCCGCCCAGCAGCTTGCCGCCGACCTGTCCGTCAAGCATCAGCTGATCGAGGTTGCCCCCTGCGACGGTCCCGCGTGCGGTGAATTCATCCGGCACGTCGGGCGTGATGTAGTTGACCACCCCGCCGATGGTCTGCGGGCCGAAGCGCACTTGCGCTGCGCCTTTCAGCACTTCGACCGATGTGAAGCGCTGGATCGGCGGGTGGTAATAGGCTGCATTGTCGCCATAGGGCGCATAGCCGAGCGGAATGCCGTCTTCGAGCAGCAGCACCTTGGTCGAACGCACCGGGTTGAGGCCGCGGATACCGATATTGGGGCGCATCCCGGCGCCTTCCTCGTCCCGCGCGAAGACGCCCGCCACCTGCCGCAGCGCGTCATTGACATTGAGCACGCGGCTGCGGCGCAAGTCATCGTTGGTCACCTTGCCGAAGGAGCCGGCGATGGCCTCGGCATCCTGGGCCTCGCCCACCACGACGATCTCGGTCGCGGGCTGGGCGGTGGTTGTGGCGGCGAGAGCGGAGGTCGAAAGGCCCTGCTCGGTGCTCTTGCTCGTACCCTTGGTCGCCTCGGCAGGCGCGGTTTCGGCCAGGGCGGGGAAGGCAAGGGTGGCGCATCCGAGGGCAAGGATGGTGCGCGCTTGGGCGAGAATCATGGAAGGCCTTTCGTGTCTTGCGGGCCAGATATTGCAACTCACTCGCAACTGCAACCCATGAAGCGCAATGAAATTGATTATCATCAATCTGTAGCGAATCTCTGCGCAGGGGCTTACTCCGCATCGAACTCTGGCAGTTTCAGGAGCACGGCCATGAAAGCGACGATCTGGCACAACCCGGCTTGCGGCACGTCGAGGAAGACGCTTGCGATCCTCGAGAACCTGAGCCGCGTCGAGGTGACGGTGGTGGAGTATCTCAAGACCCCGCCGAGCGCGGAAAAGCTCGCCCAGCTCTATCGCGATGCCGGGATCACCCCGCAGCAGGGCCTGCGTCTGCGCGGCACCGATGCCGCAGAACGCGGTCTGCCTGATGCCGACGATGGGACAGTGCTGGCCGCGATGGTCGCTAACCCGGTGCTGATCGAACGCCCGCTGGTCGAGACCGACAAGGGCGTGCGCCTTTGCCGCCCGCAGGATGTGGTGCTGGAGGTGCTTTGACTTCCGCAGCCCCTCCGGGCTGCGATATCCTCGCTCACACGGCCTGCCGGCCGCGTCGCTGCGGGCGGCCGTTCGGCCTTGCGGCCCGTCTAATGGCGGGCCGAGCTCTCCTGCCTCCTTGGGTTTGGCGAAAGCATCGGTCGCGCAGCGACCGCGAGCGCACGCGCGCGAGCCGCAGGCGCTCAAGCCCGCAGGGCTTGAAACAGCGCCGAGGACGGGCCCGTGGAGGCGGGCCCGCAAATCAGGAACGCGTCAGTTCCCGGTCCGCCTGAAGGCTCGTCCACCCGTGCAGCAGCACGGCGGCGCACAGGGCGACGATCAGGCCGAAGCCCAGCCAATTGGAATGGCCGTAGAGCCACACGCCGAGCGCAGGTGCGTAGATATAGCTCGCCCCGGCCAGTGACGCGACGATCCCGCTCGCCTGCCCCTGCTCGGCGCGCGTGACCGCCAGCGAGGTGCCCGCTGTGGTTCCCGGACGGAACAGCCCGAAGCCGAGGGAAGCGATGGCATAGCCCAATGCAATCAGGTGCAGATCGCCCGCCACCGCCAGCACCATGGTGCCGAAAGCAGCCGTCGCAATGCCCCACAGCGTCGCTGCGCGCGGGCCGAGGTCGAAGCGCGGGATCAGGCCCCATTGCGCGAGCAAAGTGGCAATCGCGCCGCTCATCAATACGAGGCCAACCGGCCCTGCGCCTTCGGTCGGCGTATCGCGCAGGCCCAGCCTGTCGAGCACCAGAAAGCCCGAGATCCCCAGCACCATCGCCTGCGCATGACCGCCGAAGAAGCCTGCGAAGACCCAGGGCCTCAGGCGCGGGTCACGCCAGCTGAGACGCGGCGGCTCGCCCGCAGCCTCGGCATCGAGCGTATCCTGCGGATCGCTCGGCGCGCCCGAAGGGCTTGAATAGGGGGCAGCGTCCCCGCGCGCGGCGAATTGCGGCTCGTCATTGGGCAGCCGCCAGCGCAGCAGCACCAACGCGACCACGCCGATGGCGGCAAAGGCGATGAACGGCCCCGTCAGCCCGATGCCGAGGAAAGGCACCACCATCAGCGGGGCCAGCGCCGGGCCGATCACGGTGCCGAGCCCGAAGCTCGATGCAATCAGCGAGAGCGCCTGGGTGCGTTCGGCGCGGGGCGTGCGCGAGGCGACATAGGCTTGCACCGCCGGGGGCGCAGCGCTGCCGAACCCGCCATAAAGGCTGCGCGCGGCGGCAAAGGCGGCGAGCGTCCAGAAGGCGCCCATCCATCCCGCAAGGCCCGCCCACAAGGCTGCGCCGCATAGCACGAAGGAGACGATGAAGCCGGCGAGGCCCAGCGCCATCATCGCCTTGCGCCCGCGCTTGTCCGAGCGCCGCGCCCAGAACGGCGCGCACACCACCCACAGCAGCGCCGACCAGCTATAGGCGAGGCTGATCCACACATCCTGCACCTTCAGCGCGGTGCCGATCGAGGGCATCACCGATTGCATCGCGGTGTTGCCCGCCGCGGTCACCAGCATGACGGTGAACAGCAGCGCCATGCGCGACGGCGGGATCGCGCCGGTGGCGGGCGCCTTTTGCGCAGACGGCGTCAGATGCGGGTCGGTTTCGGCCATGATGCGCGGGCGGTCAGAGCCTATTCGAAGGCTTCGGCAATCTTTTCGGGCGTCCCGCCGGACAGCTGGCGATGGATCGACGCGATCACGACGAGGAAGATCACCGTCATTACGGTGTTGACCAGCGCACTTACCAGCGCGACGCCGATGGCCTCCACCTGTCCGCCGATCGCCGAGAGAATCAGCGTCAGCACCCCTTGCACCAGCGCACCGATGATCACGATCACCGCAAACAGCAGCACGATGAAGGCAAAGATGCGCACCGAATTGCCCTTGGTCAGCCGCCACGAGCGGGTCATGGCGGCGATCGGATTGCGCTCCTGATCGATGGCGATCACCGGGGCGATCAGGGAGAATTTCACGAACAGGTAGATCACCAGCACGATCAGCGCGAGCCCGGCGGTCGCGGTGAGGGCGGGCGGAGCGAGTGCGGCCATCAGGCCCAGCGGAAGGCCCACCACCACCCCTGCGGCCAGCGCGCTGATGATCTGCGCGGCGATGTAGGTCGGGATCGAGCGGATGCCTTGCCCCAGCGCCTCGCCCACGGTCGGGCGGCCCTTGTCGGTCAGCAGGGCGAGCAGGCTGAGCGAGCCGATGAAGCCCGCGATACTGATCGCCAGCAGCACCGGCCAGTTATCGGCATAGAGCGCGGAAATCTGGTCGATCGCCTGTTGCATCGCCACCTCCGGATCGCCGCCCTGGCGTTGGCCGGCGACAGGAATGGTGGTGCTCGTTTCGGGCAGCAGCAGAGCGGCGGCAAAGGTCGGCAGGAAGAAGAACAAGCCGGCGATGGCCGAGATCGTGTCCTTGTTGGCCCCGATCAGCGCCGTGGTCTGTGTCCACGCCTTTCCCATGTCGAGCTTGATGTTTGCCATGTTGCTGTCCGATCCCCGGCTGAAAGGGCGATACGCAATCGCCTCTTGATATGCGCGTTCAATGCCCCCACCGGAGCATCATGGCAAGCACTGCTCCCCAAAACGAGAGGCCGCCCCTGCCCGAATGGCGGCGCGAGACGCAGCCGGTTCCCTACGGGGAGGCGCTGGCGGCAATGGAGGCGCGCAATCAGGCGGTTGCGAGCGGCGAGGCAGACGAACTGATCTGGCTGCTCGAACACCCGCCGGTCTATACCGCCGGCACAAGCGCCGACCCGTCCGAACTGGTCGACCCGCGCTTCGAGGTGGTCGCGACCGGACGCGGCGGGCGCTACACATATCACGGGCCGGGCCAGCGGGTCGGCTATCTGGTGCTCGACCTCAATCGGCGGGGCAAGGACGTGCGCTGCTTCGTCCATGCGATCGAGGGCTGGGTAATAGCGACGCTTCGCACCTTCGGGGTGGAAAGCTGGCGGGCCGAGGGCCGCGTCGGCATCTGGACCCGCGATATCGACGGATCGGAAGCCAAGATCGGCGCCATCGGCGTGCGCGTGCGGCGCTGGGTGACGATGCACGGCTTTTCGGTGAACCTTGATCCCGACCTCACGCATTTCGGCGGGATCGTGCCTTGCGGGATTGCCGAATATGGCGTCACCAGCATGGCGAAGCTGGGCCTTGCGGTTTCGGCCGAGGAATGGGACGCGGCCCTGCTGGCGACGCGCGATGATTTCCTTGACGCGCTCGATGCGGCAGCGAAAAGGGCTTGCCGATGATGCGCCCTGCCTGCCTTGCTTTGGCCCTGCTGGCCACCGCCGCCTGTTCGGAAGCGCCGGGCGCGCCTGCCAAGCAGGGCGGCGCGGCTGCGGGCGAGGTGCAGGGCGGCACTATCAGCGATGCGATGATCCCGCTGGAACAGCTGGAATCGCAGGCCCCGCTCGCCCCGCGTCAGGGCCCCGCGCCAACCGATCTCGATGCTGAACAGCCCGAAGTCGATCAGGCCGAGGGCGTCGAAGGCACCCCGACAAGCGAAGGGGCCGAAGCAGCCCCTGCTGCCCCGGCCCCCGCCAACGTCCAGTAAGGCCGCGCCGCTTACTCGGCGGCTTCGGCCTGCTCCTCTGCAAGGGTCGGGTAGTCGACGTAGCCTTCGGGGATCGGGAAGTACCAGCTCTTGGGCACGTCCTTGTTCGGGTTCCAGTGCGCGCCTGCCGCGATCCGCTTTTCGAGATCGGGGTTGGAGATATAGGGGCGGCCAAAGCTCACCGCATCGCACTTACCGCTCGTCACATCGGCCTCGGCTTCTTCCGCGGTGTAGTCCGAATTGAGGATCAGCTTGCCGGTGTAGATCTGGCGGATCAGCGGGCTTTGCTTGGGCACATCGGTCTGGCCGAAAGTACCGTCCGGCCCGGGTTCGCGCAGTTCGACGAAGGCGAGGCCCAGTTCCTCGCACACCTTGGCAGCAGCACCGAAGGTTGCGGCGGGGTTGCTGTCATCGGTGCCTTGCGAATCGCCATTGGGCGAGAGGCGGATGCCGACGCGGTCCGCGCCCCACACGTCGATCAGCGATTCGAGGATCTCGCGCATGAAGCGGGTGCGGTTCTCGGGCGAGCCGCCATATTCGTCGGTGCGCAGGTTGGTCTTGTCGCGCAGGAACTGGTCGACGAGATAGCCATTCGCGCTGTGCAGCTGCACGCCGTCAAAGCCCGCCTTCTTGGCGTTTTCAGCGGCGCGGCGGTAATCGCCGATGGTGCGCTTGATATCCTCGTGTGTCATTTCGCGCGCGACGGCATAGGGAGCCTTGCCGGTCGGCGTGTGGGCCTCGCCCGGAGCCTGCGTGGCACTCGCCGAGAAAGGCGGCTCGCCGCCGAGGAAGTAGGGGTGGACGATGCGCCCCATGTGCCACAGCTGCATGACGATGAGGCCGCCTTCCTCGTGCACCGCCTTGGTGGTCGCCTTCCACGCTTCGGTCTGCTCGTCGCTCCAGATACCGGGCGCCGAGGGCCAGCCAAGACCTTCGGTGCTGATGCCCGTGGCTTCGGTCAGGATCATGCCCGCGCCTGCGCGCTGGCGATAATAGAGCGCCATCAATTCGTTGGGCACGAACATCGGCTCGGCTGCGCGCCCGCGGGTGAGCGGGGCCATGTGGATGCGGTTCTTCGCGTGAAGCGCGCCCATCTGGAGCGGCTGGAACAGAGCGTCGTGCATTTGTGGGTAATCCTCATCGGTCAGTTTTGATTGGCTATCCACTTGGGGCGCGCGCGGCTAGGGCGCAAGCATGGAAAATGAGGGTGCGCCCCAAGAAGAAGTTGTTCCCCACGAGACACGCCCGGCGGCGTGGCTGCTGCTGTTCGCGCTGTTCGGCGGCAATGTGGCGCTGGCGATTGGCCCGTGGTTCGTGCGGGTGGCGGATACCGGTCCGGTAGCGGCGGGCTTCTGGCGGCTGTTTCTGGCGCTGCCCTTCATGGTGCTGCTGGCGCGGGCCAATGGCCAGCGGCTGACGGGGATGCCCGGCAAGACCCTCGCCCTTGTGGCGCTCGGCGCTGTCACCTTCGCGCTGGATCTCGCCAGCTGGCACATCGGCATCGAGATGACGCGGATTGGCAATGCCACGCTGTTCGGCAATGCCGGCTCGATCGTGCTGCTGTTCTGGGGCTTCATCATCGCCCGCACCCTTCCCGGGCGGCTCGAGACGCTGGCGATCATCTTCGCACTGGCAGGCGCGGCGATCCTGATGGGACGCAGTCTCGAAATCAGCCACGAGACCCTGATCGGTGACTTGTTCTCGGTCGCGGCGGGGCTGCTTTACGCGGTCTATCTCCTCACCTTGCAGAACGCCCGCAGTGCCTTCGGCTCGTGGAGCCTGCTGGTCTGGGTGAGCATCTTTGGCGCGCCGGTGCTCCTCGCCATCGCGCTGGCACTGGGCGAGCCTGTGTGGCCGCAGGCGTGGGGGCCGGTGGTGGGACTGTTCGTCCTCAGCCAGCTGGTCGGGCAGGGGCTGATGGTGTTCGCGCTCAGATACTTCCCGCCGCTGGTGGTCGGCCTTGCCCTGCTGACGCAGCCTGCGGTCGCCTCGATCTACGGCTGGCTGGCGTTCGGCGAGGTGCTGTCAGGGATGGATATCGTCGGCATGATGCTGGTCGGAGCAGCGCTGGCGGTGAGCCGGGCGAAGGCCTGACCTAGCGCCACTCGTCCTTCAGCGGTCTGCCGGGGTTGATCCACGGGCCAACGTTGAGGCCGTTCTCTTGCCGTTTGGCTTCGTAATCGGCCTTGGCGGGGAAGTCGGCCAGCATGTTCGCCTCGCTATTCTGGTCGCGCGCCTCGGCGATCATCCGCGTCCAGTCCTTCGCCTTCACACCTTGAGGGGCGCGTTTGTAGAGCGGAAACTGCAATTCGTAGCGGATTGCGCGCCGCCAAAGCGCCATCATCGCATCGTAATCGCTGCCCACCCATTCGAGCACGACCGGCCCCACGCCCGCGGCCAGCGCGCCGCGCAGCTGGGCGATGTTGCTGTCGGCCGCCATCCATGGGCGGGTGCGGGTCTGCCAGATGAAATACCAGAAGGTCGCGCGCTCCATGTCGCCGCGTTCGATAAGCGCTGTGACCGCGTAGATGAGGTTCATCGGATCGGCCGCATCGGGGTGATCGAGCAGGTAATCGGCTGCCGCCGCGCGCTCCGCCTCGTCCTCGCTTTGCAGCGCCAGTTGAAGGTCGAGCTCGGAATAGCCGGCGCTCTTTTCGCGATACTCCGTGCCGAGAAACTCCAGCACTGGCCCGAAGGCGGGCAGCATGTCCTTCAGATTGGGGCAGAAGTCGGGGACGCCGGGGCGCTCGTCCGCGTTGCCGTCCCGTTCGGGGTTGGCGTAGTTCGCCTCGAGAATGGCGATGATCGCGTCGAGGTTCATGCGCTCGTCGAATGTCGCGCCGCCGTCCTCGAAATACTTGCCGCTGATGGTGCAGCGGGTGTTCGAGACATCGAAGGGCGGCGTGTCGCCTTCAAACGCATAGCGCACGGCCCAGTCGGGGATGCCTGCGCGCAGGGTCTCGATCTCGCCATTGGGGCGCAGGCCGATGAGCAGCCAGCCCTTGGCGCGCTCCTTGTGGGCATAGGCGCGAAAGGCGATGCCCTGCACGGTAAAGCGGCGCTCGAGGGTGAAGCCGGATGCCGCCAGCGCCTGTTCATGGGCGTCGAGCACTGCGGGCCATGCGGCGTCGATCCCGCCGGTCATGGTCAGCGCCATCAGCCTTTCGGCCTGATAGAGCCCGTAGCTGCGATCCCCCGGCTGGACGTCGGCGCGGGCCAGCACTTCGAGCGCACGCTGCGGCTCGGCGTTAAAGCGTGCGCGCTGGGCATCGAGGATCAGGATATCGGCCAGCGCAGTCCGGTCTTTGGCGCAGATCTCGGCCAGCTTCGCAAGATCGCCGCGAAGCGGATCTCTTGTAAGTGCATTGGCGGGCTCTTCCACCACCGCAGCGGTGCCAATCGTGATGACGGGCGGATTGCCCGGGCGATCGGCGCGCACCAGATCGGGCCACTGCGCTGCCATGGCCGCGCGGCATTCGGGAACCGCGCCATCCTCTGCCCATGCAGGAGCGGCGTGCGCGAGAAGAGCGATCAGCGCCGCAGCGCCGAAAGCTCTAGTCCCCACTGAAGGGCACCTTGCCCAGATCACCCAGGCCCACGGTTCCACCTGCCATGTCCAGCATCCGGTCGAGGCTGCGCTTGGCTTTCAGGCGGATGCCTTCCTCGATCTCGATGCGCGGCTCCAGATCACGGAGCGCCACGTAGAGCTTCTCCATCGTGTTCAGCGCCATGTAGGGGCAGATGTTGCACGAGCAGTTGCCGTCCGCACCCGGCGCGCCGATGAAGGTCTTGTGCGGCAGCGCCTTCTGCATCTGGTGGATAATGTGCGGCTCGGTCGCCACGATCAGGGTGTCGCCTTCGAACTCCTGCGCATATTTCAGGATACCGCTGGTCGAACCGACGTAATCCGCGTGATCGATGATCGTCGGCGGACATTCGGGATGCGCCGCGATGGGCGCGCCGGGGTACTGCTCCTTGAGCTTGAGCAGTTCGGTTTCGCTGAAGGCCTCGTGCACGATGCACACGCCCGGCCACAGTAGCATCTCGCGGTTGAACTTGCGGCTGAGGTAGCCGCCAAGGTGCCGGTCCGGCCCGAAGATGATCTTCTGCTCGGGCGGGATCTGGGCAAGGATGGTCTCGGCGCTGGAACTGGTGACGATGATGTCCGAGAGCGCCTTCACCTCGGTCGAACAGTTGATGTAGGTGAGCGCGATGTGATCGGGGTGCGCTTCGCGGAAGGCGCGGAATTTCTCCGGCGGGCAGCTGTCTTCAAGGCTGCATCCGGCATCCATATCGGGCAGGATCACGGTCTTCTGGGGCGAGAGGATCTTGGCGGTATCGGCCATGAACTTGACCCCGCAGAAGGCGATCACATCCGCGTCGGTCGCCGCCGCCTTCCGGCTGAGTTCAAGGCTGTCGCCCACGAAGTCGGCAATGTCCTGGATATCGGGCGTCTGGTAATAATGCGCGAGGATCACCGCGTTGCGCTCTTTGCGCAAGCGATCGATCTCGGCCAGCAGATCGGCGCCGGTGGGGACTTTGGTCACGTAGCTCATGGGGCAGATCCCGCTGTTGAATATGCCCCGGGATATAGGCGTGCCCGCACGATTTTCGAGCGAAAAGCGTTACGGGGCGAAGCCCGGCGGGAGGAAAGCTTCCATCGGCCGCTCGGCCCCCGGCGTGCCGGCCACCAGCCACTCGGTGAAGGCAAATCCCGGCTGCGAATAGGCCAGCAGCATCGAGAGCACGAAAACCCCGACATTGATCCCCATGCCCCACCAATAGGCCCGATGTACCCGGCCATCGCGGCGCCAATCGGCCCACATTCCGATCAGCGGGAAGATCCAGGTCAGCACGATCGAGATCGGCCAGGCATAGGGGATCAGCAGCGGGGCAGGGATGATGCGGCCAAGGCCCGGCCCGGTCAGGATGCTCATCGCCACCAGCATCAGTCGCCGGTGCCAGCCCTGATGCCGCCGCACCCGCAAGGCCCACAAGGCCAGCCCGCCGAAGCAGTAGAGCCCCATCGCATTGCTGATCACGAATTCGTTCATCGCGAAAAAGAACGGCCCGCCGCGCGTCTGCGCCGAATGGACCATCACCGCCGTCCCTGCGATCATCATGGCCGGAACGAAGACATAGGCCAGTCGCCCCAACCGGCGGTGCAGGGCAACATTGCCGCTCGCGATGGTGATCGCCTGCGCCGCATAGAGCCCGACCCAGCCCATGAACATGATACCGTGAAGATGGACGGTGACCGGCTCGGCAAAGCTTGATCGGCCCATCAGCAGGTGAAAGCTGAAGCCGGCAATAATCACGCCCGCCATTGCGAGCGCCATGATCAGAAAGAACCGCGTATCTCTTGCGGTGCCGCCTTGCGATGCCAGCGTTGCCATTTGTCCGATCCCCCCGACAATGCGTCCCCGACGGCGTTGGACCACGGATTGCGCGCGGGTGCAAGCGGGCGCCTTCAGCGCGCGGCGGGGCCCTTGGCGGTCAGTTGCGGATCACGGCTGGGATCGGCAGCGCACCAAGCCCATGGACTGCATTCCGAGCCGTTCGATCCACGCGCCGCCCAGTTTGAGCACCCTGCCATATTCGGTAATTTCCCCGCGGCCGATTTCGAAACCGTCACTCGCGTTGAAGATCGTGGCCGGCGCGATCTCGACTGAGTTCCGCGGCAGCGGCCCGTCCGCCCGCACCACCTTGTTCGAAGCTTCGCAGGCCATCTCGAATGGTGCCATCGCTAACGCCTGATCAAGTGGCACTGTGGCGTAGAGCTGGTTCCAATCCCCGACCCCAACAGGCAGGACAGGTTTACCGTCAAGCCGAGCGCCGGGCAGTTGCGCGGCATATTTTTCGACCCGTTGCAGCCAAACAGTGGCAAACTCGGCCTCTCCTGGATTGAGCGGCGCGGCGAGCGCCGGACAATTGGCGCGGGCGATGCTGACCGTCGGACACAGGATGCTGAGAGCCCGCCCAGCCTCGGCATCGGCGCGCGCCTTGAGCTGCTTGGCGGCCTCCGGATTGCGGGCCGCGAGCGTGGCCATGACCTTTGACGCTACCGGGCCCTTGAGACCTGATATCTGGCTCATCGATGCCCAGTTCGTCGAGTTGCGCAAATTCCAGATTGCGATGATGCGCGAGGCCCAGACTTCCTGGTGGATGGTGGCAGCGTCCTGGATCGCCTTGATTGGGCCGACAAGCCGGGGATCATTGCACGGCACGCTCGCCAGATTGGTCTTCACGCCTTCGAGCCAGCCGCCGACGGTGGTCTGGTCGGCCGGGGTGACCAGCGCGCGGATCTCATCGGCAAATAGCTCCATCGCGAGCCGTTGATCGGGGTTGAGCACCTTGCATTTCGCATCAATTGTCAGCTGTTCTGACAGCTGCGCATAAAGCTGGTTCGGTGCCTGCGCGGCCAGCGTAGCAGGCGTAAGCATCCCTATCGCAGCCGTTGCCGCAGCAAGAACCGGACGGGCAAGGACAGAAATGGAGAAACCCTGTTTCATCGCAAGCTCCAGCTATCGTCGAAGTTTGCGACCCGGCCCCGCTTTGCAAGGTCCAGAAGGTGAGCCGTAACTGACATGCCGGCAGCGCCGGTCAGTCGCGGATCGAGCCCTACATACATCTTGGCAACCAGGCTATCAACGGTCTGGCTGGCCTCGCCCAGCAAGCGCAGGATCTGGTTTTCGCGCTGGCGGCGGTGGCCGATCATGCCCCGCACCAACTGCTTGGGCTTCTCGATCGCCGCGCCGTGGGCCGAGTGGTAGCGCACATCCTCGCGCGCCATCAGCTTTTCAAGGCTCGCCATGTAATCGCCCATGTCGCCATCGGGCGGGATGACGACGCTGGTGGACCAGCCCATCACGTGATCGCCGGTGAAGAGGGCGCCGCTCTCCTCCAGCGCGAAGCACAGGTGGTTCGAGGTGTGCCCGGGCGTGGCGACGGCGGTGAGCGTCCAGCCGGTGCCGCGCATCCCCTCGCCATCCGCCAGCACCCGGTCCGGTGCATAGGTGGGGTCGAAGGCCTCGTCCGAGCGCGGGCCGGCAACTTGCAGCATCAGCGGCGCACAGCCGACCACCGGCGCGCCGGTCTGCGCGGCCAGAGGCGCGGCAGCGGGCGAGTGGTCGCGGTGGGTGTGGGTGCACATGATCGCGAGGATGCGGCGCCCCGCCACGGCGGCAATGATCGCCTCGATATGCGCTTCCTCGTCCGGCCCCGGATCGATCACCGCGCAATCTGGGCCATGCGGATCGCCCACGACATAGGTCTGGGTGCCGGTGAAGGTGTAGGGCGAAGGATTGGGCGCAAGCACGCGCCGCACCAGCGGCTCGACATCTTCGGCCAAGCCCGTGGGCCATGGTTTGGGCGGAATGGTCACCATGGGCTTGCATATGGCGGGCGTCATGGCAGATGTCACGCAAGAGAGAGGGGATTTCATGGACGACTATATTCTTGTGCTCGACGAGGGCACGACTTCCACCCGCGCGATCCTGTTCGCGAGCGACGGGGCGCTGGTGGCGAGCGCGCAGGCACCGCTGACGCAGCACTATCCGCAGGCTGGCTGGGTCGAGCATGATCCGCGCGAGATCTGGGACAAGACGCTGGCTTGTGCACGCGAGCTGCTGCCCAAGGCGGGCGGGGCGGGCGGGATTGCCTGTATCGGCATCACCAACCAGCGCGAAACCGTGGTGGCCTGGGACAAGGCGACTGGCGAGCCGCTGACCAACGCCATCGTATGGCAGGATCGCCGCACCGAGCCGTTCTGTGCCGAGCTGCGCGATGCGGGTCACGAGGCCGCGGTGCAGGAGCGCACCGGCCTGCTGCTCGACCCCTATTTCTCCGGCACCAAGATGCGCTGGATGCTCGACAATGTGCCTGAAGTGAAGGCGGCTGCGGAGCGCGGGACGCTGGCTTTCGGCACGGTCGAGAGCTGGCTCGTCTACAAGCTCACCGGCGGGGCAGCCCACATCACCGATGCCTCCAACGCCAGCCGCACGCTGCTGATGGGGCTGGAAGATGCGCAGTTCGATGACGGGCTGTGCAACCTGTTCGGGGTGCCGCTCGCCGCACTGCCCGGAGTGACGGACATGTCCGGTCCGCTCGCTCTCACCGATCCCGCGCTGCTTGGCCGCGCGATCCCGATCACCGGCCTTGCAGGCGATCAGCAGGCAGCAACCATCGGGCAGGCCTGTCTTGCCCCCGGCCAGACCAAGGCGACCTATGGCACCGGCGCTTTCGTGCTGACCTGTCAGGGCGCGACGATCCCGCGCTCGACCAACCGCCTGCTCGGCACGGTGCTGACCCAGATCGACGGTCAGCGTACCTATGCCATCGAAGGCTCGGTGTTCGTCGCGGGGAGCCTCGTGCAATGGCTGCGGGATTCGCTCGGCATCGTCCAGGTGGCCGAAGAGACCGAGGCGCTGGCGCGCTCGATCCCCGATAGCGGCGGGGTGGTGATCGTGCCTGCCCTGGCGGGGCTTGGCGCGCCGCACTGGCGGGCTGACGCGCGCGGGGTGATTGCCGGCTTGAGCTTTGCGAGCGGCAAGGCCGAGCTTGCGCGCGCGGCGCTGGAGGCGATGGCGCACCAGACCCATGATCTCGCCGCAGCCTTTGCTGCTGACGGGACGCCGTGGGAAACGCTGCGGATCGACGGCGGGATGTCGGCCAACAACTGGATGGCTCAGGATCTCGCCGATGTGCTCGGCATCACGGTCGAGCGCCCGGGCTTCGTCGAGACCACGGCGCTGGGCGCGGCGATGCTGGCGGCAAGCGGCGCAGGGCTCTACCCGAGCCTCGATGCGGCCGCGCAGGTGATGCGCGGACAGCTCGCAAGGTTCGAGCCGCAGATGGACGAAAGCGTGCGCGCTGCGCGGCTGGGGGCTTGGAAGAAGGCGCTGAGCGCGGCGTAGCGATTGCGATCGGGCAGGGGCTCTGTGCCACCGAAAGGAGGCCGATCACCCCAAACGCCCGAATTCGCGGCCGATGCGTTCCTGAAAGGCACGAGCGGGCGAGGCCATCTCGAAATGCTGGCGCCAAGCCTCGTCTAGGCGGGCGATCCGCTGGTGCAGGCGCTCGGTCTCGGCGATCAGCTCGCGGGTTTCCGGTTCGAGCAGGGCCAGCTGCTTGGGATCTGCCCCGCGATCAGGCGGGAGCGCGCCGTGGAGGCGCACCTGGCTTTCAGACAGCTCGCCGGAAAACAGCGCGCGCTGGTTGAGCAGCCAGGCCAGGATATGCATCATCCGCGTGGTGGTCTTGAGCCCCTCGGTCGATAGCGCGAGGCGCACGAAGGCGTCCTCGCCGATAGCGGGCTCGCGCGTGCCGGCGCTGAACACCGCGCGCACGTCGTCGGCCAGCACCAGCGCTTCGGTGTAGAGCGCCTCGATGATCGGGCGTGAGAGATTGGTGGTCCGGGCCATGTGCGCTGTAGAATAGGCTTGCCCAGCCGCTCCCGCCACCGGAGCATGGTTACTTTCCAAGTAATTTTTGCCCGCGTCCCGCACGGGAACAGATTTCTTTGGGATCGCGCTCGCGCGCGATGCAGATCTCCCGCCCCGCCTCCCCACCCGGCCACCATAGCCTGATGGTATCATTGGTGGCCGGGTGGGGCCAAAGAACAAGGAGGCGGGGCGGGTGGTCTGCGCCACCGAAGGTGGCCGCAAACCAATCACGCGATGATATCGGGCAGCAGCGTGTCCTCGATGATCGCGATCTGGTCTTTCAGGCGCAGCTTGCGCTTTTTCAGGCGCGCGATCTGGAGCTGGTCGGCAAAGGCGTTCTGGCGCGCGGCTTCCGTCAGGGCGGCAATCGCGGCATCGAGGTCGCGATGCTCGGTCCTGAGCAATTCGAGCTTTTTCCTGAGCTCCTGCTCGGTCATGCCAGATGAAATCCCCCAGAATAACTGGCGTGTGCCGGACACCGTTGCCGATGCGCCCGCTAACGCCCCGCCGCGCTACGCGTTCCTGTGCGATTCGGTAAGATGCTGTGCGCTTTTTTCCGCCACCGGCGTCCAGCGGTGTCGCTTCGTCGCGCAGCAGTGCGGATACGGCGATTCCGGATGTAGTAATAGTTTGCATTCCACTGTGGCTGTGGTTTCACTGAAGCCAGCGGCTCGGCCGCGTTTGGTCCGAGTCGCCGTTGCGGGGGCATCCCCCCGCGCAGACAGGAGAACGCATATGGCATCGACCGCAGTGTCTTCCCACCTTCACGCCCTCCAGGCCAAGCACGCCGATCTTGACGCACGGCTGCATCAGGAAATGGCGCGGCCCGTGCCCGACACTGCGACGATCCAGGCCCTCAAGAAGCAGAAGCTGCGATTGAAAGAGGAAATCGCCGGTTTCTGACCGGCCGCTCCGCTTCCATCACAGGGCGTGCGGGCGGCTTAAGTCATCTGCCCTTTTGCATTTGCCGTGCGCAGCGAATAGACCTGCATTGTCATGAGTGCAGCCGCAGCAGCCCGCCAGATTCTTACCCGCCTGACCGAGGTCATGGCCTCGCGCATGCACGCGCAGGCCAAGCTCGATCAGGTGGTCGAGATCATCGGCGAATGCCTGTCGAGCGAGGTGTGCTCGATCTATCTCCTGCGCGAAGGCATGCTGGAGCTGTTCGCCACCCGCGGCCTCAATCAGAGCGCGGTGCACGTCACCCGTATGGCGATCGGCGAGGGGCTGACCGGCGCAATCGCGCAGAAGGTTGAAACGCTCAACTTGGCCGAGGCCAAGGCCCACCCTGATTTCCAGTACCGCCCGGAAACCGGCGAGGAAAAGTTCCATTCCTTCGCCGGCGTGCCGATTGTCTATCGTGAACGCGCGGTGGGCGTCTTGTGCGTCCAGCATGTCGAGCCGCGCCGCTACGAAGAGGTCGAGATCGAGGCGCTGCAGACCACCGCCATGGTGCTCTCGGAACTGATCGCCAATGCCGAACTGGTCGACGAGGAGGAAGCCCGCGTCCTGACCCAGGAGCAGACCGGGCCGCAGACCCTCACCGGCCTCACGCTGGTGAAGGGGCTGGGCGCGGGCGTGGCGGTGTTCCACCAGCCGCGGGTCGAGATCACGCAGGTCATGGCCGAGGATATCGAGGCCGAGCGCCAGCGCGTCTACCGCGCCTTCGACAAGATGCGCGAGCAGATCGACACCCTCGCCAGCCAGGCCGAATTCGGGGTCGGGGGTGAGCACGAAGAGGTGCTCGAGACCTACAAGATGTTCGCCTATGACGAGGGCTGGTCGCGGCGCATCAACGAGGCGATCGACAGCGGCCTCACTGCCGAAGCCGCGATCGAGCGCGTCCAGCAGCATACCCGCATGCGCATGCGCGAGATCGACGATCCGCTGCTGGCGGACCGGATGCACGATCTGGAGGATCTGGCGAACCGCCTGCTGCGCATTGTCGCAGGCCAGGTCGGCACGGCAGCCTCGCAGGGGCTGCGCAAGGATGCGATCCTGATCGCGCGCAACCTCGGCCCGGCCGAACTGCTCGAATATGACAAGCGCCGCCTGAAGGGTGTGATCCTCGAGGAAGGCTCGCTGACCGCCCACGTGGTGATCGTCGCCCGGGCGATGAACGTGCCGGTGATCGGCCGCACCAAGGATGTGCGCGCCACAATCCGCGAAGGCGACGAGATCCTGCTCGATGCTACTGCAGGCAGCGCGATTGTCCGCCCGTTGCCGCAGGTCGCCGATGCCTTCCACGCGCGCTTTGCCAAGAGCCGCGAGAAGCAGGCGGCCTATGCATCCTTGCGCGATGTCGAGCCCTTCACCCGCTGCGGCACGCGCATCCAGGTGATGATGAACGCCGGCCTGCGTGACGACATGAGCATGCTGGCGATGACCGGCGCGGACGGGGTCGGCCTGTTCCGCACCGAGTTCCAGTTCCTCGTCTCGGCAACGCTGCCCCAGCGCGAGCGCCAGACGCGGCTCTACCGCGACGTGCTCGATGCGGCGGGCGACAAGCCGGTGATCTTCCGCACGGTCGATATCGGCGGCGACAAGTCGGTGCCCTATCTCGCTTCCGAGATTGCCGCGCAGGACGAAAACCCGGCGATGGGCTGGCGCGCGCTGCGGCTGGCGCTGGAGCGCGAGGGGCTGATGAAGATCCAGGCGCGGTCGCTGCTCGAAGCGGCGGCCGGGCGCTCGCTTTACGTGATGTTCCCAATGGTGTCCGAGCCGTGGGAGTTCGATGCCGCCAAGGCCGTGTTCGACGACCAGCTCGATTTCCTGCGCACGCAGAAGAAGCTGCTGCCTGAGCGCATCCACTTCGGCGCGATGCTCGAAGTGCCAGCGCTCGCCGAGGTGCTCGACATGCTGTTGCCGCGCCTGTCGTTCCTGTCGATCGGCACCAATGATCTCACCCAGTTCCTGTTCGCCGCCGATCGCGCCAATCCCAAGCTGGCCGAGCGGTATGACTGGCTCAGTCCGTCGATCCTGCGTTTCCTGAAGCGGGTGATCCAGTCGAGCATCGGCAGCGGGGTCGAGGTCGGCGTGTGCGGCGAGATGGGCGGGCGCAGGCTTGAGGCGCTGGCGCTGCTCGGTATCGGCTATCGCCGCCTGTCGATCACGCCGGCTGCGGTCGGCCCGATCAAGGAACTGGTGCGCAAGGTTGATCTGGCCGAGCTTTCCGCTGCGATGACCGGCTGGCTGGCCGAGCCCCAGCGCGATCTGCGCGCCCAGCTTTCGGCCTGGGCCGAGGCGCGCGATATCGAATATGACTGAGGCGGCAACAGGGCTGCTTGCGGCGCTCCGTGCGCGGTGCGGGCCGCTTCGTCCTTTGCCCGCTTGACAGGAGGCGCGCAGGCAGGCTCTTTCCTGTTCAAGCGCAATTCACGCAATCCTTTGCAAACAGCCTCATCAGAAGGCGTGGAAACCGGGTCATGGACAGCGAACTGGATATCAGCGCCGATGGTGCGCACCTTGAGGTCTATGACGGGGCCGGGGCCCGGCTGCGTGTAGCGCGCGAGGCCCGGCGGCTCGAACTGATCAATATCGCCAGCGAGACGCGGATCCCGCTGCGCCATCTCGAAGCGATCGAGGAGGGCGACTTTGCCGCGCTGCCTTCGCGCACCTATGCGATCGGTTTTGCCCGCACCTATGCCAAGGCGGTGGGGCTGGACGACGCCGCGATCACCGATGCGGTGCGCGCCGAACTGGCCGATGGCTCCGGACACCGCGCAGCCGCAGGGAGCGGCGGGATCGAGCCGGGCGATCCGGCCAAGCTGCCCTCGGCAGGCCTCGCATGGTTCGGTGCCTTTGCCGCGCTGCTGCTGGCCGCTGGCCTGATCGCCTTCTTCTCGACCCGCTTTGGCGCCGGGATCGGCCCGGCCCCGCTGGCTGCGCCCAAGCCTTCGCCAAGCGTAGCGGCCGCTACCCCCGCTGCTGCTGCTCCTGCCGCGAGCGGCCCGGTGGTGATCACCGCGCTCGCCGATGTGTGGCTGAGGATCGCCGATGCGGGCGGGGCGCGTCTGATCGAGAAGGAATTGAAGCAGGGCGAAAGCTTCACGCTGCCCGCCACCGCTGCCGATCCGCGGATCAACACCGGTCGCCCCGATTTGCTGGCGATCACCATCGGCGGCAAACCGGTTCCGGCGCTGGCGAGCACGCCGACACAGATTGCGGACGTGCCGATCTCGGCTGCGGCGCTGCTGGCGCGCGGACAGGAGCAGGCGGCTGCGGGCGCCCCCGGTGCGGCGGCGACGGGAGCAGCACTGCTCGCCCCGCCGCGTCCTGCCCCGCGCCGCGTGCCGCGCACCGCCGCCACGCCTTCCGGTGATGCCGCGTCCGCCCCGGCACCAGCCGCTGCGGCCCCGGTCGAAGCTCCGGCACCTGCGCCTGCGAGCGATACAAGTGCCAGCCCGCCGACAGTCTGAGCGCAGCTGCCTCCATCGCGGTGCGAATTCCCGTTGATTAGGGGGGGCCTCGCTCTCGACTTGCCCGGCCCGACAAGGCAGGGATTCGGCCCGTGTTCATCTGTCCCGCGCCAGAACGGGGCGGCCAATCGCTAGGGAGCCTGCCGCACATGACCACCGCCTCCGCCCAGACCTTTGCCCCCCGGCTGCTCCAGCGTGCGCTGCACCTGCGGATGGCGCGCGTGTTGCTGGCCGCTGCCGCGATTGCTGCCGTGCCCGCTCCTGCTTTTGCGCAGGACAGCGTGGCCGAGACGCGGCTGCGCAAGATCGAGGCCGAGGTGCGCGCGCTGCAGCGCAAGGTCTTCCCGGGCGGCGATGCGCGCCTGTTCGAACCGCAGATCGGTGCGAGCAGTCAGGCCCCTGCAAACCCGGCCCAGCCGACTATCGGGGTGATCCCGCCTGCCAACACGCCGGTGACCGATATTCTGGTGCGGCTCGATGCGCTCGAAGCCCAGCTTCAGGTGCTGACGGCACGCTCGGAAGAGCAGGCGAACCAGCTTGCCCAGCTCGAACTGCGGCTTGCCGCGCTCGAAGGCGGGCAGGTCGCGGCGGTGGATCCGGCGCCCGTCGGACCGCCGGCGACTGAACCTGCGGTAACGCCCGCGCCCACGCCCACGCCCACGCCTGCGCCTGTGGCAGCTCCCCGCACGGCCACACCTGCGCCCAAGCCCGTAGCCACGCCGCCGGCAACCGCGCCCGCCACTGCCCCCGTCCGCGCACCCAGCGCCGAACGGCTCGCCGCGGTGCAGGCCATCGCCAAGCCGCAGACCGCCGATGCGGGCGACGACGAATATTCATATGGGTTCCGCCTGTGGAGCGGGGGCTTCTTCCCCGAAGCGCGTCAGCAGCTCACCAAGTTCGTCGAACAATATCCGAACCATGCGCGCATCAGCTTCGGCCGCAACCTTCTGGGCCGCGCCTTCCTTGACGACAAGATGCCCGAAGAGGCGGCGCGCTGGTTCCTCAAGAACTATCAGGCCAACAAGAATGGCGAGCGTGCGCCGGACAGCCTGCTCTATCTCGGCGCTTCGATGATCGCGATGAAGGACACCAAGCGTGCCTGCATCGCGCTCGCCGAATTTGCCGAGACCTATCCGCTGCTCGCTGCCGGACGGCTGGCAAACGACTATCAGGCCAACCGTGCCAAGGTGACGTGCAGCTAGAGCAGGCCGCCGCGCGCTTTGCAGCCGATCTGGCCGCTCTTTGGCCGGAGGAGGAGCGCGAGGGGCCGCTTGGCCTTGCGGTATCGGGCGGGCCGGACAGTCTGGCGCTGATGCTGCTCGCCCATGCGGCGATGCCTGGGCAGATCGCCGTCGCCAGTATCAATCACGGCCTGAGACCCGAAGCGGCAGTCGAGGTCGCGCTGGTCGAGAGGTTGGCGCGCGAGCGCGGCATTCCCTTCACCGCGATGACGTTGACACCATTGATCGGCAACATCCAGGCGCAGGCGCGCGAGGGGCGCTATTCGTCGCTCGAACAATGGGCCGAAGCGACCGGGCTGGGCGCGGTCGCCACGGCGCACCACGCCGATGATCAGGCCGAAACCCTCTTGATGCGGCTGAACCGCGGAAGCGGGCTGCCGGGGCTGGCCGGGGTGCGCGCTGCCTTGAGGCCAAGTTCGGGCAGGCACGCGCTGCTTCGCCCGCTGCTGGGCTGGCGCAAGCGCGAGCTGGAGGCGGTGGTGGCCGAGGCCGGGATTACAGCCGTCCGCGATCCCTCCAACACCAACCCTGCCTTCGAGCGGGTGCGGGTCCGCCAGACGCTTGCTTCCGCCGACTGGCTCGATCCGGTCCAGTTCGCCGCCAGCGCCGAACATATCCTTGAAGGCTGGCAGGCGCTGCAATGGTATGCCGAACTCGACTGGCACGAGATGGTGATGCGCGATGACAGCGCGCCGGGGGGCATCGGCTACACTTATTGCGCCAATGTGCCGCGGGTGATCGGGATCGAGACGATCCTCGGGATCATCCACGCGTTGGGCGGCAAGGCCACGCGGGCCGAAGCAGCGCGGGCGTGGGACCGGCTCTGGGCGGGCGAGAATGCCTCACTGGGCGGCGTGCTGGCGCGGGCCGGGGTTGAAAAGGTAGAGAAGGTCGGCGTGCCGATGCGCGTCTGGCGCTTCCGGCCGGAGCCTGCGCGGGGCAGCGTGAACTAGCGCCCTAAAGCACCTTGTCGCCGATGCCCACCAGGCGGCCGCGGGTGATGATCACCCTGTCGCCGCGCCGCGCTGCTGCGAAAAGCTTTGCAGCAAAGGCATCGGGCACGCCGATGCAGCCGTGGCTGGCATAGCCGTTCATCACCGGCGAGCCGTGGATCGCGATGCCATCCCAGGTCAGGCGCAGGGTCCAGGGCATCGGCGCGTCGTTATACTTTTCCGACACATTGTCGCGTTCCTTGGTGAGGATCGGGAAGGTGCCGGTGGGCGTCGGATGGGCGCGGGTGCCGAGCAGCGCCACCGCCGTCCCGATTTCGTGCCCGTCACGGAAGGCGCTGATCACGCGCGCTTCGAGATCGACGGTGATCACCAGCTTGCCGGTGCCCGGCGCGGCGGTCTCGTCCCAGAACCAGTCGCCGTAACGGATGCTGCCCTCGATCGGCAGGATCGACTTGATCACGAAGGGGTCGCTGCTGGCGAGTGCGGCGGGCTCTGCCTGCATGGGGGCGCTCTCGATCATGCGCGAGGCGGGGCCGCGCGGGGCCGGGGCGATCTCGGTGAGGGCGGCGGGGCTGAAGGTCACTTCGTCATCGCCGGGATAGATCAGCGGACGTTCGAGCGCGATCGCCTCGGGCGCTGCGATCGCCGGGGTCATCTCGCTATCGGGATCGATCCGCTCGAAGGCCTGATCCGCGCGGGCGGCGACCAGCTGGGCTGCCTCCGCCGCATCGCCGGCAGAGGTTTGCGCCAGCAAGGGTGCACAGGACGCCGCCAGAGCGACGAAAGCGATGGGGATGACGAGCGATCGGATCATGCACGCGATTATGCCGTGCGCTGCCGGTGGTTTCCAGCCGTTAACCTTTGCCCGTCCCTTGCGGGGACGGTGAAGTGGGAGGGGTTAACGCCTCCGTCTTTCTTTGCGGCTCGCGGATTTTCCGCTTCCCTTCGCGTGCGTCTCGCGAGAAAAGGCAGGATGAACAAGGGGATCGCGCAAATGATGTCAGGCATCCGTCCGTTTCTGGCGCTCACCTGCGCATTGTTGGCAGCGCCGCTGGCCGCCGATGAGCCTGCCGCCGATCCCTTGCCCGATCTCGCGGTAATGGATGCCAAGGCGCTGGTCGCGCTGTTCACCGAGGACGAGAATCGCTGGTCGCGCGAGCCCTGCACCTTCGGCGCGCCGCTGCTGGTTGCGCTTGAGGCCAAGGCGGCAAGGCCCATTCCGGTGCGCCGCGTCCGGCTGTTGGCCGAAGCGCTGTGTGCCGACCGCGAGAAACGTTACGCCGATGGCGCGCGGCTGGTGGGCGAGATCGCCAAGCTTACGCCGGACGAACCGGAGACCGGCATGGCGATCTATTTCGCCAACCGGATGGAGGATCCCGATGGGATGCTCGCGGTGCTGCGCGGGCTGGACGATAGGGGCCTCGGCCAGCTTGACGAGGATGATTACTGGCTCGCCGGCCGCGTCCTCACCCGCAGCGGCCGCCAGAGCGATCTCGATGCATTGGCGCTTGGATGGGCCGAGGGCGGCAAGCTCGCCTTCATCGATACCCAGCTGCACGAGAGCATCGCTATCCGGGCACTGCGTGCGGCAGCGGTTGCGGGGCGCGGCGATCTGGCCGATCAGCTGCTGCTGCCGATCACCAGCCCCACCGCGTACATCAGGCTGCTCACCAGCCGCGAATTCGAACCCCTCTGGCCGCAGATCGAGATGCGTGCCGGGCCAAACCTTACGCTGGTCGGGGACGAGCATGTCAGGGCCACGCGCATCCGATTTACCAATGCCCCGAATGATCGCGACCGCTTTTCCGATGCGGCCCATGCGCTCCACTATAATGGCCAGTTCGCCGAGGCGATCACGCTCGCCCAGCGCTGGCGCGAGCGCGAGGCGCGGGGCGTGGGGATCGAGGAGGGTGATGCCTGGGCGCTCAACATCGAGGCCTATGCCTATGATTCCCTCGGTCAGCCCAAGCAGGCCGACAAGGTGTTCGACGATCTGGCGAAGCTTGATCCGGACGAACACAACTGGGTCGTCAATTTCGTGATCAACCGCGCCTCGCGTCTCGTGGGGCAGGGGCGCTGGAAGCAGGGCCTTGCCGCGAACGATCTGGCGCGCAAGGTGGCCGAGATGCAGGGCAGCACCTATGCCAAGCTGATCGTCGCCGCGAACCGCGCCTGCGCGCTCCAGCGATTGGGCCGGGCGCGCGATGCAGCGGGCGAGCTCGCCTACCTGCGCGAGAACTGGAAGGAGGGGATCGCGCTGACTGTGCGCGGGCTGCTTTGCCACGATCTCAAGGACGAAGCGGCGGCCTTGCTGCTTGCTGGGCTGCGCGATGAGAGCCTGCGGGACTTCGCCATCAACGCCTTCCAGACCGACGAGCTCGACCTGTTCTACACCGCGACGATCCTGCCTCAGGCGGGCGACATCCTGCCCGATTATCCCGAGCTTGCCGCCGAACTTGCAAAGCACATGCGCCCAATCCCTGAGGCCTATATTCCGCAAGCCGCACTCAAGCGTGTGGCTGTGAAAGAAGGTGTGGCGCGCTAGGCGCGCTGCCTCAGGCGATCACCCCGAACAGGTCATGCGCGTCGGCATCCTCAATCGTCACGCTGACGATATCGCCGGCCTTGAGGCTTGATGGCACGTTGCGCAGGTACACCGCCCCGTCGATTTCGGGCGCGTCGGCCTGGCTGCGGCCCGTCGCGCCGATATCGCCGTCCTCGTCCGGCTCGCCCACCTCGTCGATGATGACGGGAAGCGTGCGGCCGACCTTGGCGGCGAGTTTGGCAGCGGAGATGCGCTCGGTCACTTCCATGATCCGGGCGTAGCGTTCTTCCTTCACCGCCTCGGGCACGTGATCGGGCAGGTTGTTCGCCGCCGCGCCTTCGACCGGCTCGAACCGGAAGGCGCCGACGCGATCAAGCTGGGCTTCTTCCAGCCAGTCGAGCAGGTATTGGAAGTCTTCTTCCGTCTCGCCCGGGAAGCCGACCACGAAGGAGCTTCGGATCGCGATATCCGGGCAGATTTCGCGCCAGCTCTTAAGCCTCTCGAGCACCTTGGCCTCGTTGGCGGGGCGGCGCATCAGCTTCAGCACCTTAGGCGCCGCGTGCTGGAAGGGAATATCGAGATAGGGTGTCAGCAGCCCCTCCGCCATCAGCGGGATGACCTGATCGACGTGCGGGTAGGGGTAGACATAGTGCAGCCGCACCCAGGGCGCATGGCCTTCCGGGGTGCGCAGGCCTCCCAGTTCGCGGGCCATGTCGGTCATGTGCGCGCGCACATCCCGGCCCTTCCACGTCTGGCTCTCGTGACGGATGTCAACGCCATAGGCGCTGGTATCCTGCGAGATGATCAGCAGTTCCTTCGTGCCGGCCGCGACCAGCTTTTCCGCCTCGCGCAGCACGGCATCGATGCGGCGGCTGGCGAGCTTTCCGCGCAGGCTCGGGATGATGCAGAAGACGCAGGAGTGATTGCAGCCCTCGGAAATCTTGAGGTAGCTGTAATGGCGCGGGGTGAGTTTAATGTCCGGCTGCGGGATCAGGTCGACAAACGGCCCCATGCTCGGCGGGGCGTAGGTGTGTACCGCTTCGACCACCTGTTCGTATTGATGCGCGCCGGTGATCGCGAGGACCTGCGGGTGTGCGGCGCGGATCGCGTCGGCTTCCTCGCCCATGCAGCCAGTCACGATCACGCGGCCGTTTTCGGCAATCGCCTCGCCGATCGCGGCGAGGCTTTCCTCCTTCGCCGAATCGAGGAAGCCGCAGGTGTTGACCAGCACCACATCGGCGCCTGCATAATCGGGCGACATCTCGTAGCCATCTGCGCGCAGCCGGGTGAGAATGCGCTCGCTATCGACCAACGCCTTGGGGCAGCCGAGGGAGACCATGCCGACTTTGGGCGGCTGGGGGATGGTGATCGTGCTCATGAAGGCCGCGCGCATAGCCCAAGCGGGACGTGGAGTCACGTGGGCTTGACCGCAGGCCTGCCGAGCGGGCATTGGGCGGCCATGATCGCCAAGCTCTTCATCGAACATCCGCGCGCCATCGGCGAGACCTATGGCCAGCACGCCCGCACCGCCTGGAGCTTCGGCTGGCGGATGGTGACAGGCGGGCTCGCCTGCATGGTGCACGCCGTCATCCCCGGTGTCTTCGTCAAGACCGCGAGCCGCACTGTGGTGCAGCTCGACGCCGAAATGCGCGGCCGCAAGCCTGCGCCGGGCGACGAGGAATTCGCCTACGTCATCTGAAGGCGGGCTACCGGCCTTGCGCGATTGCGGCTAGACTGCCGCCATGCGCATCACCATCACCAAGGGTTCTGACGGCGACCGGATCGCGGTGACCCGGGCTGACGGCTCGCAGGAGGCCTTCGCCTTCCCGCGCAAGGGGCCCTATCCCCACGATGCCTTCCACTTCTTCATCGAGCGCGAACTCGGGATGGCGCGCGGCTTCTGGGGACTGCTGGCGAGCGGGCTTGCCCCTGATGCGGTGCAGACCCTTGCCCACGCGGGCGGCCACGCCAGCGCCAAGCGCGCGGCCACGCCCGATGCGGCGATCATCGAACTGGTTCAGGCCGAAAGGCTGGTGGAATGTTTCGAGGCCGCAAGCTGGAGCGGCGGAGCTGACGACGCGATGATCATGGCCATGGCCGAGCCCGCTTGGGCCGCCAGCCACGTGCCTGCCCCCGAGGGAGTGAACGCGCGGCTGGGTGATATCCGCGCAGCGCTCGACGTTTTTCTCGAGGACTGGCGCGCGCTGCGCGATGGCGGGGCGCTGGCGCTGGAATGGCCGGATGTGGCGGGAGAGCAAGGATGAGTGATTTTGCACTGTGGCCGGTGCTGGCCGGAACCGCCGCTTTCTTTGCGGTCGGTGCGCTATGGTATGGCGTGATCTTCGCCGCCCCGTGGCAGCGTGCGGCGGGCCTTTCCAACACGCAGATGCGTGATGGCAATGCGATGCCGCTGATCTTCGGCCTCACCTTCGCCTTCGAGATGCTGATCGCAATGGTGCTGTGGCACCTTATCGCCCGCACCGATCCCAAGCCCTTTGTGGTGATGATGATGGCGACGGGCTTTGCGGTAGGCGTGATGATCCCCGCCATCGGGATCAACTACCTCTATCTCAGGAAATCGCTGACGCTGTTCCTGATCGATGCCGGACACTTTCTCGTCGGCATGGCGGCGATGGGTGGGGTATTCGTGTGGTTCCGCGGGTAACGCCTCAGGCGAACCGCTCGGCAAGGATGCCGATGGTCGAATAGTGGGTGAGATCGAGCTGGAGCGGGGTGACCGCGATATAGCCTTCCTCGATCGCTTCGAGATCGGTGCCGTGATCGAGGGTGTGCTCGATCGAATCCAGCCCGAACCAGAAATAGCGATAGCCGCGCGGATCGCGTCCTTCGACGATGGTGCCGCGCGAATAGTCGTGAAAGCCCTGCCGCACCACGCGGATGCCCTTCACATCCTCGGGAGCAAGCGCTGGGAAGTTGACGTTGATGAGTGTGCGCTCGGCCATCGGCGCATCGATCAGGGGCGCGAGCACCTTTGCCCCCCATTCGCGCGCGGCGCCGAAGGGCACATCGTCGCCCATGCCTTCGCGGGCATAGACCTGGCTGAAGGCGATCGAGCGGACGCCTGCCAGCGCGCCTTCGATCGCAGCCGAGACCGTGCCCGAATAGGTGATGTCGTCGGCAAGGTTCGCGCCGCGATTGACGCCCGACAGGATCAGGTCGGGCGCTTCGGGCATGACCGTGCGCAGCGCCATCATCACGCTGTCAGTGGGCGTGCCGGTGACGGCGAACCGCCGCTCGCCAAGCTTTTGCAGGCGCACGGGCCGCGTCAGCGTGAGCGAATGGCCCGCGCCCGATTGCTCCTCGGACGGCGCGCAGATCCAGATGTCGTCCGAAAACTGGCGCGCGATTTCCTCCAGCACCTTGAGGCCGGGGGCGTTGATGCCGTCGTCATTGGTGAGGAGGATTCTCATCGCGCTGCCATCCCTAACCGTTCGTGCTGAGCTTGTCGAAGCACTGTATTTCCTTTGGTTGCGCGGTTCGCGAAGAAGAAAGGCGGCCCTTCGACAAGCTCAGGGCGAACGGGGTTATTTTGGCGAAATGACGCTCACCCCGCCCATATAGGGGAGCAATTCGTCAGGCACGGTGACGCTGCCGTCAGCGTTCTGGTAATTCTCGATCACCGCCACCAGCGTACGCCCGACCGCAAGGCCGGAACCGTTGAGGGTGTGGACGAACTCGGTGCGCTTCTCGCCTGCCACGCGGTAGCGGGTGTTCATCCGGCGGGCCTGGAAGTCGCCGGTGTTCGAACACGAGCTGATCTCGCGGAAGGCGCCTTGCCCGGGGAGCCAGACCTCAAGATCATAGGTCTTCTTCGCGCCGAAGCCCATGTCGCCGGTGCACAGCAAGAGCTTGCGATAGGGCAGGGCGAGGCGTTCGAGGATTGTCTCTGCCGCCCGGACCATGCGCTGGTGTTCGGCCTCGGATTCCTCGGGGCGCACGATGGAGACCAGCTCGCACTTTTCGAACTGGTGCTGGCGGATGAACCCGCGCGTATCGCGCCCCGCCGCGCCGGCCTCGGAACGGAAGCACAAGGTGAGCGCGGTGAGGCGCATTGGGAGCGCGGCTTCGTCGAGCAACTCGCCCATCACGCTGGCGGTGAGGCTGACTTCCGAGGTGGGGATGAGCCAGCGGCCATTGGTGGTGCAGAAGCTGTCCTCTGCAAACTTCGGCAGCTTGTCGGTGCCATACATCGCATCGTCGCCCACCAGCACCGGCGGGTTGCATTCGGCATAGCCGTGCTCGCCGGTCTGCACGTCGAGCATGAACTGGCCGAGCGCGCGGTGCAGGCGCGCCATCCCGCCCCGCAGGAAGGTGAACCGCGCCCCCGAGAGCCGCGCGCCGGTCTCGAAATCCATGCCCAGCATCGGCGCAATGTCGGCGTGTTCGCGAGGGGTGAAGTCGAACTCCCGCGGCGTGCCCCAGCGCGAGATTTCGACATTCTCCTCCTCGCCTGCGCCGTCAGAGACGTCCGCGCCGGGGAGGTTGGGGATGATCTCGAGCGCGGCCTTCAACTGGCCCGCCAGCGCGTCGGCGCGCGCTTCGAGTGCGGGCATCGCGTCCTTCAGCGCGGCGACTTCGGCCTTGATCGCCTCGGCGGCGTCCTTGTCGCCCTTGGCCATGGCGGCGCCGATCAGCTTGGAGGCTTCGTTGCGGCGGCTCTGCGCGACCTGCACTGCGGTGGTCGCGGCGCGGCGCTCCTCGTCAATCGCGATCAGCGAAGCGGCCTGCGGCGGGAGGCCGCGGCGGGCGAGGCCGGCGTCAAAAGCCTCGGGGTTCTCTCGGATAAAACGGATATCGTGCATGGCACGGGCCTATGCCTCTTCAGGCAGGCCAAGGAAAGAGGGAAGGGGCGGCGGTGATGGACACAAGAGGCCGCCGCCCCATCCGGGGAGAGGTTTAGAAGTTGACCTGCGCGGTCACGAAGATCCGGCGCGGATCGCCATAGAAGCCGGTCAGCGTGCCTTCGCGGCCCAGTGTCGGGGTGAAGGGCGCGCCGTTCACGCCGCCTGCCACGAAGTTGTAGCCGGCGACGATATACTCCTTGTTGAACAGGTTCTTGCCGTGCAGCCCGATCGAGAACAGGCCGCTGTCGACGGTGTAGACCATGCTCGCATCGACCAACACGAAGCCGTCCTGATCGAGGAAGGGGTTGGGTACTTCGAACTGGCTCGCATCCGAGCGCAGCGCGGCAAGACCGATGAAGTCCATCATCCCGCCCGCCATCGGCACGCCGAGATTGAAGCCCATGTGCGCGGTGATTTCCGGCGTGTTCTGGAACACGCGTTGATCGGCGACGTCGCGGCCAAAGGCGTCGATGAACGTGTTGTACTTGGCATCGATCACGCCCAGCGACCAGTTGATGCTGAAGCGGCTGCCGTCGCCAGCAAAGTCCTTGCCGACCAGCGCATTGCCTTCGAACTCGAGCCCGTTGACGCTCGCATTGGCGGCGTTCGAGGTGATGCCGATGAAGGTCTCGTTCACCCCATCGCCATTCGCATCGAAGCCGACCGAACCGGGGATCTGCACATCCGTGTAATCGGCGACAAAGCCGGCGAGACTGATGTTCAGGCGATTGTCGAGCAGCGAGGCCTTCCAGCCCAGTTCGAAGCTGTCGACCGTTTCAGGGTCGAAGGCCATGAAGTCGAACACCTCGTCAGCCGTGCAGGCTCCGCCGCGGCTGTTGCGGCAAGCGGTGGTCTGGCCGCGCGGGTCAAACCCGCCGCCCTTGAAGCCCTGCGAATAGGTGAAATAGAGGTTGTGATCGGCATTGGGCTGCCAGCTGATCGAGGCGCGCGGGTTGAAGTCCTTGAAGGTCGCGCTGCCGTTGAAATTGCTGGTCACCGCCGCGGCCACGCCCGCCCCGCCGAACAGCGGGGAGAACCCGCCGACGAAGGTCGTACGCAGCACCTGGCTGGTGCGCTTGTCGTTGGTGTATCGCCCGCCGACCGAGACGCTGACCGTGTCGGTAAGGTCATAGGTGAAGTCGCCGAACACCGACCATGTCTTGGTGTCGACATCGCCCAGCGTCTGCGCGGTGAGGCCGGCAACGGTGGTGAACAGTGCCACGTCAAAGGCGGTGAAGGCGTTGGCATCGAGATAGTAGAAGCCGATTACGCCCGAGAGATTGTCGCTCTCGTAGAGCAGCTGGAGCTCCTGACTGAACTGGTCGTTCTCGTAGATGCCCGGCACATCGAGGTCGGCGGCAGGAAGGCTGTCGAAATCGATCGGCGTGGTCGACTTGTCCTGACGGTAGCCGGTGATCGACTTGAGAGTGATCGTGTCGGACACCGCCAGCGCCATGTTCAGTGCGCCGCCATAGGCCTCGACTTCCTGATCGATGATGTTGAGCCCGGCGCGGGTGTCGAACACGTCATCGAGCACCGGCGCGCCGGTGCGCAGGCTGGTGATGAAGCGGTGGCCCTGACGCGCCTGCGAATTGTCCTTGACGTAATCGCCGGACAGGCGCGCCGAGAATGCCCCGCTCTCGAACTCGATCGTGCCGCGCGCGGCCCACACGTCCTTGTTGTAGTTCTCGGTACCGAGCGTGAGGTTCTCGCCGAAGCCGCCGCGCGACAGGCGGGCGCCGCTCGCGCCGATCTTCAGGCTGTCGGAAATCGGGGTCGAAGCGCTGACGATGAGATCTGCCTGATCATAGGAGCCATAGGTGCCGCGCACCATCAGGCTGGTCTCGTCGGGCAGGGCGGCAGTGACATACTTGATCGCGCCGCCGATGGTGTTGCGGCCGTAGAGCGTGCCCTGCGGCCCGCGCAGCACTTCGATCCGCTCGACATCGTAGATATCGAGCACGGCGGCCTGCGGACGGTTCAGATAGACATCATCGATGTAGAGGCCGACGCCCGCTTCGAACCCGCCGACCGGATCCTGCTGGCCGACACCGCGGATGAAGGCGGTGAGCGTGGTGTTGGTGCCGCGGCTCACCTCAAGCGTGATGTTGGGCACCTGCTGGCCGATCTGGGTGAGGTCCTGAATGCCCTGCTGGATCAGTGCATCGCCCGAAAGCGCGGTGACCGAAAGCGGCACGTCGATCAGGCGTTCCTCGCGGCGGCGGGCGGTGACGATGATCGTGCCATCATCCTCGGCGGTCGAGGCGGCCGGATCGGCAACGCTGTCCTGCGCGGCGACAGGTGCGGCGAAAGTGGCAAGTGTGGCGCAGCCGGCCAGCAGCACTGCGCGCGAGCAAAGCATCTTGGTCATGGGGGTGGTCCTCTCCTATCCCTCTTGTGCGCTCATCAATATTGAAAGTTGAACCACCTTTCAAGTTTAGACTTGTGCACGCCCCTTGCGCGGCTTACCGAAAGCGTGGAGGGAGATGCGGATGGGCAACACTCGGGTCAGCACTGTGATCGACGCGCCGCTGGTTGCGGACGATCCCAAGGCGCCGCGCACCGAGCGCGGGCGGCGGACCTTGCGCAAGCTGCTCGATGCGGCCGCCGAGGAATTCGGCGAGAAGGGCTTTCACGAAGCCTCGGTCAGCTCGATCACGCGGCGAGCAGGCATGGCGCTGGGCAGCTTCTACACCTATTTCGACAGCAAGGACGCGCTGTTCCGGGCGCTGGTCGCCGACATGAGCGAGAAGGTGCGCACCAGCGCGCGTTCGGCCCTCAACGACGGCATGGGCCCGCTCGAAATCGAACGTGCGGCGCTGACGGCGTTCCTGCGCTTTGCGGCCGAACACAAGGAAGTCTACCGCATCATCGACGAGGCCGAATTCGTCGATCCGGCGAGCTACCGCGAACACTACGAGACTATCGCTGCCCGCATTGCCGATCGCCTGCGCGCCGGTGCCGAGCATGGCGAATTCCGCGACGGGCTGGGCGAAATCGAAGCCTGGGCGATCATGGGCATGAACGTCTTTGCCGGCCTGCGCTTTGCCGTATGGGGCCAGTCGGACAAGTCCCCGGAAGAGGTCGCAGACGGGGTCAACCGATTGCTGGCGGAAGGCCTGCTGCGGCGCTAGAGGGGCAGGGATGATCCTTGCCATTCACGCCATTCCCGATGCCGAACACCTCGCCGCGATTGCCGAGCGCGTTGCCCTGCTCGAATGGCGCGACGGGCGCGAGACCGCTGGCGCGGTGGCCCGTGCGGTCAAGAGCAACCTTCAGGCCAGCATGGACTCTGTCCCCGGCCGCCGCTTGTCTGACGAGCTTTCGCGCCTGATTGCCGATCATCCGGTGGTCAAGGCCGCCGCTCAGCCCCGCCGCATCTCGCCCCTCTTGATCAGCAAGACGGGCGTGGGCGGGCATTACGGCAACCATGTCGACAATGCGCTGATGGGCAAGGGCGATGCCCGGCTGCGCACCGATCTGTCCTTCACGCTCTTCCTCACCCCGCCGGAAGAGTACGACGGCGGCGAGCTGGTGGTCCATGCAGCCGGTATGACCCAGGAGCTGAAGGGCGAGGCGGGGCACATGGTGCTCTACCCCTCGGGCAGCATCCACGAGGTCCGGCCCGTGACGCGCGGCACGCGGATCGTATGCGTCGGCTGGATCGAAAGCCTCGTGGCAGATCCCTCGCAACGCGAGATGCTGTTCGATCTGGAAAACCTGCGCGCCTCGCTGCGCCGCCAGCTCCCCGCGCAATCGGCCGAGCTGCTGACGCTCGACAAGACCATCGCGAACCTATTGCGGATGTGGGCGCGACCCTGACGGCTTGGCGGCGGCCTGCTTCTTTCCCTTGAGGGTGAAGTAGATGATCAGGCTCACCCCGATGACACTCGGCCCCGCCCAGATCGCGGGGTTGAACACGTGCTCGGGGATCATGCGGATCAGGCCGACCGACAGAAACGCGGTATAGGCCGAGATCCCCATGCCGATCAGCGCGCGGAAATGCTCGCCAACATAAGTCTGCCGCGGTGGATCGCTGGTCTGCCAGATGTAGCGCTGCTGGATCAGCATCGACACGATCCCGATGAATGCCACCAGCATCATCAGCGGATGTCCGACCTTGAAGCCGAACCAGCCGCACCACGCGCCCGAGACAATCACGGCGGCAATCACCGCCTGATAGCGCGGAGCCCTGAGGGCAGTCCGATCACGACTGTGGCGCACCACGGCGAGACCATAGTCGACAAAGCCGATGGTGAGCATGCCGAGATAGAGCATCATCCAGCCGAACAGCCCCTCATACAGCGTTCGGTCGGTGATTTCGGGGTGGCGGTATTCCGGCCCGTAGAGCGAGAGCAGCGCCATCGCGATCGCCAGCATGCCCGCGCCCAGAAAGCCGTAGCAGGCCGCCTTGCCCCATTTGCGATGATTGACGGCGCCCTTGCGGGTGACAATCGGCCCCCAGAACGCCGTCAGCCCCACCACACCGGTGGCGACATGAAGCACGACGAGCGCGTGGAACAGCGTCATGCCAAGCAGCATGACACATTCCGTGTCAGGTTCCTAGATCACTCCGCCCTGCGCGCCGGTCTCAGCGCACCCGCGAGGGTGCGATCAGCACAGCATTGGCGATCAGCAGGTCGAGCCCGTCGAGATAGGCGCGGGTCGCGGGATCATGGGCAAAGCCGATCACCAGCCCGCGCCCTTGCCGCTGTGCCATCAGGTAGGGCTTGTAGGCCAGCTGCCGCCGGTTCTCGTCCCACACATAGCCGCTGGCGATGAGATCGCCGGGCGCGGCAAAGCGCAGCACGTTGATGCCATCAGCGCGGTCGAGCGGGGTGAAGATCTGCGTCCCCGTCGCCAGCACCACGGCCCCCGCGTCATAGCCTGCCGAGAGGAAGTGATCGCGATCCGCCACCGCATTGAGCAGCGCGCCGGGCATGGTGTCGGGCAGGGCCTGCTGGTCCTTGATCGCCTCGCGATATTCCGCGTCACTGGCAATCTCGACCGCTTCGGCGAGGCCGCCCTCCTTGCTCTTGTCGCCGGCTGCCGGATCGCGGCCCAGCGCGGCTTCGCGCTTGACCTTGAGCATCGGCGCATCGCCGCCGCTGAAGGTCTCGAGGCTGTCGCCCACCGCCACCAGCACGCCTCCGCGCCGCACGAAATCGCGGATCGTGCGCTGGCCGCCTTCGCCGAGGATCGCCGAGGGCTCACCCTCGGGCACCAGCAGCACATCGTAGTCGGCGAGGTCCGCGCGGGCGAGGCGCTGGGTGCGGATCGGCACCACCGGCACGCCGAGGCGGCGTTCGAGCACATAGCGCATCGCGCCTGCGCTGAGCTGATCAATGCCGTCGTCCCATGCAATAGCAACGCGCGGCAAGGTCAGCCGCACAAAGCTCTCGCTGCCGAGATTGGGGCCGCTATCGACCCATCCGGAATCGAGCGCGACCGTCTGCGCGCCGACTTCGCGGGCGAGTTCGGCAAGTCGGGCCATCTTTTCAGGGCTGTTGCTACCCGCCGGGAACACCACCGTGCCGCGCGGGAATTCGCGACCGGCCTTGGTGAAGGCCTTGTCGGTGACCCGCGCCTCGACCCCTTCGCGCAGCGCCAGTGAGACGAGCCGTGCCTGACCGCTGTCGTTCCACGGCACGGCGATCCCGAAGGTGCCTGCGCCTTCGCTCAGCGCGGCCACCGGCGTGTCACCGGCGAGCGCATCGCCCGTGGCGGGCGCGTTGCACAAGGTGACATCGACGCCGGCCATGAGGCCAACCGACCAGGCGGTCACATCATAAAGCTCGTGCGGCAGATCCTGCGCGCGGCGACGCTCCTGCTCGGCAAGGAAATCCGGCGGAAGGGGCGTGTCGCGATCAAGCAGGCTCTTCACCAGCCGCGCGGCGGGCTGGGCCTGCGGGACGGCGAGATAGCCTTGCGGGTAGCTCTTGCCGCACAGGCTGGCCGCGCCTTCACGGCGCTGTACGGTGATGCCCTGCGCGGCGAGGCGGCGGCCGAGGGTCTCGGCATTCCAGCGCCGCTTGCTAAGGTCGATCACATAGGTCCCGCGTCCGGCGGCACCGCTGGCATTGCCCGCGCGATATTGCGCGAAGTCGGTCAGGAAACGCTGCGGATTGTCCGCCACCGCGCCCGCGGTTGCCAGGCTGGTGGTGAAGTGGTTGCGCACCCCGTCGGCATAGGTCAGCGTGGTGCCGTCCCGCCGTTCGAACTCCAGCCCGCGCGCCGAGGCCTGTTCATAGGTGCTGCCGATCGCACCCTGATGCGCGTTCCAGGTGTCACCATAGCCGGGGTAGAACAGGTCATAGACCTCGCGGGTGAAATAGGGCTCGCCCATCGCGTCGAAAGCGGCGGCGTTGGCGCGGCCGATCAGCTCGTAGGCGCGGATCTGCGCAGGCGACAGATTGGGGTTGAAGGGCTGGGCGGCAGGCGAGAAGAAGTAGCTCTCGTCCCCGCCCATTTCGTGCAGATCGACCACCACCACCGGATTCCAGCTGCGGATCGCGGCGACCTTGCCGCGGGTTTCGGGCTGGCTGAGGGTGAACCAGTCGCGGTTGAGATCGAACATGTAGTGGTTGACGCGCCCGCTCGGCCATGGCTCGTCATGCTCGGCGGCCTGCCGGTCGGCGGCGGCATCGATGCCCTTGGCGGCGAGGAAGTTGTTCACGAAGCGCGCCCGGCCGTCGGGGTTCTGCATCGGGTCGATCACCACGATGGTCTCGCGCAGGATCTTGGCGGCGCGGGCATCCTCCTGCGCGGCGAGCAGGTGATAGGCGGTCATCAACGCGGCATCGGTCGAGGAGATCTCGTTGCCGTGGACGCCGTATGCCAGCCAGGTGACCGGCAGCGCCGCCCCGTTCGAGGTGCGGCCTGCGGCGATGTTCGCCAGATCGGCGCGGATCGCATCGAGCCGGGCGATGTTTTCGGGGCTCGAGACGATCACGTAATAGAGCGGTCGGCCTTCCCAGCTGGTGGCATATTGCACCATCCGCGTCCGGTCAGGCGCGGCGGCGACCAGCGCCTTGAGATAGGCATAGGTCTCGTCCGGAGAGGTGATGCGGGTGCCGGGCGCATGGCCGACGGTCGCCTGAAGCGTCGGGATCGCCGGATCGAAGCGGCCGTCGATGAAGGACTGCGCACTGGCCGGTTGCCCGCCCGCCGCAAGCATGGCCAGCACGACGAGGCCGAGGCCCCAGATAGTCTTCCGCATGATTTTTCCTCGTTTGCCCGGAACCGGGGCGCGCGGTCAGCCTTGCCGCGAACGGGCGGTTCCGGTCAAGCGGGGAGGGGCGTTCACCGCAGGCGGAAAAGGCTCTAGTAGAACTCCGACCGCAGATGATCCTCGAAGGGCCGGGTGGCAAAGGCGAAGCTGTCCGCAAAGACGAGGCCGGGGGTGGCTGCGTTCTCGCCGCCCAGACCTGCCGGCACTGCGCTGCCAAGATCGCTCTCTTCGGCCCCTGCGATCGTATCTTCCGAGAGGCCCTGCACGCCGCCGCTGGTGTTCGGGAACCATCCCGCCCAGGTATCCGGCCCGAAGCCGTTGGCGGTGAGATAGTTGATCACCTCCTGCTGCGACTGGTAGTTCGCATAACGGATATTGCCGTCGTTCTCCATGATCGCGCGCAGGTAGGCGGTGCCATCGGTGAGCGCGAAATAGACCTCCTGCAATCCGTCACGATCATAATCATTCGCGCCCAGCACGCGGTTGATGTTCTCGATCTGGAGATCGTTCTGGAAGCGGCGCTGGCTGTCGTTCGGGCCAAAGCGCTCGACCACACCGGCCAGCACCAGCGGATCGATATAGATGCCAGCGACCCGCGTCTCGCCCGCCCAGCCGTGGTCATTGAAATAGACCAGGCCATCGGGCGCGGTGCCGACTGTCGCAAAGCGGCCGATGAGGCGGTTGACGAGGATCTGGTCGATATCGCCGTCCCCGTTCACATCCGCCTGCCCGATCCGCAGCCAGCCGCCATTGCCGCCGAGCGCGTTCCCATCAAAGTCGCGGATGTCGTTCATCGCGGTCTGGTAGACAGTGCGGTCGGCGGTGTTGAAGGTGACGCTGACGCCCGTGCCGGGACGCAGACGCAGGATCTGGTCGTCGAATTGCAGGAACTCGATCGCGGTGAGGGTATCTGTCCCGTCCGGGCCGGTCACCTGGAACACGCCCGTGGAGGTTTGCGTCACGGTATATTGCGAGCGGGTGCCGCGCACGATGGCGAAGTCGACGTTGGAGCCGCCATTGATCGTGTCATTGCCGAGCCCGCCGGTCAGGCGGTTGGCGACATTGTTGCCGATCAGCGTATCCGCCCCCGATCCGGCGATCGCGTTCTCGATCACCGTGCCGCGCGCGATGCTCATATTGCCGGTGCTGCCGCCGACATTCGAGAAGGTTTCGGGGTTGAGGTCGATCCGCTGGTTGGCGGTGAAGGTCGAATAGTCGAGCGTGTCGGTGCCGCCATGATCGACGATGGTGAATGCGAGCAGATTGCCGGCCGCATTGCGCACCGCGGTGCTGACCCCGTAGATCTCGCGGCCCGAGGTGTTGCCCACGCCATAGATCGTGTCACCCGTGCGGGTGGAGGACGCATTGCCGTAGGACTGCTGGAGCGCCACGATATCGCCCTGCATCGGCGAGATCGCGAACACCCGGCTGAACCCGCGCGCGGCAAAGAAGGTGTTCTCCGCCTGATCGAAATAGGACATCACCGTCGTCGCCCAGGAATCGTTCAGATAGAGCGCGTCCTGCGTGTAACTGGCATTGGCGTTGTAGTTGCCGCCATGCCCCAGCCCCAGCGCGTGGCCGATCTCGTGGACATAGGTCTGGAACGAGTAGGTGTTGAGGCCCGTGCCATATTGCGTGATCCACCCCGTGCCGACGTTGATCGACGAGTTGGTGATGAACCCGTTGACGATGGTGGAGCTGGCGAAGGCGCCTTCCTCCGTGTCGTCAAAGGTGATCTGCGCGCCGCTGGTGACTTCGGAGAAGGTGATCCCGGTCACATCGGTCCACAGGCTCAGCGCCTCACGCGCGAGGAAGATCCCGTCGCTCGTCAGGCCGGTGAGGTTCACCGTCAGCGTGCCACCCGGGCCGACATTCCAGCGCCGTGCCGAACCGCCCCAGTAATTGACCAGCAGCTGGTTGGCGATCTGGTTATAGGTGAATTCGGTGAGCGGCGCGGCCTCGTTGATCGCCAGGCGGTAGCCACCGCTGTCCGAATCCACGAAGCCGCCGACATCGACGAAATAGGTGCCGCTGGTGGTCGCGGTGAAGCGGATGCGGGAATAGGTGCCCGCGCTGTCATCGTTGAAGGCCAGCACCGATCCGCTCGCCGAGCGCAGGGTGAGCGTGGTGTCGACATCCGCGCCCGGCCCGGACGGGGTGGCGCTGGTGATGATTTCATAGGTCTGACCGGCGACCAGCGTGACGGCATACCAGTCCCGGTCGCCATTGACGTCGATCGCTGCCGTTGTCGCCGCTGCACCGACGGTGAGGCTCGCCGTGGTCGAGGCATTGCCGAGCGCCGCGTCGACATGGGGCTGCGAGACGTGGAGTATGTAAGAGCCGGTCCGCGTCTGGAAGCCGCGCACGTCGAGATAGTAGTTCCCGCTGGTCGTCGCGGTGAAGTTGATCTCGGAATAGAGCAGGTTCGCCGCGCCGTTCGCGTCGTCATTCTCGATCAGCGAGGTGCCGTTGGCATCGCGCAGGGTGAGGATCGAATCGCGCAGCGCGCTTGGGGGAAGGAATACGGTGAAGGTGTAAGTCTGGCCGGCCACCAGCGAGATCCGGAACCAGTCGGAATCGCCGCCGGTTTCGATCGAGCCCTGCACCGAAGTCCCCGGCGCGATCGACGATGTCGTGCCGACCCCGCCGATCACGGTGTCGCTGGGCTGATCGTCCGAGCCGCCGGTGAGCCCCTTGTTGCTCAGCCCGCCGCAGCCCATGCAGGCGCAGCCGCCGGTGTGGACGATGGTTTCGCGGTAGGTCTCGAGCCCGCCACCCGGAACACCATCCTCGGCGATCATCCCCAGCCGCTCGCGGTTGCCGGCGAAGGTCTCGATGAACATGGCTACTCCCCTTTGTGTGGCGCAGTCGGCTGCGCAGTCTGATCGGTTGGCGGTTCGGCCAGCACCGCCGCAACCGCGCGGGCCAGACGATCAATATCATCGGGCTGCAGGGCGCGGTCGGTGGATTCGACCGAAATAGACGGATATTGCGGGCGCGCGCCAGTTCCTCCGGCGGACAACTGCGCATCGATCGCGCCGCGCTTGTGCAGGGTGAGGGCAATCGCCAGCCCTTCGGGCGCAGGGCGCTGTCCGAGCGCGGCGGCAAGATCGCTTTCGAAGCGCTCGCAGATCGCGGCGGCATCCATGCCGGGCAGGGCTCCGGTCGCGCCGGTGACAGTGCAGGTGGTGGGCATCGGGCTGGTTGCGCAGGCGGGTTGCAGGAATGCTGCTGCCATCAGAGCGGGAACGGTGTGCTTTGGCAATGACATCGCGGTGGTTCGGACCCGGCCCTTCACGGCAGCGCTGGAAACAGGCCGCCTTCATAACAGAAAACCGCGAGAGTTTAAGAAGATAAAGATTAACCGCAGGCAAATTTCCCTGCATCCGCCGCGCGGGCGGAACAGCTGGCCGAGCGGTCCGCCTCTGGGGGAGCCGCCATCTCTCGTCATCGCAGGAAAGATGGTGGGCGCGACAGGGATTGAACCTGTGACCCCACCCGTGTGAAGGGTGTGCTCTACCGCTGAGCTACGCGCCCGTCCGAAGGGCCATTTGGCCGGGACAGGGGCGCGCCTTTAATCGGGTCCTTGCGGCTTGGCAAGCGGTGCCGGCCATCCAGCCTGCGACTTTTTTGCCTTGGCCGCCTCAGTCGGCAAGCAGCAGCCGCATCAGCCCTGCCATCCCGCCCTGCGGCGCATGGCGTGCAGGCGCGGGGACGAGGCGGCCGGGGCATTCGAGGCACATGACCTGCACCCCGCTCGTGCCCATCAGGCGGCGGGCATCGTGCAGCAGCCTTGCGGCCAGATCATCCTGCTGGCGGGCGATCATCGCAAAGGGATCGCCGCCTGCCATGCGCGCTGTCTCGCCCCCGTTCTCGCTGGCGAGCAGCTGGCGGATCAGCGGATCGAAGTTCTGTTCCGCCGTGCCGAGGAACACCGGATGCCACTCACCCTGCTTGAGCCCGGCCTTTTCACCGGCCCAGGCGAGCGCATCCTCGAGCCCGCCGAACTGGTCGACCAGCCCGATCTGGCGCGCCGCGCCGCCATCCCACACGCGGCCCTGGCCGATCGCGTCGACCCGCTCGACCGGCAGCTTGCGGGCGCGCGACACGCGGGTCAGGAAATCGCGATAGGTCGAGGAAACGCCGGCCTGCAGCACCGCGTCGATCTCGGGCGTGAAGCCGCCGATGATGTCGGGCTGGCCGGCAAGCGGCGTGGTCTTGAAGCCATCGGCATTGACCCCGATCTTCGCCGCAAGCGGCTCGAAGGTCGGCAGCACCGCGAAGACGCCGATCGATCCGGTGACGGTCTCGGGCTGGGCGAAGATGCGGTCGCTCGAGGTGGCGACCCAGTAGCCGCCGCTCGCTGCGACATTGGCGAAGGAGACCGCGACCGGGATCTTGCGATCGCGGTAGCGCTGGATCGCGCGGCGTATTTCCTCCGATGCGGTGGCCGAACCGCCGGGCGAATCGACCCGCACCACGAGCGCGGCCAGATCATCGTCGAGCGCCTCGTCGAGCAGATCGGCAATCCGCGTGCCGCCCGCCGTGCCGGGGCCGGCCTCGCCATCGACGATCTCGCCCGCGATGGTGACGACGCCGATCGCCTTGCCCTTCCGCTCGGTTCCGATGTCGGCGAGGAAGGCATCGAGATCGCTCGAGGCAAAGGCGCCCGGCGTGCTGTCGAAGCGGTCCTTGCCCGCCAATTCGGCGACCCGCCTGCCGAACTGCACGCGGTCCCCCAGCTTGTCGACCAGACCCGCCTTCAGGGCCGCATCGGCGAGATCGCCACCGCCTGCCGCGAGCCACTCGGCGGTCTTGCCGGTCACCTGAGCGATCTGCGCCTTGGGCCGGGCCTTGCCGACATTGGCCTGCCATTCGGCCCACATCGCATTGTAGAGCCCGCCGATATTCTCGCGCGCTTCATCCGACATATCGCTGCGCGCATAGGGTTCGACCGCCGATTTGAAGGTCCCGGCGCGGTAGATGCGGGCGTTCACCCCGACCTTCTGGAGCAGGTCTGCGAAGTAGAGATTATTGCCGCCCGGCCCGGTGACGATCGCCGCGCCCTGCGGATCGAGCCACACTTCGCTGGCATGGGCGGCGAGCAGCATTTGATCATCGCCGTAACCCATCGCATAGGTCAGCACCGGCTTCTTGGCCTTGCGCACGCGGTCCATCGCCTCGCCGATTTCGGTGAGGTGGACCTGCCCCCCGCCCATGAACATCGTCATGTCGAGCACGACTGCGGTGATCCGTTCGTCGGTGGCGGCGGCATCGAGCGCGCGGATGATGTCGCGGGCGCGGTATTCGGAGACCGGTGCGGAACCGGAGAGCAGCGCCTCGAGGGGATCGAGCACCGACTTTTCCTCGACCAGCCGGCCCGACAGATCGATCAGCAGCGCCCCGTCACGCACTTGCCCGGCAGAGGGGCGGGCGGAGAGGATGCCGAACAGGGCGACGAAGAACAGCAGCATGAAAACCAGCACGAGCCCGTCCTTGATCCCGACGAGCACCTTCCACACCTTGCCGACAAAACTCATGCATTGGCCCCTTCATGCGCAACGGCGCAGGTTTAGCGGGTGATCCTTACGACTTCCATTGCAAAGCACGCCCTTAATGGGTTGAGCGACGGACACCGCTCGACTAAGGGCATTGCTTTAATGACCGCGAGCAACCTTTCCGCGCCTTCGGGCCGCTTTCCCGCCGGGCGCCTCGCCTTTCCGCACCGCGATCTCACCGGCATTGGCAAGCTCCAGCGGCACGAGATCCTGTTCCTGCTGCACGAGGCGGAGCAGTGGGTCGCGCTCAATCGCCAGAGCGCCAAGCATTCCGATCTTCTGGCGGGCCTGACCATCATCAACGCCTTCTTCGAGAACTCCACCCGCACGCTCTTGAGCTTCGAGATCGCGGGCAAGCGGCTGGGGGCGGATGTCGTCAACATGCACGCCGCGCAAAGCTCGGTGAAGAAGGGCGAGACGCTGATCGACACCGCGATCACATTGAACGCAATGCGCGCCGATGCGATCGTGATCCGGCACGGCTCTTCGGGGGCGACGGGGCTGATCGCGGACAAGGTCGATTGCCCGGTTCTGAACGCGGGCGATGGCAGCCATGAGCACCCGACGCAGGCCCTGTTGGATGCGCTGACATTGCGCCATGCCTTGCAGGAACGCGGTGAGACGGCAGAGGATTTCACCGGCCTCAAGGTCGTGATCTGCGGCGATATCCTCCACAGCCGCGTGGCGCGCTCGAACATCCTGTGCCTTACCGCGCTGGGCGCAGAGGTGCGGGTCTGCGCGCCGCCTGCGCTGATGTCGGCCGGGGTCGAGGCGATGGGGGTGCACGTGTTCCACCGCTTCGAACAGGCGCTGGCGGGCGCCGATGTGGTGATGATGCTGCGGCTCCAGTCGGAACGGATGAGCGGCCAGTTCATCCCTTCCGCGCGCGAATATCGCCACCTCTACGGCCTCACCATGGACCGCCTGGCGCTCGCCGCTCCCGATGCTCTGGTGATGCACCCCGGGCCGATGAATCGTGGGGTCGAGATCGATAGCGAGGTCGCCGATATGGAAGGGCGTTCGCTGATCACGCGGCAGGTGGAGATGGGGGTCGCGATCCGCATGGCCTGCCTTGATATTCTCACACGCGAAGCGCGCGGGGCGGAGGGCTGGGCATGAAGCAGACCGCGCCTTTCACCATCACCAATGCGCAGGTTGTCACGCCCGCAGGAATTGTCACAGGTGCGCTGCGCTGCGCCGATGGACTGATCGCGGGCGCAGGGGCCGAAGTCGCGCCTGCCGAGGGCGACCAAGTGATCGACGCCAAGGGCAAGCTGGTCGCCCCCGGCCTCGTCGATTGCGGGGTCTTTGCGGTCGACAAGCCCGCGTTCCATTTCGGCGGGATCACCCGTGCTGCCTTGATGCCGGACCAGTCCCCGCCGCTCGATCTGCCGAGCCGGGTGGGCTTCATCGCCAAGAGCGGGAAGCCCGATCTGTGGGTCCATCCGCTCGCCGCCGCGACCCGCGCGCTGGAGGGCAGCGAGCTGGCCGAGCTGGCTCTGATGCAGCAGGCGGGCGCGCGGGGGATTGCCACCGGACGGCGCTGGATTGGCGATAGCGGCGTGATGCTGCGGCTGCTGCAATATGCCGCGATGCTCGATCTCGTGGTGGTCGCCCATGCCGAGGATGCCGGGCTGGCCGGAAACGCCGTCGCCACCGCAGGCGAGATCGCGACGCGGGCTGGCCTTCCGGCTGCGCCTGCCGAGGCCGAGGCGCTGGCGATTGCCCGCGATATTGCGCTCGCCGAATTGGCGGGGGCGCGGCTCCACATCCGGCAGGTGACGACGCGGGCCGGGCTTGATCTGGTGCGCGGGGCCAAGGCGCGGGGTCTCCCCGTTACCTGCGGGATCACGCCTGCGCATTTCATGCTCTCGGACCTAGCGACCGTTGACTACCGTAGCTTCGCCCGCCTCTCGCCCCCCTTGCGCTGCGAAGCGGACCGGCAGGCCGCCCGCGAGGGGATTGCCGATGGCACGATTGACGTGATCGCCAGCGGCCATGATCCGCGCGGGCCGGAGGACAAGCGCCTGCCCTTTGCCGATGCCCTGCCCGGCATGGCGGGGGCCGAGACGTTGCTCGCCATGGTGCTGGGTCTGGTTCGGGACGGGGTGATTGACATGGCCCGCGCTTTCGATCTCGTGTCGCGTAATCCTGCCCGCCTGCTGGGGGTTCCGGCAGGCGGGCTTGCCGAAGGGTTGGAGGCCGATATCGCGCTGATCGATCCCGACCAGCCGTGGATCATCGACCGGCGCAAAATGGCGGCCACCGCCGACAACACCCCCTTTGACCGGCAGGGCGCGCAGGGCCGCGTGCTGGGCCTGTGGAAGGGCGGGGTGCGGGTGGTCTGAGAGCCCCCTTTCCTACAAATCACCCCTTGGCAAAGGCACCCTTGCGCGCGCGCATCGCGGGGCCAAACCGGGCCTAAGCGGGGGTCAAACCGGGGCTAGCGGGGGTCTGGGAGGGGTCTAAAACGACCCGGCTCTGTTGGATTGGAGCGGCATTTCCCGAGGATTTCCGCCATTCTTGCGCCCTGCGGCAATGTTTCACGGTCTGAAAAAACCGAAAGTCCGACCAGCGGCGCAAATTGACCCTATCGCGGGGGCCATTCTGTAGGAAAGCGCCAAAAAAGAACTCCCGGAAAGCCGTGGCCTTCCGGGAGCAGTTTCGCTCATTCAATCAGGGGGAAACTTCAGCGCGCGCGCGAAGCCATGCGCACGCCGCGATCCACCGCGCCGGCCGGCGGGCTGGAGGCGGCATAGGCAAAGCAGCCGCGACCGGCCGACTTCACCGTGCCGCACATCGCCTGCGCGCTCGACTTGCCGAAGCCCTCGGCGGCGACGCGCCAGAAGGTGCGGCCACCCACCACCGCTTCGGTGATGACGACATTGCGGTCCTTCAGCTGCGGGAACTTGCCCTTGAGCACGGTCCAGCCGCGCTCGGCCTCGACCTTGCTGCTGTAGGCGCCGAGCTGCACGAGGTGCGTGCCCGCGTCCTTGCCGCTGGCGGCAGGAGCAGTGAAACCGGCGGTCGCGGCCATGCGGCGCTGGGCGACACGGGCTGCGGGGCGAGCGGGAAGCTCCTGCACCACCGGGTTCGAAACAAACTGGATGCCGCCGCGTGCGGTCGCCGGGCGGGCCGCAGGCGCGGCAACCGGCTGGGCGAAAGCCTCGGCAAAGGAGGGCTTGGCTGCGGCCACGGGGGCGCCAACCGGAGCCTGGACGGGGGCAGGGGCAGGCGAAGCGACAGCCACCACCGGCGCATCGGCCTGGGTCGCGGCTTCGGCCACCATCACCTCTTGGGCGGGGAAGTTGGCGAGGGCGAGCTGCTGCGGCTGGCCGTCATCGGCACGCGGGGTCACGCCGAGCATGGTCGCGACGCGCTGCTGGAAGTGTTCCGGCGCGCTCATCAGCGCCCATTCGGTGAGGCGCGCATCGAGCTGGTCGGCCGGCACGTCTTCGGCGGCCATCACCCGCGCCGCGCGCCAGTTGCCGGCGAGCGCATAGGTGTAAGCGAGGTTCTGGCGCAGCTTGGGCGTGGCTTGCTCGGCGCTGCGGACAGCGTTGATCAGCACGTGCACGCCGCGCTCCGGCTGGCCGGCGAGCGCATAGGCAAGGCCCAGATCAGCCGGATCGATCAGACGCGCATTGTCGTCCAGCACCTTGACCGCAGCCTTGCCGTCGCCGGTGGCGGTGCGGGCCAGCGCTAGGCTAAGCACGGTGCGCGGGTCTTCATTGCCGAGATCGAGCGCGTCTTCAAAGCTGGTCGCGGCCGACTGGAAACGTCCGGCTTCGAGATAGGCGGCACCCAGCAGGGCGCGGAAACCGGGGTTGCGCGGTTCGGCCAGCACAGCCGCTTCGGCGTGGATAATCGCCTTGTCGGTCTGGCCCTTGGCGAGCGCGGTCTGGGCGCTGGCGAAAGACATGTCCCCGCGCGGTGCCGCCGTGGAGCAGCCCACGAGCGCGAGGCCCGCCAGTGCGGTGGTGACGGCGAGCGCGAGGCGCGGCGCGGTGAAGCCGGTCTTGATGCTGCGGTCCATGGTCATTGTCCCCTTGTGATCCTGTCGGTTCGCGGTGGCTGTCAGTGGCGTTTCAGATGAGCGGCGATCACATCAAGATCGTCGAATTCGGCAAGCATGGCGTCGAGCGCCTCGGTCAGAAGCGCCTGCGCGCTCACGCCCTGCATGGTGGCCGCAAGGCGCAGCTTGAGGTGGCGCTCGGGATCGAGCCGCAGGGTGAAGGCAGCGCGGCGTTCTGCGGCCTTGCTGGCAACGCGGGGTGCGCGGGGCGCAGGAATGGGCGCGGCAACGGGTGCAACGGGGGGCGCGGCGACGGGTAGGGGAGCTTCGGGCACATAGCCTTCAGCGCCGTCCGCCTCGTCTTCGTGGTATTCGGCTTCGGCCTCGGCCTCGAAGGCGGCATAGTCGAAGGAATCATCTTCGCCCGCGTCATCGAACGCCCCTTCGAAACCTTCGTCGAAGGCCTCTTCGGTTTCGTCTTCCGGGCCGGTCATCACCGCATCGGCGAGCACGCGCTCTTCAAGGCGGCGCTGCTGGCGGCGGACGATAGGATTGTGGGGCGCGGCAGCTTCGGGGCCGACGACAGCGGCGCTGATCGGCACGATCTGCGCGCCCGATTCGTCGCCCATATCGTTCCAGCCGAGATCCTCGAGCTTGTCCTCGGGCAGGGCTGCAACTTCGGCCTCGTCAACCACGAGCGGAGCGATTTGCGGACGCATCGCGGGCTTGGCGCCGCCCTTGCGTGCCAAGAGAGTGGGGCCGAGCGAGGCAAAACCGGATTCGGACATCGCCCTGGTTCCCTGTCTTCGCGCTTACTGGGCCACCCGGCGACCGAAGCCGCCAGCCGGACGCGGCACGCCGCCCATCTGCTGGGCCGCGCCATTGGCGGGGGCAGGGGCAAACACGGTGCGACGGAAATTCTTTTCGAGCCGGTCGGCGATATAGCGCCACAGCGCGCCGATCTCGGCCGCCGAGCGGCCTTCGGGATCGACTTCCATCACCGTGCGGCCATCGATCATCGAGGCGGCGAAATCGGTGCGGTGGTGCAGGGTGATCGGCGCGACAGTGCCGTGCTGCGAGAGCGCGACGGCGGCTTCCGAGGTGATCTTGGCCTTGGGGGTGGCGGCGTTGACGACGAACACCAGCGGCTTGCCGGCGCGTTCGCACAGGTCAACCGTGGCGCCCACGGCGCGCAGATCGTGCGGGGAAGGACGGGTCGGCACCACGATCAGCTCGGCCACCGAAATCACCGACTGGATCGCCATGGTGATCGCGGGCGGAGTGTCGATCACCGCCAGCTTGAAGCCCTGCTGACGCAGCACCTGAAGATCGTTTGCGAGACGTGCGACCGTGGTCTGGGCGAAAGCGGGATATTCCGCCTCGCGCTCGTTCCACCAGTCCGCGAGCGACCCTTGCGGATCGATGTCGATCAGCACGACCGGTCCGGCGCCTGCGCGCTGGGCCTGGACGGCCAGATGCCCGGACAAGGTGGTCTTGCCCGATCCGCCTTTCTGCGATGCCAAAGCGAGTACACGCAACGCCTGGGTCCCCCTGGATTAAGACCGCTTGGGCCCGCCCTATTGCGACCCCGACCAGCGGCTGGATGGGAACGGGATCGCAGGACACCCCTAATTTTGGGTTAACGCCTTGCGCTTTAAGCGATTGCGGGGCGGTGCGATGGTAGGCTTGCGGCTGCCCGCAGCAGCGCGTGATGCGCAACAAGGATTTGCTAACCCTATTGTGATTAAGAAAGCGCAACGAAACCCTCACAGGATGACGCGAGGCGAGCAATGGCTGGAATGATCGCAGGAACGGGTACGCGCGCTGCAATGGCGTTTGCGCTGATGGCACTGGCAGCAACGCCGGTGCTGGCCGATGTGAAAGCCGGGGTCGATGCCTGGACCGCAGGCGACTATGCCCGCGCCGTCACCGAATGGCAGGGCCCCGCCGCCGAGGGCGATGCCGATGCGCTGTTCAATCTCGCGCAGGCCTATCGCCTGGGTCGCGGGGTCGAGGCCAGCAACGAACGCGCGCGTGCGCTCTACGAGAAGGCGGCCGAGCGCGGCCATGTGAAGGCGGCCGACAATTTCGGGCTGATGCTGTTTCAGGAAGGCGAGCAGGACAAGGCCATGCCGCTGATTCGCGCCGCCGCCGAGCGCGGCGATCCGCGCGCGCAATATGTGCTGGGCCTGTCGCACTTCAACGCCGATTACGCCCCGCGTGACTGGGTGCGCGCCTATGCGCTGATGACTCTGGCGCAGAGCCAGGGCCTGCCGCAGGCGCAGGACGCGATTGCGCAGATGGACCGCTATGTCCCGATGGTGCAGCGCCAGCAGGCGCAGTCGCTCGCCCGCCAGCTTGAAGAGCAGGCCAAGGCGCAGCGCAGCACCATGCTGGCCGCCGCCGAACTGGGGAGCGATGGTGCCTCGTCTTCCATGCCCGCAGCCGCCGCTCCCGCGCCCGTGGCGCCGAAGCCGCGTGCCGCAGTGCTGGCATCCGCAGCGCCTGCACCTGCGTCTGTGCCCGTGACCGCGAATGGCCCGGTACGGGTCAGCAGCCGCGCGCCCGCCGCCGCGATTGCCACAGCGCCTGCGCCTGCGCCTGCGCCCCGGCCTGTTGCAGCGCCCGCGCCCGCTCCTGCTCCCGCGCCCGTCATGGTTGCGGCTGCCCCCAAACCTGCGCCCCGGCCCGTCGCCGTTGCACCTGCCCCCGCTCCGGCCCCGCGCATGGGCGGCAGCTGGCGCGTGCAGCTCGGCGCTTTCGGGGTCGCGGCCAATGCCGAACGCCTGTGGGGCCAGCTCGCCGGCAATCCGGCGCTCGCGGGCACCCGCAAGACCCTGATCCCGAGCGGCAAGGTTACCCGCCTGCTCGCCACCGGCTTTGCCAGCGAGGCCGAAGCCAGCCGCGCCTGCGCGAGCCTCAAGCAGCAGGGGCAGGCCTGCCTCGTGGCCGGACAAGGCTGAGCCGCCGACACCGCTCGACCAGCGTCCCTTCCCAAACCCTTGCGATTTGCTAAGTTCTCCCGACCAACAGGCCGGGGGATCAGCCATGGATGATGCAGTGACGCTGCGCGATGCGCAGGACTTCGACGGGGCAGATGCGCCCGCGGCCATCGCTCCGGTCAGCACGGCCGAGCGCATCGATACGCTCGATTTCATCCGCGGGCTGGCCGTCATGGGCATCCTTGCGGCCAATATCGTCGCCTTCGGACAGCCGTTCGAGGCCTATATGTATCCCACCGCCTTCCTCACCGATCCGGGCGATCCGGGCGGGTGGATGTGGATCGCGCAGTTCATCCTGATCGACGGCAAGATGCGCGGGCTGTTCACCGTGCTGTTCGGCGCGGGCATGTATCTGTTCATGGAGAAGGCCTGGGCGCGGGGTGCCACCCGCAAGCTGCAAGCCTGGCGCCTCGCGATCCTGATGGGCTTCGGGATGGTGCACTTCTTCTTCATCTGGCCCGGCGACATCCTGTTCTACTACGCGCTGTTCGGCTTCCTTGTGTTGCCCTGCATGAAGTGGGCGGTGAAGACGCAATTGCGGGTCGGGATCGCGGGCTACATCCTCGGCGCAGTGCTGATCGGCGGATCGCTGACCATGCCCTTCCTGATTGCCGAAACGCCCTTCGGCACATCCAGCCCGCAGCTCGCCAAGGAGCGCGCCAATATGCTCGCGAGTGTCGACACCATGATCGCGCACGGCGAGGTGCCCAATGCCGCGATTGCCGCGGGCGATTACGGCACGCTGGTCGCCTACCGCTTCACCGAGCAGTGGTACGAGCCGCTCGCCAATGCGCTGCTGTTCGGGTTCGAGACCTTCCCGCTGATGCTGATCGGCATGGCGCTCTACCGCATGGGGTTCTTCAGCGGCGGGGTGGCGCGCGGCAAGCTGCTGGGCTGGGGCTGGGCCGGGATGATGGCAGGCGGGCTGGCGCATCTGGCGATCGGGCTGCTGGTGCAGTCCTATGGCTTCAGCTTCTGGTCAACGCAGGCCGCCTTCGTTGCGTGGAGCACGCTGCCGCGCCTCGCAATGGTGCTGGGCCTCGCCGCGCTGCTGGTCGCCTATGCCCCGGGCGCGACCGGCTGGCTGGGCGAGCGCATCCGCGCCGCGGGCCGGGCGGCCTTCACGAACTATCTCGGCACATCGGTGGTGATGATGTTCATCTTTCACGGCTGGGCGCTGGGCCTCTTCGGAGAACTCAATCGCCCGCAGCTCTACATCGTGGTGGTGAGCACTTGGGTGCTGATGCTGGCGTGGAGCAAGCCGTGGCTGGAGCGCTACCGCTATGGCCCGCTGGAGTGGCTGTGGCGTTGCCTCACGTATCGGTCTCTCTTTCCCCTGAAGAAGTAGGGAACTAGCGCAAGGCTTCCCGACGCAGAGCGGTTCCGGCGGGCGTTTTTGTTTCCCGCAGCGCCTCCGCGCTGCGAAATCCTCGCTCATGCTAGCTGCGCCAGCGTCGCTGCGGGCGCGCGTTCGCGCTTGCGGCCCGTCCGTTGGCGGGCCGATGCAGCGCCCCAGAGCATCGCTTGCGTGTACCGCTGGTTCGGCGGGCGAAGCCTCGCCGCAAGGCCGAACGGCCGCCCGCAGCGACGCGCCCGCAGGGCGTGTGAGCGAGGATCTCGCACGCCGGAGGGCGTGCGGACACAAAAAACTCCCGGCCCGCGCCCGGCGCTTGAGGCGCAAACAAAAAACATTGTAACTGAGAATAATTCGCATATCTTGGTTCCTGCAAACGCTTCGCAGGAAAGATTCGCACGCCCATGTACATCTGCATCTGCAATGCCATTCGTGAGACTGATTTGCGGAAAGCCGCGCTGACCTGCGATGGCGACGCTGAAGCGACCTATGCCTGCATGGGCAAGCGCCCCAATTGCGGCCAATGCCTTGGAGAAGCGCAGGAAATCATCGATGCCGAGCGCGCGGCGGCATCCTGCGAGGTATTCGCAGTATAAGCGCCTTTAAACGCGATTGCGAACGGCTCGCAACGCGCTGATTCATAAAGAAAAATTCTCGATTATCCTTGCGGACAGGGCTGGTGGGCGTCTATCTATGGCGCAACGCCGCAACCGGCTTTGACAATTCCCAAGGAGCTTTCCCATGAAGGGCGACCAGAAGGTCATCGACTATCTCAACCAGGCGCTCACCAACGAGCTGACCGCGATCAACCAGTACTGGCTGCACTTCCGCGTGCTCGACAACTGGGGCCTCAAGAAGCTGGCCGCCTACGAGCGCAAGGAATCGATCGAGGAGATGGAGCACGCCGACAAGCTGGCCGAGCGCATCCTCTTCCTCGAAGCGCTCCCCAACTTCCAGGCGATCCACAAGCTCAAGGTCGGCGAGAATGTCGAGGAGGTGCTGCGCGCCGATCTCGCGCTCGAACACGAGGCGATCCCGCTGCTGCGCGATGCGATCGAGCATTGCGAGAGCGTGCGCGACTATGTCAGCCGCGATCTCTTCGCCTACATCCTCAAGAACGAGGAGGAGCATGTCGACTTCCTCGAAACCCAGTTCGAGCAGATCGAGCGCATGGGCCTTCACAATTACTGCCAGTTGCAAAGCGCCGCCGCTGGCGATAGCTGAGCTGCAAGGCAAGAATTGCCGGATAGGGGGGCAGGGCCAGGCGAGGCTCTGTCCCCTTTTCGTTTGCGCGCTCTATTCCGTCGCCGGAGGTGCCCCGCGGGCCGCCAGCCGGGTTTCGAGCAGGAAGAACGCCAGTCCCGTCACCAGCAGCACCATCGTCAGCACCCATAGCCCGGCGATCACCGTGCCGATCTGCGCGGTGATATAGGCCGAGATGAACAAGAGCCCGATCACGAGGCTGATGATCACGGCGGCTGCGGTGGAGAAGAAGATCCCGCCCTGCGCCAGCTTGCGCCGCCGCATCAGCCAGCCCAGCTCGCGCACCTGTTTGGGCGTGCGCTGGTCCTCTATCTTCTCGTCGATGTTCTCGATCCGCTGCGAGATCCAGATCATGCGGCTCATCACCACATTCATGATCGCCCCGATGCCCGAGAGCAGGAAGGCGGGGGCAAGCGAAAGCTGCACCACCTGCTGCACGCGCGGGGTGGAGGCGGTGCGCTCGATGATCTCGACAGCGAAGGGGGTGTGTGCCTGAGCGGCAGCGGCGGAAAGAATGTCCAGCAGCAGCATCGCGGCTACTCCTTGGCGTAGGGGTTCTTGTTGGCCTTCAGCGTCACGCGCACCGGCACGGCGTCAAAGCCGAGCTTGGCGCGGATGCCGTTCACCAGATAGCGCTCGTAGCTCTTGGGCAATTCGTCGAGGCGGGTGCCGAAGATCACGAAGCGCGGCGGGCGCGTTCCCGCCTGGGTGATGTAGCGCAGCTTGATGCGCTTGCCGCCGGGCGCGGGCGGCGGGTTGGCCTCCAGCGCATCGTCGAACCAGCGATTGAGCGCCGAAGTCGGCACGCGCTTCGACCATGCCTTGCGCAGTTCGAAGGCGCCCGAGAGCATCTGGTCCAGCCCCTTGCCGGTCTTGGCGGAGACGGCGAACAGCGGCAGCCCGCGCACCTGTGCAAGGCCGTCATCGAGCGCGGCGCGGATGCCGTTGAACAGCTTGCTCGCGTCCTCGGCCACGTCCCACTTGTTGATCGCGATCATCAGCGCGCGGCCCTCTTCGAGCACCAGCGAAGCGATTTTCAGATCCTGATGTTCAAGGCCCTGCGTCGCATCGAGCAGCAGCACCACGACTTCGGCAAAATCCACCGCGCGGCGGGCATCGGCCACGGAAAGCTTTTCGAGCTTCTCGGTGACGTTCTTCTTCTTGCGCATCCCCGCCGTGTCGATCAGGCGGATCTCGCGGGCGCTGTCCTCGTCGGGGCCGGCCTTGGGATCGTGCCACACCCAGTCGATCGCAATCGAATCGCGGGTGATCCCGGCTTCGGGGCCGGTCAGCAGGCGGTCTTCGCCGAGCAGACGGTTGATGAGGGTGGACTTGCCCGCATTGGGCCGCCCGACGATGGCGAGTTTCAATGGGCCCTGCGGGCGATCATCCTCGTCCATCGCGGCGATCTCGGCGCGCTCCGCGTCGTTCGCCTCTTCCCATCCTTCCGACTTGGCGCCGATGATCGGCCACAGCCCGCCGAACAGATCGGCAATGCCTTCGCCATGCTCGGCCGACATGGCGAGCGGCTCGCCAAGGCCCAGCGCATAGGCTTCCATCGCGCCGGCCTCGCCGCCCTTGCCTTCGGCCTTGTTGGCGACGACCACGACGGGGACTTCCTGTTCGCGCAGGTAGCGGGCGATTTCCTCGTCCAGCGGGGTGAGGCCCGCGCGCGCGTCGATCACGAACACGGCCGCGTCCGCACCCGCAAGGCTCGCCTCGGTCTGCTTGCGCATCCGGCCAGGGAGGCTGAGTTCGTCCTCGTCCTCCCACCCGGCGGTGTCGACAATCGTGAAGTGCAATCCCGCGATCACGGCATCGCCCATCCGGCGGTCGCGCGTCACGCCGGGCTGATCGTCCACGAGGGCGAGTTTCTTGCCCACCAGCCGGTTGAACAGCGTGGACTTGCCGACATTGGGACGGCCGATGATGACGACTTCGGGCTTCTTGGGGAGGGACATATCCCGCGCCAATTGGGCTTTATTGCCTCGTTTGGCAAGTTCGGGCCGGAATCAGCCCAGCGCCTCAGGCTTTTCGGGCGACCGGCGGGTTCTCGCCCAAGTCCTCGAACCACGCCTCGACCGGGCCGGTGAGCTTGATTGTCAGCGGCTGGCCCTTGCGGTCCACGCTCTTGCCCGCCTGCACCCGCACCCAGCCTTCGGAGATCGAATATTCCTCGACATCGGTGCGCACCCGGTCCTTGAAACGGATGCCGATGCCGCGCTGGAGCTTCTCCGCATCGAAATGCGGGCTGCGCGGATTGACCGACAGGTGATCGGGCGGAACGTCCGAACCGGTGGCGGTGGGGGCGGAGTTGGGGGTTTCTTCGGTCATGGCGCGCGCCTTATCGGGGGTTTGCTCCAGCTTCAAGCGTGTTGCGCTTGCCCTTTTGGGCGAGCGGGGATAAGGGCTCCCGCTAATACGCGCGGGGGGCCTTGCTTCCCGCGCGGCTTCGTTCGGGCATGCGGGCGTGGCGAAATTGGTAGACGCGCCAGATTTAGGTTCTGGTATCGCAAGATGTGGGGGTTCGAGTCCCTTCGCCCGCACCAATTCGCCGCTCGGATTGTCCGGCATCTCGGATTTCTCATCAAGAAGGCTTCAGACCAGTTCTTATGCACACCAAGCAGACTGCCAACGAAGGGCTCAAGCGCGCCTACCTGATCACGATCCCGGCGGGCGATCTTGCAGCCAAGATCGATTCCGAGATCAAGAAGATCGCCCCGCAGGTGCGGATGCCCGGCTTCCGTCCCGGCAAGGTTCCGGCCAATCTCGTCAAGAAGATGCACGGCGAGGCCCTGCACGCGCAGGTGGTGAACGACACGATCCGCGAATCGGTCGACCAGCTGGTGCGCGATGAAGCGCTGCGTCCGGCGATGCAGCCGGAAGTCGGCCTCAACGACGATTACGAGCAGGGCAAGGACGCGCAGATCTCGGTCAGCCTCGAAGTGCTGCCCGCCATCGATGCGCCGGGAATCGACGGCCTCAAGCTCGAGCGTCTGGTGGTCCCCGTGACCGACGCCCAGATCGACGAGGCGCTGGCCGGCATCGCTGGCTCGAACAAGAGCTACAAGGACGCCCCCAAGACCAAGAAGGCGGCCGAGGGCGACCAGCTGATCATCGATTTCGTCGGCAAGCTCGACGGCGTCGAATTCGACGGCGGCAAGGCTGAAGACGCGGCGCTGGTGATCGGTTCGGGCACCTTCATTCCGGGCTTCGAAGAACAGCTCGTCGGCGTGAAGACCGGTGCGGAAACCACCATCACCGTCACCTTCCCCGAAGCCTATCAGGCCGCGCATCTCGCCGGCAAGGAAGCGACCTTCGACATCACCGTGAAGGCGGTGAAGATCGAAACCGAAACCGTGGTCGATGAAGATTTCGCCAAGAGCCTCGGCCTCGACAGCCTCGACAAGCTCAAGGAAATCATGAAGGCGCAGCTGGAACAGCAGACCGCCGGCCTCACCCGCACCCAGATGAAGCGCCAGCTGCTCGATCAGCTGGCCGCGGGCCACAGCTTCGAAGTCCCGGCCACCATGGTCGAGGCCGAATTCGCCCAGATCTGGCAGCAGCTCCAGCAGGAAGCCTCGCGTGACGAGGATCCGGCGGGCGCGCTCAAGCAGATCCAGGACGAAAAGGACGAATATCGCGGCATCGCCGAGCGCCGCGTGCGTCTGGGCCTGCTGCTCTCGGAAATCGGCCAGGCCAATGGCGTGGAAGTGACCGGTCAGGAAATGTCGATGCTGATCCAGCAGGCCGCGATGCAGTATCGCACCGAGGATCGCGAGCGTTTCGTGCAGTTCATCCAGTCCGATCCGATGGCCGCCGCCCAGCTGCGCGCCCCGCTCTATGAAGACAAGGTCGTCGACTTCCTGTTCGACAAGGCCGAAGTCACCGAGCGTGAAGTGACCGTGGAAGAGCTTCAGGCCGCGATCGAAGCCGAAGAAGGTGCCGCACCGGCTCCGGCCAAGAAGGCGCCTGCCAAGAAGAAGGCCCCGGCCAAGAAGGCCGAAGAAGCCCCTGCTGCCGAGGAAAAGCCGGCTGCCAAGAAGGCTCCGGCCAAGAAGGCGCCTGCGAAGAAGGAAGCGGCTGCGGCTGAAGAAAAGCCCGCCGCCAAGAAGGCCCCGGCCAAGAAGGCCGCTGCCAAGAAGTGATCAGGTGACCGGCGGGGTGATTACTCCGCCGGACGCCACGGACGGAATGTGGGCGCGGGCAGCTTGGCTGTCCGCGCTTTTTCGTAGGCAGCGCCCGCCTTCAGCACGGCGTGATCGTCCCACTTGGCGCCCATGATGCTGAGGCCCACCGGCAGGCCCTCGATTGCGCCCATCGGCACGGTGAGGTGCGGATAGCCCGCAATCGCGGACGGACTGCCGAAGCCGACCGAGCCGCCGAAATTGTCGCCGTTCACCAGATCGGTGGTCCATGCCGGGCCGCGCGTGGGGGCAATCAGGAACTGCACCTTGTTGTCGGCCAGCAGCTTGTCGAGCGTTTCGGCCCCCGCGATCCGCACCGCATTGGCGCGCGCCTTTTCATAAGCCGCGCGGTCGGTGGTGCTTTCAGCCAGGGTGAAGAGCTCCTGCCCGAACCAGCGCAGCTCCTCCTTCGCATGGGCAGTGTTGAAGGCAATGATGTCGGCCAGGCTGCGCGGCGTCGTGCCCTCCTTGAAGGCGGGGATCGAGACGAGATACTTGCCCAGCTCCTCGCGCAGTTCGAACATCAGCACGGTGAAGCTGTCGCCATACATCGCGTTGTTGGGATCGAAGTCGATCTCCACAATCTCCGCGCCCGCGCGCTGGAGATCGGCGACGGCGGTGTTGAAGATCGCCTTCAGATCATCGCGGCTGCCCAATTGCTTGCGCATCACCCCGATCCGCACGCCCTTCAGCGAATAGGTATCGAGCCCGGCGGTGTAATCCTTCACTCGCTTGGCGCCGAGCGTGGCGGCATCGGCCTTGTCCTCGCCGGCGATGGCGGTGAGCAGCAGCGCGGCATCATGGACCGTGCGGGTCATCGGCCCGGCGGTGTCCTGCGTGCTCGAAATCGGAACGACATGCGTGCGGCTGACGATGCCGACGCTGGGCTTGAAGCCGACGATCCCGTTGGTCGAGGCCGGGCAGGTGATCGAGCCATTGGTCTCGGTGCCGATCGCGGCCCAGGCAAAGCCCGCCGCCACCGCCGCACCGCTGCCCGAGGAGGAGCCGCAGGTGTTGCGGTCGATCGCGTAAGGATTGCGGGTGAGGCCGCCCACCGCGCTCCACCCGCTGGTCGATCCGTCGGAGCGGATATTGGCCCATTCGGAAAGGTTGGTCTTGCCCAGCACCACGCCGCCATTCTTGCGCAGGTAGGCGATCAGCGGCGCGTCGCGTCCGGTGGCATTGTCCTTGAGGGCAAGGCTGCCGGCGGTGGTGGGGAATTCGGCGGTTTCGATATTGTCCTTCACCAGCACTGTGCGGCCCCGCAGCGGACCGATGCCCGCCTGCTGGCGCGCCTTGACGGCGGCGGCGGGATCATAGTCGATCACGGCATTCAGGCGCGGGCCATTATCGTCCAATGCCTGGATGCGCAGGATATATTCGTCCACCGCCAGCAATTCGCTCATCGCCTCGCGATCCGTGGGAGCGTCTGCGGCGGCAGGTGCAGGCGCGGCTTGCGCGAGGGCCGCAGCCGAGGTGGTGGCAAGGGCGAGGGCGAGCGCGGGCCGCGCGAGGGCAAGGATGGTCATGACCCGCAGGTTTGCCTGCTTTGCGCAGCGATGCAAGCCTCGGCTGAGGCAGGTGTAACCCGCAATTCACAGGCGACACGGTAAACGCCCTTGAAATTGCCCCCATGCCTCCGACATAGCCTGTCTGGAACTTACGAAGGACACGCAAATCCCATGATCGATCTGTTCGGCAACGCTGGCGATACTTACGGCACCCAGGGGCAATTCACCCGCGATCCGCTCACCGGCGCGCTGGTGCCTGTGGTGGTCGAGCAGACCAGCCGGGGCGAACGCTCCTTCGACATTTTCAGCCGCCTGCTGCGCGAACGCATCGTCTTCGTCACCGGACAGGTGGAAGACGGGATGGCCTCGCTGATCGTCGCCCAGCTGCTGTTTCTCGAAAGCGAGAATCCCAGCAAGCCGATTTCGATGTACATCAACTCGCCCGGCGGGGTGGTGACGGCCGGTCTCGCGATCTTCGACACCATGCAATATATCAAGCCGCGCGTGTCGACCGTGTGCATCGGGCAGGCCGCTTCGATGGGCAGCTTCCTGCTCGCCGCGGGTGAGCCGGGCATGCGCATCGCGCTCCCCAATGCGCGGATCATGATCCACCAGCCTTCGGGCGGTGCGCGCGGGATGGCGTCCGACATTGAGATTCAGGCGCGCGAGATCCTGCGCATCCGCAGCCGCATGAACGATCTCTACGTCAAGTTCACCGGCCGCAGCCTCGACGAGATCGAAAAGGCGATGGACCGCGACACCTTCCTCGAAGCCGAGGAAGCCAAGGCCTTCGGTCTGGTGGACAAGGTGTTCGAAACCCGCCCCGACATCGAAGAGAATTCGGGCGAGGACGGCTCGGGCGGCGCTCCTGATTAAGGGCTTCTCCCCGCAGCTGCCCCGCGGCGGGACAGGCCCCCGATCACCGGGCTTTTTCGGGCATATCCGGGCATCCCGCTCCGCTCCGGAGGCATTAAAACGCGCACCCCATGTTGATTCATCTGGTGCCATAGATACATTTATCGAATCCGCTTGTGCGCTAGCCATGCTATTGCGCGCGGAGTCGAGGACACAGGAATGACCAAATTGAGCGGATCCGACAGCAAGAGCACCCTCTATTGCAGCTTCTGCGGCAAGTCGCAGCACGAGGTGCGCAAGCTTATCGCCGGCCCCACGGTGTTCATCTGCGATGAATGCGTCGAGCTGTGCAACGACATCATCCGCGAGGAAACCAAGGCAGGGATCGCCGGCAAGAAGGAAGGCGAGATCCCCACGCCGATGGATATCTTCACCACCCTGAACGATTACGTGATCGGTCAGGACCGGGCGAAGCGCGTCCTCTCGGTCGCGGTGCACAACCACTACAAGCGGCTGAAGCACTCGGGCAAGGCGGGCGATGTTGAACTCGCCAAGTCGAACATCCTGCTCGTCGGCCCCACCGGTAGCGGCAAGACCCTGCTGGCGCAGACGCTGGCGCGCACCTTCGACGTGCCCTTCACCATGGCCGATGCCACCACGCTGACCGAAGCGGGCTACGTGGGCGAGGACGTCGAAAACATCATCCTCAAGCTGCTCCAGGCCTCCGACTACAATGTCGAGAAGGCCCAGCACGGGATCGTCTATATCGACGAGATCGACAAGATCACCCGCAAGGCCGAAAACCCCTCGATCACCCGCGACGTGTCGGGCGAGGGCGTGCAGCAGGCGCTGCTCAAGCTGATGGAAGGCACCACCGCCAGCGTGCCGCCGCAGGGCGGGCGCAAGCATCCGCAGCAGGAATTCCTGCAGGTCGACACGACGAACATCCTGTTCATCTGCGGCGGGGCTTTTGCCGGTCTCGACAAGATCATCGCTGACCGCTTGCAGAAGCGCTCGATCGGCTTCGGCGCGCATGTCGCTGATCCGGACAAGCGCCGCGTCGGCGAACTGCTCGAAAAGTCCGAGCCGGAGGATCTCCTCAAGTTCGGCCTCATCCCCGAATTCGTCGGCCGTCTGCCGGTGATCGCCACGCTGCACGATCTCGACGTGCCGGCGCTGGTGACGATCCTGCAGGAGCCCAAGAACGCGCTGGTGAAGCAGTATCGCAAGCTGTTCGAGCTGGAGGATGTGGAGCTGACCTTCACCCCCGACGCGCTGCAGGCGATTGCCGAGCGAGCGATCAAGCGCAAGACCGGCGCGCGCGGGCTGCGCTCGATTGTCGAGGGCCTGCTGCTCGATACGATGTTCGATCTGCCCGACATGGAAGGCGTGACCGAAATCGTGATCGACGCCGATGTGGTCGCCGGCAAGAAGGAACCGGTCCGCGTGATCGGCAGCGCCGAGAAGAAGGAAGAAGCGGCGTAGGGACGGTCTGGGGGAAGCCCCAAGGTCAGCCCTCTTCGTCCCTACCCATCCCTCTGGGACGGGGAGGGACTTGGCGGCTCTTCGTCTCTCCCCGTCCTGCAAGGATGGGGAGGTGGCAGCTCGCAGGGCTGACGGAGGGGTCAATCAGGCCTCTCCCGCGATGATCCCCCTGCACAGCCGCACGATCGCCTCGGCCGCACCCGTCGGATCGCCCAGCACGGCGCTGGCGGGGATGTGCTCGACCCTGAGGCCTTGCTCGCCCAGCCACGCATCGCGCGCGCGATCGCGCTGCGGGAGCGCGCCCATGTCATGCGCGATCCCGTCGATCTCGAAGCCGCACTTGGCCGCCGCGCAGTAGAAATCGAGCACATAGCGCCCGACCGGATGCTGGCGGCGGAACTTGAGCCCGCCCGCCTTGCCGCGCAGCTCGCGCCACAGCAGGCCTTCGGGGAGGCTCGGACTTTGTCGCTGGGCACGCGCGGCGGGGTAATTGTGGTCGCTCTTGCGCATTTCACCCCTCCGTCACGCGTCATGCGGCGCGCGCCACCTCCCCATCCCGTCGGGACGGTGAGGGACTAAGTGTTTCAGACAAATACCAGAAAGTCCCTCCCCGTTGCAACGCAAGGGGGAGGTGGCAGCCCGCAGGGCTGACGGAGGGGTATCTTCTTGCCGCCTTACCCCTCCGACCGCGCTGACGCGCGGCCACCTCCCCATCCCTCCGTGACGGGGAGGGACTGCCCCCTTCCACGAAAAAACCCCGCCCGGCCCTGGAGGAAGGCCGGACGGGGTCGCTAGCAGCGCCGCCCCTTGGAGGGGATGGGGGAGACAGAGCGGCGCTAGAGCGGTTTCCATTCATTCCGGCTCATATCCGCAAGATTTGAAGTAATTGGCGCATTCGGCAGGCTGGAAGATGTCGACGAGCCGGCCGATCAAGTCCCACAACCCGCTGACGGTTCGCTCACCCGCCTTGCGGAGCATGGCTTTGAGCCGGGAGAATGCCTTCTCGATAGGGTTGAAGTCCGGGCTGTATGGCGGGAGGAAGCGCAGCGTTGCACCGGCCGCTTCGATCCTTTCCTTCACTGCCGCCCGTTTGTGGCTCGAGAGGTTGTCCATGATGACCACGTCACCGGGTTGCAACTCGGGCACCAGAACCTGCGCCACATAGGCTTCGAACCAGTCGCCGTTGATCGGCCCGTCCAGCACCATCGGCGCGACCATGCCGGTCATTCGCAGTCCCGCGACCAGCGTGGTGGTCTTGCGGTGGCCGTGCGGGAAGCCCATCCGCAGCCGCTCGCCCTTCGGGCAGCGGCCATGGCTGCGGGTCATGTTGGTGGCGGTCCACGTCTCGTCGATGAAGACGAGGCGTTCGGGTTCGAGATCGATCTGGCCGTCGAACCAATGCTGCCGTTGCCTCAGGACGTCGGGACGGTCCTGCTCGATCGCGTGGCCGGTCTTTTTTTGCGCGTGATCCCGTGACGCACGAAGAAGCGATGCACCGTGCCGATACCGACCAGGGCCCCACGCTCGATCAGCCGCGCCTGAACCTCGACCAGGGTCATGTCGCCTTGCTCGGCGATCAGCTCCCGAATGAAGCCGCCGTGCGCTTCGATCTTGCCTGAATGCCGGTCACCGCCGCGCGGCTTGGCAACGGCCCGGCCATGCTCAAGCGCTCTTCGCCGCCAGCGGATCGCGCTCGACACGCTGACCCCAAAGCGCGCCGCCGCCGCGTGGCAGCTCAGGCCGCCATCAATCGCTGCAACGACCCTGTCCCGAAGATCCTGTGAAAGCGTTCGTGCCATCCGTGCTGGCCTCCTGCCACCAGCAGGAAGTCTGAATCACAACGGCGCCGCGAAGGGAATCCCTGACGAATCAGATCGTGTGGAAACCGCTCTAAAGAGGTCGATCAGGCGGGCAGGAACACGCCGTCGGTCACGTGGATCACGCCGTTCGAGGTCGCGACGTCGGCTGTGGTCACGGCGGTGGTGCCGCCCTTGGCGTCGGTGATCACGATCTTGTCGCCCGAAAGGCGCGCGGTCAGGGTCTGGCCGGCCACCGTGGTCAGCTTGGCAGCGCCGCCGCTCTTCTTGATCAGCGCGACCAGATCGGCGCTGGTCACCTTGCCCACCACCGCGTGGTAGGTGAGGATCGTGGTCAGCAGGCCCTTGTTCTCCGGCTTCACCAGCGTGGCGACCGTGCCAGCGGGGAGCTTGGCAAAGGCGGTGTCGGTCGGCGCGAAGACGGTGAAGGGGCCGGGACTCGATAGGGTGTCGACAAGGCCGGCGGCCTTCACGGCGGCGACCAGCGTGGTGTGGACGCCGGTGCTGACAGCGGTTTCAACGATATTCGGGGTGGCAGCAGCGTGGTGGCCGTGCTGGTGCGCGAGTGCGGGCAGGGCGGCAAATCCGGTGGCAGCGGCAAGCGCGGCGGCGGCGAGGGCGGTGAGAGTGGTCTTGGGGTTCATCGGGGGTCTCCTTGGGGGTTACGTCACGCATGCAAGCCCTCCCGCTTGCATGAGACGTTACGGATTCCTCGCCGGAGCGGATGCAGACAAAATGCTAATGCGGATGAATTGCCGTTTTTACGCGCCGAGGCGCGCGCGGGTCAGACAGGCGTAAAGGCGCCCTTGGCCACCACCGGCCCCGCGTCCACGCCTTCCGGCTTGCCGCCAATCGGCTCGCGGGTGAGCACCAGGCTCGCGCCGTCACCCATCTTGGCGGTGGCAGCAGCGGGGAGGACCATCTTGCGCACTTCGCCGGGAGCCACCACGCCCAGTGATTGCAGCGGCGAGCCATCGGCGGGCACCAGCCACAATTCGTGATCATGCACCCCGTCTGCCTTCAGCCCGATGGCGGCGACCAGCATCTGCTCGCTTTCGGGGATGTAGGTGACATCGAGCCGCAGGCCCGCATCGCCGACCGGCACGGTGGCGACCATCGGCGCCGCAGCCGCTGCGATTTGCGAAGGCGCGGTGCCGGGCGCGCTCACCGGCGAATTGCCCGGCGCAAAGGCCAGCAGCGCCAGCGCCACGGCGGCGGCAGCCGAGTTGATCCCCGCGGCCCATTGCCAGCGCCGCAGCCGGGTCTGAAGCGCGATCACCTCGCCCGCAGCAGCCGCGCTCGCCAGCGGCACGGCGACAGCGCCCCCGGTGCCGAGCCTTGCGGCAATTCCGTCCCACACGTGATCGCCCGGTTCCGCCGCGTCCGCCATGTCGTCGGTCCAGGGGGCAAACCAGTTGTCCCACCATTCCTTGCGCCATGCGAAGGCAGGATCGGAAGCATATTTCCCGCGTGCGGCGAGCAGTTCCTCGCCTTCGAGCAGGCCCAGCGCCCATTCGGCGGCGATCACCGGATCGTCGCGGGTCACATCATCCTCGGGGGTGGAGTTTTCGAGGCCGCTCATACCGCCTCGCTCGCTTCAAGGCAGGCGCGCAGGCGTTGCAGCCCGCGGCGGATCCAGCTCTTCATCGTGCCGAGCGGCACGCCCGCTTGCTCCGCCAGTTGGGCATAGGTCTTGCCGTCGAAAAAGGCGGCGCGGATGTGGGTCTGCGTGCGCGCGTCGAGCCCGGCGATGCACTTGTGGATCTGCGCGGCCTGTTCGGCATCGACCAGCAGTGCATCGGCTAGCGGGCTTTCATCAGGCAAGGGTGCCGCTTCCTCGATCCCGACCGCCCCGCCACGCACCTTGCCGGTGCGCAGGCGATCAATCGCGCGGTTGCGGGCGAACGTCGCCAGCCACGAAATCGGGCTTGCCCGCGCGGGATCATAGCGGTCTGCCCGCTGCCACAAATTGACATAGACGTCCTGCAAGGCGTCCTCGGCTTCCTTCCTGTCGCCCAAGATACGCAGGCAGATGCCGAACAGCTTCACCCGCGTCATGCGATAGATCACTTCGAGCGCAGCCTGATCGCCCGCAGCGAGCCGCGCCATCGCCTCGCGCAGGGCGTCGCGCGCGTCATCCGGGGTGGTGCTGGGCAGGGCGGCCATCAGCAGCTTGCCCCGCAATGCGTATCGCCGCTCTCGATCTGGATGGTCGCATGATGCACGCCAAAGCGGGTGCGCAGGCCTTCGGTGACCGAGTGCAGAAAGGCGTCGGAGGCGGGGCGCTGCGGCATCACCAGATGGGCGGTCAATGCGGTTTCGGTGGTCGACATCGGCCAGACATGGAGATCATGGACCGCCGCCACGCCTTCGAGGCCAGCGAGATGGCGGCGCACCTCGGCAAGCTCGATCCCCGGCGGGGCGGCCAGCAGGCTCATCGCCACGCTATCGCGCGCAAGGCCCCATGTGCCCCATGCGATCACTGCGACGATGGCAAGGCTCACCGCCGCGTCGATCCAGACAAGGCCGGTGAGCAGGATCGCGAGGCCCGCCAGCACCACGCCCACCGATACCAGCGCATCGGCGGCCATGTGCAGATAGGCTCCGCGGATATTGAGATCGCTCTGGCCGCGCATGAACAGCATGGCCGTCAACGCGTTGATCACGATCCCGATCCCGGCCACCGCCATCATCGCGCTTGGCTGGGGGGCCTGCGGCTCGGTCAACCGGTGGAGGGTCTCGAACAAAATCGCCCCGATCGCGATGGCGAGCAGCAGGGCATTGGCGAGCGCTGCAAGGATGGTCGAGGACTTGTAGCCATAGGTGAAGCGGCCTGTCGCGGGTCGCTTGGCGGCGATGCTGGCGATCCATGCCAGCGCCAGCGCCAGCACGTCGGACAGGTTGTGCCCGGCGTCTGCCACCAGCGCCATCGATCCATAGAGGAACCCGGCCACCGCCTCGATCGCCACGAAACCGGTGTTGAGCGCGATGCCGATGGCAAAGGCGCGGCCGAAATCGGCGGGGGCGTGGTGGTGGTGCCCGTGCGAATGGCCGTGCGAGTGCGCGTGATCATGCCCATGATCATGGCCGTGATGGTGGTGATGGGCGTGCGCGTGAGCCATGGCTGCGTCAGTTGTAGACGCAAGCATCGAGCCCGTCACGCCTGACGATCCCGATCCGCCGCTCGATGCGGTTGCCGTGGCGCGCGAGCCACCCGCCCGGGCCCTTCACCGCGCGCTTCTTGGGGCTGGGGAGAGCGGCGGCCATCCGGCTTGCCTCATCGCGGCTCATACGCGCTGCGGAGTGATCGAAATAGCGCTGCGCTCCGGCCTCGGCGCCATAGGTGCCGATCCCGGTTTCGGCGACATTGAGATAGACTTCCATGATCCGCCGCTTGCCCCACACGAGCTCGATCCAGAAGGTGAACCACGCCTCGAAGGCCTTGCGGACATAGCCGCCGCCCTGCCACAGGAAGACGTTCTTGGCGGTCTGCTGGCTGATCGATGATCCGCCGCGGATCTTGCCGCCTTCCATGTTGGCACGCATCGCCTGCTCGATCGCTTCGGTGTCGAAGCCGGAGTGCTCGCAGAAGCGCTGATCTTCGGATGCGATCACTGCGGAGACCAGATTGCGGTCGATGTTTTCGAGGCTCTCCCAATCCTTGGTGATGCCGTTCTCGTCCATCAGCATGGTCGCGGTGACGGGGACAGGGAGCCACTTGAAGGCCACCACCAGCACCACCGTCAACCCGACGAAACCGGCGATGGCCTTGGCGACATATGTGGCGATGGTTTTGACCATGTCGGGGGCCTTAGCGCAGCAAAGCGCGGCGGGGAAGCATCGGTGCTTGCGCCGGTGGTGCGGGCGCGGCAAGCTGGCCGCAAGCCAATGGGGAGAGAATTCGATGCGCCTGTTCCATTCCGCCGCCAGCGCCGTTGCGCTCGCGCTTGTCGCCCAGCCTGCCCTCGCCGAGGAGCTCGCCACGAAAAAGGCGATCGAGGCCGAGTATGACAGCTACCTCGCCCCGCTATTCCTCGATTTCCATGCGCACCCGGAAATGGGCTTCCTCGAAAACCGCACCGCCGCGAAGATGGCCGCCGAACTGAAGGCCGCCGGGCTTGAAGTGACCACCGGCGTCGGCAAGACCGGCGTGGTCGGCATGCTGCGCAACGGCAAGGGCCCGACGATCCTGATCCGCGCCGATATGGACGGGCTGCCGGTCGAGGAGAAATCGGGCCTGCCCTATGCCTCGAAGGCGAAGCAGGTGGGCGAGGATGGCAAGGAATATCCCACCATGCACGCCTGCGGGCATGACACCCACATCACCGCGATGATCGCCACCGCGCGGCGGCTGGTTGCCACCAAGGGGCAGTGGAGCGGCACGCTGATGTTCGTCGTCCAGCCCGCCGAGGAAGGCGTGCGCGGGGCCAAGGCGATGATGGAGGACGGGCTCTACACCCGCTTCGGCAAGCCCGACTATGCGCTGGCGTTCCACGTCGCCGCTGATCTCGAGACGGGCAAGGTCTCCGCGTCCGAGGGCATCCAGTATTCGAGCTCGGATTCGCTCGACATCATGGTGCCAGGCATCGGCACACACGGCGCGGCCCCCCATCTCGGGCGCGATCCGGTCTATATCGCCTCGCAGATTGTCACCGCGCTGCAATCCATTGATTCGCGAGAGATTTCGCCGCTGAAGCCGGTGGTGGTGACGATCGGTTCGTTCCACGCCGGCTCCAAGCACAACATCATCTCCGACGAGGCGCGGCTTCAGGTCACGGTGCGCGCCAACGAGGAGGAAACCCGCGAACAGGTGATCGCCACGATCGAGCGGATCGCGGTCAATATCGGCAAGGCGCATGGCCTGCCCGATAACCTGCCGGTGAAGGTGATGCGCGGGTCGGGGACGCCGGTGACCAACAATGATCCCGCGCTCGCCCGCCGCCTCAATGCCGTCATGGCGCGCGAACTGGGTGCGCAGGCCGTGGTGCCTTTCGCGCAGCAGAACATGGGCGCGGAGGACTTCACCTATTTCGTCGCGCCGGACACGGGCGTGCCGGGCTATTACTTCGCGGTGGGCGGCACCACGCCCGAGCGGATCGCGGCGGCCAAGGCGGGCGGACCGGCGATTGCCGGGCACCACTCCCCGCTGTTCCAGATCGCGCCACGCGAGAGCATCACGCTCGGCGCGCGGGCGATGGTCGCGGCCGTGATGGATCTGGCGGGCAAGAAGAAGTAGGCGCGGGCCGGGTTCGCCACATGAAAAGGGCGCCGCGATCACTCGCGGCGCCCTTTTTCGTGGGGTCGGACCGAAGGTGCCTTACGCCATTCCGGGCAGCAGGCGCTCGCCCGCGATGCGCTGCATCGCCTTCTGGAGCTTCTCGAAAGCGCGCACTTCGATCTGGCGGATGCGTTCGCGGCTGACGTCGTAGGTCTGCGAGAGTTCCTCCAGCGTCTGCGGCTTTTCCGAGAGGCGGCGTTCGACGAGGATGTGGCGCTCACGCTCGTTGAGGCTGTCCATCGCTTCGGCCAGCATCTGGTGGCGCATCTGCGATTCCTCGGCCTCGGCCACGGTCTCGTCCTGCAACGGACGATCATCCGTCAGCCAGTCCTGCCATTCGCCCGAGCCTTCCTCGCCCCCGCGCATCGGCGTGTTGAGCGAGCCGTCGCCGCCCATCATCATGCGGCGGTTCATGTTGACGACTTCCTGCTCGGGCACGCCCAGATCGGTGGCGATCTTGGTGACATCGTCCGGGTGCAGATCAGTGTCCTCGTAAGCGTCGAGGTTCTTCTTCATCCGGCGCAGGTTGAAGAACAGCTTCTTCTGCGCGGCGGTGGTGCCCATCTTCACGAGGCTCCACGAACGCAGGATATATTCCTGGATCGAGGCCTTGATCCACCACATCGCGTAGGTCGCGAGGCGGAAGCCGCGATCGGGCTCGAACTTCTTGACGCCCTGCATCAGGCCCACATTGCCTTCCGAAATGAGATCGGCGACCGGCAGGCCATAGCCGCGGTAACCCATCGCGATCTTCGCGACGAGACGCAGGTGGCTGGTCACCAGCTGGGCGGCGGCATCGGGGTCTTCATGTTCCTGATAGCGCTTGGCGAGCATATATTCCTGCTCGGCCGTCAGCACCGGGAACTTGCGAATCTCGGACAGATAGCGGTTGAGGCTCTGCTCACCGCTGAGGGCCGGGACCGAAGGACTTTTCGACTTGGTCACTTGTTACCTAACCTTTCTAGCGTCGACCGCTTGCACGGGACCCCTGATGGGCATCCCGTGATCTGGGCCACGGGTTACGGATATACGCGAGAATCTGTCAGTTGTATGCGCAATTCATCGATTTCAATGTCGCAGTTGGTCGATGAGTTCCGCCATGTCGTCGGGCAGATTGCTCCGAAATTGAACCATCTCGCCGGTCAGCGGGTGGATGAACCCCAGTTCGGCGGCGTGAAGCGCCTGCCGGGCGAAGCCGAGTCGCTCCAGCAGCGGGCGAAGGGATTTGGGTGTGCGGCCATAGGCAGGGTCTCCCAATAGCGGATGGCCGATTGACGCACAGTGAACGCGCACCTGGTGGGTGCGGCCGGTTTCCAGCCGGCATTCGATCACGGCAGCATCATCCAGCCGTTCGATCACGGTGTAATGGGTGACCGCGCTTTTGCCGCGTGAGGAATTGTTTGGGAGCACCGTCATTTTCTTTCGGTCCGCGTCCGAGCGGCCGATGCGCGCGTCGATCGTGCCGGTGGCGGGCGAGGGGTGCCCGGCGCAGACCGCGATGTAGCGGCGGTGGACGGTGTGCGCGGCGAACTGCACGGCAAGCCCTTCATGCGCGGCGTCCGACTTGGCGACCACGATGAGGCCCGAGGTGTCCTTGTCGATCCGGTGGACGATGCCGGGGCGCGCCACGCCGTTGATGCCCGAAAGATTGCCCCGGCAATGGTGCAGCAGCGCGTTGACCAGTGTGCCGGTGATGTTGCCCACCGCCGGATGGACAACCATGCCCGCAGGCTTGTCGATCACGATCAGATGCGCGTCCTCATAGGCGATGGTGAGCGGGATATCCTCCGCCTGCGCCTCGGCCGGCATGGCGGCGGCAAGGATGATGCGGAAGGGCGCGCCTGCGCCCACCTTCATCGAGGCCGAGGTGGCGGTCTTGCCTGCGACATCGACCCGGCCTTCATCAATCAACCCCTGCACCCGCGCGCGGGAGAGCCCGGTCGCTTCGGCCAGCGCCTTGTCGAGGCGGGCTGGGGACATGACAGACCCTTCCAGAATCTCGGCTCGCTCAATATCTGCCACCACCCGAACCTAACTCCGTTCGCCCTGAGCTTGTCGAAGGGCCGTCTTTCACTTAGCCGTTATGCATGGCGTTCTGGGCCTATATGCTTCACTGCCGCGGCGGCAAGTTCTACACGGGTCACACCGATGATCTTGAGCGGCGCGTAGCGCAGCACAAGTCGGGTGCCTTGCCCGGATTTACCAGCGACAAATTGCCCGTGGAACTGGTGTGGTCACAGGATTTCCCGACTCGTCACGAAGCGGTGGCCGCAGAATTGCAGATCAAGGGCTGCTCGCGGGCGAAGAAGCTGGCGCTGATCCGGGGCGATTGGGAGGCCGTTTCGCGTTACGCCAGGAAGAAAGACGGCCCTTCGACAAGCTCAGGGCGAACGGGTGTGGAGGTTTCTGCTCAAGCCCTCGAAACCATGCGCGTCGCAGCCCGCGCTGCCCATCCGCGCGAGGCCTGCGGGCTGTTGCTGGGCGAGGGCACGCGCATCACCGAGGCGCGCGTGACCGCCAATGTCCATCCCTCGCCAGAAACCCATTTCGAGATCGATCCGCAGGCGCTGGTCGATGCGCACCGCGCGGCGCGCAGCGGCGGCCAGCAAGTGCTGGGCTATTTCCACTCGCATCCCGCAGGCCCGCCCGAGCCTTCGGCGACCGACCGGTCCTGTGCTGCGGGCGATGGCCGCGTCTGGGCGATCCTCGCGGGGGACGACGTAAGGTTCTGGAAGGACGGGGAACAGGGGTTTGTCGCACTTCCCTTTACGTCTTGCGATGGTTAGGAAAGGCACATGATCTCGCAAACCGATCTCGCCGCGATGCTGTGTTCGCGCCTGTGCCATGACATGCTCTCGCCGGTCGGCGCGCTCGCCAACGGGCTGGAACTGCTGGCGGACGAGCAGGACCCGGAAATGCGCGCGCGCTGCATGGAGCTGCTCGAACATTCGGCCCGCATCAGCACCGACAAGCTGAAGTTCTTCCGCCTTGCTTTCGGCGCGGCAGGCGGGTTCGGCGAGGCGATCCCGATCGACGAGGCCAAGGCCGTGATCGAGGCGCTGGCCGCCGATAACAAGCGCATCGAAATCAACTGGGCGATTGCCGATCCGAGCCTGCCCAAGCCGGCGGTGAAGGTGCTGCTGAACCTCGCGCAGATCGCCTTGGACGCGCTGGTGCGCGGCGGCACGCTCGATATCGGGGCCGAACGCCGCGACGGGGCGGTGGAGATCGTCGCGCGTGCGCGCGGAGACCGGATCGCCTTTGACGAGAATATCGGTCGCGCGCTTCAGGGCGATCTGGCGGAGGGCGAGATCACCAGCCGCACCGCTGCTGCCCACATGATCGCGGTCGTCGCCGAGGAAATGGAGGGCGGCCTCCAGTACAAGCTCGCCGACGGGGTGCTGGTGCTGGGCGCGGTGCTGCCCGAGCCTGACGGCATGATCGGCTAGAGGCGTCTTTCATGTCGGGGGGCACGGGAGACGAACTGGTTCACCGCGAGGCGCTCTCGCCCAACCACGGGGAGCGCACGCTGCCGATCTCAATGGTGGTGATCCACTATACCGAGATGAAGCCGATCGAGACCGCGCTGGCGCGGATGTGCGATCCCGCCGCCTCGGTCAGCGCGCATTACTGCATTTCGGAAGCGGGCGAGGTGATCCGCCTCGTGCCCGAAGACCGGCGCGCGTGGCACGCAGGCGCGAGCTACTGGCGCGGTATTCCCGATGTGAATTCGGCCAGCATCGGGATCGAGCTCGATCACCCCGGCCATGCGCCCGAGAACGGGGGCTATCGCGGCTTTGCCCAGCCCCAGATCGACGCGCTGATCCCGCTGCTGGCGCGGATCGTCAAGCAATACGACATTCCGCGCGCCAATGTGGTGGGCCATTCCGATGTGGCGCCGATGCGCAAGGTCGATCCGGGCGAGCTCTTCCCGTGGGAGCGGCTGGCCGAATACAAGCTGTGCCTGCCGCGCCCGCAATGTCTGGCGGCCGGAAACCCCTTCCACAACGAGGGCAGCTTCTTCCTCGCATTGGAACGCTTCGGCTACGACATCACCGATCAGGCCAAGGCCGTCGAGGCCTTCGAGCGGCGCTGGCGGCCCGAACACATCACCGGCATCCCCGACGGCGAGATCGCCGCGATCCTGTGGCAATTGCTGCTCGACCGCGATCAGGGCCGCACGCGGTAATCTCGATGACCGACGCCGGACCTGTCAGAGCATTGAGGGATCGGCCGATGCTTGGCCTTTTGGCGCTGCTGGCCGCTTTCCTGTCGCCCCTCATCATCATCGCCCTGGTGTCGCGCGCGCTGCTGCCCCAGGGCCTGATCGAAGGCGTTGCCGTGCCCGAGGCCATGCGCTCGGAAACGCCGAATGTTGTTGCCGGCCTGATCCGCGACATGCTCGGCATGGGGATCGGGATGATGGTCGCGGCCTGGCTCATCTTTCGGCAGGAGGTCGCCGGCAGCGCGAAGGTCCGGCACGCGGTGTTCTTCCTCGGCACGTTTGTCTGCGCTTTCGTGAGCATCTTTTCCGGCCTGCGCGGCGAGTATGCCCTGGCGTTCATCATTTCGACCCAGCCGTTCGATCTCCAAAAGATCAGCCAGTTCATTGAAATGCAGGCGATCTTCCTTGTGCTGACGCTGATGTGCATCTTTACCGAGCTGGTGAACTTCGTCATTTTCTCCGAGGCGGCAGCGGAACGGAGGGGGGAATGAGAACTCTGGGCTGGATAGGGGCGGCGCTCGCGCTGGCCATGGGTGCGGGCGCCGAGGCCCAAACCGCCCCGGCCAAGAAAAAGCGCGCCCCCGCGAGCACAGTTGCTGCCACCCCCGCGCCGCCGAGCGCGGAGCAACTGCTCAAGGCGAACATCATCAGCATGCGGCTGGCAGACTGCGCCGAGGGTGAAGGCAAGTCCTGCGAGCTCAAGGCCGTCACCCTTGCCAGCTTTTCCGCCCGCAGCGATTGCGGCCGCCATGCCCTTGCGGAGAGCGAAGTCATCCTGCCCGACGGCACGCGCAAGTTCGCGGTCTTCCGCGACCTGTTCGTCATCAAGAAGGAGGGCGAGGCCGTCACGCTCGAACAGCCGCAATGGATCAAGGCGGCGGAGCTGTTCGATTCCGCGGGGATCCATCCGGTCTGCGGCATGATCCGGATCGACGATGCGAACCACTATGTGGCCGATCAGGCCAGCGTTCCCGAGTTGCAGGAGAATGGGGATAACGGGATGATGGGCGCAGTGATCGGCGGGGTGTTCGGCGGAATGCTCGGCGGGCTGGTAAGGCCCCGCACATTCGCCGAGCGAGCCGGCTGCCTGCTGACCGGCTGCGAGGAGCGCAATTCGATTGCGGTCAAGGTTACAGGCGGCTCGAAACCCCTGCGCATCCTGTTCGGCGGTGCGCCCACCGGCATCAGCACCGACCAGACGATCAATGTCTCGCTCTCCGGTTTCGAGCGCTTGGCGGTGAAGTATCCTGACGGATCGGTGCGCCCCATCGGGAAGTGCGAGCTCATCGGCCGCCAGCGCTTTTCGCGCTCCTATGACTGCCGCAAACGTTAAGCGTGGGGTGCATGAAGGAATTGTCGAAAATGCGACAATCTCCAGCGAACATCCGGGTAATCATCTGCAAAACACATGGGGGATTATGACATGATGACGAAGAAACTTGCGGCCGAGTTTTTCGGGACCTTCTGGCTGGTGTTCGGGGGCTGCGGATCGGCGGTGCTGGCGGCGGGCTTTCCTGAGCTGGGGATCGGCTTTGTCGGCGTTTCGATGGCTTTCGGCCTCACCGTGCTGACCATGGCCTACACCGTGGGCGGGATATCGGGCGGGCATTTCAACCCGGCGGTGAGCCTTGGCCTTGCGATCGGCGGGCGCTTCGGCTGGGCAGACCTCGTGCCTTACTGGGCCGCGCAGGTGCTCGGCTCGTTCTGCGCGGCGGGCGTGCTCTTCGTGATCGCCAGCGGCGCGCCGGAGTTTGCCGCGGGCGGCTTTGCCTCGAACGGCTATGGCGAGCTGTCGCCGGGCGGCTATTCGATGCTCTCGGCGCTGGTGATCGAAGTGGTGCTGACCGCGATGTTCCTGATCGTGATCCTCGGCTCGACCTCGTCCAAGGCCCCGGCGGGCTTTGCCCCGATCGCGATCGGCCTCGCGCTCACGCTCATCCACCTCATTTCGATTCCGGTGACCAACACCTCGGTCAATCCGGCGCGTTCGACCAGCGTGGCCTTCTATGCCGAGACGGCCGCGGTGAGCCAGCTGTGGCTGTTCTGGGTCGCCCCGCTGGCGGGCGCGGCGATTGGCGCGCTGGTGTGGAAGCTGCTGCTGTCCGACGGGACGGACTAAGAGCGCTTTTGCCAAACCCGCCGGGCGCGCCTATATGCGCGCTCGTCAGGGGGCCTGAGGCAGCCGCGTGCGAAAGTGCGAGGAAAGTCCGGGCTCCACGAAACAAGGGTGGCGGGTAACGCCCGCCGGCGTCCCTTCGGGGGCGCAAGGGAAAGTGCCACAGAGAGCAAACCGCCGATGGCTTTCGGGCACAGGCAAGGGTGAAAGGGTGCGGTAAGAGCGCACCGGGGCGCTGGCAACAGGGTCCGCATGGCAAACCCCACCCGGAGCAAGGCCGAATAGGGGTCTCGCGCCACTCGCAAGAGCGGCAGGCGTGTTTCGCGCCGAGAGACCCGGGTTGGCTGCTAGAGCCGTCGAGCAATCGTCGGCCCAGATGAATGGCTGCCACCACGGGTGGGTCCGCAAGGAAACCGCCCGGGGAGACAGAACCCGGCTTATGATGGCCCCCTGATGTTGTTTGTTTTTCGCTCGCCCCTCCGAGCGAGCGTCCTCGGCGAGCTTTAGGCCCTGCGGGCCTGATCGCCTGCGGCTCGGCCGCGTGGCCTTGCGACCGGTCCGTTGGCTGGTCGGACCCTGTCTGCACTGTCGAGCCTTGCCGTAGCCGCGAAAACGCCGCAGGGGTCGAGGCATGGATCACATGCCCGCCGCCGTCCGCCCGCTGTTGCAGCGCCTTGCCGTTATCTTGGCCGTGGTGGTGCAGATCGGCGCGACCTTCTTGCCTCAACTCGGGCTGGGCGAGCCGATTGGCAGCCGGTCTGATAGTGTGCGCACGCTCGTGACCCCGGCTGGCTGGGCGTTCGCGATCTGGGGACCGTTGTTCACTTTCTCGGCGGTGTTTGCGCTGTGGCAGGCACTTCCGGCCCAGCGCCACAATCCGCTTGTGGCGCGGATTGCCTGGCCTGCTGCCATCGCGCTCGCGGCGCAGGGCGTGTGGGCGACCTATACCCAGTTCGCCAATCTTACCGCGATTTCGGCAGTGATCATCCTCGTTTCGCTCGGCGCCTTGTTGATCGTGCTGTGTGTGCTGGTGGCCACACCAGCGCTGTCGCGGGGAGAGCGCTGGCTGGTCGCGCCGATTTTCAGCGCGCTGGCCGCATGGCTGACTGCGGCAAGCATCGTCAACATCTCGGCCACCCTCAAGTTTTACGGCGTCGGCGGCGGCAATTCTGCGCCCGAGGTAGCGGCAGTTATGGTTATGATCGGAGCCAGCATTGCCGCATTCGCCACCGTCAGGGTGCGCGGCGCTCCGCTTTACGGGCTGGTGTTCTGCTGGGCGCTGCTGGCGATCTACGCGCGCGGCGGGCAGCAATTTGCGCCGATTGGCTGGGCGGCGCTGGCGGGCGGAGTGATCGTGCTTACGGCGCTCGTCTCTCAGTTGTTGAGGGCGGACAACCGCCGCCACTGGTTCGGCGCTTAACTCCTACCCACGCTCACATATTCAAAGCCCGCAGCGCGCATGTCTTCGGGCTTGTAGACATTGCGCAGGTCCACCATCACCGGGGCCTTGGCGAGTTCCTTGACGCGGCGAAGATCGAGCGCGCGGAAGGCGTCCCATTCGGTGACGATCACCACCACGTCCGCGCCCTCGATGGCGGCATAGGGGCTGTCGCACATGGTCACATCCGGCAGCAGCGGGCGGGCCTGTTCCATGCCTTCGGGATCATAGGCCGCCACTTCGACGCCCGCGTCCATCAGCGTCTGGGCCACGGCAATCGCGGGGCTGTCGCGCATGTCATCGGTGTTGGGCTTGAAGGCGAGGCCGAGCAGCGCCGCCTTTTTGCCGCGCGCCGCTTCCATCCCGCCCAGTGCATCGACGACCTTGCGGCCCATCGCGCGCTTGCGGCTGTCGTTGACCTTGACCACGGCCTCGACGATCCGCGTCGGGCTGTCGTAATCCTCGGCGGTTTTCAGCAGCGCGAGCGTATCCTTGGGGAAGCAGCTGCCGCCATAGCCCGGCCCTGCGTGGAGGAACTTCGACCCGATGCGGTTGTCCATCCCGATCCCGCGGCTGACGTCCTGCACATTCGCGCCGACCTTCTCGCACAGATCGGCCATCTCGTTGATGAAGGTGATCTTGGTCGCGAGGAAGGCGTTGGCGGCGTATTTGATCAGCTCGCTGGTGCGGCGGCTGGTGAACAGGATCGGCGATTCATTGAGGAACAGCGGGCGATAGACCTCGCGCATGACGTCACGGCCATACTCGTCCTCGGCGCCGATCACGATGCGATCAGGCCGCTTGAAATCGCCGATCGCCGCGCCTTCGCGCAGGAATTCGGGGTTGGAGACGACGGCGAAGGTCTGGGTGGTGCCGGTTTCGCGGATGATGCGCTCCACCTCGTCACCGGTGCCGACGGGCACGGTCGACTTTGTGACGATCACCGCCGGACCCGACAGGCTCTCGCCCACTTCGCGCGCGACTTCGTAGACGAAGGTGAGATCGGCATGGCCATCGCCGCGGCGGCTGGGGGTGCCGACAGCGATGAAGATCGCGGCGGCATCCTTGATCCCTTCGGCGAGCGAGGTGGTGAAGCTGAGGCGCCCGGCCTTCACATTGCTTTCGACCAGCGCATCAAGGCCCGGCTCGTAGATCGGCATGATCCCGGCGTGCAGGCGGTCGATCTTGCTCTGATCCTTGTCGATGCAGACCACATCATGGCCGAAATCGGCAAAGCAGGCCCCCGACACGAGCCCGACATAGCCCGAACCCACCATCGCAATCTTCATGATCTGCTGTCCCTGACCGGAAGTTCCAGATTGGCTTGCCCGCGAAAGCCGGCCCTAAGCCGCCTGTTCCTCGTGGAAAGTCTCGACCGGGCCACCATCGACGGAGCGGGTCTGGATGATCCGCCGCTGGTCGCCTTCGAGCACGAGCGCTGTAAGCACACCCGAACGGAAAGCGCCAGTATCAATGCCGATGCGGTTGCCGCAATCCATGACACGCTCGAAGATCGTGTGGCCGTGGACCACCACCTTTTCGAGCGGGCCTTCGTGGCTGAGGAAACGCTCGCGGATCCACAAGAGGTCGCTGCGCTTCTGTTCGCCGAGCGGGCGGGACGGATCGATCCCGGCATGGACGAAGACATAGTCGCCCGCGCGGATCATGGTCTCGAACCCGGCGAGATATTCGCGGTCTTCGGCAGGCACCAGCTTGGGCAGGCGCGCGAACATCTCGTCGAGGTCGAGCGTCGCAAACTGCTTCTTCGACAAGCCGTAGCTCAGCACCGTCTCGCGCCCGCCATGCTTCAGGAAGTGGCGCAGGGCCTCGGGCTTTTCGAAGGCGGAGAGGAACATCTCCTCGTGATTGCCTGCGAGCACGCGCACGCGCCGGGTCTGCTGCCACTGGCGGGTGCGGGCGATCACCCCGGCGCTGTCCGGCCCGCGATCGACCAGATCGCCGAGCAGCACGATGCGCGTTTCGGCCGGCGGCGCGGCGCTATCATCGGCCTCGATGGCAGCGATCATCGCCTCGTAGAGGTCGAGCCGTCCGTGAATATCGCCGATCACGTAATAGCGCATGCCCTCGGGCACCGAAGGCGGCTTCGGTGCAGGCTTGGAACGGAACATGTCGCGCAATTTCTGGAACATGACGAACGGCGGTTTTCCGGTGGTGCAGCGCCCCTCTCCCGAGGGAGGACGGCGCATAGAGGGTGACGGGCGAGAGTGCAACACGGGAGCGCGGGCGTGCGACCAGCGGTGCGAAATCCTCGCCCGAAGGCGGGCGCGCTTGCGATCAGTCGAGCGAGAAGCTGACCGTGGTGACCACGCGCACCTTCTTGTAGGGGCTGTCGGCCATGCCCCAGCCGCCGGTATCGCCGTCGCGCGCGGCGACTTCGAAATAGCCCTGGGTCGCGTCGCGGATCTTGCCGACGCCCGAGTCCGAATCCTTGGCGAACTGCTGGGCCGCAGCGCGCGCGTCCTTGGTCGCCTCGGCCACCATTTCGGGCTTGATGTCGTTCAGTTTGGTGAAGGTGTAGGCCATGCCCGAGCCCTCCTCCAGAAACACCCCGCGGCTGACGAGATCGAACTGCCGGGCGACCGCCTTCTGCGCGCGGGCGATATCATGGGTGCGCAGCGCCAGCCGCTGGCGCACGGTGTAGCTGGTGATGCCGTTCTGGTCGGTGCTGCTCGACACGTTCGCGCCGGTCGGCTGGAGCGCATCGGCGGGGAAGCCCAGCTCCTTGAAGAAGGTCTCGATCGTCGCGGTATCGGCGCGCACTTTCGCTTGCGCTGCGCCGAGATCGGTCGAGGTGGTCGAGTAGGAAATCGTCCAGGTGGCAAGATCGGCGGTGACATCGCGCTCGGCCAAGCCGCGCACCGTCACCGCGCGCTCGGCATCCTTGGCGCGCAGCAAGCCGTTGCCGAGCAGATATCCGCCCGCGACGAGCCCCAGCGAAACAATCGCCGCCGTGCCGAACCAGCGCTGGGTTGCATGTTCGCCCAGAAAGCTGCTGGCCGCATTCACCGGTTGCACATCATCGCCGCTCATCGCATTGTCCCCCGTAAGAGTTGGTGCGACGAGTTGTGCATCAGTGTCGATGAATCGAGTTTGAATAAGATTGGGGGCAACGTATGCTGAGGCAGCCATCGGCCCGCAGGGCCGCAAGGCCGAACGGCCGCCCGCAGCGATGCGAGCGAAGCGAGCAATGAGCGAGGAGATCGCGCGCGAAGGCGCGCGCAAACAAAGATGACCAAATTCCTCCACTCCATGATCCGCGTCACCGATCCGCAGGCGACGGTCGATTTCTTCAAGCTCATCGGGCTGGAGGAAGTGCGGCGCTTCGATGTCGAGGCGGGGCGGTTCACCCTGATCTTCCTTGCCGCGCCGGGGCAGGAGGGCATTGCCGAGGTCGAGCTTACCTATAACTGGCCGCCCGCCGATGGCAGCGCGGGCGAGGACTATGATGGCGGACGCAATTTCGGGCACCTCGCCTACCGGGTCGAGAATATCTACGAGACCTGCGCGGCGCTGGCCGAGGCTGGCCACATCATCCACCGTCCCCCGCGCGATGGGCACATGGCCTTCGTCAAATCGCCCGACGGCATTTCGATCGAACTGCTGCAGGAAGGCTATCTCGAACCGGCCGAGCCCTGGGCCAGCATGCCCAATACCGGCACCTGGTAAAGCGGGCCCGCCCGCACAGCCTGACAGTAAATCGGCCCTAAACCATTAAAATAACAGGCCCCGTTGCATCCCCCGCCAGTCCGCGATAGTTTACCGGACTGAACGGGGAGGGGGGCGCCTTGTCCATTGCTGATCTTGGCCTGTGGCAATGGCTCGCGCTGATCCAGCACGAATTGCTGCTGTTTGCGGGCATCTTCTTCCTCATCGGTGCGGCGGATGATCTGGCGGTGGATGCCGTGTGGCTGTGGCTGCGGCTCACCGGCAAGGCGACTGCGATCCGGCGCAAGCGCGCAGCCCTCGTCAACCGTCCGCTGCATGGCCCCGCCGCGGTGCTGATCCCGGCGTGGCACGAGGCGGCGGTGATCGGCGAGACTGTCAGTCATATTCTCGCCAGTTGGCCGCATCCGCTGCTGCGGCTTTATGTGGGCTGCTATCGCAATGATCCGGCAACGCTGGCGGCGGCGAGTGCTGCGGCCAAGGGCGATCCGCGCCTGAGGCTGGTGATCCATGATCGCGACGGACCGAGCACCAAGGCCGACTGCCTCAACCGCCTTTACACGGCGCTCGCCACCGACGAGGCGCGCTCGGGCCGCCGCTACATCATGGTGGTGTTCCACGATGCCGAGGACATGGTCGATCCGGCCGCGCTCGGCCTGCTCGACGAGGCGGTCGCTTTCGGCGCGGATTTCGTCCAGCTGCCGGTCGAGCCGCTGGTGCAGCACCATGGCGGCTGGTTCGCCAACCAGCTCGGCAATCATTACTGCGAGGAATTTGCCGAGGCGCATGGCAAGGCGCTGGTGGTGCGCGACTGGCTCGGGGCAGGACTGCCGGGCGCAGGCGTGGGCTGCGCGGCGGGGCGCGCTGCGCTCGATCGGTTGGCGGCGCGCAGGGCCGATGGCCTGCCCTTTGCCAGCGATTCCCTCACCGAGGATTACGAGCTCGGCCTCGGCATCGCATCGCAGGGTGGCACCTGCCGCTTCGTGCGGGTGCGCGGCGAGGACGACCGGCTGATCGCCACCCGCGCCTTCTTCCCCAACCGCTTCGAACATGTGGTGCGCCAGATGAGCCGCTGGGTGCTGGGGATCGCCTTGCAGGGCTGGGACCGGGTGGGCTGGAGCGGCGGGCTGCTCGACGGCTGGATGCGCGCGCGCGACCGGCGCGGGCCGCTGGCGGCGCTGGTGCTGCTGATCGGCTATGCGCTGGTGTTGCTGACCGCGCTGTCGGGCGGGGCGTGGCTGGCGGGCGTGGGCGAGCCGGTGCCGCTGACCCCGCTGCTGAAGGCGCTGCTGCTCGCCAATCTTGCCGCCTTCGCGTGGCGCGCGGCGATGCGCTTTGTCTTTGCCGCACAGGAATATGGCGTGGCCGAAGGGGTCGCCGCGCTGCTGCGCCTGCCGCTCGCCAATGTCATCGCGATCATCGCCGGACGGCGCGCGGTCTTTGCCTATGCCCGCACCCTGCGGGGCGCGGCGGCGGCGTGGGACAAGACCGAGCATGACGTGCACCCGCTGAGCCTCGGGCTGGCGCACAGGCTGGCGCCGCGATGAAGGGCTCGGCGCCTTCTGCCCCGCGCGCAAGCGGCGCGCCGCTGGCCATGATCGGGCTGGTGCTGGTCGCGTGGGTCGGCGGGCGGGCGGCTGTGTGGGAGAGCCCCTTTCCCGCGCCCGCTAGCCTGATCCCTGCCGCGCTCGCCCCGCTGATTGCCGAGGCTGACGCGCCGCCTGCACCGCTGGCACAGACGACCGCTGCGCTGCGCGACGCCGAGGCCTTTTTCAAGCCTGCGGGCGAGGTCGAAGGCGCGCGCAGCGACGGCGCTCTGGCCTTGCTCGGCAGCGGGTTTTCGGGCGGAATGGACCCGCGCTATGCCGCTGCGCACCACTTGCTGTGGCGCACCGCGCTCACCACCCGCTTTGCCGCGCCGACCACGCGCATGGGGGCTCTGGCGAGCGCGCTACCCGGCACGCTCGATGGCATGGGGACAGACGAGGATGGCGCGGTGCCGTTCCTCGCGCAGCCGGTCCAGCCGCAGCGGGTCGGGCGCTGGTCGGTGGATGCCTGGGGCTTCTGGCGGCAAGGTTCGGACGCCGCGCCGATCTCGCAGGGGCGGGTGCCGATCTACGGGGCGAGCCAGGTCGGCGCGCTGCTGCAATATCGCCTGAGGCCGGGCAGCGCACGCGATCCGCGCCTCTATGTCCGAGCCTATCGCGCGATGGTGCGGCGCGGGGAGAACGAACTGGCGCTGGGCGCATCGCTGCGCCCCTTGCCGCGCGTGCCGGTGCGGGTGCTGGGCGAGATGCGGGTGACCGACAGCTTCTTCGGCCGCCAGACCCGCCCTTCCGCCTTCGCCGTCACCGAGATCGCGCCGATCGACCTGCCGCTCGGCACAAGGCTTGAGGCCTATGCGCAAGGCGGCTGGGTGGGCGGGGCCGACGACACCCTGTTCGCCGACGGGCAGGCGAGCCTCACCCGCGAAGTCGAACAGGTCGCGCGCCTCACCGACGACCGCTTGCGCGTCAGCCTCGGCGCGGGCGCATGGGGCGGGGCGCAGGAAGACGCGCAGCGGGTCGATGTCGGCCCGACGATGCGCTTCGACGTGACGCTGGGCGAGGTGCCCGCGCGGGTCTCGGTCGACTGGCGCGAGCGCGTGGGTGGCGACGCCGGCCCGGGATCAGGCGCCGCAGTGACACTCTCGACGCGTTTTTAGCTTTCGTATCGCGCTAGCGCGCGATGCAGACCTCCCGCCCCGCCTCCCCACCCGGCCACCAATGATACCATCAGGCTATGGTGGCCGGGTGGGGAGGCGGGGCGGGGGGTCTGCGCCAGCAAAGGTGGCCACCAGACAAAAACACGAGGCGGGGCGGCCAGAGGGAAGGAGCGTCTGCGCCACCAAAGGTGGCTCTAAAACAAACAACACCGAGGATACGCGGCCTGCGCGGCTTTCAACCCTGCGCTGCCTCGGCTAGCTTGGCCGCCATGGACGTTTACCTGCCCATCGCGAATCTTTCGGTCAACGGCCTCTACATCGTGCTGCTGGGCGGGCTGACAGGTATTCTTTCCGGGCTCTTCGGCGTCGGCGGCGGGTTTCTGACGACGCCGCTTTTGATCTTCTACGGCATCCCGCCCACGGTCGCGGCCGCATCGGCTGCCACGCAGGTCACCGGCGCGAGCGTTTCGGGCGTGCTCGCCCATTCGCGGCGCGGCGGGGTGGACTACCGCATGGGCACTGTGATGGTCGGCGGCGGGGTGGTCGGCTCGATGATCGGCGCGGTCCTGTTCCGCCTGCTTCAGGCGCTCGGCCAGATCGATGTCGTGATCAACATCCTCTACGTTCTGATGCTCGGCACCATCGGCACGCTGATGATGCGCGAGGCGGTGAGCGCGCTGCGCCCCGGGCTGCTTGGCAGGGCCGGAGCGCCGGTCAGGAAGCGCCGTCACCATCCGGTGGTGGCAAGCCTGCCCTATCGCTGGCGGTTCTACGCCTCGGGGCTCTACATCTCGCCGCTGGGGCCGATGCTGCTCGGCATGGCGGTCGGCATCCTCACCATGCTGATGGGGATCGGCGGCGGCTTCCTGCTGGTGCCCGCGATGCTCTATATTCTCGGGATGAGCGGCAATGTCGTGGTCGGCACCTCGCTCTACCAGATCCTGTTCGTCACCATGGTCACCACCATGACCCATGCCCTGACCACCAAGGCGGTCGACATCGTGCTGGCGGCGCTGCTGCTGCTGGGTTCGGTGATCGGGGCGCAGTTCGGCACCCAGATCGCCTTGAAGGCGCGGCCCGAATATCTGCGGCTGGCGCTCGCCGCGCTCGTGATCCTGATCGCGCTCCGGATGCTCTACGGCCTCGGCGTGCAGCCCGACGAGATCTACACGGTGTCGCCGCTGTGAGACGGGTGGCGGCTGCCCTTGCGCTGGCCTGCGCCGCGCCGCTGCTGACCGGGCAGGCCGAGCCGATCCTCGTGCCCGAAGTCAGCCAGTCGCGCATCGAGGTGCGGCAGGGCTTCACCGGCGCGAACCTGCTGCTTTACGGCGCGGTGATCGCCCCGCCGGGGGTGCGCGAGAAATATGATATTGTGGTGGTGCTCAAGGGCCCGGCCGAAGCCGTGCGCATCCGCGAAAAGGAGCGGCTGGCGGGCATCTGGATGAATGCGGGCGCCAATGATTTCCGCTCCGCACCCTCCTTCTTCGCGGTCGCCTCCTCGCGTCCGGTTGAAAAGATCGTCGATGAACGCACAGCGGCGATCTACGAGCTCGGGACCGATTTCATCCAGCTTTCGCCCACCGGCCAGATCGACCCCGAGGCGCAGACCCGCTTTGCCAAGGGGCTGGTGGAGCTGCGCCGCAAACAGGGCCTCTACCAGCAGAACCCCGAAGGCGTGCGGATCAGCGAGGGCGTGCTCTATCAGGCGCGCATCGGCCTGCCGTCGAACGTCACCACCGGGCGCTACACCGCCGAAACCTTCGCCATCGCGCGCGGGCGGGTGCTGGCGAGCGCGACGGCGCGGATCGAGGTGGAGAAGGTCGGGCTGGAAGGCACGGTCGTCTCCGCCGCACAGCGCTGGTCGCTGTTCTACGGCCTTGGCGCGATTGCGCTGTCGCTGGTTATGGGCTGGCTCGCCGGACGGCTGTTCGCCCGCGGCTAGGGCGCTTGCGGGCCATTTGCAGGCCGTCAAGGCTGAATGCCGGGTGCAGCCAGTGTTGACCCGATCTTAACTCCGCCTCCCCTATCCCTGCTCCAATTCTCTCAGGGTGGCGCAGGGAAAGGCGCGGATGACCGATCACGGCAGGCAGGATTTCGAACGCTTTACCGGCCCGACCCCCGCAGTCGAGGACGATGCGACCGCCGCTGCGCCCGCGCCCGCGCCTGCGGCACGGGGCCGTCCGGCGCCTACGCCCGACAATTCGCGCACGCCGGTGGGCGTGGTGCTCGAAGTCTCCGGCTCGGGCGCGCAGATCGCCTTCGATCTCCAGCGCGTCAATGATTGCATGAAGGACCCCGATCCCTCGGTCGGGATGGCGGGGCAGGTCGGCAGCCAGATCAAGATCCGCGTCGGCGAAGCCTGGCTGCTTGCCAGCGTGCGCGACCAGCGCAAGGACCGCCGCACCGAAGGCGGCATCATCGCCAATATCGACTTCCTGGGCGAAGGTGGCGAGGAAAAGCTGACCGGGCGCATCAACGGCTTCAAGCGCGGCGTCACCCGCTATCCGGTGCCCGGCGCGATGGTCTTTCCGGCCACCACCCGCGATCTCGAACAGATCTACGCCAGCGACGGGCGCGCCAGCATCACCATCGGCAAGGTCTTCCCCACCAAGGATATCCGCGCCGGTCTCTATATCGACGCGATGCTGGGCAAGCACTTCGCTCTGCTCGGTTCGACCGGCACCGGCAAGTCGACCACCGCCGCGCTGATCCTGCACCGCATCTGCGAGGCCGCGCCCAAGGGCCACGTGGTGATGATCGACCCGCACGGCGAATATTCCGCCGCCTTCCGCCAGACCGGGCAGATCCTCGACGTGTCGAACCTGCAGATGCCCTACTGGCTGATGAACTACGAGGAGCACTGCGAGGTGCTGCTCTCCAGCAGCGGCAATGAACGCCAGGTCGATGCCGATATTCTCGCCAAGTGCCTGCTCGCCGCGCGCACCAAGAACCGGCTGGCGCAGACCATGGGCAAGATCACGGTGGATTCGCCGATCCCCTATCTGCTGTCCGATCTCAGCAACATCCTGCAGGACGAGATGGGCCGCCTCGACAAGGCGACCTCGTCCGCGCCCTATATGCGGATCAAGGGCAAGCTCGACGAGCTGAAGGCCGATCCACGCTACCAGTTCATGTTTTCAGGCATGCTGGTGGGCGACACCATGGTCGACTTCATCAGCAAGATCTTCCGCATGCCCGGCCGCGGCAAGCCGATCTCGATCATCGACGTCTCGGGCGTGCCGTCCGACATCACCTCGACAGTGGTCGCGGTGCTCAGCCGTCTGGTGTTCGACTTCGCGATCTGGGGCCGTGACGAGAAGCCGCGTCCGATCCTGTTCGTGTGCGAGGAAGCGCACCGCTATGTGCCGAACGAGAAGAACGCCGATGGTTCCTCGGTCGCCAAGATCCTCTCGCGCATCGCCAAGGAAGGCCGCAAATACGGCATCTCGCTGGGCCTCATCACCCAGCGCCCCTCCGACCTTGCCGAAGGCGTGCTGTCGCAGTGCGGCACGATCATCTCGATGCGTCTCAATAACGAGCGCGACCAGGCCTTCGTGAAGGCCGCCATGCCCGAAGGCGCGCGCGGCTTTCTCGATTCGATTCCCGCCCTGCGCAACCGCGAATGCATCATCTGCGGCGAAGGCGTCGCGATCCCGATCCGCGTCGCGATCGACACGCTGGAAGAACATCGCCGCCCGGCCTCGGAAGACCCGAGCTTCGTCGATCTGTGGAGCAAGGACGGCGGCGAGGAAGAACTGGTCGAGCGCGTGGTGATGCGCTGGAGAAGCCAGGGGTAGTGACCTTTGTTTGCGGACCCGCCTCCGCGGGCCCGTCCTCGGTGCTGTTCCCTTCGCTCCGCTACGGGGCACCTGCGGCTCGCGCGCGTGCGCTCGCGGTCGCTGCGCGACCGATGCTATCGCCAAACCACCGGTTAATGACGGGTTCGGCCCGCCAACGGACGGGCCGCAAGGCCGAACGGCCGCCCGCAGGCGCTCGCGCGCAGCGCGAAATCGCGCCGAGGACGTCCTCGCGGAGGCGAGGACGCAAACCAGCTAAGTGCCTCGGGTATCACCATACAAGTGAATATGCATCCGGTCCGACATCCGGAAGCCGTGCTTCAGGCACAGCTCCGATAGCCACGCCTGTCGGCTGCGCAGCGTCGCGTTGTCGGTGCCCTCAGGCATCAGGAGCACTTGGCTAGGGCGGAAGCGATAGCGCTGCTGGAGCGCCAGCACCTCGTCCACGTCCGCAGGCGAGGCCACCACGAACTTGAGGAAGGCGCGGGGGTCAGTCGCCCAGGCGTCGAGCCGTTCGGGGATCAGGGCGAGGTCGGCCGGGTTGCCGCTATGGGCGAGCTTGGGGCTGACATTGTACTGGTCCACGCGGATATCGAGCCGCGCGAGGGGAGCGATAGTGCCGTTGGTCTCGATCTCCACGGCAATATCGGGCAGGTGCGCGAGCATTTCGGCCAGCGCCGGGGCCTGCAACAGCGGCTCGCCTCCGGTGATGACAAGCCGTTTCTGGCCCAGCGCCGCAATCCGCTCAGCCGTCTCGGCAGGCGAGAGCACCACCTGATTGGCCTTGCGCTCGAACGCGATCCTGTCGCGGTGGGGCCTGTTGTCGCCCTCGAACCGCCAGGTGTAGGCCGTGTCGCACCACGTGCAGGCAAGGTTGCAGCGCGACAGGCGCACGAAGGCAACCGGCATTCCGGCGCTCGGCCCTTCGCCTTGCAGCGACGCGAAGATCTCCGGCCCGCCGGTGTCGTCGGTGGCGAGAGTGAGGTCCACCTTACCCCAGCCGCTTGAGCGCCGCCGTCAGCCGCTCGACTTCGCCGGAATGGTGCGCAAGATCGGCGCGGGCCTTTTCGACGGCTTCGGGCTTGGCCTTTTCGGCGAAGGCGGGGTTCGACAGGCGGCCGCCGAGCGATTTGGCTTCCTTTTCCGAAGCCGCCAGCGCCTTCTCCAGACGCGCCTTTTCTGCCGCGATATCGACGATGCCTTCGAGGGGGATGACAAACACGTCCTCGCCCGCAGTCACCTGCATCGCGGGGCCTGCGGGTGCCTCACCGATGGTCACCGGAACCAGCCGCGCAAGCCGCTCGATCGCGGCGCCGGAGCGTTCGATGGTGCGCGCCGCAACGTCCGAAGGCGCGGCAAGATAGGCCGCCAGCTTCGCGCCGGGCGCAATGCCGAGCTCGTTCTTGGCCGAGCGGGTGTTGGTGGTGAGGTCGATCACCCAGTCGATCGCGTCGGTCGCTTGCCTACTGACTTCCGCTTCCGGCGCGGGCCACTGCGCCACGATCAGCTCGCACTCGCGCGCGCCCAGCTTGTGCCACAGCTCTTCGGTGATGAAGGGCATGAAGGGGTGGAGCATGACGAGGATCTGGTCGAGCGCCCAGCCGGCGACCGCGCGGGTTTCCACTGCGGGCGGGCTGTCGGGATCGCCCGCGAAGACCGGCTTGATCAGCTCCAGATACCAGTCGCAGAACTTGCTCCAGGTGAACTGGTAGATCGCATTGGCCGCCGCATCGAAGCGCAGATCGTCCATCGCACGCTCGATCTCGGTGACGCAGGCTGCAACTTCGCCGATGATCCACTGGTTGGCGGCAAGGCGCGCGGTCGGAGCCTTGATGGTGTCCGAAGCCCCGATGCCGTTCGACTGGCAGAAGCGCGCCGCGTTCCACAGCTTGGTGGCGAAGTTGCGATAACCCTCGACCCGCTTTTCATCCATCTTGATGTCGCGGCCCTGGCTTTCCATCGCCGCCATGAAGAAGCGCAAAGCGTCCGCGCCATACTGGTCGATCAGGCCGAGCGGATCGACCACATTGCCCTTGGACTTCGACATCTTCGCCCCGTCCGCCGCGCGCACGAGGCCGTGGAGATAGAGCGTGTCCCAGGGCTTCTGGCCCATGTTGTAGAAGCCCATCATCATCATCCGCGCATCCCAGAAGAACAGGATGTCGAAGCCGGAGATGAGGAGCGAGTTGGGGAAGTGCTTCTGGAGGAGCGGCGCATCGCCTTCCGGCCAGCCCAGCGTGGCGAAGGGCCACAGGGCGGATGAGAACCACGTGTCGAGCACGTCCTCGTCCTGCCGCAGCGCCACACCGTCACCGGCGAGGGCCTGCGCAGCCTCGGCGGTTTCGGCGACGAAGCAGCGGCCATCGTCAGCAAACCAAGCCGGGATCCGGTGGCCCCACCACAGCTGGCGGCTGACGCACCACGGCTGGATGTTCTCCATCCAGTTGAAGAAGGTCTTTTCCCACGTCTTGGGGACGATGCCGATGTCGCCGCTGCGCACGGCTTCGATCGGCTTCTTGGCGAGTTCCGCCGCGTTCACATACCACTGGTCGGTCAGCCACGGCTCGATCACCACGCCGCCGCGGTCGCCAAAGGGGGTGGCGATCTGGCGCGGTTCGGCGTCGTGCGCCACCTCCTCGCCGTCCTTGTTCTTGGTGATGTGCGGGATGAGGAGGCCGAGTTCCTTCATCCGCGCGACAACCAGCTCGCGCGCGCCGTCCACACCGTCACGCTTGAAGCGGTGCAGGCCCAGGAATTCGGCGGGCACCAGGCCGTCAGCCGTCTGGCAGACGTTTGCTTCGGCATCGAGCATGTTGAGCATGTCAGCCGCCGCAAAGCCCGCACGCTTGCCGACTTCGAAGTCGTTGAAGTCATGCCCCGGGGTGATCTTCACGCAGCCCGAACCCAGCTCGGGATCGGCGTGTTCATCCGCGATCACCGGAATGCGGCGACCGGTGATCGGCAGGATCACATGCTTGCCGACAACGCTGGCATAGCGCTCGTCCGCCGGGTTCACCGCCACGGCCATGTCGGCCAGCATGGTTTCGGGGCGGGTGGTGGCGACCTCCAGATAATCGCGCCCGTCGGGCAGGGTGACCCCGTCCGCCAGCGGATATTTGAGGTGCCAGAAGCTGCCCGCAATGGTCTGGGTTTCCACCTCAAGATCGGAAATCGCGGTCTTGAGCTTGGGGTCCCAGTTCACCAGCCGCTTGTCGCGGTAGATGAGGCCGTCGTTGTAGAGATCGACGAAGGTCTTGATCACCGCGCGGGTGAAATGCGGGTCCATGGTGAACTGCTCGCGGCTCCAGTCCATCGAGCAGCCGAGGCGGCGCAGCTGATTGGTGATGGTGCCGCCGCTTTCGGCCTTCCACTCCCACACCTTCGCCACGAAATCCTCGCGGCTGTAATTGGTGCGCTTGTCCTGCTTCGCTTCCATCTGGCGTTCGACCACCATCTGCGTCGCGATCCCGGCGTGATCCGTGCCGACCACCCACAAGGCATCCTTGCCGCGCAGCCGCTCATAGCGGACCACCACGTCCTGCAGCGTGTTGTCGAGCGCGTGGCCGATATGCAGGCTCCCCGTCACGTTCGGCGGCGGGTTGACGATGGTGAAGGTCTCCGCGTCAGGGCGCGCGGGACGGAAAGATCCGTTCGCTTCCCAGTGGGCATACCAGCGCGCTTCGATATCGGCGGGGTCGAAAGTGGTGGGCAAAGTGGTGCTCATGATGGGGGGCGCCATGCCAGAGCCCATGCTGCGGTGCAATGTGGAACCAGTGCGTCAATGCCCCTGAGAGCCTTGCGAGGGGACGAAAATGCCCGCATAGCTGGCCCGCGATGCAGGAACCTGCGCAATACAGCCTCGAAGATGACGGTACGGGCACGGCCCGGCTGGTGCTGTCCGGGCCGCTGACGCTGGCGGCGATCGGCCCGTTCGAGCGTTCTCTGCACGCCCTTACCGGGCCCGTCTCCGCCATCGACCTTGCGGCGGTCCATGAAATCGACACGGTCGGCGCGTGGGTGGTGTGCCGCCTTGCCCATGCGCAGGGCTGCGAGATCACCGGCGCCAGCCCCGAAGCGGTGCGCCTGCTCGATGCGGTGCGCGGCATTTCGCCAAGCGACGAGATCCACGCGCCCATTGCGCCGGTGTGGGAGCGGGTGCCGATCGCGCTCGGCAAGCAGATCTATGCCGGGCGCAGCGGCATCTATGGCGTGGTCGGCTTTTTCGGGCAGATTCTGCTCGGCGTGGCGAGCCTTGTGCGCCACCCCTCGCGCTTTCCGATGAAGGCGCTGGTGCACCAGATGGAGCTGGTGGGTGTCACCGCCCTGCCGATCATAGGCCTGATGAGCTTCCTCATCGGCATCGTCATCGCCCAGCAGGGCTCGGTGCAGCTGGAGCAATTCGGCGCCGAGGCGCTGACGGTCAACCTCGTCGGGCGCATCACCTTGCGCGAGCTGGGCGTGCTGATGACCGCGATCATGGTCGCCGGGCGTTCGGGCAGTGCCTTCGCGGCACAGCTCGGCACGATGAAGCTGACCGAGGAGATCGACGCGATGCGCACCATCGGCATCTCGCCGGTCGAGGTGCTGGTGATCCCCCGCATTCTGGCAGCGACCTTCATGATGGTGCTGCTGGGCTTCTACGCCTCGCTGGTGGCGATTGTCGGCGGCGCGGTGGTGGGCGATGTGGCGCTCGGCATCCCGTTCTGGACCTTCCTTGCCCGCATTCAGGAGGTGGTGCCCGAGCATGACCTGTGGGTGGGCCTGATCAAGGCGCCGGTGTTCGGGCTGATCGTGGCGCTGGCGGGCTGCTACAACGGGCTTCAGGTGCGCGGCAATTCGGAAGAGGTCGGCCGCCGCACCACCATGGCGGTGGTCTCGGCGATCTTTGCCGTGATCGTGCTCGATGCGTTCTTCGCGGTGTTCTTCACCGAAATCGGGTGGGGGTAGGCCATGCGCATGACCGATCACCCTGACGACAACACGCCGCCGATCGTGGTCGAGGGGCTGGCCAACCGCTTCGGCAATTTCTCGGTGCACGAGGGGCTCGATCTCACTGTGCGGCGGGGCGAGATCCTTGGCGTGGTGGGCGGATCGGGCAGCGGCAAATCGGTGCTGATGCGCTCGATCATCGGCTTGCAGCGCCCGGCCGAAGGACGCATCGAAGTGCTCGGCCACACCATCACCGACATCGATCCCGACAGCGATTTCGGCGTGCGCAGCCGCTGGGGCGTGCTGTTTCAGGGCGGGGCGCTGTTCTCGACCCTGACGGTGGGCGAGAATGTCGAGGTGGCGATCAAGCAGTTCTACCCCCATCTTGATCCCAAGCTGCGGCGCGAGATTGCGCGCTACAAGGTGATCCTCACCGGCCTGCCGGAAGATGCGGTGGGGAAATATCCGTCCGAGCTTTCGGGCGGCATGAAGAAGCGCGCCGGCCTCGCCCGCGCTCTCGCGCTCGATCCCGAACTGCTGTTCCTCGACGAGCCGACCGCGGGCCTCGACCCGATCGGCGCGGCCAAGTTCGACCGGCTGACCCGCGACCTCAAGGAAACGCTGGGCCTCACCGTGTTCCTGATCACCCACGATCTCGATACGCTCTACGAAATCTGCGACCGCGTGGCGGTGATCGCCGAGAAGAAGATCATCGCGGTCGGCACGATCCCCGAACTGATCGCCACCGGCCACCCGTGGATCGAGGAATATTTCAACGGCCCGCGCGGCCGTGCGGCGCACGCTTCACACATGCGGGGTTCATGATGCGCCAGAGAATGTTGGACACAACCGCCTGCCGGGCTTCATAGGGAACCCACATGGAAACAAGAGCGAACCATCTCTGGGTCGGTGCGGTCACGCTGGTGTTGCTGGCGGGGCTGGCGGCGTTCATCGTGTGGATCGCGCGGCTGGGGCAGGGCGACCAGCGCGAATACGACATCTTCTACGCGCAGTCGGTCTCGGGCCTCGCCAATGGCAGCCAGGTCAGCTTTGCGGGCGTGCCGGTGGGGCAGGTGAGCGAGATCGCGCTGGCCAAGGGCAACCCCGAATTCGTGCGCGTGCGGATCAAGGTGAAGGAGGACGTGCCGATCCTGGTCGGCACCGAGGCAACGATCGAGGCGAGCTTTACCGGGGTATCCACGATCCTTCTGAACGGCGCCCGCAAAGGCGCGCCGCTGATCACCTGCGAGACCACCGCCTGCCCTGAAGGCCGCCCGGTGATCCCCCCGGGGCGCGGCGGCTTTGGCGAGATCGTCGCCAACGCGCCGGTGCTGCTCGAACGGCTGGCGACCCTGACAGAGCAGCTCAACACCATCCTCGGGCCGGAAAACCAGCAGGAAATCTCCGGCATCCTCAAGAACACCAACCGCCTGTCGGGCGGGCTGGCGGACGCGACCCCCGCGCTGGTCGCCAATCTCGAGCAGTTCGAGACGACGCTGACCGAATTCAACCAGACGCTGGATGCGGTCGAAAAGCTGGCGGCGAGCACCGACAATCTGGTGACGCAGGACGGCAAGCCGCTCGCGGCTGAACTGCGCAACACGCTGCGCTCGGCCAATGCGGCGGCGGCCTCGCTGGCCGCGACGCTGGAGGACACGCGCCCTGCGGCGAAGCAATTGCGCGAAAGCACGCTGCCCAATGCCGAGGCGACCTTGCAGGATCTGCGCGCCACCAGCCGGGCCTTGCGGGCGATTACCGAGAAGCTGGAAAGCGAAGGCGCAGGCGCGCTGGTGGGCGGCAAGGGGCTGCCCGATTACAAGCCATGAGGGATTGGGCCATGACCATCACCGCCCCGAAACACGCGATCCGCAGGGCCGCGCCGCTGCTGGCGCTGGCGCTCGGCCTTGGCGGCTGCATCAGCCTCGGCGGTCCGCCGCCCGAGAGCCTGCTGACCCTGAGCCCCGCCTCGCCTGCGCCCGCAGGCACCGGCGCGATGGCGGCGGCCGACCGGCCGGTGATCGCGGTGCTCGCGCTCGATACCCCGGCCAAGCTCGATGTGCTGCGCGTGCCGGTGCAGGTGACCGACACCGAGCTTGCCTATTTGAAGGAAGCCTTCTGGGTGGAAAAGCCCGCGCGCCTGTTCCGCCACCTGCTGGGCGAGACCCTGCGCGCGAGGGGCGGCAATAATGCGCTGGTGCTCGACGGGGACGAGACGGTTGCGCTCGCCACCACCACGGTGCGCGGGACGCTGACCGAAATGGGCTATGATGTGCGCAGCCAGTCGGCCGTGGTGCGCTTCGATGCGATCCGCGTCGATGCCAAGGGCAATGCCACCACCCGCCGCTTCGAAGCGCGCGAAAGCGGCGTTACCCCTGAAGCCCGCGCCGTGGGCGCAGCGCTCAACCGTGCGGCGAACAGCGTGGCGGCCGAAGTATCGGCGTGGGTGGTGGAGGGTTAGCCCCTCACCAACCGCGCAAAGGCGCAGGCGCGCAGGAAATCGGCCTCGCGCCGGGCGCGGCGTTCTTCGGCTTCCCAGTCGCGGCCCCACAGGTCGGCCTGCCATTCCTCTTCAAGGCACACCGCCTGCCACAGGGCGAGCGGCTCTTCCTCCTGCGCGGCATCGAGCGCGGCGAGCGCGGTGACGAGCGAGGCGGCAAGCTTGGTCATCGCCTCCACGCCCGCGAGCGCGAAGGGATCGAGCGCCGTGAGCCGCGTCTCCAGCACCGCCAGCGCCTCTGCGGGCTGCGGGCGGTGGAGCACGCCGCTCACCCGCACCAGCGTGATGCCGTGGGAGGCCTCGAACGCGCCGAGCAGCGGTTCCCACACCTCCTGCTGGCGCGCATGGAGCGGCTCGTCGGGATCGGCGCGGTAACACAGGGTGTCGGTTTCGGCATAGGCGACGAGCCCGCGCGCGACGCCCGCCGGATCACCCGCGACGATGTCGATCGCGTAATCGGCCATGTCGCGCAGCGGCAGGCTGGCGGGGTCGATTTTCTCGCCCTGCTGGCGCCATTCGGCCGCCAGCGCCTCGCCCAGCGCCTGCGCGGGCGCGATCTGGGGCGCGCCGCCCACGGTCTTCACCCCGCGCCCGTCGAGCAGCACCTGATAGCCAACCGTTTGGGCGCCCGGCACCTCGCCCAGCGTCACGTCCTTGTAGAAACGGCGGATCATGGCTTGTTGCGGTCGCCTGCGTTCCAGCGCCGTGCGATCACGCGGGGCAGGAAGAAAATCTCGAAAAAGCCGAGCACGGCGATGACCGCTCCGACCGCGTAGGGCAGGTCGATGATCCCGCGCACGATGGCAAAGCCCAGCATCACCATGGCCACCCCGCCAAAGCGAAGGGCGGTGATGATGATGAAGCCAGAGCGCGCCCGGGCTTCTTCGGCTTCGCGGTTCGACATGGTCATGCGAGGGCCTCCTCAAGGGCTTGGGCAAGGGCGCTGACGCTCTCGGCCACGCTGAGCGCGCCGCTGGCGATGAGCTCGGACGGGGCGTGGTAGCCCCAGGCGACGCCCACCGCGCGCACCCCTGCGTTGCGGGCCATCAGCATGTCGAAACTGGTGTCCCCGATCATCACCGCCTGATGCGCGCCCGCACCGGCTTCGAACAGCGCGGCCTCCAGCATTGCGGGATGCGGCTTGGAGGGGTGGCGATCGGCGGTCTGGAGCGAGACGAAGAGATCGGCGATCCCGTGGGTCTTGAGGCAGGCGGCGAGCCCGCGGTCGGACTTGCCGGTGGCGACCGCGAGATGCCAGCCCGCATCGTGCAGGCCGGTCAGCAGTTCGGCGATCCCGTCATAGAGCGGCTCGTCGAGCAGACCTTCCTCGCGCCGCGCACGGAAGCTGGAACGGTAGAATTCGGTGACCGCGCTGTTCTGGTCTTCGCTGAGCTCCGGCGCCAGCGCCCGCACCGCCTGCGGCAGGCTGAGGCCGACCGCGCGGCGCACGGCGGAGACATCGGGCGCAGGCAAGCCCGCGCGGCCGAAGGCCCGCTCCATCGCCCAGCACACATCCGCCTGACCATCGACCAGCGTCCCGTCGCAATCGAACACCGCCAGCCTCATGGCGCGAGACTCCGCACCAGATGCGCCAGCGCGCCGTGTCCCGCCGTCTCCAGCCCTGCGGCAATGCGCGCGCGGTCCTCGGGCGGCTTGTTCTGCGACAGCTTCAGGGTCGGGCGCCACGCCAGCACCTCAAGCTCGAAGCCGACAATGCCGCGGAACAGCCCGGACCAGATCTTTTCGGAAGATTCTTCAGCCAGCCACGGCGCGCCTTCCAGCCGGCCTTCATGCTTGGCAATCGCGGCGTGGAGGAAGGCTTCGAGCCCCTCGTCATCCATGCGCCGCACCCGGCCTTCCAGTTCGAGCGCGACATAATCCCAGGTCGGCACCGTATCGCGATTGCCGTACCAGCGGGGCGAGACATAGGCGTCGGGGCCATTGACCACGATCAACGCGGTCCCCCCTTCAAGATGGCGGGCCACAGCATTGCCGCGCGCGAGGTGGAACTGCACCGCACCATCGCTGGTCGCAATCAGCGGCGTGTGCGCGACCCGCGGTCCTTCGGGGGTTTGCGCAAAGACCATGCCGAAGCCGATTTCGTCGATCAGGCTTTCACACAGGGCGCGATCATCGGTGCGGTAGAGCGGATTGGGATGCATCAGCGCGCTTTGCCCTTGGGCTTGGCGGGCTTGCCCGGAGCCTTGCCCTTGGGCTTGGGCTTGGATTTCGGCTTCGCAGCCGCCTTGGCGGCCCCCCGCGCGCGGCGGGGGGCACGCTCTTCCTTGCGCGCCTGCTTGAAGTGGCGACGGGCGGCCTGCTTTTTCTCTTCGGCGGTCTTTTCCGGCGTCTCTTCGCGCAAGGGCGAAGCGTCGGACATGGCCGGATCGAAGCCCAGCACTTCCATGCTTGCGGCGAAATGCGGCGGAAGCTCGGCGGTGACATCGAGCTTGCCGCCCGAACCCTCTCCGGCCTTGGGCTCGGTGATGATCAGGCGGCGGGCGTGGAGGTGCATCTTGCGGCTCACCGCGCCGGTGAGGAAAGCATCCTGCCCGCCATATTTGCCGTCGCCCACGATCGGGTGGCCGATTGCCGCCATGTGGACGCGCAACTGGTGGGTGCGGCCGGTAAGCGGCTCCAGTTCGACCCATGCGGCGCGCTGGCCGGCGCGATCGACCACGCGGTAGCGCGTCTTGGCTGCCGCGCCGTTCTCCTCGTCGATATGCATCTTCTCGCCGCCGGTGCCGGGCTGCTTGGCCAGCGGTGCGTCGATCACGCCCTCGGAGAGCTGCGGATTGCCGACCACCAGCGCCCAGTAGACCTTGCGCGCCGAGCGGCTGGCGAAACGCTTGGAGAAGCTGGCTGCCGAGCCCGGCGTGCGGGCGATCAGGAGCACGCCGCTGGTGTCCTTGTCGAGCCGGTGGACGAGGCGCGGGCGCGGGGTGCGCTCGTCGGTCACGAAGGCGTCGAGCAGGCCATCCACGTGCTTGGTGGTCTTGCTGCCGCCCTGCGTGGCAAGGCCCGGCGGCTTGTTGAGCACGATGGCGGTGGGCGTCTCGCGGATCACCATGTCATGCGCTTCGGCAATCTGTTCGGGGCTGAGCGCGCGCACGCGGGGGGCGGAAGGCTTGCGCGCCGCGTCCTCGCCGCCCGGGGGAACGCGCAGCACCTGCCCTGCGGACAGGCGATCTTCCGGCTTCACCCGCTTGCCGTCGACCCGGATCTGCCCGGTGCGCGCCCAGCGCGAGACCGTGGCAAAGCCGACCTGCGGCAGATTGCGCTTGAACCAGCGGTCGAGCCGGATGTCGTTGTCGTCCTCGCTGACAGTGAACTGGCGGACGTTGTCGGTCGGTGATGGGGTCTCGGTCATTGGGGTGCGCCCTGTGCGGCGACAAGGCCGATGATGATTGCCGCCATGCCCGCGACCAGCGAGGCGGCGGCATAGCCTGCGGCGAGCCCGGCCTGCCCGCGGTGAAGCATGGTGACCAGCTCTGAGGAAAAGGCGCTGAAGGTGGTGAAGCCGCCGAGCAGGCCGACCCCGACGAGCAGCCGCAAGGGCTCGGCCGATTGTTCGGACAGGGTGCCGCGCGCCAGCCAGCCGATCAGCGCGCCCATCGCCAGGCTCCCGGCGATGTTGACCGCCAGCGTGCCCCACGGAAAGGCATTGCCCGGCCCGGCGAGGTTCGTCACCAGCCGCCCGATCTGATAGCGCAGCACCGAGCCGATAGCACCGCCCGCAGCGACGCTGAGGCTTGCAAAGAGGGGGGAGGGTTCACCGGCCATCGGGTGCCCATAGCGAGCGTGGGCCGCATTGCCTAGCGCAGGGTGAGTCGCGGCGCCTATGGGGCGCGGATTGGCGGCGCTGCGCAGGTGGGTTGCCTTTGCAGCGCTGTTGGACTATCGGGGCGCCGTAATGAGGGCGGCTCCCCCGTGGGATTCGCCCGTGTTCCAATGGAAATTCACCGCGCATCCCCGCGCCGAATCGTAAGCGGGGCTCTGGGCGTTTGAACATGAGGTAGTCGTCGTTTATGCAAATCATGGTTCGCGATAACAATGTCGATCAGGCCCTGCGCGCGCTCAAGAAGAAGCTGCAGCGCGAAGGCGTTTATCGCGAGATGAAGCTGCGTCGCCACTACGAAAAGCCCTCCGAGAAGCGCGCCCGCGAAAAGGCTGCCGCCGTGCGCCGCGCCCGCAAGCTCGAGCGCAAGCGGATGGAGCGCGACGGGAGCAAGTAATCCCGTTGCCAGGCGCTCCTGCTCTCGCAGAAGCGCTTGAAACCCCCTTTGCGATAAGCCATCAGGGCGCGGCTCATCCCCGCGCCCTTTTGTCGTCTTACGCGGCAGCAAGGCCGCGCCCATGCAGGACTTTACCATGACCGAGATCACCCGCGTTCCGATCCAGCCCGTTGCCAAGGGCTCGCTGACCAAGCTGTGGCTGGGCGTCGTGCTGGCCATCGCCGTCGGCGCCGGCCTCGCCTGGGCGGCCGTGCCGCGCGGGGTCGATGTCGACACGCTCGCCGCTGGCACCGGTCCGATGCCGCAGACGGGCGACGTGCTGTTCATCAAGTACAAGGGCAAGCTCGCCGCCGATGGCACGGTGTTCGACGAATCGCGCGATATTCCGCTGCCGGTCGAGGGCATCTTCCCCGAAGGCACGCCGTTCCCGATCGAGGAAGGCGCGACCATTCCGGGCTTCTTCGAAGGCCTCCAGCAGATGCAGAAGGGCGGCAAGTACGTGCTCTTCATCCCCGCCGACAAGGCCTATGGCGCCGAGCCGCCGCAGGGCGCGCCGATCCCGCCGAACGCCGATCTCGAGTTCGAGATCGAGGTGATCGACGTGATGAGCCAGAAGACCTTCGAGCGGAACCTCGGCATCCTGCAGCAGGCAATGCAGTCGCAGATGGGCGGCGCGGGTGCTCCCGGTGCCGAGGCCGGCGCAGGCCCGGCTCCGGCTCCCGAAGCGGCTCCGGCACAGTAAGGGGCGCTCCGAGCAATGTCGGTCGACAAGGCAACCGTTGCCAAGATCGCCTCGCTGGCGCGCATCCGCATGGATGACGCCGAGCTTGAACGCATGGTGCCGGAACTGAACGGCATCCTACAATGGGTCGAGCAGCTGGGCGAGGTGGACGTTACAGGGATCGAGCCGATGGCGGCGGTGATCCCCAATACCCTGCGCCTGCGCGATGACGTGGTCGATGCCGATCCGCTCACCGGCGGCGGCAAGCAGGCCGATGTGCTCGCCAATGCCCCTGCGGCCGAGCATGGGTTCTTTGGTGTGCCCAAAGTCATTGAATAGGGAAAGGTCCTGCACCCTTTCCCGTTCGCCCTGAGCTTGTCGAAGGGCTGCTTTTCTTTCAGTGCTCCGTCGAAGAAGGCCAAGACAGTGCTTCGACAAGCTCAGCACGAACGGAGTTGTTTGTGAGTGACCTGACCTCTCTCGGTGTCAAAGAAATCCGCGACGGCGTGCGCGATGGTGATTTCACCGCGCGCGAAGTGGCGGAAGGCTTCAACGCGGCCGTGGCGGGCGCTGCGGCGCTCAATGCCTTCATCGTCACCACCCCCGATCACGCGCTGGCCGCGGCCGACAAGGTGGACGCCGCGCGCGCCGCTGGCGAAACGCTCGGCAGCATGGCGGGCGTGCCGATCGGCATGAAGGATCTGTTCGCCACCAATGGCGTGCAGACCACGGCGGCGAGCCACATCCTCGAAGGCTTCCAGCCGCGCTACGAAAGCACGGTCTCGCAGAAATTGTGGGATGCGGGCGCGGGGATGCTGGGCAAGCTCAATCTCGACCAGTTCGCGATGGGCTCGTCCAACGAGACCTCCTATTTCGGCAATGTCACCTCGCCGTGGAAGAAGGCGGGGAGCAATGCTGCCATGTCGCCGGGCGGCTCCTCGGGCGGTTCCTCCGCTGCGGTAGCTGCGCGCATCGCGCCGGCGGCCACTGGCACCGACACCGGCGGATCGATCCGTCAGCCCGCCGCCTTCACCGGCATCTGCGGGATCAAGCCGACCTATGGCCGCTGCTCGCGCTGGGGCATCGTCGCCTTTGCCTCGAGCCTCGATCAGGCCGGCCCGATGGCGCGCTCGGTGGAAGATTGCGCGATCATGCTGGGCGCGATGGCGGGCTTCGATCCCAAGGACGCGACAAGCCTCCAGATGGACGTGCCCGATTGGGAAGCGGCCCTCAACGCCGATCTGCGCGGCAAAAAGGTCGGCATCCCGCGCGAATACCGCATGGAGGGCACCGATCAGGCGATCCTCGACAGCTGGGAGCAGGGCAAGGCATGGCTCAAGGACGCGGGCGCCGAGATCGTCGACGTCTCGCTGCCCCACACCAAATATGCGCTGCCCGCCTATTACATCGTCGCGCCTGCCGAAGCTTCGTCGAACCTCGCCCGCTATGACGGCGTGCGTTACGGCCTGCGCGACCTTCCGGAAGGCGTTGGCCTGCAAGACATGTACGCCGCAACCCGCGCCGCCGGCTTCGGTGACGAGGTCAAGCGCCGTATCCTGATCGGCACCTATGTGCTCTCGGCTGGGTTCTACGACGCCTATTACACGCAGGCGCAGAAGGTCCGCGCGCTGGTGGCCCGCGACTTCGCGCTCGCCTTTGAACAGTGCGACGTGATCCTCGCGCCGACCACACCGACGGCCTCGTTCCCGCTGGGTTCGATGAACGAAGACCCGCTGACGATGTATCTGAACGACGTCTTCGCCGTGCCTGCATCGCTCGCGGGCCTCCCGGCGATGAGCGTGCCCGCCACGATCAACGCCGACGGGTTGCCGCTGGGCCTCCAGCTGGTCGGCAAGCCGTTCGACGAGCAGGGCGTGCTCAATGCCGGTCTCGCGATCCAGCAACGCGCGGGCTTCACCGCCAAGCCGGAAGCCTGGTGGTGAACGCCGACGCGCCGCTGTGGCTTGCCGGGATCGGCATCGCCCTCGCGGTGCCGGTGACCTTCATGGTCGCCAATTGGGTAAGGAAGAACGTCGATCACGGCGAAATGCGCTTCGGGCCGGATGGCAAGGTGATCGAGGACGAGGAAACGAGTAATGAATAGGCTTTGCCAGTGCCTACGCTGATGCTGATGCTGATGCTCGCGCGTGTCTTCCCCGTCACACCCTCTGTGGCTGAAGTCGAGAATGCGCGGGAGGAGGGCGGTCGCAACTGCGCTCCGCGTGAGGACATGGTGGCGGGGCTGAAGAAAGAGCAGTACTTCCGGACCCGGACAACGCAAAGGATTGCGGGCTATCGGGTCGAACTCTGGGAAAACTTCGTCCCGGATGAAGAGCGTCGCCCGGATAGGGCCCGGTTTGTCTATGTCCGGCACACGGACGAAGAAGATTGTTTGATCAGGACTTCAGAGCAATGAGCAACTACCGCATTCAGGGTGCAACCGGCGAGTGGGAGGTCGTGATCGGCCTTGAAGTCCACGCACAGGTGACCTCGCAGTCCAAGCTGTTCAGCGGCGCGGCGACCGCGTTTGGCGCGGAGCCGAACTCGCAGGTCTCCCTCGTCGATGCCGCGATGCCGGGGATGCTGCCCGTGCCCAATGCCGAGTGCATCCGTCAGGCCGTGCGCACCGGCATGGCGATCGAGGCGCAGATCAACGCGTGGTCGCGGTTTGACCGCAAGAACTACTTCTATGCCGATCTTCCGCAGGGCTACCAGATCAGCCAGCTTTATCATCCGATTGTCGGCGAAGGCTCGCTGCTGATCGAGGCGGACGAGAAGGCTGGCATTCCCGAAGACAAGGTCATCGGGATCGAGCGCATTCACGTGGAGCAGGACGCGGGCAAGCTGATGCACGACCAGCACCCGACCATGTCCTACGTCGATTTGAACCGCTCGGGCGTGGCGCTGATGGAGATCGTCTCCAAGCCCGACATGCGTTCGCCTGCGGAAGCAGGGGCTTACCTGAGGAAGCTGCGAGCGATCCTGCGCTATGTCGGCTCGTGCGATGGCAACATGGAAGAAGGCTCCATGCGCGCCGACGTCAATGTCTCGGTGCGCAAGGCGGGCGAGCCCTTCGGCACCCGCACCGAAACCAAGAACGTGAACTCCGTGCGCTTCGTCATGCAGGCGATCGAGCACGAGGCGATGCGCCAGGTCGATGTGCTCGAAGCGGGCGGGACGATCGTGCAGGAAACCCGCCTGTTCGATCCGGGCACCGGCACGACGCGCACCATGCGCAGCAAGGAAGACGCGCACGACTATCGCTACTTCCCCGATCCCGATCTTTTGCCGCTGGTGCTGGAAGAGGACTTCCTCGCCGAATGCCGCGCCTCGCTCCCCGAACTGCCCGATGCCAAGCGCAAGCGCTATGTCGAGGTGCTCGGCCTTACCCCCTACAACGCGCGCGAGCTGACCGCCGAGGTCGAGACCTTTGCGCGGTTCGAAACGCTGCTGGCAGAAACCGCGGCAGTGATCGGCAAGGACGAAGCCGCCGTCGCCACGCAGGTCGCCAACTGGTCGCTCTCGGTCGCGCCGGGGGTGATGAAGGCGCTGGGCGATGAAGCCGATGCCGCCAACGCCACGGCCGCCGCGCAGGCGAGCATCCTCGCGATGGCCGACAAGGGCGAAATCAGCGGCGGTCAGGCCAAGGAAATCTTCGAAATCGTCCTCAAGACTGGCCGCGATCCGTCTGAAATTGCGGACGCCGAGGGGCTGAAGCAGGTCAGCGACACCGGCGCGATCGAAGCCGCCGTCTACGCGATCATCGCCGCCAATGCCGACAAGGTCGAACAGTATCGCGCCGGCAAGGAAGCGCTGTTCGGCTTCTTCGTCGGCCAGACGATGAAGGCGATGCAGGGCAAGGCCAATCCGGCGGTGGTCAACCAGTTGCTGAAAGGCAAGCTGGGGTAGGGGCTTGGCGCCCGTCACGCTCTATTTCCACGGATTGCCCGGTTCGGCCGCGGAGCTGGCGAGCTTCGGGCCGGACATTGCCGCGCGCGCCAGACGCTTCCATGTCGCCCCGCGCGGGGGTGATTTCGCGCAATTGGCCAATCGCATTGCCGCGCGCTTTCCTGACGGGCCGTTCGTGCTGGTCGGCTTCTCGCTGGGCGCAGCAGCGGCCTTGCAGGTCGCACCGCATCTGGGTGAGCGGGTGGCGCGGATCGACCTCGTCTCGCCCGCTGCGCCGCTCCAGCTGGGCGACTATCTGGGGGGCATGGCGGGCGCACCCGTGTTCCGCGCGGCCCTGGCCGGGGCAGTGCCGTTTGCAGCGCTGACAATCGTGCAGGCGCAGGTCGCAAGGTTTGCGCCCGCGAAGCTGGCCGCCGCGCTGATGGCGAAAGCCAAAGGCGAAGATCGCGCGCTCGCCGCCGATCCGCAATTCATCGCCGCGCTCGCGAAGTCCTTGCGCCACAGCCTTCTCGCAGACCGCGCCGCCTACATGGCCGAAATCCGCGCCTATGTTTGCGATTGGCGCGCCGGGTTGGCCCGGGTGCACCAGCCCGTGAGCATCCGGCAGGGGAGTGAGGACGACTGGACCCCGCCGGCCATGGCCGATGCGCTGGCGAAGGCGCTGCCTGATTGCACCGGCTTGCAGATGGAGCCCGGCCTCTCGCACTTTTCGACCCTGCGGGCCTATCTTGAAGGGCAGCCCCCGGCATGACCGCCATCGTCCTTATCCAGCCCGAAATCCCCGGCAACACCGGCGCGGTGGGGCGCACTTGTGTGGCGCTGGATATGGAGCTGATCCTGATCCACCCGCTGGGCTTCGAGATTTCGGACAGCCGCGTGAAGCGCTCCGGCCTCGATTACTGGCCGCATGTGCGCCTCACCGAATATGCCAGCTGGGACGCCTTTCTGGCAGCGAGCACCCCGCGCGAAGATCAGCTGTTCCTGTTCGAGGAATTCGGCGCGCGGTCTTTCTACGAGCCGGACTATCCCGAGGACGCCTTCCTCGTCTTCGGGCAGGAGACCAAGGGCATCCCGAAACCGATCATCGAACGCCACGCAGACCGCCTGTTCAAGCTGCCGATGCGCTCGGACGTCATCCGCTCGCTCAACCTTGCCAATACCGTCTCGGCGGCGGCCTATCAGGCGCTCAGGGGCAAGCTTTAGGCTTGCGGCAAGCCCCGCTCTCTGCCACTCGCTGAAACATAAGTCAGGGAGGGGTTGCACCCATGAAATCGTTGAAATGTATGGCGCTTGCGCTGCTTGTGGCCGCGCCGGTCGCAGGGCAGGCGCAGGCGATCAAGACCGAGCCGCCGATGAAAATCTTCACCGCCGCAGAGGTCGAAGCGGTGGCCATGCCCGATCTCGCCTTCAAGCCCGATCCGCTGGCGGCGGCGGACTTTGACAAGTATTTCTACTTCCACCGCGATGGCACCGATTTCAGCCAGGCCTATGCCGACATCACCGAATGCGATTCGCTTGCGAGCGGGATCAATTTCTACATGGGCGCCGATAGCGGGGCGATTGCCGGGGCGATGGCCAATTACGGCATGCTCGCCGGCGGGATCGGCGGAGCGCTGGGCGGACTCATGGCCGACGCCATCTTCGGCAGCGCCGAACGTCGCCGGATCAAGCGGATCAACCTGCGCAACTGCATGTATTTCAAGGGCTATGATCGCTACGGTCTGGAAAAGGATCTGTGGCAGGCGTTCCACTTCGAGGAAGGCCTGAGCCGCGAGAACGCCAAGGATCGCGAGGCCGCGCTGATGAAGCAGGCGCGGGTGGCTTCCGGGCCCAAGCCGCAAACGGAGGTGCTGGTGCCATGAAGCGTGTGATGACCATGATCGCGGGCGCCCTCGCGCTCGCCGCCACCCCGGCCGCCGCCGAGAAGATCAAGCCCGATATCGCCGAATACATGGCAATCGAGCTGAAGAACGTTCTCTCGGGCAAGGAGAAGATCGATCCGGCCAAGGCCTATATCTTCATCCGCAGCCCGCAAAACCGCGCGCAGGGTATCTTCCTCAAGACCCCCGGGCCGGAGGAAATCGCCAATTACGAAGCCAAGTGGCGCGAGGAATTTGCCGAGGCGAAGGAAGACTATCCCAAGAAGCTCAAGAGCTACGAGGTCGCCGCCAAGGCCGGTCGTCCGCCCCGGGACAAGCCGGTCGAGCCGACCGAGGAGAGCTTCTCGATCGACCCGATCGACATGCGCATGATCGTGTCCTTCGGGCCGCAGTTCGTCTTCGACAAGACCGACGGACCGGACAAGAGCTTCAGCTATCTCATCCAGGTGGAGCCGGGCGAATACACCTATCACGGCCCGATCATCTACCTGCCCGGATCGCCGGTACTGGGGCCGTGCATGTGCATGGGTTCGGTGAAGTTCGAGGCCAAGGCCGGTCAGATCACCTCGCTGGGCGATTTCCTGAGCCTCGGCTGGGCGGATCGTGCGGCGCTGGAGCAATCGACCTTCGAGCGCGAACTGCTGCCCGATCGTCCCGCCAAGCCGACCGACTGGAGCATTCCGGAATCGCTGGCGAAGTACCCCAATGCCAAGGCCGAACTGCGGGCCTCGGGCAAGCGCAACAACTTCCTGCGCGCGCTGGTCGGCCGGCTTCCGCCGGTGCCGGGGGTGCTGGCCTATAACCGCGACATTCCGGTCGATCTGGTGGGACTGGCCGAGCAGAAGGCCAAGGCCGAGGCGGAAGCTGCCGCCGCTGCTGCTGCCGAAGCCAAGGCTAAGGCCGAAGCCGAAGCGGCAGCCGCCGCTGCGGCTGCGGCTGCGCCTACTCCAGCCCCAGCGCAGTGAGGTTCATGGTCGCCGCGTTGTAGCTCGCTTCGGCCAGACGGCCGGCGAGCTCGGCGCGGATGGCTCTGATCCGGGCGTCGGCGGCGGATTCCTCGCGGCGGTTGACGAAGAAGAAATCGCCCGCCCCCAGCTTGAAGCGGGTGCGCTCGGCCTGCACCATCTGGTTTGCCTGCCGCACTTCGGCCTGCGCCAGCGAAGCGAGTTTGGTCGCCGCCGAGAGATTGGCGAGGATGTTGCCGACATCGGTGGTGATCTGATCGGCGATACGGCGCTGGCGCAGTTCGGTCTCGCGCAGCTCCGCCTCGGCGCGTTGCAGGCGTCCGCGCGCCTCGCGCCGTTGCAGCGGCACGGTGAAGGTGAGGCCGACCACGGTGTCGGTGGAATCGAACCCCGGTCCGCCCGCGCCCACCGGACCGAAATCGCGCGACAGCTCGATCGAGCCATCAAGCTTGGGCTGCAAGTCGTTGCGGCGCAGGGCGATGCGATTGGTCGCGCGTTCGAGCGCAAGGCGGAAGGTCTGCAATTCGGGGCGCGACTGGATCACCGTGCTCATCGGCGTCGCCGCCAGCATCTCGGCCGGGACAATCGCGCGCACCTGCCCGGCGGCCGGCAACTGCTCGCGGGTCGGCACGATCAGCTGTCCGGCGGAATCGCGCAGGTAAAAGCCGAGCGAATTGGACGCGGTCTGGAAATCGCGCCGCGCCTGTTCGAGCAGGGTGCGCCGCAGCAGCAGGTTCTGCTCGTTTTCGGTGAGCGCAATCGCCGCGCGTCCGCCTTCGTCGACTTCGCGCCTGAGACCCACCTGCCGCGCTTCGGCGATTTCGAGCAGTTCCTCGAACACCCGGATTTCCTCGCCCGCCGCGACCCAGCGCCAATAGGCGCGCAGGGCCTCGTGCTGGACGTTCAATTGCACCAGCATCACATCGAGCCGCGCCTGGCTGGCGGCGAGGCGGGTGTCCTCGATCGCGAAGCGGCGCTGGTCGATCTCGCGGTTGCGCAGCAGCGAGAACAGCGCGCCGACCTTCACTTCGCCGAACTGGCTGGTGTTGAAGACGTTCTCGTAGGTGGGGAAGGTGCCGTCGGAAATCTTGTAGCTGGCGAAGATCTCGGCCCCCATCGGGCGCAGCGGCTGGGTCGCCTCGGCCTTGGCAAAGCCGCCGGAATAGAAACCGGTGACGCGGTCATAGGCTTCGCCCTTGAGCATCAGGTCGAAGGCGCCATCGGCCGAAAGCTGATCGGAGCGCGCCGCCGCCTCGCGCTCGAAGGCTTCGAGGATCGCGGGGAAGGTGAGCGCGGAGGAGCGCAACACTTCATCGGGCAGCAGCGGCCCTGTTTTCAGCGCCACCTCCAGCGGATCGCCCACCGGCGCAATGTCCTGCGCCAGCGCCGGCATGGGAGCCGCGGCTAGCGCCAGCAGCGACAAGCCGCACGCCAGCCAGCGCCGACGGGTAGAGGTAGGGCGGCGGCGCATGGTCACTTCGTTTCGGCGGGCATTTCGCCCGGCGGCAGCTCGGCCGGGAAATTGTTGAGCTGACGCCAGATTTCGTAGCCGACCGGCACGGTTTCGAGCTGCACCCAGGCCTGCGCCTTGGCACCCAGCCGCACGAAGCGTTCGGGCGGCCAGGGGTGCGGATCGCTCTTGTCCTCGACGATCAGCACGCGGAAAGTCCCGTCGATCTGGGCCGACTGGTCGACCGCGACCACTGTCCCGCCAAAGGTGCCGACCGCGACCGAGGGCCAGCCGGAGAACTGCACCGCGGGCCAGCCTTCGAACATGATCCGGGTCTTGTCGCCGCGCTGCACCAGCGCGACATCGCGCCCGTCGATGAAGATCTCGACCACCCGCTGCCCGGCATTGGGCACAAAGGTGGCGAGCACGTCGCCGGCCTTGATGAGGGTCGAGACGTCGCCGGCATTGAGGCTCTGGATGAAGCCGTCGCGCGGCGCGCGCACAATCTGCGAGGACTGGCGCGAGAGGTTCACATCCGCACGGTTGAGGGCAGCCACAGCAGCGGCGACCTGCCCCTCGCGCTCGGCAATGCGGATCTGCACCGCTTCATAATCGCGCCGCGGGGCAAGGCCCGCCTGAAAGAGCTCACGCGCGCGGCGTTCATCGAGCCGGGCGGTGGCCAGCGCCGACTGTGCGGCCTGCAATTGCAGCGCGATCTGTTCGCGCTCGGCCTGCAACCGGTCGACCAGCTGGGGATCGATATCGGCGATGCGGACGATCGGATCGCCCTTCTTCACCGCGCTGCCATCGCGCACGTACCACTCCTCGATCCGGCCCGGCACGACAGCGTTGATATCCTGCTTGCGCTCGCCCGGATCTAGCGTGTTGACCGCGCCGCGCCCGGTCGCCGTCTGCACCCAGGGGGCGTAGATCAGGAACACCAGCATCGACAGGAAGGCGATGAGCAGCATGTAGAAGATCGCGCGCATCACGCGCGGAATCTTGACCGATTCCAGCGCGGTGAAGCGGTGCGACATGCGGTTCAGCGCGGTCATGCCGGCTCTCCCGCGCCGTCCGGTCGGCTGATCTGCGCGCGCAGTCTGGCCTTGTCGTTGGCGGCGCTGCGGCGGCTTCGGCGGGCCTCGGCAAAGGCGGCGTAATCGCTGAACCAGTGCTGTGTCTGGGCTTCCATGTGGACGAAGTGTGAGCAGCCGATCGGCGCCTCGCAGGCGGAGAAATAGACCACCGTGGTGAAGGCCGTTTCGCGCAGCGCGGCAAAGGTGCGGGCGAGATCTTCCGCGTCGATCAGATCGAACAGTTTGGTCAGCACCAGGAAGCGCGGGCGGGCAAGGATAGCGCTTGCCAGCTTCAGTTGCAGCAGTTCGCTGGTCGAGAGCGGATAGCCGGTCGCCGCGACCATCGTGTCGAGGCCCTTTTCCAGCCCCGCCACCGCATCGGCCAGCCCCACGGCTTCAAGCGCATCGAGCATCCGCCAGCTTTCGCCCGTCGCGCAGGACAGGCTGAGATATTGCCGGATCGTCATCGGCACGAAGGTCGGCCGATCGAGCACGTAGATCGTCATGCGCAGGTGGTGCGCCTCGATATCCTTCAAATCCGTCCCGCCCAGCGTGACATAGCCCGAGGTGGGCAGCTGGTACATCTTGAGCACATTGGTGAACATGCGCTGGAGGCCGTGCTGGCTGGTCGAGGCCATCACGATCGCGCCGGTGGGGATCGCGAAATCGAGCTCGGCGTCCTCGAACCGGGCCCTGCCGCGCACCTTGCGGAACACCAGCGTATGATCGCTGCCGATGATCGGATCATCGCCGGTGGGCGTTTCCTGCTCGACATCGAAGAACTGCGCCACTTCCTCGCCCGCGGCGCACAGCTCGTAGAAATACTGGAGGTAGTTGCCCAGCTGCGCGACCCCGAAGAAGGCCGCCGACAGCACCAGCTCGGCCGCCACCAGCTGGCCCAGCGTCAGCTCGGCCTGGATCACCAGCCAGCCGCCAAGCCCGAGCAGCACCGCGCTCGCCGAGGCATAGAGGAACAGGAAGGAGACAGTCTGCGAGAAGTGCTTGCGGAAGTAACGCTTGCGCGCGTTGAGATAGGCGTGGGTCGCCTTGTCGGTCTGCGCGATGGCATAATCGACGCGCTGCTGCGACTTGAAGAAGCCGTTGGATTCCCCGATCTGCTGGAGCCACATCGCGGTGCCGTGCTTGGCGTGGCTGACATCCATCGCCGCCCGGATCGCGCGCGAGCCCCACACCAGCCAGATGGTCCAGATCAGCGCCACCATCACCAGCGTAAAGAGCAGGAACAGCGGGTGATAGAGCGACACCAGCACGAAGCCGACCGTGATGCCGAGCAGGATCGAGAAGCCGTCGAGCACCAGGATCGGCATGCGCGACATGATCGAGAGCACGTCGAAATAGCGGTTGAACAGCGCCCCGCGCGAGGTGTCGGTGAAGAACGGGTTCTGAGCATAGATCGCGATCAGCGAAATCTCGCTGACCATGCGGGCGTAGAACCGCCGTGCGAACAGTTCCATCAGGTGGACGCGCAAGGCATAGAGCAACGAGGAGAACAGCAGCAGCACGAACAGCGTGATCGAGAGCACCACAAGCAGCGCGGGCAGCGCGGTGTTGGCGACGGTGTTGATCAGCATCTGCACCGAGATCGGGGTCGCAAGACTGAGCAGGCTGATGCCTACGCCATAGACCACCGCCAGCCAGTAGAAGCTGCTTTCCGGCTTCAGGATCTCGGCAAAGATCCGGAAGAACTTGGTCAGCGAAATCTGCGCGCCGTGCGAGGCACCTTCACCGGCCATGGCAGCCCATCCGTCCAGAACCTGTGTTCGAGCGTTCCATCATGCCTGCCTTTGCCCATGCCGCCGGCCTGCCCGGTGAACAGGTGGCAAGGTGCATGGCGCGCAACACCGATTGCTGCAACGTTTTAATCGCCCAGACCCCCTGCGGTTCCAGCGGGCGGATTATGTGCAAATTCATGAAGCTACGAACCTATGGGAAGCTATTGCGAAGCATTTTCGTCTGTCGGGCGCCGATAGCGCATCAACCTTGCCGGTAGCTGAACCGGCTGCGATCGGGCATGAGATGCGGGTATGGCCACACCGCGCCCCGCGCTTCCCGAGCAAACCCTGCTGCTGGCAGGCGGCGGCCATGCTCATGTTGCGGTGCTCGCCGACTGGATCAGGCGCGGTCCGCCTGCCGGGGTGCGCACCCTGATGCTCACGCCTCAGCGCCACCTCACCTATTCCGGCATGGTGCCGGGCTGGCTGGCGGGGCAGCATGGTGCGGACGAGGGTCTGGTTGATCTGGCGGCGCTGGCGGCGCGGGCTGGGGTGCGGTGGGTTGAGGGCCGCCTTGTTGCGCTCGATCCCGATGCGCGGGCGGTGCAAACCGACAGCGGCGAGACCATCACCTTCGACATCGCCTCGCTCGACACCGGCGGGGTAGGGCGCGCGCGCGCGGTGCTGGGCGATGATCCGCGCATCCTCGACATCCGCCCGATCGAAGGGTTTGTCGACCGGATCGCAGGCCTTGACGCCCCCGCCCGTGTCGTGGTGGCAGGCGGCGGGGCAGGGGGCGTGGAGCTCGCCTTTGCCTTGCGCAATCTCGCCGCAGCGTCCGTCCGGCCCGAAGTGACACTGGTGACCGGCGCGGGCGGATTGCTCCCCGGCTTTGGCGTGGCTGTGCGGCGGCGCGTCGCGGCGGAGCTGGCGCGGCAGGGTATCGCCGTGATCGTCGGAGATGCGCGGATCGAGGATGGGCGGCTGGTGGCACACATAACCCCACCTCATCTCGCCTCGAGCGCAGTCGAGAGGCCCAGCGCGCAACCCGTGTCTCGACTTCGCTCGACACGAACGGCGGAGGATGAACTGGTTTCGCTCGAACCTGCCGATCTTCTCGTCGCCGCGCTCGGCAGTGCGCCGCCGCCGTGGCTGGGGCCGAGCGGGCTGGCGCTCGACGGGCGAGGCTTTGTCGCGGTGGATGCGCGGCAGCGCTCGATTTCGCACGGCCATATCTTCGCTGCCGGAGATGTCTCGGCGCGGATCGACCGCCCGCTGGCGCATTCGGGTGTCCATGCGGTGATGGCCGGGCCGGTGCTTGCGGCAAACCTGCGGGCCGCGCTTCAGGGCGAGCTGCCGCGTGCCTCCTACCACCCGCGCCGCCACAGCCTCTATCTCATCAACACCGGCGATGGCTCCGCGATTGCCAGCTATGGCCCTCTCGCGGCACAAGGCGGCTGGGCGCTGCGCTGGAAGCACGCCATCGACAGGCGCTGGATAGCCGGATACGCCGCGCTGGCCGGTTCATGAGGGGTCACACGTGAAGAAGCTTGCCATCCTTGCCGCGCTCGTCGCGCTGGTTGCGGCCTATTTCGCCTTCGGGCTGGGGCAATATCTCACGTTGGAGGGGATCAAGGCGCTCGCCGCCGATCTGCGCGCCTTCCAGCAGGACAATGCGCTGGCGGTGATCGCCGGGTTCTTCCTCGCCTATGTCGCGGTGACGGCGGCCTCGTTGCCCGGCGCGGCGATCATGACGCTGGCGGCAGGCGCGCTGTTCGGCGTGGTGGGCGGCACGGTGCTGGTCTCCTTCGCCTCGACCATCGGGGCGACCTTCGCCTTCCTCTCCTCGCGCTATGTGCTGCGCGACTCTATCGAGGCGCGCTTCGGCGAGCGGCTGAAGGCGATCAACGCCGGGGTGGAGCGCGACGGGGCGTTCTATCTCTTTACCCTGCGGATGATTCCGGCCTTTCCCTTCTTCGTGGTGAACCTCGTGATGGGCCTCACCCGCATCCGCACCTGGACCTATGTCTGGGTCAGCCAGATCGGCATGCTGCTCGGCACGATTGTCTATGTGAACGCGGGCACGCAGCTGGCGCGGATCGACAGTCTCAAAGGCATTGCCTCGCCGGGGGTGCTGGGGAGCTTCGTGCTGCTCGGCATAGCGCCGTGGCTGGCCAAGCTGGTGATCGGCGCGCTTCAACGGCGCAAGGTCTATGCCGGGTTCAGGCGGCCCGCCAAGTTCGACCGCAACATGGTGGTGATCGGTGCGGGCGCGGCGGGGCTGGTCTCGGCCTATATCGCCGCGACGGTGAAAGCCAAGGTGACGCTGGTCGAGGCCAAGGAGATGGGCGGCGACTGTCTCAACACCGGCTGCGTGCCGTCCAAGGCGCTGATCAAGAGCGCCAAGGTGGCGAGCATGATGCGGGCGGCGGACAAGTATGGTCTTGTCGCAACCGAACCGCAGGTGCCGTTCAAGGCGGTGATCGCGCGGGTGATGGACGCCATCAAGGCCATCGAGCCGCATGACAGCGTGGAGCGCTACACCGGCCTCGGGGTCGATGTGGTCAAGGGCTATGCGCGGGTGATCGACCCGTGGACGGTCGAGATCGCGCGGAATGACGGCGGCACCCAGCGCCTCACCACCCGCTCGATCATCATCGCTAGCGGCGCGGAGCCGGTGGTTCCGCCGATCCCGGGGATCGAGACGAGCGGCTATCTCACCAGCGAGACCATGTGGGAGGCCTTCGCGGCGATGGACGCGCCCCCTGCGCGCGTCGCGGTGCTGGGCGGCGGGCCGATCGGCTGCGAGCTGTCGCAGGCGCTGGCGCGGCTGGGCTCCAAGGTTACGCAGGTCGAGATGGCGGACGCGCTGCTTGGGCGCGAGGATGCCGATGTTTCCGCGCTCGCCAAGGTGGTGCTGGAGGCGGACGGGGTTACTGTCCTCACCGGCCACACAGCCGTGCGGATCGAGGGGCGCACGTTGATCGCCGCGCATGACGGGGCGGAGGTGCAGGTGCCCTTCGATGCCCTGATCGTCGCAGTCGGCCGCCGCGCGCGGCTCACCGGCTTCGGGCTGGAGGATATCGGGGTCGACACCGCGAACACCGTCGTCACCGACGAATTCCTCGCCACCCGCTTCCCCAACATCTTCGCCTGCGGAGACGTCGCCGGGCCCTACCAGTTCACCCACACCGCGAGCCATCAGGCGTGGTACGCCAGCGTCAACGCGCTGTTCGGCACCTTCCGCAAGTTCAAGGCCGATTACCGGGTGATCCCGGCGGTGACCTTCCTCGATCCCGAGTTCGCCCGCGTCGGCCTCAATGATCGCGAGGCGGCAGAGCAGGGCATCGCGGTGGAGGTGACGCGCTATGACTTGGACGATCTCGACCGCGCGATTGCCGAGAGCGAGACGCGGGGCTTCGTCAAGGTGCTCACCCCGGCTGGCGGCAAGGACACGGTGCTGGGCGCCACCATCGTAGGGAGCCAGGCGGGCGAGCTGCTGGCCGAATATGTGCTGGCGATGAAGCACGGTATCGGGCTCAACAAGATCCTCGGCACGATCCACGCCTATCCGACCATGGTTGAGGCCAACAAATTCGCCGCCGGCAACTGGAAGAAGGCGCACAAGCCCGAAGGGTTGCTCAAATGGGTCGAGCGCTATCACGACTGGCGGCGCGGGTGAGCGGCATGGAGCTGTTCGACCAGCTGCGCGGGATCATCGGGATCGCGGTGCTGATGGGGCTGGCCTGGGCCGTGAGCGAGAACCGCCGCGGCCATCCCGGCTGGCGCTGGATCGCGGGCGCGCTGGTGATGCAGGGGCTGCTCGCGCTGCTCATCGTGCGGGTGCCAGCCGTGTGGGCGGCGGTCGGCCTCGTCAACAATGCGGTCAGCGCGGTCGAGGCAGCGACGCTCAAGGGCTCGTCCTACATGTTCGGCTATGTGGGCGGGGCGGAGCTGCCTTTCGTGCTGAAGGAAGGCGCGCAGCCGCCGCTGGTGATCGCCTTCCAGATCCTGCCGCTGGTGATCGTCTTCTCGGCCTTGGCCGCGCTGCTGTGGCACTGGGGCGTGCTGCGCTGGATGGTGAACGGCCTCTCCTTCCTGCTGCGGCGCTCGCTTGGCGTCTCGGGCGTGGTCGGCCTGTCCGGCGGGGCGAGCGTGTTCCTCGGTGTGGTCGAGGCGCCGCTTGTCACCCGCGCCTATTTCGCCCGCGTCAGCCGCTCGGAACTGTTCCAGATTATGACCCTGACGATGGCGACCATCTCGGGCGCGATCCTGATCCTCTATGCCACCACCCTCAAAGCCGTGGTGCCCGACGCGACCGGCCACATGATCTCCGCCTCGCTGATCTCGCTCCCCGCCGCGCTGCTGATCGCGCGGCTGATGGTGCCGCCGCAGGAGGGCGACACCGCGACCGAGGTGGACAAGGAGGATCCCGGCCTGAAATACGAGAGCAGCATTGATGCCATCGTCAAGGGCACGATGGACGGGATGCAGCTGTTCCTTGCGGTGATCGCGGTGATCATCACTGTCTTCGCGCTGGTGGCGCTGGTCGACGGGATGCTGGCGGCGTTGCCCTTCGTCGATGGCGATCCGCTCAGCCTCAAGCGCCTGCTTGGCTGGGTGCTGGCGCCGTTCATGTGGCTGCTCGGCGTGCCGTGGAGCGAGGCGCAGGCGGCGGGCGGATTGATGGGCACCAAGGCGGTGCTCAACGAATATGTCGCCTATCTCGAACTCGCCGCGCTGCCCCAAGGCACGCTCGGCCTGCGCAGCCAGCTGATCGTCACCTATGCCCTGTGCGGCGTCGCCAACCTTGCCAGCGTGGGCCTGCTGGTCTCGACCATCGGCACGCTCTGCCCCGAACGCCGCGCAGAGGCGGCGGGGCTGGGGATGAAGAGCTGGGTCAGCGGCAACCTCGCCAGCGCGATGACGGGGGCGTGGATCGGGCTCGTCACCTATGCTTGATGCGAAGCTGCGCCCGCTGATCGATCCGGCGCTCAATGCCGCTGGTCGCATGCTCGCGCAGGCGGGGGTCACGGCCAATGCGCTGACCTTCACCGGCCTTGCGCTGGGCCTTGCGGGCGCGGGCGCCATCGCGCTCGGCCACATCGGCTGGGGCCTTGCGCTGATCATCGCCAATCGCCTGCTCGACGGCCTCGACGGAGCGGTCGCGCGCGCCAGAGGCCCATCCGACCTCGGCGGCTATTTCGATATCGTCGCGGACTTTGCCTTCTATGTCAGCGTGCCGCTCGGCTTCGGCATCCTCAGCGCCGCCAACACCCTGCCTGCACTGGTGCTGGTGGCCAGCTTCGTGCTCACAGGCGTAAGCTTCCTCGCCTTTGCCGTCATCGCGGGCAAGCGCGGGGCCGAAACCGAGGCCCACGGCAAGAAGAGCTTCTTCTATTCCACGGGTTTGGCCGAGGGGGCGGAGACCATCGCGGTGTTCATCGCCATGTGCCTCTGGCCCGCATGGTTCGGAGCGATTGCCTATGCCTATGCCGGCCTGTGCGTGCTGACCGTGTTCCAGCGCAGCGCGATGGCCGCGTCAGCCTTTCGCGATTAGCGGCTGGCCGATCCCAGCAGGGTCTCGGTGCGGGTGCGCAGGTCATTGATCCGCGCGGTGTTCGCGCCAAGATCGCTCACCCCCACCCGGCTGACCGAACGGAAGTCGATCTGGGTATCGCCCACGCGGGCGACGACATCATCCTTGAAGCCGAACCAGAAGGTCTCGGCCGTCCCCTCGACCACGCCGGTGGCGTCATCGGCGCGGATATCGGCAAGGCCCATCGCCGCCATCGCCGCCTTCACGGCGGCCACGCCCTCGGCCTTGCTGGCGCCGCCCAATGGCAACGGGGCCGGACGGTCCTTGCGGTCGGTGATGATCTGGGCATGGCTCTTCACCGCCAGTTCGGGCGCAACGCCGGTCTTCTGGAACAGCGCGATCTGGCCGAGCGGGGTCTGGTAATCATTGAGCGGATTGGCGCCGGCCTTTTCGCGTGCGGTCATGGTGGCAGCCGAAAAGGCGGGCGGATTGCCGGTGTCGGTGGCGATGTCGTGGATCGGGTTGGCTGCGCCCTTTCCGGCCGCAGAGCCGAACACCGCCATCCCCGCGCCCGGCACCAGCAGGCCGATGATCGCAATCCCGAGCACGGCATTGCTGCGCGGCTTGGCGCGAACCCCGAGAACCAGCGATAGGAGCGCGATCAGCGCCGTCAGCCCCAGCAGAATCGCCCCGCCGCCCAGCGTCAGCGCCATCAGCCCGATCTGCCAGCCCCATATGCCGATCTTGGTGCCAAGCGCGGCAACCGCGAAATAGAGCGGGAGGAACGCCAGCAGGGCGAGGACGAGCTTGGTGAGGCGCGGAAGTGTCGTCATGATGGCAATGTTTACCGCAGCCGCAGGGCTTGGCAATCATGCTCTGTGGCTTTTGCTGGAAACTCTTTCGACCTTCTGCGTTTAGCCCCTACGGCAATGGGAGGGGCGAGGTTTGCGCAAAGCTGCCGAAGTCCTGCTTTTCTTGGCCGATAAACTGGTTTATGGCCCCCGCGGGATGCGGGAGGACTTAATTGTTCAGAGGACAAACGACATGAAGCGCAATTTCCTGATGGGGGCCGCCATGCTGGCAAGCCTCGCTACTCTTTCGGCATGTGGCGGCAAGAAGGAGGAAGCTCCTGCACCTGCGGCTACCGAGGCTGCTGCTCCGGCTGCCACCGAAGCAGCCGCGCCTGCGGCTGACGCCGGTGCCAAGGTCGAATACGCCAGCTTCACCACCGATGCCGCCGCCGGCGAAAAGGTGTTCGCGCTTTGCCGTTCGTGCCACGTGCTCGAAGACGGCGTGAACCGCGTCGGTCCGTCGCTCTACAACGTGGTCGGCCGCGCGTCGGGCCAGGTTGCCGGCTTCGCCTACTCGGACGCCAACAAGAACAGCGGCGTGACCTGGAGCGAAGACGTTCTGTTCGAATACCTCAAGGATCCGAAGGCTTTCATGCCCGGCACCAAGATGGCCTTCCCGGGCATCAAGGACGATCAGGACCGCGCCAACCTCGTGGCCTATCTCGCCAGCACCAAGAAGTAAGCTTCTTAGCTGACACGAAAAACGGGCGGTGTGGGATGCCACGCCGCCCTTTTTTGTGCCCGCGTCCGGTGCTGGATCAGGCGGTCTCGAATCAGGCGGCGGCGTCGAGCACGGCGGCGGGGCAGTGGCGCGCGAGATATTCCTCGTGGCTCGGAAGGCTTGCGACGCTGCGGGTGATGATGGTGCGCAGGTTGGCGAGGAATTCGGCGAGCTGCGCATCGCTCATCTGATCGGCCATGGGATCGTAATCCTGCGGGATGATCCCCTGGCCCAGCATCACCTGCACCCAGCTCGCATCACGGAACAGATCATCGACATCGCGCCCGATCCGGCCCGAGGCGGCGAACAGCTCGCGCTTGTGGGTGAGGCTGTCGGGCACGTCCATATGCTTGCAATAGCGCCAGAACTCCGAATCCTCGCGCGCGGTCTGGTGGTAGTGGAGGATGAGGAAGTCGCGGATCTGCGCGAATTCGGCTTCGCAGCGGCGGTTATATTCCGCACGCTCGGCATCGGCATGGGCCGAGCGCGGGAAGAGCTGGATCAGCCGGCTGACATGCGACTGGATGAGGTGGATCGAGGTCGATTCGAGCGGTTCGAGGAACCCGCTCGAAAGCCCGATCGCGGCGCAATTGTGCGACCAGAAGGTCTCGCGCCGCCCGGTGGTGAAGCGGATCGGGCGCGGATCATCCAGCGCCTTGGTGTCGAGCCCCGCCAGGAGCGTCTCGGCCGCCGCATCGTCGGAAATGAAGCCGGAGGAATAGACATGGCCGTTGCCGGTGCGGTGCTGGAGCGGGATGCGCCATTGCCACCCGGCGCTCTTGGCGGTGGCGCGGGTATAGGGGACGAGGGTGGGCAGGCGCTCGCTCGGCACGGCCAGCGCGCGGTCGCAGGGCAGCCATTTCGACCAGTCCTGATAGCCGACGCCCAGTTCCTGCCCCAGCAAGAGCGAGCGAAAGCCGGTGCAATCGATGAAGAAATCGCCTGCGATCGCCTCGCCGCCCGCCAGCGTGATCGAGCGGATATCCCCGGTCTCGCCGTCGCGCTGGACGCTTTCGACAATCCCCTCGCGGCGCTTCACTCCGCGCCCTTCGGCATAGTCGCGCAGGAACAGGGCATAGCGGCTGGCATCGAAATGGTAGGCATAGGCGAGGCCCGTCATCGCCGTGTTGCCGACCCGGTCGAGCTTGCCGAAACGCGCCTGATCGGCGGCCAGCTGGTGCAGCGACCAGTTCCACAGCCCCTTGGGATCGGGCGCGGCTCCGGCGCTGCGCCGCCAATAGTGGTGGAACGGCACATTGCCGAGCGGCAGGCCGGTATCGCCGAAGGTGTGGAGATAGCGGCTACCGATGCTGCCCCAGTCGACGAACTCGATCCCGAGCTTGAAGGTGCCCGAGGTGGCGCGCAGGAAGGCGTTCTCGTCCAGGCCGAGGATCGCGTTCAAGCGGATGATCTGCGGGATCGTCGCCTCGCCCACGCCGACAATGCCGATGGCCTCGCTTTCGACCAGCGTGATGTCGAGCTTGCCGCCCAGCAGCCGGGCAAAGGCCGCCGCCGTGATCCAGCCCGCGGTCCCCCCGCCGACGATCACCAGCCTGTTCACCGCTGCGCTCTCCATCATGCCTGTCCCTGTTGTCTTGTCTTCGCCGCTTATTGTGCCGGGCGGAAGAAGGCGTTGATCGTCAACCGCCCCTCCCGCGGATCGGCGCTCAGCGGCGCATTATTATCGATCACCCCGCTATGCAGGATGTTGCCGCGATAGAACACGGCGCTGTTGAAATGGCCCTCGACCACATGGGTGCGCTCGAAATGCGGGGCGCCGTCGGTGGGATAGGCGGCAGGCGGCAGCCCGGTGCGTCCGAAATCGGCCTGCACCGCGGCGGCATAGCGCGGGTAATCCTCGGCGGTGAGCGCCTCCAGTCCGGTCGAGCGGTGGCGGAAGAAGGCGGTTCCACCGTGACCAGTCTGGTGGAGATAGAGCATCATCGCGATCTGGCGCGGATCGGTGCCGTCGACATGGGGCAGGCGCTGGATCGGCGCGATCGCGGCAGGCGGGGTGGTGACGAGCGAAAACCACGCCTGCATCTCCCATCGGACTCCGCCGGTTTCGAACCACTGGTCAAGCAGCGGGGCCAGCTGCGCCAGCCATGCCGCGCCCACCGCCGGATCGAGCGGCGCACGCAGCCCGGGATATTGCGGCGTGATTCTTGCAAAATTTTGCAAAACGGCTTGGCCAATGGCGTGTTCGGGGTCGACGAGCAGGCTGTCTATCGTAACAAGCCTATGGTTTTGCGATGAAAAGCCGGAAATGCGCGCGTCATGCGGCGTGATGACCCATCCCTGAGGGGCGGTGTTCGCGCTGGAAGCGGGGGGTCGGGCCATGATCGGGAGCCTAACAAAAGCCTCGCTGGCGGCCAAGCCGTAAGAACAGGCATATGAAAAACAACAGAATAATCTTCAAAACTGCCGGAAGGCCGCCTGTCGGTACCGGGCGGCGTGGCTCCAGTCCGACACAAAGCTGCGGGCGAGGTGCGAGACTGTGACAATCCGGCAACAAATCCGCAAAACCCGCGCGCCGGCACCGGGCTCTGGCCTCCAAAAATGCAATCAAGCATCAGAAAATAAGTAGAAATATAGATTGCAGGCCGCTTTGCACAGTGATGCGCGATTGGCGATTTACCTCGGCTTCCGACTAGGCTATGAAAAAACCTGCAAAAGCGCACGAATGATGCGCCTGGCGGAGGGGAGTTTCGATGAAAACCAACGGGATCAATGTAAGCGCGCGCCTGCTGTGCGGGGCCGCGACCTTTCTGGCGCTCGCGGCGACGGGGGCTCCGGCGCTCGCGCAGAACGCCGATGAGCAGGCGGCTGCTGCCGTCGAAGGACAGGGCCAGGGCGATGATATCGTCGTCACCGGTATCCGCAGCTCGATCCAGACCTCGCTCGATGCCAAGCGCAAGGCCACTTCGATCGTTGAAGTGATCGCGGCCGAAGACATCGGTCTGCTGCCCGACATCTCGATCGCTGATACGCTCGCCCGCCTGCCGGGTGTGACCGCCCAGCGCGTGCGCGGCCGTTCGCAGCAGATCTCGATCCGTGGCCTCGGTCCGGACTTCTCGCTGGCCCTCCTCAATGGCCGCGAAGTCGTTTCTGCGGGCAACAACCGCGGCATCGAATTCGACCAGTTCCCCTCCGAGCTGATCGGCTCGGGCGTGGTCTACAAGACCGGTGACGCCCGTCTTGCCGCCATCGGCATCGCCGGCGCGGTCGACCTGCGCACCATCCGTCCGCTCGATTCGAACAAGCGCCAGATCACCGCATCGGCGACCTACACGATCAACGACAGCGGCAAGCTGAACCCGGACGTCGCCAATGACGGCTACCGCTTCTTCGGTTCCTACATCGATCAGAACGATGCCGGCACGCTGGGCTGGTCGCTGGGCGTCACGGTGCAGTCGATCCCGACCCAGTTCATCAGCCGCGAGCTGAAGACCAACCAGTTCCAGGTCGGCCGCACCGCAGCCGGCGTGATCTACCCGGCCGACAACCCGCGTCAGGGCGTGGTCAGCCGCACCTTCGAGCGCACCTCGCTTGCCGGTACGCTGCAGTTCGAACCGACCGATCGCGTCTCGCTGACGGTCGACAGCTTCTACACCGACACCAGCGACTCCGGCATCTTCCGCGGCACCGAAACCCCGATTGCCTCGTGGAGCGGTGCAACCTTTGGCGGCGCGACCGGCAGTGGCCCGTTCGCCGATACCGCGACCTACCGCAATGTCGTGCCGATCCTGCGCACCGACACCGAAGGCAGCAAGTCGGAGATCTTCGCGATCGGCGCCAACCTTGAATGGAAGGCCACCGACAACCTCGGCTTCGTGCTCGACTACGGCTATTCGACGCTGAACCGCAACGACATCGACTATGAAAGCTATGCCGGCACCGGCCGTGCCCGTTCGGGTGCGCAGGACACGCTGACTTTCACCTTCCCGCGCGACGGGACCTATTCGATCGACGGCGTGCTCGATTACACCAACCCGGCCAACGTCCTGCTCACCGATCCGGGCGGGTGGGGCCAGGTCGGCTTCATCAAGCAGCCGATCATCGAGGACGAGCTGAACCAGCTGCGCGCCGAAGCCTATTGGGAATTCGACGGCGGGCTGATCGACAACATCACCCTCGGCTGGCTCTACACTGATCGTTCGAAGAACTTCGATTCGAACGAGAGCTTCCTGCGTCCCACCGCCGCCTTCGGCAACGGCCTGGCCGTGCCGACCAGCGCCATCGTGGGCAGCACCAACACCGGCGGGCTCGGCAACGACATTCTCGCCTATGACCCCTCGTCCTTCCTCACCGACGGCACCTACCGCGTCGAGAAGGCCACCTTCGACACCCAGTGGGTGGTCAACGAGAAGGTCCACAACTTCTACATCCAGGCCAATATCGACGGCGATCTCGGCTCGGTTCCGGTGCGCGGCAATATCGGCCTGCGCTATTCGGATACGGACCAGTCCTCGACCGGCACGATCGGCGGCGGGCTGACCAACACCGTCGGCACGAGCTACGGCAACTGGCTGCCGAGCATGAACCTCAGCTTCGAGATCATGCCCGACACCTTCATCCGTATCGCGGCGGCCAAGACCATCACCCGCTCGCGTCTCGACCAGATGACGGCGAACCAGAACATCGGCTTCAACGCCCAGAGCTGCGTCGACACCAACAACGACCAGCGTCCTGACCGGGTGGTGGCGTTCAACCCGCCCTCGGTGGTCTGCTTCAACCTCGGCGGGGGCAACCCCTTCCTGCAGCCGTATGAATCGGTCGCCTACGACATCAGCCTCGAGAAGTACTTCTCGCCCGGCACCGCGATCATCGTCGCGGCCTTCCACAAGGATCTGTCGGACTGGATCATCGACTTCAGCGAGCTGACCGATCTGACCCAGTCGATCGAGAACTTCGGCGCTGGCGGCATCCTGACCACCAATCCTGAAGTGGCGACCGGCATCTTCAACGGTCCGGTGAACTTTGCCGACGGCAAGATCACCGGCATCGAAGGCACGCTGCGCGTCAACTTCGGCGATCTGGCCGAAGGGCTCGACGGGTTCGGCGGGTTCTACTCGATCACCTATGCCGATGCCGAGGTGCAGAACCAGAACTTCAATCCGATCGCGATCCCGGGCTATTCGGATCTCACCTGGTCGGGTGACATCTTCTACGAAAAGCACGGCTTCCGCGCCAAGCTGGCGGCGCGCTACCGCGCCGGGTTCCTCTCGGAAGTGCAGAACTTCGACGGCTCGCTGTCGGGTGCGCAGGCCCGTCCGGAAACCATCCTCGACGCGCAGATCGGTTACACCTTCGACAAGCCGGGCAGCTTCCTCAACGGGGTGCAGATCCTGGCCGAAGTGTTCAACATGACGAACGAGCCCTTCGTGACGCAGAACACCCTGTTCAACGCGGCGGGTGCGGATGTCGGCGACTTCCCGAGCCGCCACGAGCTCTACGGCCGCACGTTCAACGTGACGCTCCGCAAGACCTTCTGATCACGACGCCCTCGGGTCGTACCAGGGTTTCAGGAAAGGGCTCGCCAGCGATGGCGGGCCCTTTTTTCATGTCGGGGTGGCGATTTTGCTGCCGTGTTAGGTCGCACTTGACCCCGAGTTAGGGCCGAGATGGGGGCGTCATGCGCGATGTTTCACGTGAAACATCGCGGGGCTCTCGCAGGGGTTTTTGGCGGAAAAGCGCGGCTCAGGTCGCAATCGGCGGGGCCGCGCAATGTCGCGCGATGAATTCGCCATGGGACGGCATTTCCGCCACCGCCGCATCCATCGCGCTGCGGATCTGGGCGAGGCGCTCTGCCACCGGAACCCCCTCGCGCATCATTGCCAGCGCCGGAGCACGCTGCGGCACGATGCCTTGCCCGAGATAGACCGCGATCCAGCTGGGATTGGCGAACAGCTCCTGCCCGTCCGCCACCAGCATGCCGGCGGAGCGGAAATGGTCGATCTTGTATTGCAGGCTGTCGGGGATCGGCATGTTTGCGCAGTAGCGCCACAGCTCGGAATCGTCGCGCTGCGTGGCCTTGTAATGGAGGATCAGGAAGTCCCGGATCAGCTCGTATTCCCTTGCAGTCTGGGCATTATATTCACGCGCCAGCAGGGGCGACATGGCGGCGTCGGGCAGCAGCGCGATGAGGCGCAGGATGCCATACTGGATGAGGTGCAGGCTGGTCGATTCCAGCGGCTCCATGAACCCGGCGGAGAGCCCGATGGCGACGCAGTTCTTCTCCCAGAACTTGCGCCGCTTGCCGGTGACAAAGCGCAAGGGGCGGGGGTCTGCCAGCGCCTTGCCGTCGAGATTGGCGAGGAGGGTTTCGGCCGCTTCGTCCTCGGTGATGAACTGCGAACAATGGACATAGCCATTGCCGGTGCGGTGCTGGAGCGGAATGCGCCACTGCCACCCTGCCTCCCGCGCTGTGGACCGGGTATAGGGAGTGAACTCGCCTCTTTCGCAAGGAACGGCCACGGCGCGGTCACACGGCAACCAGTGCTGCCAGTTGTCATAGCCTGCGTGCAGCGCCTCCTCGATCAGCAGGCCGCGGAAGCCGCTGCAATCGAAGAAGAATTCGCCCTCGATCCGCGCCCCGCTGTCGAGCGTGACAGCCTCGATGAAGCCGTCCTCGCCCCGCAAGGCGACATCGACCACCTTGCCCTCGATCCGCTTCACCCCGCGCGCCTCTGCAAACCGGCGGAGGAAGGCGGCATAGAGCCCCGCGTCGAAGTGGTAGGCATAATCGAAGGTCGACTGGATCATCCGCCGGTCGGACGAGGGGTGGGCAAACTTGCCCGCCTTGGCCATCGCCCAGCACATCGAAAAATCGTCGATCGGGCCTTCTACCCGCCCTTCGAGATATTCGCGCATCCAGTGGTGGTAGAAGGGCACGCTGTCGAATTCGGCGCCATATTGGCCGAAGGGGTGGAAATAGCGGTGGCCCAGCTTGCCCCAGTTCACGAACTCGATGCCGAGCTTGAAGCTGCCTTGCGTCTCGCGCACGAAGGTCGCTTCGTCGATGCCGAGGCGCTGGTTGAAGTGACGGATCGGCGGGATGGTCGCCTCGCCGACGCCGACCGTGCCGATCGCCTCGCTCTCGACCAGCGTGATTGTGCAGGATTGCCCCACCGCCTGAGAGAGCGCCGCCGCCGTCATCCAGCCCGCGCTGCCGCCGCCGACGATCACGATGCTCTTGAGAGGGCGGGGCGCGTTCATCCCCCGCAGCTTTCCCGGATCAGCAGGCTGGTTTCCAGCCGCTCCGAAATCGCCGGGCCATCCCCGCGGTCGATCAGTTTGGACACAAGCATCCGTCCGGCAAGGTTCGCGTCCTGATCGATGGTGGTGAGCTGCGGCGTAACAAGCCGCGCGGCGGGGATGTTGTCATAGCCCACCACCGAAACATCGGCGGGCACGTTGATCCCCGAACGGGTGAGCGCGCGGATTGCGCCGATCGCGATGAGGTCGCTGGCGGCGAAGACGGCGTCGAATTTGAGGCCCCCGGCAATCGCGCTGCGGGTGGCGGCTTCGGCGGAATGGACTTCGAAATGGGCCGGCAGGATCAGGCTGTCGTCGACCGCGATCCCGGCCTGGGCGAGGGCCTGACGATAGCCCCGGCAGCGCTGCTCGGCTTCGGGTGCTTCGGTATCGCCGAGGAACAGGATGCGCCTGCGCCCCAGCCGCACGAGGTGCGAGGTCGCGCGCCGTCCGCCTGCGACGTTGTCCGATCCGATCGCGCAATACTGCGCATCGGGAAACTCCGCGCCCCACACCACGAAGCGGTTGTCGCGCGCGGCGAGCGCGTTGAAGGCGTGGTGCAGCGAGGACTGCCCGATGAAGATCACGCCGGTCGCGCGGCTCGTGCTCATGGCGTAGTCAAGGTCGGCATCGGCGCGCGGGGTCAGGTGGCTGATCAGGAGATCGGCATTGCGCTCACGCGCGGCCTCGGCAATCCCGGCCAGCAGTTCGAGGAAGAAGGGGTCCGCCACCCGGCTCTCGCGTGCCTGCGGGGCGGGGACGACCACCGCGATGGTCGCATCGGCCCCGCTCGGCCCGGCCGGCATCGAGGCGCGGAATTCATAATCATGGGCGCGGGCGATCTGCCAGATCTGCTGCTTGGTCCTCCGCTTGACCGAGGGACTGTCGTTCAATGCCCGGCTGACAGTCGAGACCGAGACCCCGGCTTCGCGGGCGATATCCTCAAGCGTGGCGCTGCGCCGCGTGGCAGGCCGGGTCGGGCTCATTGCTGTCAGGTCTCCACCGCGTTCGTTGCCCAGTATCCTGAACCGGGCGCAAGCACCATGGGCGGTTTGCCGGTGATCCCCACCGCATTCTCGCTGGCGAGCACCTGAGCCTCGACGAAAGCGGGCGGCGTGGCCCATTCGAGCACCTCGTCGCCGAGGTTGAAGGCGCACAAGACCGCGCCTTCCGCATCATGGCGGATGAAGGCGAGCACATCCTCGGGCGTGTCGAGCAGGGTGATCTCGCCCGCCACCAGCGCCGGATAGCGGCGCCGCATCGCGAGCAGGTGACGGGTGTAATGCAGGGTCGATTGCGGATCGCCGGTCTGGCCGTCCACCGCGAGAGCGGCATGGGCCGGGTCGCGCTTCAGCCAGGTGCGGTTGGCGCTCGAAAAGCCTGCTTGCGGCGCGCTTGCCTGCCACGGCATCGGCGTGCGCGCACCGTCACGGCCCAGCGTGTGCGGCCAGTTGGTGATCGCCTCGGGGTCCTGCAAATCCTCGAAGGCGACATAGCCCTGCGGCAGGCCCAGTTCCTCGCCCTGATAGATGATCGGATTGCCGCGCAGCGCCAGCAGCAGCAGCATGTTGAGGCGCGCCGCGCGCGGCTGGTCGCCATCGCGGGTCCAGCGGGTCACCGCACGCGGAGCATCGTGGTTCGAGAAGGCCCAGGACGGCCAGCCTTCGCCCGGCTCCCCGCTCCACTGCGACAGGCTCGCGCGCACCAGCGGCGCGGTCAGCAGGGGGGCGTAGAGGAAGTCGAAATTATAGGCGGAATCGAGCCGCTTGCCGTCAGCGGTGAAGGCCTTCATCTCGGCCAGCGGCTCCGGCCCGCCGACTTCGGCAACGGTGAAGCGACCGGGGAATTCGTCGATCGTTGCGCGGATCCGCTCAAGGAAGCCGACGATATCGGGGTGCGACTGGTTGTAGCGCTTGTGCTGCATGTCGAAGGGGCGGGTGACCAGCTCCATCGGCGCGCCCGAGGGCGGATTGTCGCGCAGGTCCGGATCATGCATCGCGAAGTTCAGCGCATCGAGGCGGAACCCGTCCACGCCGCGCGCCAGCCAGAACCGCGCCACATCCAGCAGCGCGTCCTGCACGTCGCGGTTATGGACGTTGAGATCGGGCTGGCTGGTGAGGAAATTATGCAGGTAATATTGCTTCCTCGGCCCGTCCCATTGCCATGCCGATCCACCGAACACCGATTGCCAGTTGGACGGGGGCGAGCCGTCCGGTTTGGGGTCGGCCCAGACATACCAGTCGGCCTTGGGATTGGTGCGGTCGGTCCGGCTTTCCTGAAACCACGCGTGCTCGTCCGAGGTGTGCGAATAGACCTGGTCGATGATCACCTTGAGGCCCAGCGCATGGGCGCGTTCGATGATGCGGTCGAAATCGGCGAAGGTGCCGAAGCTCGGATCGATGCCGCAATAATCGGCGACATCATAGCCGAAGTCCTTCATCGGCGAGGTGAAGAAGGGCGAGATCCAGATCCCGTCGACGCCCAGATCGGCGATATAGTCGAGCTCGTCGGCAATGCCCGCAAGATCGCCGATTCCGTCACCATTGGTGTCGCGGAACGAGCGCGGATAGATCTGGTAGATGACCGCCCCGTGCCACCATGCAAGCTCGCCGGTGAGTGAAGGTGCCGCCGCATCCATAACCGAAGCCATTACTTGTCAGTCTCCAGAATGCAGGCCGCGTAGCCGAACGGGGGAAGGGTGATGGCAATCGATCCGGGCGCGGCGAGCGCGGCCGGACAGGTGCCCAGCAGCGGCGCGACGCGGGTCGCCCGGTAGCTTACCTCGACTGTGCGCGAAAGGGCCGAAGCGGAGGTGTTGAAGGCCAGCAGCACCCGCTGTCCCGTCGCGGGATCATGGCGCTCCACTGCGAGCAGGCCGGGGGCGGCTTCCTCGAACGCGCGCACCTGCGTGAGACCACGCCGTAGCGCAGGGCTGGCCGTGCGGGCCGCGGAAAGTTCCGCGATCTGGCGGTAGAGCGGGTGGGCGGTGTCGAAGTTGCTCTGCGCGGTGGTGGCGCGCGATCCGATCAGGTTGTTGTCGTTATAGGCGGCGACCTTGCTCGGGAACATGTCCTCGCGCGCGAGCTGATCATTGCCGTCGGAGATGAAGCCCTGTTCGTCCCCGTAATAGATCGTGGGCACGCCGCGCAGGCCGAACATCAGCGCATGGCCGAGCTTGACGCGCGAGAGCAGCGTCGCCTCGTCGGCCGATCCGCTCATCTCGCGCACGAACATCGAAAAGCGGCCGAAATCGTGGTTGCCGAGGAAAGTCGGCAGGCCCAGCGCGGTTTTCGCGCCGCCGGGGTAGACCGCGTCCTGCTGGAGGAATTCCGCCATCAGCCGCGGGCCGGCCTTGCCGCTGGCGACCAATTGCGCGGCCTTGGCAAAGCCCATGTCGAGCGCATAGGGCAGGCCGCTTTCGGCCATGACCTGCGCAGCGAGCGTGGCGGTGGGCTCCTCGTAGGCGATCTCGCCAAAGATGTGGAAGTGCTTGATCCCCTTGGCCTCGGCGCGCTTGAGGATCGCTGGGACGAAGGCCTGCCAGAACTCCGGGTTCACATGCTTGGCGGTGTCGATGCGGTAGCCGTCGATGCCGTAATCATCGATCCACTGGCCGAAAATCTCGATCATGCCGCTAACGACACGCGGGTGCTCGGTGGCGAGATCGTCGAGCCCGGAGAAATCGCCATAGACGCTGCTTTCGCCGATCCAGTGCGAATTGCCGCGGTTGTGATAGAGCGTGACGTCGTTGAGCCAGGCGGGCACCTTCACCTGCCGCTCGGCCTCGGGCACTTGCGGCGTATAGGCAAAGGCGGGATCGGTCAGCTTCGCCCAGTTGGCAGGATCGGGATTATCGTCTCCGCCAAAGCCCGGGTTGATCGGCTTGCCGCCCGTGCCGCCGGCCCGCGAAAAGGGATATTCGCCCTTGGAGCGATAGCGGTAGCTATTGGCCTCGCCCTCGGCATAGCCGATCACGTCAGCGGTGTGGTTGATGATGATGTCCATATAGACCTTCATCCCGCGCGCGTGGGCGGCATCGACAAAGGCCTTGAACTCGGCATTGGTGCCGAAATGTGGATCGACACTGGTGAAATCGGTAACCCAGTAGCCGTGATAGCCCGCGCTTTCCTCGCCCGGCTTGCCCTGCACCGGCTTGTTCTTGAAGATCGGCGCGAACCAGATCGCGGTGACGCCCATGCCCTGGATGTAATCGAGCTTTGCGGTCAGCCCCTTGAGGTCGCCGCCGTGGTAGAAGCCCTTGTGGGTCGGATCGAAACCATGCTGGAACGGTCCGCCTTTCAGCCCGCCCTTGTCGTTGGCGGGATCGCCATTGGCAAAGCGATCGGGCAGGACGAAATAGATGATCTCGTCCTCCAGCTGGCGTTCGGCGATAGGGGCGGAAACGGGAATGGCCGGCGGATTCTCAGCCGCAACGGGGCCTCCCGCCAAGACGGTGCCCGCGCATAGCGCAGCCGCAATTCCCACGAGGATTCGTGCCATCATCCAACTCCCTCCGGCCCCGTTTCTGACAGCTTGGGAGAAATTTTGCAAATCTTTGTAGAAGCCCAGCTGGGCCGAACCTCTATCCAATAATAACCTGAAAATACTATAGAAAGCCTGATATCATCGGCGATATCCGCAAATTTTCGGGAGAAATCCTGAAAGTTTCTTGCAAATTTTTGCAAGCTAGCCAGACTGTCCTCCCGGAGCCGCAGGCGAGCCAGCCGGACAGAAGATCCGCGCCATGCTACAGCCCCGTGGGAGCCGCGTCACCCTGCATGGCAGGAGGGCGCGGGGGAGAGGACAGGACGATCATGACTGAGGCAGGCGGCAAGCCCGCGCTCTTGCCAGCGCAGATCTGGAACATGAGTTTCGGCTTTCTGGGGATCCAGATCGGCTTCGAACTCCAGAACGGCAATGTCAGCCGCATTTTCCAGACGCTGGGCGCGGATGTCGGCAGCCTTGCAATCCTGTGGATCGCCGCGCCGATGACAGGGCTGATCGTCCAGCCGATCATCGGCCACCTGTCGGACAAGACGTGGATTGGTTTTGGGAGCCTGGGCTTCGGCCGTCGCCGTCCGTTCTTCCTGATCGGCGCGCTGCTGGCGAGCCTGGCGCTGTTTGTCATGCCCAATGCGCCCGCCCTGTGGGTGGCGGCGGGCATGCTGTGGGTGATGGACGCCTCGCTCAACATCACGATGGAGCCGTTCCGCGCCTTTGTCGGCGACAACCTGCCCGATCGCCAGCGCACCATCGGCTATGCGATGCAGAGTTTCTTCATCGGTACCGGCGCGGTGATCGCGGGCGCGCTGCCATGGGTGATGACCAACTGGTTGGGGCTCAGCAATGTCGCGCCCCAAGGCCAGATCCCGGAAACGGTGCACTGGTCGTTCTATATCGGCGGGGCGGCGCTGCTGGCGGCGGTGTGCTGGACGGTGTTCACCACGAAAGAGTATTCGCCGGACGAGCTCGCCCGCTTTGCCGTCGCGCGCGGCGAGGCCGGAGCGCACGCGCGCGGGGCAGTCCAGCGCAGCGCCGGGCAATTCGCCCGCGGTGGCATGATCTGGGTGATCGCCGGGGCGGCACTCGCGGCGCTGGTGATGCTGGCACGCAGCGATGCACGGCCCGCGTTTCTCGGCGAAATCGAGGTGGCGCAGGAGCTTTACGTGCTCGCAGCTCTGATCGCCGGGTTCGGGCTGATCCAGCTGTTCGCGGCGATGTTGCGCGGACAGGGCCGCAACGACAACGGCTTCATGGAAGTCGTCAGCGATCTCTTCGCCATGCCAAAAACCATGCGCCAGCTTGCTGTGGTGCAGTTCTTTAGCTGGTTCGGGATGTTCGGCCTGTGGATCTACGGCACGCCCGGGGTGACCGAGTATCACTTCGGCGCAACCGATACGGCGAGCAGCGCCTTTCAGGACGGGGCCGACTGGTGGAGCCTGATGGGATCGGTGCGCAACGGGCTAGCCGCTGCCGCCGCGCTCGGCTTTGTCGCGGTCGCGGCGAAGATCGACCGCTGCCGGCTCCACGCGGTGAACCTCTTGCTGGGCGCGGCGGGCTTTGCCGCGGTGCTGCTGGTGCGCGATCCGGCGCTCTTGTGGGTACCGCAGATCGGCATCGGCATCGCCTGGGCCTCGATCGTGGCGCTGCCCTATGCGATCCTTGCTGGCTCCGTTCCGCCAGAGAAAATGGGCATCTACATGGGGGTGTTCAACATCTTCATCGTCGTGCCGCAGCTGCTCGCTGCGACGCTGCTCGGTTTCCTCGTCACTAACCTGTTCGGCGGCGCGGCGATCTATGCCATGGCGATTTCTGCGGTGAGCTTCGTGCTGGCGGCGGCGGCCACGCTGCTGGTCAAGGAGCAGGCGGCGTGAAGCGCACCGGGCTTGCGCTGATTGCGGCGGCACTGGCAGCCAGCCCCGCGCTGGCCAGGCCCGATTACACCCCGCGTGAGGCGGTCGAGATCGCCAATGCCGCGTGGACGCGCGATGCGGTGCTCTACCAGATCAACACCCGCCAGTTCACCTCCGAGGGCACCTTCAAGGCCGCGCAGGCGCAGCTGCCGCGCCTCGCCGCGATGGGCGTCGATATCATCTGGCTGATGCCGATCCATCCCATCGGCGAGGCCAACCGCAAGGGCAGTCTCGGCAGCCCCTATGCGGTGCGCGACTATCGCGCGGTCAATCCGGAGCTGGGCAGCGAGGCGGATTTCCGCGCCTTCGTGAACGAAGCGCACCGGCTGGGGCTAAAGGTGATCCTCGATTGGGTGGCGAACCACTCAGCTTATGACAACCCGCTCACTCTCAGCCATCCCGAATGGTACACCCGCACGCCCGAAGGCGCCTTGATGAGCCCGCAGGGGACCGACTGGTCTGACGTCGCGGACTTCGACTACAGCCAGCCTGCCTTGCGCCAATATATGACCGAAAGCCTCGCCTACTGGGTGCGCGAATTCGGGATCGACGGGTATCGCTGCGATGTCGCAGGCTATGTCCCCACCGATTTCTGGGAGACGGCGCGGGGCGAGCTTAATGCGATCAAACCGGTCTTCATGCTCGCCGAATGGGAGCAGCGCGATCTCCACACACGCGCCTTTGATGCGACCTATGGCTGGGGCTGGAAGGAGGCGATGCAGCGCCTCGTCAAGAGCGGCGAGGGGGCAGGGCCGATCCGCGGCTATTACGCTGGGCAGCAGGAGACCTGGCCGCATGCCGCGATGCGGATGGTCTATACCGAAAACCACGATCAGAATTCGTGGGACGGGGTCGCGGCCGAAATCTACGGCCCCGCCTATGAGGCCGCGATTGCGCTGTCCTTCACCGGATCGGGCCTGCCGCTTGTCTACAACGGGCAGGAAGCGGACAACGACCGCCAGCTCAAGTTCTTCGAGCGTGATCCGATTGTCTGGCGCGAAGGCAGGCATGCCGCCCTGTTCGCCAAGCTGATTGCGCTCAAGACCGCGAGCCCGGCGCTCCACAATGGCCGCTTCGGCGCAGCGATGATCGAGGTGCCGACCAGCCAGAGCGCCGACGTCTATGCCTTCACCCGCGGCCCTGCCGGCGCGCGGGTTTTCGCCGTTTTCAACCTCAGCCCGCGCCCGCATCGCATCACCTTCGACAAGGCGCGCCATCACGGCACCTACACCAATGCCCTGAGCGGCGAGACAACCACCTTTGCGGGCAACGAAACACTCGACCTGCCCGCATGGGGCTACCGGATTTTCACAGAGACCAGATGAGGCCAACACCCATGCGCATGTGGACCAATCTTGCCGGGCTTGCCGCCCTGATGTGGGCGAGCGCCCCGCTCGCCGCCGAAAGCCTCACCCTGACCTCGCCCGACGGCAGGATCGCTGTGACCGTGAGCGATGACGGAGGCCTTGCGACCTATGCGGTGAGCTTTGACGGCGAGAAGGTCATCGCACCCTCGCGGCTGGGGATGCTGTTTGCCGATCATCACGGCTTCGAGCGCGGCCTCGCCATCGCCGGCTCCACCCGCGCGAGCAAGGACAGCACCTGGGAGCAGCCCTGGGGCGAGCGCCGCATGGTGCGCGACCAGCACAACGAACTCAGCGTCACCTTCAAGGCGAACGATGGCCCCGCACGCCAGATGGTTGTGCGTTTCCGCGCCTTCGATACCGGCATCGGTTTCCGCTATGAACTTGGCCAGCAACCCGCGCTTGAAGGCGATATCGCCATCGTCGAGGAGCTGACCCAGTTCGGCGTCGGCGAGAAGACCACCATGTGGTACACCCCGTCGGACGAGTACAACCGCAACGAGTATATCTACCGCATCGCCCCTGCCGGGCAGGTCGACGATGCCCACACGCCATCGACCTTTCGCAACGAAGCGGGCATCCACTTCGCGATCCACGAGGCGGCGCTGATCGACTATTCCTCGATGTCATTGGATCAGCTGCGTCCGGGCAATTTTCAGGCGAACCTCAGGAACTGGGCGGGCGGGCCGAAGGTCAAGACCAAGGCGCCGTTTACATCGCCGTGGCGCACCATCCAGATTGCGCGCGAAGCGGTGGGCCTGATCAATTCGGACATCATCCTGAACTTGAACGAGCCCAATGCGCTGGGCGATGTCTCCTACGCCAAGCCGGGCAAATATATCGGCATCTGGTGGGCGATGCACATCAATGACCGCACCTGGGCATCCGACAAGTATCACGGCGCCACCACCGCCGAGACGAAGCGCTATATCGACTTTGCCGCCAAGCACGGTTTTTCCGGCGTGCTGGTGGAAGGCTGGAACAAGGGCTGGGACGGCGACTGGTTCAACAACGGCGACCTCTTCAGCTTCACCGAGGCCTATCCCGATTACGATATCGAGGGTTTGAGCAAGTACGCTCTCTCCAAGGGCGTGCAACTGATCGTCCACCACGAAACCTCGGCGAACCTCACCAATTACGAAAAGCAGCTCGAAGCCGGGCTTGATCTCGTCCGCAAGATCGGATCGCACTACGTTAAGTCGGGCTATGTTTCTGACGCGGGCGATGCGGTGTGGGTCGATGCCAAGGGCATCCGCCACTACGAATATTATGACAGCCAGCGGATGATCGACCATCACATGAAGGTGATCCGCGCCGCCGCCGCGCGCCAGATCGCGATGGATACGCACGAACCGGTCAAGGACACCGGCCTGCGCCGCACCTATCCCAACTGGATGAGCCGCGAAGGCGCACGCGGTATGGAGTTCAACGCCTGGGGCTCGCCGCCCAACCCGCCGAGCCACGAGCCGATGCTGGCCTTCACCGCGCTGCTGGCGGGGCCGTTCGACTACACCCCCGGCATCTTCGACCTGCGCCCCAACGAGCGCCCGCCGGTGCGCCCCGACATGGCGCGCGGCGACCCCAAGAACCGCCCGCAGACAACGCTCGCCAAGCAGCTGGCGACCTATGTGACGATCTACTCCCCGCTCCAGATGGCCGCCGACCTGCCCGAGAACTACGAGAAGCGCATGGACGCCTTCCAGTTCATCAAGGACGTCGAGGCCGACTGGGAGCAGTCGATCGCGCTGGCGGGCGAAGTCGGGCAATATGTCGCCATGGCGCGGCAGGGGCGCAAGTCCAAGGAATGGTTCCTCGGCGCGGTGACCGACGAGAACCCGCGCGATCTCTCCCTGCCGCTCACCTTCCTCGAGAAGGGCAAGCAATACCGCGCGCAGATCTACCGCGACGGCCCGCACGCCCATTGGGATTACAACCCCTATGACATCGTGATCGAGGAAAAGGTGGTGACCGGCGGCGATACCTGGGCCGTGCACCTTGCCGCCTCGGGCGGGGTCGCGGTGCGCTTCATTCCGGTGAAGTAGGCCCAAACGAAAGGAGGGCGGCCACCTCCCCCAAGGCGACCGCCCTCGCGCACTCCCGTCCAAGGGAGATACCGGTAGTCCTGTCAGTGAGGAGGCCTCAGGCGGCTTTTTCCATCCGGGCGAGTTCGCAATGCGACCAGATCTCGGATAGCGCCTTGATCAGCCGGTCGATATCGCCGTCGCTGTGCACGGGTGAGGGCGTGACGCGCAGCCGCTCGGTGCCGACGGGCACGGTCGGATAGTTGATCGGCTGCACATAGATGCCGTGATTGTCCATCAGCCAGTCGCTGATCATCTTGCACTTCTTGGCATCGCCCACCATCACCGGGATGATGTGGCTCGGATTGTCGAGGTGCGGGATGCCCATCAGATCGAGCATGCGGCGTACCTGCGCAACGCGTTCCTGCTGCAATTCGCGCTCGGCGCTCGACTGCTTCAGGTGACGGATGCTCGCCGCTGCGCCTGCGGCCACGGCCGGGGGCAGGGCGGTCGAGAAGATGAAGCCGCTCGCAAACGAGCGCACGAAATCGATGAGGTTGGCCGAGGCCGCAATATAGCCGCCCATCACGCCGAACGCCTTGCCCAGCGTCCCTTCGATCACGGTGATCCGGTCCATCAGCCCTTCGCGCTCGGCAATCCCGCCGCCGCGCGGGCCATAGAGGCCGACCGCGTGGACTTCATCGATATAGCTCATCGCGCCGTGCTTTTCGCACACGTCGAGGATCTCGGCGATGGGGGCGATGTCGCCGTCCATCGAATAGACGCTTTCGAAGGCGACCAGCTTGGGCACTTCGGGGCCATATTGCGACAGCAGCTCGTCAAGGTGCTCCGCATCATTGTGGCGCCACACCTTGTAGGGCGCGCGGCTGTGGCGGATGCCTTCGATCATCGAGGCGTGGTTCAATGCGTCGGAGAACACGACGCAACCGGGGATCTTCGACGCCAGCGTGCCGAGGCCCGCCCAGTTCGAGACATAGCCGCTGGTGAACAGCAGCGCGGCTTCCTTGTTGTGGAGGTCGGCCAGCTCGGCTTCCAGCTCCACGTGATAGTGGTTGGTGCCCGAGATGTTGCGCGTGCCGCCCGCTCCTGCGCCGCATTCGTCGAGGCAGGAATGCATCGCGTCGAGCACCGCCGGGTGCTGGCCCATGCCGAGATAGTCGTTCGAGCACCACACGGTCACCGCCTGGGTTTCATCCTCGATGAAGCGGGTCGCGTGCGGGAACTTGCCACGGTGGCGCTTGATGTCGGTGAACACGCGGTAACGTCCGTCTGCGCGCACCGTATCCAGTTCGCCGGCGAAGAAGGCTTCGAAGTCCATGGGGTTTCCCTCTGTATCCATGATTATGTTCTCGAGTTTGGGTTGGTTCGCGCCGGGGCGCGTTTGGGCAGGGCCCAGCCCCACAGCATTCCGTCACGGAACGGCAGGGCCAGAAACAGGTGTTCGAGCACGCCCAGCAGGGCGAGCGTCGTCAGGAGGCTCGCACCGACCATCTCGGCGCTGCCCAAGGGCGCGGCGAGTGCCAGCGCGGCAAACCAGATGGTGACCCCGGTGAGGACCGCGATCGACATGATCAGCAGCCGCGTCATCCGGTTGGGGCCGAAATAGGTCTTCAGATAGGCGAGGTGATCGGGCAGCATCTCCGCGGTGGAGTTCGGCACGCCGACGAACAGGTTGATCTTCGAGATCAGCCGCATCGCGAACATCAGCACGAATACCGTAGCCCCGATCTGGTTGGGCACATTCCACGAGAGCGAGATCAACAGCAGCGCGGTGACGGCGAGAGCGACCTCGTGGTGCATCATCGTCGCCGCCGCCTGGCGGAAGCGAGCCATTCCGGTCAGCCGGGGATCGGCCAGACCGCGGCGCGGGCCTGCAGCAGCCCCGGTGAGGAAGGACAGTTCATGCCAGCCCCACACCATCAGCGCGCCGCAGAAAGCGAGATAGACCGCCCATACCTCGGCCGAGAGCGAGGCGAAGAGGATGACAATCAGCCCGGCGATCCCGGCAACACTGCCGATCATCAGGCTGCGCGAAAAGGTCGTCCGCTCGCGGTTGTCGGCCCACGCGATCAGGCCGGTGGCGATAAACCAGATCGCCACCGTCACCATGAACGGCACAATATGGCCGCTCCAGCTTACCATGCAGGCTGCAGCCGGATCGAACGCGGCAGGGCGTTCGCTTTGGGCGCCATCAGATACATCCGCGCAAAGGCCAGGCCAGCGCCGGCCATGCCGGAGGCGCGGGCGATGAGGCCGCCGATGCCACCGCGGGCCTTGCCATCCTCGATCCGCTCCGCCGCAAGGCGCAAGACTTCCATCTGGCGGCGGAATGCGGGTGCGTCGATGTCGAGCTCGACCGGGAAGACCTGACGGGCAATCTGGTTGCAGATCGCGAAGACCTTGTAGTCATACTCGGTCGGATTGACCCCCAGCGCCTTGTGGAAGGCCGGGCGGTTGTGATCGCGCACATACATCGTAGCGTAGACCGACAGCAGGAAGAAGCGCACCCACAGCTTGTTGGCGCCTTCCAAAAGCTTGGGATCGGCGCGCAGCAGCATGGCAAAGGCCTCGCCGTGGCGGAACTCGTCGTTGCACCATTCCTCGAACCAGTCGAAGATCGGGTGGAACTTGTGCTGCGGGTTGGCGGCGAGGTGACGGAAGATCGTGATGTAGCGCGCATAGCCGATCTTCTCCGACAGATAGACCGCGTAGAAGATGAATTTCGGCTTGAAATAGGTGTATTTCTTGGTGCGCGTCAGATAGCCTAGATCGACCCCGATCCCGGCATCCTTGAGGCTTTCGTTGATGAACCCGGCATGGCGGCTTTCATCGCGGGCGAGAAGGCGGAACAGCTGCTTCACATCGGGGTTCTTGGTGCGCTTGGCGATTTCGGCATAGAGCACGCAGCCCGAGAATTCGGAGGTCATCGAGCTGACGAGGAAGTCGGTGAATTCCTGCCGCAGTTCCGGCTCCAGCCCCTCGATCACGCCCCTGAAGCTGTCATTGTGCTTGAAGTGCAGCTTGTTGGGATCGCCCACCATGTCGGCGATCAGCTCGTCCCATTCGCGCCGCACGAGGCTGACGTCGATCGCGTCCAATGCCGCGTAATCGGTGGTGTAGAAACGCGGGGTCAGCATCGTGTCCTGCGTCGCGATGGCCATCGCCTCCTCGCTGGTCATCGGCTTGTAGGCGTTCATTTGATCCTCCCGGCGTTGAAGCTGATTTCATAGAGTTCGGTCAGGTCGAAATAGGCGGCGAGCCGGGTGAGCGCGCTCGCCAGCGGGCTGGCGCGGGTCACGGTGGCGCGGCGCTCGAACACCTCGCGGCTGCCGAAGGGGATGGAGATGGGCGCGCCGTGGACGCGCACCTTGTCGCCCGGCTGGATCGCGATCTCGTCGGACAATTCGACATGGGCGTGGAAGTGCTCCGAGCTCTGCTCGACCGTAATCGTGCAGGGCGTCTCGAAGGACTGTGACGACAGGAAGGCGATACCCATCAGCGCGCCTCCGGCTTGGGCAGCATGGCGGCAAACACCGCGCGGTTGACGCCGCCGAAGGAGGAGGTCTCGACGCTCTGCCCGGTCACCGGGTCCCTCAGGGTGAGGTCGCCATTGTTCCATTCGATCAGTTCGAAGGCCACCGCAGGGCCCTCTCCGCGGATCTTGCGCTGGTAGACAAGGCTGCGCACGCTGGCGCGCACAAAGCCGCCGTCGCCCTGGCCGAAGCTGCTCAGCACTTCGCCGGTCGCTCCGTCCTCGACCCGCACTGTGCCGTCCGGCTCGTCAAAGAAGCGCAAGGTGCGCTGGGCGAGGGGTTTCACCCCCGCTTCGGCGCGCGCCACTTCGGGCACGGCGCTGCGTTCAAAAAAGCCGAGCTGGACCGAGGCGGTCAGCGCCAATGCGCCAAGGATCATCCCGCCCATCAGCATCAAGGGCACCTTGTGGACGGTGACCTCGTCTTCCTCGTACTCGCGAACGATCATGCGGGGGCTCCCTCCATTCCCGTGTCGCCCATGCCGGACTCGCCCTTGCGGCGGAGCATGGCGGTTCGGGCCATGGCAGGCACTGCGACAGGGGTGTGGTGCACGGCCGGGCCGGCTTCATCCTTGATCTCGGTCAAATTCCGCTCGATCGCGCCGAACTTCGCGCGCGCCTCGGCAATCATCTGTGCAAGGGCTGCCGCATCGGGCACGGCGCGCAGCATCGGCTGCGGATGGGCATAGCGCAGCGGGCGCACATGCGGCCACAGCAGGACATAACCGAGCAGTCGCTCTTCGCCTGCGAGTTCGAAGGCGATATCGCCGTGGCCCTGGCCGCGGTCACGCAGCTGGGCCGATTTCACCTGCTTGAGCGGCAGATTGATGCGCGTTTCGATCGCCATGCCGATGCGCATGATGAGGCGCGCGTCGGTGAGGATGTAGAGCGTGGTCCGTGCGCTGTGCCAGGCCAGCCCGTAGAGCAGCGCGACCAGCACCACGCCAAGCCCGGCGGCAACCACGGCTGCGTTGATATTGCCAAGCCCGAGCGCAATCACGCTGAGCGCGGCCATATAGAGCCCGAGCTTGCGGGTGTGGAACGCGCTGCGGGCGAAGAACCCCACCGACGGACGGCCCTTCCACAGCACCTTTTCATCCGGTGCGGGCGTGCCGAGCCGGTCGCCATGGGCGGTGGGCCCATCGTTCTCCAGCTCGGCATGATCAATGCCGCCGGGCAGCGGCGATGCGCTCGCTGGCCGGTGGTCGGCGTTCGTCAGAGCCACGGTTCGGCCCTTTCCGGCGTGGCATACATGTAGCCGCCGCCGAAGTAGGCCTGCACGCGGTCTTCCTCGTAGCGGCTGATGATGCCGGGGGTTTCGAGCGCGGGCACATCGTCGAACTGAGCGGCGGTGATCGCGTCGATCTCGATATACTGCGGATCGTCGTTGGTGGTCGGCAGCAGCGCGGCGATCAGGCTGTTGCCGTGCACCACGGCGACCATCATCGGGGCGAGCACCTTCTTGCCGCTATTGGTCTCGACTTCGAGATAGCGGATGATGTGTTCCGACTGATCGACCCAGATGTCGCTGACCTTGCCCGCGGTGACGCCATCGGCGGCAACCACCGGCCAGCCGATCAGCTGCGGGTCATTGGGCGAGACGATCAGCTCGTGGCTCTGCGCGATGGGAACGATGCGCGGGCGGCCGTCGAAGGTGAGATCGGGATACTTCGACCGGTTGGCCCATGCGGCCGGGCCCATGCCGTCCTTCATCGCATTGCCGGTCGGCACCCAGGGGGCACCGGCGGCGCGGAAGGACTGCACGCCGGGCACGTTGATGTCGTCGCGGGCGACATCCTCGGGCACATAGGTGCCGCGGCCATCGGGCAGCTGGAAGCTCTTCTTGCCGGCATCGAACAGGCTGCCGGGGTGGATCTTCCCGGTGTTCTCGTCTTCGAGCGGATAGCCTTCGCGGCGGCTTTCGCGGTTGAGGTAAAACACCAGCGCGATGAAGAAGCCGAAGAACATCAGGAAGGCGAGTTCGGCGACATCGAATGTGCCGACGATATAGGCAGCGTTCATTTCACATTCCTCTCATGGAACAAGACCGGCTGAGGCGGAGCCGGGGTAGAGTGGCGGGACGGACGGGCACGGGTAATCATGTCGGAAACTCCCTCAGGCCGAAGGGCTGGACCAGCGGTTCGCCATCTTCGGGAGCATGGGTGCGTTTCTGGCCGACGAGCGGCCCGAGCGCGGCGAGACCTGCCAGAAGCAGGACAACTTCGAGAGAATAGACAGTTGCATAGCCGCTGGCGCGCGTGGCGGTGCTGGCGGCGGCATCACCGCTGCCCACGAGCGCTGCGACCAGATCGCGCAGCAGGCCGCCGATCGCGATCCCGGCGCCCGCGCAGGTCGCCTGCACCGCGCCCCAGGCACCGAGCGCCAGGCCTGCGGTCTCGCTCTTGGCGATGCTCATCGCCTCCATCAGCGTGCCGACCGAGAACAGTCCGAGCCCGAGCCCGATGCCCATCGCGCCGCAATAGAGCATCGCGGCCATGTTGAAGGGGCCGGCGAAGAGCACGAGCAGGAAGGCGTTGATCCCGATCACAAGGCCCGCGCCGGCGAGCCGCAACTGGTCCCACCCGCGACCGAGAAGCCGGCCCGAGAGCATGAAGCCGACCAGCGAGCCCAGCGCCCAGGCCCCCGTCAGTGCGGTGGTCGCGCCCACCGACAGGCGCAGGATTTCGCCGCCATAGGGTTCGAGCAGCGCGTCCTGCATCGCAAAGCCCATCGCTCCGATGCCGATTGCGGTGAGCAGGCGGGCGTTACGCCCGTCCCGCACGAAGGCCTGCCACAGTTCGCGGAAGTCGGGCGTTTCGCGATCAGGCGCGGTCGCCTTGGGATTGCGCGCTTCCTGCTTCCACAGGGCCGTGACATTGAGCACGATGGTCAGCACCGCAGAGCCCTGGATCACCTGCACCAGCCGGGTGGGGCTGTAATCGGCGAGCAGCCCGCCGATGATGAAGGCGGCAAACATCATGCCGACCAGCAGCATCACATAGAGCAGCGCCACGGCACGCGGGCGCTTGTCTTCGGGGGCAAGATCGGTGGCAAGCGCGAGGCCCGCCGTTTGGGTAACGTGAAAGCCCACGCCGGTCAGCAGGAAGGCAGCCGTCGCGCCGAGGAGGCCGATGTTGAAATCCTCGGGCGTATCGAGCAGCAGCAGGGCAAAGGGCATGATCGCCAGCCCGCCGAACTGCATCAGCGTGCCGAACCAGATATAGGGCACACGACGCCAGCCGAGCACCGAGCGGTGGGTATCGGATTTGTGCCCGACCAGCGCGCGGAACGGCGCGGCCAGCAGCGGCACCGCGATCAGCAGCGCAACCAGCCATGTCGGCGTGCCGAGCTCGACCACCATCACCCGGTTCAAGGTGCCATTGAGCAGCACCATCGCCATGCCCACCGACACCTGAAACAGCGCCAGCCGCAACAATTGCGGCAGTGGCAGATCCGCGCTGGCCGCATCGGCAAAGGGCAGCATCTGGAAAACCAGTGCTGTCCAGTGCTGCGGGGCAGGGCGGTCCGGACGCTTCATCCGTGTCTCACCAGTTCCAGCGCCTGCGAGGTGTAGAACCCGCTGGAAATGCGCTGGGTGCGCCCCACGCTCCAGCCGGACAGCGCGACGAGGCGTGCGCGCAGATCATCCTCGGCCACCGGAACGATGGCGGGGGAGCGATCCGACTTCGGGAAGGCCTTGCCGATATTGTGCATTGCCGCCAGCAGCGTGGTGCGCGGGGCGAAGGTGAAGGTGATCGTGCCGGTGGTGCGCTGCGCCAGTTCGGCGAGCGCCGCCACGAGATCCTCGGGCTGGTAATGGATCAGCGAATCCATCGCCACCACATGGGCAAAGGTGCCAAGGCCGGGATCGAGCATATCGCCCGAGCGCCAGTGGATCCGTCCGTGGCCGATGAAGGAGGGCGTGCGCTGCTGCGCCACCTCGACCAGCCCTGCGGCAACGTCGATCCCGGTAACTTCCGCGCCGCGGCAGGCGGCCGCGATCGCGAAGGCGCCGGTGCCGCATCCGGCATCGAGCACGCGGGTGCGGCGCAGGTCCATGGGCAGCCAGTCGAGCAGGACATTGCGCATCGCCTCGCGTCCGGCGCGCACCGTGGCGCGGATGCCGCTGACCTTGGCGTCCGAGGTGAGATCAATCCACGCCTGGCGCGCGGTGCTGTCGAAATAGGTCGCCAGCGCCTCGCGGCGGGTGTCGTAATCGTTGGGGAGCCGCGTCGCCATCACTCGAACCCCAGGAAGTCGAAGATGTCGCGGTCCTTCATCGGCTGGGCCGCCGAAGGCTCCACCCCGTCCCACAGCATCTGCGCGAGCCGCAGATATTCGTTCTGGGCGGCGACGACCTCGGGATCATCGCCCATTTCGAACAAGGTGCACTTCTTGAGGCGCGAGCGGCGGATCGCATCGACATCGCGGAAATGCGCGAGACGCTGCATGCCGATCTTGTCGCAGAAGCGATCGATCTCGTCGGTCTCGCGGCTGCGGTTGGCGACCACGCCGGCAAGCCGCACGTCATAGTTCTTCGACTTGGCACCGATCGCCGCCACGATCCGGTTCATCGCGAAGATGCTGTCGAAGTCATTGGCCGCCACCACGATCGCGCGTTCGGCGTGTTGCAGGGGCGCAGCAAAGCCGCCGCACACCACATCGCCCAGCACATCGAAGATCACCACGTCGGTCTCTTCGAGCAGGTGGTGCTGCTTCAGCAGCTTCACCGTCTGCCCGACGACATAGCCGCCACAGCCCGTGCCCGCCGGAGGCCCGCCCGCCTCGACGCACATCACGCCGTTATAGCCTTCGAACATGTAGTCTTCGGGCCGCAGTTCCTCGGAATGGAACTCGACTGTTTCTAGCACGTCGATCACCGTCGGCATCAGCTTCTTGGTGAGGGTGAAGGTGCTGTCGTGCTTGGGATCGCAGCCGATCTGAAGCACGCGGTGGCCGAGCTTGGAGAAGGCGGCCGACAGGTTCGAGGAGGTGGTCGACTTGCCGATCCCGCCCTTGCCGTAGACGGCGAACACCTTGGCGCCCTTGATCTTGTCCGACGGGTCAAGCTGGACCTGGACCGAACCTTCGCCGTCTGCCGGACTGAAGCCTGATTTGGGACTATGCAGATTCATTGGTTACGATCCCTCGTTGTCATTCGCCCGCGAACACGCCTTCAAGGCGGTCCTCGAGCTCGTCATTGGCTTCGCGCAGAGCGGCGAGTGTGGCTTCGTCCGGCTCCCACAGGTGGCGGTCGCAGGCTTCGAGCAGGCGGCTGGCCACCCGCGCTGAAGCCTTTGGGTTGAGCGCCGAAAGTCGGCGGCGCATTGTCTCGTCGAGCACGAAAGTCTCGGAGATTTTCTGGTAGACCCACGGCGCGACCTGCCCGGTGGTGGCCGACCATCCCAGCGTGCTGGTCACATGGCCCTCGATCTGGCGCACGCCTTCGTAGCCGTGCTCGAGCAGGCCTTCGAACCACTTGGGATTGAGCGTGCGGGTGCGCGCTTCCAGATCGATCTGTTCGGCGAGCGTGCGCACCTTGGTGTTCCCGCGGGTCGCATCGAGGATGTAGACCGGGGTCTCCGCGCCCTTGGCCCGCGCCACCGAACGGGTGACGCCGCCGAGGCCATCGACATATTGATCGACGTCGTTGATGCCGAGCTCGACGCTTTCGAGGTTCTGGTAGGTGAAATCGACCTGAGCGAGCACGCTTTGCAGCAATTCGCGCTGTTGCACCGGCTTGCCCGAAACCCCGTAGGCAAAGCCCTTGTTGACTTCGAAGGCATTGGCGAGCTCGTCCGGGTCGGCCCAGACACCGCCTGCGATCATCTGGTTGACGTTGGCGCCGTAGGCCCCTTCGGCATTGGAGAAGACGCGCAGCGCCGCAGTTTCCATGTCGCAGTCGTGCTTCTCCATCTGCGCGAGCGTGTGCTTGCGGATGAAATTGGCTTCGAGCGGCTCGTCGGCAGCGCTGGCGAGCAGCGCAGCTTCGGCCAGCATGCGGGTTTGCATGGGGAGCAGATCGCGGAAGATGCCCGAGAGCGTCATCACCACATCGATGCGCGGACGGCCAAGCTCGGCGAGCGGGATCAGCTCTGCACCGGCAAGGCGGCCATAGGTGTCACGGCGGGGCCGGGCACCCATAAGCGTCATCGCTTGGGCGATCTGGACGCCCTCGGACTTCATGTTGTCTGTGCCCCACAGCACCATGGCGATGCTTTCGGGGAAGGACTCGCCGCTCTCGACATGGCGCGCGATCAGGCGCTCGGCCTGTTCGCTGCCCATGCGGCAGGCAAAGGCGGAAGGGAGGAGGAAGGGGTCGAAGCCGTGGATGTTGCGCCCGGTGGGCAGCACATCGGGGTTCACCACTACATCGCCGCCGGGCGCCGGCGGGACATAGCCGCCATCGAGCGCATGGATCAGCGAAGCCATTTCGTCCGAGGAATCGAGCTTGGCGGCCAGCACGGCGCGATCGGGCGTGGGGCCATCGTGGCTGCCCGCTTCCATCATCGCATCGAGCATGTCCTCGCGCTCGGCACCTTGCGGATTGCTTCCGAACACGTGCAGGCCATGCGGGATCAGCGATTGCTCGATCTCGTAGAGCTTTTCCGTCAGCCCGCCGATGTCCTCGCAGACAATGTCGAGCGCCTCGCACTGGTCGGCGATCAGCAAGGCGAGATCGGCGCGCTCTTCAGCGTGGGCTTCGTCATCGATGGTCGCGCGCCAGCGTTCAACACTGGCCTTCAGTTCGGACAGGCCCTTGTAGAGGCCCGCCTGCGCCAGTGCCGGGGTGAGATAGCTGATCAGGGTCGCGCCCGAGCGGCGCTTGGCCAGCATCCCTTCCGACGGGTTGTTGGCGGCGTAGAGATAGAAATTGGGGGTGTCGCCGATCAGCCGGTCGGGCCAGCACTTGCCCGACATGCCGGCCTGCTTGCCCGGCATGAACTCGAGCGCGCCGTGGGTGCCGAAATGCAGGATCGCGTGCGCGCCGAAATCCTCGCGCAGCCAACGGTAGAAGGCGCTGAAGGCGTGGGTCGGGGCAAAGCTGCCTTCGAACAGCAGCCGCATCGGATCGCCCTCATAGCCGAAGCCCGGCTGCACGCCGATGAAGACTTTCCCGAAATGCGCACCCTGGATGAGGATATGCCCGCCATCGGCGAGCTGCTTGCCGGGGGCGGGGCCCCAGGCGGCTTCGATCTCGGCCAGATGCGGCTCGCGCGCGACGTGTTCGTCGGCGGGGATGCGGTGGGCGACATTGGCGTCGGTGCCATAGCGATCCGCATTGCCCTTCAGCAGCGCCGCGCGCATCGCATCGAGGCTTTCGGGCACTTCGACATCATAGCCCTCGGCCTTGAGGCGCCGGAGCGTTGCATAGAGCGATTCATGCACCGCCATGAAGGCGGCGGTCGCGGTCGCGCCCGAATTGGGCGGGAAGTTGAAGACGACGATGGCGAGCTTGCGGCTCGCGCGCTCGGCGCGGCGCAGGCGGATCAGGCGGACGGTCTTGGCGGCGAGCGCCTCGGCGCGGTCAGGGCAGGCCTGCATCGGCTTGGCTTTGTCCGATGCGGGGCGCGGACACTGGCGGTCGCAGCCATTGCAGCACGGGCCGGAATTGCCCGCGCGCCCGCCGAAGACGTGCGGCACGGTCGAACCATCGAGCTCGGGCAGGGCGACCATCATGGTGGATTCGAGGGGCAGCAGGCCCTGCGGGCGGTGCGCCCAGTCCTCGATGGTCTGGAACTCGATCGCGTGGGCGGCGATGTAGGGCAGATCGAGCTTGCCCAGCACCTCGCGCGCGGCGGCCGCATCGCTATAGGCCGGGCCGCCCACAAGGCTGAAGCCGGTGAGGTTGACGACCGCGTCCACCGTGGGCCGGCCATCGGGGCCGATAAAGAACTGCTCGATCGCGGGGCGCGCATCAAGGCCGCTGGCGAAGACCGGAATGACCTTCAGCCCGGCACCCTCGAAGGCGGCAATCGCGCCGTCATAATGCGCGCTGTCGCGGCCCAGGAGGTAGGAGCGCAGCAGGATCAGGCCAACCGTGCCCTCGCGTCCCTTGGCAGAGGGAAGCAGGCGCAGGCTTTCGGAAATGCGCTGCTGGGTGCGCGGGTGATAGACCCCGGTTTCGGGATATTCGAGCGGGGCGTCAGCCTTGGTGACGCCGCGGCGATCGCTCCGCTCACCGGCGGCATAGCGATCGATCAGCGCGCGGACCATCGCCACCACGTTCTCGTCCGAGCCCGCCAGCCAGTATTGCAGCGTGAGGAAATAGGCGCGCACATCCTGCGCGGTGCCGGGGATGAAGCGCAGGATCTTGGGCAGGCGGCGCAGCATCTTCATCTGCCCGGCACCCGAATTGGGCTTGCCGTCCTTGCCCGAAGACCCGCGCAGCTTCTTGAGCAGCGCGAGCGGGCCTTTCGCGGGGGCATCCATGCGGTAGCCGCCCATCTTGGTGAGCCGCACCACTTCGCCCGCGCTCATCAGGCACACCATCGCATCACAATCCTCGCGCCGCGCTTCGAGCGCGGGGAGGATCATGCGGATGTGATCGTCGAGGAACAGCATCGTGGCGATCACGATGTCGGCCTCGGCAATCGCGGCCTTGACCTTTTCGAGCTCGATGGCGTCGCTGCCCCAGTCGGCAGCCGCAAAGAGGGCAAGGTCGATGCCTTCCGGCCCAAGCACCGCATCGGCCCGATCGACTGCGCCCTTCAGGTGATTGTCGAGCGTGATGATCGCCACCCTGACGGGGGCCTGTCCTTCGTGCGACGGGGCGGAAGGGACACTACCGTGCATAGTGCGCCTTGGCGTCGTAGAGCGTTTCGAGATCGATTTGCCGGCGCCCTTCGGCAGCCGCGAAATTCTCGGTGTTCCGGCGGGCCTTGCCGCGCACGAAGAAGGGGATCTTCTTCAATTCGCGCTCGGCCTCTGCGGTCCACAGCGAGCCGGGTTCATCGGTCATCGCCGGAGCTGGGATATCTTCGACCGGCGCTTCGGAGAGGGTATCGACCACCATCTTGCGCGGGGAATGGGCCGCGTGGTGCGATGCGCCGGCTTCATCCGAGAATTCGAAATCCTCGCGAAACATGGTGAGCAGGTGCTCTTCCAGGCCCATCACCAGCGGGTGGACCCAGGTGTCGAAGATCACGTTCGCGCCCTCGAAACCCATCTGGGGCGAGTGGCGCGCGGGGAAATCCTGCACGTGCACCGGCGCGGAGATGACCGCGCAAGGAAGGCCGAGGCGCTTGGCGATGTGGCGCTCCATCTGCGTGCCCAGCACCAGTTCGGGGCAGGCCGCGGCAATCGCATCCTCGACCGCGAGGTGATCGTCGGTGATCAGCGGTTCGACCCCGCACAGGGCCGCCTCGGCCCTGATCTCGCGGGCGAATTCGCGGTTGTAGCAGCCCAGACCGCACACCTCGAAGCCCAGCTCCTCACGCGCGATCCGCGCGGCGGCAACCGCATGGGTCGCGTCGCCGAAGATGAAGACGCGCTTGCCGGTGAGATAGGTCGAATCGACCGATCGGCTCCACCACGGGAGCCGTGAAGAGGTGTCGCCGAGGGCAGGCGTGGGATCTGCACCTGCCAGCTCGGCGACGTCGGCGATAAAGGAGCGGGTGGCTCCTACGCCGATAGGGATGGTTCGCACACAGGGTTGAGCGAAAGTGCGCTCAAGCCAGCGGGCGGCCTCATCTGCGATTTCGGGATAGAGGACGATGTTGAAGTCGGCGGCGCCGATCGACTTGATGTCCTCAGGTGTGGCGCCCAGCGGAGCGACAAGGTTCACCTCGACGCCGAGGGCATCGAGGATCTTGCGGATCTCGACCAGATCGTCGCGGTGGCGGAAGCCAAGCGCGGTCGGGCCGAGAATATTGGCGCGCGCCTTGCGGCCCTCACGCGGTTCGCGCACCAGCGACGTATCGGCAAGGTGCCGCACGATCTGGTAGAAGGTCTCGGCCGCGCCCCAGTTTTCCTTGCGCTGGTAGCTCGGCAGTTCGAGCGGGATGGCGGGGCAGGGCAGGTCCATCGCCTCGGCAAGGCCGGCCGGATCGTCCTGGATCAGTTCCGCGGTGCACGAAGCGCCGACGATGATCGCCTGCGGATTGAAGCGGCTGACAGCCTCGCGCGCGGCATCCTGGAAGATCTGCGCAGTATCCTTGCCCAGGTCGCGGGCCTCGAAGGTGGTGTAGGTGACCGGCGGACGCTTGCCGCGCCGCTCGATCATCGTGAACAGCAGGTCCGCATAGGTATCGCCCTGCGGCGCGTGGAGCACGTAGTGGAGCTTCTCCATCGCGGTCGCCACGCGCATCGCGCCGACGTGCGGGGGGCCTTCATATGTCCAGACTGCCAATTGCATCGCCTAGACCTCCAGCATGTCCCGGCGCCGCAGCGGCCGGGCAAAGAGTTCGGCGAGATCGGCGGCTTGGTCAAAACCGTGAATCGGCGAGAAGACGAGTTCGATCGCCCACTTGGTGGTGAAGCCCTCGGCCTCGAGCGGATTGGCAAGGCCAAGCCCGCAGACAGTGATATCGGGCCGGTCAGCGCGCACGCGGTCCAGCTGGCGTTCGACATGCTGGCCTTCGCTGATGCGCACCTCAGGGCCGAAGCTTTCAAGCTCGCGCGCAAGGTGCGCACGGTGGAGATAGGGCGTGCCGACTTCGACCAGTTCCATGCCGAGTTCGTCTTGCAGGAAGCGCGCGAGCGGCACTTCGAGCTGCGAGTCCGGCAGGAAGCTGATGCGCTTGCCGGAGAGCTGAAGGCGGAGTTTCGACAGGGCCAGCCGCGCCCGTTCGCGTCCCGGAGCGATGACAGCCTCAAACGCGGCATCGTCGATCCCGAATTCCTGCGCTGCGGCGCGCAGCCAGCTGGAGGTGCCTTCCGCGCCGAACGGGAACAGCGCATCGAGCCGCCTGGCCCCGCGCCCTTCGAGCGCCATCGCGGTCTCGCCGAGGAAAGGCTGGGCGAGCAGATAGCGGGTATTGGCGCCGACCGAGGGCAGATCGCGGGCATTGCGCGCGGGCAGACAGCCGACCTTCGCGATACCCATCTGCGCTAAGAGACGCAGGAACTGGTCTTCTACAATATCGGGCAGGCTGCCGACGATCAGCAGCTCCTTGGGCGCGTCGGCGGCACTTGCGGGCATCACCGGCACCAGCGCGGACAGGCAGGCGTCCTCGCCTTGTGTGAAGGTCGTCTCGATCCCGCTGCCCGAATAATTGAGGATGCGCACACGCGGCATGTGCACCGCGCCGAGGCGTTGGGCGGCCTTGGCAAGATCGAGCTTGATCACTTCCGAAGGGCAGGAGCCGACCAGGAACAGCGTCTTGATGTCAGGGCGGCGTTCGAGCAGGCGGTTCACCACCCGGTCCAGCTCGTCCTGCGCATCGACCATGCCGGCAAGGTCACGCTCTTCCATGATCGCAGTGGCAAAGCGGGGTTCGGCAAAGATCATCACGCCGGCTGCCGATTGCAGCAGGTGCGCGCAGGTGCGCGAGCCGACCACAAGGAAGAAGGCGTCCTGCATCTTGCGGTGCAGCCAGATGATGCCGGTGAGGCCGCAGAACACCTCGCGCTGGCCGCGCTCGCGCAGGACCGGGCGTTGGGTGTCGGCAGCGGGACGAGCCAGCTCTGTTGCGCAGCCATCGAGGACGTCGAGAGCGTTCATGCCGCTACCGCCTGTCCGATTGTGCTGCCTTCGAGCCGCGCCATGCGAAGCTTCCACAGGAACTGGCCGGCGTTGATGACATAGGCGCCGTAGCCCGCGAGCGCGACCAGCAGGCGCTGCTCCAGCGTGCCGTAATTGCCGAGCAGCAGCACAAGATAAAGCGTGTGCAGCGCCAGCACGAGCATCGAGAACACGTCTTCCCAGAAGAACGATTCGGCAAACAGCCATTTGCCGAACACCACTTTCTCCCAGATCGAGCCGGTGACCATGATGGTGTAGAGCACCAGCGTCTTGATCACGATCGAGACGTCGGCAGCATATGCGCCCTCGCCAGTGGTAAGCGTGCGCAGCACCAGGCCGAGGCTGATGAGGAAAACGAGGAACTGGAGCGGGGCCAGAACGCCCTGAACGATGGTCCAGACCGACTCGTCGCGCCGCACCCGCTGGTCAGCAGTGTAGAGCGCGCGGCTCTTCCCTCTTTGCTGGCCCGCCCCCTTAACCGTGACTGTCGCCGTGGTTGCAGGTTCGACCGGGGATGCCTGATCCTTCCGAGTCATTAGATGCGTTAGCCTTTTCTCTCAGACTCGGAGACTACGCCTGTTCCAACACAGGTGTCAATCTAATTGGACGTTCACAACTGTTGACGTTTTTTGATGCCGAGGTGGCGTCATTTGCGCCCGAGAGCAAAAAGGCGTAGGGGAGATTCGCTGGTTTAAGGGATCGGACCAAGGGCGCGGCGCGTGGCTGCGCTCACTACCTCCTGCGGAAGGACATCCGCATGACCTGGGGAGGGTCCGAGGAATGGGTGATTCCAAGGCTTCTGGCATGTTTGAGGCCGGCTCGGCGGTTCTTCGGGAGGTGATTGCCGCCCCGCTTGAACGGGTTCGCCGTAGGGTTTCGGGCTCTCGCGAGGAGTCGCGCGATTCGGTCAATGCCATGATCGAAAGCGAAATCATCCCGCGCCTGTTGATGGCGCATGGCTCCGGTACTTCCCAGCCCAAGACCAAGCGCAACCGCCCGATCGACCCCGAGGATGCCTCGCGCTTTGCGATTCTCCCGCTCAGGCTGGAGGCGGCGAGCCTGCTTGACGAGGTAGACGGCTTCATCGCCGAAGGCTCCAGCGTCGAGACCATCTGCCTTGACCTCCTCGCCCCTGCCGCCCGCATGCTGGGCGAGATGTGGGACCGGGACGAGATCGATTTCCTCGATGTCACCATGGGCCTGTGGCGCCTGCAGGAAGTGATGCGCGAGATCGCTGCGCGCTGGCCTGCCGATCTGCCCGAACTCAACGTCCCGCGCAGCGCGCTGTTCTCCCCCATGCCGGGCGATCAGCACAATTTCGGCACGCTCATGATCGAGGAAGTCTTCTCCCGCGGCGGCTGGCAGAGCGAGGCGCTGGTCCGGCCCGAACGGCGCGATCTGCTCGACCGGCTCGCCCAGCGCCCCTTCGACCTCGTAGGATTGACGCTCGCCCGTGATTGCCCTAGCGCCGCCCTCGCAAACCTTATCAAGGCCATGCGCAACGCTTCCGCCAATCCCGCCATTGTCGTGTTTGTCGGAGGCCGCATGATCAATGAAAACCCGGGCATGGTGAAAGATGTGGGGGCAGATGGGACAGGCTCGGATGCGCTCTCGGCGCTGGACATGGCCGAAGCCCTGATGAAGCGTTCTCCCTCCAGCAGCCAGCACCAGCGTTAGGTCCGGCCCGGCATGCTCACCCGCAAACACAGCATTGATGGCAAGAACCCCTTCGAACGGGCGGCCGACCTATTCCAGACGCTGGATGCCGATGCGGCGATGAAGCTGGCGATGGTCGCCGGCGATGTCACCCTGGTGCTCGACGATACCGGAACGATCCTCGATGCGGCCTATGATCCGCGCGAATTCCCGGCCTTTGCCGGCTGGATCGGGGCCAACTGGATCGAGACGGTGACCGACGAAAGTCGTCCGAAAATCATGGAGATGCTCGCAGGCGCCCGGCGCGGCGAGGTGCAGCACTGGCGCCAGGTCAACCACCCCTCGCGCGAGGGCGATGTGCCGATCCGCTATGCCGTGCTCAGCGTCAATGGCGGGGCCCATCGCATCGCTTTCGGGCGTGATCTGCGCGAAGCGGGCAAGCTCCAGCAGCGCCTTTTGCAAGTCCAGCAATCGCTTGAACGCGACTACCTCAGGATGCGCCAGCTCGAAGCGCGCTACCGCATGCTGTTCGAACGCTCGGCCGAGGCGGTGCTGATCATCGAGGCCGCCACGCTCAAGATCCGCGAGGCCAATCCGGCCGCGCATACGCTGATCGGCGCAAGGACGGGGAGCTTGCCGGGCAAGAAACTGCCGAGCGTGCTCGACAAGATTTCGCTCGATGCCTTGCAGGGCCTCGTGGGCGCGGCGCTGGTGTCCGATACGGTCAGTCCGGTGCGCATCCGCCTGTCGCGCGGCGCGCGCGAAGTGATGGCCACGGTAACCGGTTTCACCCAGGATCGCGGCCAGTTCCTGCTGGTCCGGCTGGTGCCCGCCAACGAGCGGGCGATCCCGGCTGCCTCGCCCCTGTTGGAGCTGGTCGACCAGATGCCCGATGCCTTCGTGGTGGCGGACAGCAACCTCGAAATCGTCACCGCCAATGCCGCCTTTGTCGAGCTGCTTCAGGCCGCCAGCGTCGATCAATTGCGTGGCCGCCACCTGTCGGAATCGATTGGCCGTCCGGGCATTGATCTCGATCTCATCGAAGGCCAGATCGATCAGCACGGGGCGGCGCGCAATGTCTCCACCGTGCTGCGCGTGGGCCATGATGTTGACGGCGAACCGATTGAATTGTCAGCAGTTCGTACCTCAGGCGAGGACGCGCATTATGCCTTCGTCATCCGCCCGATCGGCCGCCGCCTGCGCGATCTGCCGCCCGGTGCGCAGGAGCTGCCGCGCTCGGTCGAACAGCTCACCGAGCTGGTCGGCCGGATGAGCCTGAAGGATATCGTGCGCGAGAGCACCGACCTTATCGAGCGTCTGTGCATCGAAGCCGCGCTTTCCTACACCTCGGATAATAGGGCATCTGCGGCTGAAATCCTCGGCCTCTCCCGGCAGAGCCTCTATTCCAAGCTCCATCGCTACGGGCTTGGCAATCTGGCGGGCGACAACGACTGATCCTGCGGGGCCGAAAACCGCGGCCCGCGTAGGACAAAATCACCAACCGCAAAGCACCCCCCGAACTGCGTCCAACTGCACCCCTAAAGGGGGTCTGGAGGGGGTCTAGAGGGGGTCAAGCAGGGGGCAAAACCGGCTTTGGCGGCGGTTTTGGCCACATCCGCCATTTTGCCCCCGAAAATCCAACATTGGTCATCCAACAAGGCAGGCGTGATTGACACGCCTTTTCCAACATTTGTGCAAAACACCCCCAAAATCGGACATTGTCGGATTTACACTGTCAAAACAATTTGACGCATAAGCCTGTCAGGCATAGCCTTGCGTCATGGAACATTCGGTGCCTTCGACTCAAGCAAGCCCGGTTCCCGGAAGCCTTCCTCGCTTGCGGCCCGGTCCGCGAGACGTGCTCGAACTTCTCAAACCCATCACATGGTTCCCGCCGATGTGGGCCTTCATGTGCGGCGCGGTTTCGTCCGGCGCCGGGCTGGAGGGGCGCTGGTGGTTCGTCGCGGGCGGGGTGCTGCTGGCCGGGCCGCTGGTTTGCGGCACATCCCAGGCGGTGAACGACTGGTTCGATCGCCATGTCGATGCCATCAACGAACCGCACCGCCCGATCCCCTCGGGCCGCATCCCGGGGCGCTGGGGGCTCTATATCGCGATTGTCGCCAGCCTCGTTTCGGCGAGTGTCGCATGGCTGCTCGGCCCGCTGGTGTTCGTCGCCGGATTGGTCGGCCTCGGCTTTGCCTGGGCCTATTCCGCCCCGCCGCTGCGCTTCAAGGCCAATGGCATGCTCGGCCCGCTGGTGTGCGGGCTGACCTATGAGGGGCTCTCGTGGTTCACCGGCGCCACGGTGATGCTGGGCGCGATGCCGTCTGTCCCGGTCATCTGCGTGCTGGTGATGTATTCGCTGGGCGCGCACGGAATCATGGTGCTGAACGACTTCAAGGCGGTCGAGGGTGACCGCCAGACCGGCCTCACCTCGCTGCCCGTCACGATGGGGGTGGAGCACGCCGCGCGCTTTGCCTGCGTCACCATGGCAAGCGCACAGATCGTGGTGATCGGCCTGCTGGCGGTGTGGGGCTACCTCTATTCCGCGCTCGCCGTCAGCGTTGTGCTGGCCGCGCAGATTGCCGCCATGCCGCGCCTGATCCGCGATCCGGCGGGGAAGGCCCCGTGGTACAACGGCGTGGGCGTGACGCTTTATGTGCTGGGGATGCTCGCTGCGGCGCTCGGCCTCGGGGGTTATATCTGATGCACGGGCCTGCCGCCTCCTTGCCGGTGCAGACCAGGGGCTTCGGCTGGATTGCGATCATCCGCATCGGGCTGGTGCAGGCGGCGATCGGCGCGCTGGTGATGATGGCGACAACCGTGCTCAACCGGCTGATGATCGTCGAATTCAAGCTGGCTGCGGCCATCCCGGCCGGGCTGGTGGCGTGGCATTATGCGGTGCAACTGGGCCGGCCTTTCTGGGGCCACGGCTCGGACAAGGGCCGCGCCCGCACGCCGTGGATTATCGGCGGGCTGGCGGTGCTGGCGGGCGGATCGCTGCTCGCGACCCAGGCGACGCTGATGATGGGCGGCAATTTCCCTGCGGCCTTCACGCTCGCGGTGTTTGCCTATGCCATGATCGGCGTCGGCGTGGGGGCAGGCGGCACCTCGGCCCTGGCGCTGCTGGCGAGCGGGGTCGCGCCCGAAAGGCGGGCGGCTGCCGCAGCGGTGACATGGATCATGATGGTGGGCGGCATCGTCGCTTCGGCCATCACGGTGGGCATCCTGATCAAGCCATATTCGCCGGAGCGTGTGCTCGAAGTGGCAGCAGGCCTTGCAGCTGTGATGGTGGTGGTGACAGTGCTCGCCACTGTCCGGCTGGAGCGGCAGGCGGGCCATTTCCGCGACGAGGCCAGCGATGCGCCCGCGCCCGATTTCCGCGCCGCGCTCTCCGAGATCTGGCACGAGGCGGCCGCGCGGCGGTTCACCATCTTCATCTTCGTCTCGATGATCGCCTTTTCGATGCAGGACCTGATCCTCGAACCCTTTGCGGGCCTCATCTTCGACATGGCCCCGGGGGATTCGACCAAGACGGTCGGCCAGTTCCATCAGGGCGGCATTCTGATCGGCATGATTGTCGCAGGGATCGGCGGCAGCGCCTTTTCCGGCGCGCGCGCGCATGGCCTCAGGCCCTGGGTGGTGGGCGGATGCCTCGCCTCGGCGCTGGGGCTGGGGGCTTTGGGCCTTGCTGCGGTGAACGGGCCGCCATGGCCGCTCGGACTCAATCTCTTCGTGCTGGGCTTCGGCAACGGCGTGTTCGCGGTCGCGTCGATCGGCTCGATGATGGGGCTGGCGGGCGCGGGCGAAAAGACGCGCGAGGGTGTGCGCATGGGCGTGTGGGGCGCGAGCCAGGCGATTGCCTTCGGGCTGGGCGGATTGCTCGGCGCGCTCGGGCTGGATGCAGCGCGCGCAGGCCTGGGAGATGACGGCGCGGCGTTCCAGCTGGTGTTCGCCATCGAGGCCGGGGCCTTCGTGCTCGCGGCGATCCTCGCAATCAAGGCGACGGGGGAGGCGGCGATGCGCATGGGCGCAGCGCAGGCCAAGAGGGAGGTCTATGCATGAACGAGACGATCTATGATGCGGTCATCATCGGCGGCGGGCCTTCGGGTTCCACGGCCGCGACCGATCTGGCGCTGGCGGGCCATTCGGTGCTGCTGATGGAGCGCGGCGGGCGGATCAAGCCCTGCGGCGGCGCGATCCCGCCGCGGCTGCTCGCCGATTTCGACATTCCCCAATCGCTGCTCGTGGCGAAGGCCCGTTCGGCACGGATGATCGCGCCCTCGGGCCGGGCGGTGGACATGCCGGTGGGCGAGATCGGCTATGTCGGCATGGTCGACCGCGACGAATTCGACGAGTGGCTGCGCGAGCGGGCGCGTCATTCGGGGGCGGAGCGTCTCTCCGCGACCTTCGAGAAGATCGAGCGCGATGATCGCGCGCATCCCATCGTCACCTTCCGGCGCGAGCGGGGCGGGCCGATCGAGAGCGTGCGCGCACGGGTGGTGATCGGCGCGGACGGCGCGCGCTCGGCAGTCGCCAAGCAGTGCCTGCCCGGCGCCGAGCGGGTGCCTTGCGTGTTTGCCTATCACGAGATCATCAAGTCGCCCGAGGGCAGCACCGAGGCTTTCGATCCCTCGCGCTGCGACGTGTTCTATCAGGGCCGGCTTTCGCCCGATTTCTACGCCTGGGTCTTCCCCCATGGCCACACCGCGAGCATCGGGGTGGGAAGCGCCAACAAGGGCTTCTCCCTGCGCAGCGCGATCGCGCGGATGCGCGATGATCTGGGGCTGGAGCGCTGCGAGACCGTGCGCCGCGAGGGCGCGCCGATCCCGCTGAAGCCGCTGAAGCGCTGGGACAACGGCGCGGATGTGATCGTCGCCGGCGATGCGGCGGGGATTGTCGCCCCGGCATCGGGCGAGGGGATCTATTACGCGATGGTCGGCGGGCGGCTGGTGGGCGAGGCGGCGAGCGCCTTCCTGCGCACCGGCGAGGCCAAGCAGCTGCGCACGGCGCGCAAACGTTTCATGAAGGAACACGGCACGGTGTTCTGGGTGCTGGGGATGATGCAGTATTTCTGGTATTCGTCCGACAAGCGGCGCGAGCGGTTTGTCACCATGTGCGACGACAAGGATGTGCAGGAACTGACCTGGCAGGCCTATATGCACAAGAAGCTGGTGCGCGCCAAACCCATGGCGCACGTCAAGATTTTCCTGAAAGACACCGCCCACTTGCTGGGCCTGAGACCGGCGACCTGAGGCGATGGGCGGGCCATTGCAGCTTGGGCGAGGGCGCTTTAAGCTTCCCGTGATGAAGCGGATGATGATCCTGCCCGTAACGGTCGCCACTGTGGCGGCGCTGTGCGTGGCGGCATTGGGGGCGACGGTGACCGATCTCGGCCCGTGGTATCAGGCGCTGGCCAAGCCCGCCTGGAACCCGCCCGACGCGCTCTTCCCGATGGGCTGGACGCTGATCTATGCGCTGATCACCATGTCGGCCGTCACCGCCTGGCGCGCCGCGCCGACATCGGCGGCGGCGGAGTGGGTGATCGGGTTGTTCGCCCTGAACGGCTTTTTGAACATCAGCTGGAGCCTCATCTTCTTCCGCATGCAGCGCCCCGACTGGGCGTTCTTCGAGGTTACGCTGCTGTGGCTCTCGATCCTTGCGCTGATCATCTATTGCGGGCGCTTCTCGCGCACCGCGGCAGCGCTGCTGGTGCCCTATCTGGCGTGGGTGAGCTTTGCCGCCGCGCTCAACTGGGCGGTGGTGGACCTCAACACCCCCTTCGGCTGAGGGGCGCAGCAAGCGGCATGGAGGAATTCTTTGCCAGCGGCCATGCGGCCGATCTGATCCTAGGCGTGCTGCTGATCGAGGCCGTGTGGCTGCGGCTCTCGCGCGGCTGGACGATCGCCCAGCTCGCCGGGCTGCTCGGGCCGGCGGCGCTGATCGTGCTCGGCCTGCGGGCTGCGCTGACGGGGGCGGACTGGTGGTGGATCGCGCTGCCGCTCGCCGCCTCGCTGCCGCTCCACCTGATGGACCTCGCCGCGCGCGACCGGGGCTGAGAGCCTGCCGCCCCTTTCCAGGCTGAACCCGCCAGCCACACCCCCCAAAGCAAAAGCCCGGCCCGGACCCCTTGATGGTCCGGACCGGGCTTTTTTCGGGCTTGCCTGCCAGACCCCTAAAGGCCTGGCGAGGCGCGCCGGAGATTAATTCGGGCTGGTCGCGGTGATCGCGCCGCTCGGATCGTAGTTTTCGGTGGTCGGAGCGTAGTAGTGCTCCTGAGCCCACAGATACCAGTTATCGACTGCCGTGCCGGTGAGCAGGATGCCGATCCCGCCGGTCAGCGTGGTCAGCACCGCAAACCACCAGGCCCAGCGGTGGATCGATTCAAACGTGGCATTGAAGCCCATCACCCAGCGCCAGAACAGCGCGCCGCGTTCGGCTGCCGTCCCGCGATCGGTGATCTGCTCGATCTCGCGCTCACCGCCGTAGCGGCCCAGGGCAAGGATGGTCGCCCCGTGCATCGCGAAGAGAACCGCAGACCCGTAGAGGAACACGATCGAAAGCGCGTGGAAGGGGTTGTAGAACAGGTTCCCGTAACGCAGCGAGAAATTGTTCGTCCAGTCGAGGTGGCTGAAGATGCCGTAGGGCACGGCTTCCGACCAGCTGCCCAGCAGCATCGGGCGGATGAAGCCCAGCACCAGGAACAGCCAGATCGCCGAGGCAAAGGCCCAGGGAATGTGCATCCCCATGCCCAGCGCCTTGGCCCGCATGTAGGTGCGCACCCACCAGCACAGCACCGAGATGGTGAGGAACGCGCCGGTCAGGATGAACCAGCCGCCCTTGGCCAGCGGAACGATCGGGCTGAAGCCATATTCCGGCCCCGGCGGATCCAGCGTGAGCCAGAAGAACTCGCGCATGAATGCGATCGGGCTCCAGTTGACGCTGGCAGCCATGTTGAGGCCGATGATCATGATCGCCACTGCCCCGAAGGCCAGCGAGATCGTGCCCAGCAGGCCGAGATAGACCGGCCCGAGCTGGGCCTGTCCGAGCTTGCCCAGCCAGTAGCTATGTCCGGTCAGATTGATCCGGCCTTCGCTCCCGTCGAGGTGCGGAACGCCCATTTCGGGCGGTCCTTGCACCTGGACCTGGGTGAAGATGTTTTGATACGTCGCCATGGTTCAGGTGCTCCTTACGACCAGATCGGAATCTTCTTCCAGAAGTCCCAGAATTCGATCCAGCTGCCGACATATAGAGTGCCGGAAATGACGATACAGCAGGCGCTCCAGAACGCTGCATTGAGCGCGAGGAACAGGCCCACCCGGTGAATGCCCAGCGTGCCGACCGAGTAGCCGATGAAGTCCCGGAAATAGGTATCTTCATATTCGGGCGACTTGACGTCGGTTCCGCCGGTCGGATTGACCGCCGACAGCACCAGGCCGCCATGCAGTGCGAGCGCGAGGCAGTTCGTGAAGAAGAACGTGATCGCGAGCATGTGCACGGGGTTGTAGTGGAAGTTGCCGAAGGCGTAGCCGACGCCCGAAACCCACTCGAGGTGGGTCCAGATCCCGTAAGGGAAGCCGTTGCCCCATGCGCCCATCAACAGCGGACGGATGACATTGAGGGTGACGTAGGCCAGCACAGCGACGCTGAAGGCGATCGGGACGTGGTAGCTCATGCCCAGCTTGCGCGAGACTTCTGCCTGACGCAGCACCCACGAAACGAACGCGACCACCGCACATGCGGTGATGACCTGCCAGTATCCGCCCTGCTTTAGCGGAGCGAAGGCCAGTCCCATTTCAACCGGTGGCGGGTTGATGGAGATCAGCCAGGGATTGAGGGTCGGACCCTGCGTGGCTGCGGCGAAGATCAGCATTGTGCCCATAAGAGCGCTGATTGCCGTCGTCACTCCGAAGAATCCGACATAAAACGGCCCGACCCAGAAGTCGAAAAGGTCGCCGCCGATCAATGTGCCACCGCGTGTGCGGTATTTCCGCTCGAAACTAAGGAGCGCCATAGGTCCATCCTCCCCGCCACAAGGGCGGGTGCTATAGGTTTGCCAAAAAGTGTTAGGAGGCAGGCAGGCGAACCTGCCCCCTCACATTTAGCCTGCTGTCAGGTGGCTGCCGGAGCAGACGCAGCCGGAGCAGCAGCTGCTGCGGCCGGAGCAGCACTGGCGTCTTCGAGCCAGTTGTACCGTTCCGTGCTGAGCAGCAGGAAGTGGATGGTGAACGCCAGAACGGCGAGACCAACGTGAAGCGCCACGAGGGTGCGACGGACGTCAAAATAGTACCAAAGTCTCCACATGGGGAATTCCTTTGAGAAAGTGAAAAAAAGCAGCGTTTCAGACGGTTGCCACAGGGTTGCCCCCTGACAAGGGGCTGTCCGATGCTATCAGATCGGCAGCCAGGGCTTGTCGGCCCAGACCAGCGCGTGAGCGATAAGGGCGATCACCACGTAGATGGTGAAGGTCCCCATGAAGCCCTTGTGGATTTCCTGTGCCTCTTCAGGCGTCAGGTGAGTTCCGATACGTTCGTTCATCGGGTTGTCTCCGTTCAGTTGGGTGTGATTGAGAGCCAAATGGCCCCCGTCGGCATCCCCGCGTGATCCCCCACGTGGATTGGAGAGCCCCTTTTTGGTTGGGGGCATGGGCTTGTGCTGATGCGGACATGATCCGCAGCAGCGACAAAGGGGTGGGGCGGGAGAGCATCATCATCATGCTCCCGCGCCTTCCAGCAGAGCTTCCGCAAGGCAGTCTGCTGTAACTGTGGTCTCGCCGCGCGCACGCGCGGTCCGCTCGGCCGCATCGCGCAGGCGCTTGGCGGCGGAAATGCGGATCAGCACCGGCTGGGCTTCGACAAGCTGGTCGAGCCGCGCCTTGGCGTCATTGTCCCAAGTCAACTCGGCCAGAGACCGCGCCGGGGTCGGATCGACCTTGTCCATCTCGGTGCCCAGCGGCAGGATGTGGAACAGCGCATCGAACAGCGCATTGCACACTTCCTGCACCAGATAGGTCGCGCCCGAATAGCCCATGAAGGGCGTGCCGGTGTGGCGGCGGATGGCCGCGCCGGGGAAGCTGGCGGGGATATACATGCCGCGCGCACCGGCCTCGGCCATGTACATCCGCTCGTTATAGCTGCCGAACATCACCAGCGGCGGATTGGCGTGGATCGCGGCGCGCACCTCGTCGTTCACCGGCTTGACGCCCGCACAGCGCGAGAAGGCGAAGTTGCAGGGCAGGCCCATGTCGTCTTCGAGGAAGTGGCGGATGCCGCGCGCATAGGTTTCGTTGGCGACGATGCCGAAGCTCGCCGTGCCGAAGAAATCCTGCGTCACGGAACGCCACAGGTCCCACAGGGGCTTGATGGTGGTGTGCTTCTCGCGCTCGATGAAGGGCTCGGGATCGAGGCCGAGTTCGGCGCCAAGCGCGCGCAGGAACTTGGTGGTCTGGGTGAGGCCCACGGGGGCCTGGAAATAGGGCCGCTCCAGCGTCTCGCACAGGTTGCGGCCATATTCGCGGTACATGCAGACATTGGCGTCGCTGGTGGCGAGATCGCGGATGTCGGCCAGGTGGCTGCCGAGCGGGAAGACCATGCCGACTTCCGCGCCGATGCCTTCGACAAGGCGGCGGATCTCGGCGAGATCGGAGGGCATGTTGAACATGCCATAGGCCGGGCCGATGATGTTGACGCGCGGCTTTTCGCCATCCTTGCGGACGCGCTTTTCGGGCATCTTCTTGGGGCCGAATTCGGTCCACAGCCAGGTCAGCGCGCGGTCGGCCGACTGCCACTGGTCCTCGTCGATGGTGCGCGGCAGGAAGCGCTTGATATTGGTGCCTTCGGGCGTGACGCCGCCGCCGATCATCTCGGCGATCGAGCCGGTGACTACCACGGCGGGAAGCTCTGTATCCAGCGCCTGCCACGCGCGCTTCATCGCGCCTTCGGTGCCGGTCTTGCCGAGCTCTTCCTCGCCAAGGCCGGTGACGACGATGGGGAGTTCATGCGGGGGCAGGGCGTCGGTGTAGTGCAGGACGGACGTGACGGGCAGGTTCTCGCAGCCGACGGGGCCGTCGATGATCACCTGCAAGCCCTTCACCGCGGTGAAGACGTAAGTGGCGCCCCAGTAGCCGCCGGCCCGATCATGATCGAGGATGAGGGTCATGTGCCCACCGCCTCGGACGCCTTGCGCGCCGCTTCGTTGAGGGCCGCATATTTCTTGCGGAACTTGGGCCGGTCGACGGGGAGGTCTTCCCACACGCCGGCGGCATGTTCGGTGCCGACGCCTTCGAAGAAGTCGCGCATCGCATCGAAGCGGGTCTTGTTCGCCATCGCGGCGTTGATCACGGTGGCAAGGCTGCCTGCGCCCGCCGGGCCCATCAGCGGGCGGGCCGAGATGAGGTTGGTGAAATAGAGCGAGGGGATCGCCTTCGATTTGGCGTGCTGGACCACCGGCGTCGTGCCGATGGCGAGATCGGGGCGATATTCCTCCACCGCAGCGATGTCCTGTTCGAGGCTGGCGCGGAAGTTCACCTCCACACCGCGCGCTTCGAGCCATTCGCGGTCCGCGTCCGACCATTTGGTCTTGGGGCAGGCCGAGCCGACATAGCGCACGTCCGCGCCGCTTTCGACCAGCAGACGGGCGACCAGCAGCTCGGAACCTTCATAGCCCGAGACCGTGATGCGGCCCTTGATCGGCATATTTGCGAGCGCGCCCTTGCAGGCGGCGATCATGGTGTTCTTGACGCCGTCAACCTGCGCCTGCGGCAGGCCGAGCGTATCACCCAGCGATTGCAGCCAGGCCGCCGTGCCATCCGCGCCGACCGGAGCGGAGCCCACGATCGGGCGCCCTGCGGCTTCGAATTCGCGGATGCTGGCGGTGTAGAAGGGGTGGATCGCGGCGACGACGGCGCAATCGAGCGCCGCATAAAGCTCGCGCCATTCGCGGGTCGGCACCACGGGGCCGGCAGCAAGGCCGAGCGGCGCAAGCATCTGGCCGATGACGACCGGATCGGCCGGGAACATCTCGCCCAGCAGAGTGACAGTCGGCCGGTCCGAGCGTTCGCGCGGGGCGGCGACGGGGCCGGCCTTCACTTCCTCGCGGGCGTAATTGAGCATCGCGCCCGCCAGCACGTCCTTCGCCTCGGCATGGGTCGGGATGCCGAAGCCGGGCACGTCGATGCCGACGATGCGCACGCCGTTGATCTCTTTCTTCAAGAGCCGCAGCGGCACGCCGCTCGCGGTCGGCACGCACAGGTTGGTGACGACGATCGCATCATAGAGCGCGGGATCAGCGAGGTTCTCGACCGCTTCCTTGATGTCCTCGAACAGCTTGCCCGTCACCAGCGTTTCCGAGGAGAAGGGCACATAGCCCACCGTCCGCCGCGCGCCGTAGAAATGCGAGGTGAAGGTGAGGCCATAGACGCAGCAGGCCGAGCCCGAGAGCACGGTCGCAGTGCGCCGCATTCTCAGGCCCACCCGGAGTGACCCGAACGCGGGACACATGGATTGGGGTTGGTCATGCGGGCCGACCGGATAATCGGCCGCATATTGATCAAGGATGTCGCTCTTGCCGGCCGCGCGGGCGGCCTCGGCCATCGTGTCCTTAGATGCGCAGCCGCCTGCAGTCGCGGAATCGAGCTCGATCCGGTCAGGCGCGCGCGTGGGCTCGAAGGCGGGGTGCTCGCTCATGCCTCGTCGTAGACCACTTCGAGGCTCGGGCGGGTTTCGAACACGCCGCCACGCATGTCCGCCTGTGTGGCGGGCACCAGTTCGACATTGCCGCCAACCACGTCCGCGCTGAACAGGCCGAGCAGGCCGTCCTGATCGAGCGGGGTGGGGCGCAGCGGCGGGGCTTCGGCGACATTGATCGCCAGCTCTTCAAACAGGCTCGCCCATTCGCCGCCGGGATGGCCGATGATCTGGTAATTGGCGCTCTTGCGGCGGATATCCTCGTTGGCGGGGATCGCGGTGAGCACCGGAATGCCGACGGCTTCGGCAAAGGCCTTGGCCTCGCCCGTGCCATCATCCTTGTTCACGATCATGCCCGCGACGCCGACATTGCCGCCCATCTTGCGGAAATATTCGACCGCCTGGCATACGTTGTTCGCCACGTAGAGCGATTGCAGATCGTTCGAGCCGACCACGATCACCTTCTGGCACATGTCGCGGGCAATCGGCAGGCCGAAGCCGCCGCACACGACGTCACCGAGGAAATCGAGCAGCACGTAGTCAAAGCCCCAGTCGTGGAAGCCGAGCTTCTCAAGTGTCTCGAAGCCGTGGATGATGCCGCGACCGCCGCAGCCGCGACCGACTTCCGGCCCGCCCAGCTCCATCGCGAAGACGCCGTCACGCTGGAAGCACACATCCTCGATGCGCACTTCCTCGCCCGCCAGCTTCTTGCGGGAAGAGGTTTCGATGATCGAAGGCGTGGCCTTGCCGCCGAACAGGAGGCTGGTGGTGTCGCTCTTGGGGTCGCAGCCGATCAGCAGCACGCGCTTGCCCTGCTGGGCCATCATGTAGGACAGGTTGGCGAGCGCGAAGCTCTTGCCGCTTCCGCCCTTGCCGTAGATCGCGATGATCTGCGTTTCCTTGGTCACCTCGCCGGTGTGGACCGGATCGGGCTCGTGGTTCGCTTCATCGCGCAGCGCGGCAGACTGGGTTTCAAGCACGGACATCAGCAGTCGCTCCAATCGAGAACCATCTTGAGACAATCAGGATCTGTGAATGCCTGCGGGTAGGCCGCGTCCACCTGGCTCGCCGGACGGCGATTGGTGACAAGGCCTTTGAGATCGAGCCGACCACATTCGATCAGCGCGCGGGTTTCGGCGAGATCGCCGGGCTGCCATTCGGCGGCCACGCGGAAATGGGCTTCCTTCATGAAGGCTGCCGGGAAGGCGAAGCTGACACGTTCGGAATAGAAGCCGGCAAGGACAATCTCCCCGCCCTTGGCAAGGCGCATCACCAGACTGTCGATGAGCGAAGCATCGCCGCTGGCATCGTAGATTGCGTGATAATCGCGGCGGTCATCATCCGCCGGATCGAGCACGGTATAGCCTTCCGCGCCTGCACGGCGGGCAGGATTGGTTTCCCACACCGTGGGCGGCTTTCCACCCAGCGCCACGGTGAGGCGGGCGAGCAGACGGCCCAGCACGCCGTGGCCGATGATGAGATCGGGCAGGGCGTCGCGGTGATGGAACCCGCCCTTGATCGCGTGGAGCGCGGTGGCGGTAAGCGCGCAGAGCACGCCGGCATCGCCCAGATGTTCGGGGATCGGCAGGGCGCGGGCCGAAGGCACGATCACGCGCTTGGCGGTGCCGCCGAACAGGCCGCGCGCATCGGTGTAGCAATTGGCGCCGGGCACAAACACCCAATCGCCCACCCGTCCGAGTGCCTCGTGGCCGGCGTCGACGATGCGGCCGACGGATTCGTAACCGGGAACCAGCGGATAGCCGAGGCCGGGGAAGGGCGGCATGCGCCCCGTCCAGAGCAGCTTTTCGGTGCCGGTGCTGATGCCGCTGAAGGTGATTTCGACGACGACATCGGACGCCTCGACAGGCTTCATCCCCAGCGCCCGCAGCGCAAGGCGCTCCGGTGCTTCAAGAATGACTGCCAGCGTGTCCATTTTGTCGGTCTCCTCCGGAGAATTCAGGGCTTTGGGCCCGAGTCGAATGCTCCGCAGCTAGGTTCTCCCGAGTGTTAGCTACGCCTTACGTGTAGGACTGTCAAATTTTATGGACAAATTTCCCTCAGGCCTGTGCGATTATCACGCTTGCGTTGACAGGTTGCGCAGTTGCGACGAGCCGAGCGCTGGCAAAGCCTGCCGCGCGCAGCATGGCGATGATTTCTTCCGGGCTGCGCGCCCGTCCTGATCCCATCGCCCACAGGTAGAGCCCGAAGAAGGCCTCCCCCATCGGTTCCGCCCCGTGAATCCGCGCCATCGGCTCGGCGATCAGCAGGCGCGCGCCGGGGGCAAGGCTGGCGCGGATATTGGCGAGCAGGCTCTGCGCCGGCGCATCATCGTGATCGTGGAGGATGCGGATGAGCGAGACCATGTCGTAGCCTTGCGGCACGGCATCCTCGAAGAAATTGCCGGGATGGGCAGAGACCCGCGCCGCGCCGAAGCTTTCCGCGAGCACCGCGCCGCCTTGCGCGGCGACTTCGGGCAGATCGAACAGGCCGAGTTCGAGATGCGGCCAGGCCGCGCCGATCGCTTTCAGGAAGGCACCATGCCCGCCGCCGACATCGAGCAGGCGGCGCACATCGCGGAAAGGCACGCTTGCCAGCACCTCGTCGGCAACGAAGTGCTGCGAGGCGGCCATCAGCTCGGAATATTCCGCCGTATCCTCGCCGCGCTCGGTGGTGCCTTGCAGTGCGCCGGCATAGGTCCAGAAGCGCGAAAGGCCGGTCGGCTCGCGCCGGTCAGCCTTCAGCAGTGCGAGCGGATCGGCGAGATCGGCGTAGAGCAGGCGGTGGTGGCGGACCATGGCCTGCACCCCGGCATTGGCAGCGAAGACCGCGCCCTGTTCGCCCAGCATCCACAGGTCAGGCCCGGCTTCCTCCGACAGCATCAGCGCCCGGCCCGCGCGTAGCAGGGTGAGGCCGGCCGCCTCGCTCATCCCCATGCGGCGGGCGACCTCGGCTGCGCCTATCGGCCCGTCTTTCAGAATGTCGAACAGCCCGCTTTCGACATAGGCGCGCAGCACCTGCGAGTAGGCAAAGCCCGCCAGCAGATCGAAGGCTGCATCGGCGCGGCTCCTCGCGATCCAGCGGATGATCGGCAGGCGCGCTGCCCAGTGCTGGAAGCGGGGATTGGCGAAAACCCGGTTGCGGCGGCTGATCCAGCCGATCCTGATGGTGGTCCAATCGGTCACGGACAGGGTGTTTCATGCGCCATATGTCTAATTAATTGGACATGTGAGACTGTAAGGTCAATGATAATCGGCGGGATCGGAGCTGGGAGGAGGCAACTATCGCGCGAGTCGCCGTCATCGGTGCCGGTATCGGCGGGCTGACCAGCGCCGCGCTGCTTGCGGCTGCGGGGCACGAGGTCCACGTCCTCGAGAAAGAGGCATGGGTCGGCGGCAAGGCGCGGCGCGTGGCTGTCGATGGCGCCGAAATCGACGGCGGGCCGACGGTCTTCACCTATCGCGCAGTCTTCGACGAGGTCTTTGCAGCCTGCGGTGCGCGGCTCGACGATCATGTCACCACCCGCAAGGCCGATGTCATCGCCCGCCATGCGTGGGACGATAGCGGCCACCTCGATCTGTTTGCCGACCGCGAAGCCAGCATCGCCTCGGTCGAAGCTTTCGCAGGCGCGGATACCGCGCGCGGATACCGCAATTTCACCGAAGAGGCGCAGCGCATCTTCGAAGTGCTCGAAGCCCCCTTCCTGCGCGGCGACAAGGCCTCCACCCCGCTGCCGATGATGTGGCGGATCGGCCCGTGGAAGCTGGGCGACATGCTGGCGATGCGCCCCTTCGACGGGATGTGGAACGCGCTCGGGGCACACTTCAAGGACCAGCGGCTGCGGCAATTGTTCGGCCGCTATGCCACCTATTGCGGCTCCTCCCCCTTCAGCGCGCCCGCCACCCTGATGCTGATCGCGCATGTCGAGGCGCGCGGGGTGTGGCTGATCGAAGGCGGTATCCATGCGCTGGCCAAGGCGCTCGCGACTCTCGCCGGACAGCAGGGCGCTCGCCTGCGCACCAATACGGCCGTCACCGACGTGCTCACCAAGGGAGGCCGGGCGAGCGGCGTGCGGCTTGCCAATGGCGAGGTGATCGCAGCCGATATCGTGATCTGCAATGGTGATCCGTCCGCGCTTGCCACCGGACGCTTCGGCGCAGACGCGGCGCGCTCCGTCCCCGCGATCCCGCCGGCCAAACGCTCGCTCTCCGCGCTCGTCTGGTATGCCCATACTAGGACCAGCGGCTTCGAGCTCAGCCACCACAACGTCTTCTTCTCGCCCGATTACGCGCGCGAATTCCGCGAGATCGCGGCCGGCCAGACCCCGTCCGATCCCACCGTCTATGTCTGCGCGATCGATCGCGGAGCCGATGGCAGCGCGCCTGCATCCGGCACGAGCGAGCGGCTCCAGATCATCGTCAATGCGCCCGCCAATGGCGACACCCACCAATACACCCCCGAGGAGAGAGAGCGATGCACCCGAACCATGATGGCGACGCTCAGGCGCTGCGGCCTCGAATTGGAGGAACCGCTGGCGCACCAGCTTATGACCCCGCAGGACTGGGAGGCGCTGTTCCCGGCCACGGGCGGCGCTCTTTATGGCAGGGCGTCGCACGGCTGGGCGGCCTCTTTCCAGAGGCAAGGGCCCAAGACGCGCCTGCCGGGGCTCTATTGCACGGGCGGGGCGACGCACCCGGCAGCTGGGGTGCCCATGGCAGCCTTGTCCGGGCAGCTGGCCGCACGTGTGATCGCGAAGGACCTCGCTTCGATGAAGACATCCCCGCGGGCGGCTATTCCTGGTGGTATGTCGATGCCATCTCCGACGACGGGCAGCACGGGCTGACGATCATCGCCTTTCTGGGGAGCGTCTTTTCCCCCTATTACAAGCGTTCGGGGCGTGGCGATCCCTTGAACCATGTCTCGCTCAATGTCGCGCTCTACGGTCCGCAGGCGCGCTGGGCGATGACCGAGCGCGGGCGCGGTGCGGTGGAGCGCGATGCCAGCAACCTCGTGATCGGGCCAAGCGCGGTGACATGGGACGGCGAGGCGCTCACCATCGACATTCACGAAGGCGACACGCGCCTGTTCGTCCCGTGGCAGCGCAAGGTCACCGGGCGCGTGCGGGTCTATCCCGAGGCGCTGAACCGCGCCGCCTTCGCGCTTGATCCCAAGGAAAGCCACATCTGGCACTGCCTTGCGCCCTGCGCGCGGATCGAGGTGGAAATGCAGTCCCCCGGCCTCAGCTGGAGCGGCAAGGCCTATCTCGATCACAATCGCGGGGCCGAGCCGCTGGAGACGGGCTTCAACACCTGGCACTGGTCGCGCGCGCATCTCAAGGACGGGGCGCTGGTGTGCTACGAGGGCGAGCGCGGCGACGGATCGCTGTTTGCCAGCGCCCTGCGCTTCGGCGCGGACGGCGTGCCCGAGCCGGTCGACCTGCCGCCGATCGCGGGCTTGCCTGACAGCAAGTGGGGCATCAACCGCCGCACCCGCTCCGACATCGGCGTCGCCGAAGTGCGCCGGACCTGGGAGGACACGCCCTTCTACGCCCGCAGCGAACTGGCTTCGCGCTTTCTCGGCGAGGAGGTGACGGCGGTGCAGGAAAGCCTCGACATGCGGCGCTTCTCCTCGCGGCTGGTGCAATACATGCTGCCCTACCGGATGCCCAGAAGGAAAGCCTGAGCGCGCCGATTAACCAAGGGCTTAGGGTTCTGTGTCATAGGCGCCTGTAACAGGGCAGGCGCATATGGCAGAACTCAGAGTTTCCAACGACAAATCGGCCTTTGAGGTTCTGGCGCAGTGCGATGCGTCGGGCCGGTTGACGCAAGGGTGCGTGGCCGAGGCGCTGGCCATGATGGACCGCTATGGCCTGGTGGTGCTCACCGATTGCCTGTCCCATGCCGAAGCCGACACCGCGCTCGCCTTCATGCAGGCGACCATCGCCGATCCCGACCGCAGCCACAGCGCCTTCGCCAGCGAGACCGACAATCTCTATCGCCGCCGCGATTTCTGCTCGCTGCCCTCAAGCCCTGCGGTCAAGCGCTTTGCCGCGACCCTCGCCCAGCGGCTCGAAGGGGTGATCGGGGAGTTCTGCGGCAAGACGCGCCCGGTGCTCGAAGTGGCGACCTTCACCTCCTACCTCGGCTCGTCCCACCAGTATATCCACCGCGATCCGGCAGGCGTGATCAGCATGTTTGCCGCGGTCGAGGATGTCTCGGATCAGCAGGGCGGCACGGTGTTTGCGCCGGGGACGCATATGTATGGCGGCTCTGCCAACACCCATGGCGGGGCGGCCAACGGTTTGATGGAGCTGTTTCGCACCCGCGCCAATGCGCGCATCTTCTGGCACAATCTCGCCAAGCTCAGGGCGATGCGCGGATCGGCCGAAGCGCCGCTCGCCCCCGGCGAATTCCGCGACCGGGTGTTCTCGACCCATTGGGACCAGCACCAGCCCAATATCCTGCGCTTCCTGCTCGGCAAGAACGCGCAGTTCAGCCTGCGCCACCTTGGGCTGCGCACGCTGTGGAAGCTCTGGCGCGAGGGTGCGCGGCTCGATCAGCTGTTTTCGCTGGTGCAGGTCGCCCCGCGCAAGGGGACGGTGATCCTCTATCGCAGCGATCTGCTGCATGCCGGGCCTGACAACCGCTCGCGCCAGCCGCGGCGGTTCTTCGGGATGAGCATCGCGCGCGACATGATCGAGCGCAAATACTGGCACGACGGCTATTCCCCGCATCCGAGCCTGGTGGCCGAACCGCTGAGCTTTGGCGATCTGCTGGCCTATCCTGCGCTGGCGGTGGAGGCCCCCGGCGAGCGCGAGGCGGCGGAATAATCGCCTAAGCGGCAGGCGGGGGCGCATCCTTCTCCGCCGCTTCGCGCGCTTCGCGTTCGGCGCGGGTTTTCTTGAGCTTGCGGTCCATCGAGACGAACTGCCACACCCCGAAACCGATGGCCCCGCCATAGAACAGCACCAGCTCGATCCAGCCGAAATTGCCGCCTTCCATGGTGCTCTCCTAGCTTGTGCCCGCCAGAAACCCCGCGATCAGCGCGGCGGCCTTATCGGGGTCTTCCTCATGCGCCAAATGGCCGAGACCGGGGAGAAGTTCCAGCCGCGCATTTGGGAGCCAGCCCTGCGCATCGCGCGCCCATTCGGGCGGGATGGCGGGATCATTGCCGCCGTGCAGCAGCAGCACCGGATTGGCGACCTCGCCCATGCGGGTGCGCAAGGTGGGCAGGTCCCAGTTCGCCATCATCGCCAGCGCGCCGCCGGCATGGCCGGGGTGCTTCAGCAATGTGCGATAGCAGGCGAGACCCCCGGCCTCGATCCGCGAATGGGTGGAGCGCCACAGGAACCGCTCGGCCCCGCCGACAAGGTCGATGCTGCCGGTGAAAATGCGCGGCACCAGCGGGTTGGCGAAAAGCGTTTTGGCGACCGCAGGGAAGATCTGCGCCAGCGCGCCGGGGAAGGGGCGCAGCGCGGCGTTCAGCCCGACAATCGGCCCGGCATAGGCGTGATCGAGCGCCAGTTGCAGCGCCACCGCAGCGCCTGCCGAATGGCCGATGATCGCGGCAGGCTCCACCTCCAGCGCGTCCAGCAGGGCAGAGACTTCGCGCGCCATGGCGGGCAGGCTCATGGCATAGGCGTCATGGCCTTGCGTGAAGGCATGGCGCGGCAGATCGGGCGCGATCACGGTGTAATTCTGCGCCAGCAGCGGCATCAGCCCGCGCCATGAATGGACCGAGGCGCCAGTGCCGTGGAGCAGCAGGAGGGGCGGTCCGGCTCCCATGCGCTGCACATGCCAACGGGCCTTGCCGACTTCGATGAAGGTGCTGGCATCGCGGTGCGGCCAGATCAGGCCCTCGCGGTTCCAGTCGAGGCGGCTCATGCCGCGCTGGAACGGGTGGGCGCACCCTGCGCGGCATTGATCGCGGCTTGCAGCATCTTTGCGTCAGCGCGGGGCAGGGCGAGGAAGCGGCCGTCCAGCGCGCTGGCGAGGCTGGCGCCTTCGGGGCCGGGGCGGGCGGAGATATCGACCACCAGCGCATCGATCCCGCGCGCGGCAATCGCCTTGGCGGCGGTCTCGGCGTCGCTCATCGCCTGCGGGCGGCCGGGCGAACCGTCGGCAGCGATATTGGCGCGCCCGTCGGTGAGGATCACCAGCGCCGCGCTGCGGCCGCGCGCGATCACGGCCTCGGCCACTTCGCGCGCCAGATGGAGGCCCATCGCAAGCGGCGTCCCCCCGCCGCCGGGCAGTTCGGCAAGGCTGCGGCGGGCGCGTGTCAGCGAGCGGGTCGGGGGCAGCAGCAGCTCGGCCTGCTCGCCCCGGAACGCGATCAGCGCGACTTCCGAGCGGGTGACATAGGCCTGCGCCAGCATCAGCTCGACCGCGCCCTTGGCCTCGGCCAGCCGCGCTGCTGCTGCCGACCCCGAGGCATCGACCGCAAAGATCGTGACCCTCGCGCTGCGCTCCTCGAAGCGGCGGATGCGCAGGTCTTCCTTGCGCATGATGATGGGAGAGGAAGGGTCTGCGCCGTTTTCGCGGCGGCGCACCGCCTGCCACGGCACAGCCGCGCGAAGGCTGTCGATCAGCGCCAGCTTCGCCCCGCCGCGCGGCATTCCGGGGCGCGCACCCAAGGGCTTGCCGCGGGTCGCTGCCTTGCGCTTCTGGCCGGTGCCGCTCGATCCGGCGCGGCGCGGCGCCTTGCCCTGTGCTAGGCTAGCCAGCAGGTCCGCCGGGATCGACGCCTTGGCCGCCTCGACCAGAATCTCGGAAAGATCGGGCTCCTGCTGTTGCTGCTCGCTATCGGATGGATTGTCGCGCTCGCCATCGGGGGGCGGGGGCGGCTGGTCTTCGGGTGGCTCTTGCGGCTCCTCCTGCGGGGGCAGACGGGTGGCACGCGGGGCGAGGACAAGGCCGACCGCACCGGCCAGATCGGCCTCGGACGCGGCGCTGCGCCCCTCCAGCGCGGCCAGCCCCCGTGCGGCCTCTCCGGCAAAGATCAGTGCGCGAAGGCTCTCCACGCCCAGCATTTCGGCGGTGGCGGCCAGCGCCTTGAGGGCCTGCCTATCCAAAGGCGCGACATCGGCGAGGCGTCCGGCGGCGGGCGTGAGGTCCACCCCCTGCCAGCGCCGCGATTGGGCCAGATCACAGGCGAAGGCTAGGCGCTCGGTGAGGCTTGCGGGCGGGGCTTCGTCCGGCTCGGTGGCATCGTCGAGCAGCACCAGCGCGGCGGCATCCTCGTCCAATGCCTGCGCCAGCCGACCGGCGACGCCTGTATCCATCCGTTCGGCCATGCCAGCCAGCAATGCGCCGCCTGCCGCTTCCTCGATCAGCCCGCGCTGGCGCACCGGCGCACCGGCAGCGAGGCTCGCGGCGAGATCGATCCCGCCAAGCAGGCGCTCGTCATCGACATGGCCGGGGATGCGCCGCAGCGCGATATTCTCGCCCAGCGCCGCCACCAGCGCCTCGCGCGCAGGACCAGCGCCGCGCAGCACCATCCCGCGAAACAGGCGCGGGGCGAGGCAAAACAGCCGCGCCGCCAGCAGGGCAGGCTCCAGCGGATCGTCCGGCAGAGCGCCGGGCGTGGTCATCCGAACAGCTCGGCAATCGCCCGGGTGATGCGCGCGGTGGAGCCGGTTTCATCGAGCACATCGCGCCGCAGCCGGTGGCGCAGGGCCGAGGGCGCGATGGCCACCAGATGCTTGCGGGACACTTTCTTGGCCCCCTCCAGCGCCGCCAGAGCGCGGGCAGCGCGCATCAAAGTGAGCTCGCCGCGCAGGCCGTCCGCGCCCACCGTAAGGCACAGATTGGCGGCATCGCGCAGCACCTCCTCGCCCGCCTCCAGCTTGGCAAGCCGGGCCTTGCCCTTGGCCACTTGCTTGAGGATCGCTGCGTCGGCCTCGGCAAAGCGGGCGGCGAAAGCTTCCGGGTCAGCCTCGTTCGCTGCGACCAGGCGCATGATTTCGATGCGGACTTCGATATCCTTGGGGCTGCGCACTTCGACCGAAAGGCCAAAGCGATCGAGCAATTGCGGGCGCAATTCGCCCTCTTCGGGATTGCCGCTGCCGATCAGCACGAATTTGGCCGGGTGGCGCACCGAAAGCCCCTCGCGCTCGACCACATTCTCGCCCGAGGCGGCCACATCGAGCAGCAGATCGACGAGGTGATCCTCGAGCAGGTTGATCTCGTCGATATAGAGGAAGCCGCGATGGGCCTTTGCGAGCAGGCCGGGTTCAAACGCCTTCTCGCCCGAGCGCAGCGCGCGTTCCAGGTCGAGGCTGCCGATCACCCGGTCCTCGGTCGCGCCCAAGGGCATGTCGATGAAGGGCACAGGCCGCTTCACCAGCTTGCCGGTGCCGACCACACCGGGATAGCGAGCCTGATCCTCCTTCGAGGCGCCATAGGGGCAGCCGTCTGCGGCCATGATCGGCGGGAGCAGGCTGGCGAGCGCGCGCGCGGCGGTGCTTTTGCCTGTGCCGCGATCGCCGAACACCATCACCCCGCCGATAGAGGGGTCGACGGCGGCGATCAGCAGCGCCTGTTTCATCTCGTCCTGACCGACGATTGCGGAGAAAGGGAAGCGTGCCATGTGGCTAGCCTTGTGAACCTTTGAGAAGGTTTGGACAAGGGAAAGTGACAGGCTGGCTAGACAGTATTCCCGAATTCCGTTCGCCTCGAGCGCAGTCGAGAGGCGTCGCGCAGGTGTCTCGACTGCGCTCGACACGAACGGAGGGTAGCTATCTCTTCCCCAGCCTATTCAACACCAGCACCGGGAGCAGCCCCGCCGCGAGCAGGATCAGCGCCGGGATCGATGCTTCGATCAGTCGCTCGTCGCTGGCGAGGCGATAGGTGCGGGTGGCAAGGGTTTCGAGGTTGAAGGGGCGCAGGATCAGGGTCGCGGGCAGTTCGCGCAGGGTGTCGATGAACACCAGCGCGGCGGCCCCTGCAAGGCTGGGGGCGAGCAGCGGGGCATAGATCTTTGCCAGCACACGGCCCGGCCCCGCGCCAAGGCTGCGCGCCGCCGAATCGAGCCCCGGCGGAATGCGCGAAAGCCCTCCGGTGACGGAGTTGTAGGCGACCGTCAGGAAGCGCACGCCGAGCGCATAGACGAGGATCGCCGAGGTGCCGGTGAGCAGCAGCCCGCCGCTCCAGCCCAGCTGATCGCGGGCAAAGCGGGTGAGGGTGACGTCGAAAGCGCCGAGCGGTGCCAAGAGGCCCACCGCCAGAAGCGCGCCGGGCAGCGCATAGCCCAGGGTCGCCAGCCGGATCGCGCCGGCCGTCAGCCCCGCACCGGATCTTGCGCGGGCAAAGGCGAGGAGGAGCGCGGCGACAAGGCACAGGCTCGCCGTCATCAGCCCCAGCCGCAGACTGCCGCCCGCATAGGTCGCCAGATCGCCCGCCGCGCCTTGCGCTTCGGGACTGGCGGCCAGCGTCATCAGGTAGAAGGCGGGCAGCAGGAAGCCGAGCGCCACCGGCACAAGGCAGGCGACAAGGGCGAGCGCCTTGCCCAGCGGCGAGAGTGCCACCAGCGGCTCCGCCTCACGGCTTTGGGCGAGGCCGTCGCGGCTGTCGGTGCGCCCGCGCCGGGTGGCCGCCTCGAGCGCCACCAGCGCGATGACGAAGAGCAGCATGACGCCGGCAAGCTTGAGCGCGGCAGGCTTGTCCCCCATCGCCAGCCAGCTGCGGAAGATGCCGGTCGAGAAGGTGGGGATGGCGAAATACTCGGCCACACCGAAGTCCGCGAGCACCTCCATCAGCACCAGCGCAAGGCCCCCCGCGATGGCCGGGCGCGCGGCGGGCAGGGCCACCTCGCGAAAGGCGCGCCAAGGCCTCGCGCCAAGGCTGCGCGCGGCGCGGAACTGGGCAAGGCTCTGGGTCGCAAAGGCGGTGCGCGCCATGAGGTAGACGTAAGGATAGAGCACCAGCCCGAACACCAGCGCCCCGCCGCCCAGCGAGCGGATATCGGGCAGGGCATAGTCATGGACGCCCCAGCCGGTCGCGTCCCGCAGCGCGCTTTGCACCGGCCCGGCATAGTCGAGCATGTCGGCATAGACATAGGCGGCGATGTAGGCGGGCAGCGCCAGCGGCAGCACCAGCGCCCAGCTCAGGATATTGCGCCCGGGAAAGCGGGTCGCCGCGATCAGCCATGCACAGCCCGTGCCGATCACGCCCGCGACTGCGCCTGCGAGCACCATGAGGAGCGCGGTGTTGGCGATATAGGCGGGCAGCACGGTGCGGGCGAGATCGCCGAGCGCCGCGCCCGAACCCCCGCCTCCGCCCAGCGCCGACCAGCCGATCGCGGCGATCGGCAGGCCCGCCAGCGCGGCAATTGCCAGCGCGCCAAGGCTCCAGCGGCTCAGCGCCCCTGCGCCGCCGCTTGCCGAGCTGCCTGCAAATTGCCTAAGGCGGCTCACCGGCGCACGCCGGATGCGAAGGGCAGGAACCAGGATTGAGCCTCGAATTTCGTCATATTGCCCACGGCTATGGTCAGGTCCGGGCGCTGGAGGACATCAGCTTCCACGCGCCGGCAGGAGAGATCACCTGCCTGCTTGGCGCGTCGGGTTGCGGGAAGTCAACTCTGCTTGGCCTCGCGGCGGGGCTGCTCACGGTGCAGCAGGGCGAGATATTGCTGAACGGCACAGTGCTGGCCGATGCCCGTCACAGCCCTCCGCCCGAAGCGCGCCCCGTGGGGCTGGTGTTTCAGGACGGCGCGCTGTTTCCGCATATGACGATTGCACAGAATATCGCCTTCGGCCTGCCCAAGGCCCGCGCTGGCGAGGCCGAGGGCTGGCTGGCGCAGGTCGGCCTTGCGGGGCTGGGCGCGCGCTATCCGCACCAGCTTTCGGGCGGGCAGCAACAGCGCGCCGCGCTCGCCCGGGCGATGGCGCCGGGGCCGCAGGTGCTCCTGATGGACGAGCCCTTCGCCAGCGTCGACATCGTGCTGCGCCGCAAGCTGCGCCGTGATTGCCGCATCATCCTGCGCGAACGCGGCGCGACCACGGTGCTCGTCACCCATGATCCGGCCGAGGCCCTCGATATTGCCGACCGGATCGCGGTGATGGAGGCGGGACGGATCGTCCAGTTTGCAACCCCCAGCGAGCTTCACGATGCCCCTGCCAGCGCGGCGGTGGGCGCGATGTTCGGAGGGGCGCAGGTCATCTCTGGCACGCGCGGCGAGGGCGGCTTTATGACGGCTTTCGGGCTGTGGAGCGCCGATTGTGCCGCTGCGGCTGTGCCGGAAGCCGCCGCCTATGATCTGCTGGTTCATGCCGATGCGCTCGATCTCGCCGAGGACCCGCAAGGGCTGCGGGTGCGCGATTGCCACGCGATTGGCCCCGCCGTGCGGGTGGTGCTGGTGGCGGCGGACGGCAGCGAGATCACCGCCGAGAGCGCCGCGCCGGTCAACCCCGCCAGCCGCTACCGCATCGCCCCGAGGAAGGGCAGCCTCAAGGTGTTTGCCCAAGGCTAGCACTTGCGCATCGCCAGATAATATTGCAAGTCATTCGCAACTTGCTATCAGGATTCGCGAAAGTCATGAAGAAACTGCTCCTCGCCCTTGCCGCCTGTGCCAGCCTTGGCGGGCTTGCCGCCTGCTCAGAAGGGGCGGAGGGTGACGGCGCAGCGCCGACCGATGCGGGCGAGGTCAATGTCTATACCGCGCGTCACTACGACACCGATCTGGCGCTCTACGAGGACTTCACCAAGACCACGGGGATCAAGGTCAACCGCATCGAGGCCGATGCCGACGCCCTGATCGAACGCATCGCGGCCGAGGGCGAATTCAGCCCCGCCGATGTCTTTGTGACGGTCGATGCCGGACGCCTCGCGCGGGCCGAGGAGGCCGGGATCCTTGCCGAGGTGGATTCGCCTGTGCTGCAAGAGCGCATCCCCGCCCACCTGCGCGATCCCAAGAACCGCTGGTTCGCGCTCACCACGCGGGCGCGGATCATCATCTACAACAAGGCCAAGGGACAGCCTGCGGGCCTTGCCACTTACGAAGACCTCGCCAAGCCGGAATTCAAGGGCCGCATCTGCATGCGCTCCTCCTCCAGCGTCTACAATATCGCGCTGCTCTCCAGCATCATCGCCCATGACGGCGCGGCCAAGGCCGAAAGCTGGGCCAAGGGCTTGGTCGCCAATTTCGCGCGCCCGCCGCAGGGCAATGACATGTCGAACATCGAGGCCGTAGCCGCCGGCGAATGCGACATCTCGCTGGTCAACACCTATTACCTCGCCCGTTTCGCCAGCGGAGAGAAGCGCAAGGTGCTGGACGGCGTCGGGATCATCTTCCCCAATCAGGCGACCACCGGCGCCCATGTCAACATGAGCGGGGCGGGCGTGGTGAAGTCCTCGCCCAACCGCGCCAATGCGGTGAAGTTCCTCGAATACCTCGCCTCCGACACGGCCCAGCAGCTGCTTGCAGGCGGCAACAACGAATATCCCACCGCCAAGGGCGTCGCTGCGACCTCGGCGGTCGAGGCGCTCGGCAGCTTCAAGGCCGACACCCTCAGCGCCGCCGAAATCGGCAAGGGCCAGCCGCAAGCCGTGACGATTTTCAACCGCGCGGGCTGGAACTGATTTGCGCTCCATCAAGGCGCGCTTTCAGGCCTTATCACTAAACTGTCTTGAAGGGGGCGCGGTGTTCGTCCATTTGCGCCCCGATCCTGCGGGCCGCTTCTGGCCGGCGCACACCTGTATCCGAGGCCTCTCTTGACCAACACCGCCCCGACCCGCGACCAGTTCACTGAAAGCGCGGCGCTCTCTGTCGAGACGATCACCTATGTGCACCACTGGTGCGAGGGGCTGTTCACGCTCAAGATGACGCGCCCGGCGAGCTTCCGCTTCCGCTCGGGCGAGTTCGTGATGATCGGCCTGCCGGGCGACAACGGCAAGCCGCTGCTGCGCGCCTATTCGGTCGCTTCGCCGAGCTATGAGGAGGAGCTGGAGTTCCTCTCGATCAAGGTGCAGGACGGCCCGCTCACCTCGCGGCTCCAGCACATTCAGGTCGGCGATCCGATCTATCTCGGCAAGAAGCCGACCGGCACGCTCGTCACCGACGCGCTGCTGCCGGGCAAGCGGCTGTTCATGCTCTCGACCGGCACCGGCCTTGCGCCCTTCATGAGCCTCGTGCGCGATCCCGAGGTCTACGGGATGTTCGAGGAAGTGATCGTCGTCCATTCCGTGCGCAACGTCGCGGAACTAGCCTATCGCGAGCTGCTTGAAAGCAAGCTCGAAGGCGACCCGCTGCTCGAGGATGAAGACCGCGCGCGGATGATCTACGTGCCGACCGTCACCCGCGAGCCCTTCCGCACGCAAGGCCGCATCCAGCAGCTGATCGACGATGGCCGCCTGTTCGAACAGTCAAAGGGCCCGCAGCACTTCGTGCCCGATGAAGACCGCGTGATGCTGTGCGGCTCGATGGCGATGATCAAGGACCACGCCGCCGATCTGGAGCAGCGCGGCTTTACCGAGGGCGCGAACAACAAGCCCGGCCAGTTCGTCATCGAACGCGCGTTTGTGGGGTAAGCCTGCGGCGGAGCTTTCCGCTGCATTCACAAGTGGTTCAGTATCGCGGCGGCAGTCTTTTCCCGGCAACAGGGAGACTGCCGTGCCCGATCATGTCCTGCCCGCTATCGCCGCTTTCGCTGGCGCATTGATCCCCGCAGCCGCGCTTGCGCAGGAGGAGCGCGTCTCCTCGCTTCCCGATTACAACCTCGTGCAACTCTCGGTCGCTGCCAGCGCGGTTCCGATCGAGGAATTCCAGTCCCGCACCATGGCGATCAATTCCTGCGGGGAGGCGGTGAAACTGGGCAAGGCGCTGGGCGCGAAGGTGGAGCGCAAGACCTTTGTTCACGCGACCGAACTGCCCCCGCAATTGCGGCCGGTGCTGAAGGATCTGCCCAACGGCATGGCCACTCCGGTGCTGACCGAGGACGGCAAGGCGCTGCACGTGCTGGTGGTGTGCAGCCGCTCCTGACCTCTCCCCACTTTCGCGCTTGACCCTTGGCGAGCGGCGCTGTTCAATCGTGGCAAATCAAAACCCATTTGCCTCGGAGAGAACCCCCCATGCTCGCGACCTCCTATCGCACCGCCTATAATGAAGACCACGAGGCCTTCCGCGACACTGTCCGCAAGGTCTTTGCCGAACACCTGACGCCGAACCTCGACGAGCATGAAGCCAACGGCATCGTGCCGCGCGATGTGTGGAAGGCCGTGGGCGAGGCGGGGCTCCTGTGCCCCACCGTGAAGGAAGAAAACGGCGGCTTGGGCCTCGATTTCGGGTTCAACTGCATTGTCGCCGAGGAACTCTCCTACCTCGGCTCGGCGGCGGGCTTCACGCTGCAATCGGATATCACCGCCAACTATTTCGAGCGCCTCGGCACCCCCGAACAGCGCGCCAAATATATGCCCGGCATGGTGACCGGCGACATCATCACCGCGATCGCCATGACCGAACCCGGCGCCGGCTCCGACCTTCAGGGCATCCGCACCACGGCGAAGAAGGACGGCAACCACCTCGTCATCAACGGCTCGAAAACCTACATCACCAACGGCCAGAACGCCGACGTGGTGATCGTGGTCGCCAAGACCGATCCCGAGCGCGGGGCCAAGGGCATCAGCCTTGTCCTCGTGGACGCCGATACCCCCGGCTTCGAGCGCGGACGCAATCTCGACAAGATCGGGCAGCATTCCGCCGACACCTCGGAGCTGTTCTTCAACGACTGCCGCGTGCCGATGACCAACATCCTCGGCGCGGAAGGCATGGGCTTCGTGCACCTGATGGAGGAACTGCCGCAGGAGCGCCTCAGCATCGCGGTCGGCGCGCAGGCGGCGGCGCAGCGCGCGTTTGACGAGGCGGTGAAGTTCACCAAGGAGCGCGCGGCTTTCGGCAAGACCGTGTTCGAATTCCAGAATACCAAGTTCACGCTCGCGGACCTCAAGGCCAAGCTGCAGGTGGGCTGGGCGCATCTCGACTGGGCGATCAGGAAGCACCTCGCGGGCGAGCTCACCACCGACGAGGCGAGCGCGGCCAAGCTGTGGCACACCGATCTCCAGTGGGAAGCCTGCGACGTGTCGCTGCAACTCCACGGCGGGGCGGGCTACATGAACGAATACGCCATCGCCCGCCTGTGGCGCGATGCGCGCGTGACGCGCATCTTCGGCGGCACGAACGAGATCATGAAGGAAGTGATCTCGCGCTCGATCTAAGTGCCTTGGGAGGGTCCTGACATGACCGAACCGCTCGACTTTACCGGCAAACGCGTGCTCGTCATCGGCGGGTCGAGCGGGATCGGCAATGGCATCGCGCACGGGTTCCGCCTGCGCGGCGCAAGCGTCACTGTCACCGGCACACGGCCCGATGCAGGCGATTATCTCGAAGCCGAGGACAGCGACTTCACCGGCCTCGATTACTGCCAGCTTGACCTCACCGACCGCTCGGCGGTGGACCGGCTGGCGGGGGTGCTAGGCGCGGTGGATGTGCTGGTGCTTTGCCAGGGCACGGTGCGCTATGGCCGGCAGGAATTCACCCGCGATGGGTGGGATCAGGTGGTCGACATCAACCTCAATTCGGTGATGGATGCCGCCCGCGCATTCCACCCCGCACTGAGCGCAGCCAAGGGCGCGATCATCATCGTCTCCAGCGTGGCGGCGTTCAAATCGACCATCGGCACGCCCGCCTATGCGGCATCGAAGGCGGGCGCGGCGAGCCTGACCAAGACGCTGGGCGAGGCCTGGGCGCGCGACGGCATCCGCGTCAACGGCATCGCTCCGGGCCTTGTGCCGACCAAGCTGACGAGCGTGACCACCGATCACCCCGAACGCCTCGAAGCGTCCCTCAGGAAGATCCCCCTGCGCCGGATGGGTACGCCCGAGGACATGGCCGGCGCGGCGCTGTTCCTCGCCTCGCCGCTTTCGGCCTACATCACCGGCCAGACGCTGGTGGTGGACGGCGGCCTCACCCTCTCCTGAAGGAAGCACCCGCGATGCAATTCACCCGCCTCGGCCGCTCCGGCCTCACTGTCTCGCGCCTGTGCCTTGGCTGCATGTCCTATGGCGACACCTCCAAGGGCTGGCACGGCGACTGGCTGCTGGACGAGGACGCCGCGCGCCCGTTCTTCCGCGAGGCGCTGGAGGCGGGGATCAATTTTTTCGACACGGCCAACATCTATTCGGGCGGCACCTCGGAGGAGATCACCGGCAAGCTGCTCAAGGAGATGGCGCAGCGTGACGAGATCGTGGTCGCCACCAAGGCTTTCGGCGTGTGGCGCAACGCCCCCAATTGCGGCGGGCTTTCGCGGAAGGCGCTGTTCGCCGCGATCGACGACAGCCTGACGCGGCTGGGCATGGACCATGTCGATCTGTTCCAGATCCACCGCTGGGACGACAACACGCCCATCGAGGAGACCATGGAGGCGCTCCACGACATCGTGAAGGCGGGCAAGGCGCGCTATATCGGCGCGTCTTCGATGTATGCATGGCAGTTCGCCCGCGCCCAGGAGACCGCGCGCACGAATGGCTGGACGCGGTTCATCTCCATGCAGAACCAATTGAACCTGCTCTACCGCGAGGAAGAGCGCGAGATGCTGCCGCTGTGCGCGGTGGAGGGCGTGGGGGTCATCCCGTGGAGCCCGCTCGCGCGCGGACGGCTGACGCGGCCATGGGGCGAGACCTCGGTGCGCTCGGAAAGCGATGTCGTGGGCAAGGTGCTCTACAAGCCCGAGGACGCGGCGGATCGCGCTGTGGTTGACCAGCTTGCGCAGCTGGCCGCCGCACGCGGGGAGGCGATGGCGAGCCTTGGCCTCGCATGGCATTTCACCAAGCCCGAAGTCACCGCCCCGATCATCGGCGCGACCCGTCCGCAGCACATCGCCGACGCGGTGCGCGCGCTCGATATCGCGCTGACGGCAGAGGAAGTGGGCGCGCTCGAAGCGCCCTATCGCCCCAAGTTCCCGACCGGCATGGGGATGCCGATGCCCGCGATGGACAAGGTAAGTGTGAGGTAGGGGCGGGGGGGCTGCACCACCAGCAACCGAATGTTACATTCGCATGTGATTTAGTCACAAGCGCGTCACATGCTTGCGCCACTCCTGTCCTTGCAACTGTGCGGGGCCACGATGGACGTCGTCAATATCTTCCTGACCAGCGAACTTGGCGAAAGCCTTGATGATTTCGTGCATGATGATCGGCGCTTCACCTTCGACAAGCTGGGCCCTGATGGCCCGCGCCGGTTGGTGGAAGGGCCGATGTGGGCCTTTGTCGACTGGGTGATGCCGACCATCTCGGGGCTCGAGATGTGCCGCCGCCTGCGCGCCGATCCGCGCACCGCCGATGCCCATGTCACGATGGTGCTGGAAGAGGACGATGCCGAGGATCGCCGCCGCGCGCTGCGGGCCGGGGCGGATGACTATCTGGTCGGGCCGCTCTCGCGCACCGCGGTGCTCGACCGGGTGCTGGCGCTGCAATCGCGCGGGGCCGAGCGCCACGCCACCCGCCGCTTCGAGGCGGGCGCCTTGACGATCGACATGGCTGCATTGCAGGCGCGCTGGGCGGGCGAGCCGATTGTGCTGCGTCCCAACGAATTCCGTCTGCTGCGCTTCTTTGCCGAAAACCCCAACCGCGTGCTCACCCGCGAGGATCTGATCAGCGGCCTCGGCAAGCGCGAACCGGCCATCGACGAGCGCACCGTCGACGTATGGGTCGGCCGGTTGCGCCGCGCGATCAAGGCGGCAGGCGGCGGCAACCCGCTGCGCACCGTGCGCTCCTTGGGATATGTCTTCGATCTGGGTTGAGAGGTGAGATGCCTCGTCGCCCCGTGCGTGACACGGGGCTCGGCCTTCTTCCGGACTGCGACCCAAAAAAGGAGCCTAACCCCGTGTCTGGCACGGGGTGACGGGTTCGGGAGAGACCGGAGCCTCTCCCGGTTGGTCAGAAACTCGCCTTCAACCCGATCGCGAAGCTCGTGCCGACATCGAAGGTGTTGAGCTCGGCGCGGTTGCCGTTCACTTCCTGGAACTCGAAATTGTCGCGCCCGAAGATGTTGCGCGCCTCAAGGCTCAGCTCCAGCGGAATACCGGCCAGCTTCAGCTCGCTGCGGGCGACCAGATCGACCGTCAGGCCCGGAGCCTCGACCACATCGGGCAGCGCCCCTCCGCGCAGGGTCACACGCTCGCTCGCATAGTTGAACAGCACGGTGAACTGCTGCACCTTTTCGGTGTCCTCGATCCCCAGCGACAGGTTGGCGACGTGGTCCGACTGGCCCACCAGCGGCGCGCCGTCATCGAACAGCTGGCTCGCCGGCTGGCCGACAGCACCCGGGATCGGCGCCAGATCGCCCGCACCCACCGAAATGCTCGACTGGGTGTAGGTGTAGTTGGCGAGGATCAGGAACTGCTTGGTCTCGAAGAAGCTGCCCCAGTCGGCGAGGTCAATGCCGTAGGAAACGTCCAGCTCGGCCCCGTAAAGCTCGGCCTTGGGGGCGTTGGCATAGCTTGTCTCGATGATCCCCGGCGCGGTGATCAGGAAGTTCTCGATCGGGTTGTCGATCGACTTGAAGAAGCCCGCGAGGCTCACCTTGCGAGGGCCCCCGAGGTAATATTCGAGCCGCGCTTCGGCATTGATCAGCTCGCTGTCCTGAAGGAACGGGTTCCCGCGGAAGCGGCGGTTCGATTCCGGATCGAAATAGGTCTGCTCCACCAGCTCGCGGAACTGCGGGCGGGCGATGGTCTGCGAGGCCGAGAGGCGCAGTTGCAGATCATCCATCGCCTGCCATGTCACCGTTGCCGAGGGCAGGAAATAGTCGTTGGCGATGCGGGTCGGGTTGGCGAGGTTGCCCCCGCCGAAAGTCGGATCGGGCGCGGCGACCTGAAGGCCGTCTTCGTAACGCACACCGGTTTCCAGCGTGAGCGTGTCGGTCGGCTGGTAGCGGCCCATCAGGTATCCGGCGTGCACCGTCAGCGCGGCGTCGAACACCGGGAAGGGGGTGGGATCGGAAACGGTAATGTTGAAGAAGGGCTGCGCAGTGGTGCCGGGCGGAATGATGCCGGTCGCAAGGGTCGATCCGTTGATGATGTCGCCCGGACGACGCAGGCCCAGCGCGCGCAGGGCGGTGGTGAATTCGGCCGAGGAGCTGATCAGCGGACGGATGATGAAGGAGATCGAACGGCGCGCGGTGTCCGAATAGGAATAGCCCGCCGTCAGCGTCAGGTTGTCGGCCACTTCGTAAGACACGTCCGCGCCGCCGAACCACAGCTTTTCGGTCAGCTCTTCAAAGCCGACCTGGATGCGCTCGGTCCCGCCCACCAGCGCGCCCACGTCGACCACGAATTCGCTGCCGAAGGGATCATTGGGGATGTTGGTGCGGATATAGGGCACGATCGCGTTGTAGGGCGCCTCGCGGTCGGTCTGGGCATAGCCGCCGCGCAGATCGATCTCGAAGGAGTCGAAGTTGAACTCGGCAACGATCTGCGAATCCATCAGCTGGCGTTCGAACCAGCCGGTCTGCTGGGTCTGGAAATCGAACGGGCGCGCGACATCGGTGAAGGCGTCGGTGCCGGTGGCGAGACGCGCGGTCTTGAGGGTGTCGCGGATGTAGAGATTGGTCCAGCGGACAGTGTGCTCGCCGATATCGAGGCCGATCCCGATCATCGCGTTCACCAGCACCTTGTTGTCGGTGATGAAGTTCTGCGAATCGAACAGGATCTGGCCCGCCTGCGCATCGCCGAACTGCTGGCTGGTGACATTGCGGTTGCGCCAGGTGTTGGTGATCCCGGCCGTGGCAATCAGGCCAAGGTAATTGCCGTCGCCCACCTCAATCGAGGCGCCGCCAGTGAGGTTGGCGGAGAAGTTGGCGGGCAGCACGTTGTTCTTCTGGAGCGTCACCAGATTGGTCGGCAGGATCTGCCCGGCCAGCTGGCGTTGCACCGCAGCCGGCGCATCATTGATGCGCGTGCCGCTGGCGATCAGGCCTTGCAGCGCGGTCGGGATATCGCGGTTGCCGTTGTCGAAGCCGAAGCTGTCCAGATCGCTGCCGAAATAGGTCAACCCGTTCTGGAAGGTGGTCTCGGTATCGCCGCTGGAGCCGATGGAGATGGTGAGGAAATCCTCGGTCGGGATCGCCTTGGTGGTGAGGTTGATCACCCCGCCGCCGAATTCGCCCGGGAAGTTGGCCGAATAGGTCTTCTGCACGAGGCTGGAGGAGATCACGCTGGTCGGGAAGATGTCGAGCGGGACGACGCGGCTCAGCGGTTCGGGGCTGGGAAGCGGCAGGCCGTTGAGCAGCGCGAGAGAGTAGCGATCGCCGAGGCCGCGCACGAAGACGCGGCCATTGCCGACCAGCGACAACCCGCTCACCCGGCCGAGCGCGCCGGCAATATCGCCTTCGCCGGTGCGGGCGATATCGGCTTCGGAGAGCACGGTCAGCACCTGGCCGGAATTGCGCGCCGGATCACGGCTGCGGCGACCGGTGACGATGATGCCGCCGCCCGGCACCGAAATGTCGGACTGCTGGAGCTCTTCTTCCGGCGGGGTCTCCTCGGCGGGCGCGTCGGTCTGCTCCGTGGCCTGCTCCTCGGGGGCCGGCTCGCTGCCTGCGTCCTGTGCTGCAAGCACGGACGGCATGGTGAGCGCGGTGGTGAAAAGCAGCAGGCCTGCCAGGCGCTTGCCGGTCGACATAGGTGAGAACCCTCTTTTAAATTGGTCGTGCTGAATGCGAAAATGGGGGAGACGCTGCGGGCTGCGGCGTCTCCCCCGTAGAGCGGTCAAGACGCTCGCTTAAACCGGGTAGACCGGGAGCGAGGTGCAGGCGCCGGTCGAACTGCTGAAGTTCTGGATCGACGAGTTGCAAGTCCAGTTGCCGAAGATGCTGGTCAGCGCCGCGGCGTTCTGGATCGCGCCGATGAAGGTGCGGTTCGGGAAGAAGGTCGAACGGCCGTTCGCGGCAAAGGGCGTGCGGGCGGTTTCGTTCGCGCCGTTGACCACGCCGTTGGTGAGCGTGATCGCAAAGGCGAGGTTGTTGTTGGTGCCGCCGTTGATGCGGGCTGCGACATCGGCATTGGTGTTGCCGCCGCCGCCGCGGATCGGATCGGTCGCCGGGCAATCGCCGACCACCGAGTCCACGCCGATGATCGCCGCGAGCGTGGTCGGCTCGTCGATCTGGAAGCAGTGGTTGGTGCCGGCATTGATCACGCCGTTGGTGAGACCGAGCGCCGCGCCGCCGCGGGCCTGCACCACCTGCGGAGCCGCATCGCGCGCCGCGAAGGTGAAGTTGTTCACCTGGAAACGGGTCTGCGGGATCGCGTTCGAGGGGGTGCGGTCGGCAACGTTGGGCGAGTCGAGTTCGATCAGGCGGTCGCCGGTCGAGGACCGCTGCACCGCGATCACGGTGTCGAGATTGACGATCGCGCCGGTATCGACGTCGAGCGAATCGTCCGACGCGCCGATGATCGCGAAGTTGCGGGCGTTGAACCCGCCGCCGAAGAACTCGATGCCGTCATCCGAGCTGTTGAACGAGACGAGGTTCTCGATCACCGTGCCCGAACCCGCGCCGCCGGTGGTCAGCGACTGGAGTTCGTTGTTCGGTGCCAGTTCGAAGCCCGAGAAGCGGATCTGGTTGAAGCGGAACGAGCCCGAGCTGTCAGCCGAGTTGGCCCCGCCGAACGGGGTGGCAACAGCGGCACCTTCAAGACGGCCTTCGCAGGTCGGGTTGTTGGTCGGCGCGGCGGCGGTGTTGAACACGCCGGTCGAGCAATCCGAGATCGGCGCGCGGCCGAGCAGCACGACGCCGCCCCACTGCTGCTGGCTGTTGTCGCTGGCGACGCCCTGGATGTTGTCGCGGCTGGTCCAGATGATCGGGCGTTCGGCGGTGCCGTTCGACTGGATCGCGTTGCCGCGGTTGACCACGAGGTAGGAGTCCTGCTGCGCGAAGAAGATCACGCCCGGCTCGACATTGAGGGTGACGGTGGTGCCGGTCGAGGAGAAGCCGCGATCCGTGCCGACATCGACGCGGCCGTTGATCTGGTAAACCAGCCCGCGGATGAAGGGCAGGGTGTCGGTCGAGGTGAAGCGCGCCGGCAGCTGGCACACACGGTAGGTGCCGGTCGGGCCCGAAATGGTGCCGGCATCTACCAGACCGCCCGAGGTGGCGATGGTCGGACAGCCGGCCGCCGGGGTCACCAGCGTCTGGGTCGGCGTGGGCGTCGGCGTCGGGGTGGGCGTCGGGGTCGGGTTGTTGATGATGATGTTGCCGCCGGTGCCGGGCGAGACGATTTCGTCCGCGCCGCAGCCGGCGAGCGCGAGCAGGCTGCAGCCCAGAACGAGAGTGCGTTGAATGTTTTTCACAGCGAGCGGTCCCCTGAAAAGCCGAGAATCGGGTGCGCGTTGAAAGCCGGTGGATTCGGCTGCGCAGGGCTTCGCTAGGGTTGCTGCATGACAGAATTCTTGCAGCGTTACAGTCGCATGGCATTCGCTGTAATATGACTGAAGAATGACAAATGTGACGAAGCGCCACTTCAGCGAAATCGCGATTGTGACAGTTCCTGGTGACGCAAAAACAATGACTTGCGGTTTTAAATTGCAGAAATATTACATTATTACGCTTTTGTTGCGGATGCGCTTTTTTCGAGTCACTATGCTCCCACACTGGAAGAGGAGCCTTCTGACCATGTCCTTCACGCTGTTTGCGACGGCCCTGATCGCCGCCACGCCGCTGCCGGCCGCACCTGTCGCCGGGCTTGCTCTTGCTGCCGAAAGCGATCTGGCGGCCACCACGCTCGCCACCGGGCGCGGGGAGGAGGCGATTGTCACGCTCCAGCGCGCCAGCGCCGCCGATCCGCATGATCCGGCGGTGATGATCAATCTCGGCATCGCCTATGCCCACCGCGGCGAGGACGCCAAGGCGCGCGCGGCCTTCGAGGCGGCGCTGACCTGCCACGAGGTGGTCGATCTCGATACGGCCGACGGGGCCACCACCGATTCGCGCCGGCTTGCGCGCAGGGCGATCCGGATGCTCGAACGCGGCGAGTTCCGCCCCGCGCAGCTGCGCACCGAACAGCTGACCTACCGCAACTAAGCGCCGCCGAAAGGCACGCAAAAAGGGCGGGTTGCCGATCCGGCAGCCCGCCCTTTTGCGTTGTGCAGCCCCTTGCAAATGCGCGCTTTCGCGGGACTGTCACCCGCTTGTCATTTAGGTTAGACATTGGGCGGAGGATTACAGAGGGACCCGGGGAATGATTCTCGCCGCGGCTGGCCGCGTCACCATTGTCGCCATGCTGCTCGGCCTAGCGACCGGGGCACGGGCCGATGTGCTTGAGCTCGGGGCCGAAGGTGCGCGCTGGGTGGCCGGGCCGCTGGCGGGCAGGCCTGCCGCAGCGACCGCGAGCCAAACCGAAGCGGCAAGCGCGCCAGTGGTGGTCGAAGGGCTTGCGCTGCCCGATGCCATGATCGCCGATCCCGCGCGCCATGCTGCTGGCATTCCGCCGCGCTACACCGCCAAGATTGCCGAACTCGCCGCGCGCTATGATCTTTCGCCCTCGCTGCTCGAAGCGCTGGTGTGGCAGGAGAGCCGCTGGCAGGAAAACGCGGTCTCGCCGGTCGGCGCGCGCGGTCTTGCGCAGCTGATGCCGGGCACAGCGCGCTATCTCGGGGTCAATTCCGACGATCCCTTCCAGAACCTCGAAGGCGGGGCGCGCTACCTGCGCGAACAGCTCGACCGGTTCGGCGGCGATCTCGAAAAGGCACTGGCCGCCTATAACGCAGGGCCCGGACGGGTCGAGCGCGCGGGCGGCATTCCCAATATCCGCGAAACCCAGAACTATGTGGCGGCGATCATCGGCCGCTTGTCCAACCATGCGCGTGTCTCAGGCCGATAGGCGGGGGCACGTGCGAGACGTGAAAGTACCATGAAGGAAATGATGTCGCTGCTCCGTTTGCCTGCCCGTATGGCTGCCGTTCTCACCCTCGCGCTCGCGCCTGCCGCGGCCATGGCGCAGACCGCCGATCCGGCCGGCTCCGGCCCGATCAACAATGCGCTCCTGTGGCTGCAGGGCACCTTGCTGGGCACCGTGGCGACCACGGTGGCCGTCATGGCGGTGGCCGCGATCGGCTTCATGATGCTCACCGGCCGGATGAACTGGCGCTTCGGCGCGACCGTTATCATCGGCGTCTTCATCCTGTTCGGCGCGACCACCATCGTCGCCGGCATCCAGTCGGCTGCCGGATAGGGCCATGAGCGAGCTCGTCCGCCATCCGGTGCACCGCGCGCTCACCCGTCCGCAGATGTTTGCGGGCGTGACGATGAACTTCTTCATCATCAACCTGATGGTGACGACGATCGCCTTCCTGATGCTCAAAAGCTTCTGGATCATTCCGGTGCCGCTGGTGATGCACGTGATCGGCTACTTCGCGTCCTTGCGCGAGCCGCGCATTTTCGACCTGTGGATCACCAAGGTCTCCAAATGTCCGCGCGTGCCCAATTTCAAGCGCTGGGGGTGCAATTCCTATGCCCCGTAAATGGATCGGCGCCGCCGCGTGGAGCGCGAAGGAAGCCAAGGTGGGCGACCGCCTGCCCTATGCCCGCCTGATCGACGAGAGCACCGTGCTGCTGCGCGATGGCTCGGTGATGAGCGCGATCCAGGTGCCCGGCCTGTTGTTCGAGACCGAGGATTCCGGCGCTCTCAACGCTCACGCAGCGACCCGCGAGGTGATGCTGCGCAGCACGCTCGATGCGCGCTTTGTGATGTATCACCACGTCATCCGCCGCCGGGTGGAGGTGGAACTCGATGCCGAATTCCCCGACGCGCTCAGCCGGCATATCGATGCGCGCTGGAAGCAGCGGCTGGCGGGCGGATCGCTGTTCATCAACGATCAGTTCATCACCCTTATCCGCCGCCCCGCGCGCGGCAAGACCGGTCTGCCCGAGCGGCTGTCGAAGATGTTTGCGCGCAGCACGGCTGAAGAGCCCGAGGCCGATCCCAAGGATCTGCGCAGCCTCAAGGCGGCCGTGAGCGGCCTTGTCGCCAGCTTGCAGAATTACGGCGCAGCGGTGCTGGGCGATTATCAGGCCGCAGGCAGCAGCGGCACCAATTCGGAGATGCTGGAGCTGCTCTCGGCGCTCTATAATGGCGAAATGCGCCCCGTGCGCCGCCCGACGCCCGAAACCGATATCGGCCATATGCTGCCCTATCGCCGCGCCTCTTTCGGGCTCGATGCGATGGAACTGCGCGGGTCAGCCGCGCCCGATTTCGCCGCCATTCTGGGCCTCAAGGACTATCCCGAGGCGACCTCGCCGGGGCTGCTAGACAATATCCTGCGCCTGCCGTTCGAGATGGTGGTGACCGAAAGCTACGCCCCCAACGAGCGGACCACGGCCAAGGAGCGGATCGATCTCGCCCTCAGGCGTTCGCGCTCGGTAGACGAGGAGGCAGCGGCCGAACGTGCCGACATGCTGTCTGCACGCGATGCACTGGGCAATGGCGCGGTCGGCTTTGGCGATCACCACCTCACTGTGCTGGTGCGCGAGACGACGCTGCCGCGATTGGACGATGCGGTGGCAGCCTGCGCGGCGGCGCTCGCCGATACCGGCGCGATTGCGGTGCGCGAGGACACCAATCTCGAACCCGCCTTCTGGGCGCAATTCCCCGGCAACGAGGAATACATCGTCCGCCGCGCGCTGATTTCCTCGGCCAATATGGCGGGCTTCGGCAGCTTCCACGGCTTTGCCCTGGGGCAGGCGAGCGGCAATCACTGGGGTGATGCCGTGACGCTGCTGGAGACCACCAGCGCCACGCCGTTCTTCTTCAACTTCCACCACGGCGATCTCGGCAACTTCTCCGTCATCGGCCCTTCGGGTTCGGGCAAGACCGTGGTGATGAACTTCCTTGCCGCGCAGGCGCAGAAGTTCAAACCGCGCACCATCCTGTTCGACAAGGATCGCGGCGCGGAGCTGTTCATTCGCGGCATCGGCGGGCGTTATGACCGGATCGCGCCCGGCGCGCCGACCGGCTTCAACCCCTTGAGCCTGCCCGATACGCCCGCCAACCGCGCCTTCCTGCGCGACTGGCTCGGCGTGCTGCTCAAGGCGGAGGGGCCGGAAGAGTTCGCGACCATCAGCGCTGCGGTCGATGCGACCTATGCCAATGATCCCTCGCTCCGGCGCCTCAAGCACTTCAAGGAGCTGCTGGCGGGCACCCGCCGCCCGACGCCGGGCGATCTGGCGGACCGGCTGGCCGCGTGGATCGGTGAGGGCGAGCACGCCTGGCTGTTCGACAATGCGCAGGACAAGCTCGATCTCGCGACCCGCGTGATGGGCTTCGACATGACCGCGCTGCTCGAAAATCCGCGCCTGCGCACGCCCACGATGATGTATCTCTTCCACCGCATCGACGAGCGGCTGGACGGGCAGCCGACCATGATCCTGATCGACGAGGGCTGGAAGGCGCTCGACGACGAGGTGTTTGCCGCGCGCATCCGCGACTGGCTGAAGACGCTGCGCAAAAGGAACGCACTGGTGGGCTTTGCCACACAGTCGGCGCGCGATGCATTGGACAGCCGCATCTCCACTGCGCTGGTCGAGCAGACCGCGACCATGGTGTTCATGCCCAATTCGCGCGCGCGTCCTGAGGATTACTGCGACGGCTTCGGCCTCACGAGCCACGAATTCGCGCTGATCCGCTCGCTCCCCGCGCACAGCCGCTGCTTCCTCGTGCGCCAGCCCGATGCGAGCGTCGTCGTGCGGCTCGATCTGTCGGGCGCGCCCGAGGTGCTGACCATTCTTTCGGGCCGCGAGAGTGCGGTGCGGCGGCTCGATCTGCTGCGCGAGGCGGTGGGCGACGAGCCTGCGGCGTGGTTCCCGGCGCTTACGGGCCGCGCATGGCCTGATGGGGCGGCGGTGGATGCCGATGGCCAGCCCGTGTGGCAGGCCGCCGAATGAGCACCACCTGCGATATGGCCGCAGAGGCGATGGGCACCGGCGTCTCCGCCGCGCTCACTGCGGTCGATTGCATTGCCAGCGGGATGAGCGAGCAGGCCTTCAACCGCCTGTTCGGCACCGATGGCCAGCTGGCCTTCGCGCTGACGATCCTGCTGGGGCTTTACGTCGCGTTCTTCGGTATCTCGCTGATGCTTGGGCGCGCCAATCTCTCGGTGCGCGCGCTGCTGCCCAAGATGATGACGCTGGGGCTGGTTTTGACCTTCGCCACCAGCTTCGTCGCCTTCTCGGCCGTGTTCTACAACCTCTTCATCGGCGGGCCGGATCAGGTCGCGGGCGTGCTGACCGGGGTGCAGGGCGAAAGCGCCACGGCGGTGTTCGCGCAGAAGCTCGATGTGGTCTTCGCCGCGATCCAGAAAGCGAGCGGCGACACCAAGGATATCAGCGCCTTCTCGCCGCGCGGGATGATGTGGCTGGGGGCGATGCTGCTGTTGCTCGGCACGGTGGGCCTGTTGGTGACCGCGCGGATCGCGCTGGCGCTGCTGCTTGCCGTCGGCCCGATCTTCGTGGTGCTGGCGCTGTTCGAGGGCACGCGCGGGCTGTTCACCGGCTGGCTCAAGGGGCTGGCGATGATGGCACTGGCGCCACTGTTTGCGGTGCTGGGCGGATCGATCATGCTCGAACTTTCGGTGCCGGTGCTCGCGGCGCTGGTGAAGGTGCCGGGGCAGATCGACCAGAACGCGGCAATGGCCTTCTTCCTGATCGGCGCGGTGCATATGGCGCTGATGCTGCTGGCGTTGGTGGTTTCGGGCGTGATGGTGTCGGGCTGGCAGGTGTTCGGGCTGGTGCCGGACAAGTCCGCGCGCAGCCGTGCGGGCGATGCGGGTCGGATGATCGCCGCGCCTGCCGCCACCGTCGGCATGGCTCCGCGCAGCACCGCTGTGGCGCCTGCTGCGGCTGGCCTTGGCGCGGGCGCGCGCCGGGTCGATGTCGCGCCGGCGCAGGTGGTCACCGCCGCCAATGACACCGGCCCGGCAGGTGCCACGCGCGAGACCCGGATCTATGCCACGGGTGATGGTGCCGGACAGGCCGCGCCCTTCGCTCCCGCCGCCACCTCGCGCACACGCGGGATCGGCAACCGCTTCCGCTCGGCTGGCAGTGCTGCCCCCGCGCCTGCGCCTGCCGCCGTTCCCCCTTCGGAGACCTATCAATGACCCGCTCCAGCCGTTTCGGGCTGATCCTTTCCGCTGCCGCGCTGGCGCTGGCGAGCCCCGTGCTAGCCGGTGACGCGCGCATCCAGACCCGCGTCTATGACGAGGCCGCTGTGGTGCGGATCGACGGCAAGGTGCTGGTGCAGACCACCATCAAGTTCGCGCCCGACGAGATGATCGAGAATGTCGCGATCGGTGACAGCACGGCCTGGCAGGTGCAGCCCAACAAGGCGCAGACGATCCTTTTCGTGAAGCCGCTGGCGCCTGCCGCGCGCACCAACATGACGGTGGTGACCGACAAGCGCACCTACCTGTTCGATCTCGTCGCCTCGCCGCGCAATGCCGCGCTTTATGTGCTGCAATTCCGCTATCCCGAGTTGGAGAAGGCCGCCGAGGAAGCGCGGCTTGCCGCCGCTGCCGAGGCCGAGGCCGAAGCCCTGCGCGCCAAGGCCGATCCGGCCGAACTTGCCGCCGCGAAGGATCCGTACGCGGTGGTCGATCCCGCGCGGATCAACTTTGAATGGGCCAGTGCCGGCACGCCCGCGCTGCTGCCCGCCAAGACCTTCGACGATGGCGAGGCGGTGTTCCTCACCTGGCCCGCCGGTACCGCGATCCCGGCGATCCTCGTCACCAACGAGGACGGCGAGGAAGGGCCGGTCAATTTCACTGTGCGGGGCGAGACCGTGGTGGTCGACGGCGTGCCGCCGCAGTTGATCCTGCGCTCGGGTCGCGACACGGCGACCCTCACCAACACCGGCCCGGCTGCGCCCGCTGCGCACAGCGCCGGGCTCTCCGGCCCGCGCAAGAAGGGGGCGAAATGAGCCCCGCCTGCCGCCGTCTGCAAAGGGAGTTTGTCTGATGCGCCTTGCCATGCGTCTGCCGCCCAAGAAGGGCGAGGCCGGGTCTGCCGGGAACGGCGATCCGCGCGAGCAGGAATCGGCCGAAATCATCGATCTCGCCAGCCGCGCCGCCTTTCCCGCGATCACCGAAAGGCGTGGCGGGAGTGACGGGCTTGGGCTCGCTGCCGGCGTTGCGCTGGTGGCGGGGATTGGCGCTGTCACCTTCTGGGCGATGAATTCCGCGCGCCTGCCCGATCCGCAAGGGGTGGGCAATCCGCAGGTCGCCGCCGCGCAGCCCGCGCCGGTGCCGGTCGCGCCGCCGGTGCCGCTGGCGCCGCCGGTCGATCCGACCGTTGCCCCCGTGGCTGCGCCCGCGCCGGTCTATGCAGTGCAGCCGGGCGTTGCCGGGATGCCTGCGACCAACCCCTATGCCAGCCCGCAGCTGGTGTTCGACGGCAGTTCGGCGCGGGGTTCGCGCTTTGCCGAGGCGACCGGCGTGCCTGCTCCGGCGGCCGGCACCGCGCCCGCTACGGGCGGAGGCGGCAGCGCGGGCGACTTTGCCGCACGCATCGGCGGGGTCGGCGGCGGTCCGGCGACGGCGCGCAGCATGGTCAACCCCTCGACCACCATCACCGAAGGCACGCTGATCCCCGCGATCCTCGAAACCGCGATCAACACCGATGTGCCGGGCTATGTCCGCGCGGTGGTGAGCCAGGATGTGAAGAGCTTCGATGGCAAGCGCATTCTCGTGCCGCGCTCCTCGCGCCTGATCGGCCAGTATCAGGCCGGGGTGCAGCAGGGCCAACGCCGCGCCTATGTGATCTGGACGCGGCTGATCCGGCCCGATGGCGTCTCGGTCAGCCTTGCCTCGCCCGCGATTGCCTTTGACGGGACCACGGGGCTGGAGGGCGACGTCAACAGCCACTTCTTCAAGCGCTTCGGTTCGGGCCTGCTCCTGTCCGTCGTCGGCGGCCTCGGCGCGCTGGCGACCGGCGGCGTGGGCGGCGTGATCGTCGCGGGCGGCGCGCAGGGCGCGGCCAACTCGGCGGTGCAATCGCAAGGCCAGATCAGCCCCACCATCCGCGTGCGCATGGGCGAGCCGATCCGCGTGTTTACCGCGCGCGATCTCGATTTCAGCTCGGTCGCCCGCTGAGCGGCACGATGAGCGCGGATATCCACCGGCTGGGCAGCGAGGACGGTTCCGTGCCGCTGAGCGCGGAGCGCTCGGTCTATCTCGACGCCTATCTTGCGCCCTTCCGTCGCTGGCTTGATCGCGACACGGTGACCGAGATCATGGTCAATCGCCCGGGCGAGGTGTGGATCGAGGATGCCGCCCACCCGGGGATGCAGCGCATCGAGACCCCCGAGATCGACGACCGGCTGGTGCAGCGCCTTGCCGAACAGGTGGCGCGGGTCTCGCATCAGGGGATCAACCGCGAACATCCCTTGCTCGGCGCCACCTTGCCGGACGGCGCGCGCGTGCAGTTCTGCGGTCCGCCGGCTGCGCGCCAGCACTGGGTGATGGCGATCCGCCGCCACCGCCGGCTCGATCTGCCGCTCGATGCCTATGACGCAGGGCCGCTGCTGGCCGCGCCCGATCCGGTCATGCCCGATCCCGCCGCTGCGCCGATCGCCTATCTGCGTGCCGCGATTGCTGCCCGCCGCACGATCTTGATCTCGGGCGGCACCAGCACCGGCAAGACGACCTTCCTCAACGCGATGCTCGGCGAAATCCCCGAAGCCGAGCGGGTGGTGCTGGTGGAAGATACGCCCGAGCTGAAGTTCCCCGGCGCCAATGCCGTGGGTCTGGTCGCGGTGAAGGGCGAGTTGGGCGAGGCCAAGGTCACCGCCAACGAATTGCTGCAAGCCGCCTTGCGCCTGCGCCCCGACCGGATCGTGCTGGGCGAATTGCGCGGCAGCGAAAGCGTCAGTTTCCTGCGCGCGATCAACACCGGGCACCCGGGCAGCTTCTCCACCATCCACGCCAATTCGATGCGCGGCGCGCTGGAGCAGTTGGCGCTGATGGTGATGCAGACCGGCATCGGCCTCACCCGCAGCGATACCATCGCCTATGCCGCGAGCGTGATCGACGTGATTGTGCAGCTTGGGCGCGATGCCAATGGCAAGCGAACCATCACCGGCATCGCGCAAAGCCGGGATTTGTTGTGACACGCGCGGCTTGGTGATTTACATCTGAAGTCCACGCGATAACAGGCACCCGCCCGGCGTAACAGGACAGCGATGAGCACCGCACCGACGATCAGCGAAGACGGACCCGATCCCTCGGGCGCCCCCGGCTTTGCCGAGCTTGGCCCGGACGAATCGCCCTATTTCAACCGCGAGCTTTCGTGGCTCCAGTTCAACCAGCGCGTGCTGGCCGAGGCCGGGAACGAGGCCTATCCGCTGCTTGAGCGCCTGCGCTTCCTGTCGATTTCGGGCAGCAATCTCGACGAATTCATGATGATCCGCGTCGCCGGCCTCGTCGGCCAGGTGCAGCGCGGGCTGGCGACCCCCTCGATCGACGGGCGCAGCCCCTCGCAGCAATTGGCCGCGATCCGTGAAAAGCTGGTCGAATTGTCGCAGCTCCAGCAGAAGCTGTGGCGCACCTTGCGCGAGGCGCTGGCGGCGGCCGATATTCACGTGGCTGACGAACAGCGCGTGAAGCCGGCCGCGCACAAGTGGCTCAAGGCCTTCTTCCTCAACGAGATTCTGCCGATCATTACCCCGCAGGCTCTCGATCCCGCGCACCCGTTCCCCTTCGTCCAGAACGAGGGCATGGGGCTCCTGTTCACTCTGACGCGGGACGAGACGGCCGAGCAGATCATCGAGATGGTGCTGATCCCCAGCGCCCTGCCGCGCTTCGTGCGCGTGCCGGACGAGGTGACGGGCGCCGAGACCGGGGCGGGCGGGGCGCTCTACATCTCGATCGCCAGCCTGATCCAGCGCTATGCCGAGGCCCTGTTCCCCGGCTTCACGATCCAGGGCGACGGCTTGTTCCGCGTGCTGCGCGACAGCGATATCGAGATTGCCGAAGAGGCCGAAGACCTCGTGCGCACCTTCCGGAGCGCGATCCAGCGGCGGCGGCGCGGGCAGGTGATCCAGCTTGAGCTGGAGGAGGATTTCGATCCCGCTGCCGAGGCCTTGCTGCTCGACCAGCTCGGCATCAACGAGGCCGCGGTGATCAAGACCGACGGGATCATCGGGGTCGACGGCCTCGCCGAAATCGTCGCCGAAGATCGCCCCGATTTGAAGTTCGAAGCCTATTCCCCGCGCTTTCCCGAGCGCATCCGCGAGCATGACGGCGATGCTTTCTCCGCCATCCGCGAGAAGGACATCATCGTCCACCACCCCTATGAAAGCTTCGAGGTGGTGGTCGATTTCATCCGGCAGGCCGCCGCCGATCCGGACGTGGTGGCGATCAAGCAGACGCTCTACCGCGCCGGTTCGCAATCGGCGGTGATCGGCGCCCTGATCGAGGCGGCCGAGGCGGGCAAGTCGGTGACTGCCGTGGTCGAGCTGAAGGCCCGCTTCGATGAAGAGCAGAACCTGCAATGGGCGGGCAAGCTCGAACGTGCAGGCGTGCAGGTGATCTACGGCTTCACCGACTGGAAGACCCACGCGAAGGTGGCGATGGTGGTGCGGCGCGAGGGCGCGTCCTTCCGCACCTATTGCCACTTCGGCACGGGTAATTATCACCCCGTCACCGCGCGCATCTATACCGATCTCTCGTTCTTCACCGCCGATCCCAAGCTCGGGCGCGATGCGGCCAAGATGTTCAATTTCGTCACCGGCTATGTCCAGCCGCACGCGCTGGAACGCATCCACATCGCGCCGATCGATCTGCGCGAGGAGATCTATTCGCGCATCGATGCCGAGATCGCCAATGCCGCGGCGGGCCGTCCGGCGGCGATCTGGATGAAGTGCAACCAGCTGACCGATGAAGGCGTGATCGACCGGCTCTACGCCGCCTCGGGCGCGGGCGTGCAGGTGGAACTGGTTGTGCGCGGCATCTGCTGCCTGCGCCCGGGTGTCGCGGGCCTTTCCGAGAATATCCGCGTCAAGTCGGTGATCGGCCGCTTCCTGGAACACAGCCGTATCTACGCCTTCGCCAATGGCCATGCCATGCCCAGCGCCCATGCGGCGCTCTATATCGCCTCGGCCGACATGATGAGCCGCAATCTCGATCGCCGGGTCGAGGCGCTGATCCCGATCCTCAATCGCACGGTGCACGATCAGGTGCTCCAGCAGGTGCTGCTCGCCAATATGCTCGATACCCAGCAATCCTGGTGGCTCAATGCCGATGGCTCCTATTCGCGCGTCGTGGCCGACGGCAAGCCGTTCAACTGCCACCGCTATTTCATGACCAACCCGTCGCTGTCCGGGCGCGGCGGGGCGCTGGAGGCAGGTGCGGTGCCCAAGCTCAGCTTGCGCAGGGGCGGGGCTGCATGACCTATCGCAAGCGGCGGGACGACCGCGGCGGGGCTTTCGGCGGCAGCACGCCGAGCCGCGCGATCATCGACATCGGATCGAACACAGTGCGCCTCGTCGTCTATGGCGGTTCGATGCGCGCGCCGATGGTGCTGTTGAACGAGAAGGTGACGGCCAAGCTCGGGCGCGAGATTGCCGCCACCGGGCGGCTGGCGGACGAGGCCATGGCGCTGGCGCTGCGTGGGCTGAAACGGTTTGCGCTGCTGCTCGAAGACCTCGGGATCAAGGATGTCGAAACCGTCGCCACGGCCGCCGTGCGCGAAGCCAGCAACGGGCCGGAATTTGTCGATCGGCTGCGCGCAATCGGGCTGAGCGTGCGGGTGATCTCGGGCGAGGAAGAGGCGCTGCTTTCTGCCCATGGCGTGATCGGTGCTTTCCCCGAAGCGCGCGGGGTGGTGGCCGATCTGGGCGGCGGGAGCCTCGAGCTGGTGCGCGTCGCGAGGGGTTCTGCGGACGGTGCCAGCACCCTGCCGCTCGGCACCTTGCGCCTGCCCGAATACGCCAAGGGCTCGCAGGCCGAGATGAAGAAGGCGCTCGACAAGGTGATCCGCAAGGCCGGATGGGACTGCGCCGAGAACCCGCCCGAGGCCAATGGCGCGCTCTATCTGGTGGGCGGCACGTGGCGCGCCATGGCGGTGTTCGCGATGGCTGTGAAGGGTCACCCTTTGAGCGATCCGCACGGGTTCGAGATCGACACGGTGACCGCGATGGAGGTCGCCAATGCGCTGGCGGGGAGCGAGAGCGATGCCCTGCGCAGCCGTGAGCGGATTTCGACGATGCGCGCCGAGAAGCTGCCCGATGCCGCGGTGCTGCTGGCCGCGCTGCTGACCCGGCTCGCGCCTGACCGGGTGGTGTTCTCGTCATGGGGCCTGCGCGAAGGCCTGCTCTATGATCGCCTGCCCGCGCATAGCCGGGCGCAGGACCCGCTGCTGGCCGGTGTGGCCGTGTTTGCCAGCCAGTGCGGCACCCCGCCGACGCTGGCGACGCGCATGGCGGCATGGACGCTCGACGCTGCACCCGCGCGCACCCATGGCAGCGAGCGGTTGCGGCTGGCGGCGACGATGCTCGCGCTCGCCTCGATGCAGATCGAGCCCAACCTGCGGCTCGGACAGGCTATCGATTGGGCGCTGCACAAGCGCTGGATCGCCGTGGATGGCAAGGGCCGCGCGATGATGGCGGCGGCGATTGCGGCCAATGGCAACCAGCTCACTCCGCCGCCCCGCGTCCGCGCGCTGGCGAGCGAGGAGGCGCTGGAAGAAGCGATCCGCTGGGGCCTCGCGCTGCGGCTGGCACGGCGGCTCGGCGCGCAGTCGCGCCGCTCGCTCGAAGTCAGCCGGCTGGTGGTGGAGGAGGGTGCGCTCGTCCTCAGACTGGCGCAGAGCCACGCGGCCTTGCTGGGCCAGCCGACCGAGAAAGACATGAAAGCGCTCGCCACGCGGCTGGGCACCGGCTGGCGTGTCGACGTGGTGCCCGACAGCGAGGTTTAGTCGGCGGTTTTCCCGCTGGTTGCGAAGGGCGAGAAGTCCGTATCGATGTCGTAAAGGTCCACGCCCTCGGCCTTTTTCAGCCGGTTCACCACCACATAGGTCACAGGCGTCAGCGCCGCTTCCCACGCCACCTTGAGCGCCCAGTTGGTGATCATCACGGTGATCACGGCATCCGTCGTCCAGATGCCGAGGAAGGCGACGGGGTAGAAGATCAGGCTGTCCACTGCCTGTCCGAAAAAGGTCGATCCGATGGTGCGGCTCCACAGGGCGCGGCCCTTGGTCCACACCTTCATCTTGGCGAGCACGAAGGAATTGACGAATTCGCCTGCCCAGAAGGCGGTGATCGAGGCGACGACGATGCGCCAGGTGCTGCCGAACACGCTTTCATAGGTCGTCTGGCAGATCGCCCCGCCGGTGATCGCCGGATCGGCGCTGGAGGTGAGCGGGCGCTCGCCGCCAAAGCCGCTCGCGGCGCATTCCCAGCCGTCGAAAGCGGGCAGGGCGGTCACGACATAGGACATGAAGGCAAGGAACAGCATCGCCGCCGTCCCCACCCAGATCACCCGCCGCGCGCGGGCAAAGCCGTAGATCTCGGTCAGCACGTCGCCGATGACATAGCCCAGCGGGAAGAACAGGATGCCTGCGCCATAGATGAAGGTGCCATCAGGCGCGGGCCACCAGCCCTGCGGCCAGAACGGCACATTGACATAGGTGAGTTTGGCCGCGCCGATGATGTTGGACAGCAGCAGGATCGTCACGAAGCCGGCCATCACGAGATCGTAATAGCGGAAGGTCACGGGCGCGCGGGCCGTGGCGACGATCCCGTCAGTCGGATCGCGATCGAAGGCTGCGGCGGGATCGGCGGCGGGAGCGGTGTTTTCCATCGCGCATCGGGTTAGCGCGATTCCCTTGGCTCGCAAAGCGCGCTATTGGCGGGTCCGGCGCGCGCCCGTAGCTCATCTGGATAGAGCGCGAGACTTCTAATCTTGAGGCAGCAGGTTCGAGTCCTGCCGGGCGCGCCAATTTTTTGTTTGGCCTCAGGTGCCGGCGGCGACATCCGTCGCCTTGGCTTCCCTTCGGGGCCACCCCTGCTGACGGCCGTTCGGCCTTGCGGTCCCTGCGGGACCGATGGGTGCATGCTTCAGGTGCTGGCACCAATTACCGCCAGCGCTTGGGCTTCGGAAATCACCTCGGCGTATTTGGCTTGCAGGTCGAACAGGTTCGCCTCGTGCGGGCCTTCGTGGCGGTCGGCGCAGGCCTCGCGCACCACCAGCGGGACAAAGCCATATTGCATCGCGTCGAGCGCGGAGGCGCGCACGCAGCCCGAGGTCGAATAGCCGGTGATCAGCAGGGTATCGATGCCCTCGGCGTGGAGCGCTTCGGCAAGGCCCGTGCCGAAGAAGGCGGATGGGTATTGCTTGGTGAACACCCGCTCGCCCGGTTGCGGGAGGATTGCATCGGGAAAGGCCCCCAAGGGCGATCCCTCGACAAAGGCCTTGAGCACCGGCGCCTTGCGATAGAACACCCCGCCGTCCGACCCATCGGGCTTGTAGCGGACATTGGTGTAGACCACCGGCACGCCAGCTGCGCGCGCGGCCTCTGCGAGCCGTACATTGCTGGCAAGCGCAGCGGCGGCGTCTGCCATGAACAGGGGCGAGCCTTCGGTGAGATAGGCCGTCACCAGATCGACGATCAGCAGCGCCGGCCGCTGGCCCGGCTGGAGCCGCCCCTCATAGACGCCCGCGTAATTGTCGGCTGCCGAGGGGCCGGTCATCAGATGATCCCGGCCGCCGCCAGCCGCTCAAGCTCGGCAGGATCCAGCCCCAGCCGTTCGGAGAGCACCTCGGCATTGTCCTGCCCGGGCGCTGCGGGCGCGGGGCGACGGATGCTCGACGGCGTCTTCGAGAGCTTGGGAAAAGCGTTCTGCATCTTGATGCGTCCGCGCTGCTGCGTCTCCACCTCGATGATCGCCTCGCGCGCCTGGAAATGCGGATCGGCGAGCATGTCGGGCGCGCGGTAGACCCGGCCGGCGGGAATCGAATACTCGATCATCAGCGCATCGACCTCGTCCACGGTGAGCGTGCCGGTCCAGTCATTGATCAGCGCATCCAGCTCGTCCTGATGGATGCCGCGGGCGATGTGGCTGGAATAGCGCGCGTCGCTCGACAATTCCGGGCGGCCCATCGCCTGACACAGCCGCGCGAAGATCGCGTCGTTGTTGGCGCCGATCATGTAGCTGCCGTCCTTGCAGCTATAGACGTTGGACGGGGCAATGCCCTTCAGCACTGATCCGGAACGCTCGCGGATCACGCCGTTGCGGTCATATTCGGGGACGAGCCCCTCCATCACCTGCAACACTGCCTCATACAGGGCGGAATCGACCACCTGACCTTCGCCGGTCTTCTCGCGGTGGTGGAGCGCGGCGAGCACGCCCAGCGCGCCATAGGTGGCGCAGAGGGTGTCGCCGATCGAGATGCCCATGCGGCTCGGCGGACGATCAGGCTCGCCGACGATGTAGCGCCAGCCGCCCATCGCCTCGCCGATCCCGCCGAAGCCGGCGCGGTCGGAGTAGGGGCCGTCCTGCCCGTAGCCCGACATGCGCGCGATGATCAGGCCGGGGTTCAAGGCGTGCAGCTCGACCGGGCTCATGCCCCAGCGTTCGAGCGTGCCGGGCTTGAAGTTCTCGATCAGCACATCGGCCTGCGCGATCAACCGGCGGGCGAGGTCCTGCCCCTCGGGCACGCGCAGGTTGCAGGTGACCGAGCGCTTGTTGCGCGCGATCACTTCCCACTGCACCTTCTCGTCGCCCTGGCCCCAGTTGCGCATCGGATCGCCCGCACCCGGCGGCTCGATCTTGACGACGTCCGCGCCCATGTCGCCGAGCAGCTGACCGCAGAAGGGGCCCGCGAGGAGCTGCCCCATCTCGACCACCTTGATGCCCGCCAGCGCGCTCTGATTGCCCAATGCGGCGTGCGCGTTCATTCCGCCGCCTCCCGCAGAGCGGTCCAGACCGGCTGGATCGGCGCGGGAAGGCCTGTCTCGGCCTCGCAATTGGCACGCAGCGCATCGATGCCCGGGCCATAGTCGAACAGCGGCAGTTCCCCGCGGCTGGCCGACATTTCGGCGCGCAGGGCTTGCGTTGCGGCTGCATCCACAAGGCCCGCGCCGTCCGCCACCACGCCATAGGCGCGCGCGCCTTCGGGGGTCACGAGGCCCTGCCGGATTTCGAGGCCCACCAGCTCGGGATCGCGCGCCAGCGGGTCACCCCAGCCGCCGCCGCCCCAGGTGATGAAGTGCAGCAGATCGCCCGCCTTCACGGCGACGCTTTCGACCTTGTTGCCGACAATGCTCTGCGAGCCATCGGCGCGTTCCAGCACCTTGCGCGCCCGTGCGCCCGGATGCCCGCCATTGACGCCCCACGGCGGCACGAACCAGCGGTCATCATGGATCGCGATCTCGCCATCGGCGAGGAAGCGGTAGGTCATGTGGATGCCATTGCCGCCGCGATGCAGGCCCGCTCCGCCGCTGTCGGGTGCGGTCGAATAGCGCTCGATGCGGAGCGGGAAGTAGCGCTCGAGGAACTCGTTGGGGACATTGGTGAAGCCCGGCCACAGCGAGTGTCCGTCCGGCCCGTCGCCCAGCGGACGGCCCGGAATGCCGCCAAAGCCGATCTGGAACAGCTGGAACCAGTCGCGGCTGCCATCCTCGCGGCTGTCCCAGCCCGAATAGAACAGGTGCGGCGAGGAGGAGAAGCCAGCGGCGTTGAGGAATTCCGGCGTTTTCTGCCCGAGCAGCCCGCCGAGAATGTCGAAGATGCGGCCCAGCGCATGGGTGCGGCCCGACAGCGCGGCAGGGAAGTGCGGCTTCAAGAGCGAGCCTGCCGGGATGCGCACCTCGATCAGATCGTAGAACCCGTCGTTGAACAGGATCTGCGGATCGAAGACCATGATCATGTAGATGCCGAAGAACATCTTGAACATGTTTTCATTGAGGAAAAAGTTGATCGAGGCGGCCGATTGCGGGTCCGTGCCCTCGAAATCGAGGATCACGCGGTCGCCATCGCGCCACATGGTGCAACGGATCTTGTAGGGGCCGTAGCCCTTGCCGTCGTCGCAGATATAGTCCTCGAAGCTGACCGGCTCTTCCGCCACCGCCATCGCCAGCAGCGCCTTCATCGCGCGGTGGTTGCGCGCGAGCAGCTCCTGCGTGGCCGAGACATAGACATCGTCGCCGAAACGCTCGGCCATCTCGATCACGCGGCGCGCGGCAACGCGGCACGAGGCGATGAGCGCGTTCAAATCCGCCTGGCACCAGTCGGGCTTGCGGGTCTGGTGCATCACCAGCTTCATCAGGTCTTCGTTATATTCGCCCTTTTTCCAGATCTTCACGGGCGGGATGCGCACGCCCTCTTCGAAGATCGAGGATGCGCCGATCGGCATCGAGCCGGGGACCGAACCGCCGATGTCGCTCTGGTGGCCGAACATCGCGGTGTAGGCCAGCAGTCGCCCGTCCTTGAACACGGGGAGCAGCACCAGCCAGTCGTTGGAGTGGCTGACCGCACCGCCGCAGGAATAGGGATCGGACAGGAAGATCATGTCCCCGTCTTCGATGGTGCCGTCAAACTGCTTGAGGAAGCCGTCGATGAAGCTGCCGAACTGGCCGACGATCATCTTGCCCGCGGGATCGGAGATCAGCGGGAAGGCGTCGCCCTGTTCGCGGATGCCGGGGCTCATGGCGGTGCGCACGAGGGTCGCGTCCATCTCGATACGCGCATTGCGCAGCGCGTTCTCGATGATGTCGAGCGTGACCGGATCGATCGCGATGGTGTTGAACGGGGTGGTGTTGGGTTCGATGATGCGAGCCGGCATGGTCTTAGCCTTCCGTCTTCAGAGTGATGAGGATGTTGCCGACAGCGTCCACGGCCGCGCGGCAATCGTGCTCGACCAGTGTGGTCGAATCCATCTCGGTGATGATCGCCGGGCCTTCGATGACGTCGCCCTGACGAAGCTTGGCGCGGTCGTAGATCACCGCAGGCCGCTCCTCGCCGCCGATCCACATCACGTGATCGCGGATCTTGGCGGCTGACGGATCGCCATCGCCCTTGGGCAGTTGCGCCGCGGGAAGGGCGGGGGCCTGCCCCTGTGCGACAGCGCGCAGGTTCACGATTTCGTGCGGCGTATCCATGTTGAAGGTGAAGAGCCGCAGATGCTCCTCGTCAAAGCGGGCGAGGATGCCTTCGATCCCGTCCTTCTTGAGGATGTCCTGCGTGATCGTCAGCGGCACTTCGAAGGCCTGGCCTGCATAGCGAACGTCGATTTCGAACAGCGAGGTGATCTGCTCTTCGGGAATGCCGTCCGCCAGCAATTCGCTGCGGGTCTGCGCTGCCATTTCGTCGAGCACGGCGACCAGATCGGCGATGCTCGTGTCCTTGGCGAGGCGCGAGAAGCTGCGCGCGGTCTCGGTGCGCATCCGCGTGGTCGCATCGCCCAGCGCGCAGAGCACGCCGGGGGAAACCGGCGAGATTGCGGGCCAGCTGCCCATCAGGCGGGCGACCGCATTGACGTGGAGCGGGCCGGCGCCGCCGAAGCCCATCAGCGCGAATTCGCGCGGGTCGTAGCCCTGCTGGACCGAGATCATCCGCAGCGCGCCGAACATGTTCTCGTTGACGATATCGATGATCCCGCGCGCGGCTTCCATCAGGGTGACGCCCAGCGCATCGGCGATGGTCTGCACCGCGGCCTTGGCGCCTTCGCGATCCAGCTTGAAGCTGCCGCCGAGGAGGTCTTCGGGCAGGTAGCCGAGCACCACATTGGCGTCGGTCACCGTGGGCAGCGTGCCGCCCTTGTTATAGGCGACCGGCCCCGGCACCGCGCCCGCGCTTTCCGGGCCGACACGCAGCGCGCCGGTGAGCTGGGGCACGTGGGCGATCGAGCCGCCGCCCGCGCCCACAGTCTTCACGTCGAGCGCCGAAGCGCGGACCGACAAGTGCCCGACTTCGGTGGTGCGCTGGCGGCGCGGTTCCAAGCCCTGGATCAGCGCCACATCGGTCGAAGTGCCGCCAACGTCGAGCGTGAGGATGTTCTCGAAGCCCGCGTTCTTCGCCACCCAGAGCGCGCCCGTCACCCCGCCGGCGGGGCCGGACATGAGGATGTTGACGGGGTGCTCCTCGGCCTTCTGGCTGCTCATCAACCCGCCGTCGGAACGCAGCAGCGAGAGGCGGCCACCAAAGCCCTCGGCCTCCAGCCGGTCACGCAGGTTGGAGACATACTTGCTTACCACCGGACGCACCGCCGCATTGGCGACCGTCGAGAGCGTGCGCTCGTATTCCTGCATTTCGGGCAGGACTTCGTGGCTCAATGAGACGGGGATGCCGGGCAGTTCCTCGGCGGCGATCTGGCCGATGCGGGCCTCGTGCGCGCCGTTCAGATAGGCGTTCATGAGGCTGACGGTGAGCGCCTCGATCCCGTCCGCTTTGAGCTTGCGCAGCGCGGCGCGCACCGCGTCTTCATCGAGCGGGGCGACTTCGCGACCTTGGGCGTCCATGCGGCCGGGCACTTCGACCGTATGTTCGAGCCGGGCGAGCGGCTGGGGCTTGGGCCACACGATCCACGCGGCGAGGCCTCCGGGCACGAAGCTGCGGGCGATCTGCATGATATCGCGGTAGCCCTGCGTGGTGACGAGGCCGACGCGCGCGCCCTTGCCTTCGAGCACGGCATTGGTTGCGACTGTGGTGCCGTGGAGGAAGTAGGTGATGTCCTCCGCGCCGATCCCGGCGGTGGCCATGATCGCCTTCACCCCGTTGAGGATGCCTTCGGAGCTGTCATGCGGGGTCGAGGGGGTCTTGTGCCGCCAGAAGGCCCCGCTGCTCTCGTCGAACAGCAAGAGGTCGGTGAAAGTCCCGCCCACATCTACGCCCAGCCTGTAAGTCATGCCGTTTTCCTGTCTTGTGTCAGCTTGCGCGGGCCACGGCCGAGGGGAGTTCCCGCCCCAGCTCGCCCGCAAACCACTTGTTGGCGGCGATTGCCGCGTCGAGATCAATGCCTGTGCCTACGCCTGAACGCTCCATCATGTAGATGAGGTCCTCGGTCGCGATATTTCCCGTCGCGCGCGGCGCGAAGGGACAGCCGCCAAGCCCGCCGAGCGATGCGTCGAACACCCTGACGCCCGCCTTGTAGGCCTCCCACGCATTGGCGATACCGGTGCCCCGCGTGTTGTGGAAATGGGCGCGCATCGGGATCGTGCCGGAGAGCACTTCGCCGAGCTTGCCGAACAATTCGCCTGCCTCGAAGGGCGTGCCGACGCCGATGGTATCGGCGAGCGCGATCTCCTCCGGCGCTTCGATCGCCAGTTCCTCGGCAATGGCGAGGACGGTGGGATGCTTGACTTCGCCCTCGAACGGACAGCCGAATGCTGCCGAGATGGTGACCTGCGCGCGCATCCCTTCGGCGCGGGCGAAGCGCAGCATGTCGCGCGTTTCGGCGAGGCCCTCGGCGATGGTCTGGCCCTGGTTCTTCTGGCCGAAGGTGTCGCTGGCGACGATCACGCAGCCGACCTGATCGATGCCCCGCTTACCGTTCTCGCGGGTGGCGAGCGCGCGCATCACGCCGCGCTTGTTGAGCACGAGGCCGACATAGGTGCAGTCCGAACGGTCCGGCAGGCCGGCGATCACAGCTTCGGCATCGGCCATCTGCGGCACGCGCTGCGGGTGGACGAAGCTCGCCACCTCCAGCCGCCGCGCGCCATAGCCGATCATGCGATTGATCAGCGCCAGCTTTGTGTCGGTGGTGATGATGTCAGGCTCGTTCTGGAGCCCGTCGCGCGGGCCGACTTCGACCAGTTCGATGCTGTCGGGGCTCATGGTGAATCGCCTGATGAGAAACGGGGGTCAGGGGGTGACTTACCCAATTTGTATACAATTGCAATGCGGCTGCGACCAGCGAGGCCATTCGGAACCGGTCCGGATATCAGACGTTGTTACGCGGCTTCAGCGCCGCTTTCGCCCGCCATCGGGCCGACCGTCCGGGCAAAGGTATGGAAGGCGCGGCGCAGGTGGCTGCCCATCACCGCGCGCGCCCAATCGGGATCATGCGCGGCAAAGGCGGCAATCAGCTCGTCGTGATCGCGGGCCGACTGGCGCAGGTCCTCGGGTGAGTAGGTGCGCGCTGTGCGCAGCACCACCGGGGCCTCCACCAGCTTGGCCAGCATCTGCCCGAGCCGCGGCGAATCCGCGGCTTCGATGATCGCTTCGTGGAACTTGCGGTTGGCATCGAGGAAGCGCGCGACATCGGGCGGGGTCTGTTCGATCGCGGCCTTCAATTCGCGGTTGACCAGCTCCAGCGCCGCAACCTGCCCGCGCGTGAGGCGGCGCGCCGCGCGCTCGGCCGCGTGACATTCCAGCATCTGGCGCAAGGTGAACATCTCCTCGATGTCGTCCCGGCTCCAGTCGGCCACGAACAGCCGCTTGGTATCGCTGCGCACCAGCAGCAGCTCGTCCTCCAGCCGCCGCACCGCCTCGCGCACCGGGGTGCGGCTGACTCCGGTGATCTGGGCGAGCTGATCCTCGGTCAGCTGCTCGTTCGGCTTGACCGCACCGCTCAGCAGATGGGCGCGGATCTTGGCATAGGCCTGATCGGACGCGCGGCTCATGCGGCACGGGCCTCGGCTTCAGCAGGGCGGGGGAGGGGTGCGTTCATCACATGCCTTTTCTGTCGTCAGCCGGTTTGCGCCGCAAAGGGCCTGCGGCACCAAAAACACACCGCCCGCGCGAGTGCTGTCACATTTGGGGAAAGCACTTGACGGGAGTGTTTTGTATACAATAACCACCCACCACTAGGCAACAGGGGAGTGCCGTGAACCGTATCAAGGTCATCGTGCCGATCGCCATGGATGAAGCCGGGGTCGCCAATCGCGCCCAGCAGCTTCCTGATGGTTTCGTGCGCCCCGGCTTTGCCCCGACCTTCGAGGCGGTGCGCTGGGGTGCGGCGCTGGGCGATTCCTACCATGACACGCTGTTGATGGACTGGACGGTGTTCCAGGCCGGCGTCACGGCCGAAGAGGAAGGCTATGCCGGCGTGCTGATCGACACCGTCAGCGACAGCGGGCTGTGGCCGCTGCGCTCGGTGCTCAACATCCCCGTCGTCGGCCCGGGCGAGGCAAGCTTTGCCGCCGCGCAGATGCTCGGCAAGAAATTCTCGGTCATCACCATGTGGCCGCAATGGTTCCCGCTCTACGAGAAGGTGCTGAACCAGCACGGCTGGGAGCACCGCTGCGCGAGCGTCCGTTCGATCAACACGCGGCCCGATGTCACCGAACTGCTCGAAGGCAAGGAAGAGGTCGTCTTCGCCAAGCTGAAGGCCGAAGCCCTGCGCGCGATCGAGGAAGACGGCGCGGATGTGATCGTGCTCGGCTCGACCACCATGCACCAGTCGGCGGCCTATCTCGCAAGCGAGCTTCCGGTGCCGGTGCTGAACCCGGGGCAAGTCGCCTACAAGCAGCTCGAAACCCTGATTGAGCTTGGCCTCACCCATTCCAAGAAGGCCTTCCCCGCACCCGAAGTGCCGATGCACGCCAATATCCGAAAGGGCTGGTACTGATGAGCGAATGGAGTGAAGGCGGCCCGGGCCAGACGCCGCTGCCCTATCCCGTCTATGTCGATATCGTCACCAAGCGGTATTTCGACGGGGTCGACAACAAGCACATGGACAAGGTGCTCGACTGCTTCACCCCCGACGCGATCCTGACCGAGGTGACCAGCAACACGGTGCACAAGGGCCGCGAGGCGATCCGGGCGATGTTCGTGAAGCTCTTCGCGGATTTCGAGACCATCTGGCACGGCAATTTCGTCCACACCGCGGATCCCGAAACCAACGCGATCTGCAGCCAGTTCACCGTGCTGATCACCCCCAATGGCGGGGAAGAGCTGCGCTACGAGAACTGCAACCGCTTCTACCTGAAGGACCGGCTGTTCCACCGCGTCTATGTCTACATGTCGGGTGACAACCTGCTGAAGGAAGGGGACGTCTGATGCAGTACGAACCCACCCTGTCGCGCGCCGAGCTGATCGATTTCGCGCTGAACAAGTACTTCGCCCGCGTCGATGCCAAGGACATGGAGGCGGTGCTGGACTGCTTCCACGACACCGCGCTGTTCTGCGTGCAGACCGCCTTCACGCGGCATTCCGGCAAGTCCGAGATCGCCCGGATGTTCGAGGATTTCTTCGCGTCCTACAAAACCATCATCCACCGCGATTTCACCTGCACGGTGGACGAGGCAAACGGGCGCATCACTGCCTGCTTCACCGCCGAACTGCACGACCATGATGGTCAGGTGACGCTGCTGGAGAACACCAATTTCTGGCGCCTGCGTCCCGGTCCGGGCGGCGCGAAGTTCCAGGAAGTCTATGTCTACATGAGCGGGGCCAACCCGCTCGTCTGATCCCTTTAGCCACTCTCGATCCCTTTAGGAGAGCCTCCCATGAAGTTCCGTCTCACTCTTGCCACCGGCGCGGCGCTTGGCGCCATTGCCCTTGCCGTTCCTGCCGCTGCGCAGGACGCCCCCGCCGGCACCACCGCCGCCGAAGATGAAAATGCGATCATCGTCACCGCGCGCCGCCAGTCGGAATCGCTGGCTGATGTTCCGGCCTCGGTCACCGTGCTCGGCGCCGATGCCATCGCCAAGACCGGCGTGCAGCGCGCGGACGACTTCGTCCAGCTGACCCCGGGCGTCACGATCGTCACCGGCACTGCCGAGGCGGGCGACACCCAGATCAACATCCGCGGCATCAACGGCGCGCGCGACGCGGAAAGCTCGGTCGCGCTGGTGGTTGACGGGATCCTCAAGACCAATACCGCCCAGCTCAACCAGAACCAGGGCACGCTGCGCCAGATCGAAATCCTCAAGGGCCCGCAGGGCGCGCTCTATGGCCGTAACGCCGCCGCCGGCGCGATCGTCATCCAGACGATCAAGCCGGGCGATGTGCTGGAAGGCGGGATGACCCTGCGCGCCGCACAGGACAACACCTACCTTGCCACCGGCTATGTCGCGACCCCGGTGGGCGACAGTGCCGGCCTCGTGCTGTCGGGCAGCTATTCGACTACCGACGGCTTCTTCCGCAACCGCTTCCTTGAATCGCGCACCATCGATGATCAGGACGTGTGGTCGGTCGACGGGCGCTTCGTCGCCCAGCTTGGCGACAATACCGAGCTCGACGTGAAGGCGCGCTACGCCGATCTCAGCGGCGCTTCGATCAACTTCAACGCCAGCTTCCACCTGCCCAATTTCGCAGCGGTGAACCCGGCTTTCTTCGAGGACGTCAACACCCACCCCTTCGGCTTCTATTCGAACATCCGTCCGACCAACGATCAGACCACCTTCGAAACCTCGGCCAAGATCGAGCATGAATTCGACAGCGTGACCCTGACCGCCTGGGCGCTGTACAGCGATGTCGACCAGTCGCTGACGGCGGACGGCACCTCGGCCGACTTTGCGCGCTTCACCTTCCCGGGCGCGACCCCGGCGTCGGTTGCTGCGGCCAATGCCTGCGCCGCCAGCACCAATGCGCTCGCCGGCTTCCCGCTCAACGCGCCGACCTTCATCGGCACCAGCCCGATCCCGTTCATCTTCAACCCGGCGACCGGATCGACCTTTGGCCCCTACAGCCCGACCACCTGTGACGGCACCCAGTTCCAGATCCGCGAGCAGAGCGATATCAGCGCGGAAATCCGCCTCGCTTCCAACGGGGACAATACCCTCGACTGGCAGGTGGGCGCCTATTACCTCCACATCGACCGCGAAGTGGGCGTCAGCCTCGGGGCGGACCTCGGGCAGGGCGTGATCCGTCAGCTCTACAACGCGCCGAATACGACCAACCCGACCACCCAGCTCTATCACGACAGCTTCAAGACCGATGTCTTCGCGCTGTTCGCCTCGGCCGATTTCGATGTGAGCGACCGCTTCAACATCAGCGTCGCGGGCCGTTACGATATCGAGGACCGGCAGGTGCAGAGCCTCGTTCCGGCGGTGCGCGATCCGATTACCGGCGGGCCGATCAACCCCGGCCAGACCGTGGTGGCGGGCAATGTGCAGGCAATCCCGGGCAAGTCGGAAACCTTCAGCCAGTTCCAGCCCAAGATCTCGCTGCGTTACGAGCTGGCCGACAATGCCAATCTCTACGCCAACTGGGGCGTCGGCTTCAAATCGGGCGGGTTCAACAACCAGGGCTCGGCCGCGATTGTCGACCAGTCGTTCAACCGCTTCATCGGCACCAACGTCCTCATCAACGACCAGTATCGCAAGGAAGTCTCGAGCGCCTTCGAAGTCGGGATCAAGGGCGATCTCCTCGATGGCGTGGTGACCTATGACCTCGCCGGTTACTACACCACCATCGACGACATGCAGTTCTTCGAGTTCTTCGTCGGCGGGTTCGGCCTGCTGCGCGTGGTCTCGAACATCGACGAGGTGGAGATCTACGGCGCCGAGGCAAACCTCACCGCCAAGATCCTCGACGGCTGGACTGTGTTCGGCTCGGCCAACGTGACCGAGAGCGAGATCAAGGCCAATGCCTCGCGTCCGGGCACGGTCGGCAACAAGTCGCCCTACACTGCGGACTACACCATCAACCTCGGCACCCAGCTGGATCTGCCGGTCACCGACACGCTCGATTTCGTCGCGCGCGCCGATTACCGCATCACCGGTCCGACGTGGTTCCACACCATGCAGAACAACACCAACCCGACGCTGTTCAGCGGTCTGCTGCCGGGCTCGGCGCTGGCACTGCCGGCCTTCGTGGGTGATGCCGATTACTCGGTCTCGCAGCGCGATACCTTCGGCGTGGCGGACCTGCGCATTGGTGTGGAGACGCAGACCTGGTCGCTGTTTGCTTATGCCGAGAACCTCTTCAACGAGAAGTATCTCAACGAGGTGATCACTGCGGTCGAATTCGGCGGCTCGTTCATCTCGCCCGGCGCGCGCCAGCGCCTCGGGGTGGAGTTCGGCTACAAGTTCTGAGCCCTCGGGTTGGCCAGACACGGCGGCGACGGGGAAACCCCCGCGCCGCCGTTTTTTATTGGGGCTCCGCTCCTCCTTACCCCCGCGCCACAGTCTCCAGCAGTTCCGCCGTCACCGGATAGCCTGCATCCCCTAGGATCGTCAGCCAGGCCTTGCCGCCTTCCTCGACGATCTGCGGCATGATCGTGCGCACCGGGATCGCCTCGGCGTGGGCGCGTGCTTCCTCGTAGCTGGCAAACAGCGCGAGGCGTTCGAGATTGCGGCGGGTGGGGAAGATCAGCTTGATCTCGCCGCGCTCCGCCGCATCGAGCGCGCCTTGCGCCGAGGTCCAGAACAGCTGCGTGTTCTCCGACTGGTCGATCGACACCTCGACTGCGCCGGTGCCGAGATTGGCGAGATAGAAACGCGTGTCATAGACGCGGGCGATGTTCTCGTTCTTGGGAAACCAGCGCGCAAAGGGCGTGATCTGCGACAGATCAAGCTGCCAGCCGAATTCGTCGAGCACCGGGGCGAGCGCACCGACCTCTGACAGCATCGCGCGCGCAGCGGCAGCGCGGGCCGCATCGATGGCGCCGGCAAGGCCCATCGCAAGGCCCGTCTCCTCCAGCGTCTCGCGCACGGCGGCAATCTGGTGGGCGGCTTCATCGGCGGCAAGGCCGTGGGCATCGGCCGCCGCTTCGGCCAGCGCATAGTCTGCAGGGTCCACCCGCCCGCCCGGAAACACCGCCATTCCGCCCGCAAACGTCATCTCACGCGAGCGCACTGTCATCAGCACTTCGGGCGGGCCGCCTTCGGATGCATTGCGGAACAGGATGATGGTGGCGGCAGGAATGCCCTGCGGAGCGGCGGAATCGGTCATCACCTGCGAGAATGACGCGGCGGCAAGGTCTTGCCAAGCGCTTTGGCCGCAGCCTGCCGCTTTGGAGAGGGGGTGTCGGGTTGCTTTACAACCGGCCCGCGCCGGAGGTCGCACGATGGAGTGAAAATGCTGGATTTCGGCCATTTTTCAAGTTTGGCACGGGCTGTGCATTAAGTGTTGCGGTCCTAATGGTCTTCGAACCGAGGCGCGCCCTTCCTGGTCTCCGGGCTGCGCCTCCCCAAAACAAGAAACACCCCGCACTGGTCCTGCGGGGTGTTTTTTTGTTGGCCTCAGGCGCCGGCGCACGCATCCGCGTGCTCGGCTTTCCTCGCATAAGCTCAGGGCGCGCGTTTTTTGTCGGCCTATCGCTTCGCTACTTGAGTCCGTTCGCGCTTGCGGCCCTGCGGGCCGATTAGCGCTCATCCGCAATGTAGTGCCGGCATCGTTCGCATAGCGACCGCGAGCGCACGCGCGCGAGCCGCAGGTGCTCCGCAGCGAAGCGGAGGAAACAGTACCGAGGACGCAGCCCGGAGGGGCTGCGAAAATCAAACGCGCATAGCGACCGCGTGCGCAGGCGCGCGAGCCGCAGGTGCTCCGGAGCGAAGCGGAGGAAACAGCACCGAGGATGCACCCGCGCAAGGCGGGTGCGTAAATCAAACCTTCGCAGCGCCGCTTTCGTCAAACAGCTGCTGGAGTTCGCCGGCCTCGAACATTTCCATCATGATGTCGCTGCCGCCCACGAATTCGCCCTTCACATAGAGCTGCGGGATGGTCGGCCAGTCGGAGAAGCTCTTGATGCCCTGCCGCACTTCCATGTCCTGCAGCACATCGACGCTTTCATAGGCGACGCCGCAATGATCGAGGATCGCCACGGCACGGCTCGAAAAGCCGCATTGCGGGAACAGCGGGGTGCCCTTCATGAACAGCACCACGTCGTTGCTGCTGACGAGATCGGAAAGACGCGCGTTGATATCGGACATGTGTGACTTGGCCCTGATAATGGGGTGAGTGTTACGGTGTTACGTGGGAACCTTGGTGGTGACTTGCAAGGCGTGGAGTTCCCCGCCCATCCGGCCGCCGAAAGCGGCATAGACCAGCTTGTGCTGCGCCACCCGGCTCAGGCCCGCAAATTGCGGCGCGGTGACCGTGGCGGCCCAGTGATCATCGTCACCCGCCAGATCGGTCAGCTCCACCTCAGCGCCCGGCAGGGCAGCGAGGATCGCCTGTTCGATCGCGGCCGCGCTCATCGGCATGGCCTAGACCTCGCCCAGCAGCTGGCGGCGCGCCTCGATCGCCATTTCGGCGAGCTTGGCGCGGATGTCGGCCTCGCTGACATCGACCTTGGCGCCGGTGAGATCGCCGAGCAGCTTGCGGATCACGTCCTCGTCGCCCGCTTCCTCGAAGTCGGCCTGCACCACCGCCTTGCGATAGGCGTCGCCTTCTTCGGGAGTGAGATGCATCAGCCCCGCCGCCCATTCGCCCAGCAGCCGGTTGCGGCGGGCGAGAATGCGGAAGGCGGTTTCTTCCTCGAGCGCGAAATGGGCCTCTTCGGCGCGCTCGCGGTCCCTGAAATCGGTCATGCAGTTTGTTCCCTCGGGTACGATCCGGTTACTGAATTAAAGCGCGCGGGGCCGCGCTTCAAGCGCGAAGCATCGCGCGGCCCCTGTTGTGCGTCAGTCGATGGTCACCACCAGCTTGCCCACCGCCTCGCGCGCTTCGAGCTTGGCGATGGCATCGCCGGCGCGGGCAAGCGGGAAGGTCTCGCTGACCAGCGGGTCGATCTTCCCCGCCTTCATCAGGTCGAACAGCTCGTTCACCTGGGCGCGGAAGGCTTCGGGCTCGCGTGCGGTGAAGGCGCCCCAGAACACGCCGCAGATGTCGCAGGACTTCAGCAGGGTGAGATTGAGCGGCATCTTGGCGATTCCTGCCGGGAAGCCGACCACGAGGAAGCGGCCCTCCCACGCGATGGCGCGCAGGGCGGGTTCGGAATATTGCCCGCCGACGATGTCATAGACGATGTTCGCGCCATTGGGGCCGCAAGCCGCCTTGAAGGCGTCCGCGAGCGCCTTGGAGGCATCCTTGTCCATCGCCTCGCGCGGATAGATCACCACTTCGTCCGCGCCAGCCTTGCGGGCAACTTCGCCCTTGGCCTCGGAGGAGACGGCGGCGACCACGCGCGCGCCGAAAGCCTTGGCGAGTTCGACCGCCGACAGCCCGACGCCGCCCGCCGCGCCCAGCACCAGCACGGTGTCGCCCGGCTTGATATGCCCGCGATCCTTGAGGCCGTGGATGGTGGTGCCATAGGTCATCAGCAGGCTGGCCGCCTTTTCATAGGGCACGCCGTCCGGCACCGCGAACATCCGGTCCGCCGGCACCACAACCTTTTCTGCAAGGCCGCCATTGCCGATCCCGGCCATCACGGTGTCACCCACCTTGTAGCCCTCGACACCTTCGCCGATCGCCTCGATCACGCCGGAAATCTCGCCGCCGGGCGAGAAGGGGCGGGGCGGCTTGAACTGGTACATGTCGCGCAGCATCAGCCCGTCGGGATAGTTGATCGCGCAGGCCTTGACCGCGACGAGCACCTGGCCCTTGCCCGGGGTCGGGATCTCGACCTCGTCGAGCGTCAGGGTTTCCGGCCCGCCGGTCTGGTGGGTGCGAATGGCTTTCATGGTTTCCTCTCCCAAGTAATCTGTGTCAGGCAGCGTTGGTGCCGCGCATCAGCCACGGCTGGGCGGCGGTGCGGGTAGCTTCAAACCCGCCGATCGCCTCGCCCCGCGCCATGGTCAGCCCCACCTCGTCGAGCCCGTTCAGCAGGCAGTGCTTGCGGAACGGGTCGATCTCGAAGCTGAAGCGGTCCTGATAGGGGGTGGTGACGGTCTGCTGTTCAAGATTGACGCTGATCTCCAGACCCTCGCGCGCAACTTCCAGCAGCCGGTCGACCGCGTCCTGCGGCAGCACCACGGGCAGGATGCCGTTCTTCACCGCATTGCCCGAATGGATGTCGGAAAAGCTCGGCGCGATGACCACGCGGATGCCGAGATCGAGCATCGCCCAGGCCGCGTGCTCGCGGCTGGATCCGCAGCCGTAATTGTCGCCCGCGATCAGGATCGGCGCGCCCTTGTAGGCGGGGTCGTCGAAGACATTGCCCGGTTCCGCCCGCAGCGCCTCGAAGGCGCCCGCGCCAAGCCCTTCGCGGCTGATGGTCTTGAGCCACTTGGCCGGAATGATGATGTCGGTATCGACATTCTTGAGGCCAAGCGGAATGGCGCGGCCTTCGACGCTGGTGAGGGGTTGCATGGGCGCGGCCTCAGTCGGTCTGCGGCGGCTCGCCCGAGGGGATCGCCCCCGGCGAGGCAGGCTCGTCGGCCTTCTTCTTGTTCGCGGCGAGCTTGCGCCCGGCATAGAGCAGCGCGGCAGCCACCGCGGCCGAGCCGATCGCCGCCACGCCAAGCGCGGCCTTGCTGGTGGGTTTCTTGTCGGATGGTTTTTCGGTCATGATTATTCCATGCGCCTTAGGGGAGGGCGTTTCAAGGGGTTCAGGTCACACCAGCTCGCGCACATCGGCGAGCCGTCCGGTGACAGCGGCCGCCGCCGCCATCGCGGGGCTGACGAGGTGCGTGCGTGCGCCGGGGCCTTGCCGCCCCACAAAATTGCGGTTCGATGTCGAGGCGCAGCGTTCGCCCGCGGGCACCTTGTCGGGGTTCATGCCCAGACACGCCGAACAGCCCGGCTCGCGCCATTCGAAACCGGCGTCGATGAACACCTTGTCGAGGCCTTCCTCCTCGGCCATCGCCTTCACCAGACCCGAGCCCGGCACGACAATCGCCCAGCGCACATTATCGGCCTTGCGGCGGCCCTTGAGGATCGCGGCGGCGGCGCGGAGGTCTTCGATCCGGCTGTTGGTGCAGCTTCCGATGAAGACGTTCTCGATGGGGACTTGCGTCATCGGCGTGCCAGGGGTGAGGCCCATGTAATCGAGCGACTTCTGCGCAGCGACGCGCTTGCTCTCGTCGGCGAAGTCTTCCGGTGCAGGCACGCGGCCATTGATCGGCACCACATCCTCGGGGCTGGTGCCCCAGGTGACGCTGGGTTCGACTTGCGCCGCGTCGATGGTGACGGACTTGGCGAAGGTCGCGCCTTCGTCGGTGTGGAGCGAGCGCCAGTAGGCCACTGCCGCATCCCACTCCGCGCCCTTGGGGGCCATCGGGCGGCCCTTGAGGTAGGCGAAGGTGGTGTCATCCGGCGCGATCAGGCCGGCGCGCGCGCCTGCCTCGATGCTCATGTTGCAGACCGTGAGGCGCTCCTCGATGGTCATGCGCTCGAACACGCGCCCGCGATATTCGATCACGTAGCCAGAGCCGCCTGCCGCGCCGATGGTGCCGATGATGTGGAGGATCAGGTCTTTCGCGGAGACGCCGGGGCCGAGATCGCCGTCCACCCGCACTTCCATCGGCTTCGACTGCTGGAGCAGGAGCGTCTGGGTTGCCAGCACATGCTCGACTTCACTTGTCCCGATGCCGAAGGCGAGGGCACCCAGGCCGCCGTGGCAGGCGGTGTGCGAATCCCCGCAGACGATGGTGGTGCCGGGCAGCGAGAAGCCCTGCTCGGGGCCGACCACATGGACGATCCCCTGCTCCTTGGCGGTCGCGGGAATGTAGCGGATGCCGAAGGCGGGCGCGTTGACTTCGAGGGCTGCGAGTTGGGCGGCGCTTTCCGGGTCGGCGATCGGCACGGGCGCGCCCTTGGCGTCCAGCCGCGCGGTCGTGGGCAGGTTGTGATCGGGCACCGCCAGCGTCAGTTCGGGGCGGCGCACCGGACGCCCGGCGACCTTCAGCGCCTCGAACGCCTGCGGGCTCGTCACCTCGTGCACCAGATGGCGGTCGATATAGATCAGCGCCGTGCCGTCATCGCGGGTTTCGACGACATGCGCGTCCCAGATCTTCTCGTAAAGCGTGCGCGGGCGGCTGGCCATGGGTGCGTGTTCCTCAGGTGGAGAGGGCGATTAGACGCGCCAGAAGCCATCGCGCAAGATGCGCACTTGATACGGGTCAAATTCGTCATGGATTTGCAAGGATCACGGGGTATAACTGACAAATATGTCAGCAACCGAATCCGCCTCGACGCCCGCCCTGCCGTTTCTTCACGCGATCAAGGTCGTGGCCGAAGACATCGATTTCATGGGGCACGTCAACAATGCGCGCTACCTGAACTGGGTGCAGGATGCGGTGCTGGCGCATTGGCGCGGGATTGCGCCGGCCGAAGATGTGGCGAGCAAGGCGTGGGTCGCGCTCAAGCACGAGATCACCTATCGCAAGCCCGCCTTCCTTGAAGACGACGTGATCGCGCAGACCGTGCTGGAACGCTTCAACGGCGCGCGCGCGTTCTACTCCACGCTGATCAAGCGCGGCGAGGATGTGCTGGCCGAGGTGCAATCCTCGTGGTGCTGCATCGATGCCGAAACCCTGCGCCCCGCGCGTATCGGCGATCACTTGCGCGAATTTTTCTTCCCCAAGGGCGAATAAGGCAGCGGAGCGCAAGAGCCGCAATCGCAAACGCAATTGCCGTTTCGCCTGGGCGCTTTATACGCAACCGCATGACCTGCGCGCGCGTATCTCTGTCCGGATGAGCCCGAACTTCACCCTTCCGGCGCGCGGCTTTCAGCGTGCCATCGGCCTTGGGCTGGCGCTGGCGATTGCCGGGAGCTGGCTCGGCATTCACGCCTGGGGCATGTTCATCTTCGAGCTGACGTGGAGCAACTGGCCGCTCGCGCTGGCCGTGGCGATGGTGCAGTGCTGGCTATCGGTCGGTGTGTTCATCGTCTGCCATGATGCGATGCACGGCAGCCTTGTGCCCGGCTACCCGAAGATCAATGCTGCAATCGGCGCGGTGCTGCTGGCGCTTTATGCGGGCTTTGCGTGGAAGCAGCTGCGCGATGCGCATTTCGATCACCACAAGCTTGCAGGTCACGCCGGAGACCCGGACTTCGACGAGAACAATCCGGGTGATTTCGCCCGCTGGTACGCGACCTTCTTCCGGCGCTATTTCGGCTGGCGCTCGCTGGTTTTCGTGCACACTGTGGTCGGCATCTACTGGCTGGTGCTGGATATTCCGATGGCGCAGATCGTGCTGCTCTACGGCCTGCCGGCGCTGGGATCATCGCTCCAGCTGTTCTACTTCGGCACCTTCCGCCCGCATTGCCACCGCGCAGGCCAGCCCTTTGCCGATCGCCACAATGCGCGCAGCAATGATTTCGGCACGCTCGCCAGCCTCGCCACCTGCTTCCATTTCGGCTATCATCTCGAACATCACCACCGCCCCGACGTGCCATGGTGGGGCCTGCCGGCGGCGAAACGGGCCGGATTGGGCGAGGCCGAACAGACTGCAAAGGTGCCCGCATGAGCTGGCTCGAAGTGTTCCTTACCGTCATGTCCTCGCTGATCGGCATGGAGCTGTTCGCCTGGGTCGCGCACAAATACATCATGCACGGCTGGGGCTGGGGCTGGCACCGCGACCATCACGAGCCGCATGACAATGTGTTCGAGAAGAATGATCTGTTCGCAGTCGTCTTCGGCTCCATCAACGCCGCGATGTATATCTACGGCTCGCTCTACTGGGACTGGCTGTGGTGGTTCGCGGTCGGCATCACGCTTTACGGGGTGATCTACACGCTGGTGCATGACGGCCTTGTCCACCAGCGTTACTGGAAGTGGGTGCCGAGGAAGGGCTATGCCAAGCGGCTGGTGCAGGCGCACAAGCTCCACCATGCCACGATCGGCAAGGAGGGCGGGGTGAGCTTCGGCTTCGTCTTCGCGCGCGATCCGGCCAAGCTCAAGGCCGAGCTGAAGGCGCAGAAGGAAGCCGGCCTCGCCGTGGTGCGCGACAGCGCGGGGGCGGACGGATACGAGACGGTCGGCCGTAACCTCTAGCCGCGGGGCGCCTGCGTCAGGCTGAGATTATTGCCTTCGGGATCGTGGAACCACGCGATCTTCGCGCCCGATGCCGGATGGGTCCAGATGCCGAGCTCGTCCTGTCCGAAGCCGTCATAGACCGCGAAGGTGACCCCCTTGGCCACCAGCGCGTCAATCACCGCCTCGATATCCTCGACCTGCCAGCCGAGCACGGTGTGCGGATTTGGCGTGTGGCCCTCCACCTTGGTCAGGCGCAGCATCGTGCCCGCCAGATCATATCTGACCGCAAAGGGATCCTCGCCCGCCTCGGCAAGCCCGAGCGTATCGGTGTAGAAGCGGCGCGCGGCAGCCAGATCGGCGGCGAGCACGAAACAGACGGGCGGCATGGTGCCTAGAGCGGTTTCCACACGATCTGATTCGTCAGGGATTCCCTTCGCGGCGCCGTTGTGATTCAGACTTCCTGCTGGTGGCAGGAGGCCAGCACGGATGGCACGAACGCTTTCACAGGATCTTCGGGACAGGGTCGTTGCAGCGATTGATGGCGGCCTGAGCTGCCACGCGGCGGCGGCGCGCTTTGGGGTCAGCGTGTCGAGCGCGATCCGCTGGCGGCGAAGAGCGCTTGAGCATGGCCGGGCCGTTGCCAAGCCGCGCGGCGGTGACCGGCATTCAGGCAAGATCGAAGCGCACGGCGGCTTCATTCGGGAGCTGATCGCCGAGCAAGGCGACATGACCCTGGTCGAGGTTCAGGCGCGGCTGATCGAGCGTGGGGCCCTGGTCGGTATCGGCACGGTGCATCGCTTCTTCGTGCGTCACGGGATCACGCGCAAAAAAAGACCGGCCACGCGATCGAGCAGGACCGTCCCGACGTCCTGAGGCAACGGCAGCATTGGTTCGACGGCCAGATCGATCTCGAACCCGAACGCCTCGTCTTCATCGACGAGACGTGGACCGCCACCAACATGACCCGCAGCCATGGCCGCTGCCCGAAGGGCGAGCGGCTGCGGATGGGCTTCCCGCACGGCCACCGCAAGACCACCACGCTGGTCGCGGGACTGCGAATGACCGGCATGGTCGCGCCGATGGTGCTGGACGGGCCGATCAACGGCGACTGGTTCGAAGCCTATGTGGCGCAGGTTCTGGTGCCCGAGTTGCAACCCGGTGACGTGGTCATCATGGACAACCTCTCGAGCCACAAACGGGCGGCAGTGAAGGAAAGGATCGAAGCGGCCGGTGCAACGCTGCGCTTCCTCCCGCCATACAGCCCGGACTTCAACCCTATCGAGAAGGCATTCTCCCGGCTCAAAGCCATGCTCCGCAAGGCGGGTGAGCGAACCGTCAGCGGGTTGTGGGACTTGATCGGCCGGCTCGTCGACATCTTCCAGCCTGCCGAATGCGCCAATTACTTCAAATCTTGCGGATATGAGCCGGAATGAATGGAAACCGCTCTAGCATGATGAACCTCCCCCACGGGGACGACTCCATGCGTGCAGCCTCCCCGAAAGGCAGCCTATGCTATCGCTGCAAACCCGCCAAGCGCATCACGCTGTGGCAGGCTCACTGCGATCAATAGTTCCACTGCGCCTGCACCCGCAGGATCTGCCCTTCGGCCTGGCCGAAGCGGCGCTCGTCGGCTTCCTTGCGCGAGGCCCAGCCATAGGTGGTGGTGATCTCCAGCGAGGGGTCGATCTGGAACTCGAAGCCCACTTCCAGCTCTTCGGTCTCCAGCCGCGGGGCATTGACCGCCGCCTTGAAGCCGCCGCGGTAATATTGCCAGCGCGCGAAGGGATAGAACGGCCCGATCGGGGATTCGTCGATCTTGCCCATCACCTGCACATAGCCGCCCTTGAGCGGACGCTCCTCGATCCGCCCGCTGGCGGGCACGAATTCGGGGCCGGTGCCCCAGTTCCATTCGGCCTGCACGCCGAAGGGCTGGGGATAGAGGATCGCGTGGAGGTTCACGCGGTCGTCCTTGAAGCCGACCGGGCTGACCCCGCCGGTGCGCACTTCCGGGCGGATGGTGTTGCGCATCACCGATCCGCCGATCTCCAGCACCTGCCCATCAAGGCCGATGCCGCCGAGTTCGAACGGCCAGGTCGCAAGGCCGACCATCATCACGTCATTATCGGTCTCGGTGCGGTTCAGGCCCTGGCCGTTGAACACGCCGAAGCCGAAGGCGCCGTAGCTGCCGAAAAGCTTCTGCCCGTCGGCCGTCAGCCGGTCCCAGATCTTCTGGACGCGGGGCGGGGTGTAATAGGCGACGATCCCCATGTCGCGCTCGCCCGAAGCGGCGGTGTTGATCGCATCGGTACGATCTAGCGCGAGGCGGTTCGACGAGGACTGCAGGTTCTCCCAGCCGTAAGGCACCTTCGACTGGCCGAGGCGGATGCGGAAGGACTTGTCGCCGGTGGGGAAGACGTCCGCATACATGTCGCGCAAGCTGACCGAATTCTCGCGCCGCTCGCCGACCGACTGGTTGGAGACCGCTGCGGCGAAATCGGGCTGGAAGTAGAGCGAGACATGCTCGTTGAGATCGCCCTGAAGGATCAGGCGCATCCGGCGGAAGCTGAAATTGCCGGCCGCGCGCACGTCGCTGTCACCGATGGTGCGCAGGCGCGAGACGCCCGCAGGGGCATCGGCGTCGCCAGAGATGATCTGGTTGAAGCGCATCTGGGTGTAACCGCGCAGGCGCAGCTTTTCGTACCACGCCTTGGGCTTGGGCTTGGGGGTGCCGACTTCGGCAAGCTGCACGGCGGCCGGAGCGCCGGGGGCCTGCGGCGTGGCGGTGACGGCAACCGCCGAGCCGGGCGCAGGCGCGGGCAGGGTAATGGTCTGGGCCACGGGAGCGGCAGCGGGGGCGGTCTGGTTCGTCTGGAGGCTGGCGACGATGGCTTTCAGCTCGTCGATCTGGCGCTGGAGATCGGCAATCGTCGCCGCGTCGCCTGATTCGCCAGCCGGAGCGCTCTGCGCAAGCGCGGGCACGCTGACGCTGGCCAGAAGAGTCCCCGCAATCAGCGAGATGGCGCGCACGCCGCGAATATTTGCCATGAAACTGCGCTTTCCTACCGCGCGGCTCCCGATGAGCCGCTCGCAGGCCGCGTCTATGTCGGTTTAATGTCAGTCCTGTGACAATTGTGACCGGAAATTGGCGTTCCTGTCGTATTTGTCACATTGTGCAGGCGGCAAGCGGGCCAGCGCTGCACCAGCCGGGTGCGGTGCGTGATGGGGCGTGCAAAAGGGGGAAACCACTGGTCGGGACGAGAGGATTCGAACCTCCGACCCCCACACCCCCAGTGTGATGCGCTACCAGGCTGCGCTACGTCCCGACACCAGTGGAGCGGCGCCTATAGGGGGGTGGCCCGAGGCTGGCAAGCGTCCTTGTTTATGATCGCGCTGAAGCGCGATGCAGACCTCCCACCCCGCCTCCCTGCCCGGCCACCATAACATAGTGGTACTATTGGTGGCCGGGCGGGGAGGCGGGGTGGCCAGAGGGAAGGAGCGTCTGCGCCACCAAAGGTGGCCGAATGATTGCGAGCAGCTTGCAATGCTGCTAGGCGCGCCCACTTGAACGGCGGGGCGCTTGCCCTTGCACATCAATCACGGGATCCTGACGGGCACACACCTATGACATTCGACCTTCTCGCCGCCGCTGGCGCGGGTGCTGCCGCAGCGCCGCCCGCCTGGATCAGCTTCCTGCCGATCATCGGCATGATCGCGATCTTCTGGTTCCTCATCATCCGTCCGCAGATGAACCGCCAGAAGGAGCATCAGGCCAAGGTTGCGGGCATGAAGAAGGGTGATCAGGTCATCACCGCCGGCGGTCTCGTCGGCAAGGTGATCAAGGTCGACGATGTGTATGTCGAGCTGGAGCTGGGCACCAATGTCCGCGTCAAGGCGATCAAGGCCACCATCGGCGACATCATCCCGCCCGGCGGCTCGCCTGCCAACGACTGATTATAGCGCCTGCCTCGGCGGGCGTCGTTCTCCCTTGCGCGTGAGAGCCTGAAAGACATGCTCGAATTCCCCCTTTGGAAAAAGATCTGGCTGTGGGCGGTGACGCTGGCGGCATCCGTGCTGGCGCTGCCCAGCCTTGCCAATGTCGCCGGGATCGACTGGCCCGCCGCGCTGCCGAGCCCCGAGGTTAATCTCGGGCTCGACCTTGCGGGCGGCTCGCACCTGCTGCTCGAAGCCAAGGCCGAGGATATCCGCGCCCAGCGGCTGGAGAACATGGAAGAAACCGTGCGCCAGCTGATGCGCAACGCTTCCCCGCGCATCCGCATCGGCGATGTCTCGACCGGCGATGGCAAGCTGTCCTTCATGCTCGACAGCCCGGCCGATATTGATCGTGCGCGCGGGCTGGTCGAGCCGGTGATGCAGGGCGCGAACCTGACCCGCGAATGGGACATGTCGGTGGTCGATGGCCAGCGCATCGTCCTGACGCCCACGCCGGCCGGGCTCGACACCGCGCTCGACGATGCGATGGAGAGCGCCACCGAAGTCGTGCGCCGCCGTATCGACGAGCTTGGCACGCGCGAGCCGACCATCATCCGGCAGGGCGAAACCCGCATCGTGGTGCAGGTGCCCGGCCTGCAGGATCCCGATGCGCTCAAGAGCCTGCTGGGCCAGACCGCGCAGCTCGAATTCAAGCTGGTGGATCTCAACGCCCTGCCCGAGAATGTGCAGGCCGGCATCGCGCCTCCGGGCAGCGAGGTGTTCCCCTATGCGCCCGGCACCCCGATGGAAGGCCGCTTCGAAGCGGTGCGCCGTCTGGGCGGGATCCGCGGCGAAAACCTCACCGGCGCGCAGGCCGGGGTCGATCCGACCAACAACCAGAACGTCGTCAACATCACCTTCGACGCGCAGGGCGGGGCCAAGTTCGCCAAGCTGACGCGCGAGAACACCGGCAAGCCCTTTGCGATCATTCTCGACGGGCAGGTGCTTTCGGCGCCGCGGATCGACGAGCCGATCCTGGGCGGCCGCGCGCAGATCTCGGGCAGCTTCAACACCGAGAGCGCCAACAACCTCGCGATTGCGCTGCGCTCGGGCGCGCTGCCGGTGCCGCTGCAGGTGATCGAGGAACGCACCGTCGGGCCGGACCTTGGCGCGGATTCGATCCGCAAGGGCCTGCTGGCAATGGCGATCGGCAGCCTTGCGGTGATCGTCCTGATGGTGACGAGCTATGGCCGCTTCGGCCTCTATGCGACCGCAGCGCTGGTGCTCAACGTGCTGATGCTGCTCGGCCTGATGGCATTGGGCAGCTTCACGCTCACCCTGCCGGGGATCGCGGGCTTCGTCATCACCATCGGCGCGGCGGTGGACGCCAACGTGCTGATCAACGAACGTATCCGCGAGGAGCGCAAGCGCGGCCGCAAGGTCGTCGCCGCGGTCGAGACCGGCTACAAGGAAGCCGGCCGCGCGATCTATGACGCGAACGCCACCAACTTCATCTCCGGGGTGGCGCTGTTCGCCTTCGGCTCGGGGCCGGTCAAGGGCTTCGCGGTGGTGCTGGTGATCGGCCTGTTCACCTCGGTCTTCACCGGCGTGACCCTGACCCGCCTGTTCGTCGCCGGATGGCTGCGCAAGACGCGCCCCAACGACATCAACATCTAAAGGAGCACGAGACCGATGAAACTCCTGAAGCTCGTCCCCGACGATACCAACATCAAGTTCCTCAAACTGCGCGTGCCATTCTTCGTGATGAGCCTCGTGCTGATCTTCGGCAGCTGGACCGCGGTGCTGGTGAACGGCCTCAATTTCGGGGTCGATTTCGCCGGCGGACAGGAAGTGCGCATGACCTTCCAGGAGCGCGATGCCGCCCCGATCCCGTCCTTGCGCGAGCTGGTCGGCGGGCTCGGTTATGGCGAGCCGGTGGTGCAGGAATTCGGCGGGCCCAAGACGGTCTCGATCCGCGTCGCCCTGCCCGAAGGGACCGAGGATACGCCGGGCGCGGCTACCGCGATCGGCCAAAAGGTGATCGCGGCGATCGCCAAGGAATATCCCGATGTCCGCACTGACGGGAACGACACGGTCTCGGGCAAGGTCGCGGGTGAATTCCGCGATCAGGCGATCCTCGCGCTGCTGGCGGCGATGGCGGCGGTGTCGCTCTATATCTGGGTGCGGTTCGAATGGCAGTTCGGCGTCGGCGCGATGTTCGCGCTGGTGCACGACGTGTCGGTGACCGTGGGCCTGTTCGCGCTGACGCAGATGGAGTTCAGCCTGCAGATCGTCGCCGCGATCCTCGCGATCATCGGCTATTCATTGAACGACACCGTGGTGGTCTATGACCGCATCCGCGAGAACCTGAAGAAGTTCCGCAAGATGCCGATGCCGGAGCTGCTCGACCTGTCGGTCAACGAGACTCTGTCGCGCACGGTCATGACCTCGCTGGCACTGTTCCTGGCGCTGATCCCGCTGCTGATCTTCGGCCCGCCGAGCCTGTTCGGCATGGTCGCGGCGATCACGACCGGCCTGTTCATCGGCGCCTATTCGAGCGTCTACATGGCCGGCCCGCTGCTGATCTGGATGGGGGTGACCTCGAACAGCTTCGTGCCGACCGAAAGCGCGATGGACCGTCAGGAAAAGATCGTCCGCGGGGAAGTGTGATTAACGGCGGCGGGGTTCAGGCTCCGCCCGTTAGCCGCTCATAATATTCCGCCAGCGCCGCACCGTTGGCGTCCCAGCTGAAGGCCTCCGTCAGCGCTGCCACGGCCTCGCGCGGGGGCGGGGCGTTGAGGATGGCGTTGATGCCCGCCGCCACGGCCGCAGGATTGCGTTCGACCAGCCGTCCGGCGGTGTCGCAGGTGATGAGCTCGCGCGCGCCGCCGACATCGCAGGTCACCACCGGCGTCCCGCAGGCGAGCGCCTCGACCCAGGCATTGGCGAGTCCCTCGCTCACGGTCGGCAGAACCATTGCATCGGCGGCCGACAGGATCAGCGGCATCACATCATGATCGAGCGATCCGGCGAAATGGACCCGGTCGGCCATGCCCTCGCTTGCCGCCAGTGTCCGCAGCCGCGCCTCGTCCTCGCCCTTGCCGATCAGCACCAGCCGGGCGCCGGGAATGTCCTTCAATGCCGCAATCGCGATGCCTTGCCCCTTGCGCTCGATCAGCGCGCCGACGCAGGCCAGCAGCGGGGCATTGTCGGGCATGGCAAAGCCCAGTTCCTCGGATAGCTGCCGACGCAATTGCGTGTGTTCGAGCGGGCGGAAGCGGTCGCGATCAAGCCCGGTGTAATGGACCGTGATCTTCTCTGCATCCATCCCCATTGCCGCCATCTGCCCCGCCAGATCGCGGCTCACCGCCAGCAGCCCGGTGGCGCGGCGCGCGGCGTCCAGCATCTGCGCCTTGGCAAAGCCCTGATCGCCCCAGAAGCTGATATCGCTCCCGCGCGCCTTGATCGACAGCGGCAGGCCCATCTCCCCGGCGATGATCGCGGCGGCCGGGCCATCGGGGAAGAAGAACTGCGCGTCGATCAGATCGATCGGCGTTTCGGTGTGGATGCGCTGCACCAGCGGCAGCACCGCCCGCGCAATCGCTGCTGCATTGCGCCGCGCGCCGATGCGCGGGATCAAAGTGAAATGCGGGCGGTGGATGGTGATCCCGCCCTCGACATTCTCCGCCGGAAGATCGGCCAGCGGGCGATAGCGGCCCAGCACCAGCGGCGGCAGGCCGATCGGGTTGACCATCGTCACCCGCCAGTCGCCGCGCTTCGCCAGCGCCTCCATCGAGCGCGCCACGAAGGTGCCGAACCGCGGGTTCACCGGGTTGGGATAGAGCGTCGCGAGGGAAAGGACGTGCTTCACGGGGCAGGGCCTAGCAGCGGGCGGGTTAAAGCGGCCTGACCAGCATCATGGCCACCGCAATCCACGCCGGATTGTCGACCACCACCTGCTTTTGCCCCGCACCCGGCGGCAGCAGGCCGACGAGGGTGCCGCGCCGGTCGATCAGCCGCCCGAAAGCAAAGCGCCCGCCGGGGCGGGGCACGAGGCAGTCGCGGTTGATCGCGCTCTGGGTGTCCTCAAGCGCGAGCTGTCGCAGCCACACGAGGTCGCCCGGGCGATATTCGCCCACGCTCTCGCTTACCATCAGCACCAGCGGGGGCGGGGCGTCGGGGGTGTCGGCAAGTTCGCTCGGCAGCACGGCGGCGCGGGGGGAGGTGAGGGCGGAGGCACCGCCCGCAGCCAGTTCCGCCACGATCTGGGCCGTGCCCGCCGGGCCGGTCTCGGCGCGCATCAGACTCGCCGGATCGACGCCGAGGGCGGCGGCAATGCGGTTCATCCAGACCAGCGAGAGTTGCCGGGTGCCGGTCTCCAGCCGCCCGATGGTCTGCGCGGTGGTGGGCGGAACGCAGGCGGCGGCGAGATCGGCGAGGGTGAGGCCCTTGGCCTTTCGGATATCGCGGATGCGGTTGAGCATGGAGGGTGTCGTCCAAATTAACCAATACGGTTTTTTCTTTCCTACAAATGCGCCGCTTTGGCAAGTCTTGCCGCAAGCAAAGGGAGACATGACATGAAGCGCCAACTGGTTGAACGCGAACTCACCGCCGAAGGTCCGCTGCGCGGGGCCCGCCGCCCGGGCACGCGCGCGGTGCGCACGGTGACGGTCAATCTGGCCGAAAGCCCGATCGCCTGGCTCCACGCGCGCGGGCACATCAATGCACGGCTGTTCGATGCGGGCGAGGCGCTGCGCAATGATTACGAACGCGCACAGCTTTCCGCCAACATCACCATGCGCTGGGATCCTGTGCGGGTGAAGACCACCGGCGAGCGCGGGTTTACGCCGACCGAACGGCAAGTCGCCGCGCGCCAGCGGTTCGACGGGGCGATCAAGGCCGCCGGCAAGGGGCTGGAGGATGTGCTGTGGCGCGTGGTCTGCGCGGGCGAGGCGCTGCCTGAGGCGGAAAAGACCCTCGGCTGGCCGGCGCGCAGCGGCAAGCTGGTGCTGAAGATTGCGCTGGAGCGGGTGGCGGAGTTTTACCGCATCACCTGAGGGGGCGGAACCGGCTGCGCACGACATTCAGAGGCTGGCGAGCCGAAAATGGTGCATTTGCGGGACCCGGAGCGCAGCGGCCTTTCTGGCCGTGAGCACCGGCAGCCCGGAAATGGGCCATTTGCAGGCCGTCAGAGCTGAATGCCGGGTGCAGCCTAGCCCTCGACCATCTCGGCCAGCATCAGCCAGCGCTCTTCGGCCGCGTCTTTTTCGGCGCGGGCATTGGCGATGCCGGCGCTGATCGTGGCAAAGCGCTGGGGATCGCGGGTGTAGAGCTCGGGATCGCCCAGCAGCGCCTCGCCCTTGGCGATGGCGGCTTCCAGTTCCTCGATGCGTTTCGGCAGGATCTCGTAGTCGCGCTGGTCCTTGTAGGACAATCGCGGTGCGGAAGGCGTCTTTGTAGGAAGGGGCTTTTGACCCCCCTCCAGGGTCGGTTTGACCCCCTCTTGACCCCCTCTTGACCCCGGTTTGACCCCGGTTTGGGGGGCCTTTCGCCGCGCTTCCCAATCGGCGTATCCGCCCGCGATAATATCCACCTTGCCCGACCCGTCGAGCCCGAGGGTGATGGTGACGGTGCGGTCGAGGAAGTCGCGATCATGGCTGACGATCAGCACGGTGCCGTCGAAGTCCGCGATGACTTCCTGAAGAAGATCAAGGGTTTCAAGATCGAGATCATTGGTCGGCTCGTCCAGCACCAGCAGATTTGCGGTGCGCGCGAATTCGCGGGCCAGCAAAAGCCGCGAGCGTTCGCCGCCAGAAAGAATGCCGACTTTGGTGTCGACGAGGCCGGGATCGAATAGGAAATCCTTGAGATAGGCCTGCACGTGCTTGCGCACCCCCCGGACGTCGATCCAGTCGCCGCCCTCGGCCAGAATCTGGCGCACCGTCGCCCCCGGTTCGAGCAGCTTCCTCTGCTGGTCGATCATCACCCCTGAAAGCGTGCGGGCATGGGTGACGCTGCCAGTGTCGCTTTCGAGTTCTTTGGTGAGCAATTTCAACAGGGTGGTCTTGCCCGCGCCATTCGAGCCGACGATCCCGATGCGGTCCCCGTTCTGGATCCGCAGGGTGAACGGCTTGATGATGGGGCGATCACCATAAGTCTTTGAAATATTGTCCGCGACAATCACCGACTTGGACTTGAAATCATCATCGCCAGCGAGTTTCAGCTTGGCCGTTCCCGCACCCGCAATCATCGCCGCCCTGACAGCGCGCATCTGGTAGAGCTTTTCCAGCCGGCCCTGATTGCGCTTGCGCCTTGCGGTGACCCCGCGCTCTAACCAGTGGGCCTCGATTTTCAGTTTTGCATCAAGGCGTTCCGCCGCACGCGCCTCTTCGGCATAGACCGTCTCTTCCCACGCCTCATAGCCGCCGAAGCCTACCTCCTTGCGCCGCAAGGTGCCGCGATCGAGCCACAGGGTGGCGCGCGTCAGGCGGGTGAGGAAGGTGCGATCGTGGGAAATGGTGATGAAGGCCCCGCGATAGCGCGAGAGCCAGTCCTCCAGCCAGTCGATCGCGGCCAGATCGAGGTGGTTGGTCGGCTCGTCCAGAAGGAGCAGATCAGGCTCCTGCGCCAATGCCCTGGCAATCGCGGCGCGGCGCTTTTCGCCCCCGCTGGCAGTGGCGGCGGGGCGGCTCATGTCGATGCCGAGCTGGCCGGCAATCGCCTCCACCTCATGCGCTGCGGGGGCATCCTCGCCGCCTGTCGCAAAGTCCATGAGGGTCGAAAACGGCGTGAAATCAGGGTCCTGCTCAAGGAACACGATGCGCGTCCCGGGCTTGATCCGGCGCTGTCCGCGGTCGGCATCGATCTTGCCGGTGATGAGCCGCAGCAGCGTCGTCTTGCCCGCGCCGTTGCGCCCGATCAGCGCCAGCCGGTCTCCGGACAGCACGTGCAGATCGATCGGTGCCGCGCCGGTGGTGGGCGTCGGCCCGCCGAACAGCCAGCGTCCGCCCTGTTGCAGGGCCATGCCTTCGAGCGAGAAGATGGGAGGTTGCGCCATGGCGCGCGGTGCCTAGAGACTTGCGCGCGCGCTGCCAAGGCGGTTCAGTCCCGCGAAAGCTGCCGTGGTTCATTGGCGCGGCTTACCGGAGGAAAACACCTATCATGATCCGTCCCGCACTTGCCGCAGTCGCTGCCAGCTCGCTCGCTCTGTCGGGTGCCGCGCTCGCCGAACCCGTGATCGAAATCGAGGCCAAGGGCCCGGTGGTCGAACTCACCGTCAGCGAAAGCGTCTCGGTTGCTCCCGATATCGCCACCATCGGCGCGGGCGTCACCACCGATGCGCCGACCGCCACCGAGGCGCTGCGCCAGAACTCGGCTGCGATGGCCAAGGTGGTCGCCCGCATCAAGGCACTGGGCGTGGCCGAGCAGGACATCCAGACCACCGGCATCAACCTCAATGCCCGCTATGATTACGACCAGACCACCCAGCGTCAGGTGTTCCGCGGCTATCAGGCCTCCAACCGGGTGAGCGTGATCCTGCGCAAGATCGACAATGCCGGGCGCGTGCTTGATGCGCTGGTCGAGGCGGGCGCGAATGATCTGTCCGGCCCCAGCTTCTCGATCGAGAACGACGCCGCCGCCAAGGACGCCGCCCGCAAGCGCGCGATCGAAAAGGCCAAGGCGCGGGTCGATGAATATGCCACGATGTTCGGCTATGACCGGGCCAAGGTGCTGTGGATCAGCGAGAGCATCGAAAGCCGCGGCCCGATGCCCGAAATGGCGATGATGCGCGCCAGCGCCGACATGGTCGCCGCCGCTCCGCCGCCGGTGCAGCCGGGCATGGTCTCCACCGGGATCAGCATGTCGTTCAAGTTCGAGCTGGTGAATGACGCAGCGCCGAGTGCGCCGTGACATCATTCACACCTTGTTCAATGCTGCATAGCTAGGCATGGGGCCATTATGAACGCTCGTCGCTCCTCTTGTGCTGCTCTGCTTGTCGCCCTGTGCGCGGCAGGGCTGGCTGTGCCCGGGGCGGCGCAGGAGCAATCGCTCAGCGATCAGGGCGAGGCGCGGCGCGAGGCGCAGGCGGGCACCCAGCTGTCGCTGCGCGAGATCGAGCGGCGCATCCTGCCGCAGATGCAGGGCAGCGAATATCTCGGCCCGGCCTACGATTCGACGGCGCGGGCCTACCGGCTCAAGTTCATCCGCGAAGGCCGGGTGACCTATGTCGATGTCGATGCGCGCACCGGCCGCGTCATCGGCCGTTCGCGCTGAGCGCCCGTTTGCTTGACGCTGGCGCGGCAAAGGCGCACCAAATCACGCAAATCACGCAAATCACGCAAATCACGCAAATCACGCAAATCACGCAAATCACGCAAATCACGCAAAACACGCAGCAGGGAAGTGGTGAAGCATGCGAATTCTGATCGTCGAGGATGAGCCCACGCTGGGCGCGCAGCTCAAGTCGACGCTGGAGCATAACGGTTATGCGGTCGATCTGTCGGTCGATGGCGAGGACGGGCACTACATGGGCTCGAGCGAGGATTACGATGCGGTGATCCTCGATCTGGGCCTGCCGGAAATCGACGGCCTGACAGTGCTGGGCATGTGGCGGCGCGAAGGGCGCACCTTCCCCGTGCTGGTGCTGACCGCGCGGGATTCGTGGTCCGACAAGGTCGCAGGTCTCGATGCAGGTGCGGACGACTATCTCGCCAAGCCGTTCCAGACCGAGGAGCTGATCGCCCGCCTGCGCGCGCTGATCCGCCGTGCTTCGGGCAACACTTCGTCCGAACTGACCGCCGGCGATGTCCGGCTGGACACGCGCTCGGGCCGCGTCACGCTGGGCGGCGAGCCGGTGAAGCTGACGGCGCAGGAATACAAGCTCCTGTCCTACCTCATGCACCACAAGGGCAAGGTGGTGAGCCGCACGGAGCTGATCGAGCACATCTATGATCAGGATTTCGACCGGGATTCGAACACCATCGAAGTCTTCGTTACCCGCATCCGCAAGAAGCTTGGCGCAGACGTGATTACGACCATCCGTGGCCTCGGTTACAGCCTCGACGACCCCGCCGAAGCCCCGCGCGCCTGAGGGCGGGGACACGTTGGCCGGAGCGCCCGCTGCGGGCGAGGGCGCTGCTGCGCCTGCGCCGCAGCCGGTGACCGAACCTGCGCTGCCTGCCGCCTCCCGTCCGGCCCCGCGCGCCAGCCTTGCGCGGCGCATGGGGCTGATTGCGGCGGGGTGGATCTTCGTCCTGCTGCTGGGCGGCGGCATCGCGCTCGAACGCACGCTCACCGCGCAGGTCGAAAGCAATTTCGACGAGCAGCTCGACTACATCCTCACCGCGATGATCGCCTCGGCCGAGATCGATGCGAGCGGCGAAGTCTATTTCTACCGCACGCTGGGCGACCAGCGCTTCCTCGAACCGGGCAGCGGGCTCTACTGGCAGATCAGCGGCGGCAGTTACGAGCCCTGGCCCTCGCGCAGCCTGTGGGACCGCACCCTGAAGCTCCACGGGGTGGAGGCCAAGGGCGGCCACTTCGACAGCGAGGTGCATTTCTACAACTCCGTCCAGTTCCCGGGCGAACCCTTGCGGATTGCCGAGCGCACCGTGATCCTGCCCGGCAGCGACACCCGCTGGACCTTTGCCGTGGCCAGCGCGACGGCGCAGATGGATTCGCAGATCGGACGGGTGCGGCTGATCCTGATCTGGAGCTTTGCGGTGCTGGGCCTTGGCCTGCTGGTGATGGCGCTGCTCCAGATCCGCTATGGCCTTCAGCCCCTGCGAAGGGTGCGCGCCGCGATCCAGAACCTGCGCACCACGGGCGCGAACCGCATTGCCGAGCCGCTGCCGCTGGAAGTCCAGCCGCTGGTGGACGAGGTCAACGCGCTGCTCGAGCATACCGAGCGTCAGGCCGAGGAGGCGCGCCGCCACGCGGGCAATCTCGCCCATGCCTTGAAGACCCCGCTGACCGTGCTCACCAACGCTGCCACCGCGCGCGCGCCTGATCTGGGCGATGCGGTGATGCGCGAGACCCGCACGATGCAGCGCCATGTCGATCACCACCTCGCCCGTGCCCGCGCGGTCGGGCGGCGGGCGGCTGGGCAGGCGCGCAGCAATGTCCGCCAGAGCGCCGAAGCCGTGCGCCGGGCGGTCGAGCGGCTCTATCCCGATGGCCGGCTCGACATCGCCGGCAGCCCCGCCGCAGAGGTCGCGATCGAGCGGCAGGATCTCGACGAGATGCTCGGCAACCTGATCGAGAACGCGGCCAAGTATGGCGGAGGTTCGGTCTTCGTCACCATCGATCCGGAGGATGACAGCGCCGAGGCACGCGAGGGCGAATGCCTGATCTGGATCGAGGATGACGGCGCAGGCATCCCCGAGGCCGAGCGCATCCGCATCTTCGATCGCGGCGCGCGGCTCGATACGGGCAAGCCCGGCACCGGCCTTGGCCTTGCGATCGTACGCGACGTGGCGGAGATCTACGGCGGCTCGGTGACGCTGGGCACCAGCGAGGATCTCGGCGGGCTGCTCGTCGAACTGCGCCTGCCGCGTGCATGATTTGCGAGAGCGCGCGAAGGGTTTTGCGCGCCGCTGCGTTATCCGTGCAATTAACCCGCCTGACCGAGCCGCCAGAGAGGCCCATTGCGCGCAACCATGACCGCTAGCGGCGAGCCCCCCTTGGCGGCCGTGATGGCCGATGATGCCGCGCTGGTTGCCCGGCTGGCGGCCCGCGATGCGGCGGGCTTGCGCGAGGTGATCGGGCGTCATGCGGCATCGCTCAACCGGATCGCCTATCGCATGGTGGGCGATGCGCATGAGGCCGAGGATATTGTGCAGGAAGCGTGCTTGAGATTGTGGGACCATGCGCCGCGGCTGGCTGCGCGCCACCCTGCCGGAACGCCGGCGGGCGGGACGCTGCGCCTGTCGGGCTGGCTGGCGCGGGTGGTCACCAATCTCGCGATTGACCGGTTGCGCGCAGGTCGCCGCATCTCGGGCGAGGAGGTGCCGGAGCGGGCCGATGAGGCGCCGCTGGCCGATGCCGTGATTGCCGAAAATCAGGAGGCCGAAGCCACCCGCGCGCTGGTGATGGCCCTGCCGGACCGCCAGCGCGCTGCCATCGTGCTCACCTATTACGAAGAGCTTCCCAATGCCGAGGCGGCCGCCGCGCTCGACATGAATATCAAGGCGTTCGAATCGCTGCTGCTGAGGGCCCGTGCGGCCCTGCGCAAGGCGTTTGCGGCGCAAGGAGACGCGCGATGAGCGCCATGGACGATACCGACGGGGCACCCATCGCTCCCGGCACCCCGCTGGCGCGGGCGCTCGACGATTTTGCGGTTCCCGCGCTTCCCGAAGGCTTTGCCGACAAGGTGCTGGCCGCAGCCGCCGTGCGTCCGGCCCCGCTGCCGGAATTGCGTCGTTCAGGCACCGGCTCTGCGCGCGGCTGGCGGATCGGACGGCGCATCGCAATCGGCGTAGTCGGCTTCAGCGCACTTGCCACGGCGGCCGCGGCGACGGGCCTGCTCGAACGGGTCGGCCTGCCGGTGCCCTCGCCTGAGAAGGTGTGGGCGAGTATCACCGGATCGGAGAGCGCAGCAGCGGTCAAGCCCCCTGCCAAGCCAGCCGCCGTCTCTGTCGATGCCGTGCCTGCCGCGCTCGCGCCGGTACGGATCGAAGGCGCAATCGACACCCCCGAGGAACTGGGCGAGGCCTTCCGCCGGATCGACGAGGTGCGCGAAGGGCGCAGTGCGGCCCGCCGCCAGATGATCGAGCAGCGCATCGCCAAGGAAAAGGAGCGCCGCGCCGCTGCCGGTCTGCCGCTGCCCACGGCTGAACAGGAGGCCCGCATCCGCCAGCGGATCGACGCAGCCGAAGCCCGCCGCGAGGGGCTGATCGACAAGCGCCTCGAAGTCCGGCGCGACGAATTGCGCGGGCGGGTCGAGGGGGGCGAAGCGCTCACCCGCGAGGATATCGTGCGCCCGCTGCGCGAGGACCAGCGCGAGCTGCGCCAGCGCGACACAGTCGAGCGGCTCCGGCGGATGAACCCCGAACAGCGCCGCGCCGCGCTGCGCCGCCTGCCGCCCGAAGAGCGCCGTGCCCTGATGGATACCTGGCAGAAGGTGCGCGCAGGACGGCAGGGCAATGGCACGCAAGCCGCGCCCGCTGCCGATCCTGCCGTTCCGGCCGAGCCCGCTCTGTCCCCATCCGGCACATCCGCAGCCGAACCGCCGCGCTGAGTAAAAAAGCGGCGCCGCGCGCGAAGGGTGCCCTCCTCCCCGCCCGTTTCCTTGCTGTCACCCGCCGCACATCCCCGACGCGGCGGATGACAACCGCAAGACGATGAAACGGATGAGGAATCTCGCCATGATCAAACCCCGCATGATGCTCGCCACGCTCACCGCGCTGGCCCTCGCGCTGCCTGTCGCAGCGCAGGAAAAGACCCGCACCAAGACCTATGAAGGCCCCAATGTCGCCGGCAGCACGACCACCACGGTCGATCGCGATGCCGGCACCGCCAGCCGGACCCGCGAGGCGACCAATCTCGCCACCGGCAACACCGCCAGCAGCAGCGCCCTGCGCCAGCGGACCGAGACCGGCGCCATGATCGACGTGACGCAGACCGGCCCCCGCGGCAAGTCGCGCGAGCTTTCTGGCGAGCGCACCCGCACCGAAGGTGGATCGACCTTCACCGGCACCGCCACCGGTCGCGGCGGCGAGACCTACGGGCTTGCCGGCAGCCGCAGCCGTGACGGGCAGGGCAATTCGCAGGCCAGCCAGTCGGTCAGCAACAGCGCGGGCGAAGTGCTTGCCGCGCGTGATCGCACCACCACCCGCTCTGATGGCCAGGTGAGCCGCAACGTCACCAAGACCCGCGCGCCCGGCACCAAGCGCCCGCCGCGCATTCGCCGCCCGCGCGGCTGAGGTTTGCAGCGCCCGCTTCTGGCGATGCGGCTCCGCCCGCTCAGCCCCCCGAGAAGCTGGCGCGCAAGGCAGCGATGCGACGGCTGATCCGGGGGGACAGCCGACGCGTCGCTCGGGGGGCACGCAGTTTTTGACCCGGCTGCGTGCCCCCTTTTTGCGGATCCGGTTCACGCCCGGTTCACGGCTTCCAAGCGATTGAAAACGCCGGTTTCACAGATGTTGGAGGCGGAAGCGATGCGGTGTGCAGGGGCAGGTGTGCTGATCCTCGCGCTCGGCCTTGGTGCCTGCGCCTCTCCCGATGGCGGCCTTGCCGGGCAACGCACCGTTTTCAGCAATCCCTTTGTGCCGCCGGTGATCGACCAGCGCGGGATCGGCCCTGGCTGCGAGGTCGACGCGCGGGAGGGTTCACTCTGTACCAGCGGCGGTCTGGTCTATCCCGGACGCGGGCGCGTGGCGCTGCTGCCCACGGGCGAGCTTGTGCGCCTCAACCGCGCCGAGCGCCGGTTTCTGAGGGACCGCGCCGATGCGCTCCAAGCGCAAGCCGATATCCGCGAGGCGCTCGCCAATGGCACCCCGCTGCCCCCGGGCTCGCCCGCCTTGCCGCGCGGGCAGGGCAATCCTGCGCCGCCGCCGCCGCCCGAGCCTCCGGTGCAGGACGATACGCCCTGACAGGACGGATCAGCCGCCGCGCGCCTTTTCGTGGTGGCGGATCACTTCTTCGATGATGAAGCGCAGAAACTTCTCGGAGAATTCCGGATCCAAATCCGCCTCTTCCGAAAGCTTGCGCAGCCTCGCGATCTGGCGCGCCTCGCGATCGGGATCGGCGGGGGGCAGAGTGGCCTTCGCCTTGTACTCGCCCACGGCCTGGGTGATGCGGAACCGCTCTGCCAGAATGTGGATCAGCGCGGCATCGATATTGTCGATGCTTTTGCGAAAGCCGGCCAGCACCGGATCGGGCTGTCCGCCATGGTCGGACGAGGGTTGCGTTTCCTGAGACATTGCGCGCGAAACTAGCAGCAATTCTGCGCTTGCCAAGCACGGCGGGCGCGCCCTACAGCCCGCAGAATATGACGGCCGATGTCATTCCCCTGCCGCGCAAGGCTCCGACGCTCGATCCCATGCTTGCGCTGACCGCGCCGGGCATGAATTCGGTCAATGCCGTCATCCTTGACCGGATGCAGAGCGAAATCCCGCTGATCCCGCGCCTTGCCGGGCACCTGATCTCGGGCGGCGGCAAGCGTCTGCGCCCGATGCTGACTTTGGCGGGGGCAGAACTGGTCGGCTATCAGGGCACGCGCCACCACAAGCTCGCCGCGGCGGTCGAATTTATCCACACCGCCACCCTGCTGCACGATGATGTGGTGGACGGCAGCGAGCTGCGGCGCGGGAAGGCTGCGGCGAATATCATCTTCGGCAATCCGGCCACCGTGCTGGTCGGCGATTTCCTGTTCAGCCGCGCCTTTGAACTGATGACAGAGGACGGCTCCTTGAAGGTGCTCTCGATCCTCAGCCGCGCGAGCGCGGTGATCGCGGAAGGCGAGGTCTCGCAGCTCTCCGCCCAGCGCCAGATCAACACCAGCGAAGAGCAGTACCTCCACATCATCGGCGCCAAGACCGCCGCGCTCTTCGCCGCCGCCAGCCAGATCAGCGCGGTGGTTGCCGAATGTTCGGAAGAGCAGGAGCGCGCGCTCGAAGCCTATGGCCGCAATCTCGGCGTTGCCTTCCAGCTGGTCGACGATGCGATCGACTACGATTCGGACGCTGCCGAAATGGGCAAGGATCAGGGCGACGACTTCCGCGAGGGCAAGATGACCTTGCCGGTGATCCTCGCCTATGCCCGCGGCAACGAGGACGAGCGCAAGTTCTGGAAGGACGCGATCATCGGTCACCGCAGCTCGGACGATGATCTTGCCCACGCGATCCACCTGATCGGCAAGCACAACGCGCTGGAAGACACGCGCGAGCGGGCGCGCCACTTTGCCAACCGGGCGATCGATGCAATCTCGATCTTCCCCGATGGCAAGGCGCGGGCCGCCATGGCCGAAGCGGCGCAATTCGCGGTCGCGCGCGGGCATTGAGCCCGCTATCGGGCGGGGCGATGCACCCCGACCTTCCCATCATCGCTGTCCTGCCGGAGATCCGCGCCGCATTGGCGGGCGAGGGCGCAGGCGTGCTGATCGCGCCGCCGGGGGCGGGTAAGACCACCGCGGTCGCGCCCGATCTGCTGGGCGAGCCGTGGTGCACCGGCCAGATCATCCTCACCTCGCCCCGCCGCGTCGCCGCCCGCGCTGCGGCCGAGCGCATGGCGGAGATGCTGGGAGAGGCTTGCGGAGAGACCGTGGGCTACATGACCCGCCTCGACAGCAAGACCTCGTCCCGCACCCGCATTCTCGTCGTGACCGAGGCGATCCTCGTGAACCGGCTGGTCGATGATCCCGAGCTTCCCGGCGTCTCCGCCCTGCTGTTTGATGAGGCGCATGAACGCGCGCTCGACAGCGATCTGGGCCTCGCGCTGGCGCTGGAGAGCCGCGCCGTGCTGCGCGAAGACCTGCGCGTGCTGGTCATGTCGGCCACCATCGATGGGTCGCGCTTTGCCCGGCTGCTGGGCGAGGGTGCTCCGATCATCGAAAGCGAGGGGCGCAGCTTTCCGCTGACAATCAAGTGGCTTGGCGGCGATGGTTCACAAGTGATCGAGGATCGCATGGCTGCCGCCGTGATGACTGCGTGGCGCGATGAGGCGGGCGATATCCTCGCCTTCCTGCCCGGCGTGCGCGAGATCGAGCGGGTGCGCGAGCGGCTGGAGGCGCGCCTGCCCGAGGTGCCGATCCATGCACTCCATGGCCAGATCGAACCCGCCGCCCAGCGCGCCGCGATCCGCAGCGATGCACAGGGGCGCCGCCGCATTGTGCTCGCCACCGCGATTGCCGAAACCTCGCTGACCTTGGACGGGGTGAGCGTGGTGGTCGATTCCGGCCTCGCGCGCCTTGCCGAGTTCGACCGGGCGGCGGGCACCACGCATCTTGTCACCCGGCGTGCCTCGCAGGCCTCGGCGGCGCAGCGCGCGGGCCGTGCGGCGCGGCAGGGGCCGGGGGTCGCCTACCGGTTGTGGGAAGAGGCGGGCCATGCCGGTCGGCCGGAATTTGCTCCGGCAGAGATCATGCAGGCCGATCTGGCTCCGCTGCTGCTGCGGCTGGCCAAGTGGGGGACTGTGAACCCGCAGGCGCTGCCGTGGCTCGATCCCCCGCCCGAAGCCTCGGTCGCTGCCGCAAGGGCAGCGCTGGAGGCTCTCGGCGCGCTTGATGCGGGAGGTCAGATCACGCCGCTGGGCGAGGCGATTGCCGCGCTGCCGATGGCGCCCGATCAGGCTGCAGCCGTGCTCCATGGCGCAGCGGCCGGCGTGGGCGAGTATGCCGCCCGGCTGGTCATGCTGCTTCAGGAACGGGGCCTTGGCGGACGCGGGGAAGACCTGCTCCAACGCCTTGCGCGCTGGCGCGGGGATCGCGCGCCGCGCGCAGTGGCTGCGGCGCGGATTGCGCAGGGGTGGGCGGTGCAGGCGGGCAAGCTTGCGGGCATGCTCGGACAAAGCCCTGCGGCAGACGCAGCCGAGGCGCTCGCGCTCGCTCGCCCCGATTTCGTCGCACGCCGCCGCGATCCCTCCGGCGAACACTGGCTGAGCGCGGGCGGGCGCGGCTACCTCCTCGATCCGACCTCGCCGCTGGCGCGCGCGGACTGGATCGTGATCGGCGATGCGCAGGGCCAGGCCAAGGGCGCGCGGATCACCTCGGGCGCCGAAATCGCGCCTGAGCGGATCGCCGCGCTGTTTGCCAGGCAACTTCAGGAACGCGTCACAACTCTCTGGAATAAAGACAAGGATCGCGTTGAAGCCCGGCGTGAGCGGCGGCTTGGCGCAATCGTGCTGGCGAGCGTCCCCGAACCGGCGCCCGATCCGGCGCTGCTTGTGGATATCCTTGTCGACAAGGCTCTGGAGCGTTTGGGGGATATCCTCCCCGAAGGCTTCCTCGCCCGCGCGCGCTTTGCCGGGATCGCCGCGCTTTCGCCCGAGGCCCTGCGCGAGCACAAAGCGGCGTGGCTGGCCCCGCTGCTGGCCGGACGGCGCGACCTCGATCTGCCGCCGCACCGCTTTGCAGAAGCGGCACTGGGATTGCTCGACTGGAACGAACGGCAGGCTTTCGACCGTGCCGCGCCGACCCATTTCACCTCGCCCGCCGATACGCGCCACGCGATCGACTATGCCGGGGACGATGCGCCCAGCGTGGAAGTGCGGGTCCAGGCGCTGTTCGGGCTCGACGTGCAGCCGATGATCGGCGCTACGCCCTTGCTGCTCAAGCTCACCAGCCCGGGCGGGCGTCCGGTACAATCGACCCGCGATCTGCCGGGCTTCTGGCGCGGTAGCTGGGCCGATGTGGTGAAAGACATGAAGGGGCGCTATCCCAAGCACCGCTGGCCCGATCAGCCATGGCTCGAAAAGCCGAGCATGAAGACGAAAAACGCGTTTAACCGCCAATAGGATTGCGCTATCGGCGGGCTGCAATTCGGGATGCGAAAGCGGCCCGCAAGGCCGACTGGCCGCCCGCAGCGACGCGGCCGTCAGGCCGCATGAGCGAGGATCGAAAAGAAAAATGAGCGCACGTATCTACCAGCAGCCCAAGCACGCGATGCAATCGGGCAAGGCCCGCACCGATGAATGGGTGCTCGAGTTCGAGCAATCGCAGGCGCGGTTTGCCGATCCGTTGATGGGCTGGACGGGCACGGGCGACACGCAGTCGCAGGTGAAGCTGACCTTCCCCTCGAAGGACGCGGCCAAGGCCTATGCGGAGAAATACGGCATCGCCGCGCGCATCCACGCGACGCCCGCCAAGCGGCTCAAGCTGCAGGCCTATGCGGATAATTTTCGCTGACAGGCACGATCCCGCCGCGGGATCTGCTGCGGGACTTGTGACTTGAAATCTCGCACAACGCCCGCCATATGCCCGCCCGGGAGTCGGGTGGACGTTTGCGTCCGCTCACCGAGTCAGGTCCGGAAGGAAGCAGCTCAGGTGGATTGCGGCGGGTCGCCCGGCTCCTTCTTCATTTCATTCGCCGGAACTTGTGCGCATCCGCTCGCGCGCGGCATTGCGTGATCCGGTCGCGGGGACGCTGCCGGTGAAGCGGGCGAGGCCGAAGGGCGGCATATTGGCATAGACCGTCTCGTGCGCGCCTGCCTCCACGACATAGGTCTCGTGATAGATTCCCACCGTTCCGTCATTGCCGATGCTGCGATTGAAGGCGGTCCAGGCCGGCCAGTGCTGCGCATCCCGGTCGCGGGCATAGGCCTCGAGGCTGTCGAAATCGCGCCAGTACTGGATCAGCAGGATCTGGCGCGGACTGCACAGGGCATATTCAGTGCCGAGAAAGCCGCTGTCCGGGTTCTGCGAAAGCTCGCGGATCATCGGGCCCATGGCTCGGAACACCGGCAGCCATTTGCCGATTTTCCGGAAATGATTGATCCGCATGCCGATCAGAAACACCACCAGCGGCCCGTTGTGGGCATCGGTCATGCGTCCGCGAATGATGGCCATGGCACAACCCCTCCCTCGGAGCGGTGATCGGAATGTGTCGCTCGCCTGTCAAGCTGTGCGCAATGTCGATGAGTGTTCTTCAGGGCTTCGACATTCCCGAGCGGCTTGCCTAAGGTGGACGGCGATGAGCGATTCCGATCCCGATCTGCCCGAGGAAGAAACCGGCCCGAGCCTCGCCGAGCTTGAGGCGGCGGGGCAGAATTCGATGTTTGGCGATCCCGCGCCCCCGCCACCCGCCGCGGCTGTGCCGCCCGAACCCGCTCCGAAACCGGCGCCTGCCGCGAGCAACCAGCCCTACCGCGTGTTGGCGCGCAAATACCGGCCCCAGACCTTCTCCGAGCTGATCGGGCAGGAGGCGATGGTGCGCACGCTGGCCAATGCGATCGCGCGCGATCGTCTCGCCCATGCCTTCCTGATGACCGGCGTCCGCGGGGTCGGCAAGACCTCGACCGCGCGGCTTATCGCCAAGGCGCTGAACTGCGTCGGGCCGGACGGGCAGGGCGGGCCGACCATCGATCCTTGCGGGGTGTGCGAGCCTTGCACCGCAATTGCCGAGGGACGCCATATCGACGTGATCGAGATGGACGCGGCCTCGAACACCGGCGTGGACGACGTGCGCGAGATCATCGAGCAGGTGCGCTATGCCGCCGTATCGGCGCGCTACAAGATCTATATCATCGACGAAGTTCACATGTTGTCGCGCAATGCTTTCAACGCTTTGCTCAAGACACTTGAGGAGCCGCCTGCGCATGTGAAGTTCCTCTTCGCCACCACCGAAGTCGACAAGCTTCCCGTGACGGTGCTGAGCCGTACCCAACGCTTCGATCTGCGCCGTATCCCTGCGCAGCTGCTTGCCGAACATTTTGCGCGGGTGTGCGGGCTTGAAGGGGTGGAGGCCGAAGCCGAGGCGCTCAGCATCATCGCCAATGCGGCCGAAGGCTCGGTGCGTGACGGGCTCTCGATCCTCGATCAGGCGATCGCCCATGCCGATCTCGACGGCGAGGGCAAGGTCGCCGCCACCCGCGTGCGCGACATGCTCGGCCTTGCCGACAAGAGCGCGCAGCGGCGTGTGCTTGGCCACCTGCTTGAAGGCGACGCCAAGGCCTTGCTGGCCGCGGTGGACGAGCAATATGCGCTGGGGGTCGAGCCGCTGGCGCTGATGCGGGCGCTGATGGACCTCACGCATCGCGTCACCCTCGCGCAGGTTTCGGGCGGCGAACCCGAGGCACCTTCGGAAGAAGAGCGCGCGGCACTCAGCGATTTTGCAAGCCGGCTGGGGGCAGGAGAACTGCACCGCCTGTGGCAATTGCTGCTGAAGGGCCATGACGAGGTGCGCACCGCGCCCGATCCGCTGGTCTCGCTCCAGATGGCGCTGCTGCGCATCCTGCATGCAGGCCAGATGCCCGATCCCGGCAAGCTGGCCAAGCGGATCGAGGAGATTGCGGCGAGCGGTATCGTTGCGGCTCCGGCGGCGCCTGCGGGCGGCAGCGAAAGTGCTTCAGCCGCGCCTGCCTCTGCAATGCCGTCACAGGATTGGGCTGGCCTCGTCGAGGCGGTCGATGCCGCGGGCCAGCTGCGCGTCGCCCAGATGATGCGCGACCGGATCCGTGTGATCGAACTCGGGCCTGACCGGTTGATCTACCAGCAGGCCGACAGTTTCCCCGATGATCCCGCGCCCGATATCCGCGAGGCGCTGTTCAAGCTGACGGGCAGGCGCTGGCAGGTCGAGCGGGGCAGCGGGACTGCGCAGCCCAGCTTGCGCGAGGCGGCTGAGGCCGAGGCGGCGGCAGAAGACAGCCGCATCCGCTCCGATCCGCTGGTGCAGGCGGCGTTCACGGCCTTCCCCGAGGCCGAATTGCTCGGCACCGAGGGCAATGTCGCCCGCGCGGCCCGTCCGCCCTGGAATTGATCCCCCCTGAAATTGACGGAGTACCCCCGATGAAGTCGATGGAAGAGATGATGAAGGCGGCTCAGCAAGCCGCCGAGACCATCCAGAAGCAGATGAACGAGATGCAGGTGAAGCTCGACGCGATCGAGGTCGAGGGCACCGCGGGCGGCGGCCTTGTGAAGGTCCGCGCCAGCGCCAAGGGCCGCATCCTCGGCGTGTCGATCGACGACAGCCTGATGAACCCGGACGACAAGGGCATCGTCGAGGACCTCGTCACCGCCGCCTTCAACGACGCACGCGACCGGGCGGACCGGGTCTCGAATGAGCAGATGAAGGACATGCAGTCCTCCATGGGCCTTCCGCCGGGGTTCAACCTGCCCGGCCTCGGCTGAGGGCCTTCGCGACGCGTCCACAGCTTGTCCGGGGCCAGCCATTGCGGCGCGCCTGAGGCCTACCCATATTCCCTTTAAAGGCGTTGCCCCCATGGCCGCCGTGGACACAAGAATATGAACCAGACCTTCCCTCTCCTTCCCCTGCGCGACATCGTCGTCTTCCCCGGCATGGTCGTCCCCCTGTTCGTGGGGCGCGACAAATCGGTGGCGGCGCTCGAAGCGGCGATGGAGGCTTCCAAGGACATTGTCCTGATCGCCCAGCTCGATCCGGGCTGCGATGATCCGGAGGGCGATGACCTCTATGATGTCGGCGTCATCGCGCAGGTGCTCCAGCTCTTGAAGCTGCCCGACGGCACGGTGCGCGTGCTGGTCGAGGGCAAGACCCGGGCGCGCCTTGCCGCGCTCGAGGATGTCGGCACGCATCTGCTCGCCGAAGTCGAGACGCTGCCGGGCGAGACCGTCGCCGGCAATGAAGTCACCGCGCTGATGCGGCAGGTGGTCGAACAGTTCGGCGAATATGTGAAGCTGAACAAGAAGCTCGGCGAGGATGCCGGGATCGACCTTTCCGAAGTCGATGATGCCGGTCAGCTTGCCGATACCATCGCCGCCGCGCTGAGCGCCAAGGTGTCGGACAAGCAGGGCCTGCTGACCGAGACCAACCCGCTGAAGCGGCTCGAACTCGTCATGGCCTTCATGGAAGGCGAGCTTTCGGTGCTGCAGGTCGAACGCCGCATCCGCGGGCGCGTGAAGCGCCAGATGGAAAAGACCCAGCGCGAATATTACCTCAACGAGCAGCTCAAGGCGATCCAGTCGGAACTGGGCGGCGGCGATGATGGCGAAGGCGGCAACGAGATTGCCGAGCTCACCGAGAAGATCGAGAAGACCAAGCTCTCCAAAGAGGCCCGTGCCAAGGCGCAGGCCGAATTGAAGAAGCTGCGCTCGATGCAGCCGATGAGCGCCGAGGCGACGGTGATCCGCAACTATCTCGATGTGCTGCTCGGCCTGCCGTGGGGCAAGAAGTCTAAGCTCAAGAAGGATATCGCCCGCGCGCAGGCCGTGCTCGATGCCGATCACTATGCGCTGGAGAAGGTCAAGGACCGCATCGTCGAGTATCTCGCGGTGCAGGCGCGCACCAACAAGCTTAAAGGTCCGATCCTGTGCCTCGTCGGTCCTCCGGGCGTGGGCAAGACCTCGCTGGGCAAGTCGATCGCCAAGGCGACGGGCCGCGAATTCGTGCGCCAGTCATTGGGCGGGGTGCGCGACGAGGCCGAGATCCGCGGCCACCGCCGGACATATATTGGCTCGATGCCGGGCAAGATCGTCGCCAATCTCAAGAAGGCCGGGACGAACAATCCGCTGTTCCTGCTCGACGAGATCGACAAGCTTGGCCAGGATTTCCGCGGCGATCCGGCCTCGGCGCTGCTTGAAGTGCTCGACCCCGAACAGAACGCCAAGTTCCAGGATCATTATCTCGAGCTCGATCTCGATCTTTCGGACATCATGTTCGTGTGCACTGCGAACAGCCTCAACCTGCCGCAGCCGCTGCTCGACCGGATGGAGATCATCCGGCTGGAAGGCTACACCGAGGACGAGAAGGTCGAGATTGCCCAGCGCCACCTCGTGGAAAAGCAGGTGCAGGCGCATGGTCTGAAGAAGGGCGAATTCACGCTTGAGGAAGCGGCGCTGCGCGATCTGATCCGCTATTACACCCGCGAGGCCGGCGTGCGCACGCTGGAGCGCGAGATTGCCAAACTGTGCCGCAAGGCGCTGCGCCAGATCCTCGAAGGCAAGGTCAAGAGCGTCACCGTGACGCCCGAAAACCTCGGCGACTTCTCCGGCGTGCGCAAGTTCAAGCACGGGGTGTCCGAGGCCGAGCCGCAGGTCGGCGCGGTCACGGGCCTTGCGTGGACCTCGGTTGGCGGCGAATTGCTCACCATCGAGAGCGTCACCACCCCGGGCAAGGGCGAGGTCAAGACCACCGGCAAGCTTGGTCAGGTGATGAACGAGAGCGTCGCGGCGGCCTTCAGCTTCGTCAAGGCGCGCGCGCCGGCCTATGGTATCAAGCCGAGCCTGTTCAACCGCAAGAACGTCCACATCCACCTGCCCGAAGGCGCCGTGCCCAAGGACGGGCCGAGTGCAGGCATCGGCATGGTCACCTCGATCGTCTCGACCCTCACCGGCATCGCGGTGCGCCCCGATGTGGCGATGACCGGCGAGGTCACGCTGCGCGGGCGCGTGCTGGCGATCGGCGGACTGAAGGAGAAGCTGCTCGCGGCCCTGCGCGGCGGGATCACCACGGTCCTCATCCCCGAGGAGAACGTCAAGGACCTCGCGGAAATCCCCGCGAATGCCAAGGCCGGGCTGGAGATCATTCCGGTGAGCCACGTGGACGAGGTTCTGGCGCGCGCGCTTGTCGAACCGCTCGAGGCGATCGAGTGGACCGAGGCGGATGATCTGGCGAGCCAGCCGGGCGGCTCCAATCCGGCGGCAAATCCTGCCGGATCAGAGGTGCCAACCGCGCACTGAGCCGCTAGAGAGACCGCTCTTGCCGCGATTCGCGGCAGGGTCGCTTTCCACGAGAAACAGCACTCCGAAGTGCACGGCGCGGCAGGCTCAGGCCAGCTGCGCCTGCGAACTGCTTTGCCGGCCTGTCCTGCCGAGGGCGATTTGCCTTTGACAGCCCTGCCGAAACAGTTTCAACTCGGACGTTTCGTGGGGCGATTCACCAGAACGACAAAAATCACGAGCCTAGGGGGTTCCGACATGAACAAGAACGACCTGATCAGCGATGTGGCCGCCGCCAGCGGTCTATCCAAGAGCGATGCCGCCAGCGCTGTCGAAAGTGTGTTTGATACCATCACTAAGGCCCTTTCGAGCGGCGATGAAGTCCGTCTTGTGGGCTTCGGCACTTTCTCTGTCGCCAAGCGCAAGGCCTCGATCGGCCGCAACCCGCGCACGGGCGAGGAAATGAAGATCAAGGCATCGAACCAGCCGAAGTTCAAGGCCGGCAAGGGCCTCAAGGACGCGGTCAACTGATCAGCTTTGCGGGCGCCTGATCGCCTGTAACGAAAAACCCCGCCAGCGATGCCGCCGGCGGGGTTTTTGTTTGCGTGGCTGCGGCTGCGATCAGCCGCCGGTGACGATCAGCGCGGTCGGGGCCTGGGTAGTGCGCGGCGAGATCGTCCAGCGCAGTTCCTCGCCGCCATTGGTCGTGGCGGACGGGCCTTCATCGGTGTTGTTGGCAAGGATTCGCATGCCCGGTGCGGTGCGGATCGTGAAGGTGCCCTCCATCATCGGCACGCCCGGTATGGCCGGAGCCTCGGCGTTGCCCTCTCCCGCTCCATCGGCCGCTCCCATTGCGGCCAGCCCGGCGAGCGAGCCCATCCCGCCCATCATCCCGGCCATCGGATTGTCGCCGTTCTGGGCGGCAAAGCCGGGCGCGTTGATGCGCGCCTGCCCGCTATCGCGCAGGATCATCTGCACAAAGGGATTGAGCGGCGGAAAGCCCTCGATCAGCGGGAACATGAAATCATGGCCGAGCGTGCTCTGTGTCGCAAAGCTCACCTCGAACACCCCGTCGCCCTTGTGCACCACGCGGTTCCAGCCCTTCTGGCGTTCAAGCAGGCGTACCAGTTCCTCGCTCGCCTTGGGATCGGCGGGATCGATGCCGCCCATCATGGCCTTCATCGCCTGGGCGTCTTTCTTGGCCTTTTCCGCCCGTTCGGCCGCGCCCGCATCCCATTCGGCGCGCTGGCTATCGAGCTCGTCCTTGGTGCATTCGCGCTCTTCGTAGGTTTCGTCGTTGAAGCAGGCCTCGGGAGTGAAGGTCTCTTCTGAGGCCGCGCCCATCTGGGCCAGCTTCGACAGACCGAGGAAGAAGATCTCGCCCTCGTAGCTGAAGGTGAAACTGTCCGGCCCCGTCAGCGCGAGTTCGGACGTGAACTTGCCCGGCGACATGAAACAGCCCGACAAAGCGAGCGCAAAGCCGGCCAGCAGCGCGGCAGCGCGCAGGCGGATCGGAGAAAACATCGTCATGGCAAAAGGCCCTCCCTCTTGAAGAAGCCTTCTACCCGCGCGTGGCCACCGCATAAAGCGCAATCGCCGCGGCATTCGAGACATTGAGGCTCTCGATTGACGAGGAGATCGGCAGCTTGGCCAGCGCATCGCAATGGGCCGCGATGTTATGGCGCAGGCCTTCGCCTTCCGCGCCGAGCACGATCACGACCGGGCCGGTGGGCATGGTCTCGGCAAAGGTTGCCTCGGCCTCTCCGGCGAGACCAATGCGCCAGTAACCGGCCTCGGCCAGTTCCTCCAGCGCGCGGGCGAGGTTGACGACGCGCACCCACGGCACCGTCTCCAGCGCCCCCGAGGCGGCCTTGGCGAGCACGCCGCCTTCGGGCGGGGCATGGCGATCCTGGGTGACGATCGCAGCCGCGTTGAAGGCCGCGGCCGAGCGCAGGATCGCGCCGACATTGTGCGGATCGGTGACGGAATCGAGCACCACAATCGGCCGCTCCGCCTCGCCCAGCGCGACTTCATCGAGGAACACATCCTCCAGCGGCGCGCATTCCAGCACCAGGCCCTGATGCGGCGCATCCTTGGCGACGAGCCGCGCCAGATCGGCGACATCGGCGTATTCGATCGGGAAATCGGCCGGCAGTTCGCCGTCGAGGCTGGCGACTCCCTCTCTGGTCGCCCACAGCTTGCGATGCTGGCGCTCCGGGTTCTTGAGCGCGGCTTCCACCGGATGGCGGCCCCACAGGCGAACCTGACCCGTGCTGGCCTTGCCCGAACCGCGTCCGCCCTTCATGCGTCCTGCACGGCCGCGCAGCGCGCGTTTGCGTTTACCCTCGGTCATTGTCGCTCCTTGGCTATGCCATCTAGCGCGCCCCCTGCCAGCAGGGGCATTGACAGGCAAGCAGTGCTTCGCCAAAGGGGCGCCTCTCGGCAGCGGGACCCCTCGGGGAATCGCGCAAATTCAGAGCGGATGACGCTCGGGAAAGCCCCCCTCGACGATGCAGGGGACTGTGTGGACAGGTGGCCGAGTGGTTAAAGGCAGCAGACTGTAAATCTGCCCGTGCAAGCGTACGCTGGTTCGAATCCAGCCCTGTCCACCACTTCCTCATTCAATGACGTTCGCTAAAGACCGTAGAAATCCCCTTGATACAGGGATATGGTACCCCTGTCTGTTCGTTCACGTCCGCCCCAGTTCGCCTGCAGTCGGGGCCTAGTGTGGGAACGGTGTGGGTACAGAATTGATCGTCCCCACACTTTGGATTGGCTTTGTGGGCAATGAAAGTGTGGGGACGGAATGGGTAAGCTCTCGGCGATCGCGGTTAAGGCTGCTCTCTCTAGCCCCGGAACCTATCAAGACGGCGACGGCCTTTTTTTGAAAGTTAAGAAAACTGGCGCTGCGTCTTGGGCGCTGCGGCTCCAGCGTGACGGGAAAAGGCAGGATATTGGGCTGGGGAGTGCCAAGCTGGTTACATTGGCAGAGGCACGTGAGAAGGCGGCGTCGTTTCGCAAGGCCGTAAAGATCGAGCGGAGGGACATACTGGCTGAACGCAAGGACGAGGTTGCCGCCAAGGTTGTTTTCAGCGAGGCTGCCCGGCAGTATCATGCTGAAAATGAAGCGGGCTGGAAAAGCACTGTCTACGCCCGGCAATGGCTTGCCAGTCTTGAAAACTACGCCTTCCCAAGGCTCGGTCACCTTCCCACCGGGTCAATCTCTGCTGCCGATATCATCGATGTGCTGACGCCGATTTGGCAGGAAATTCCCGAAACCGCGCGCCAGGTGCGCAACCGGATCTGTTCCGTTCTCGACTACGCCCACGCCAAAGGCTGGCGCTCGACAGAGGCACCGTCTGGCAGCGGCAGCCTAAAAGCAGGGCGCGGCCTACCGCGACAGGTCAAGCAAAAGCAGAACCGTAAGGCCATGCCCTATGTAGCCGTCCCACCTTTTCTGACCGCATTACGCCGCAGGCCTTCATTTGGCCGTCTGGCGCTGGAATTGCTTATCCTCACTGGAACACGATCGCAGGAGGTTCGGCTGGCCAGATGGGATGAGTTTGACATTGAGAGCCGCCTTTGGACGATCCCCGCCGATCACATGAAGCGTGGCAAGGCGCATATCGTGCCTTTGTCAGATGCGGCGTTGACGGTGCTCGCCAAGGCGAATGCCTTGCGGCTTATAGATACCGATGTGGTTTTCCCAGGCGCGACGGGCAACCCCATGTCGGACATGACCCTGTTGAAGGTGCTGCGCGACATGAGTGAGCCTTATCATGTGCATGGCTTTCGATCGTCCCTCACCGACTGGGCGGCTAATGAGGGATTTCCCGATGCTGTGGTTGAGGCAGCTCTTGCCCATAAGACGCCTGACGCCGTGCAGGCTGCTTATCGCAGGACAACATATCTCGGCACTCCAGATAAGCCAGGCGCGCGTATCACGCTCATGCAGGCATGGGGGAGATACTGTTATAGCCGTTTGGCTATTGCGGGGAAAATTGTGTCCCTACCTAATAAGCGAGCAAGATGACCGTGCACAACATCGACAAGCCCAAACGCTAGCTCATCGTCGGCAATGACAAGATCGGGAACCCGCGCCACCTCACTATGCCGCAGCAGATGCCGACTTCTTCGAAGCGCAGTTAAGGGGCGGAATGCCAGCCGCATCGATCTTTGCCCCCTTTTGGCGGCTACGCAATCGGGCACTTGCGAATGGCGACAAGGACAAGGTGCGCGCCGCTTATCATCGGGGGCAGCATTGGAAGGAGCGTGTGGAAATGGCGCAGTGGTGGAGCGACTACCTCGATCAGCTCCGCCAAGGCGCGGATGTCGTGAAGCTCCCTGAACGGAAGGCGGTTTGAGATGGACGAGCAATCATTCGAGGAAGCGTGGGGACGCCTAGCGGAACAGTTCCTCCAGGAAGCGAGCACCATAGAAACAGACGAGGAATTAGGGGCAGCATTTCTCGATTTCGTCCTGAAGCGAGAGCGCTTGCGCCACCGTGTGGAAGGTCCGGGTCCTGAGCAAGAGAAGGTGGACCGGCAGACCCTTGAGCGCCTCTATCATCAGACTGAACTTGGCCCTGAGCACTTCGTCGCGGAGAGCATATTCAAGCGGCTCGCCACGGACCCCACCAATGCTATCCGTCGTTTAAGGGAGACGGTGGAAGCACGAAGTGCTCGACAAACTGTCCGGGCCAAAAACCCTCGGCCGGGCCGCTACAGCAGTATCACCAGGTTGATTAATGACATCGTCGATGATGATCGGACCATTCCCGCCAGGAAAGTGCGGGCGGAGCTGCTTCGCATTGACGGCATCGTGCTGCTGGATGGCGAGATCCGTAATTTGCAGGACGGCGATAGCTTGAAAGAACGTAACCTTCCGAGCCGAGTGTCCGACGCCAAGCTCAGAGCAAAAAAACAATCGGCTGAACCCGGCTAGGCCGAAAACGACTCAGGCAACCCCGATTCGTTCACCTCCGAACGAAAGGGCAAATCCCATGTCTGACACCATTGAGCCGCAGAAACTGGCTTTTAGTATCCGCGAGGCCTGCGCTGCCTCTAGCCTTGGCAAGACCACCCTCTACACGCACATCAACTCCGGGCGGCTTAAGGCCATCCGGGTCGGCGGTCGCACGCTGATCCCTGCTGAGAGCCTGTATGCCCTAGTGAGCGGGGAGGCAGCGGAATGACCTGCCATCTTAATGATTACGGCTATGGTCACGCGGGGTGCTGCGGTTGCAAGCGGGATATTGACCTCGCATCAGAAACATCGGCCCTGTGTTGCCAGCAAGGTAACATGCTCTTGTACTTCTTCTATTGCTCCGGGTGCGCCAGTCGCCTCCGAGCAGCTGGGGAAGGCGCTTTCGCCATCGCCATTAAAGAAATCCTCGAAGAGGCTGTGGCAGCTTTCCCGAGCCGCACAGGGTTCGCGATGACGACCTCCCTGGCGCTCCGCGCCCATGGTGGAGATTTGGTAAAGGCATACGAGGTAGGAGTGTTGTTGCCGCGGGTGCTGCATGACGCAATCGCCGAAGGGGAAGCGGAAGCCGCTTTCCTCCCCCCACTCTGCGGGGAGGTAGGGCAATGAGTATCACATCTGAATATGCATGGGCTGGCATGGCCCTCGTCCCTATCCCGAAGGGTCAGAAGAGGCCGAGGGTGAAGGGCTGGAACAAGCGCGATAACGTCGTCACCGACCCGGAGCAGGCTTCCGAGCTGGCGGGTAACATCGGCCTTGCCCACGCCTACTGCACCTCGCCGACAATGGCGCTAGACGTCGATGATCTGCCGAAGGCAAAAGGTTGGCTGGCCAAGCATGGCGTTGAACTTGACGTGCAGCTGGATGCCGATGACGCGGTGCAAATCGTGTCGGGCAGAGAGGGCAGGATCAAGCTTCTCTATGCACTTCCCTCCGGCTGCGCCCCTCGCGAGAGCATCAGCATAAAGGAAACGGTGCTGGTCGATGGTGAAGAGCGGCAAGTTACTGTCATCGAGTTCCGCTGTGCTACGCGCGATGGGCTGACTATGCAGGATGTCCTGCCGCCCTCGATCCATCCGGATACCGGGCAGCCTTATCGCTGGGGCGGTAAAGGCGACTGGCGCGCTATCCCCGAGATCCCCGACCCTTTGCTTGCCATCTGGCAGCAGGAGTTGGCTGCACGCGAGGCCGGACACAAGCGTCGCAAGAGCCGGTTGTCGCTCTTCAAGGGTGTTGATGACACCCCGAGGCAGCGTGCGCTCGTTGGTGAAATGCTCGGTCATATCTCCGCCGACTGCAGCTACGAACGCTACCGCAATATCGTGTGGGCCATCCTGTCGCTGGGCTGGAAGGATGCCGAAGACCTTGCCGAAGAGTGGTGCCTAACCGCACCTCATCGCTTCGAGGATGTCGACTTGTCAATCGGCGTTCAATCGGGACCCCCTATCGGCGCGCAAAAGGGACCCCCTTGTTGAGATGGTGGGTGGTTGATGCTGGGCGCGTGTTTCGCGCTGCTGGCGGCGTAGGGAGGGCGTAGCCCGACCGGAGGCGTCAGCAGCGCGAAGGCGGTTTTCTGACTTGGTCAGCTGCGATTTTTGAAGCGCCAGCTGTCGTTGCCGGTCTCGACGATATCGCAATGGTGCGTGATGCGATCGAGCAGCGCGGTGGTCATCTTGGGGTCGCCGAAGACGGTGGGCCACTCGCCGAAGGCGAGGTTGGTGGTGATGATGACCGAGGTCTGCTCGTAGAGCTTGCTGATCAGATGGAACAAGAGCTGCCCACCGGATCGGGCGAACGGCAGATAGCCCAGCTCGTCGAGCACCACGAGGTCGAGCCTGCCGAGCTGAGCAGCGATGGCGCCAGCCTTGCCGATGCGAGCTTCTTCCTCGAGCCGGGTAACGAGATCGACCGTGTTGAAGTAGCGCCCGCGGGCACCGGCACGCACGACGCTGGCGGTGATCGCAGTGGCCAGATGGGTCTTGCCCGTCCCTGTGCCGCCGATGAGCACGATGTTGCGGCGACCGGGCAGGAACGAACCTGCGTGCAGGGAGCGCACCAGCTCTTCGTTGATCGGGGTGCCCTCGAACGTGAAGGCGTCGAGGTCCTTGATTACCGGCAGCTTGGCTGCGGTCATGCGGTAGCGGATCGAGGCGGCATGACGATGCGCGGCTTCGGCGCGCAACAGATCGGTCAGGATCTCATGGGTCGTGCGCTTGCGCTGCAACCCGGTGGTGACCGCCTCGTCGAAGGCTCCTGCCATGCCCTTGAGCCCGAGCGAACGCATCGCCTCGATCATCTCATGCCGCTGCATGGAGGCCTCGCACCGTATCGTAGCGCGCGCAGTCCGCGATCGGCGGGTGGCTGAGCTTGAGATCGGCGACCACATCCAGGGGGCGCTCGGATGGCGGGTCCCGGTATCGGGCCAGGATGTTGAGGATGACCTCGTCGCTGACAGCACCGCTATTAAGCGCCTCCCGGATCGCGGCCTCGACCGCTTCCAAGCCATCGGTCATTATCGATGCCAGCACGCGCACGAAGCGGCGGTCGGCGTCATCACCGCCGCCCAGCTTGCGCCGCAACCGCGTCAGTGCCGGTGGCAGGTCCCACCCCTGGAAGGGTGCACCGTTCCGCAGGGCGCCGGGCTTGTTGGCCAGAACGGGCAGGTAATGCCAGGGATTATAGATCGTCCGGTCACGGCCGAAGTGCCGAGCATGCTCGGCGATTACCTCATCGCCGAGGCGCACGACGATGCGATCGGCATAGGCGCGGACCTGAACGGCCCGCCGCGCCGCTTTGGCCATGACCGAGTAGCGGTTGCGGTCGAAGCTGATCAGGCACGTGCCGGTCACAGCATGCGCGGTCTCATGGAAGCCGTCGAACGGCGCAAGCATCGGCTGCAGGGCTGGCCGTTCGAGATCCAGCGCCTCGGCAACAGTCAGCTCCTTCTGCTCGGGATGCGCGTGCGTTGCGGCCCAGCGCAGGCACTCAGCTTCCAGCCAACCGTTGAGCTCCTCGATGCTGGTAAAGCGCAGGCGAGGCTGGAAGAAGCGGCCCCGGATGGTCTGCACCTGGTGTTCAACCTGACCCTTCTCCCATCCCGCAGCCGGCGAGCAGGCCGTGGGCTCGACCATGTAATGATCGGCCATGACCAGAAAGCGGCGGTTGAACACCCGCTCCTTGCCGACGAACACGGTGGTGACCGCGGTCTTCATGTTATCGTAGATGCCGCGCAGAGGAACACCGCCGAAGAAGGCAAAGCCGCGCGCATGCGCGTCAAACACCATCTCCTGCGTCTCGCGCGGATAGGCCCTGACGTAGACCGCGCGCGACGCGCACAGCCGCATCTGCGCCACCTTCACCCGCATCGGCTTGCCCGCGATCTCCACATCCTCGTGGCTCCAGTCGAACTGGTAAGCCTCGCCAGGCTTGAACATGAGCGGGATGAAGGCAGGCGCGCCATCACCCGCATCCTTGCGCCGCGCTTCCGTCCAGCGCCGGGCGTAGCGCCGGACCGCGTCGTAGGATCCCTCGAACCCCTCACGGCACAGCAGATCATGGATCCGGGTCATGCGCAGCCGGTCACGCCGGTGCCGGGCCTCGTTCTCCGTCAGCAGCACGTCGAGCCGCTCCTGGAACGGCCCAAGCCGGGGCAGCGGTTGAACCGTGCGGCGATAATCGAATGCGCCTTCCGGCGCCCGGATCGCTTTGCGCACCACCTTGCGCGACAGCCGCAGATCCCGCGCAATCGCCTTGATCGCCTTCCCGCTCGCGTGCTCCCGCCGTATCCGAACAACCGTCTCCACCACCAACATCCCGATCTCACCACCTGGAAAACCAGGCAGTCCGCTACACCATCAGAATGAGGGGTCCCTTTTAGATGCCGATCACCCCGCTAACGGGGTCCCTTTTGCACGCCGGTCCACACTTTTGATTGGTGACTGCGCCTACACCCCGAAAATGTGGGGTAGAGTGTGGGAGTGGCTTTCAAGGTTCATATAAAACAAAAGAAAAACAGTTATTTGATTCTTAGGTTCGATACAAGCCCTGCCACCACTTCCCTCTCTTTCGCTCGAAGCGGCCGAAAACCTCGCAGCAAAGCCCCCAATGTTTCACGTGAAACATCGTCCGGTGAGCCCCGTTTGCGGGTCATCCCGGGGTCAACTGCGTGCCAAGCGGGGGTCAAACGGGGGCTGGATTCGCGCCCTTTGCCAAAATCAGCGCAGCGACGCCTGCGAATCCGCCTCCATTGTCGCCAGATAGCCGAGCGTCTGGCGCGCCTTGGCGAGCGACTGCTGGGCTACGCTCTCCGACGTCGTGCCCTTCATCGAGCGTGACAGCGTGTCGAGATAGGCAAGGTAGCCCCGCGCCGCCTCGGCATTGTGCTGCCGCAGGCGATAGCCGGCCTCGGCGTGACCCGACGTATCGCGCCCCGGGCGCCGGCGATCGCCCAGCCGGATGACATCGCGCGCCGCATCCCGGGCCTTGCCGGTCAGCATCCGGAACTGCCTGCGCGTTGCCGCGGTGACCGCGCCTTCGGGCGCGGGTTGGGAGGCGAAATCAAGCCTGCCTGCAGCCTCGGTAGCGAGAACCTGCTGGGCGGGGATGGCGGGTGTGGAGGCTGGCTGAGAGACAGCCGCGGCCGGTGCCGGGATGCGGGCCTGCATGCGTGCGGGGGCCTGACGCATGGTGGCAGGCTTCGCGCGGACAGGTGCTGCCGCGCTGGCCGCTGCCGCCGCCTGCGCTGCGGCAAGGCGCGCGGCATCATCAAGCCGCAGGTCCGTGGCAACCGGGGGAGCCGCAGCAACAATCGCGGGCGAGGCAGGCCGGGGCGCGACCGACGGGGCTGCTGCTTGCGGCAGGCTTGCCCCCGCCAGTAGCCACGCGCAGCCGATCATGGCGGCAACCGTGCCAGCCAGACCCATGTGACGCAGGCTCCCTGTGCCCCCGCGTGCGGGTGATCCGCCGCGCACATCGCCCGAAAGCGTGGCAGAGCCCTTCGGCGCAAGCCAGGGCAGCGCGTCGAGTGGCAGGGGCGCATCGCCGGGTGCAGCAAGAGCCATCCCCCGTTGCGGCAGGCTGGCGGCAAAATGCATCGTCATCGGTCTCTTATCCCAGGACTGTGAAAGCTGTCCTGCCGATAACGGTTCACCCCGCCGGCCTATTCCCTGCCGATGGATTCAGGCGAGCCAGCGCCTCAGGCAGCCAGCGTCTGCGGCGCGGCATCGGCCCAGTTGAGGCCCGGCAGATAGCGCGCGTCGACCTTGCCGTCCTTCATCACGAAGAGGTGCAACCAGCCATTGTCGAACAGCTCGCGCACGCCAGCATGGCGTTCGAGCACCTTGAGGATTTCCTCGCGCGGGGCCTCGATCATCACGCTGAGGCGCAGCGGCTCGTGCTGGAGCGCCTCGCCGTCATGCACCGCCTGCCACGGCAGGCCGGGGCGCAGGCGTCCGCCATTGCCTTCGATCACCCCGATCCCGCCGACCACGTTGTGGATCAGCTTGTTGCCGCCGCCGAAGATCTCGGGCGCAACCGAGGAACCGAAATACTGCAAGGAGATCCAGCTCGCCACCACCACCGGCGCGGTGATGATCAGTTCAAGCGTGCCGAAGCCGTCATCGGCCTGCCAGTCATAGGAGTGGAGGAAGGCGCGCCCGCCCAGATCGCGGCCGGCGGTCGCCTCGCGCGGGGCGGCGATGAAGGCAGCGCATCCCGCAAGGCCCCATTCCGGGCGGATTTCGGCCCAGTTGGTGGCGCGGGCGGGGATGCTTTCGCCGCTCGCCCCCGGCATCCGCAGCGCACGCTCGGCCCGGGCGAGTTTGGCCGCCTGTGCCAGCATCGCACGAACCTTGGCGAGATCGCCGCTCCGGTCAGCCGGGAGGCCGTCCTCGTAGATGGTGATCGCATCGGTGGTGGTGTCGTGCAGCCCGGCGACGAACAGCGTGTCGGCCGGAACCTCGACCCCGCGTGTCCCAAGGCCCGCACGGGTCACCGGATCATTGAGCAGGATCGCCAGCAGGCGGGCCGAAACCTCGCCGGTGTAACCCCCGCAGGCACCGCAGTGATAGGCGCTTTCATGCGGGTTGTTGGTGACATTGCCGCCGTGGCCCAGCAGCAGCACAATCTCGCCGTGGCCGCGCGTGAGGCTCATCGCCTTGAGCACCGCGGCACCCGTGTCGGCCTTGGCCTCTGCGCTCATCCCGCCGATCACTTCCGGCGCAGGCTCAGCCTTGGCCTTGCGCGTGAAGCCCAGCGCCGACTTGACCAGCTTGGCCGCATAGACGGGGCCCATCGCCTCGACAAAGGCGAAGGAGGACACCGCCGCCTGCCGGAAGCGGCCCCATGCGCGCAAGGAGCGGGCGTTGATGCGGTCTGCCTGATCCTTGGCCGGATCGCCTGCCGAGGTGGTTGCGATGGCCGGATTGAGCAGCACCGGCAGGCGCGCCTCGCGGATGTCGGAGCCGTGGGCGTGGTGCGCCAGCGGCAGGCCGAAGAAGCCTGCGAAACCGATCGTGGCGATGGAGCTGTCGACGCTCTCGAGCGCGCGGCGGAACACTTCCGAGCGCACGTCGATGCAGAAGGCTGCCTGGAGGAAGGGGCGGTCCGGTGCCGGGGTTGCGCCGTCAAGTGCGGCGATCAGGCGGCGCTGGTGGCCGCGGTCGGCCGCTTCCTGAAGGATGGCGAGCACGACATCATCGGCGCTTGGCGTAACCGGCTCGGCATGGGCGGCGATGGTCGCAGCCCAGCGTTCGGCCACTTGCGGCGCGTGGGCGAGCAGCGCTTCGTCCCAAATCAGGCGGATGGCGAGCAGATCGGCCAACGTGCGGTCACTCTCGCCTGCCAGTTCGGCCTGCCACAGCAGCCAGCGGGCGTGCTGCGACCAGCCGCCCAGCGACATGAACAGGCGGTGGAAGGCGGTCTCGGCGGCGGCATCGCTGATGCCCAGCGCCTCGGCGGCGAACAGGATCGCGCGTTCGGCCGTGTCGGGGGCAGCGGCGACATGGGCGCAGAAGCCCTTCAATCCGGCGATTTCGGGGGTGAGATCATGCATCGCCCAGGCCCGCCATGCGGTGAAGGCCTCGCTGCCCGGAGCGGGCGACCACAGCGCCTGCCCGCGATCGAACTGGCCCGCGGCCCACAGCCCGATGCACTTGTCGATCAGCGCGGGCCAATCGATCCCGGTCACCTCGGCGGCGAGATCGGCGACGGTCGGAAGGGCGCTCGGCTCGGGGCCGTCACCCAGCCGTCCGGCGGCATGGGCGAGGGCGGCGGTGTCGGCAGGCTTCAGGGGCGAGGGGCTGGCGGCGAGCGCCTCTGCCAGATCATCCTCGCTGATCGTTCCGCTGCGGATCGCGGCGGCATATTCGCTGCCCTTGCGGGTGACGCGCACGCCGGCGACCCGGCCGAGCCGCGCGGCGGCGGCGGCGAGATCCTCGCCGGTCTGGCCGAGGAAAGGATTGACCGCGACGGTCGCATCGAGCGGGAAGGCGGGCGGAATGGCGCGGGCTGCCTGTTCCGCGGCTTCGAGAATGGTCGAGAGCCGGACCGGGGTGATCTGCGCGTGGTTCATGAACATGATCGGATACTCCGCGTGAAGGCTGTGCAGGATCAGCGCTTGGTGGTGGTGCTGAAGCCGCCGATGGCGCGATCGAGCAGGGCGTTCAGATAAAGGCCGTTGGCGAGGTGGACGCGCAGGCCAGCGGTGGAGGGGTGGTGCGCCCACAGCGGGAACAGCGCCTGCGCAAAGGCGACAAGGCCGAAGCTCGACACCGCCACCACCAGCACCGCCCATTCAAGCTGGCCCGGCATCGGGGCGGCGGGCAGGATCGGGCCCCACAGGCTTTGCGCGATGGTCTGGAAGCTGAAGTAGCCGATGGCGGCCGCGAGCGCGGAAGCTGCGGTGCGCTTGGTCAGGGCGACGGGGGCGCGGTCTGCGAGGCCCTGTGCGACAAGGTAGGCGACGCCGAAGATCAGGATTGCGCCCAGCGCCAGCGCCTGCGGTGACTTGGGGCCGAACACGCTGGTGAAGGCAGCGGCAATCGCGGCGAAGATGGCGAGCGCGAGGGCAAAGCTTTTGAGCACGGCGCCAACGCTGGGGGCGGCGACCGGACCCGGGCGGCGGATGCTGGCGACTTCGGTCACCGCGTTTCCTGAGGACAGGAAGGCATGCGCCTTGTAGAGCGAGTGGGCGATGATGTGCAGCAGTGCCAGCGTCCACAGGCCCAGCCCGCATTGCAGCAGCATGAAGCCCATCTGCGAGATGGTCGACCAGGCGAGCGCGGTCTTGATCGCGCTCTGGGTGAGCATGACGGCAGCGCCGAACAGGGCGGTGAGGCCGCCGAGCATCGCCAGCGCGGCCATGGCGCCGGCGCTCTGCTGGACCAGGCCCGCCGCCGTGATCAGCAGCACCCCGCCCGAATTGATGATCCCGGCATGAAGCAGGGCGGAGACGGGGGTGGGGGCCTCCATCACCTCGGTCAGCCAGCCGTGCAGGGGGAAGGCGGCGGTCTTGAGCCCGGCGGCGATGACGATGGCGGCGATGCCGAAGGTGCCGGTGAGGCCGAGGCCGGTGGTGCGGGCGGCTTCGGCAAGGGCGGCGAATTCGAGCGTGCCGAACCGGGCGAAGAGCAGCGCGGCGGCGACGACCAGCATGGCGTCGCCCGCGTGCCACACCAGCGTGAACTTGGCGGCGGCGCGGCCGGCCTCGGCGCGTAGCGGATAGAACAGCAGCAGGCGCTTCAGGGCAAGGCCGACGGTGATCGCGGCGAGGATGGTGGTGGCGAGCGTCCCGGCCTGCACGAACACCAGCACCGCGGCGAGCGCGCTCAGCATCAGGGCGTGGAAGGTGCCTTCGCGCTCCTCGCCGTCAAGGTAGGTGCGGCTGTAGCGCATCACGATCCAGCCGATGAACCCGACCAGGGTGGCCATCGCGGTGCTCACCAGATCGGCGCGCAGGGCAAGGCGCAGCGCGCCATCGAGGATGCCGGCCTGTGCGAGCGTGCCGAGCGCGGCCTGGGCAAGGCCTGCCACGCCCAGCGCGAAAGCGGCAAAGGCCGATCCTTCCGACCAGACCGGCAGGCTCCCCGGACGCTTGCCCGGACGCAGCAGCGCAAAGGCAATGGCGGGCAGCAGCGCCAGCGGAGCGAGGAAGGAGGGGGCGAAGGCGATCGTCATTGCAGCACTCCGACAGGAGGGGTTCGGGATGTGCCGGCGGAATAGGGGCTGGACAGTTTTTGATAAAATACATATTTTGCAGACAAACGTTCGCAATATTGGAACGTTTAGTGCGGAGCAGCGATGGCCAGCCTCAATCTCCACCACCTGCGTCTGTTCCGCGCCACCGCGCGCGAAGGCACGCTGACCGCAGCGGCGCGGGCGCTCAACATCTCGCAGAGCGCGGTCTCGACCCAGATCAAGGCCCTGGAGACCGATCTCGGCCATGACCTGTTCGAACGGCGCGGGCGCAATCTGGTGCTGACCGAGGCAGGGCGCATCGCGCTCGATTACGCCGACCAGATCTTCCGCGCCTCCGAACAGCTCACCGCCACCTTCCGCGCGGTGGGTGAGCAGCGCAAGGTGCTGCGCATCGGCGCGCTGGCGACCTTGTCGCGCAACTTCCAGATGAAGTTCCTCGAACCGCTGATCGGGCGCGACGATGTCGAGGTGGTGCTGCGCTCGGGCACGCAAGCCCAGCTGCTGCGCGCGCTGGATGCCACCACGATCGATGTGCTTCTGACCAACATGGTGCCGGCCCGCGACGCGGCGAGCCCCTATCTCGTCCGGCGGATTTCCGAACAGCCGGTCAGCCTTGTCGGCACGCGCTCGCGGCTGGCGCTGGCGGCGCAGGGCTTGCGGACCCTGCTCACCACCGCGCCGCTGATTCTGCCGACTCCGGAGACGGCCCTGCGCGCAGGGTTCGACGCAATGATCGAGCGCATGGGCATCGTCCCGCGCATCGCGGCCGAGGCGGACGACATGGCGATGCTGCGCCTGCTGGCGCGCTCGAATGCAGGGATCGCGGTGATCCCGCCGATCGTGGTGCAGGACGAGCTTGCCGCAGGCCTGCTCTATGAATTGTTCCAGCTGCCCGACATCACCGAGGAATTTTGCGCCGTCACCATCGCGCGCACCTTCCCCAATCCGCTGCTGGCCGAGGTGCTGGGCAGCGCCGCAGAGCCGGACACGCCGCCCGCCTGAACGCCGCCGGTGATGCGCGCTGTGCAAGCCCTTGCCCCGCGCGAAGGCGGGCTTTAAGGCGGCGCGCTTCCCACGCAAGAGAGACCCATGCAGGAATCGCAAGCCAGCTCCGCCGCCTCGCAAGCAGCCCTCACCGGCCGCCCCGTCATTTCCGCGACCGGCCTGTTCACGCCCGCAGAGACGATCACCAACGAAGAACTGGTGGCGAGCTTCAACGCCTTCGTGGATAAGCACAACGCGGCCAATCCGGATGCCGAGCCGCTGTCCTATTCATCGGTCGAATTCATCGAGAAGGCGAGCGGCATCAAGGCGCGCCACGTGATGAGCAAGGCAGCGATCCTCGATCCCGACACCATGTGCCCGCGCCTGCCCGAGCGCACCAATGACGAGCTGTCGGTGATGGCCGAAATCGGCGTTGCCGCCGCCAAGCAGGCGCTGGAGCGCGCCGGTCGCCGTCCGGAAGATGTCGACGCGGTGCTGTGCGCGGCCTCCAACATGCAGCGCGCCTATCCCGCCATGGCGATCGAGATCCAGCAGGCGCTCGGCATCGAAGGCTTCGGCTTCGACATGAATGTCGCCTGCTCGTCCGCCACCTTCGGCATCCAGACCGCGGCCGATTACATCCGCGCCGGCAATGCGCGCTCGGTGCTGGTGGTCAGCCCCGAAATCACCTCCGGCCACCTCAACTGGCGCGACCGTGACAGCCACTTCATCTTCGGCGATGTCGCCACTGCCGTGTTGGTGGAAGATGCCGCGATTGCCCCGGCGCAGCACTGGGAGATCCTCGGCACCCGCCTGAAGACGGTGTTCTCGAACAACATCCGCAACAATTTCGGCTTCTTGAACCGCGCCCATCCCGAAAGCACCGGCAGCGCCGACAAGCTGTTCGTCCAGGAAGGTCGCAAGGTGTTCAAGGAAGTGGTGCCGATGGTGGCGCAGATGATCCTTGATGAAGCCGCGCGCCTCGGGATCGATCCGGAAGCCCTGCGCCGCCTGTGGCTGCATCAGGCCAATGCGGGCATGAACCGCCTGATCGCGCACAAGGTGCTGGGCCACGAGGCGAACGAGGACGAGAGCCCGACCGTGCTCGACACCTATGGCAACACCTCGAGCGCGGGTTCGATCATCGCCTTCCACCAGCACAGCGATGATCTTGTGGCAGGCGACACCGGTCTGATCTGCTCGTTCGGCGCGGGCTATTCGGCCGGTACCGTATTCGTGCGCAAGATCGGCTGAGGGGCGAGCCTCCTTGCGGGGCGGCACAAGCGCCCCTAGAAGCTTGGTCAATGGCAGGCGAAATCCTCGATAACAAAGGCCGGGGCGAGGCGAGCTGGGACTGGCCCGCAATCCACCCGGAAGGTCGCAAGTTCGGACTGATCGCGCTGGCCGCGAGCCTGTTCGTGCTGTTGGTGTTCGGCTCGAACCTGTTCGGCTGGCCGATGATGCTGGCGTCCCTCGGCGTCTTCGCCTTCTTCCGCGATCCCGAGCGCGTGGTGCCGCAGAGCGAGGCCGCGATCATTGCGCCCGCAGACGGGCTGGTGACGCTGATCGAGGAAGTCACGCCGCCGCGCGAGCTGGTGATCGACGATGGCAGCGGCTTTGCCGGCCTTGCAGCTTCGCCGGTGACCCGCGTCTCGATCTTCATGAGCGTGTTCGATGTCCACATCAATCGCACGCCGGTCGGCGGGACGGTGCGGCGCGTGGTCTATATCCCGGGGCGCTTTATGAGCGCCGAGCTCGACAAGGCGAGCGAGGAGAACGAGCGCCAGCATATCCTGATCGAGCGGACCGACGGGCTGAAGGTGGGGTTCACCCAGATCGCCGGGCTGGTGGCGCGGCGGATCGTGCCTTTCGTGAAGCCGGGCGATATTGTCGCCAAGGGCCAGCGGGTCGGCCTGATCCGCTTCGGCAGCCGGGTGGACATTTATCTGCCGCAGGGCACGGATGCCAAAGTGATGGTCGGCCAGACGATTGTGGCGGGCGAGACTGTGTTGGCCGAGATTGGCCAGCGCTGCCTGATTGAAGGAATTGCCCAATGAGTAGCCAATCGTGACCAGGCCGCCCTCCCGCCGACCGGCCGTCAAGCGCGCCGCGCGCAAGCTTCCCGGCGCGCGCTTTCTGGCCGCGCGTCTCGGGCCCAAGGCGGCCGAGGACGAGGACGAGGATGTGATGCTGCCGATGCGCGGCAGCGGTTCGGGCGGGCTCACCTTGCGGGCGATGCTGCCCAACGCGATCACGGCTGCGGCGCTGTGCGCGGGGCTCACCGGCATCCGCTTTGCGATCGACGGGGAATGGTCCTTCGCGATCCTCTCGGTGGTGCTGGCCGGCGTGCTCGACGGGATCGACGGGCGCATCGCGCGGTTGCTCAACGCCCAGTCGCGGTTCGGGGCGGAGCTTGATTCGCTCGCCGATTCGCTGTCCTTCGGGGTGGCGCCGGCGCTGATCCTGTTCCTGTGGTCGCTGCAGGAATGGCCGCGCTTCGGCTGGTTTGCCGCGCTCGCCTTCGCGATTTCCTGCGCGCTGCGCCTCGCGCGCTTCAACGCCCGCATCGACATGGATGATCAGCCGCACAAATCGGCCGGCTTCCTCACCGGCGTGCCCGCGCCTGTCGGGGCAGGGCTCGCTTTCACGCCGTTCTATCTGTGGAACGAGACCGGCATCGCCTTCTTCCGCGAGCCTGTAGTGATCGCCCTTTGGCTCAGCGTGATCGCGGTGCTGATGATTTCCAACATGGCGACCATCAGCTGGGCCTCGCTGCGTCCGCGCAAGGCCATTCGCCTGTGGCTGCTGGCCTTTGCCGCGATGGCCTTTGCCGCGCTGCTGATGGAGCCGTGGTGGACGCTCTCGGTGATCTGTATCGGCTATCTTGGCCTGATGCCTTACGGCCTAATCAAGTATGGCCGGATCAAGCGGCGCCGCGCGCAAGAGCAGGCAGGGGACGCAGAGCCGGCGAGCGGCGCGTCAGCGTAACCGCACCCGCCCGGCGCGCAGCCGCCCGCAGCCGCACCTCGCGCGGATCGACCTCCATAAAGAAGCCTGCATCCATCAGCGCCTTTTCGCGCATCAGATCGGCATAGACCCGGCCCGCCTTCATGGCGCAGTCGACCAGCGTGAGCAGCGCCGCCACGGCAGCGGTGGCGAACAGCAGGTTGATGGCGAGTGCAAGCATGACCGGTTTCCTTTGCGATTCGTGCGTTCGTTCTTTGTTCCATCAGGCTTGTTCCCTAGGTGTTCCAACCTGTCAAGCAGGAATTCTTGTTTTGTTCCGAACGTCTCGCCGATTCAGGGCTGGATTTTGCTCCGCAGCTCCGCTAGTGGCGCGCACGCTTTGGCACGGACATTCGGTCTGTAACGGGGCAAATTCACATGGAAGGCGCACATACCGGTGCCGTTTGCGGGAGCTCCGCGACGACGGTTCCAGCCTTCCAGAGGAACAACCGGAAAGGAAATACCTATGGCGGCACCTGTCGTCACGATGCAGCAATTGATCGAGGCCGGCGCTCACTTCGGCCACCAGACCCACCGCTGGAACCCGCGCATGAAGCCGTACATCTTCGGCGCGCGCAACGGTGTCCACATCATCGACCTGTCGCAGACCGTGCCGCTGTTCGCGCGCGCGCTCGATTTCGTCGAAGCCACCGTGCGTTCGGGTGGCAAGGTGCTGTTCGTCGGCACCAAGCGCCAGGCGCAGGAGCCGATCGCTGAAGCCGCGCGCATGTCGGGCCAGCACTTCGTCAACCACCGCTGGCTGGGCGGCATGCTCACCAACTGGAAGACGATCTCGGGTTCGATCCGTCGTCTCAAGAGCCTTGAAGAAATGCTCTCGGGCGATGTCTCGGGCTTCACCAAGAAGGAAGTCCTCCAGCTCACCCGCGAACGCGAGAAGCTGGAAATGTCGCTCGGCGGCATCCGCGACATGGGCGGCATTCCGGACGTGATGTTCGTGATCGACGCCAACAAGGAAGACCTCGCCATCAAGGAAGCCAACGTGCTTGGCATTCCGGTGATCGGGATCCTCGACACCAACGTCGACCCCAACGGCATCGCCTTCCCGGTTCCGGGCAATGACGATGCGGCCCGCGCCGTGCGTCTCTACTGCCAGACGATCGGTGAAGCCGCGCTCGCCGGCAAGGGCAAGTTCCAGGCCGAAACCGCTGCCGATTTCGGCGCGATGGAAGAGCCGCCGGTCGAAGCTGTCGTGGAAGACGCTCCGGCTGCGGAAGACGCCGAAGCCTGATTTTTTGCGCGGGTGCCTGACGGCTTTCGTCAAGCACCCGTCACATTCCCCCTCTAGCGCGCCCGGCATTGCCTCCCATTGCGGGATGGCAGGGCCGGGCGCCCGAACACACACGAAAAGGAAATTCCCATGGCCGATTTCTCCGTCGCCGATGTGAAGAAGCTGCGCGAGCGCACCGGCGCTGGCATGATGGACGCCAAGAAGGCGCTGTCCGAAGCCGGTGGCGACATCGAAGCTGCCGTTGACGCCCTGCGCGCCAAGGGCCTCGCCACCGCCCAGAAGAAGTCCAGCCGCACCGCGGCCGAAGGTCTCGTCGGCGTGCTGGTCGAAGGCACCCGCGGCGTGGCTGTCGAGATCAACTCGGAAACCGACTTCGTCGCCAAGAACGACCAGTTCCAGGACTTCGTGCGCAAGGCGACCGCGGTGGCCCTGTCGCTCGGCGGCACCGATGTCGAAGCGCTCAAGGCTTCGGCCTACCCCGATGGCGGCACGGTTGGCGAGAAGCTGACCGACAACGTCGCCACCATCGGTGAAAACCAGCAGATCCGCCGCATCAAGGCGGTCTCGGTGAATGAGGGCGCTATCGTTCCCTACATCCACAACGCGGCCGCCGAAGGCCTCGGCAAGATCGGCGTGCTGGTCGCGCTGGAATCGGATGCCGGTGCCGACACGCTCCACGCGCTCGGCAAGGACATTGCCCAGCACGCTGCCGCGATGTTCCCGCAGGCGCTGGACGCGGACGGTCTCGACGCCGACGTGATCGAGCGCGAGCGCAAGATCGCCGCCGAAAAGGCTGCCGAAAGCGGCAAGCCGGCGGACGTGCAGGCCAAGATGGTCGACGGCGCGGTGAAGAAGTTCGCCAAGGAAAACGCCCTGCTCAGCCAGATCTTCGTCAAGGACGGCAAGGCGACTGTGGAAGAGTACATCGCCCGCGTCGCCAAGGAAGCCGGCAAGTCGATCAAGCTGGTCGACTATGTCCGCTACCAGCTGGGCGAAGGCATCGAGAAGGAAGAAGTCGACTTCGCCGCAGAAGTCGCCGCGACCCTCAAGGGCTGACCTCTAGCCTTCAGAAACACGGACGGCCGTCGCAGCTACCCATGCTGCGGCGGCCGTTTGCTTTTGCACGCTAGAGCCGCTTGTCCTGTGTGATATCCTGCGTCCCCGGCGGGAGCGAGAACACCATCCCGTCCTCGCCCACGGTGATCTCGCCGCCAAAATAGCGCGCCGAATCGCCGACGAATGCGGGGTAGAAAAACGCATTGGGGATCGGCGGGACGAGGTGGGTCAGCACCAGCTGGCGCACCCCTGCCGCCTTGGCGCTCTTGGCCGCATCCTCGGGCGAGGCGTGGTAATCGAGAATGTCACGGGTGATCTTGGCCGTGTTCGCTTGCCCGGCCTGTTCCAGCGCATCGGTCAGCCCGGTAACCAGACTGGGCTGGAGCGCATCGTGGACCAGCAGGTCCGCGCCCTTGGCCGCCCGCTCAACCGAGGCACTGCGCGCGGTATCGCCGGTGATCACCAGCGATCGGCCCTTGTAATCGAAGCGGTAGCCGACGCTGGGCTTTACCGGATCGTGATCGACGGGGAAGGCGGTGACCTTCAAGCCGCCGCGCTCCAGCACGGTGACCGGGCTGGCGGCGATGGCGAAAGGCACGGCCTGCACTCCGCCGCCGCTTGGCGGGACGATACGCGCCCCGTGATGCGCCACGCGGTAGCCGTGATCGAGGCGGTAGGCGGTGTTGAACCCTTCCGCGACCGTCTCCACCCCCTGCGGCCCGATCAGGGGCAGGGGCGCGCTGGCCGAGCCTTGGGTCCAGTAGAACAGCGCCAGCGGCCCCAGCCCGTCGATATGGTCCGAATGGAAATGGGTGAGCAGCACTCCATCGAGCGAGGGAATGTCGAAGCCGATCAGGTTGAGATTGCGCGCCGCGCCTTCGCCGATATCGACGACATAGGCCTGATCGCCCGCGATCACGACATTGCACGGCCCCGCGCGGGCCGGATTGGGCAGGGGCGATCCGGTGCCGCACAGAACGAGGTGCAGCCCGTCATCCAGCTTGAGCCCGCCGTCCGCAACGCGCCTGGCCGCAGCCTGCGCGAACAGGCGCTCGCCCGCCTGCCGCTGGAACAGCAGCACCGCTGCCGCCGCCATCACCACCAGCGCCAGCACCGCCACAAGCAGTCTGCGTTTCGTCATCGCCTTCTCCCCCGGCCCCTTCGCCCCCATGCGCGTGCATTGGCTGCAAGGCCTTTCCCTTTGCGTGGTTATAGCTTGCTCGCTAAGGGAACCGCCATCTCCTTATTCACACGGATTCTCGGCTCCATGTCTCTTCCCCCGATCAAGCGCGTCCTCCTGAAGCTTTCGGGTGAAGTGCTGATGGGCGATCAGCAGTTCGGGATCGATCCGGCCTTCGTCGCCGATCTGGCGAAAGAGGTGAAGGCGGCCAAGGAAACGGGGCTAGAAATCTGCCTCGTCATCGGCGGCGGCAATATCTTCCGCGGCATGGCCGGCGCGGCGCAGGGGATGGACCGTGCGCAGGCCGATTACATGGGAATGCTGGCGACCGTGATGAACGCGCTCGCCATGCAGAACGCACTGGAACAACTGGGCGTGCAGACCCGCGTGCAGTCCGCGATCGAGATGGACAAGGTGTGCGAGCCGGTGATCCGCCGCCGCGCCGAACGTCACCTCGAAAAGGGCCGCGTGGTGATCTTTGCCGCCGGCGTCGGCGCACCCTACTTCACCACCGATAGCGGCGCTGCCCTGCGTGCTGCCGAGATGAAGTGCGACGCGCTGCTCAAGGGCACCAGCGTTGACGGCGTTTATGACAGCGATCCCAAGAAGAACGCCGCCGCGATCCGGTTCGACACCGTCTCCTATGACCGCGTGCTGGCCGACAATCTCAAAGTGATGGACGCCTCCGCCGTGGCGCTGTGCCGCGACAACAAGATTCCGATCGTGGTCTTCTCGATCCGCGAGAAGGGCAACCTCGCGCGCGTGCTGGCGGGCGAGGGCGTCCAGACCATTGTTCAAGACCAGTGACGTTCAAGACAGCCAAGACAATCAGAGGGAAACCCAGCCATGCCGCAATATGACAAGGCCGATGTCGAGCGCCGGATGAAGGGCGCGGTGGATTCGCTGAAGAGCGATCTTCAGGGCCTGCGCACCGGCCGCGCCAACACCACCCTGCTCGATCCGGTGCAGGTCGAAGTCTATGGCTCGATGATGCCCTTGCAGCAGGTCGCGACGGTCTCGGCCCCCGAGCCGCGGATGCTCTCCGTGCAGGTGTGGGACAAGTCGAACCTCCACGCGGTGGAAAAGGCGATTGCCTATGCCAATCTCGGCCTCAATCCGATCATCGACGGCCAGACGCTCCGTCTGCCGATCCCCGATCTGACGCAGGAGCGCCGCAAGGAGCTCGCCAAGCTCGCGGGCCAGTATGCTGAGAAGGCCAAGATCGCGATCCGCAACGTGCGCCGCGATGCGATGGAAAGCCTGAAGACCGACGAGAAGAAGAAGGAAATCTCCGAGGACGAGCGCAAGCGGTCCGAAGAGCAGGTCCAGAAGCTGACCGATCAATACGTCAAGGAAACCGACGAGGCTGCGGCCAAGAAGGAACAGGAAATCCTGACGCAGTAAGGCGGACGGGATGATGGGGAGCCGGATTGCAGCCTGATCGCGCCAGACATGTCGCCATCATCATGGATGGCAATGGACGCTGGGCCAAGAAGCGTGGCCTGCCGCGCGCGGTCGGGCATCAGCGCGGCGTGGAGGCGGTGCGCCGGCTGGTGCGTGCGTTGGAGCCGACGGGCCTCGAGTGCCTGACGCTCTATGCCTTCTCCTCGGAAAACTGGAAGCGGCCTGACGAGGAGGTCGACGATCTGATGAACCTGATGCGACGGTTCATCAAATCGGACCTGCCCGAATTCGTCGCCAATAATGTGAAGCTGAAAATCATCGGCGACTGGCAGAGCCTCGCGCCCGATATTGTCGCCATGCTGGAAGACGCGCTGGCGCAGACCGCGAACGGCAAGCAGACGCTCGCGGTGGCGCTCAACTATGGCGGGCAGCACGAGATCGCGCGCGCGGCGACGAAGGCGGCGGCGGCTGGCGAGATTACCATCGAGAGCATCGCCGCGCAGCTTGATACAGCCGATCTCCCGCCGCTCGATCTGCTGATCCGCACCAGCGGCGAAGTGCGCCTGTCGAATTTCCTGCTGTGGCAATCGGCCTATGCCGAGATGCTGTTCGTGGATACCTTGTGGCCCGATTTCGAGCCTGCGGACCTGTCCCGCGCGCTCGATGATTTTGCCCGGAGGGAGCGGCGATATGGCGGGCGGTGAAGGCGTGAAGGCGGTATCGGACCTGCCGGTGCGGCTGGGTTCTGCGGTGGTGATGCTGGTGATCTCGGCCGGGGCGCTGTGGCTCGGCGGGTGGTTCTGGACCGGCTTTGTCGGGCTGCTGGCCGCGGTGGTGCTGTGGGAATGGAACCGGCTGGTCACGCAATTCGCCAAGTCGGTGACGTCCGAAACCCTGTGGTTCTTCGGCGGCGTCAATTATATCGGCGGCGCGGCGCTGGCGATGATGGCGCTGCGCAACGGCGCGCATTTCCTTCCCGTTGACGGGCAGAGCCTCGGCTATGGGCCGCTGGAAGTGCTGGTCGGCTACATCGTCCCGATCATTGCGGTCGATGCGGGCGCCTATTTTGCCGGACGCGCGATTGGCGGGCCGAAGATCGCGCCCAGCATCAGCCCGTCCAAGACCTGGGCAGGCCTTGCGGGCGGGGCGCTGGCATCGGGGCTGGTGGCGATCGGTAATGAACTGGCCGATTTCGGTCCGGCGGCGGGCACGCCGGGCTATGATGCGACGAGCCTTGGGCTCGCGCTGCTCGCCGGGGTGCTGATCGCCGTGCTGGCGCAGGCGGGCGACTTCTTCGAAAGCTGGATGAAGCGGCGCGCGGGCTTCAAGGATTCTAGCAACCTCATTCCCGGCCACGGCGGGCTGTTTGACCGGCTCGACGGCTTCCTCGCGGTGTTCTTCATGCTGTTTGTGATTGCCACCGCCATGCGTTTGCTGGGATGATGCGGCGATGACCCGTTCGCTTACCCTGCTTGGTGCCACCGGCTCGATTGGCGCATCGACGCTCGATCTGGTGCGGCGCAATCGCGGCGAATGGCAGGTCGAGGCGCTGACCGCCAATGGCAGTGCGGCAGAGCTGGCGGCGCTGGCGATCGAGTTTGATGCCAAGCTGGCCGTGGTGGGCGACGAGGCCTGCCTGCCCGAACTGCGCGCTGCGCTGGCGGGCAGCGGGGTGACTGCGGCGGGCGGCAGGCAGGCGCTGGTCGAGGCGGCGCAGCATCCGGTGGACATGACCGTAGCGGCGATTGTCGGCTGCGCGGGGCTGGCCCCGGTGATGGCGGCGGTGGAGCGGGGTGGCACCATCGCGCTTGCCAACAAGGAAGCGCTGGTTTCGGCCGGCGAGGTGCTGATGGAGGCGGTCGCGAAGCATGGCGCGACGCTGCTGCCGACGGACTCCGAGCACAACGCGATCTTCCAGTGCTTGCAGGGTAACCGCATCGCGGATGTGGCGAAGATCACGCTGACTGCCAGCGGCGGGCCGCTCAGAACGTGGACGCAGGCCGAGCTCGATGCCGCCACGCCCGCCGAGGCGGTGGCCCATCCCAACTGGTCGATGGGCGCCAAGATCAGTGTCGACAGCGCCACGATGATGAACAAGGGGCTCGAATATATCGAGGCCTATCACCTCTTCCCTGTCGGGCTGGAGAAGCTCGGGATCGTGGTGCACCCTCAGAGCGTGATCCATTCGATGGTCGAATTCCACGACCGTTCGACGCTGGCGCAGCTTGGCCCTTCGGACATGCGCGTGCCGATTGCATCCTGCCTGGCCTGGCCGCAGCGCATGGAAACGCCGCTTGCCCCGCTCGATCTGGCCGCCATCGGCCAGCTCACCTTCGAGGCTCCCAACGAGGTGCTGTTCCCCGCCACACGCCTTGCGCGCGAGGCGATTGCGGCGGGCGGGTCGGCTCCGGCGATCCTCAATGCCGCAAACGAGGTGGCGGTCGCCGCCTTCCTTGCCGGTCAGATCAGGTTCACCCGGATTGCCGCATTGGTCGAGGAAACGTTGGCCCGTAGCAATGACGCCCCGCGTCCGGCCAGCCTTGATGAAGTGCTCGAAGTCGATCGGTCCGCGCGGCGGCAAGCGCTGAGCCTGCTGGAGAACAACGCCCTTGTTTGAGACGCCCCCCTTCTGGATGTATGTGGCGGGCTTCCTGCTGCTGCTCGGCCCGCTCGTCACGCTGCACGAGCTCGGGCACCTGCTCGTCGGCCGGCTGTTCGGGGTGCGGGCGGAGGCTTTCTCGGTCGGTTTCGGCAAGGAGATCGCGGGCTTCACCGACAGGCTCGGAACCCGCTGGAAGATCTCGCTGCTGCCGCTGGGCGGCTATGTCCAGTTTGCAGGCGACATGAACCCGGCATCCGTGCCTGATCGCAATGCCCCGCGCGAGGAGGGCAGCTTCCAGCACGCCGCCTTATGGAAGCGCGCGCTGATCGTGGCCGCCGGGCCGGTGACCAACCTGCTCGTCGCAATTCTCATCTTCGCGGCCTTCTTCGCCATTCTCGGCAAGCCGGTGATCGAGGGCGCGGAAGATTCGCGCACCATCGGCAGCTTTGCCGAGGGCAGCGTGGCCCAGAAGGCGGGGATGCAGGCGGGCGACGTGATCATCGCCATCGACGGGCGCGAACTTGCCGATTTCGAACAGCTGCGCTCGGCCGTGGGCCTCAATCCCGGCAAGCGCATGGTGTTCACGCTGGAGCGCGCCGGCGAGCAGATCGACGTGCCGCTGACCACCGCGCGGGTGGTGCAGACCGACAGCTTCGGCAATGAAAGCGCCATTGGCCAGATCGGAGTCGCGGCGGCGGGCGGGAAATATGTGTTCGAGGATGTCGGCATTCTCGAAGCCCTGCCGCTCGCTGCGAAGCAGAGCTGGGACCTGATGGGCATGATGGTTACCGGCATCAAGCAGATCGTGGTCGGGGACCGCTCTTTCAAGGAGTTGGGCGGGCCGCTCAAGATCGCCAAATATTCGGGCGAGCAGATGAGCCTCGGGGTCGGGGCCTTCATCAACTTCGCCGCACTGATTTCGCTTAATTTGGCATTCATCAACTTCTTGCCAATCCCCGCTTTGGATGGCGGGCACCTGATGTTCTATCTGGCCGAGGCGATCCGCCGCAAGCCGGTGGGGCCGCAGGCGACCGAATGGGCCTATCGCACCGGCATTGCGCTGGTGCTGATGCTGATGGTGGTGGTGACGGTGAATGACCTCTTCTCGCTGCCGCTGTTCGGTTCTTGACCGCATATCTGCAAGAAGCTGCGGTTTGCCGTGGAAAGCGGCCCGCACGCCGCACCCCGCTGGCCCTCGCGGCTTGATTGCTAAGGGCACATGGGGCAGAGGCTTTGACCCAGAGCGCCCGGCCGTGCGGGGCCGGATCACACACAGTTTGGACGGGACTTTAGCTGCATGAACCCAATGAGCGAGACGGGCCGCGGTCCGGTCAATGGCCAGACTGGAGACCGCCGCGTCCTTTCCCCGACCGGACAGCTGGCAGTGATGCTGTGCTGCGGTTCGATCCTTGCAGGGATCCCGGGCGTCGCTTTCGCGCAGGCGCAAGGTGCCGCGCAGCCCGCGCCGGCCGCCGCCACGCAGGGCAACATCATCCGCACCATCAGCGTGGTCGGGGCCGAACGGCTCGAGCCGACCACGATCCTCAGCTACATCCGTCTGCGGGTTGGCCAGGAATATACCTCCTCTGCCGCTGACGAGGCGCTGAAGGATCTCGGCGCGACCGAGCTGTTCGCCAGCTTCTCGATCCGCAACGAGAGCGGCAATGTCATCATCACGGTGACCGAAAACCCGGTGATCAACCGCATCGTGCTGGAAGGCAACGAGCGTCTGAAGGAGGACAAGATCCTCCCCGAGATCAAGCTCTCGCCGCGCCAGATCTTCACCCGTTCCAAGGTGCGCGCGGACGTTGCCCGCATCATCGAGCTCTACAAGCGTCAGGGCCGTTTCGCCGCGACGGTCGAGCCGAAGATGGTGCAGCTGCCGCAGAACCGCGTCGATATCGTGTTCGAGATCAACGAGGGCCCCAAGTCCAAGGTTCGCCAGATCAACATTCTGGGCAACGAGAAGTTCTCGGACGGCGATCTGCGCAGCGAGATGGTGACCAAGCAGGCGCGCCTCACCAGCTTCTTCAGCTCCAACACCAGCTATGACCCGGACCGGCTGGCCTTTGACCAGCAGAAGCTGCGCCAGTTCTACCTGACCAACGGTTACGCCGATTTCCGCGTCGTTTCCGCCGTGGCCGAGCTCACGCCGGACCAGCGCGACTTCATCATCACCTACGTGGTCGAGGAAGGCGAGCGCTACAAGTTCGGCGAAGTGAAGGTCGACAGCCAGCTGCGCGACTTCGACAGCGACGTGATGAGCACCCAGCTGCCGATGAAGACCGGCGACTGGTACAACGCCAAGTCGGTCGAGGACACGGTGGAGCAGCTGACCGAGCTGGCCGGCCGCTTCGGCTATGCCTTTGCCGACGTCCAGCCGCGCTTCAAGAGCAACCCCGAAGATCTCACGATGAACATCACCTTCGTTCTGCGTGAGGCGCCGCGCGTCTATGTCGAGCGGGTCGACATCAACGGCAACACGCTCACCCAGGACAAGGTGGTGCGTCGCGAATTCCGTATCGCGGAAGGCGACGCCTTCAACAGCCTCGCGATCCAGCGCACCAATGCGCGCATCAACTCGCTGGCGTTCTTCCAGGAGAACTTCGAGGTCAAGCAGACCGAAGGCAGCGCGCCCGACCGCATCGTGCTCGAAGCCAACGTCGAGGAACGGCCGACCGGCGAATTGCAGTTCTCGGCCGGTTTCTCTTCGATCGAGCAGTTCATTCTCGCCGGTTCGATCCGTCAGCGCAACTTCCGCGGGCGCGGGCAGACGGTCGGGCTCAGCGTCAACTATTCGCAGTTCTCGCGTTCGGCGCAGGTGAGCTTCAGCGATCCCTACATGTTCGATCGCAATATCTCGGCCGGGATCGATATCTACCGCCGCGACTTCAACAGCTTCAACTTCACCAACACCAATCGCAACACCACCTTCAAGCAGGCCACCACCGGCTTCAGCCTGCGTGCGGGCGTGCCGATCACCGAGTATATGTCGCTGATCGGCAGCTACACGCTCAACTACGAACAGGTGACGCTGGACGAAGACCAGTTCTTCTCCGATCTCGACGGCAACGGCACGCGCGAGTGCGATCCGCTGCTGGCCGGCCGCTTCCTGTGCGATGCGCTGGGCAACCGCTTGAGCTCGATCCTCGGGGTCAGCCTCAACTACAACTCCCTGAACTCGCGCATCCGCCCGACCGCTGGTAAGAGCATCTCGCTGAGCGGGGAATTCGCCGGGCTTGGCGGGGATGTGCGCTATGTCCGCTTCCGCGGTCGCGGGCAGCAGTTCTGGAACGTCGGCAATTCGGGCTTCATCTTCTCGATCCTCGCGGAAGGCGGCACGATCATCCCGCTCAAGGAGCGTCCCGGCGCGGGCGTGGACGATGTCCTGCTGACAGACCGCTTCTTCCTTGGCGAACCGCAGTTCCGCGGCTTTGCGATCCGCGGGGTCGGTCCGCGCGTGCTGACCCAGCAGTACCAGCTCGACGCCAACGGCAATCCGGTGCTGATCACCGAGCGCCGCCAGACCCGCGACGACGCGATCGGCGGGCGCAATTACTATCTCGGCCGCGCGGAGCTTGAAATTCCGCTGGGTTCGGGTGCGCGCGAGCTGGGCCTGCGCCCCTCGATCTGGGCCGATATCGGCGCACTGTGGGGCGTGGAAACGCCGATTCTGCAGGATAACCCCACCGGGCTCCAGCAGCGCGATGCGCAGGGTAACCTGATCTATCTGACCCGCCGCCTCGATGCCAATGGCCAGCCGGTGCTGATCGGCGGCCAGCCGGTATTCGACGCGACCACCAATCCGCTCGCGCCCGATGGCACCGCCAACACGCCTTCGATTCGTCCGGGCAGCGCGATCAAGGAAACCTTCCTGGGCAACTCCGCCAGCCCGCGCATCACCGCCGGGATCGGGGTCAACTGGAATTCGCCTTTCGGTCCGTTCCGCATCGATTTCGCGCAGACGATTCGCAAGGTCCCCGGCGACGACGAGCGCCAGTTCACATTCAACGTAGGAACCCAATTCTGATGACTATGACTTCCAAGCTTCTCGCTTCCGCGGGCCTCGCCCTCGGCGCCCTCGCTGCGCTTCCGGCCCAGGCCCAGGTTCAGGGCAACATCGCCACGGTCGATATCTCGCGCGCCGTGCTCGGCACCACCGCGTTCCAGACCGCCTACGAGCAGGTCAACACCACCTATGCCCCGCAGAACGATCTGCGCCGCAACAAGGCGCAGGAGCGCCAGACCCTGCTCGCCAAGTTCGACAAGAACGGCGACAAGCAGGTCGACGATACCGAGCTGGCAGCGATGCAGAAGTCGCCCGATTTCCCGAAGCTCCAGACGCTCGAGCAGGAAATCCAGGCGCTGACCAACCAGATCGATTCCGCGCGCGTCTATGCGGTCGAGCAGGTGATCATGCAGTACGGTCCGGCGCTGCAGGAAGTCGTCACCAAGGGGCAGATCAAGGTCGTGCTCGATCCCGGCAGCCTGCTCTACGCAGTGCCCGAGGCCGATATAACCGCGCAGATCACCACCGCGCTCAACGCCAAGGTGCCCTCGGTCGGCATCATTCCGCCGCAGGGCTGGCAGCCGGCACGTGAAAGCGTGCAGCTGTTCCAGGAAATCCAGCAGCGCCTCGCGATTGCCGCGCAGATGCAGCAGGCGCAGGCCGCTCAGGGCCAGCAGCCGGGCAATCCCCAGGCTCCCGCGGGTCGCTGATCGATGAGCGAGACGGGTAGCGAGCCGGCGGGCGCCGTGCTGGATTACGATATCGTCAAGATCCTCAAGGCCTTGCCGCATCGTTACCCGTTGCTGCTGGTCGACCGCGTGCGGTCGATCGAGCTGGGTGAGCGCATCCACGCGGTCAAGGCCGTGAGCATGAACGAACAGTTCTTCCAGGGCCATTTCCCCGGCGCACCGATCATGCCCGGCGTGCTCCAGATCGAGGCTCTGGCACAGGCCGCCGGCATCCTCGGGATCGAGACGATGGAACTGGCGGGCACCGGCAAGCTGGTGATCTTCATGGGCATCGAGAACGCCAAGTTCCGCGCCCCTGTGACACCCGGCTGCCTGCTCGATCTGCACGTAGAATTCACCCAGAAACGCAGCCGCGTCTACAAGTTCAAGGGTGTGGCCAGCGTCGAGGGCAAGACGACTTGCGAGGTCGAATTCACCGCCATGATGACGGATCCGCCGTCGGCCTGATTGCGGGGGCTCGAATGACGGGGCACATTCTCGCGATGGTCGTCCGGCCGGTACTGGCCGTTCTCGCGTTGGCCCTTGCAGTCCCGGCTGCCGCCGCGCAGGAGCCACCTGCCGACAATGCGGAAATGGCAGCAATGTTCGTCGCCGACCAGGCGCAGCGCAGCGGCGATAGCGAGGATCCCGAGGCCGGCTACAAGGCCGATATCGAGCGCCGGGCGCGCACCCGGGCGCTGTATGATTCGGGCGCGCTGAAGACCGGCACGGACTATTTCGGGGCCGCCTTCGTCTTCCAGCACGGCAGCGAGCCGCGCGACTATCTTTTCGCGCATACGCTGGCGATGCGCGCGATGGCGCTGGGCCGCAAGGATGCCGAATGGATCGCTGCGGCCACGTTTGACCGCTATCTCCAGAGCATCGGTCAGCCCCAGGTCTACGGCACGCAGTTCCGCTTTCCGGAGGAGGGCGGAGTAACGATGGAGCTCTATGATCGCTCGCTGCTGTCCGATGCCCATCGCCGTGCGACCGGTGCGGGTGATCTCGCCGCGCAGAACCGCCGGCTGGAGGAATTCGCCAGGATGGTGGCAGGCACGGCGAGCGAACCGGGCAAGTGAGATTGGATGAATGGTTGCAATGCGTGCCGTTCGCCACTAAGGCGGGCGCTTCCCATTCATAGCTGTGCCGGTCGGAACCGGTGCCAGGCTGCAAAGGAACCCGTCATGAAGACCGAAGGTCACCCCGATTACCACCTGATCACGGTCAAGATGACCGATGGCACCGAATTCCAGACCCGCTCGACCTGGGGCAAGGAAGGCGATGTGCTCGCGCTCGATATCGATCCGCTGAGCCACCCCGCCTGGACCGGCGGTCGTCAGCAGGTGTCCGAAGGTGGCCGCGTGGCCGCGTTCAACAAGCGCTTCGGTGGCCTCAGCCTCAAGAAGTAAGCTTTTCCAAGCTGCGCGGGCTTCTGCCCGCAACGAGGAGGGCGGCCCGACGGGGTCGCCTTTTTCGTTTTCTGGCTTCCTTGATGTTGCAGACCTCCCGCCCCGCCTCCCCGCCCGGCCACCAATAGTACCACTATGTTATGGTGGCCGGGCGGGGAGGCGGGGCGGGAGGTCTGCAGTTCACCGAGTGAACAAGGCAATCACGCCGCGCATTTGATGCAGCGTGTCGCGGCGGGCTCGGCTTCCAGCCGCGCAGGCGCGATGGTCTCGCCGCAGTTCCCGCAGGTGCCATAGGTGCCGTTCTCGATCCGCATGAGCGCTGCGCCAATCTGGCCCGCCTCGGCCTGCAGCACCGCATCGACTTCCTCGAGCGCCTCGTCATCGGCGATCTCGCTTGCCTGTTCGGCATAATCGGCATCGAGCGCGCCGCGCAGATCATCCTCGATCCGCTCCGAACGCCCGGCCAGTTCGGCCAGCCTTGCGCGCAGCCTTTCGGCGAGTGCGGTGTAATCGGTCATCATCCCCTCCATGGGTTTTCGCGATACCACTTGGTGATCACGTATTTGACGCCCTTCCTGACCTTCATCCCGTGGTGGAGCGTTGCCGGATTGACGCCGCCACTGGGCAAGCGGTTGTTCCAGCACAGCAACTTTCCCGCCTCGGGCTGGAAGGTCTTGTCGAGCACCTTGAAACGCGTAGCCCCGCCAGCGGCAACGTCATTGAGATAGATCATGAAGGTCCAGGTGCGGTTGCCCGATTGTGCGCAATAGGTGTCGTAGTCGCGGCCTCCGGGGGTGAAGTAATCGGTGTGCGGCTTGAATTCCTGACCCTCGGCATAGCGCTGGCCCTGCAGGGGCTCGCCGTGGGCTGGATCGATCCCGCACAATTGCGTCAGCAATGCCTCAAAGCGCTGCACCGCAGACAGATCCGCCGCGAGATCGCAGGTTTCGCTGGTGCGGAAATAGAGGTCGCCATTGTCGTCGGCGATGGTCGAAGGGCGGCGGCCCGCATCGATCAGTGCGATCAGGGCCGCGCACAGGTCTGGCGGCACGAAGCCGCGCTGCTGGAACAGCTCGGCCCTGGGGGTGGGCAGGCGCTGCATACCCTCATGCCGGGCAAGGCGGGTGGCGACGGATTCGCTGGTCGGAATCATGCCGGGAAGGATAGGCCGCGCGCGCCGCTTCGCAACGCTTCTCGGCGGCGCGTAACAATCTTGCGTCAGCTCCGCGCAAAAGCAGTTTTCGCTTCCCATCGGCAGGCCTTTGTGCAAGAGGCGCGGGCCCGCCGAAAGCGGACTTGACCGCGCCTGTGCCTTGCGTAAACCGCGCGGCTCTAGCGCGGGCTTGGCGGCAACCGGACCGGTTGTTTTCGGGCAGGGGCGTGTGGCGATCGTAGCTCAGTTGGTTAGAGCGCCGGTTTGTGGTACCGGAGGTCGCGGGTTCGAACCCCGTCGATCGCCCCATCATCCCCCTGTCCTTCGTCGAGGCTTCCCGCGCTGTTAACGGGGACATGCCGATGACCGCCTTCTGGGCCGAGCCCGATTTCGACGCGCACGAATGTGTGCAACTGGTCCACGACCGGGCGAGCGGCCTGACCGCGATCATCGCGATCCATTCCACCCATTGCGGCCCGGCGGCGGGCGGCACCCGGTTCTGGCACTATGCCGATCCGGCAGGCGCCATGCGTGATGCGCTGCGCCTGTCGCGCGGGATGAGCTACAAGAACGCCATGGCCGGCCTGCCGATGGGCGGAGGCAAGGCGGTGATCCTCGCCGACGCCAAGGGCACCAAGACCCCGGCGATGCTCGCCGCTTTCGGTGATGCGGTCGAAGGTCTGGGCGGCCGCTATGTCACGGCCGAAGATGTCGGGATTTCGGAAGCCGATATGGTCGCCGTGGCCCAGCGCACGGCCCATGTCTCGGGCCTGCCGGTGGCAGGCGAGGGTTCTGCGGGCGGCGATCCCGGGCCGTTTACCGCGATGGGCATCTTCCTCGGCATCAAGGCGGCGGTGCGCCACAAGCTCGGCAAGGACAGTCTGGCAGGCGTGCATGTCGCGCTGCAGGGCACCGGCTCGGTCGGCGGCGGGGTGGCCCGGCTGCTGGCCAAGGACGGCGCGAAGCTGACGCTGGCCGATATCGATCATGCCCGCGCCGCAGCACTGGCGGCGGAACTGGGGGCGAGCGCGGTCCAATCGGATGCGATCATGTCGGTCGCCTGCGACGTCTTCAGCCCCAATGCATTGGGTGCGATCCTCGATGACGAGGGCATCGCCCGGCTCGATTGCGCGGTTGTCGCAGGCGGGGCGAACAACCAGCTGGCGCGGGCCGAGCACGGCGCACAGCTGGCGGCACGCGGCATTCTCTATGCCCCCGATTACGTCATCAACGCGGGCGGGATCATCTCGGTGGCGGTGGAATATCTCGCGCGCCGCGCGGGCGAACCTGCCGATATCAACGATGTGCGCAAGCGCATCGCGCAGATCCCCGGGCGGCTCGAATCGATCTGGGCGACAAGCGATGCCACCGGCACCTCCAGCGACGTGGTGGCCGATCGCATGGCCCAGGCCCTGATCGGGCGCGGCTGAACCGGAAGGCGGGCTGCGTGCCCGCCATTGGCGATGGTGCACAAGGGAACAATTGCGCCCTTGCCCGATTTGCTCTCTTGTCCCTGACGGGTGTAAGGCTACAAGCCCCGCCAGACGCAAGAACCTATGCACATTTACGCGAACCCCACCCGTTTTCTCGCTCTGGCGAAGTGGCTGATGCCGCTGTGCTTCTGGAGCGGACTTGTGCTGTCGCTCGGCGCGGTGGGATGGGGGCTGTTCATGGTCCCGCCGGACCGGCTGATGGGCGACACGGTGCGCATCCTCTTCATCCATGTGCCCGCCGCGTGGCTCGGCATGGGCGGCTGGGCCGGGATCGCGATTTCCTCCGCGATGCTGCTGATCTGGAAGCACCCGCTTGCCGCGATTTCCGCACGTGCGATTGCGCTGCCGGGTATGGCCTTTTGCGCGATCTGCCTTGCCACCGGATCGATCTGGGGTCGGCCGACCTGGGGCACCTGGTGGGAATGGGACGGGCGGCTCACTTCGATGCTGGTGCTGCTGTTCCTCTATGCCGGTTACATCGCGCTCACCGAAGCTGCCGCGCGCGAGGGCAGTTCTTCAAAGATCGCAGCGATTTTCGGGATGGTCGGCGCGGTCAATGTGCCGATCATCAACCGCAGCGTCGTGTGGTGGAATTCGCTGCACCAACCGCCCAGCATCACCGCTGGCAAGAGCGCGATCGAGCCGACCTTTCTGGTGCCGCTGCTGATCGCCGTGCTCGGTTTTTCGCTCTTGTTCGGCGGGATCGTGCTGATGCGGATGCGCACGCTGATTGCTGACGCGCAGGTCGAGGCGCGGCTGCGGCGGCAGGCGCTCGATGATGATGCGCCGCCCGTCAGCGCGCCCGTGATGGAGCAGGCCTGATGCGCGAGGAGTTGAACCAGTGGGATTTCGTGTGGCTCGCCTACGGCATCTCGGGCGTGGCGCTCGCGGTGCTGATCATCTGGGCGTGGCGCGCCATGGCCCGCGCCGAAGCGCGCCGTGACGCGACGCGGCGACGCTGACCTGAGGATATGGGATGAAAGCCAAGCATCAACGTCTGATCCTCGTGATCATCGCTCTGCTCGCCATTGTCGGCGCGGGGCTGCTGGCGGCGTGGGGTCTGCGCAATCAGGCCAATTATTTCTACCTGCCCGAGCAGATGGCCAAGGCTCCGCCCGAAGTCGGCCAGGCCGTCCGGCTGGGCGGGATGGTGCAGAAGGGCTCGATCACAACCGAGGCTGACGGCGTCACCGTCAACTTCATGGTCACCGGTAACACCGCCGATGCCATTCCGGTGCGATATAGCGGCATCCTGCCCGATCTGTTTGTCGAGGGTTCGGGCGTGGTGGCCGAGGGCAGTCTTGATGACAATGGCACTTTCGTCGCCACCAATCTGCTCGCCAAGCATGACGAGAATTACGTGCCCAAGGAGCTTGAAGGCATGGGCACGGATGAAGCGGCCAAGATGGCGGCGGATACGACGGTGGGGCTGAGCCAGTAACCATGGATCTGCGGACGGGGACCAGACGATGATTGCCGAAATCGGATTGGCTGCCCTCTGGCTTGCAGCCGCGCTGGCGGTGTTGCAGATGATTTCGGGCGGCTTTGCCCTGCGCGGGGCAGAGGACGCGCCCAATCCGCTGGCGATCTATGTGCGCCCCGCCGCGATCGTGCAGGCCTGCCTTGCGGTGCTGGCCTTCGGCTTGCTGCTCTATGCCTTTGCGATCACCGATCTTTCGATCAAGCTGGTCGCCACCAATTCCCATTCGATGAAGCCGCTGGTCTACAAGCTGACCGGCACCTGGGGGAACCACGAGGGCTCGATGCTGCTGTGGGTGGGGGTGCTGGCGCTTTCGGGCGGGCTGCTTGCCGCCTTTGAAAAGCGCCTGCCCGAACGCACCATGGGCGCGACGCTGGGCGTGCAGGGCTTTGTGGCGCTGGGCTTCTACGCCTTCCTGCTGCTCTCCTCCAATCCCTTCGAGCGGCTGCCGGTGCCGGCGCTGGAGGGCTCGGGCCTCAATCCGCTGCTGCAGGACATCGGCCTCGCGATCCACCCGCCGACGCTTTACGCGGGCTATGTCGGCCTGTCGGTCGCCTTCAGTCTGGCGATGGGCGCGCTGCTGACCCGTCAGGTGAACCCCGACTTTGCCAAGGTGATGCGCCCCTGGGTGCTGGGGGCCTGGGTGCTGCTGACCTTCGGGATCACGGCGGGCTCCTACTGGGCCTATTACGAGCTTGGCTGGGGCGGCTGGTGGTTCTGGGATCCGGTCGAGAACGCGAGCTTCATGCCGTGGCTCGCGGCGACCGCGCTGATGCATTCGGTGAGCGTGCTGGCCGCGCGCGATGCGCTGCGCACATGGACGATCATGCTCGGCGTGCTCGCCTTCTCGATGTCGATGCTCGGCACCTTCCTGGTGCGTTCGGGTGTGCTGACCAGCGTCCATGCCTTCGCGGTCGATCCGGAGCGCGGGGCCTTCATCCTCGGGCTGCTGGGGCTCTATATCGGCGGGGCCTTCACCATCTTTGCCCTGCGCGCAGGCGCAGTGGCCGAGGGCAAGCGCTTTGCCGCGACCAGCCGTGAAGGCGCGCTGGTGTTCAACAATGTGATGCTCTGCGCGATCCTTGCGATTGTGCTGTTGGGCACGCTCTACCCGCTGCTGACCGAGGCCTTCGATGTGCGCGTCAGCGTCGGCCCGCCCTATTTCAATCCGGCCTCTGCGATCTTTGCGGTGCCGATGTTCCTCGTCATGGCGGTCGGCCCGATTCTGCGCTGGAAGGACGACAAGCCGGCGCGCATCCAGTTCGAGGCGATGCTGGTGGCCGCCGTGCTGATCGGGGTGATTGCGCTGGTCAGCTTCTTCGGCAGCTTCCCCTTCCTGCCGCTGCTCGGCCTCGGGCTGGCGGCAGCGCTGGCGGTAGCGGCGCTGCTGCCGCTGCGTGGACGCAAGCTCACCCGCGTGCCGGTGGCGACATGGGGCATGGTGCTCGCGCATTTCGGCGTCGCGGTCTCGCTGTTCGGCATGGCCTGCGAGGGCGCCTTCACCCAGGAACGGCTGGCAGCCGTTGCCGTCGGCGGGACCGAACAGGTCGGCGATTTCGCGGTCACGCTCGGCAGCGTCACGCCGGTGGCCGGCCCCAACTGGACCGCGATCGAGGCGCGCATTTCTGTCAGTCAGGACGGCGGGGAGCCGGTGATCCTTGCCCCGCAAGCGCGCACCTTCTGGTCGCCCCCGCAGGCCACCAGCGAAAGCGCGCTGCTGACCCGCTGGAACGGGCAGCTTTATGCGGTGCTCGGCAATCAGGCCGAGGATGGCCGCTGGCAGATCCGCCTGTGGTGGAAGCCGTTTGTCACCTTCATCTGGTATGGCGGGCTGCTGATTGCGCTGGGCGGCGTGCTGGCGATTGCGGGCCGGGTGCGGGTGGATGTGAAGCGCCGCAAGGCTGCGGCCATGGGCGCGGCGCGGCGGGCCGATATCGAGGCGCTCGGGCAAGCCGCTCCGGTGCCGGCGGAGTAGGGCTGATGCGCAAGGGATTGTGGCTCTGGGTGCCGCTCGCGCTGTTCGCCTTCTTTGCGGGGCTGGCGGGTTACATGCTGACGCAGGAGAAGGACCAGTTCGTCGAGAGCACGATGATCGGCCAACCGCTGCCCGATTTCGCGCTCGATCCGGCCTTCGGCGGCCTGCCGGGCACTGCCCGGGCCAACATGGTGGGCGGTGCGCCGCGCCTGCTCAACATCTGGGCAAGCTGGTGCGTGCCCTGCATCGCCGAGGCCCCGCAGCTCGAAGCCCTGAAGGCACAAGGCGTGGAAATCGTCGGCATCGCCATTCGTGACCGGCCCGAGGATGTTGCCAATTTCCTCGGCCAGTACGGCAATCCCTACAGCCGCATCGGGTCTGACCGCATTTCCGAAGTGCAGCTGGCGATCGGCTCGTCCGGCGTGCCGGAGACCTTCGTGATCGATGCCAAGGGCGTGATCCGTTACCAGCATATCGGCGACATTCGCGCCGATGACGTGCCGGTGCTGCTGGCCGAACTGGAGAAAGCCCGATGATCCGCGCCCTCTTCGCCATCGCGCTGGTGGTGCTCGCGGTGCTGCTGCCCCGGCCGCTGGGCGCGCAGGATACGATGCCGCCCGCGCCCTATGCCTATAACCAGCTCGACGATCCCGCCAAGGAAGCCCAAGCCGCCGCGCTGATGGCGACCTTGCGCTGCCTCAAGTGCCAGTCGCAGTCGATCGCCGACAGCGACGCGCCGATGGCGGGCGACATGCGCCATCAGGTGCGTGCCCGCATCCTTGCCGGCGAGAGCCCCGAGCAGATCCGCGCGTGGCTGATCGCGCGCTACGGCGATTATGTCAGCTACGAACCCGAAGTCAGCGCCACCACCTGGCCGCTGTTTGCGGTGCCGGTGCTGGTGATCCTGATCGTTGCGGGCGTGTTGCTGCGGCGGCTGGGCAAGCGGCGCTCGGATGCCGATACCGATGGGGGAGAGACGGCATGATCGGCGGCTGGCTGGCAGTCCTCGCGCTCGCGCTCGCGGCTTTTGCGCTCGCGGCCTTCCTGCTGCGCTTGCCGCGCGAGGGGCTGTCGCTGTTTGGCGCGGTGCTGGTGTTCGGCCTTGCGGGCTACGCCTGGCAGGGCTCGCCCGGCCTCGCTTCGGCACCCAAGAGCGAAGCGCCTGCCATCGCCAATCAGGGCGAGGCGATGGTCGAGGGGCGCGCCGCGCTGTTCGATCGCACCGCGCCGCCGCCCGATTATCTGCTGACCTCCGATGCCTTTGCCCGGCGCGGCCGCTTTGCCGATGCGGCAGGCCTCCTGCGCAAGGGCCTTGAGGACAATCCGCGCGATCTGGAAAGCTGGCTGGCGCTTGGCATGGCGCTGGTCGGCCATGCGGACGGCTTTGTCACCCCCGCCGCCGTGCAGGCCTTCGGCCGCGCCCGTGCGATCGATCCGGCCCATCCCGGCGCGGACTACTTCCTCGGCTTTGCCTATCTCCAGAGCGGCGAGGTGCGCGCGGCGCGCAATGTCTGGGCCAGCCTGATCGAGCGTTCGCCCCCCGATGCCCCGTGGCGCGACGGGCTGGAGGCGGAAGTCGCGCGGCTTGACGACATGATCGCCCGCGCGCCGATGCTTCAGGGTCAGTGACCCCTGTGAGACGCCCGCGCGTCTTGTGTTGCAGCTGCGAAAAGGCGGTGCTAGGCGCGCCGCCTCATCTGTCGGAGTCGGTCCGGCGGACTGGGCAGTACCGAGGATCACGGGAAATCCACCTGAGATGACCAATAGCGCAGCCACCGCCCAGCCGGGCCATTCCCACGGCCATCGCACCTCGACCGTGACCCTCGCGATCGGCGCGGTGGGCGTTGTCTTCGGCGATATCGGCACCAGCCCGCTTTACGCCTTCCGCGAGACCTTCGCCGCGCACAACGGTGCGGCGCGGATCATGCCCGATGCCGCGCACATCCACGGGGTGCTGAGCCTCGTGTTCTGGTCGATGATGATGGTGGTGACGGTCAAATACGTCCTCACCATCATGCGCGCCGACAACCGCGGCGAGGGCGGGAGCCTGGCGCTGCTGGCGCTGATCCGCCACGCATCGGACAGCGCGAAGTGGACTGCGCCACTGGTGCTGCTCGGCGTGTTCGCCACCGCCCTGTTCTACGGCGACAGCATGATCACGCCGGCGATATCGGTGCTCTCGGCCACCGAAGGCCTGCAATATATCGTGCCGGGTTTCGAGCCGTGGATCGTGCCCACCGCGGTCGCGATCCTTGTGGGCCTGTTCGCCTTCCAGTCACGCGGGACGGAGAAGGTCGGCAAGCTGTTCGGGCCGATCATGCTGACCTATTTCGCGATGCTGGCGACGCTCGGCGTGATGCATCTTTCGGCCAATCCGGCGATCATCCTCGAGACGATCAATCCGCTCAACGCCCTGCATTTCTTCGCCACCGACGGGTTTACCGCCTTTGTCGCGATGGGCAGCGTGGTGCTGGCGGTGACGGGGGCCGAGGCGCTCTATGCCGACATGGGCCATTTCGGGCGCAAGCCGATCGGCCTGTCGTGGGTGACCTTCGTGTTCCCGGCGCTGATGCTGAACTACATGGGGCAGGGCGCGATGGTGCTGTCGCAGACCTCTCCGGAAGCGACGGCGGCGCTGATCAAGGATCCCTTCTTCCTGATGATCCCCGATATGGTGAAGGTGCCGGTGGTGATCATCGCGCTGCTCGCCACGATCATTGCCAGCCAGGCGGTGATCTCGGGCGCCTTCAGCCTTACCCAGCAGGCGATCCAGCTCGGCTTCATCCCGCGCATGGACATCCGCCACACCAGCGCCTCGGCTGCGGGGCAGATCTATATCCCGGCGATCAACTGGGGCCTGATGGTAATGGTGATCCTGCTGGTGCTGTTCTTCCAGTCGTCGAGCAACCTTGCAGCGGCCTATGGCATCGCGGTGACGGGGGCGATGTTCATCGACACACTGCTGCTCGCGGCGGTGCTGTTCAGCCTGTGGCGCTGGCCCTTGTGGAAAGCGGGGCCGCTGGTGCTGGCCTTCCTGATCGTCGACGTTGCCTATTTCGGCGCGAACCTCATCAAGGTGCCGCAGGGGGGCTGGGTGCCGCTCGCCATCGGCTTCGTGATCTTCACCTTCCTCACCACCTGGGCGCGCGGGCGCAAGCTGATGCGCGAACACATGAGCGAGAGCGCGCTGCCGCTCGAGATCTTCGCCAAATCGGCCAAGGGCTCGGCCCTGCGCGTGCCGGGCACCGCGGTGTTCATGGCCTCGACCACGGCTGGTGTGCCCTCGGCGCTGCTCCACAATATCAAGCACAACAAGGTGCTGCACGAGCGTGTGGTGATCCTCACGATCAGCATCGCCGACGTGCCCTATGTCGATCCCGAAGCGCGCTGCGAGATGACCGATCTGGGCGACGGGTTCTACCGCGCGGTGCTGAACTACGGCTTCATGGAAGAGACTGACGTACCGCAGGGCCTCAAGACGATGCAGCGTTGCGGCGGCGAATTCGACATGATGCACACCAGCTTCTTCCTCTCGCGCCAGACTCTGATCCCGAGCGATCACCCCGGCATGCCGATCTGGCGCGAGAAGGTGTTCGCATGGATGCTGCGCAATGCGGCGAGCGCGATGGACTTCTTCAAACTGCCGACCAACCGCGTGGTCGAACTGGGTAGCCAGATCGAGATATGAGCGCGCGCCGGGCGCTGCTGCTTGCCGCCTTGCTGCCGATGCTGGCAGTGGCCGCCTGCAACAGCCCTGCGGCCCCCGATCCGGCTCCGGACAGCACAGGCGAGGCGGCGATGATCAATCCGGTGGTCCATTTCGAAATCCCCGTGACCGACATGGACCGCGCGGCCGCCTTCTACGAGGCCGTGCTCGGCCACCCGCTCACCCGCGAGAATGTCGACGGCTATGAGATGGCCTTCTTCCCCCGCGCCGATGGCCGCTTCGGCGCTTCGGGCGCGCTCGCCAAGGGGGATGTCTATCGCCCCTCGCATGACGGGCCGGTGATCTATTTCGACGTACCTGACATCGACGCCGTGCTTGCGCGGGCGACGGCGCGCGGGGCCAAGGTGCTCTATCCCAGGAAGGATATCGGCGCGGCCGGTTTCGTCGCCGAGTTCGAGGATAGCGAGGGCAACCGCATCGCGCTGAGCCAGCCCAAGGACTGAGCCCGCCTCACCCCGTCGGGGGTTCGTCCTTCAGGACCTCGTCCTTTTCCTCGAAGCTGAGGCCGTGCTTCAACAGCATCGGCAGCTGGCTGAAGGTGAAGAGGAAGGTCAGCGGCAGGAACACCCAGATCTTGGCCCACAGCCAGCCTTCGAAGTCCATCTGCGCGCGCAGGACTTCGTTGAGGATCGCAAGGCCGAGGAAGAACACCCCCCAGTTGCGCGACAGCTTGAGCCAGCCTTCGTCCGAAAGGCCCTCGAAGGCGGCTTCGAGCAGCACCTTGAGCATCGCCTTGCCGAGCGCAAAGCCCGCGAGCAGCACCACCCCGAAGCTCGCATAGATGATGGTCGGCTTCAGCTGCACGAAGGTCGGATCGCCGAAGAAGATCGTGAGGCTGCCGAAGCCGACGATCAGCGCGGTCGAGAACCACAGCATCGGCGAGACCTTGCCCAGCCGCCATTTCGAGATGGCGAGCGCGGCGACCGCGGCAATCATGAAAGCGCCCGTGCCATAGATGATCGCGCCGATCTCGCCCGCGGGGCTGGGATCAGCCGGAGCGTTCATCCGGTAGACGCCGAGGAACACCAGCAGCGGGCCGTAATCGACCGCAACATTGAGCCAGCTGGAGGCGGCTTTCTTCCCTTCGCTCTGGCTCATCACGCAATCCCGGCAATCACCCGTGCCACCAGATCGGGGTCGAACGGACGCAGGTCTTCCATCTTCTCGCCCACGCCGATCGCGTGGATCGGCAGGCCATATTGCTCCGCCGCCGCCACCAGCACACCGCCACGCGCGGTGCCATCAAGCTTGGTCATGATCAGGCCGGTGACGCCCGCGACTTCCTTGAACACGTCGATCTGCGCGAGCGCGTTCTGGCCGTTGGTGGCATCGAGCACCAGCACCACGTCATGCGGGGCTTCGGGATTGAGCCGGCCGAGGACGCGGCGGATCTTGGCCAGCTCCTCCATCAGCTCCTTCTTGTTCTGCAGTCGGCCTGCGGTGTCGACGATCAGGGCGTCGATCCCGGTGTCGGTTGCCTGTTTGACCGCATCGAACACGATCGCCGCCGGATCGCCGCCTTCCGGCCCGCGTACGATATCGACCCCGATGCGTCCCGCCCAGGTGGCGAGCTGGCCGATGGCGGCAGCGCGGAAGGTGTCGCCCGCCGCCAGCAGCACGCCGTAATCATCCTCCATGAAGAGGTGCGCGAGCTTGGCGATGGTGGTGGTCTTGCCGCTGCCGTTGACGCCGATCACGAGGATCACCTGCGGGCGCGGGAAGGCGGTGATCTCCAGCGGCTTGGCCACAGGACGCAGGATCGCGGCGATTTCCTCCGCCACGGCCTCCTTCAACTCGCGCGCGGAAATTTCGAGCCCGAAGCGCTTCTCGGCAAGCTTGGCGCGGATACGTGCCGCGGCCGAGGGGCCGAGGTCCGACATGATCAGCGCATCCTCGACTTCGTCGAGCGTTGCATCGTCAAGCTTTGCCGTGCCGCTGCTCACGCCCGAAAGGTTCGCGGTGAGGCGCTCGGACGTCTTGGCGAAGCCGCCGAACAGGCGCTGCGTCCAGCTGGTTTCACTCATACGAGCAGGCCCTCCCTGACCTCGCGCACGGTCACATTGACGATGCTGCCCGCCGCCGTCCCATCGGGCAAGGCGACGCGGGCGTAATTGGGCGCATAGCCCGTGCCGTCGCGTTCCGCGAGGACGGGGAGCGTTTCGCCCACAAGCGATTGAAGCCACGCGGCGCGGGTATCGGCGGCGCGGGTGCGCAGGTCGGCAGCGCGGGCCTTGATCACCTCGCGCGCCAATTGCGGCATGCGCGCGGCCGGCGTGCCCGGGCGGGGCGAGAAGGGGAAGACATGGGCATGGACGATGCCGAGTTCGTCGATGATCGAAAGGTTCTGCGCGTGGTGCGCCGCGTCCTCGGTCGGGAAGCCGGCGATAATGTCTGCCCCCACGGCGATGCCGGGCCGCAGCGCCTTGAGGCGGCTCACCAGCTCAACCGCATCGGCGCGGGCATGGCGGCGCTTCATGCGCTTGAGGATCAGGTCTGCCCCGTGCTGGAGCGAGAGGTGGAGGTGCGGCATCACCCGCGTCTCGTGCGCCAGCAGATCGAACAGGGCCGGATCGATCTCCACCCCGTCAACCGAGGAGAGGCGCAGGCGCGGGAAGGAAGGGAAGGCGGCAAGGATTGCTTCGACCAGCACGCCCAGTCCGGGGGTGCCGGGCAAATCATGGCCCCAACTGGTCAGATCCACGCCGGTGAGAACGATCTCCTGCGCACCCACCGCCAGATGGGTCTCGATTTCGCGCAGCACGGCGGTGACGGGGAGCGAGCGGCTCTGCCCCCTGCCTTGCGGGATGACGCAGAAGGTGCAGGCGTGATCGCAGCCGTTTTGCACCGCCACGAAAGCACGGGTGCGCGCCGGAGCGAGCGGCGCGGCTTCGCCCGCCACGTTCCAGCTGCGCGGATCGAGCTTGGCGGCATTGGCGATGAGGCCGTCGACCTCTTCCATCGCGCCGATCGTGTCGCGATCGATCTCGGCCGCACAGCCGGTCACCATCAGGCGGGCGGTGGGATGATCGCGGCGTGCGCGGCGGATCGCCTGGCGCGTCTGGCGCAGCGCTTCGCCGGTGACAGCGCAGGAATTGACGACGACGAGGTTGTGCTCGCCCGCCAGCATGGCGCGCATCCGTTCACTCTCGGCGATGTTCATGCGGCAGCCGAGCGAAATGATCTGCGGAGCGTTCAAGCCCCGGCTCCCCCGGCGTAATCGTCCCAATCGAAGGTGCCGGTAAAGCTGGTGGTGGCAGGCCCGGTCATCACGATCGTGCCGCCCGGCTCCCACGCGATGGTGAGATCGCCGCCGGGCAGAGTGACGCGCACCGGGCTCTTAACGAGGCCGCGCCGGATCGCTGCAACTGCTGTGGCGCAGGCGCCCGTGCCGCAGGCCCGCGTCAGGCCTGCGCCGCGCTCCCAGACGCGCAGCTTGAGATGGTCGGGGCCGGCGATGTGCGCGACATTGACGTTGACCCGCTCGGGGAACAGCGGATCATGCTCGATGATCGGGCCCAGCCGGTCGAGTTCCACCGCGTCGGCATCCTCGACGAAGAAGATCGCGTGCGGATTGCCGACATTGACCGCCATCGGCCCTTCCAGCGTCTCCCAACCCACCGGCATGATATGCGTGTCCATCGGATAGGCGAGCGGGATCGCATCCCAGTCGAAGCGTGGGGCGCCCATGTCGACCCTTGCGCCGCCTGCCGTGGGTTCGAGCGCAATCGGCCCGCCGCCCGTATCCACCACCGCAGGCGCGCCATGGAGCAGCGCCACCGCGCGGCTGCCATTGCCGCATGCGCCGACCTCGCTGCCATCGGAGTTGAAGAACCGCACCCTGAAATCGTGGACCTCGCTCGGCTCCAGCAGGATCAGCTGATCGAACCCGATCCCCGTGCGCCTGTCACCCAGCGCGCGCGCGATATCCGCCGTCATCATCGGCAGCGGGCAGGCGCGGGCATCGAGCACGACGAAGTCGTTGCCCAGCCCGTGCATCTTGGTGAAGGCGATGGTCTTTGTCACGGCCCGTGCATCTATGCACGCGGGGGCCTCGCGTCCAGTCCTGCCGCGGCAGGATCAGGAGTTGGCGGCGTGGGGCAAGCTGGTGCTGCCGGTCTGGCCGCAGCCAAGCGTGCGCACACCTTGCGCCTTGCCGAGCTTGCCCGCGCGGGCCAGCCGCTCGCGCACCTGATCGGCGGTTTCGGGCTTGCCATAGACATAGCCCTGCGCCTTCAGTTTGCCCATCGAGCGCAGTGCGTCGAGGATTTCCTCGTCCTCCACGCCCTCTGCCGTGAGCGGCAGATCAAGCCCGCGGCCCAGCGCGATGATCGCATCGACCAGCCGCGAACGGCTCGCCGGCTGGCGCAGTTCGCTGATGAAGCTGCGATCGATCTTGATCCGGTCAAACGGCAGGTTGCGCAGCTGTTCGAGGCTCGAATAGCCGGTGCCGAAATCATCAAGGCTGATGTGCACACCCTGGTTGCGCAGGGACGTGATCATCGAGCGCACCAGCGTGATGTTCTCGTGCAGGCAGCTTTCGGTGATCTCGATCTCCAGCCGCTGGGGCGGGAAATTGGCAGCGACGAGGCGCTTCAAAAGCCGCTGCGCAAACCACGGATCGCGCAGCTGCACCGGCGAGATGTTGATCGACAGCGTCAGGCTGTCGTCCCATTCGCGCGCATCGGCAAAGGCGCGGTCCATCAGCTGTTCGGAGAGCTGGGTGATGAGGCCCATTTCCTCGGCGATGGGGATGAAGATTTCCGGGCTGACGACGCCCAGCTGTTCCGAATGCCAGCGCGCCAGCATCTCGAACCCGACCAGCTCGCCGCTGTCGATATCCACCTGCTGTTCGTAATAGGGCACGAATTCGTTCTGACCGATCCCGCGGCGGATGCCGGTTTCGAGCTGGTTGCGGAAGCGCAGCTCGTTTTCCATGCTGGTCTCGAACCAGAAATGGCGGTTCCGGCCCTGCTTCTTGGCGTGATAGAGCGCCATGTCCGCGCGGTGCATCAGGGTTTCGGCATCGACCACGGGGCCGGGCGAACCATCGGCTTCGTGATCGGTCGAAAGGCCGATCGAGACGCTGAGTTCAACCGTGACCTGGCGCACTTCGAGCGGTTCGGCGATGCTCGCGAACAGGCGGATCACCAGATCGTCGATACGCTCCATGTGGCCCACCGGATAGGCCATGACAAAGCCAAATTCATCGCCGCCCAGACGCGCCAGACGGGCCTCGCGCGGGAGCAGTTGGCGGATCCGTTCGGCCAGCTTGACCAGCGCCGCGTCGCCGCAGGAATGGCCATACATGTCGTTGATCTGCTTGAAATTATCGAGATCGATCATGCAATAGACCACGGCCTCGCCGCGCATTGCGGCACGCTCGCGCAGTTCTTCAGTGGCCTCGATCATCGCGCGCCGGTTGAGGCAGTGGGTCAGCGGGTCGGTGGCTGCCAGCAGGCGGGCCTGATCCTCGGCGCGGCGCCGCTCGGCGATCTCGCGGGTCAATTCCTGATAACGCCGCCAGCCGAAGATGATCAGCGCGATATTGAGCAGCAGCGCGCTCACCAGCAGGCGGTTGGGCTCCTGGCCGCTGCCGAGCAGCGAGAACACCGCATCGGGCACGACCGCGCCGCCGGTTGCCACCAGCAGCAGGATCGCGGCCGCAGCAATGCCCAGCGCCACGACATCGCGTTCGGCGCTCTTCAGCGGGTTGGGTGATTCGTGTTCCGTCAAAACCGTCAGTCCTGCGCAATTGCCAAAGGCGGACCGGTTGTCCCGGAATACGCCCTTGTCCTCGCAGGATATCGCAGGGCTCGCTAAATATCGGGTTAATCGGCTGCGGGACTTGGCGAGGGGCGGCCGGGCGCGCTAACGGCGCGGGGATACACCGTGCCATTCCGAGGAGCCGCCTTGCCATGCCCAATTACTGGCTGATGAAGTCCGAGCCGTTCAAATATAGCTGGGATGATCTGGTGGCCGAGGGCGAGGGCACATGGGACGGGGTGCGCAACTATCTCGCCCGCAACAACCTGATGGCGATGCAGGTGGGTGACGAGGCCTTCTTCTACCACTCGCGCGAGGGGCTTGAGATCGTCGGAATTGCCGAAATCACCGTTACCGGAATCGGCGATCCCACCGATGAGACTGGCAAGTGGGCTGCGGTGAAGCTTCGCGCGAAGGAGAAATTCGCGCACCCTGTCACGCTGGCGGCGATCAAGGCCGAGCCGCGGCTGGCCGAGATGCAGCTCGTGCGCCTGTCGCGCCTGTCGGTCTGCGGGGTGACCCCGGCGGAATGGCAGGTGATCTGCGAGATGGCAAAAGGCTGATTCAAGGGCTCAATGTTTCACGTGAAACATCGCCCCTGGCACCCTTCACCGCTGCCAACTGCGTGCCAACTGCCTGCTAACTCCCACCCAAACAGGGGTTGGATTCGCAGGGTTCAGCCTTTTGCGCGTGCCCGCAGGCCGGAAATCGTCGCGCCGCTTGCGGCAATCCGTTCGAGATCGGTGAGGGCGTGGATCAGGCGGATGCCGGTCCGGCCCCTCGCTTCTTCCAGCGCGGCGATGAATTCCTCGGTCGTCGTCACCTTCGCGCTCAACGCGCCATAGGCCGCGCCCAGCATCGCGAAATCGGGATTGGCGAGCACGGTGGCTGACACGCGCCCGGGATATTCGCGCTCCTGGTGCATGCGGATCGTGCCGTAGGCGCCGTTATCGACCACCACCACGATGAGGTTCGCGCCGTGTTGCGCGGCGGTGGCGAGTTCCTGACCGTTCATCAGGAAGTCGCCGTCCCCCGCCACGGCGACCACGGTGCGCTCCGGATAGCGCAGCGCAGCGGCGACCGCTGCGGGCACGCCGTAACCCATCGCTCCGCAGGTGGGCGCGAGCTGGCCGGGATAGGCCCGGTAGTGCCAGTGGCGGTGCCACCATCCGGCAAAGTTGCCCGCGCCGTTGCAGATCATCGTGTCGTCCGGCAGCACTTCGCGCATCGCCGCAACGCACAGCCCCAGATCCATCGTTGCGCCCGACGCTTGCGGTGTGCTCCATGCGAGCCATTCGGCATGGGCCTCAGCCCCCGCATCGAAGGGGATCACCGCGCTGTCTTCCCACAGGGCGGCGCATTCGGCGAATTCGTCCACCCCACAGCACAGCGCCAGATCGGTGCGATAGACCCGGCCCAGCTCCTCGGGATCGGGGTGGATGTGGACCAGCGTCTGCCCGGGGTGTTCGAGCGTGGGGATGGTGTATCCGTCGGTCGTCGCTTCGCCCAGCCGCGCGCCCACGGCGATGATGAGGTCGGCGTTCCTGATGCGCTCGACCAGCCCGGGGTTCGGGCCATAGCCCAAATTGCCAGCATAGACCGGGCTATCGGGCGCAATCGCGTCCTGACGGCGGAAAGCAGTGGCGACGGGCAATCCGATGCGCTCGGCAAAGGTCTGGAAGTTTTCGCGCGCCTTCGCGTTCCAGCCCGCCCCGCCGATGATCGCGACCGGGCTCGCCGCATCGGCAATCAGATCGAACAGCGCGGCCATGGCATCGGGGCACACAGCCTGCGCGGTGCGGGTGACGAAGGGGCGCGGCGCAAGGCTGGCGGGTACCTCGTCGACCAGCATATCCTCGGGCAGGGCCAGCACCACCGGGCCGGGCCGCCCGTTCATCGCCACGGCATAGGCACGCGCGACATATTCTGGGATGCGCGCCGGATCATCGATCTTGGCTGCCCATTTGCAGACGGGTGCGAAGAAGGCCGGAAAATCGACCTCCTGAAAGCCTTCGCGCCCCTGCATGCCGCGCGCCACATCGCCCACGAAGAGGATCATCGGCTGCGAATCCTGATGCGCCACATGGACGCCGATCGAGGCATTGGTCGCGCCCGGACCGCGGGTGACGAAGGCCACGCCCGGCCGCCCCGATCCTGCGGCGTTCATCGCTCCGTCGGCGCAGGCCATGAAAGCCACTCCACCTTCCTGACGGCAGGTGACCACCTCGATTTCGGGATGATCGGGCAGGGCATCGAGCACGCTGAGGAAGCTTTCGCCTGGCACAGTGAAGATCCGGTCGCACCCTTGGGTTGCAAGGCAATCGACCAGCAGCGCGGCGGCGCTACGCATGGCTTGAGGCACGTGAACTCTCCCGTCGTCTGCGCCAGCCTCTACAGCCGCGCGCGCGCCCGCGCAAACCGCGTGCAGATGGTTAACACCGGTCTAACCTGTGCCACGCTGCGACACCGCCGCCTTCGTCCTGTCCTACGGTTAAAAAAGTTTTAACGTGGGCCCATTGACGAGGGAGACGAGTCCGATGCGCCGCAGCCTGGTTCTCACTGACGAGAGTGCCCGCCACTGGTTCCGCCGGAGCCTGCCGCCGCACGTGAAGCGCGATCTCATTCCGATTCCGGCCGAGGATCTGTGGCGCCTGACGATGGCCGATATGCGCGGCTTTGCCTCGGTCTATCTGGCGGCGACGGCGGCGATCCTCGCCTTCATCATCTGACAGCGATTAACCCGCGGCCGGTTCTTCCAGCGCATGAAGCTTGGTCGCCAGCCGCGCTGACAGCACGCACAGGACGAGGCTGATCAGCACCTGTTCTTCGAGCGGGATGCCGAAGAAGCCCAGCGTTCCGGCCACACCCGCGCCCACCACCATATAGATCGACGAGATGAAGTTGTTCGCCGCGACCGAGCGCGAGGCTTCGGACTTGTCGACCTTGGTGGTGAGGAAGGCATAGAGCGGCACCACGAACATGCCCCCTGCCACCGCGATCAGCAGCAGGTTGAAGGTCAGCAGCAGCGCCAGCGGCTGGGCAAGGAACTCGCTCACTGTGAACAGTTCGCCCGCAGGCTTCAGGTCCCACATCCGGCACAGGGCGTAAAAGCCCACCAGCAGCACGCCCAGCACCAGCACCGAACGGGCCGAATAGCGCGCCGAGATATCGCCCTTGAGCAGCGCGTTGATCGAGACCGATCCGATCGCGATGCCCGCCGAAAACGCCACCAGCAGGACGGCAGCGACCTGCTTGTCGGCCAGCAGCACATTCTTGGCGAGCGGGATGAACTGCACCGAGAGAATGGCGGCGATGGCCCAGAAATAGCTGATCGCCAGCACCGAATACCTGAGCTCGAGATTGCCCATCGAGAAGGCGATCAGGTCCCTCGAGGCGCGGATCGGGTTCCAGTCGACCTTGGTCTCCTCGGTCTGCGCAGGCGCTGGCGGCACCCAGCGGCACACCATGTAGCCGATCAGCGAAATCGCGACGACCGCCGTGATGCTCCACATGATCGGCATCGCCCCGCCCAGCATCATGCCCACGAGGATCGCGACGTAGGTGCCGGCCTCGACCAGACCCGTGCCGGCCAGCACTTCGTCGGGTTCCAGATGCTGGGGCAGGATCGCGTATTTGATCGGGCCGAAGAAGGTCGAATGGACGCCCATCGCGAACAGCGCGACGAACATCAGCGGGATCGCCAGTGTTTCCACCGAGATACCGCGCGCCGCGAGCACCAGTCCCGTCGCGCCGACGGACATGATGATGATCTCGGCAAACTTGATCCAGCGGATGATCTTGGTCTTGTCGCGCATGTCGGCGAGCTGGCCCGAGGTGGCCGAGAACAGCACGAAGGGCAGCACGAAAACGGCGGTGGCGACGCCGCTGATGAGCGTCTCCATCTCGGGCGAATCGTAGACCGAATAGACCACGAACAGCACCATCGCGTTCTTGTAGAGATTGTCGTTGAGCGCGTTCAGCAGCTGCGTCAGGAACAGCGGCAGAAACCGCCGCTGGCGCATGAGATTGGTCGATGTGGTCATGCAGGTGGTGTTCGCTGCCTTGCTGGGGGTTTGCGGGACATAGCGCGCAGGCAGGCTTTCACAAGTCCCGCATCTGCGGGCAAGCATCGTGGACGGGCGGAGCGGCAAGGCTTTCACGCCTGCGCATGGCGCGCTACAGCGGGTGTCAGAGATGCTGAACCTGCCCAACATCCTCACCATGTCGCGCATCTTCGCGGTGCCGCTCCTGGCCTTCTTCCTGTGGTGGCCGGAATGGCGGCTGGGCTATCTGATCGGCTTTGTGCTCTATTGCATCATCGCCATCACCGATTTCTTCGACGGCTATCTGGCGCGCGCGCAGGGGACAGTCTCGAAGCTCGGCATCTTCCTTGATCCGATTGCCGACAAGATCATGGTGGCCGCGGTCATTCTGGTGCTGACGGCGCAGGGCTATCTGCGCGGACCCTATGCGGGCGATGTCCATGTGATTGCCGGCCTCGTCATCCTGATCCGCGAGATCGCGGTCTCGGGCCTGCGCGAATTTCTGGGCGGGATTCAGGTTTCGGTGCCGGTGTCCAAGCTCGCCAAGTGGAAGACGACCTTCCAGCTGGTGTCGCTGGGGGCGCTGATTCTGGGCGGGGCGGTTCACGGCCAGCCGTGTCAGGCCCTGGCAGGCGAGGGCTGCGGCACCATCGCGCAGAACTGGGTGCATCTGGTCGGGCTCGTCAGCCTGTGGACGGCGGCGGTGCTGACCTGCGTGACCGGCTGGGATTATCTGCGCGTCGGCCTCAAACATATGGATTAAGGCTGGCCCAAGGCCTTCAAGATACGCTATAACTTAGATTATGGGACCGGATGCAGCGCCCCCGGCGGGGCTCTATGTCAGACAATTGATGGAACACGCGGGCCAGTTGCGACGCGATGCGCGCGCGGCCTTTGACTTGGGTGATTACGAGCGCGCGGCGATGTTGCTCGACCGGGCGGAGATGCTTGCGGATGATGTTGGCGCGCTGGTCGATGCGATCGAGGAGCGCCAGACCACCGACGTCATGCGCAAGGTGGCCGAACACCACGCCGCCGCCAGCGCCGGTGCCTCGCGCCTGTGGCGCCGCGCCTTCCCCAACCGCGCCCGCAAGATCGGCGCGATGCTGGGGGCAGGGCTGGCCATGAGCCTTGCGCTGACGGAGTGCTGAGGGGCTAGCGCTCGGCCCGCGCCTTAATGATAGCAAGCACATTGGCCTCCACATCGCCCAGCATCCGCTCGCCCCACGCCGCTAGATACCAGTCGAGACGGCTGCGCATCCGGTAGGTGGTGGAGAGCGTCACGCGCACCCTCCCGTCACCCAGCGGCTGGAGCGTGTAACCGCCGCGCGCGATTTTCAGCAGCGGGCCATCGGGCGAGATGTGGCGATCGGTATAGGTCTGCACGGAATTGTCGGGGAAGGCGAAGTCCCACGCGATGCGGTGGCCGGGTTCGAGCGCGGTGACGCGCTCTTCAAAGCGGATGGCATCGCCCCACCGCCCGACGCGCACCAATTGCTCGCCGCGCTGCACCAGCCGCGCTTCGGCAGGGCGGGGGATCCCGGCAATGTCATGGGTGAATGTGACGATCCCTTCGTCCGAGGAGACGGCAGGGATCGAGAGCAGCAGCGGCCACACATCGCGCGCATCGGCGGCGATATCGACATGGCGCACGACCGCGTGCTCTTCCCAAGCGGGCGGGCTGGCTTCCTCGGCATAGAGCAGCGCGAAGGGCAGGGCGGCAAGGCCCAGGGCCTGAAACCGGGTCACGCCCTCTTCGCGCTCAAGGCGGCGTTGGCGACGGTGGATCACATAGGTCGCCAGCGCCCCGCCGATCCCGGCCGCCAGCCAGAAGGGCAGTACCATGATGATGCAGATCAGCCCCTCGGCAAGGCCATAATGGACCAGCGGGAACATGATCGCGAACAGCAGCACCGGGGCGATGATGCAGCCGTAATGCGAATAGACCTGCAAGCCCGCCCCCGTCACCAGCGCGCCGATGACGAAGGGCAGCAGGCCCATGAAGGCGATGCCCGAATAGGAGGCTTCGAGCACGCCGGTGTTGAGCAGCAGGATGGTCAGCAGCAGCAGGCCGAGCATCGTCAGCAGAAAACCGCTCCCCGCGCGCTGCCCGCGCATATTCGTGTGATAGGGCAGGGGTTCCTGATCGGGTTCGGTCACGCAAGGATCTTAGCCTGTGCCTGCGGCAAAACCAACAAGGCCCGCCGATTGCGTTCGGTTTTGGCGAGTCGCGCAAGGCACGTGGCGGCAAACGGGGCCAGCGGCCGACCCGAAACCGGACACGAGTCTGCTGCCGCGACGGCGATCTGTTGATGAATCAGGGCAGTACTGGTTTTGATCTTTCAAATAGAGCGCAAGCTCGTCTTGCCTTAATTTTGACATCTTTATGAACATATAATCGTGCCGCAGAAAGCTCCGCAGGCTTGCTGTTTGGATCGACCTTAATCTCCTCGCCACAATCGGGTCGCATGAATACTGCGGAGGTCTTTTTGGCCGATCATCCAGACGATAATCGAAAGGATGATGGCATGCTTACCACAAACGAATTCACGACAATTATTGCCGGGGCCGTCGGCGCTTGCATGATTTGTCTGCTGCCCGTGACGGCAGCGGCCGCGAAACAGGGCGATGATATCGTCGTCAGTTCATCCAACGCCATGCGGCAATGGCAGAAGCAGACGACAGCCGAGCTCGATCGCGCGCTGATGATCGAGCCGATGGGGGCGACCACGGAAAACGCGATCGTCCAGATAAGCTTCACGCTGGACGAAGACGGCAAGGCGGAGAATCTGCAATTCTACAACCAGGATGGCACGAACCTCGAACGCGGCGTGGCCAAGCGCGCGATCGAAAGACTCACTCATCTCGGGGATGTGCCGGTGGATCATCCGCGTGATGCCCGTTTCCTTGCCAGCATCATCTTTGCCAATGATGCGCTCAGCTACAGCAAGTTGCGGGGCCGGCTCGGCAAGATGGAAGAAGCGCGGCTGGCTTCGGCTGATGGCCGGCGCCAATACCTTGCGCTCGGCTATTGAGGATCATTCCTCTGGCCTGATCCGGCCGCCGGGCCAACCCGTTCCGCCAGCCTGAGGCTGCGGAAAGCTCCAGTGCCGTATCCTTCGCGCTGCGGAGGCGGATGTGATGCGACACTGGAGTCTTGGGGGCATTTGCGGGGCTTGGGTCGCGGGCGAAAGCGTCACCCCGCCCGCAGCTCCTCCGCGAGCAGCTGGAAGTCCGCCTCTCTCGGTGAGTTCTTGCGCCATGCGAGCACGATCTCGCGCTTGGCGGTGGGGCTGTCGACGGGCCGCGCGACCACATTCGTGCCATTGAGGATGCCCGCTTCCAGCGCCATTTCGGGCAGCATGGTGAGGCCGAGGTCGTTGTTGACCAGCTGCACCAGCGTGTGGAGCGAGGTGCCGATCATCGCCGCGCTGGCGCGAAGCTCGCTGCGCGAACAGGCGGCAAGCGCATGATCGCGCAGGCAGTGCCCGTCCTCCAGCAACAACAGCCGGCCCTGATCGATCATCTCGGGCTTCACGCTCGCGGGCGGATCGCGCGGATCGTCCTTGGGGAAGGCGATGAACAGCCGGTCGTCCGCGATATGGGCAAGCGCCGCGTCACCCGTGTCGAAGGGCAGGGCGAGCAGCACGCAATCGACCCGCCCGTGGCTGAGCGATTCCAGCGCGTCATGGCTCGTCTCTTCGCGCAGCAGCAGCTTCAATTCCGGCCGCTCGCGCTTCAGGCGGGGCAGGATGCGCGGCAGCAGGAAGGGGGCGATGGTGGGGATCACGCTCATCCGCAATTCGCCGACCAGCGGCTTGCCCGAGGCCTGCACCAGATCCGCCAGTTCCTCGGCCTCGCGCAGGAGCCGGTTGGCCTTGGCCACCACCTGCTCGCCGAGCGCTGTGAACCGCACCACCCGGCGCGAGCGTTCGACCAGTGTCACGCCCAGCAGCGATTCAAGCTCGCGGATGCCGGCGGACAAGGTCGATTGCGACACGAAGCTCGCATCCGCCGCCCGGCCGAAATGGCCATGCTGGTGAAGCGCCACGAGATATTGCAGCTGCTTGATGGTGGGCAGGTAGGTGGACACCGGGCCGCTGCTACTCCGCCGCCAGCGCGTCGGACGCTTCCGGCGCTTCCGGCGCTTCAGGCACCACCACATCGTCGATATGGGTCATCTTCAAACGCCCCTTCTCGACCGCGAAGGCAAGCTTGCCCTCGACCAGATCGAGCGCGTCCTTGCCGAACACCTCGAAGCGCCAGCCCTTGAGCACCGGCAGATCGCGTACACCGGCGGCGAGCGCTTCCATCTCCTCGGCGCGGGTGAGGAGGCGCGCAGCGACATCGATCTCGCGGGCGCGGATCTTGAGCAGCAGCTTCAGCAGGTCGGCGACCAGCGCGCCTTCCTTGCCCAGCGGCGCACCGGGGCCGGACTTTTCGGGCATCTCGTCCTTGGGCAGCGGCTCGGCATCGGCCAGCACCTTCATCAGCCGCTTGCCGATGTCATTGTCCTTCCAGGCAGCGGAAAGCCCGCGCACCTTGGCGAGATCGGCCTGCACCTTCGGCGGGTGACTGGCGATATCGGCAAGGGTTTCATCGCGCATGATGCGGCCGCGCGGGATGTTCTTGTGCTGGGCTTCGGCCTCGCGCCAGCCGGCCAGCGCCTTCATCCGGCCCAGAACCTGCGGATTGCGCCCCGGCTGGCGGATGCGCTTCCACGCCATGCCGGGATCGGTGATGTAGTTCGACGGATCGGCGAGCTTTTCCATCTCCGCATCCAACCAGATGCCGCGTCCGGTCTTGATCAGCTTCTTGAGGATGCGCGGGAAGATCGTGGCGAGGTGGGTGACATCGCCAATCGCATATTCGATCTGGCGGTCGGTCAGCGGGCGGCGGCTCCAGTCGGTAAAGCGCGCGCCCTTGTCGATGGTGAGGCCCATCCACGTTTCGACGAGGTTGGCATAACCGATCTGTTCGGACTGGCTGATCGCCATCATCGCGATCTGCGTGTCGAAGATCGGGTGCGGGGTCTTGCCCGTCATGTTGACAATGATTTCAACGTCCTGCCCGCCGGCATGGAAGACCTTGAGCACGTCTTCGTTGTTGCACATCAGGTCAAGCAGCGGGGAAAGGTCGATGCCGTCGGCCATCGGATCGATCGCGGCGGCTTCCTCGGTATTGGCGATCTGCACCAGGCAGAGTTCGGGCCAATAGGTGTTCTCGCGCATGAATTCGGTGTCGACCGCGACGAATTCGGATTTGGCCAGACGTTCGCAGAGCTCGGAGAGGGCCTCGCTCGTGGTAATCAAGGGATGGATTTTCATGTCATCTTTTCTTGTTTCGCAGGCGGAGTGCCGCCCTCGGGATTGAACCCAGAATGCGCCCGGACCGCTTGACAAAACGGCGGGCTTGCCCTGTTAGCGCGCCAACATCGGAGCAAAGCTCCATCTGCGCCCGCGCGCCCTAGCGTCATAGCCGCGAACAGGACAAGAGTTTAGATGCACCCCTACCGCACGCATACTTGCGCACAGCTTTCTTCCGCCAATGTCGGCGAGACCGTCCGCCTGTCGGGCTGGATCCATCGCAAGCGCGATCACGGCGGCGTGCTGTTCATCGACCTGCGCGATCACTACGGCATCACCCAGATCGTGGCCGACAGCGACAGCGCGACCCTGCCGGTGCTCGAAGGCCTGCGCGTCGAAAGCGTCATCACCATCGAAGGCGAAGTGAAAGCGCGCGTGGCCGAGACGGTCAATGCCAACCTTGCCACTGGCAGCATCGAGGTGTTTGCGCGCAGCGTCACCGTGCAGAGCGCGGCCGAAGAGCTGCCCATGCCGGTCGCCGACGAGCAGCCCTATCCGGAGGATATCCGCCTCAAGTACCGCTTCCTCGATCTGCGGCGCGAGACGCTGCACAAGAACATCATGACCCGCGTGGCGGTGATTGCCGACATGCGCACGCGCATGGCAGCGGTGGGCTTCAACGAGTTCTCGACCCCGATCCTCACCGCCTCTTCGCCCGAGGGCGCGCGCGACTTCCTCGTGCCGAGCCGCATCCACGCCGGCAAGTTCTACGCGCTGCCGCAGGCGCCGCAGCAGTACAAGCAGCTGCTGATGGTTGCGGGCTTCGATCGCTATTTCCAGATCGCCCCGTGCTTCCGCGATGAAGACCCGCGCGCAGACCGCCTGCCGGGCGAGTTTTACCAGCTCGACCTCGAAATGAGCTTCGTCACCCAGGAAGAGGTGTGGGAGACGATGGAGCCGGTGATCCAGGGCACCTTCGCCGCCTTCGCGGGCGAAAAGAGCGTGACCCCGGCAGGCGAATTCCCGCGCATTCCCTACGATGAGGCGATCCTCAAGTATGGCAGCGACAAGCCCGATCTGCGCAACCCGCTGCTCATCAGCGATGTCTCGCACCACTTCACCCAGTCGGGTTTCGGCCTGTTCGAGAAGATCGTCGGTTCGGGCGGCGTGGTCCGCGCGATCCCCGCGCCTGCGACCCACGAGAAGAGCCGCAAGTTCTTCGACGACATGAACGACTGGGCGCGCAAGGAAGGCTATGCGGGCCTTGGCTATGTTACCCGCAAGGGCGGGGAATTCGGCGGGCCGATTGCCAAGAACCACGGCACCGAAGGCATGGCCGCGCTCTATGCCGAGCTTGGCCTTGGCGAGAATGACGGCCTGTTCTTTGCGGCTGGCAAGGCGGCGGACGCGGCCAAGCTGGCGGGCGCTGCCCGTATCCGCGTGGGCGAAGAGCTGGGCCTCATCGACGAGAGCACCTTTGCCCTGTGCTGGATCGTCGACTTCCCGTTCTACGAGTGGAGCGAAGAGGAAAAGAAGGTCGACTTCAGCCACAACCCCTTCTCGATGCCGCAGGGCGGGATCGACGCGCTGAACGGGCAGGATCCGCTGACGATCAAGGCCTACCAGTACGATCTGGTCTGCAACGGCTATGAAATCGCCAGCGGCTCGATCCGCAACCACAAGCCCGAAACCATGGTCAAGGCGTTCGAGATCACCGGCCTCACGCAGGCTGATGTGGAGGAGCGTTTCGGCGGCATGTACCGCGCGTTCCAGTACGGCGCGCCGCCGCACGGGGGCATGGCTGCGGGCGTGGACCGGATCGTGATGCTGCTGTGCGGGGCCAAGAACCTGCGCGAAATCACGCTGTTCCCGATGAACCAGCGCGCCGAGGATCTGCTGATGGGCGCCCCCAGCCTGCCCGAACCGCGCCAGATGCGCGAACTCAGCTTGCGCGTGGTGGAACCGCCGGTGAAGCCGGTTGGCGGGGCCTAAGCCCTTTCAAGGCCAGCGATGAAGGCAGCAACGTTGCGGCCCAGCTCCGCGACGTTGTAGCCGCCCTCCATCACCGTCAGCGTCGGCAGGCCGAGGCTCGCGATGCTCGTGCCCATGGCATGCATGTCGTCCGTCGTCAGGGCGAATTGCGATATGGGGTCTTCGGCAAAGGTGTCCGCGCCGTAGCTGACGATCAGCGTCTTCGCGCCGAAAGCGGCGATGGCATCGACCGCCCTGCCAAGCGCGCCTTCGTAAGTCCCCCAGCCAGTGCCCCTCGGCAAGGGCTGGTTGAAGGTCGTGCCTTCGCCTGCGCCTTCACCACACTCCTCGGCATGGCCCCAGAAATAGGGGAAATCGGTGCGCGGATCGGCATGGATCGAGGCGAAGAAGACACTCCCGTCGGCGTAGAAGATGTCCTGCGTGCCATTGCCGTGGTGGTAATCGACATCGAGCACCGCGACCGGCCCGAGGCCTTGCGCCGCCGCTGCGCGCGCAGCGATGGCGGCGTTGTTGAGGTAGCAATAGCCGCCGAAATAGTCGGCTCCGGCATGATGCCCCGGCGGGCGGCAAAGGGCGAAGGCATGGCGTGCCTCTCCGCTAGCCATCGCCGCCAGCGCGCTCAAGGCCGATTGCGCCGCGCCATAGGCTGCCTCCCACGTGCCTGCCGCAATCGGGGTGACGGTGTCGAAGCCGAACAGGCCGAGCTTCCCGTCAATCCGCGTCAGATCGAGCGGTCGCCGTCCACGCACCGGAAAGGCATAGGGTATCGCATCGCCCGCGCGCCCGGCCGCCAGCCACTCGCCATGCGCGGCTTGCAGGAAGGCGATGTATTCGGGGCTGTGGACAGCCTGGATCGCCGCAAGCCCGTGGTCATCGGGCGCGCGCACCGTTCCCATCGCTCCCAGCATATTCCCAAGCCGCGCCGGGGTTTCGGCGTGGTCCTCGGCCTTGCCGTTGACGAGTTCGAGGGCCGGCGCATGGGCGGCTTGTGAAGGCGAACAGAAGGTCAGCATGATGGCTGAGGCCGTGGCACGCCGGCCTATCCGCTGGCAAGAGCGCATGGAGGCAGCGCTTGCGCATGATTGCGGAGAGCTTCGGCACGGATTGTCATGCCCACTTGCGCTTGCCCGCAGCGTTCATTAGGGCGGGCACGAGATTTACCTAACCCCATTTCAACGAGGGAATATCATGAGCGATACTGCCGATCGGGTGGCGAAGATTGTCGTCGAGCATCTCGGCGTCGAGGCCGACAAGGTCACCCAGGATGCCAGCTTCATCGACGATCTGGGCGCTGACAGCCTCGACATCGTCGAACTGGTGATGGCTTTCGAAGAGGAATTCGGCGTCGAAATCCCCGACGATGCGGCCGAGAAGATCACCACCGTTGGTGACGCGACCAAGTACATCGAAGAGCACAAGGGCTGATAGCCCGACCCACCCGTTGGCTGCGGATCGCGGGGATGGTGGGAGGATTGCAGGTTCTGCTGTCCTCCTCCTCAGCCCTTCCGGTGAAGCGCCATACGGGGTCTTGGCAGGCTCAGCCCGAACGGGGTTGAGCCTGTCTTGCGTTTTGGAGAACCTGAATGCGCCGTGTGGTTGTAACCGGCCTCGGTCTTGTCACCCCGCTCGGGGGCGATGTCGAGACGACGTGGGCAAACCTGATCGCGGGCGAGAGCGGAGCGGGGCAGATCACCCGCTTCGATACCTCGGACCAGAAGTGCACCATCGCCTGCGAAGTGAAGGGCAAGGATCACCCCTGGGGCTTCGACGCCGACAAGCGCGTCGATCACAAGGTCCAGCGGCAGGTCGATCCCTTCATCGTCTATGGCATTGATGCCGCAGGCCAGGCGCTCGAAGATGCCGGCCTCACCGACATGACCGATGCCGAAAAGGAGCGCACCGGCTGCTCGATCGGTTCGGGCATCGGCGGCCTTCCTGGGATCGAGCTCGAGAGCGTCAATCTCCACGAGCGCGGCCCTTCGCGTGTCTCGCCGCACTTCGTCCACGGGCGCTTGATCAACCTCATCACCGGTCAGGTGCAGATCAAGTACGGCTTCATGGGGCCGAACCACGCCGTCGTCACCGCCTGCTCCACCGGCGCGCACTCGATCGGCGATGCCGCGCGGATGATCGCGATGGACGATGCCGACATCATGCTGGCGGGCGGGGCGGAAAGCACCATCAACCCGCTCGGTATTGCCGGTTTCGCTCAGGCGCGCGCGCTCAACATGAGCATGAATGACCGCCCGACCGAGGCCAGCCGCCCCTATGACCGCAATCGTGACGGCTTCGTCATGGGCGAAGGCGCGGGCGTGGTGGTGCTCGAGGAATATGAGCGGGCCAAGGCGCGCGGCGCGAAGATCTATGCCGAAGTCACCGGCTATGGCCTGTCGGGCGATGCCTATCACGTCACCGCCCCGCATCCCGAGGGCCGCGGCGCGGAACTCGCCATGCGCATGGCGCTGAAGAAGGCCGGCCTCGGCCCGGGCGATATCGACTACATCAACGCCCACGGCACCTCGACCATGGCCGACACCATCGAACTCGCCGCGATCAAGCGCGTGCTGGGTGACGATCTGGGCGGCGCGTCGATGTCCTCGACCAAGTCTGCTATCGGCCACCTGCTGGGCGGCGCGGGCGCGGTGGAAGCGATCTTCTGCATCCTCGCGATGCGCGACGGGATCGTGCCGCCGACGCTGAACCTGCATGATCCGGACGAGGGCACCGAAGGCATCGACCTTGTGCCGCTGGTGGCGAAGAAGCGCGAAGTGCGCGCGGTGCTGAACAATTCCTTCGGCTTCGGCGGCACCAACGCCTCGATCATCATGCAGAAGGTCGACTGATCCGGTGAGCCGAACGCGGCTGATTGGGAAAGGACTGTGGCTGGGGCTGGTGGCGCTGGCGCTCGCCGGCCTTGCTTTCGCATGGGTGCTGACGGGCTCGTCGACCATCGCCAAGGAGACGAGCTTCACCATCCCCGCGGGCGCCTCGGTCTCTTCCGTGGCGGACAAGCTGGAGGCCGAGGGGCTGATTTCCTCGGCCGCGGGCTTCGTGCTGCAGGCGCGCATCTTCGGCTCGGACGCGCCGATCCAGGCGGGCGAGTTCCTGCTCACCCCCGGCATGAGCCAGGGCGAGATCCTCGCCGCCTTCCAGTCGGGCGATGTGATCCGCCGCTTCGTCACCATCCCCGAAGGCATGCCCTCGATCCTCGTGTGGGAACGCCTGATGGCCGAGCCGCTGCTGACCGGCGATGTGCCGGTGCCGCCCGAAGGCTCGATCCTGCCCGATACCTACGCCTTCGAGCGCGGGCAGTCGCGCGCGTCGCTGGTCCAGCAGATGCAGAGCGCGATGGACAATGCCCTGGCCGAGGAATGGGCCAAGCGCAGCCCCCGCATCGCGGTGGATACGATGCGCGATGCGCTGATCCTCGCAGCGATTGTCGAGAAGGAAACCGGCAAGCCCGAGGAGCGCCGCATGGTCGCCGGGCTCTATTCCAACCGCGTGCGCACGGGAATGAAACTGCAGGCCGATCCGACGATCATCTACCCCGTCACCAAGGGCAAGCCTTTGGGCCGCCGCATCCGCCAGTCCGAGATTGCCGCGGTCAACGGCTACAACACCTACACCCGCGTCGGCCTGCCCGAAGGCCCGATCACCAATCCCGGGCGCGACAGCATCGCGGCGGTGATGAACCCCGAGAACACGGGTGCGCTGTTCATGGTGGCGGACGGAACCGGCGGGCATTGGTTTGCCAGCACCCTTGAAGAGCACAACGCCAACGTCGCCAAGTGGTATGCAATCCGCCGCGAGCGGGGGGAAATGTAGGAGGCGGAGCGCGGCCAGCAAAAGTGGGAACCGGTTTTGCGGTTCGGCCGCGCGACCACAAGCAAATGCCTCAGCCCTTCATCCTCACCGCCGCCCTGCCGCCCGATCTGGCGGGCTTTGCCGAAGGGCTGCGGCGCGCGCATTATCCGCCCGAGCGCAATTACCTCCACGCCCATGTCACGCTGTTCCACGCCTTCGCGCCTTCACTGCTGGAAGAATTGAAGGACTTCATCCCGCGCATTGCCGCCGAATTCGCCGCGCCAGAGGGAGCCGTTTCTGGCGTGATGGACCTAGGGCGGGGCACCGCGATTGCGCTTGAAGCGCCCGGTCTGCTCGCCCTTCGCGCCCTGATCGCCGAGCATTTCCACGGGAGCCTCACCGCGCAGGACCTGCACGAGCCGCGCCCCCACATCACTATCCAGAACAAGGTGACCAAGGACGACGCGCGCAGCCTTCAGGCGCGGCTGGTGCCGCTGCTGGCACCATGGGCGGCGAAGGGCCGCTTTCCCTTTCCTGCGCTCGAGCTGTGGCACTATCGCGGCGGGCCGTGGGAGCGGGTCAAGACTTGCGCATTCCGCGGGCGCGAGAGGGCTTGACCCGGCCCCGCCTGCGCCCTAGATGCGCGCCTCGCTTGGGGCGACACCCGCAAGCGAATCCGGCCGCAAATCGCCGCCGGATGCCCCATGGGGCGGAGTAGCTCAGCCGGTTAGAGCAGCGGAATCATAATCCGCGTGTCGGGGGTTCGAGTCCCTCCTCCGCTACCATATTTCCCAATTCTATCTTTGAGTTAACCCCTGCGGTGCTGTGTACAACCATGTGTACGGTTTATCGCACGGTTTTGAATTGTGCGGAGACGGCGCAGATGCGGTGTTCTCGCTGGTCACGAAATGGTCGTGTGGCACGACTGTTTGCCCTGTGCTGCAGGCTTGCTCGAAATTTGCGCTACTGCCCCTTCTACAGCGTAAAGGCACTCGATTGAGCTATCCTTGAAGCTGATAAGCGTTCTGCTAGTTGAACAAAGCTTACCTCAAGCCTAGGGCCTTAATTGAACTGGGAGATTTTTAAATGTTCAGAATTTTTGTTGCTTTTGCGTTTTGCATCGCAGCTCCGGCAAATGCGGAATTTTATCCAGCTCCATCATCAGTAAAAATGGTCAGTGAGCAAAAAGTCTCATCGTGTGAATTTCTTGGGTTAGCTTATGAAGCTGACAGTTTTGTTTCGAAGAGCATGGATAAAGCTGCGCGAAAGGCGTTAGATGAAGCTTTGACTAAGGCCTCGCAAGGAGGTGCAAACACTGTTATTTTTAAAGGTATTTCCTCCGCTAATAAAGAGCTGATTGTTACCCTGATGGCTTACCGCTGCTAGTGCAACACGACCGTTCTGAATGGGGCGCAAATCTGCGTTTTGGCAGTGGTTGCAATGTGAAGGCGCTAGGCTGAACTGCCCTTGAAGCTGGCCAGCGTTCTGGGCGCTATGTGGGCTCGATTTCCGCGCGGCGCGGTTTGGGTTTGTGGCGAAGGGTCGTGTGACGAGAATGATTGCGCCCATTGAATAGTTTTATACCCTGATGCAATTTCGTTCTCCGACACGCAGCTCAATGTGGCGTAGGTGGTTCGTGAATTGTGGAGAAATGCCAAATGCAGGTTAGAGCGGTTTCCACACGATCTGATTCGTCAGGGATTCCCTTCGCGGCGCCGTTGTGATTCAGACTTCCTGCTGGTGGCAGGAGGCCAGCACGGATGGCACGAACGCTTTCACAGGATCTTCGGGACAGGGTCGTTGCAGCGATTGATGGCGGCCTGAGCTGCCACGCGGCGGCGGCGCGCTTTGGGGTCAGCGTGTCGAGCGCGATCCGCTGGCGGCGAAGAGCGCTTGAGCATGGCCGGGCCGTTGCCAAGCCGCGCGGCGGTGACCGGCATTCAGGCAAGATCGAAGCGCACGGCGGCTTCATTCGGGAGCTGATCGCCGAGCAAGGCGACATGACCCTGGTCGAGGTTCAGGCGCGGCTGATCGAGCGTGGGGCCCTGGTCGGTATCGGCACGGTGCATCGCTTCTTCGTGCGTCACGGGATCACGCGCAAAAAAAGACCGGCCACGCGATCGAGCAGGACCGTCCCGACGTCCTGAGGCAACGGCAGCATTGGTTCGACGGCCAGATCGATCTCGAACCCGAACGCCTCGTCTTCATCGACGAGACGTGGACCGCCACCAACATGACCCGCAGCCATGGCCGCTGCCCGAAGGGCGAGCGGCTGCGGATGGGCTTCCCGCACGGCCACCGCAAGACCACCACGCTGGTCGCGGGACTGCGAATGACCGGCATGGTCGCGCCGATGGTGCTGGACGGGCCGATCAACGGCGACTGGTTCGAAGCCTATGTGGCGCAGGTTCTGGTGCCCGAGTTGCAACCCGGTGACGTGGTCATCATGGACAACCTCTCGAGCCACAAACGGGCGGCAGTGAAGGAAAGGATCGAAGCGGCCGGTGCAACGCTGCGCTTCCTCCCGCCATACAGCCCGGACTTCAACCCTATCGAGAAGGCATTCTCCCGGCTCAAAGCCATGCTCCGCAAGGCGGGTGAGCGAACCGTCAGCGGGTTGTGGGACTTGATCGGCCGGCTCGTCGACATCTTCCAGCCTGCCGAATGCGCCAATTACTTCAAATCTTGCGGATATGAGCCGGAATGAATGGAAACCGCTCTAATGCAGAGCAGACCTACAAACATGCCTATGACCTTCATTACAAAAAGAAGGACTTTGAAGGTGCGCTGTCTGCTTACCTCGATGTGATCGAACATAGTCCCGAAACACAAGAGTGCGGATACGCTAAGACGCAGATCGATAACATAATCGGATCGGGAGCTGATTTTTCAGCGATGACCGGTGTCGTTAACCGCTACAACCAGCTGATTGGAAATTTTTCCGAACGCTTGGAAAGCACATTGAACGCGAAAGCGGCGGAAGTGCAGCGGTTCCGAGCCATAGGCGAGGAAGCCGACCAAACGGCCAAGTTTAAGGCCGAGCAGGAAAACTGCATGGGCTACATCAAGGCGAACATCGTCGATTTTCCGATGATGACGATCAGCCAAGTGCCACCCGGTGCGCAGTGCCGTATCAAGGCCATGGTAACCGCCAATGCCACAGTCGGTACCGGCTTGTTTAGCGAGTTGAGCCAAGGGTTCTCCGACATGTTCGGGATGACGAACACTACCTCGGGCATGGCGCTTAAGGTGAACAGCGGCGAGGCCACTGTCAGGGCAATCATTGCGAACAAGGCCGTTGCGATGGGTGCAAACTGCGTGATCGGCGTCGATATCGACTATGGCGTGACCAACAACAATGCTGCGACGGTCAACATGCAGGGAACAGCTGTTTTGATCTCAAATCTCAATGAGATTCTGGACGATGCGGAGTTCGCCAAGGCTCAAAAAATTGAGGCGGCATACGCTAGGATCAAGGAGTTGGACCGCTGGCTCCGCGGCGAATTTTCTGCTGATTGAGCATCAAGGGGTCAGAGAATGATCGTCGCCGATACTATCCCCGCATTCATCGTGACTGCGCCGCTGGAGTTCACCAATTTTTCCAAACTGAATGGTATGCAGCTTACCGTTGGATCGATCTACGTCCGGCAGGACAATGGCGCTTACTGCGGACAAGCATCGATTAATCGCGGATTTTCAATGCAGGTCTGCTTCAACGTGTCATTTTCCGACGACGGTAGCCAATCTTATACTATCAACGGAAAGGATCACTCGGTGGTCATTCCGGGGAATAAAATCCGTCCATTCTCAATGTAGGTCATTGCCCGTTCGCTCGGTTTGGTCGGTAGCGGAATGGTCGTGTGACGCGACTGACGAGGGGCGTTGAGTTAGTTTATCGTATCTTGTAGGCTTCCCGCAAAATTATAGAGCCGATGCCATCTATTACAATATAAAATATAAGCAAAAATTCAAATAAAAATCTGAAAAATTCGAGGTCATAAAATTAATCGCGTAATTTTATTAAGCATAATAGCTTTTAACTGCGTAGCTTGCTCTCCATTAGGTACAAAAGGGGAGGCCGCTGAAAAATAATTTGATAGCATCGCGATAGGATCTGATGATTATTTAAATAAAAAATGCGAACTTTCTCGTCGCACTATTGAAGCTTATGAATCTGAGTACAATTTTATAAACAAATTTATGACTTCGTATAATGAGAAATTAGAATATTTGCGCTCTGCAAGCGCATATTTGTGCGTTCAGGCTGGGGCTGACAATGCTGCAGTGGAAAGGGCTACCTCAAAAGTGCGAGAGGGCTTCAACATCCTCGGAGGAAGCCGGTAGGCATTTCCGATCGACAGCCCCCAGACATGAAAGCACCTGATCGTGCCGACAGACTGTGTGACGATACCAGTCACGATAAGTGGCCTTTTATGTAGCCTTGCCGGTCGCTGCGGTCTCGACCGGTTGCAGAATGGTCGTGTGACACGACTGATTATGATGGCCGAGAAGCTGCGTTTGGCTGTTGACAGCGGTAAGCCTCGTGTCTCTATGTTTCTTGGGTCTTTGCCTTGTTGAGCAGAGACAAATTTTTGACAGGGGCGTGGAAGATGGCTGGGGTGCGAATTAAATCTTTGATTACTCTAGCGTTTGGGGTGATTGCATTGGCGTCGTGCTCAGCTTTTTCTGAGACCAGCTGTTCAGATGAAGCCTCCAAAGGCGCTCTTGAAAATGCTATACGTGAAGGGCTTGAGAAAGTGGCTCTTGAGCGGGCGCAGGACGCCGAAGGCAACTATCTTATCAGTTCTTCTTCTGTTCGGGCGTCAATTGCTAAAGTTAAGTTGATCCTCGAGGATATCCGCACCACCAAAGAAGACCCTGACAGTACCAAGCGTTTCTGCACGGGCACGCTCAAGATCGTGTTTTCGCCCGAAACCTTCAAGGCTGCGGACGCCTCTCGCGAATTGCTTGGGCTGCCCAAGATCGCAAATGCGATTGACGGCGCAGAGTTGGAAAAAGGGGCTGACTACTTGAAGGGATCGCTCGACTATAGCGTTCAGCCCACCGATGATGGCGCAAAGGTGTTCGCCGAGTTCGAGGGTTCGGATGGCAAGCTCGAGATATTCGGCGAGGTGGTTGCCGCTTCTCTCCTGCGTGACCGGATCGAGAACAAAGTAAGGGTTGAAAAGCAAGAAGCTGAATTCGCCCGCAAGCAGGAAGAAGAGGCTGTTCAGGCCATGCTCAATGCTGGACTTGAGGCGGCTGTGGCGCAGCGTAAGGCCTCGCAAGAAGCGATCGGAGTTGTGTGGAACTCGATCGATGCCGATGTGCGAAAGCAGCTTTTGGCGCAACAGAGGGCATGGATTAAGCAGAAAGACGCGGCGTGCCGTGTCGAAGGTTTGCAGTATTCGACCGAACCGACCGAACAGAAGGCTGCAGAGGCGAATTGCCAGGCTCGAGAGAATAACAATCGGGCTAACCAGCTGAGTGGCTATATAGCGTATGAGGAGGGTTACTAATTACGACCGCCTCAAATCGCTCTGCCTCAGTGGAGTAAGCTTAGTAAACTGGACACCTCGAAGAACGTCTATTTTCGGCCTGACGGCGGCGCGAGGGGTCTGATCGCGGTCTTTGGTGCGTGAGGGCTGTGCCTTTCGGCCTCGTTTCCTTGTTTTTCTGAGCTGGAGCGCCGCTTGGCACCTCGTTTTCGCGCTATGCGGGCGCACTTCGCCCCTCGAGCCAGGCGAGGCGCTGGAAGTTGTAGGCCAGGTTCGCCATGCCGATCTTGATCTTTGCGCGGGCGATGCCGATGGTGCGGATAAACAGCCCCATGCGGTGCTTCTGTCCGGCGAACACGTGCTCAACTGCCGAGCGCACAGCGGAGCGCTTCGCATTGGCTCGGGCGATGTGCTCTGGCATCGGCCGACGCGGCATGCGTCGCTGGTGGATGTTGCTCTTGAACATTCCCCGCTCGAGGAACGCCTCGTTCTTCTTTGAGCGATAAGCCGTGTCGGCCCATACGCCCGAGCCGGTGTTTTGCTTGCTGATGAGCTCCGGCAGCCGTGCCCCGTCATGGGCGTTGGCCGCACTGGCATCCCAAGTGCGGATCAGCCCGTGAGCCCGGTCGATGCCGATGTGGTTTTTGTAGCCGAACATCGGGATGGCAAGATCGACCGGCTTGAAGCCCTTGGGGTCGCCGCCCTCCTTCACCTTGGCCTTCGAGTACTTGACCGTCCAGCGCGCATCGCGGTCCTTCTGACGGACCTTGGCAGGCCTCTCCTTCCAGCGCTCCGGGATCTTGCCCTGCTTGATCGCGGCCTTCTCGTCCTCGGTGTTCCGCTGCTTGGGCGCCGGCACCACGGTCGCATCGATGATCTGCCCGCCCATCGCGAGGTAGCCCCGATCGGTCAACGCCGCATCGAAGCGCGCGAAGAGCTTGTCGATCGCCTTGGCCTGTACGAGCCGCTCGCGGAACAGCCACACCGTGGTCGCATCGGGCACCCGGCCATCGAGCCCCAGTCCGAGGAACCGCTGGAACGACAGCCGGTCCTTGATCTGGAACTCGGTCGCCTCGTCTGACAGAGAGTAGAGCGCCTGAAGCACCAGGATTTTGAACATCATCACCGGATCGAACGGCGGCCGGCCGCCTTTGCCCAGATCGCTCCGCCTGAGCGCCACGATCAATGGCCCGCGGAACACCTCGAAATCGACCACCGCCGTCAACCGCTCCAGCGGATCACCCGCCGCACTCAGCGCCGCATACCGGTCCGACAGATCAAAGAAACCAGGCTGGCCAACCATCTTCGCCTCCGCTCATCCGCAAAGGCAGTGAATCAGATCAACGCCTCAAAGGCGAGGGTTTTTCGAGGCGTCCAACTGCGTGGAAGTGCTTCCTCAAAGAAAAACAATAGCTTGCGAGATTGCATTTCCCAGTAAGCTCGTTTTCCGCCCTGAGCCAATGTGAGTAGCGGTGTGAAAAAGGTGTTCGCAACTTGGTAGCGGAGACAGGGGCCTCACGGAGAGGTGAGCGGTGGATGCGGTGTTTCGCCGGTTGCGGAATGGTCGTGTGGCACGACTGATCGTGATAGGGTGTCAAAAGCAACGGAACGGATACGAAGCTGATGATCCCCAGGGCGGTGAAGGTAGCCATTACAACGTGCGCGATTGTTGCTTTGTCGGGATGCGCGATCCTATCCAAGCCTCCCGTTGGCAACCCCAATGTGCCGCAGCCCAGCAAATCGGTTGAGATCGACCGCTATCTGGGGCGTTGGTACGAGCTTTACCGGTATGACGCTTCCTTCCAGAAGGATTGCGAGGCTGTGTCAGCCGATTATTCACGCAACGCCGATGGCACAATACGAGTGCTCAACGCCTGCCGCAAAGGTGCTGTGGATGGGGATGTGAAAACGGCCACGGGCAAGGCGAAGATCGTTGACACCGTAACCGGCGCCAAACTCAAGGTGTCGTTCTTCGGCCCATTCTATGGCGACTACTGGGTGCTGGATCACGCTGACGATTATCAATGGTCCATCGTGGGCGAACCATCCGGGCGCTACCTCTGGATTCTTTCTCGCGATCCAAGGCCTGATGGCCGCCTGAAAACGATGCTGCGCCGCCGCGTCGAAGAAATGGGTTATGATTGGTCGTTGATGCGGGAAACCATGCAATAGCCGATCCTTTACCACGCCGCTTCGGCAGAATTCCGCGGGGACGATGGGGATGCGGTGTTTCGCCGGTTGCGGAATGGTCGTGTGGCACGACTTTTCGCCGGGGGCTGTATGTTGGCTTCAGATTTGGGTTTAGGCGGTGGTTACAGCGTGAAGACGTTGGCTTGAGCTATCCTTGAAGCTTGCTAGCGGAGTGGACGCTGTAGGGGCTAAGTTTCCGCTTGGTTCGGTTTGGGGTAGCCATACGACGGATTGGGTCAGCCTTTGCGTTCTCCCGTTGTCCCCTCTAGGCTGGGTCTGAAATAGAGGGGCATCATGAATATCGTTCGTATGTTTATCATATCTGCTTCACTTGCTGCCTGCGTAATCAGTCAATTGTCCGTCGTCAGAACATTCGGCACAACACGGGGCGTAAATTAGCGGAGTGCGGGCCTCGTCCGGGGGTTGATGTTACGCGGCGAGGTTGCGGTGTTGCAAGCGCCGATGTTCGATGGTCTGTCGCTTGATCCTTTCACGCTGTTTGATGATGGCTGGGGCCCTGCCGAAGTAGGCGTCGGCGGGTGTCACGTTGGACAGCGCTTCGTGATAACGCTGGTGGTTATAGTGCTCGACGAAGGCCTCGATCTGGGCCTCGAGGTCGCCGGGCAGGAAGTAGTTCTCCAGCAGGATGCGGTTTTTCAGGGTCTGGTGCCAGCGCTCGATCTTGCCCTGGGTTTGCGGGTGCATCGGGGCGCCGCGCACGTGGCTCATCTTGTTGGCCTCGATGTATTCCGCCAGTTCTCCCGCGATGTAACTGGGACCATTATCGCTGAGCAGCCTTGGCTTGTGCAGCACCGTGGCGCTGTCGCAGCCGGAAGCTGCCAGGGCGAGGTCCAGCGTGTCGGTCACATCCTCGGCCCGCATGTTGGTGCACAGCTTCCAGGCGATGATATAGCGCGAGAAGTCGTCGAGCACGGTGGAGAGATACATCCAGCCCCACCCGATGATCTTGAAGTAGGTAAAATCGGTCTGCCACATCTCGTTTGGCCGGGTGGTCTTGGTATGGAACGCATCAGCCGCTTTCACCACGACATAGGCCGGGCTGGTGATTAGGTCGTGTGCTTTCAGCAGGCGGTAAACCGTGGCTTCGGACACAAAGTATTGGCGTTCATCGGTAAATCGCACGGCCAGTTCGCGTGGGGACAACTCGCTGTAATCCAGCGCGAGTCCGACGATCTGATCCTGCACCTCAGGCGCGATGCGGTTCCACACCCGGCTCGGCGCGGAGGGTCGATCTTCCAGCGCCTCCGGCCCGCCCTCGAGATAGCGGTCATACCAGCGGTAGAAGGTCCGACGGGCGATGCCCAGCTTGTCGAGCGTCCGCTTGGCGGGCAGGTGGGACTGCTCGACGACCCTGATGATCTCAAGCTTCTCGGATGCGGGATACCTCATTCTTCGCCCTCCCCATCCGCGATCATGCTTTTTTTCAGCAGACGGTTTTCGAGCGTCAGGTCCGCAACGCATTCTTTGAGGGCACGGGCCTCGCGGCGCAGATCCTGCACTTCGCCGGTGGTTGCGGCACGAGCAGTATCACCGGCAAGTCGGCGCTTGCCCGCTTCCATGAACTCCTTCGACCAGGTGTAATACAAGCTCTGGGCGATGCCTTCCTTGCGGCAGAGCTCGGCGATGCTGTCTTCACCGCGTAGCCCATCGAGCACGATCCGGATCTTGTCTTCAGCCGAGAAATGACGACAGGTCTGCCGCCGGATGTCCTTCACAACCCGCTCAGCGGGGGGCTTTTTGGGTGCCGATTTTTTCAAGGAGGATTGGGTCTTCATCTTCGTTCCTTCGTCACTACGACGAAGCCCCAACCCTCCTTAAATCACAACCTCAAATCTGTGCCATTGGTGCTGACGGGGGACACCGACGCCTACTTCGGCAGGGCCCCAGCCATCATCAAACAGCGTGAAAGGATCAAGCGACAGACCATCGAACATCGGCGCTTGCAACACCGCAACCTCGCCGCGTAACATCAACCCCCGGACGAGGCCCGCACTCCGCTAATTTACGCCCCGTGTTGTGCCGAATGTTCTGACGACGGACACTTCACTGTGGCCGATGGCAAGATCGCTTTCACCCCGCTGTTCCTCGGCGCCAATCCGCAGACCGTGCCCGAGGGGCGCTATGCCGGGTGGCGCATCCTCCAGCACGAGGCGGACCGCGCCTTTTCGCTGATGGGCGCGCTCAGCCCGGCGCAGATGAAGGAGGCGGTGATCGCCGATGCGGTCGACAATGCGGTGTTCGCGGGCAAGGGCCGGCAGGACCGCGCGGGCAAGCCCCGGGGCATTGCCGCTTCCGCACTCGATCCGGTGCAGCGCCAGCTGCTGATCGCGGTGATCGACGAATATCTCGGCGATGCGTCTGATGAAGCCGCAGCCCGCCAGCGCGCGGCGATTGCCAAGGACGGGCCGGACACACTCCACTTCGCCTGGTGGGGGCCGACCGGCGATCCTAGGGCGCGCTACATGTTCCGTGTCGAGGGGCCGTCGATCATCATCGACTATGTGCGCGAAGGCTCGCCCGATGGCGGCTTCAATCACGTCCACTCGATCGCGCGCGATCCTGCCAATGATTACGGCGCGGGCTGGCTGGCCCAGCATTACACCGAAGCCCATCAGGACTAGCGAAAAAACCCTGCCCCCCATCAAACCTGCGGGTGACTTGGGCCGTATTGTGTGGTGTCAGGGGCACCACGCAACGGCCCCGCCAGCAAGGATACAGAACCCATGAATTTCGAACTCTCTCACGAACACGCCATGCTGAAAGAGCTGGTCGGCAAATTCGTGAAAGACCAGCTGATGCCCTACGAAGCCGCGGTCATGGCGCGCGAGAATATCGGGAAGGGCACCTATCTGACGCCCGAGGAGACCGCCAAGGTCGATGCGGTCAGCCGCGAGCTGGGGCTGTGGGGCCTTGATGCGCCGGAGGAAGTGGGCGGCATGAACCTGCCGATGGTGGCGATGGTGGGCGTCTCCGAGGAACTGGGCAAGACCGTGGTGCCCTACTACCTGCCGCCTGACAGCCCCAACCTGCGCATGCTGATGGTCGCCGCCGACGAGCGCCAGCGCGTCGCCTATCTCGAACCTTATGTGCGCGGCGAGACGATCAGCGCGATCGGCATTTCCGAACCCGGCGCGGGTGCGGATCCGCAGGGGATGAAGACCACCGCGGTGCAGGACGGTGATGACTGGATCATCAACGGCCGCAAGATCTGGATCACCAAGGGCGCCGAGGCCGATTTCACCATCCTCATGGCGGTGACCGACAAGAACCCCAATGGCAGGAACGGCATGTCTGCCTTCCTCGTCGATCGCGATACGCCGGGCTTCAACGTCACCCGCAAGATCCCGATGATCGACGGCACCGCGACCTATGAAATCGCGCTCGACGATTGCCGGGTGCCGGGCTGGAAGCTGCTGGGAACACGCGGTCAGGGCTTTGCGCCGATGCAGGTGCGGCTGGGTACGCGGCGGATCGAGATGGCCTCGTGGTCGATCGGCATGGCGCAGCGCGCGCTGGAGATGATGATCGACTATGCGCCGCAGCGCACGACTTTCGGCAAGCCCCTGTCAGCGCGCCAGAGCGTGCAGAACTGGATTTCGGACGCCGCGACCAAGATCCATGCCATGCGCCTGATGACCTATGACTGCGCCTGGAAGATCGACGAGGGCCGCGACACCCGCAGGGAGATCTCGATGATCAAGAGCTTCTGCACCGAAAGTGCCTACGAGATCGTCGATCACGCGATGCAGCTGTTCGGCGGCATGGGGATGACGCGCGAACTGCCGCTCTATCTCATGTCGAATAAGCTGCGCACGATGCGCATCTATGACGGGCCGAGCGAGATCCACAACTGGGTGGTCGCGCGCAACCTGCTCGGCACTTACGAATAGGCGAAACCTAGGGCTGGCGCTGCTTGTGCTTGTGGGGGCGACCCCCACCACCGGCGCCGCCGCCCTTCTTGCCGCCCCACGGCTTGGCCGCCCCGCCGCCGGGCGCAGCCGCGCCTGACGGGCCGTTCGGCTTCCGTGCAAAGCTCTTGGCCTTGACGAAGGGCTTGGCATCATTGCTGCGCGAGGGGCGTAGGTGGCGGTTGCTGCGCGCCGCTTCGCGCGGGCCGGTGTCCGACTTTTCGATCACCGGCGAATCCTCCTCGCCCTCGCTCATGCCGGTGCGCGCAGCGGCATCGGCGAACTTCGCTGCGATGGTGCGGGGGATCTGGAAATAGGTCTCGTTCTGGCCGATGCGGATCGCGCCGATTTCCGAACGGGTGACATGGCCGCGGCGGCAGATCAGCGGCAGAATCCAGCGCGGATCGGCATTGTGGCGGCGGCCGATATCCATGCGGAACCACACCGTGTCCTCGAAACCGGGGCGGTGACGTTCGGCCTGGTTTTCGGCGCGGGCCTGCGGGCTGTTTGCGACCAGCTCTTCCGGCTCGGGCAGGCTCGCGCGGTGGGCGTGGACCAGCATTGCAGCGATATCTTCCGCGCTGCGTTCGGCCAGCAGGCGGGCGGCGAGATCGCGGTCAGCCTCGTCGATGACAGCAGGTGCGAGCAGCTTTTCGAGCAGACGCTCGCGGTCGCGCTCGAGGATTGCCTCGCGCTCGGGCACATCGCACCATTCGGCATTGATCTGCGCCTGACGCAGCATGCCTTCAACGCGGCGGCGGCGCGAGAAGGGCACCATCAGCACCGCAATCCCCTTGCGCCCGGCGCGACCCGTGCGGCCCGAACGGTGCTGCAAGGTTTCGGCATCGCGCGGCAGCTCGACATGGACGACGAGGCTGAGCGACGGCAGGTCGATCCCGCGCGCGGCGACATCGGTCGCGACGCAAACGCGCGCGCGGCGATCGCGCAGGGCTTGCAGCGCGTGGTTGCGTTCTGACTGCGAATGCTCGCCCGACAGCGCGACCACGGCAAAGCCGCGCTCCTGCAGGATCGCATGGAGATGGCGCACCTTTTCGCGGGTGGCGCAGAACAGGATCGCGGTTTCCGCCTCGTGGAAGCGCAACAGGTTGACCACCGCGTTCTCGATTTCGGTCGGGGAGACGGTGACCGCCTGATAGGCGATGTCGCCATGCCCGCGCCCTTCGGCGATGGTGGCGATGCGCAGCGCCTCGTGCTGGTAGCGGCGGGCGAGCGCTTCGATCGGGCGCGGCATGGTGGCCGAGAACAGCAGCGTGCGGCGGGTTTCGGGCGTGGCATCGAGGATCGCCTCGAGCTCCTCGCGAAAGCCCATGTCGAGCATTTCGTCGGCCTCGTCGAGCACCACCGCGGCCAGACCCGACAGGTCGAGCGCGCCGCGCTCGAGGTGGTCACGCAGACGGCCCGGGGTGCCCACCACGATGGTCGGGCCAAAGGACAGCGCCTTGCGCTCGGCCGAGGGGTTCATCCCGCCAACACAGGTCGCGATGCGCGCACCGGCTGTGCCATAGAGCCATTCAAGCTCGCGGCTCACTTGCAGCGCCAACTCGCGCGTCGGCGTGATCACCAGCGCGCGCGGGGTGCGCGAGGGGATCACGCGCTCGCCGCCTTCGAGCAGTTCGGCGGCCATCGCGAGACCGAAGGCGACGGTCTTGCCCGAACCGGTCTGGGCCGAGACCAGGAGATCGCGTCCGGCGGCCTCGGGGCGCAGCACCTCGGCCTGAACAGGCGTGGCGGCGGCATAACCGCGCGCGGCAAGGGCAGCTTCGAGCGGGGCGGGAAGAGCGGGGAAAGTCATGGGAGTTTGAACTCGATCAATGCAGCACGCGGTGTGCGGCGCGACGAACGCGGCTGTAGGGGCAGGGCATCCGGCAAAAGGGCGCGGAGCCGCAGGGGCTGCGCGTTAACGAGCCGGGCCCTTACGCGAAAACGCCGCAATGCGCTTGCGAAAAATGCAGCGGCACCATTTGCGCGCGGGCCGGAAGGTGCCAGAACGACGGCCGAGAGAGGGAGATACGCCATGAGTGTGACGGATGCGGTGCTGGCCGCAGCCAAATTACAGGTCGAAGCGGCTGTGGCTGATGCAGGCTTGCGACCTGAAATCGCGGGTTTCTTCGATCCGGCGACCTTCACCGTCACCTATGTTGTGCATGATCCTGCGAGCGGGCAAGCGGCGATCATCGATTCGGTGCTCGATTTCGATCCGAGCTCCGGCCGCACGAAAACCGCCTCGGCCGATGCGGTGATCGCTTACGTCAGGGCGCATGATCTGAAGGTGGCATGGCTGCTCGAAACCCATGCCCACGCCGATCACTTCTCGGCCGCACCCTATCTGCAAGAGAAGCTCGGCGGAAAGATCGCGATTGGCGAGCATATCACCAATGTCCAGCAGGTGTTCGGCAAGCTGTTCAACGCCGGCAGCAGCTTTGCGACCGATGGTTCGCAGTTCGATCAGCTGTTCAGCGATGGCGACACCTTCACCATCGGCACCCTGCCGGTCACCGTGATGCACGTCCCCGGCCATACGCCCGCCTGCATCGCCTATGTCGTGGGCGAGGCGGTGTTCGTGGGCGATACGATGTTCATGCCGGATTACGGATCGGCACGCGCCGACTTCCCCGGCGGGGACGCGCGCACGCTGTTCCGCTCGCTGCGCCGCATCCTTGCGCTGCCGCCGGCCACACGCCTGTTCATGTGCCACGACTATCTGCCTGCGGGCCGCAGCGAATATGTGTGGGAGACCACCGTCGCTGCCGAGCGGGCGGGCAATATCCATGCCCATGACGGCATCACCGAGGACGAATTCGTCGCCATGCGCGAGGCGCGCGATGCGACGCTCGACATGCCGCGCCTGATCCTGCCGTCGGTGCAGGTCAACATGCGCGCAGGCCACCTGCCACCGCCCGACGACAATGGCATCGTCTACCTCAAGCTGCCGGTGAACGCGGTATGAGCCTGCTCGCAATGTCACTCCCGGGCTTTCCCGAGGCCGCGCCGATGGCGGGGCTGGGCGGCGGGCTGTTGATCGGTTTTGCAGCGGCGCTGATGCTGATCGGGGCCGGGCGCATTGCCGGGGTTTCGGGGATTGCCGGACGCGCCTTCGGGCTTGCGGTGAGCGCCATGCCGGTGAGCGGGGCCTGGGCGTTCCTGATCGGCCTGCCCCTGGGTGCGCTGATCGTGACGCGGGCAACCGACATGCCTGCGCCCGTCTTTGCCGGACCGGTGACCTTGGTGGTGGCTGGGCTGATCGTCGGCATCGGCACGCGGCTCGGCAGCGGCTGCACCAGCGGCCACGGGGTGTGCGGGATGAGCCGCCTCTCCCCGCGCTCGCTGGTCGCCACGGCGACCTTCATGGTGACGGGCTTTGCCACTGTTGCGGCGATGAACGCGCTGGGGCTGGAGGTGCTGCCATGATCCGCAAGGTGCTGGTCCCGCTTGCCTCGGGCACGATCTTCGGCGGCGGTCTGGCGCTGGGCGGGATGACCGATCCGGCGCGGGTGCGCGGGTTCCTCGATCTGCTGGGCGCATGGGACCCGACGCTCGCCTTCGTGATGGGCGGAGCGGTGCTGGTGATGGCGCTCGCCTGGGCGCTGCAACGGCGGATGCTGCGTCCGGTCTTTGCCGAGGATTTCGCGCTGCCCGCCACCCGCGACATCACCGCAAGGCTGATCGGTGGATCGGCGCTGTTCGGGATCGGCTGGGGGATTGCCGGCCTGTGCCCGGGGCCGGGGTTCGCCGCCCTCGCAATCGCGCCGGGCTCTGCGGCGATCTTCGTGAGCGCGATGCTGGCGGGAATGCTGCTAGTGCGGCTGACCGAGGGATGAGCCGGTGATCGACACGCTCCACCTTGCGTTGGGCGGATTGTCGGGCGTGCTGGTCGGCTTCACGCTCGGCCTTGTCGGTGGAGGCGGGTCGATCCTTGCGGTGCCGCTGATGGTCTATCTGGTTGGCGTGCAGAACCCCCATGTCGCGATCGGCACCAGCGCACTGGCGGTGGCGGCCAATGCCGCGACCGGCCTGTTCCAACATGCCCGTGCAGGCGATGTGCGGTGGCGCTGCGGGCTGATGTATGCAACCTTCGGCGTGGTCGGCGCGCTTGGCGGTTCGACCCTCGGCAAGAGCTTTGACGGACAGCAATTGCTGTTCCTGTTTGCGCTGCTGATGCTGGTGGTGGGCGGGTTGATGCTGCGTAGCCGCAAGGCGGAAGGCGACCCCGATGTGCGGCTCAACCGCGAGAATGCCCCGCGCCTCATGGTCTTTGGTTTCGGCACCGGCGCATTCAGCGGCTTCTTCGGAATTGGCGGCGGGTTCCTGATCGTCCCGGGACTGATCGCCTCGACCGACATGATGATGATCAATGCAGTGGGCACCAGTCTGGTGGCGGTCACGGCCTTCGGGCTTGCCACGGCGGGCAATTATGCGGTGTCGGGACTGGTCGACTGGCTGCTGGCCGGTGTTTTCATCGCGGGCGGGGTGGCTGGCGGGCTGGCCGGTACGCGGCTATCGCACCGCCTTTCGGCCGGCGGGCAGCTCAAGACCATCTTCGCGCTGCTGATCTTCGTGGTGGCCTTCTACATGCTCTACAAGAGCGGGCAGGCGCTCTGGGGCTGAGGGATGCAACCCTTTCGGCTTCAAACCGTATATCCCATGCAGCCTTTGCATTTGATCGCTGCGGCCACGGGATTACGCCGGAATCATGTTTGACAACCTCGACGCCCTGCTGCTCGCGCGGATCCAGTTTGCTTTCACGGTGAGCTTCCATTTCTTCTTCCCGGCCTTCTCGATCGGGCTGGCGAGCTACCTGATGGTGCTCGAGGGGCTGTGGCTGAAGACGGGGAAGAGCGTTTACCTCGACCTGTTCAAATACTGGCTGAAGATCTTCGCCATCGCCTTTGCGATGGGCGTCGTCTCGGGGATCGTGATGTCCTACCAGTTCGGCACCAACTGGTCGGTGTTCTCGGACAAGGCAGGCCCCGTGATCGGCCCGCTGATGGCCTATGAGGTGCTGACCGCCTTCTTCCTTGAGGCGGGTTTCCTTGGCGTGATGCTGTTCGGGATGGAGAAGGTTGGCAGGAAGCTGCACTTCGCCGCGACGCTGATGGTGGCGCTGGGCACTTTTGTTTCGGCCTTCTGGATCCTCAGCGTCAACAGCTGGATGCAGACGCCGACCGGCTATTTCGTCGGCGCGAACGGCCAGTTTATGCCGGGAGAGAGCTGGGTGGAGATCATCTTCAACCCGAGCTTCCCCTATCGCCTCGTCCACACGGTGATGGCGGCCTACCTTACCACCGCCTTCGTGGTGGGAGCCGTGGGCGCGTGGCACCTCTTGAAGGACCGCGCCAATCCCCATGCGCGAACAATGTTCTCGATGGCGATGTGGATGGCCGCGATCGTCACGCCTGCGCAGATCTTTGCGGGCGACATGCATGGCCTCAACACGCTGGAGCACCAGCCCGCCAAGGTGATGGCGATGGAAGGGCATTACCAGAGCCACCCCGAGGGCGCGCCGCTGATCCTGTTCGGGATCCCTGACAGCGAGGCCAAGACGGTGCGCTATGCGATCGAGATTCCCAAGGCGTCCTCCTTCATTCTGAAGCACGACTGGAACGCGCCGCTCGCCGGGCTCGACACCATTCCCGACGACGAGGAGCCGCCGGTCGGCACCGTGTTCTGGAGCTTCCGCATCATGGTTGGCATCGGCTTTGCGATGCTGGGTATCGGGCTGTGGAGCCTGTGGGGCAGGGTGCGCGGGCGGCTTTACGAGATGCCTTGGCTCCACCGCGCTGCCGTGCTGATGGGGCCTTCGGGGTTCGCCGCCGTGCTCGCCGGATGGATCACCACCGAAGTCGGCCGCCAGCCTTACGTGATCTACGGCGTGCTGCGGACAGCCGATGCCGCCAGCCCGCTCGACGCGCCTGCCGTAGCGGCCTCGCTGCTCGCCTTCATCCTCGTCTACTTCACCGTCTTCGGGATCGGCGTGTGGTATATCCTGAAGCTCATGGGCAAGGCGCCGCACGCGGGCGAATATGGGGTGAAGCGCGGAGACACCGGGCCGATCCGCACTGCCGGGATCACCCCGGGGCCGACCCAGAACCCGGGCGGCGAGGAGACGCTTCCGACCCACGCTCCCGATGAGAAGGAGCCGGTGTGATGGATCTCACCGTCATCTGGGCCTTCATCATTGCCTTTGCCGTCTTCGCCTATGTGGTGATGGACGGGTTCGATCTCGGCATCGGCATCCTCTTCCCTACGTTCGCTGCCGGGCGCGAGCGCGATCGCGCGATGAACTCGATCGCGCCGGTGTGGGACGGCAACGAGACCTGGCTGGTGCTGGGCGGAGGCGGGCTGTTTGCCGCATTTCCGCTCGCCTACGCGGTGATCCTGCCGGCGACCTATCCGCTGATCATCGCGATGCTGCTGGGCCTCGTGTTTCGGGGGGTGGCCTTTGAATATCGCTGGCGCGATCCGGGGCACCAGAAGTTCTGGGACCTCGCCTTCACCGGCGGCTCTTTCGTCGCCGCATTGGCGCAGGGGATGACCTTGGGCGCGCTGCTGCAGGGGATCGACGTCGTGGGCCGCGCCTATGCCGGCAGCTGGTGGGACTGGCTCACACCCTACACCCTCCTCACCGGGCTCGGCACGGTTGCGGGCTATGCGCTGCTGGGCAGCACGTGGCTGATCTGGAAGCTCGACGGGGCCGAGCAGGACCATGCAAGGAAGCTCGCGATCCGCTGGGGCGCGGCGACCATTGTGCTGATGGGCGCTGTGAGCGTCTATAACATCCTGCTCAACGCCGATTACGCCGAACGCTGGCTGTCCGCGCCCGAGATCTACTGGGTCGCACCGGTACCGATCCTCACCGCGATTGTCGCACTATCGATGCTGCGCGCGATCCTGACGGCGCGCAACTCCAAGCCCTTCTGGCTCGGCATTGCGCTGTTCTTCCTCGGCATGAGCGGGCTGGGGGTGACGATCTGGCCCTATGCCGTGCCCGAGGCGCTGACGATCTGGGACGCCGCCGCCCCGCCGCGCAGCCAGGCCTTCATGCTGGTGGGCGTGGCGCTCACCCTGCCGCTGATCATCGCCTACACCGCTTGGGCCTATTGGGTGTTCCGCGGCAAGGTGGCGGACGAGGGGTATCACTGATGCCCTCAAGTAGCGCAGCGATAGGGCAACAAAAGACTCGCTCAAGTAGCGCAGCGGTAGGACGCAAATAATGCTCGCGCCGCCCGAACAGCCGCCTGAAGGCCCCTTGTGGCAGCGCCTCGCATGGATGGCGGGCATCTGGGCGGCGAGTGTCGCGGTGCTGGGCGCGGTGGCCTGGATCATCCGCCTGTGGATCGCGCCATGAGCGGTGTGAAGGTCTGGTATGACGGCGCCTGTCCGCTGTGCCTGCGCGAGATTGCGCTGATGCGGCGGCTCGACAAGCGCGGGAGCATCACCTTCATCGATGTCGCGGCTGGCGCAGACCCGTCCTGCCCCATTGACCGCGCGACGTTGCTGGCGCGCTTCCATGCCGAGGAGGACGGGGTGGTGCATGATGGGGCGGCGGCCTTTGCCGCGATGTGGCGCGCGATCCCGGTGCTGCGGCCGCTGGGCCTTGCAGCGCGCTCGCCGGCGGTGCTGCGGGTGCTGGAGGCAGCCTATCTGCGCTTCCTGCGCCTTCGCCCGCGTCTGCAACGCCTGTTCACCTGAAAAACCGCTTGCCCCGGCCAAGCTGATGGCCCCAATCTCCCGGCCAATAAGTATCGCGCCGAAAAGTGGGAACCGGTTTTCGGCTTCAAGCGATGCGACCAAAAAAAACCGGGAGAGACCACAGGCCATGAGCAATTTCGGCGGCATGCAGAACGAGATCTACAATGCGGGGCTGCGCGGCATCCTGCCGACCTTCCCGGTCGATTTCGCCACCCTCGAAAAGCGCGCACATGAGGCCCTTGGGCCGAGCCTCACCAATTATGTCGCGGGCGGTTGCGGGGACGAGCATACCCAGGACCAGAACGCCGCCGCCTTCCACCACTGGGGCATGGTGCCGCGCATGATGGTGGATTGCGCGACCCGCGACCTGTCGATCGAGCTGTTCGGCCACCGCTATCCCACGCCGCTGTTCATGGCCCCCATCGGCCTCAATGGCGAAGCCTCGCAGGACCGCCACGGCGACATGGCCGCCGCGCGCGCTTCTGCGCTCACCGGCGTTCCCTTCTGCGCCTCGACGCTGGCCAATGATCCGCTGGAGGATGTGAAGGAGGCCTGCGGGGAAACGCCTGCGTGGTTCCAGCTCTACACGCCCAAGAACAAGGAACTCGCCACGAGCCTGATCCGCCGTGCCGAGGAAGCCGGCTACAAGGCTCTGGTGGTGACGCTCGATACCTGGGTGACCGGCTGGCGGCCGCGCGATCTCAACGCGTCGAACTTCCCGCAGCTGCGGGGCAAGGTGCTCCAGAACTACTTCACCGATCCCGTGTTCCGCTCGCTGCTGGCCAAGCCCCCTGAGGAGGATCCGGCCGCCGCGATCTTCACCTGGGCGGCGACTTTCGGTCAGGTGCTGACGTGGGAGGACATGGCGTGGTTCAAGTCCGTCACCAAGCTGCCCATCGTATTGAAGGGCATCTGCCACCCCGATGATGCGCGCCGCGCGGTCGATAGCGGGGCGGACGCGGTCTATTGTTCGAACCACGGCGGGCGGCAGGCCAATGGCGGGATCGCGACCATCGATCTGCTCGAAGATGTGGTGGCGGCGAGCGGCGATACTCCGGTGCTGTTCGACAGCGGGGTGCGTTCGGGCACGGATGCAGTGAAGGCGCTCGCGATGGGCGCGCGCGCGGTCGGCGTGGGGCGGCCCTATACCTACGGGCTGGCGCTGGGCGGGGCCGAGGGAGCCGCGTGGGTGCTGCGCTCGATCCTTGCCGAGGCGGATCTTTTGATGGCCGTTAACGGCTATCCCACGCTCGCCGATGTGCGGGCCGCGGGGGTGCGGCGGACGGATCGCTAGGTTTCCCGATCCGCAAGGGCGTTAACCAAAATCAATATGGGTTTTCCACAGGATTGCTGTTAGCGTGCAAGGCACAACAAAACAGCGATTCGGGGACGTATTCCATGGCAAGACCGACTATCTGGTCCAGCGGGCCAGATCCCATGCGCCGTACTGTCTGCATACAGGACGAGCATTCCCGCCGCGCGCGCTATGGTCGGATCCAGCCGATGGAAAGCCGCTCCTCGCTGCTCGGTCGGATTGTCCGCCTCAAGCCCTGAGCGGCTAGCCCCCGGCCTTCGCCAGCATCACCAGCTTGGTATCGGTGAAGGCGAGATAGCCTTCCTCGCCGCCTTCTGATCCGAAGCCGCTGTCGCCCACCCCGCCGAAGGGGGTTTCGGGCGATGACACGATCAGCTGGTTGATCCCCACCATCCCGGCCCGCAGCGCTTGCCCAAGGTAATGCGCCTCGTCGAGATCGCCGCTGAAGGCATAGGCAGCAAGGCCGTAGCGCAGGCTGTTGGCGATCCGCACCGCATCGGTGATGTCATCGAAGGGGACGATCCCGGCGATGGGGCCGAAGGGCTCCTCGGTCATGAAGCGGCTGTCGGGCGCGGGATTGGCGATGACAGTCGGCTCGAAGAAGAACCCGCTGCCGGCGATGGCCTTGCCGCCGGTGACCACTTCGCCGCGGTTCCCCCCGGCATCGGCCACCACCTGTTCCATCGCCGTAACGCGCCGGGCATGGGCGAGCGGGCCCATGTCGACGCTCTCGTCCGCGCCCGGATCGCCGACCTTGAGGCTCGCCGTGCGGGCAGCGAATTCGGCGACGAACCTGTCGTAGATTTCCCGCGCCACCAGAAAGCGCGTGGGCGAGACGCAGACCTGCCCTGCATTGCGGAACTTGGTGCCCGCGCACATCGCCACAGCGCGATCGAAATCGGCGTGCTTGCTGACGATCACCGGCGCATGACCGCCCAGCTCCGGAGCAAAGCGCTTCATGTGGGAGGCGGCGAGCGCACCCAACTGCTTGCCGATCGCGGTCGATCCGGTGAAGCTGACCTTGCGGGTGACAGGCGAGGCGATGAGATGCTCGGACACCATCCCCGGATCGCCGGTCACAAGATTGAGCACGCCCGCCGGCAGCCCTGCATCGACAAAGCATTCCACCAGCATCTGCGCCGAGGCCGGAGTGTTCTCGGCCGGTTTGAAGATCGCGGTGCAGCCTGCGGCGAGCGCGCCCGCGATCTTCTTGGCGGGGAGGTTCACCGGGAAGTTCCACGGGGTGAGCAGCACCGCAGGGCCGATCGGCTCATGCGTCACCATTTGCGCGATCAACTGGTTGCCGCGAGTCGGGATCAAGCGGCCGCCGCGCCGCTTGGCCTCTTCGCCGAGGAAGTGGATCACATCGACCGAGCCGGTGATCTCGCCCAGCGCCTGTGCGCGCGGCTTGCCCATTTCGGCGGTGATGACGCTGGCGATGGCGGGCGCGCGCTCGCGCAGCAGCGCGGCGGCGCGCACGAGGATCGCGTGACGCTCTGCCCCCGGCGTGCAGCTCCATGCGGGGAAGGCATCGCCCGCCGCCTTGAGCGCGGCGTCGAGCTGTGTGGCCGAGGCCTTGGGACATTGCCCGATCACCGCGCCGGTCGCCGGGTTCACCACGTCCATGGTTCCCGCCTCTCCGGCCTCGATCCATGCACCGTTGATGAGCATTTTGAGAGCGGGATAGGCGGTCATCGGACATTTCCTTGCGTTTGTTCGACCTTGCGCGAACTTGAAATTTTATTGCGCTTCCTTTAGCGATGTTTGTGCAGCATCGCGAGGAGAGAATCATGCTGGTCGGCGTTCCCAAGGAAATCAAGCCGAGCGAGTTTCGCGTCGGCCTCACCCCCGAAGCGGTGCGCGAATATGTCGCCGCCGGTCACCGCGTGATCGTGGAAAGTGGCGCAGGGCTGGGCATCGACAAGTCCGATGATACCTATCGTAAGGCCGGCGCCGAGGTGGTCGATACCGCCGCCGAAGTCTTCGCCCGGGCGGAGATGGTGGTGAAGGTCAAGGAACCGCAGCCCAGCGAATGGGTGCAACTGCGCGAGGGCCAGATCCTCTTCACCTATCTCCACCTCGCCCCCGATCCCGATCAGGCGCGCGGGCTGATGGCCTCGGGCGTCTCGGCGATTGCCTATGAAACCGTGACCGCGCCGGGCGGCGCGCTGCCGCTGCTGGCACCGATGAGCGAAGTGGCAGGACGGCTCGCGATCGAGGCCGGAGCGATTGCCCTGCGCGCCAGCAATGGCGGGCGCGGCACGCTGATGGGCGGCGTGCCCGGCGTGCTGCCGGCCCGCGTGGTGGTGCTTGGCGGCGGCGTGGTCGGCACGCAGGCGGCGCGCATGGCGGTGGGCCTTGGCGCGAGTGTCGAGATCTTCGACCGCTCGCTCCCGCGCCTGCGCCAGCTCGACGAGATGTTCCAGGGCCGCGCGATCACGCGCTTTTCCACCGCCGGCACGATCGAACAGGCGGTCGCCCAGGCCGACGTGGTGATCGGCGCGGTGTTGATCCCCGGCGCGAGCGCTCCGCATCTGGTGACCCGCGCCATGCTGCCCGACATGAAGCGGCGTGCGGTGCTGGTCGATGTCGCGATCGATCAGGGCGGGTGCTTTGAAACTTCGCACCCCACCACGCACGAAAACCCGACCTACGAGGTCGACGGGATCATCCACTATTGCGTCGCCAACATGCCCGGCGCGGTGCCGCTGACGAGCTCCTATGCGCTCAATAACGCGACCCTGCCGTTCGGCCTTGCGCTGGCGAACAAGGGTCTGAAGGCCTGCGAGGAAGACCCGCATCTGGCCCCCGGCCTCAACGTCCACGAAGGCCGGATCGTCAATGCTGCCGTCGCAGAATCACTGGGCTTTTCGGCCTGATGTTTCACGTGAAACATCGAAGATAAGGGCCCAAGTGGCACCTAACTGCCACCCAAGTGCCACCTGACTTGCACCCAAAGGGGGTCAAAAAGAGCCGGTTTTGGCCCGGATGACCCCCTGAAGCCCCCTCAGACGGCGACCACGGTCTGCTCGATCGCGCCGAAAATCGAGTGGTTGTGCGTATCGCGCATTTCGATCCGCACCGTGTCACCCGCTGCCATGAAGGGGGTGACCGGCGCGCCGCCCGCGATGGTTTCGATCATGCGGATTTCGGCGATGCAGGAATAGCCCGCGCCGCCCTCGGCCACCGGCTTGCCCGGGCCGCCATCGGCGCCCTTGTTCGAAATCGTGCCGGTGCCGATCACCGTGCCTGCGCTCAGATTGCGCGTCTTGGCCGCATGCGCCACCAGCTGCGCGAGGTTGAAGGTCGCATCCGCCCCCGCATTGGCGCGCCCGAAGGGCTTGCCGTTCAAGTCCACCATCAGCGGCAGGTGAATGAGGCAGTCCGCCCATGCCTCGCCCAGCTCGTCCGGCGTAACGGCGACGGGCGAGAAGGCGCTCGCGGGCTTGGACTGGAAGAAGCCGAAGCCCTTTTCCAGCTCTGCCGGAATGAGCCCGCGAAGGCTCACATCATTGACCAGCATCAGCAGCTTGATGTGGCCCGCCGCTTCCTCCGGCGAAACGCCCATCGGCACATCATCGGTGATGCAGGCGATCTCGCCCTCCATGTCGCAGCCCCATGCGGGATCGCCCAGCGGGATGTCCCCGCGCGGCGGCAGGAACGCATCCGAGCCGCCCTGATACATGAGCGGATCGTGATAGAAGCTGTCGGGCACCTTGGCCCCGCGGGCCTGCCGCACCAGCTCGACATGGTTGATATAGGCGCTGCCGTCGGCCCATTGGTAGGCGCGCGGCAGGGGCGAATGCGCCTGCCTTTCGTGGAACCGCTCGCACGGCACGGTCTCGTGCTCGACATCGCGGGCAAGCACCTCCAGTTCGGGGGCAATTCGGTTCCAGTCATCGAGCGCGGCCTGCAAGGTGGGCGCAATATAGCCCGCCGCGCAGCAGCGCGTGAGGTCCTTGCTGACCACCACCAGCTTGCCGTCGCGCGTGCCGTTGTTGAGGGTTGCGAGCTTCATGTGCGGTGTCCTCCCAAGACGTTGTTCTATTTTGCGTCGATCTGTTTGTCGGGGTGCGCCGCCGCAAAGGCGGGGAGCGCGAGGCAGGCGGCCTCGATGCGGGTCATGTGCGGGCTGGCGCTGAGATCATAGGCAAAGCGCCGCGCATTCGCGAGCTGCGGGATCAGCACGATCTCGAACAGGCCGGGCGCATCGCCGTGAAGGAAATCAGCCGTGCCGAGTTGCGCGAGCCGCGCCTCGATGGGATCGAGCGTGCGCTTCAGCCAGGTGCGATACCAGATGTCGATCTCGTCCTGCGTGTGGCCGAGCACGTCCTTGAGATACTTCAGCACGGGCAGATTGTTGACCGCGTGGATCTCGGTCGCGATGCCGTAGGCAAGTTCGCGCACCGTGTAGCGCGCCTCGATATCGGCGGGCAGGAAGGCGGGCGTGGGGTAGGCCTCGTCGAGCCATTCGAGCAGCGCCATCGACTGCGCGCGATCACGCCCGTCTGCCTCCAGCATCGGCAGCGAGCCGAAGGGATTGCGCGCCGTGAAGCTCGCGTCCTTGTTCTCGGCGGTGACCAGATTGACGGGGATGTTCTCGAAAGCGAGGCCCTTCAGATTGAGGGCGATGCGCAGGCGATAGGACGTGGACGAGCGGAAGTAGCCGTAGAGTTTCATCGAGCTCATGGCCTAGCCATCGCAGGGTTCATGCGGGCGGGCAAGGGGCAGGGGGAAGGGATGGCCTTCATCTCCTGCCCCCATTCTCACGCGTCGGCCAGCACCTTGCTTACCGCGCACAACAGATCGGCGGGCGGGCAGGGCTTGGCCAGCGCTATGGCCTGCGGAAAGCGTTCGGCGAGCGCATCGCGGTCCGCCCGTTCGGAGTGCAGGATCACCGGCACATGATCATCGATCAGCTTCTGTGCGAGTTCGAAGGTGGTCCCGTCGCACAGCTCGGTATCGAGGATCACGAGATCGGGTTTCGCCTTCTGGCAGGCCAGCATCGCCGAGGAAATCCCGGCGTGCGGACCTTCCACTTCGTAGCCTGCTTCTTCGAATGTGTCGCACAAATCGAAAGCCGTGACGAATTCGTCCTCGGCCACCAAGATTCGCAATGCCATCGGTATTCTCCCGCGTTAACGAATCCCAGATGAAGGTGTAACACGGGTTGGACGTAAACCTTGCCCGATATTATCCGTTTCGGCCGAATTTCTCGGTGAAGCCGGCTTCGTCACCAGCGCTCAGCAATTTGGCCTGTTCAACCCATTGATCGCGGGTGATCCGCCCGGCGAAACGGCCGAGCTGCGCGTCGATGTGGGTCACGTCCTCGTCGCTCCACGCGGCGATCTGGGCAAAGGTGGTGACGCCGAGTTCGCCGAGCAGCACCGCCAGCTTGGGGCCGAGGCCCTTGATGCGCGACAGATCGTCTGCGGCGGCGGGGGCAGGCGCAGGAGCGGGCGCGGGGGCCGGTTCGGGCTTCTCCGCAGCCGGAGCCGCATCGATCAGCGCCTGATTGCGGCGCGCGCGTTCGGCCCCTTCGTCCAGCACATCCTTGGCGCGCAGCTCATCGCCGATCACCGTCGTCTTGCGATTGGCCCGCGCAAACAGCCACCCGGCCAGCGCCAGCACCACAAGGCCGGCAAGGATGAAGGGCAGCAGCGAATTGAGATCGGTGGTGATCACTTGGGGCATCTCCGGAGCCAATGAGTCGCGCGTCCCTTAGCAGGCCCGCGCGCCCCAGCGCAAAGCCCCTCAGCCGCCCTTCATGCTGCCTGCCAGCGCATTCAGGCGCAGGAATTCCTGCCGCCAGAAGTTTTCCTGCGTGCCGGCGAGTGTGCCGATATCGTCAAAGCCGAAGCCCATCATCATCTCGTCCCCGCGCAGCACCTGCCCGAAGGCGGCGACGGCTGCGGCGAAGGCGAAATCGCCCTGCGGCAGGGTGGCGGATTTGAGCGCGGCAGACGGCACGGCCTGCTCGATCAGCTTCGAGGTATCACCGTCCGGCAGCTTGTAGCGCAGCTTGACGTTGGCGGCCTCGGCCAGCCTCGCGGCGGCGGCTGCATCGGGCTTGTCCTCGTAGCGGCCCTCATATCTTCTGGGCGCGATCCAGCCCTTGCCGCCGACGGGCACGACTTCGTAGATCGCGGTCACCTGATGGCCTGCGCCGATATCGCCCGCATCGACCCGGTCATTGTCGAAATCCTCCTCGCGCAGCGCGCGGTTCTCGTAGCCCACGAGGCGGTATTGCGCGATCACGGCGGGGTTGAATTCGACCTGGATCTTCACATCCTTGGCGATGGTGAAGAGGGTCGACTGCATTTCCTCGCCCAGCACCTTCTTCGCCTCCAGCGCGCTATCGATATAGGCGTAGTTGCCGTTCCCCTTGTTGGCGACCTGCTCCATCAGGGCCTCGTTGTAATTGCCCTGGCCAAAGCCAAGCGTGGTCAGCGTGATGCCAGAATCGCGCTTCTTCTCGATCAGTTCGATCAGCGCCTTGGTGTCGGAAATGCCGACATTGAAATCGCCGTCGGTGGCAAGGATCACGCGGTTGACCCCGCCCTTGATGAAATTGTCCTCGGCGATGCGATAGGCGAGTTCGATGCCTGCCCCGCCTGCGGTGGAGCCGCCGGCTTCGAGGCTCTCCAATGCGCGGCGGATTTTCGCGGTGTCATTGGTGGGTTGGAGCACCATGCCCGCCGCGCCCGCATAGACCACGATCGAGACCTTGTCGTTGGGGCTGAGTTCGCCCGCTAGGCCTGCCAGCGCGGTCTTGACCAGCGGAAGCTTGTCGGCAGCGTTCATCGAGCCCGAGACATCGAGCAGGAAAACGAGGTTGGCAGGCGGGCGCTCGGCGGTCTCGATGTCATAGCCGCGCAGGCCGATGCGCATCAGATAGGTGCCCGCGTTCCAAGGCGATTTGGCGACATCGGTGGTCACGGTGAATGGCTGGCTGCGGTCCTTGGGCCGCGCGTAATCATAGCGAAAATAGTTGATCATCTCCTCGGTCCGCACCGCGTCCTGCGGGGGCACCATGCCTTGCGTCAGGAAGCGGCGGGTGTTGGCATAGGCGCCGGTATCGACATCGACCGCGAAGGTGGAGACCGGTTCGGCGCTGGTCAGCTTGACGGGCGAGACCTCCTTGCCGTCATATTTCTCGCGGCCGAGATCGGTGGCGACCATGACGGGCGGGGCGTAGTAGCGGGCGGCGCTGGCCTCGGCGGCGACAGCGCCGGTGCGCACCCGCGATCCGGTGACGACGACGGATTGCGGGGCCGGCATCCGCAACGCCGGCGGGGGTGGAGGCGGCGCAGGCGGGGGAGGGGGAGGCGGAGCGAGCGGCGGAGGGGGCGGAGGGGCCTCGGCCACCTTGGGCGCTTCCTTGGCACATCCCGCGATCACGGCACACAGCGCTGCCGCAGCGATCAGACGAGTTCCACGCATCACAATTCTCCCCGCACCATTGGTGAGCGCGAAAAATCGATTCGGGGCCGTGAATAGCGACTGAACGTGTCAGGTGTCCTGTTTGCGGGGCCGCCTCCGCGGCCCCTTCCTCGGCGCTGTTTCAATCCCTGCGGGATTGAGCGCCTGCGGCTCGCGCGCGTGCGCTCGCGGCCCGTCCGGTGGCGGGCCGAGGATCGTTTCAGGTATCGGGCGAAGCGTCCTCGGCAGCGGGGGCGACATTCTTGCGGAACAGCACCTTGTCCTCCTCGCCAAAGCCGCGCCGCCAGATCACCGCTGCATAGGTGCCGAGCACGGCGGGGATGCCGAAGACGAGCTCGATCCATTCGGGCAGGTAGGTGAAGGCATGGCCCACCACCACCGCCGCCGCTGCCGCATAGACCAGCGCCCAGCGCCAGGTGGTGACGGGCGCGCCCAGCAAGCGCCCGAGCAGCAGCGCCTTCACCAGGCTCGATGCAGCAAGCGCCAGCATCAGCGCGCCCGCTGCCCCTGCCGCCTCGTAGCCCGCGCCGAGGCCAGCATTGCGCGCGGCAAGGATCAGCCCCACCGTCAGCCCGGCCTGCAGCGCAATGATCCCGACCGAGATCGCGAGATTGCGCTTCCTCGCGATGTAGACCAGCACCCCTTCCGAGACGACCGCCAGCGAAGCGACCACTTCGGCCGCCAGCAGGAAGGCGAGCGCGGCGGTGCCTGCAACATAGTCCGGTCCCCACAGGCCCATCACCGCCTCGCCCGGCAAGCCCAGCACCAGCGCGATCCCCAATTGCACCGCGATGATCCAGAAGCCCACCTGCCGTACCTGCGCCGCGATGGCTTCCATATTGCCGATCCGCAGGTTCTTGGTGATCACCGGGGAGAGGATCGGCTCGAAGCTCGTCTTCAGTTTCTGCGGTAGCGAGGCGATCTGTTGCGCGGCGTAATAGATGCCCACCGCTTGCGGCGGCGCGAAGATGCCGAGGATGAAGATATCGAGCAGCCGCGTCCCGCGCTCGATCGCGTCGGCGCCCACGATCGGGAAAGCCCGCGAGGACATCGCCAGCATCGCGCGCGCCGAGGGTACCCAGTCCTTGGGCAGGCCATAGGTGCGCAGGAACGGCCACAAGACTGTCAGCAGTCCGGCATAGATCGAGACAATGAAGGCCAGCGCCAGCCCCGCATCGCGCAGGCCCGGCACATAGAAGAACACGCCTGCCGCAATCGAGATCGTCCACGGCTCGACCACCGCGCGTGTGCGGACAGTGGTGGCGATATCGAAGCGATAGGCTTGCGCGGCGAGCAGGATCTCGGTGACGGCAAAGGCCGGGATGGTGGCGACCAGCCAGATATCCCACGAGGAGTTCATCCCGTTGGGGAACATCGGCTCGGGGAAAACCAGCAGCGCGCCCGCAGCTATGGCAGAATAGATCAGCGCCAGCAGCATCCCGTCATAGACGAGGTTGGTCTCGGCCGAACGATCATCGCCCGCACCCTCCGAAAGCCGCTGCGCCAGCCCGCGCTTTTCGCCCAGCGAGCAGATCAGTGCGACAATCTCGATCAGCACCAGCGCCGAGGCGAACCGCCCCAGCGCCTCGGCCCCGTAGAGGCGGGTGGCGAAGACAAGGAAGGGGATGCGCGCGATCAGGCGCACCACGAAGCCGATCGTGTTGGTGCGCCCGCCCTTGGCCAGCGTGGCGAGATCGTCGTTGGTCTCGCTCTCTGTGCTCACCGCGAACCGTCCTGTTCGGCCTTCAGGGGACGGGCCAGCAGCGCCTGCACCACCTCGCGGGCGGGCGTTCCGGCAAGCAGATCGGCCACCGCCATGGTGATTGGCATGTCGATGCCTTTCTCGCGTGCAAGGCCCGCCAGCACCGGCGCGGTATGCGCGCCTTCGGCCACGGTGCGTTTGTCGGCCAGCGCTTGGCTCGCGCTCATCCCTTCGCCCAGCGCCTTGCCGAGGGCGAAGTTGCGGCTGGAGGTGGAGGAGCAGGTCAGCACCAGATCGCCCAGCCCGCACAGGCCTGCGATCGTATCGAAGGATGCGCCATAGGCCGCGCCGAAGCGCGCCATTTCGGCAAAGCCGCGGGTGATCAGCGCCGCGCGCGCATTCTGGCCAAGCCCGAGCCCGTCCACCACCCCGCAGGCAATCGCGAGGACGTTCTTCACCGCCCCGCCGATTTCCGCGCCGATCACATCGTCCGAATAATAGGGCCGGAAGGCGGGTCGGGCGAGGGCGGGGGCGAGCCGCTCCCACTGTGCTGCGCCGCCATGGCAGGCGAGGGTCACGGCGGTCGGCAGGCCGGCGGCGACTTCATGCGCAAACGTAGGCCCGGAGAGGACCGCGATTTCGCTGCCCGGCGCGGCATCGGCGGCGACATCGAACATCATGCGCCCGGTGCCGGCCTCGATCCCCTTGGAGCACAGCACCAGATCGCGCGGCGGCACGGTGAGGCCCGCCAGCACCTTGCCCAGCACCTGGGCAGGCGTGACCACCAGCACGATGCCCAGTCCCGCCAGATCGGCAAGGTCTGTGGTGGCGCGGATCGTCGGGGCGAGGGTGGCCGAGGGGAGATAGAGCGGATTGCGGTGATCGGCATTGATCGCGGCGGCCACGTCGGCCTCGTAAGCCCACAGCACCACATCGCGCCCGTCACTCGCCAGCATCTGCGCGAGCGCCGTGCCCCATGCGCCTGCGCCAATGACGCCGATGGTTGGGAGCTGGGTCATGCCTTATATCCTGCCCCGCGCACGGCCTCGGCCTCAGGATCGAGCGGCCAGCGCGGGCGGGCCATGAAGTCGAGCGGATCGCCGGTGAAATCCGCGCCTTCCGCCGCCAGCCGCTCGCACCCCGCCCAGGCGATCATTGCGGCATTATCGGTGCACAGGGCGAGCGGCGGGGCGGTGAAGCGCATCGCGTGTTTTGCGGCGAGAGTTTCAAGCGCGGCGCGCACGGTCTTGTTGGCGGCAACCCCACCAGCCACGACCAGCGCGGGGAAGGGGCCAGCGGTGTCGAGCGCGCGTTCGAGCCGGTCGATCAGGCACTCCACGGCGGCCTGCTGGAAGCTCGCGGCGATATCTTGCGGCGTGTGCGCACCGCTTTCCACCGCGCGCAGCACCGCGCTTTTGAGGCCCGCGAAGGAGAAATGCGGTTCCGCCGAACCCTTGAGCGGACGGGGCAGGGGCACGGCCCTGGGATTACCCTCCAGCGCGAGGCGCTCCACCGCAGGCCCGCCGGGGTAGCCGAGGCCGAGCAGCTTGGCGGTCTTGTCGAAAGCCTCGCCCAGCGCATCGTCGATGGTGGTGGCAAGGCGGCGATATTGCCCCACGCCCTCGACCGCGAGGATCTGGCAATGCCCGCCCGAAACGAGCAGCAGGAGGTAGGGGAAGGCGAGTTCCTGATCGGCAAGGCGCGGCGAGAGGGCATGGCCTTCGAGGTGGTTGACCGCCAGCAGCGGCTTATCCGCCGCCATCGCCAGCGCCTTGGCGCTGACGAGGCCGACCATCACGCCCCCGATCAGCCCGGGGCCGGCGGTGGCGGCAATCGCGTCGACATCATCAAGGCCCATTCCCGCATCGCCCATCACCTTTTCGAGCATCGGGGCGAGCCTTTCGGCATGGGCGCGGGCGGCGATTTCGGGCACCACGCCGCCATAGGGCGCGTGTTCGGCCTCCTGGCTGGCGATGGCCTGCGCCACGATCGTCCCGTCGCCGCGCACCAGCGCGACCGCGGTTTCATCGCAGCTTGATTCGATACCGAGAACCAGCGGCGCGTCAGATGTGTGCGTTGGCCATCCCATCGCGCTTCCATCTAGTCGCTATGGGCGGTAGAGCAAGCACAGCATGACTGAAGCAACGACAACGCCGCCGCGCCTGCGCCTCGGCACCCGCAATTCCCCGCTGGCCATGGCGCAGGCGGTTGAAACCCGCGCAAGACTGTGTGCGGCGCATGGTTGGGCCGAGGACGAGGTCGAACTCGTCCCCGTCCTCGCCAGCGGCGACAAGGTGCTCGATCGCCCCTTGTCCGAAATCGGCGGCAAGGCGCTGTGGACCAAGGAGCTCGACCAGTGGCTGGGCGAGGGGCGGATCGACATCGCGGTCCATTCGGCCAAGGATGTCGAGACCATCCGTCCGCGCGAATTCCATTTCCCGGCCTTCCTGCCGCGCGCGGACCGGCGCGATAGTCTGGTGGGCGCGGCGAGCATTGCGGCGATCCCTCAAGGCGCGGTTGTCGGCACCAGCGCCCCCCGGCGGGCAGCGCAGCTTCTGAACCTGCGGCCCGATTGCAAGGTCGTCACTTTCCGCGGCAATGTCGCCACGCGGCTGAAGAAGCTGGCCGAGGGCGAGGCGGATGTGACCTTCCTTGCCGCGGCGGGCCTTGAGCGGCTGGGGCAGGCCGAAGTGGCAAGCCCGCTGGGTTCGGACGAATGGATTCCGGCCGCTGCGCAAGGCGTGATCGCGATCGAATGCCGCGCCGATGATGCGCAGACGAGCGCGCTCCTTTCTGCGATCGATCACGCGCCGACCCGCGCCGAGCTGGAGTCCGAACGCGCGCTGCTTGCGGCGCTGGGCGGCACCTGCCATTCGCCGGTCGCGGTGCTGTGCGAGCTTGGCGGCGGCACGCTCGCCATGCGCGCGGCGCTGTTCAGCCCCGATGGCGCCGAGCGGATCGAGGGCACGGCCAGCTTTGCCCCGGGCGATCACGCGGCGGTGAAGGCGCTGGCAGCCGATCTGCTGGAGCGCGCCACCCCCGCCATCGCGCAGCATTTCAACGGGGCATGAGCCTGCACCTCCTCGCGCTGAGGCCCGAACCGGGGCTTGCCGCGACGCTGGAGAAGGCCCGCGCTGCCGGGCTTGCGATCACGCCATGCGCTCTCTCGGAGATCCGCGCGGTGGCGTGGGCCTCGCCCGATCCTGCGGCCTATGACGGCCTATTGATCGGCAGCGCCAATGCGATCCTGCACGGCGGCGCACACCTCGCGCGGCTCAGGGACAAGCCCGTCTATGCGGTGGGCGAGGCGACCGCGGCGGCGGCGCGCGCGGCGGGCTTTGCGGTGGCGATGACGGGAAGCGGGGGCCTGCAAGGCGTGCTCGATGCGATTGCCGCGCCGTGCCACCTCTTGCGCATCGCGGGCGAGGAGCACGTGCCGCTGACCCCGCCCGCCGGCGTCAGTTTCGACCAGGTCATCGCCTATCGCAGTGTCACCCTGCCGCTCGATCCGGCGGCGGCGCTGCTGGCCTCGGGCGAGGCGCTGGTGCTGCTCCATTCGGCGGCCACCGCTGCCCATTTCGCTGCCGAATGCGACCGGCTCGGGCTGGAGCGCGCTGCCATCAGCCTTGCCGCACTCGGTCCGCGCATCGCCGCTGCCGCTGGCGAAGGCTGGCGCGCTGTCCACACCGCCCCGCGCCCCGATGAGGCTGCCCTGTTGGCAATGGCGCAGGATGTGTGCCACAACCTTCCTTCCATTTCCCCGCATCCGGCGGACAGGCCATAAGCGCCGCGCTGCCGGGACGAACATAACTAGGGTCGCATAACGGATCGCGATGGAATCGAACGAGGCAGCCCCGCGCCAATCATCCTCCAAAAGAGGCTTGCTGCTGGCCCTCATCGCCGCCTTTGTGGCGGGCGGGGGGCTGGTGGGCTGGGGCGTTTGGTATAGCCTGAAGTCCGGTGGCGAGCCCGCCAGCCTTGCCGTCGATACCGCTCCGCAAGTGCCGCCGCCCGGCGCCGCGATTTCGCCCTCGCCGAGCCAGTCCGCCGATAATGCCGCGCAGGCGGTCAAGGCGGTCAGCCGCGTGGCCGAGCAGCAGGGCGGGCTTGACCAGCGCCTTGCCGCGGCCGAACAGCGCCTTGCACGGCTCGATCTCCAGGCCCAGGCCGCCGCCGGCAATGCCGCGCGCGCGGAGAGCCTGCTGATCGCCTTCGCCACCCGCCGCGCGGTCGAACGCGGGGCCGAACTCGGCTTCCTCGCCGATCAGCTGCGCCTGCGCTTTGGCGACGGCTGGCCCAATGCGGTGGGAACGATCATCGAATTTGCGCGCAGTCCGGTGCGGATCGATAGTCTGGTGGCGCGGCTTGAAGGGCTGGGGCCGACCTTGCAGACGACCGACGAGGGGCCCTCATGGGCCGCGTTCAAGCGCGAGATGTCGGAGCTGTTCGTGTTCCGCCGCGAAGACACTCCCTCGCCGCAACCCGAACGGCGGCTGGAGCGCGCACGCTGGGCGCTGGAGCAGGGGCGCTACCAGAACGCCATCGACGAAGTGAAGGGCATGCCCGGCGCGGCCAAGGCGGACGCGTGGATCAAGGATGCCGAGCGCTACCGGAAGGTGATGGAAGCCCTCGAAGTGATCGAAACCGCCGCCGTGCTCGATCAGCGCGGCGTGCGCGACGGGGCTGGCAACTCGGTGCGGCAGTTGAACAGCCCGCTGATTATCGGGAACTAGGGACGTTTTTGTCGCCTACCGCTTCGCTGCTTGAGGCGTTTTTGTCGCCTATCGCTTCGCTGCTTGAGGCGGGCTGGGCCTACCCCCGCAGCAGCTCCGGAAGATCGCCAGATACGCCGCGCGCTTCGTCCATGAAGAACTGCTTCAATAGCGGCGTCCGCTGCACCGCCGCCATGCCCATGCGGCGCACTGCGCTGGCGGTCTTGCCCGGCACGCCGAACAGCCGCGTCAGCCCGTCAGTTGCCAGTGCGACCATAAAGCTGTCGAGCCCGCGCCACGTCTCGTAGCGCTTCAGCAGTTCCGGATCGCCCGGATCAAGGCCCAGCCGCGCGCCTTCCGCCAGCACTTCGACCAGCGCGCCCACGTCCCTCAGGCCAAGGTTCAACCCCTGCCCCGCAATCGGGTGAATGCCATGCGCGCTATCGCCGATCAGCGCGAGGCGTTCGGCGGTGATCTTGGCGGTGTGGTGGAAGCCCAGCGGATAGCTTGAGCGGTGGCCCACCGAGGTCACCTTGCCCAGCACCCCGCCCATGCGCTTTTCGATCTCGGCGAGGAAGGCGCGGTCGCCCAGCTTGGTGACGCCCGCCGCATCGCTCTCCGACACGGTCCACACCAGCGAGGAGCGGTGGGTGCCGTCGGCATCGTCGTTCAGCGGTAGCAGCGCGAAGGGGCCTGCCGGGTAGAAGATTTCCCACGCGACATTCCCGTGCGGCTTTTCGTGGGTCAGCCCGGCGATGATCGCGCGGTGCTTGTAATCCCACTTGGCGATGGTGATGCCGGCAGAATCGCGCGTGGGCGACTGGCGGCCCTCGGCGGCGATCATCAGCGATCCGGAGAACTTGCGTCCGTCGCTGAGCACGGCGGCAACGCCATATTCGCTGCGTTGGCGCTCCACCACCGTCGCGAGGCTGGTCCATTCGATCAGCGGCTCTTTCGCCGCCGCCTCGAACAGCGCGAGGCGCAAGCGGCGGTTGGGGAACATCCGCCCGAGCGTGCCGCCCCCTTCGCCGGGGACGAAATCGAGCCGACCGGGCTTTTGCTGATCGGTGACAGCAATCGCGGCGATATCGCAGGCGAACTGCTCCAGCCCCTCGGCAATCCCGATATTCTCGAACAGGTGCCAGCTTGCGGTCGAGATCGCGGTGGCGCGGTCGTCGAAGCCTTCGGCGGTAAGCTCGGCCGGATCGGCGCGGTCGATCACGTGGCTCGAAAGCCCCTTCTTCGCCGCCGCGAGCGCGAGGGTCATGCCCACCAGCCCTCCGCCGAGGATCACCAGATCGCGGGTTTCGTTGGAAGGCTTTGTCACCGTGTCGGCTCCGATTGCGAAGATTGTGCGGCGAGCCTAGAGGGTAGCGCGTGTCCCGCGCAAGAAACTTCCCGCACCCGATCCGTCAATTGCTTGCATGGGGCCTTGCGCTCCTCGCAAGTCTCGTGGTGGCAGGCGCGGCCCATGCGCAGTATGCCGAGCGCAAGGCGGTCTATGGCGACGCAAACATCGCGGTCGAACTGCTGATTGATCCAGCGGCTCCCGAGGGCACGCAGATGCTGGCGCTGCGCTTCACGCCCAAGGCGCGCGAATGGCACGGCTACTGGTCGAACCCCGGCGATGCGGGGCAGGGGATGCGCCTGACGCTCGATCTGCCTGCGGGCTGGGAGGCGGGCAATCCGCTCTATCCAGTGCCCAAGCGGCTGGTGATCAGCGGGCTGATGAACCACATCTACGAAGGCCCCTACACCGTGCTGGTGCCGGTAAAGCTGGGGCCGGAGGCTGCACTTGCCGATGCCGGGCCGATCACCGGCATGGTTGAATATCTCGCCTGCACCGACAAGATCTGCGTGCCGCAGGATGCGGTGCTGACTTCGCGTGCCGGAGGCGATTTCGCGCGTTGGCGGGCCGAGGTCGCGCCGCTGCTCGATGCGCGCGCGCGCTTCGCGATTGCGGGCGAGACCCTGCGCGTGGCGATCCCCTTGCCTGCGAGTGTCGGCCTTGCCGATCCGCACGTGTTCATCGCCGAGACGCGGCAGGTCCAATATGCCGCGCCCCAGACCTTCCGGCGCGTGGGCGATGTGCTGGTGGCCGAGATTGCACTGGCGGATCGACGCGACGGCGATGCGGCTGCGCTTTCGGGCATCCTGTCTTTCGGGGACGGCGCAGGCATCCGCTTCGAGGCTGCTCCCGGCGAGGTTCCCACCGGCGGCGAGGTGATCGCCGGGAAAGCCGACGCGCCGCTTCCGCCGCTGTGGACGCTGATCCTCGGCGCGCTGGCGGGAGGCCTGCTGCTCAACATCATGCCCTGCGTCTTCCCGATCCTGAGCCTCAAGGCGCTCACGCTGGCTCGCGCGGGCGAGAGCGAGGCCAAGGCGCGGGCTGAAGGCCTCGCCTATACCGCCGGCGTGGTTCTCGCCTGCGTGGCGCTGGGCGCGGTGATGCTCGCCCTGCGCGCAGCGGGCGAGCAGGTCGGCTGGGCGTTCCAACTGCAGGAGCCGGGCGTGGTTGTCGCTCTGCTGGTGCTGGCCGCTGCGATCACCGCCAACTTTGCGGGAATGTTCGAGCTGCCCGCCGTCTCGGTGAATATGGGTGGCGAGCGCACCGGAGCCTTTGCCACGGGGCTTCTGGCCGCCTTCGTGGCGACGCCCTGCACCGGGCCGTTCATGGCGGCGGCATTGGGCGCGGCGCTGCTGCTGCCGACGATTGAGGCACTGGCGCTGTTCGGCCTGCTCGGGCTGGGACTTGCGCTGCCCTTCCTCCTGCTCGGCTTCGTGCCGCCCTTGCGTCGGATGCTGCCCAAGCCCGGCGCGTGGATGGAGCGGTTCCGGCGGATCATGGCGATCCCGATGGGGCTGACCGCGCTGGCGCTCGTCTGGCTCACGGCGCAGCTGGGCGGGCGCGGCTTCGGCCTTGTCGCGCTGGTGCTGGTGGTCGGCGTGCTGATCGCGCTGTTCGTGGTCGGCCGCTTGCAGCGCGCTGGAAAGATGGCGTGGCCCGCCTTCGCGCTGGTGGCCGCGCCGTTCCTTGCCTTTGCCCTGATTGCTCTGCCTTCGGTCTACGAGGTGAAGGCGAGCGGCGAGAAGGACAGCATCCACAATCCCCAAAGCTTCACCCGCGAGGCGCTGGCCAAGGCGCGCGCGTCAGGCAAGCCGGTGTTCGTGTGGTTCACCGCCGACTGGTGCGTCACCTGCAAGGTCAACGAAGCCGCCGCGATCGAGCGCGAGAGCGTGCGCGATGCCTTCGATGCGGCGGGCGTCGTCACCATTGTCGGCGACTGGACCGTGCGCGACGCGGCGATCACCGAGTTCCTGACCGAGCAGGGCGCAGCGGGCGTGCCGCTTTATCTGTGGTATGCGCCGGGTGCGGCCGCGCCGCAGCAATTGCCGCAGGTGCTTACGCCGGAGCTGTTGGAGCAGCAGGCGCTTCAACCTTCCGGCACGCCTCAACCAGCTGACCCGGTAGCGAGCTCGGATTAAGGCGCACGAGGCCGGCGCCCGGCACGGTCACGGTCACTTCGAGCGGGCCGACGAGCGCGTTCCACCCTTGCGCGATCGCAGGGGCCTCGCCCTGCCACAGCTGCTGCCCGCCGACCTTGGTGGCATCCACCGGAAAACGCCCGATATAGCGGTTGCCGATCACCGCCAGCAGCGCCTGTGCGTCGCGGTCCGCCGGGGCATGGCGGGTGATCCTGAGCTGCGCGGCCGGTGTGCCGGGGGCAAGGCATTGCAGCGAGACCAGCACCGGCTGGCCGGGAATGCCGTAGACCAGCCGTCCGGCGGTCTTGCTCTGCGCCCAGATCGCGCCTTCCACCGGCGGCGAAGCCATCGGCTCTGACGGCCCGAGGCTGGCGGGCACATTGGCAGCCCGTGCCATGGCCGCATCGGTGGGCGGCGGCTTGCAGGCGGGCAGAGCCAGCGCCGCTGCCGCCATCACACCCGAACAGGCAAGGCGTCCCACCCGCATCAGCGCGCCTTGATGAAGGCGCGGATATCGGCGGAGAGCTTGGTCCGGTCCTCGTCGCGCACATACATCATGTGGCCCGCGTCATAATATTTGAAGGTGATGCGGTCCTGCGGGATGCCGCTGCGCTTCAGCGAATATTCCGCGCCGAAGAAGGGCGTGGCGAAATCGTAATAGCCTTGCGCGTTGAACAGCCGCAGCTGGCGGTTCTGGCGCATCGCCTGCCCGATCAGCGGGGCGATGTTGAGATAGGCTCCGCGGCCCCCGCCGCCCAGCGACCAGTCCCAGTAGCGCCCCGGCTCGCGTCCGATCGACTGGTATTCGCGGTCCGTGGTGTAGCCGAGGCTCTCGCGCGCCCAGGCATTGATCGCGGCGGTATAGCCCGCATCGATCCCGTAGAAGCTGGGATCATCATCCGGCGTCTCGCCCGCATTGTCGTAATCGGTGCCGGTGTAGCGCGCATCCAGACGCCCGATGGTCTGACCCCGGTCACGAAGCAGCTCCTTGTAGAAGCGCTGATCGGTGACGCGCAGATCGGCCTGTTCGAGATAGGTTTCCGACAGGCCGGTGAGGCGCGACAATTCGCGGCGAACACTCGCGCGCTCGTCTGCCGGAAGCTCCGCGCCCTTCAGAAGTGCGGTGGCGAAGGGGCCGATGGCGAACTTGCGGGCTTCCTCGACGATGGCTTCCACCGAAGGCGCCTGCACCTTCCCATGATAATATGCCGCCGCCGCCATGTTGGGCAGGGTGACGATATAGGCGAGTTCATTGCCCGGCGTCGGCTCGCGGCCCGCAAAGTCGAGGATGGTGGAGATCAGGATCAGCCCGTTGAGCCCGACGTCGTTGTAGGTGGAGCCCTCCAGCTCGTCGACCACCATCGCGGTGCGGCTGGTGCCGTAGCTTTCCCCGCCGAGATATTTGGGGCTGTTCCAGCGGCCATTATCGTTGATCCAGCGGCGAATGACCTGCGCCACCGCACGGCCATCCTGCCTGAGGCCGTAATACTTCTTGGGATCGGTGCCCTGCGTCAGGTGGCTGAAGCCTGTCCCCGGCGGATCGATGAAGACGAGATCGGCGACATCGAGCAGGCTGTCGGGATTGTCGAGCAGCGGGTAGGGCGGCGCGCCGTCATCCTTCGCATCCGAGGGGATCGCCACGCGCTTCGGCCCGAAGGCACCCATCTGGAGCCACACCGAGCCCGAGCCCGGCCCGCCGTTGTAGATGAAGAACACGGGCCGCGAAGGGTCTGCCGGGGTCTTCACATAGGAAGTGGTGACGATCACCGCCTCGGGCTTGCCGTCATCGCTGGTGAGGATCGTGTCGGCAATCGTGGCGCGATAGGCGATGCGCTGCCCGCCGAAAGTGCCTGCCAGATCGCGGGTTTTGACCTGCGCGGTGGGCGCGGCAGCGGCGGGCTTGGCGGCCTCGGGTTTCGGCGCGTCCTGCGCGGTGGAAGGGGCGGTGAGGGCGAGCGTGCTGACAGCGGCCAGCGCGGCAATGAGTCGCGTGTTCATGGGGCGAGGGGTTGGCAGGCCACTTTGCGGCAATCAAGCCCCACACCCCTATTCGTCACCCTGAACTTGTTTCAGGGTCCATTTCGCCGTTCGAATTGCCGTTCGGAGCCGCAGAATGGATGCTGAAACAAGTTCAGCATGACGAAGGAATGGAGGTTAGCCCTTTTTGGCAATCCACATGCCGATCTGGATGCCGGCCAATCCCGAACTCCCTGCGACACCAAGGATAAGGATCGTAAGCGATGTAATTTCAAAGGGGGTCATGGCTCCACCACATATGCTTGCACCATTCTTGCAATCCTGCGGGCTTCGGTGGCGCTAAGATCATCCGGAAGATTTTGAATTACAACAATTTTGTTTGGACGAATGGTGATGGACACCGAGTTAGGTGATTCCTGCGTTGCATATCGCGCGTTTTCCGCACTTTCGGTTGATTTATGGCCAGTTTCAAGCCAAATCGGATCAGCGTCCAAGATTTTAGCAAGCGTAACAACCTTGTCTCGACGAGCTTGAGCCTCGCCCTCATGCCACTTTCGGCAAGTTTCAGGCGAAATTGTTTCACCACGTTTTTCTTTGAATCTTTCTATGATCCACGAGTATCGGCCTTGATGCTTGGCAGGGCAGTGCGGGCTGTCATCGCAAGCCGCACGAAATCGTTCGCCGAACGCTTTGGCTCGGAGGGGTTTGTTGTTTGGTATAGGGTCTTTCATGGCTCGGCTGACTCCGTTTCTAGGGTTAGAAATACAGAAACCCTCGCAAGAAGCAATGAAAAAGAGAATAATCAACCTTAAGTGGAATAAGTGCTAGGATTAAGGCCTCAAGGCCTCCCGCCCATCTTCTTGTAGCGCGTCTTGCCGAAGCGGGTCTTGCGCGTCCCCGGCTTGCCTTCGTTGCTGCGGCCCACCATCGGAGCCTTGCGCTCGCCTTCCGGCAGGCCGAGCTCGTCCGCTTCCAGCCGCCGGATCTCGTCGCGCAGCCGTCCCGCCTCCTCGAATTCGAGGTTCGCCGCCGCGTCGCGCATGCGCTTTTCGAGGTCTTCGATGTAGGAACGCAGATTGTGTCCGACGAGGTTGTTGCGCTCCTCGTCGCCGGTATCGACCAGCACCGAATCCTGCGCCGCCGTATGCGCGACGATATCGTGGATGTTGCGCTTGATGGTCTGCGGCGTGATGCCGTGCGCCTCGTTATATTCCTGCTGCTTGGCCCGGCGGCGATCGGTCTCCGCGAGCGCGCGTTCCATGCTTCCCGTGATGCGATCGGCATAGAGGATCACGCGGCCATCCACGTTGCGCGCGGCGCGGCCGATGGTCTGGATCAGCGAGGTTTCCGAGCGCAGGAACCCTTCCTTGTCGGCATCGAGGATCGTCACCAGCCCGCATTCGGGAATGTCGAGCCCCTCGCGCAGCAGGTTGATCCCCACCAGCACGTCATAGACGCCCAGACGCAGGTCGCGGATCAGCTCGATGCGCTCCAGCGTTTCGACATCCGAGTGCATGTAGCGCACCCGCACGCCCGCCTCGTGCATGAATTCGGTGAGGTCTTCGGCCATGCGCTTGGTGAGCGTGGTGACGAGGGTGCGGTAGCCCTTGGCGGCGGTCGCCTTGCACTCGGTGATGCAGTCCTGCACCTGATCCTCGACGGGTCTGATTTCCACCGGCGGGTCGATCAGGCCGGTGGGGCGGATCACCTGTTCGGCAAAGACGCCGCCGGTCTGCTCCATTTCCCAGCCGCCGGGGGTTGCCGAGACGGCGAAGGTCTGCGGACGCATCGCGTCCCATTCGTTGAAGCGTAAAGGTCGGTTGTCGATGCAGCTCGGCAGGCGGAAGCCGTATTCGGCGAGCGTCAGCTTGCGGCGGTGGTCCCCGCGCGCCATCGCGCCGATCTGCGGCACGGTCTGGTGGCTTTCATCGACGAAGAGCAGCGCGTTTTCGGGCAGGTATTCGAACAAAGTCGGCGGCGGCTCGCCCGGCAGGCGGCCGGTGAGGAAGCGGCTGTAGTTCTCGATCCCCGCGCAGGAGCCGGTGGCCGCGATCATTTCCAGATCGAAATTGGTGCGCTGTTCCAATCGCTGGCGTTCGAGCAGCTTGCCTTCCGCCTCCAGTTCCTTGAGCCGTTCCTCCAGCTCGAATTTGATCGCGGCAGCGGCCTGTTTCATCGTCGGCCCGGGCGTCACATAGTGCGAATTGGCATAGACCCGCACCTTTTCCAGCTTGGCGCCCTTGGTGCCGGTGAGGGGATCGAATTCGGCAATCTCCTCGATCTCGTCCCCGAAGAAGCTCACCCGCCAGGCCATGTCCTCGTAGTGCGAGGGGAAGATTTCGAGGCTGTCCCCGCGCACCCGGAAACACCCGCGGGTGAAGGCCGCGTCATTCCGCTTGTACTGAAGCGCCACCAGCTTGCGGATGAGTTCGCGCTGATCGACGCTTGTCCCCAGCTTGATGTCGAAGATCATCGCTGAGTACGTTTCGACCGAGCCGATCCCATAGAGGCACGAGACCGAGGCCACGATAATCACGTCGTCACGCTCCAGCAGCGCGCGGGTGGCGGAGTGACGCATCCGGTCGATCGCCTCGTTCACCGAGCTTTCCTTCTCGATATAGGTGTCCGAGCGCGGCACGTAGGCTTCGGGCTGGTAGTAGTCGTAATAGGAGACGAAATACTCGACCGCGTTTTCGGGGAAGAAGCTCTTGAACTCCCCATAAAGCTGGGCGGCGAGGATCTTGTTGGGGGCAAGGATCAGGGCCGGGCGCTGCAAGGTCTCGATCACCTTGGCCATGGTGAAGGTCTTGCCCGAGCCGGTGACGCCGAGCAGCACCTGCGTCTTCTCGCCCGCCAGCGCGCTCTGCGTCAGTTCGGCAATCGCGGTCGGCTGGTCGCCTGCCGGCTCGTAGTCCGAGACCAGCTTGAACGGGATTCCGCCCATCGACTTTTCGGGACGCTGGGGGCGGTGCGGGGTGAAATCGGCGCCCGTTTCGGGCTCGTCCAGTCCGCGGCGGATCACGAGTTCGGCCATGGCGTCTCTATGGGGAACAAAGCGGGGACGTGCAAGGCGGCTTGCGGCGTTTCGCCGTGCCGATATGGTAGCGGGCGGGATCGCCTATGGGAGGATTGCCGATGTATCGCAGGTTTGCTTGCCTTGCCGCCGGTCTGCTGGCGCTGGCCCCGGTTTCTGCATGGGCACAGACAGCGCCGCTGGCCTTCACCGGCCCGGTCGCCAGCGCACTGGCGCAAAGCACCGCCACGCCGGGCATCGATGCGGACGAGGCCGCCGTCCTCTTGAAGGCGCTGCTGGCAAACCGCGGCGAATATGGCGCGCCGGTGATGCCGCCGGAGGGCAGGGCCTTGCTGGAGCAGCTGTCGCGCGCATCGGCGCCGGTTCCGGTGCTGCTCGACGGCAAGCGGCGCGAGATCGGGCCGATGCTGCCCGATGGCGTGCGGTTCATGCAGCTGGCAATCGGCGGCACGCCCGATAACCTCAACCTGTGGCAGTCCCCAAATCCGGAAATCCGGCTGCATCTGGTGCGGATCTATGGGCTTGAGGTGCCGGCCCTGACGAACGCGGTCGAGGCGATGGTCTATGCCGATCTGCTGCAGGCTTGGCGCAACAGCACGGTCGGCAACGCCTATGAACCGCTCAGAAATAGTATCGGGGATGTGGTGCGGTTGCTCGACACCACCACGCCGAACAACCGCAAGACAGGCCGCGCGCTGATCGTCAAGGCCATGAAGCGCGTTGATTCTGTCAGCAGCGATGCCGTGCCCGATTATCTCTACAGCTGGGTCGCGGAGTAGACCGGTGCGGCATTTTCGTGCCCGAATTGCGGCGCAATCGTTTAAGCTGGGGCGAGGAGCAGGAGAGACAGTCATGAAACGGATCATCATCGCAATTGCAGCTACCGGCCTGCTTGCCGGGTGCTCGGGCGGGAAGACCGATGCCGATGGTGACGGCGAGGTCAGCATGAAGGAGGCTGCCACCAAGGCCGAGGCTGCCGGGCTGAAGCCCGAGCCGGGCCAGTACAAGGCCACCATCACCATGACCGGGATCGACATCCCCGGCCTGCCGCCCGAGATGAAGGGGCATGGCGCGGGGCTGACCACCACCACCGAATATTGTCTGACCCAGGAAGAGGTCGACAAGGGCTTCGAGGACATGATGAAGCGCGGCCAGAACGGCGAGTGTGCCTACGAGAGCTTCACCCTTGATGGCGGCAAGATGGACGCTGTGATGGTATGCAAGTCCGGGCAGGGCGATGCGCGCATGACGATGAGCGGCAATGTCACGCCGACCTCGTCCGATTTCACCGCGACCATGGCGCTCGACACGCCGGATGCCAAGGGCGGCTCGATGAGCTTTGCCGCCAAGCACGAACGGGTGGGGGATTGTCCCGCGAAGTGATGGGCAGGCGCGATTATGTCGGATTTGTTACGCGCGTGACACTTCATTGAATGTTCAGGCGGACTGTGGCTTGAGGTGAGCCATGATCCAGCCCCGCCTCATCCCTGAAAAGCCCCGACTGCCTGCCCCGCTGATCGCAGCCGGTACGCAGGCGCGTCAGGCCTATCAGTCGAGCGCCTTTGCCCGCCGCGTGGCCTTGGCGCGCGAGGATTGCCCGGAGGAATACCAGGCCGGAAAGCCAGCGCTGGCGCGGATGCTGGGCGAAGCGCAGGTGCTGCTCGAACCCTGGCGCCGTCCGCGCCGCAAGCTCGATATTCCCCAGACTGCCAATCCGCAGATGGTGATGATCCTCCCCGGCTTTGCCACCCATCCGGTGCGCATGCGCTATCTGGCACAGGCGCTAGAGGCGGCGGGGCATCGCACCAAGCGCTGGGGGCTGGGCTTCAACTGGGGTCCGGACGAGGAGCGTTTCGAGATGCTCGAAGCGCGGCTCGCGAGCCTCCATGCGCGCCATGGCGGTCCGGTGGTGCTGCTCGGCTGGAGCCTTGGTGGGCTGTTCGCGCGCGAACTTGCCAAGCGCAATCCGGACGCGGTCGCCAAGGTCATCACCATGGGCTCGCCTTTCAGTGGCTCTCCGCGGGCGAACAATGTCTGGCGCGCCTATCAGTTCATCACCGGCCATTCGGTCGACGCCCCGCCGGTGGTGGCCGATCTCGCCGCCAAGCCCCCCGCCGAGACCGTGGCGCTGTGGAGCCCCAATGACGGCGCCATCGCCCCGCGCTGCGCTGCCGGCCGCCCGGGCGAACGCGACCGCGCCATCGCGCTGCGCTGCACCCATATCGGCTTCACCTATGATCCCGGCGTGATCAGCACCGTGCTCGAAGAGCTTGAAACCACGCAACCCTGATTGCTCCCGCGCCAAGACCGCTTTCCTTTTGCAAAAGCGGCGTTAGTTTGTGCACTGCACCTAAGGGCACAAGCGGGGGTCGATGAGCGCGGGCGGCAGCAATTTTGACGAGATGTTCGATGCTGGCGGCCAGACCCGGCCGGCCTACGCCGAGTATGGTCGCTGGTTCAATGAACAGCCCGCCGAATTCCTGAAGCGCAAGGATCGCGAGGCGGATGATACCTTCCGCCGCACCGGCATCACCTTCAATGTCTATGGCGAGAACGAGGCCGAAGAACGCCTCATCCCCTTCGACATGGTCCCGCGCATCATCACCGCGTCGGAATGGCGCAAGCTCTCCAAGGGCATCGAGCAGCGCGTGCGCGCGCTCAATTCCTTCCTCTATGACCTCTACCACCGGCAGGAGATCGTGCGCGCGGGCCGCCTGCCTGAGCGCCTGCTGCGCGGCAACGAGGCGTGGCTCGCCAACATGGTGGGCTTTACCCCTCCGGGCGGCATCTACACCCATATCGTCGGCATCGATCTGGTGCGCACCGGGCCGGACGAATTCTTCGTGCTGGAAGATAATGCGCGCACGCCCTCGGGGGTCTCCTACATGCTGGAGAACCGCGAGACGATGATGGCGATGTTCCCCGATCTGTTCAGCCGGATCGGGGTGGAGAGCGTTTCCAACTATCCGCGCCGCCTCGCGCGCAGCCTTGCCGCCTGCGTCCCGCCCGCCTTTACCGGCGGCAAGCCGACGGTCGCGGTGCTGACGCCGGGGATCTACAACTCGGCCTATTTCGAACACGCCTTCCTCGCCGACCAGATGGGGGCAGAGCTGGTCGAGGGGAGCGATCTGCGCGTGGTGGGTGGCCGCGTGCAGATGCGCACCACCCGCGGCTACAAGCCGATCGACGTGCTCTATCGCCGCGTCGATGACGAATTCCTCGATCCGCTCACCTTCAATCCCAGCTCTGTGCTGGGCGTGCCGGGGATCATGGACGTCTACCGCGCGGGCGGAATCACCATCGCCAATGCGCCCGGCACCGGGGTGGCGGACGACAAGGCGATCTATTCCTTCATGCCCGAGATCGTCGAGTTCTACACCGGCGAGAAACCGCTCCTTCCCAATGTCCAGACATGGCGCTGCGCCGACAAGGACAGCCTTGCCTATGTGCTCGACAATCTGGCCGAACTGGTGGTGAAGGAAGTCCACGGATCGGGCGGCTACGGGATGCTGATCGGGCCGACGTCGTCGAAGCGCGAGATCGCCGCCTTCCGCGAGAAGCTGGTCGCCAAGCCTGACAATTACATCGCCCAGCCCACGCTCTCGCTCTCGACCTGCCCGATCTACACCGCCAAGGGTCTTGCCCCGCGCCATGTCGATCTGCGGCCCTTCGTGCTGGTCAGCCCCGAAGGCATCGACATCACGCCCGGCGGGCTCACTCGCGTTGCGCTCAAGAAGGGATCGCTGGTGGTCAACTCCAGTCAGGGAGGCGGCACCAAGGATACCTGGGTGCTGAAGGACTGAGCATGCTGGGTAGAACCGCAAATGGCCTGTTCTGGATGTTCCGCTATCTCGAGCGGGCGGAGAACACGGCGCGCCTGCTCGAAGCGGCGCTGCGCATGGCGCTGACCCGCGATGTGGTGACCGCCGAGGCCGAATGGCGCTCGGTCATCGGGACGCTCGGCCTCAGCCACGCCTACGAGGCAGCGCATGACAGCTATGACGGCGTGTCGGTGTGGAACTTCGTGCTGCGCGGGCCTTCGAACCCGGGCAATGTCCGCGCGATGATGGGGGCGGTGCGCTCCAATGCGCGCGAAGCCCGCATCAACATCTCCTCGGATGTGTGGGAAGCGGTCAACGCCAACTGGATGAAGCTCGACAAGCTGCTCGCCCGCCCGGTCGGCCCGACCATGGTGGGCGAGGTGCTGGCCGCGATCCGGCAGGCGGGAACGCAGGTGCACGGCGCCTTCGACGGATCGATGCTGCGCGACGAGGGCTATCACTTCAGCCGCGCCGGCACCTTCATCGAACGCGCCGACAGCACCGCGCGCATCCTCGACATGAAGTATTTCCTGCTGCTGCCCTCGCTCTCCTATGTCGGGTCGAGCCTCGATACCGGGCAGTGGGAACAGGTGCTGCGCTCGGTCGCGGGGGCGCGGGTCTATTCCTGGCTCAACGCCGGGCAGATCGAGGCGCGCGGGATCGTCGAGTTTCTGGTGCTGGATGATCGCTTCCCCAGAAGCCTTGCCTTCTGCCGCAAGGCCCTGCGTGAAAACATCGCCGCGCTCGCCCGGATGCACGGGGCAGAGGGGCGCTGCAACGCCCTCATGCACGAGGCCGACAGCGGCATGGCGCAGCTGACGGTGGACCAGATCTTCGATGCGGGGCTGCACGAATTCCTCGTCGATTTCCTCGCCCGCAACGGCGCGCTCGCCCAGGCGATCGCCGATGATTACCGGTTCCACGCATGAGGCCGCCGCGATGAGCACGATGCGACTTTCGATCCGGCACACCACCCATTACGCCTTCGCCGGGCCGGTGATGCACGCGCTCCAGCGGCTGCGGCTGACGCCCAAGGAAACGCAGGGCCAGCGCATCATCGAATGGCAGATGCGCTTCGAGAATGCCCATCTCGAACTGGAATATGACGATCAGCACTTCAACCATGTCACGCTGGTGGGGGTGAACCCCGGCGCGCGCGAGGTGACGGTGACCTGCGAGGGCGTGGTCGAGACCGAGGACAATGCCGGGGTGATCGGCCGCCATTCGGGCCACCTGCCCTTGTGGAGCTTCCTGCGCCAGACCCCGTTGACGCGTCCCGGCGCTCGCTTGCGCGCCCTGCTGCGCGAGGTTCCGGGCGGGGCGGCGGGTGAGGCGCGGCTCGATTTTCTTCACGCGCTGTCCGGCCTGATCCGCGAACGTATCGCCTATGAAACGGGTCGCACCCATGCTGCCACCACGGCCGAGGAAGCGGTTCAGCACGGCTACGGCGTGTGTCAGGACCACGCGCATATCTTCATCGGCGCCGCGCGGGCGAGCGGCATCCCCGCGCGCTATGTCAGCGGCTACCTGATGATGGATGACCGGATCGAGCAGGAAGCCACCCACGCCTGGGCCGAAGCCCATGTCGAAGGGCTGGGCTGGGTCGGCTTCGATGTTTCCAACGGCATCAGTCCTGATCCGCGCTATGTCCGTGTCGCCACAGGGTGCGATTATCGCGACGCTGCACCTGTCACCGGCATCAGCTTTGGCGGGATGGAGGAAGTGCTGCGGGTCGATGTCGCGGTCGCGCCCCACGCGCTGAGCGAGCAGCAGCAGAGCCAGACCGGACAATAGCGCGCGCGCACGCTTTGCCTTGGTCCGGCTTTGGGCTAGGGCAGGCGCCTTTGCGGCATCGGGCGGGGAAGAGGAACTGGCATGACCTATTGCGTTGGCATGGTGCTCGACAAGGGGCTGGTGCTGATGAGCGACACCCGCACCAATTCGGGCGTCGACAACATCTCCACCTTCCGCAAGCTGTTCCACTGGAGCGTGCCGGGCGAGCGCATGATCGCGGTGATGACCGCGGGCAATCTTGCCACCACGCAGGCGGTCATCAGCCAGCTCGAAGAGCGCACCAAGGCCCCCTCCGAGCGCGAGAACACCCTGCTCAAGGGCCCGACCATGTTCCAGGTGGCCACCGAGATCGGCCGGCTGCTGCGCACCACCATCGAAACCGCGCAGACCGAGAACGGCGACAACGGCAAGGGCCGCTTCACCGCCACCATGATCCTCGCCGGGCAGATCGCGGGGATGCAGCCGCGCCTGTTCATGATCTATCCCGAAGGCAATTTCATCGAAGCCAGCTGGGACACGCCCTTCTTCCAGATCGGCGAGACCAAGTATGGCCGCCCGATCCTGATCCGCGGCTATGACCGGGCCATGAGCTTCGAGGATGCGGTGAAGCTGATGATGGTGAGCTTCGATTCAACGCTCAAGGCCAATCTATCGGTCGGCCTGCCGCTCGATCTGCTGGTGATCGGCAAGGATGCCTTCGCGCCCAGCCACGAACATCGGGTGACAGCGGACGATCCCTATTTCACCACGATCTCGTCAGGTTGGGGGGACGCGCTGCGATCGGCCTTCCACTCGCTGCCGGCTTACAGTTTCGGCTCCAAAGACTAACGCGCTAACCAAATCAAGGTTCGATTTGGAGCGTTTTTTGTCAATCTAATCATTGGCTTGATCGACACCGGTTACGGTAAATCCTCCGGATCGGCGGCGACCCTGCGTGAAATGCCTAAGTAGCTGGCGCAGTCATCATCGCATGACACGCAAAGCATCCCTCCACTTCATCGATTCCTGCAGCCGCCAGCGGGCCGAACTGGCGCGTGTGGGTTTTGCCCTGGGCCATCATTGCGAGGTCTATGGCGATCTGTCGGAGCTGTCGGTCCACCCGCCGCGCGAAGGCATCATCATCGCGCGCGACACGGCCGAGGAAGGCGGCGTCGGCATGATCCTCGATCGGCTCAGCCGGCTGGGCATCTGGCTGCCGCTGATCGCGGTCGATGTGCAGCCACGCCCGGGCCGCATTGTCGAAGCGATCAAGTCCGGTGCGCTCGATTATCTCGCTCTGCCGCTCGATCCGGAGCGTTTCACCCGCTGTCTCACCCGCATCGGCAAGGAAGCCGAACAATTCGGTGCCGCCCGCCGCCGCATGATCGAAGCGCGGGACAGGATTTCCACCCTCTCGGCGCGCGAGCGCGAGGTGCTCGACTGGCTGGCCGAGGGCAGCAGCAACAAGGCGATCGCGCGCGAACTCGATATCAGTCCGCGCACGGTCGAAATCCACCGCGCCAACATGATGAACAAGCTGGGCGCACGCCACGCGGCGGAAGCCGTGCGGCTGCGACTGGAAGCGAAGCTGGAACCGAAATTACGGGCCTAGCGCGAAAGCAGGAACGGCAGCTGTCCCACGCCCTGCCGTTCTTCGCGCCTGGCCAACCAGCGCCTGCCGGCATTGGCTCGCCCCCTTTGCCATGCCGGCAGGCCACTGGACTCACGGAAGGGCAGATGGAAGGCGTCGCCGCCTAGCCGATGCACGACCTCAGCGGCAGAAGGTGGTGCCGCCGCTGCCTTCGAGATGGAAGTGATCCTCGTGCGCGGCGTTGTATTCCGGGCCGAGCACCGTGCCGAAGCGCTTGCATGCGCTCTTGTGCACCACCCGCAGGAATTCGCGCGTGTCTGCATCGCCGCCCTGCCAATCGCGCTTCAGGATGATGCGGCGGCCATCGGCGAGCACGAAAGCCGAGACGTCGATGGCCTCGGCCCGCGCATGGGCAGAACGCCGCTCACTGCCTGCGACATTGCGGCAGGAATAGGAGCCCATGGTCTCGATCTTGGCGATCGGGCTGCCGAGGATCTGGCGCGCGGCACGATCAACGCCGAAGCGGGCCCAGTCGCCGAACGCCTTGGCGACGCTGCATTGCACCGGGCCAAGGTTGCTGACCCCGAATTGCGAACGATCCCCTGCCAGCGCGGAAAGCTGCACCGTGCCGAGCTTGTTGCACCCCGGGGCGGCATAGGTATCGGGCAAAGGCTCGAATCGCGCGCCGCTCGCGCCCAGATCTGCAAGGCAGCTGCGGTCCTGTGCGTTCACGGCATAGCTTTGCGGGGCCGAGGTGACGCGGGTTGCAGGCCGCGCTGCGGTGCCGCCGTTCGAAGCGCTGGCCGTCCCCGGGCCTGCGCCGCTGCTGCCCCCCGGCACCAGCGAGCCGCAAGCCCCCAGCACCAGCGCGCCGGCGAGAATGGTCAATCCGCGAAGATGGTCCCTTGCTCTCATGGCTAAGGATTATCGCGCAGAAATGGTTAACGAGACGGAAACATCTGTGCCCAAGCGCGACTTGCTCGCGGCCTGAGGGATTGCCCTAGGGCTGGGCGTCCTCGATCTGCTCCCACAGCTCGATCTTCACTCCGTCGGGATCGAGCAGCCAGGCAAACTTTCCATAGCCCTCGTCCGCCTCGCCCAGAATGGCGATCCCGCGCGCTTTCAATCCGGCGACGAAGCCGTCCAGATCATCGACGCGCAGGTTGATCATGAAGCCGCCGCTGCCGGGCCGGATATAGCTATCATCTGCAAAGTGGCTGATCAGCGAATAGGGATGCTGGCGCGGCTCTGCGGCCCAATCGAGCTGCGGGCCATATTCGCCGTCCACCCCCAGCACATCGCGATACCACGCGCGCGTCGCCGCCGGGTCCTTCACCACATAGAACACCCCGCCCAATCCTGTAACTCTGGGTCCGGTGACGCGCGGTTGCCTGTCTGAAGCCATGCCCAAGCCCTCCCTCGGGCGTGGATTATGCGCCTTTGCGCGAGGCAGGGGAAGGGTTCAGCCCTCGCGCGGGCGGGTCAGTTTGCTCACCACCACGATGGCGGCAAAGGCGGCGACGAAGCCGGGGACGATCTCGTAGAGCCCCGGGCCGCCCAGAAAGGCCTTGTTCCAGCCCATCGCGATCCAGCCCGCTACCACGCCCGCGCCGGTCACCAGACCGGCCACTGCGCCTGCGCCGGTCATCCCGCGCCACAGCAGCGCCAGCAGGATCAGCGGGCCGAAGGCCGCGCCGAAGCCTGCCCATGCGTTGGCGACCAGACCGAGCACCTCGCTTTCCGGATCGGCAGCGATCACCAGCGCGGCCGCGGCGACCAGCGCAACGCACAGCCGCCCGATATTCACCGCCTCGCGTTCGCTCGCGCTGCGGCGCAGGAACAGGCGGTAGAAATCCTCCGTCAGCGAGGAGGAGGACACCAGCAGCTGCGCGGAAATCGTGCTCATGATCGCAGCCAGCAGCGCGGCATAGAGGAAGCCGGTGATGGCCGGATGGAACAGCAGGTTGGCGAGAACGATGAACACCGTCTCGGCATCCTCGATCACGATGCCGTTGGCCTCGGCATAGGCACGCCCCGCCAGCCCCACGGCGACCGCACCGGTGAGCGAGATCACCATCCAGCTCATCCCGATGATCCCGGCGCGCGGGATGTTTTCGACGCGGTCGATCGCCATGAAGCGCACGATGATATGCGGCTGGCCGAAATAGCCGAGGCCCCAGGTCACGGCGCTGATCACGCCCACCAGCGTCGCGCCTTGCGTGAGGCTGAGGAAGCCTTCCTGCGGCACGGAGGACAGGTTGAGCGGGGCGGTGCTGTCATGGCCCGAAAGGATCACCAGCGGCATCACCACCAGCGCCACCATCATGATCATACCCTGTACGAAGTCGGTGAGGCTCACCGCGAGGAACCCGCCGATCGTGGTGTAGATCAGCACGATCCCGGCGGTGATGAGAATGCCGAACATGTAGTCGGACAGCCCGCCCGTCGGCAGTACGCCGGCAAAGGCGGTCGCGAACAGCTTGCCTCCGCCGACCATGCCGGAGGCGGTGTAGACCGTGAAGAAGCCGACGATGATCACCGCCGAGGTGACCCGCAGCATCGTGCCCTGTGCGGGGAAGCGGTTGGCAAGGAATTGCGGGATGGTCAGCGCATTGCCGAGCCGCTCGGTCTGTTCGCGCAGGCGCGGAGCGACGATCCACCAGTTGAGGCCCGCGCCGACGGTCAGCCCGATGGCGATCCACGCCTCCACCAGCCCGCTCGCAAACAGCGCGCCCGGCAGGCCCAGCAGCAGCCAGCCGGACATGTCGGACGCCCCCGCGCTCAAGGCTGTCACCGAAGGCGAAAGGTCGCGCCCGGCGAGCAGATAGCCTTCGGAGGTGTTGCGGGTCTTCGCCCAGGCGTAGATCCCGATCCCGATCATCAGGACGAAATAGACGGCGAGGCTGGCGAGGGTGTAGGTGTTCATGGGGCGGGTGGGTAACAAGCGCAAAGGCGCTTGGCCACCATGTGCCGCCCGTTATCCCTCGTCAGCTCCCTCAATCGTCCTTCTTGCGCCGCGCCTTCTTGCGTTCGTGCGGGCACAGGATCGCCTTGCGCAGGCGGATCGACTGCGGGGTCACCTCGACCATTTCATCATCGTCGATATAGGCGATCGCCTGTTCGAGGCTCATGCGGCGCGGCGGGGTGAGGCGGATCGCATCATCCTTGCCCGACGAACGCACGTTGCTGAGCTGCTTGGCGCGCAGCGGATTGACTTCGAGATCATCGGTCTTGGCGTTCTCGCCGATGACCATGCCCTCATAGACCTTCATCTGCGGCGAGATGAACAATTCGCCGCGTTCTTCCAGCATGTTGAGCGCATAGGCGACCGCATCGCCATCCGAGTTCGAGATCAGCACGCCGTTGATGCGGCCTTCGATCGGGCCCTTGTAGGGGCCGTACTTCTCGAACAGGCGGTTCATGATCCCGGTGCCGCGCGTGTCCGACAGGAATTCGCCGTGATAGCCGATCAGCCCGCGCGAGGGGGCCGAGAAGGTGATGCGGGTCTTGCCCTGGCCAGAGGGGCGCATTTCGGCAAGGTCTGCCTTGCGGCGCTGCATCTTCTCGACAACCGTGCCCGAGTGTTCGTCATCCACGTCGATCACGACGGTCTCGTAGGGCTCCATGCGCTTGCCGTCTTCTTCGCGGAACAGCACGCGGGGGCGCGAAATGCCGAGTTCGAAGCCTTCGCGGCGCATCGTTTCGATCAGCACGCCAAGCTGCAGTTCGCCGCGGCCGGCGACTTCGTAGGCGTCCTTGTCTTCGGACTCCGTGACGCGGATCGCGACGTTGGTTTCAGCCTCGCGCAGCAGGCGGTCGCGAATGATGCGGCTGGTCACCTTGCTGCCCTCGCGGCCCGCGAGCGGCGAATCGTTGACCGAGAAACGCATGGCGAGCGTCGGCGGGTCGATCGGCTGGGCGGCGATCGGATCGGTGACGCTGGGATCGCAGATGGTGTTGGCGACGGTCGCCTTTTCGAGGCCGGCGAGCGCGATGATATCGCCCGCACGCGCGATTTCCACCGGAACGCGCTCGAGCCCGTCGAAGCTCATCAGCTTGGTGGCGCGGCCGGTTTCGATCACCTTGCCGTCCATGTCGATCGCGTGGATCGGATCATTGACCTTGATCGTGCCCGACTGGACGCGGCCGGTGAGCACGCGGCCCATGAAGTTGTCGCGATCAAGCAGGGTGGCAAGGAATGCGAACTTGGCGTCCGGATCGAGGCCGGGCGAGGGGACGTGCTCGATCACCTTGTTGAACAGCGGGGCAAGGGTGCCTTCGCGCGCATCCATGTCCTCGCTCGCATAGCCTTCGCGGCCCGAGGCGTAGAGCACCGGGAAATCGAGCTGTTCGTCATTGGCATCGAGGCTGACGAACAGGTCGAACACTTCGTCCAGCACTTCCTGCGGACGCCCGTCCGGGCGGTCGATCTTGTTGACGACGACGATCGGCTTGAGGCCCAGCGCCAGCGCCTTGCCGGTCACGAACTTGGTCTGCGGCATCGCGCCTTCCGCGCTGTCGACCAGCAGGATCACCCCGTCGACCATCGAGAGGATGCGTTCCACCTCGGCGCCGAAGTCGGCGTGCCCGGGGGTGTCGACGATGTTGATGCGGGTGGTGGCGCCGTCATGTTCCCACTCGACGCTGGTGCACTTGGCGAGAATGGTGATCCCGCGTTCCTTTTCGAGATCGCCCGAATCCATCGCGCGCTCTTCCACGCGCTGGTTTTCGCGGAAGGTGCCTGACTGGCGGAACAACTGGTCAACCAGCGTGGTCTTGCCGTGGTCAACGTGGGCGATGATCGCGATATTTCTCAGCGAGGAGGACATTTTTTCGTGGTTCCAGTCTGGTCCCGGGCGCAGCCGATCCGGGCAGGTCATAAGCATGGCGCACGGCCGGGCGCGCAGGGGTAGGCCGGGTTTGTGGCGGGTTGGCGACAGGCCGCGACGCTACGGCAAGGTGCCGAGGGCGTGCTGCTTGTTGCAATGCAACATCGCGGCGGCGCCTAGCGCACAACCACGAATGGGGCAAGCGTCCCCGCGAGTCTGCCGGTTTGCAACCGCTTACCGAGTGTTGCTCCTGTGCAACACAGTGCCGATTTGCCCCGGAAAAACCCGCGCATTGCGCTTGTCGCGAGTCCAGCACTGGCTTATCACCGGCGCTCAAGTTCGCGGGAGAGAGCGTAGCGGAAGCTGCGTGCCGGGTGTCCGGCGCCGCGATCTGGGGATTTGAGGAGAGGAGCACCCATGCGTTCGACCCACACCGGCACTGCCGGCTCGTACCGATTCACCCTTATGGCAGGCGCCGCGGCCTTCGCTCTGGCGATGCCGGCCGTAGCCCAGGCACAGGACGAAGAGCCTGAAATAGCCCAGGGCAGCAACGTCATCATCGTCACCGCGTCCAAGCGCGAACAGACGCTGCAGGAAACCCCGATCGCGGTTTCGGTGACCAGCGGCGAGACGATCGAGCGTGCGCAGATCCGCGACGTGCTCGACCTTCAGACGGTCGTCCCCTCGCTGCGCGTCAGCCAGCTGCAGACCTCGTCGGCCACCACCTTCATCATCCGCGGCTTCGGCAACGGCGACAACAACTTCGGGATCGAGCCTTCGGTCGGCGTGTTCATCGACGGCGTGTTCCGTTCGCGCTCGGCTTCGGCCCTGTCCGACCTCAACATGGTCCAGCGCGTTGAAGTGCTCAACGGGCCGCAATCGACGCTGTTCGGCAAGAACGCCTCGGCCGGTGTGATCTCGGTCGTCACCAAGGAGCCGCAGTACGAATTCGGCGGTCAGGTCGAAGCAGTCTACGGCAACTTCAACCAGATGTTCCTGCGCGGTGAAGTGACCGGCCCGATTACCGAGAACATCGCTTTCTCGCTCGACGGCACCTACCAGAAGCGCGACGGTTTCGGCCGCATCGTGAACCTCAACAATGCCGAGATCAATGACCGCAACCGCTGGTCGGTGCGCGGCAACCTGCTCATCGAGCCCTCGGCCGACGTCAAAATCCGCCTGATCGCCGATTATGGCAAGATCGACGAGGTCTGCTGCCAGACCAGCAACGTGGTGGTTGGCGGCACGACCGCGGTTGTCATCGGCGGGGTCGGCGGGCAGTTCCCGACCGATTTCTTCAGCAACGATAACTTCCTCAATATCGTGCCGGTCAACACCAACAAGAACTACGGGGTTTCGGGCCAGCTCGACTGGAACTTCGGCAGCCTGACCCTGACCTCCATCACCGCCTATCGCGAACTGCGCAACGCCTTCACCCAGGACGTCGACTTCACCAGCGCCGACCTGACGGTGGAAAGCCGCGCGCAGGGGGTGGATACCTTCACTCAGGAACTGCGCCTGACCTCGGACTTCGACGGCCCGCTCAACTTCCTGATCGGCGGCTATTACTTCGACGAGAAGATCACCCAGGACAGCTCGCTGACCGTGGGCCGCGACTTCCGCAACTTCGCCGCGTTCCAGGCCGCTCCGGCTTCGCTGCTGCCGCCCAACCCGACCGCTGCCCAGCGCATCGCCGTCGGCAACGCGGTTCTGCGTAACGTTGAAGGCGGCCTTGGCTTGCCGCTTGGCTCGATCCTCGGCGGCACGAACACCGGTCTGACCCGCGAGCGCTTCGGCCTCGACAACACCTCGTGGTCGATCTTCGGCACGGTGGATTTCGAGCCGCTTGACGGCCTCGTCTTCACCGCCGGCTTCAACTACACCGACGACAAGAAGGACTTCGAGATCGAGACGCTGGCGCTTGATCCGCTGGCCAACATCAACCTCGTCGATGCCTTCATTACCGGGGCGACCAGCGGGGCGGTGCGCAACCGCGCCCAGTTCCAGGCGCTGCCGGCGGCCAACCAGCAAGCGCTGCTTGCCGCCGCGACCAACCCTGCGGTCAACACGCTGCTGGGCCTCTCGTCGCTGCAGTTCCAGACCCCGTCGCCGTCCGTGCCCAACTCGGTCGAGCCGGGCCGGACCGCCGACAACAAGTTCACCTATCTGCTGCGTGCCGCGTATCAGGTCTCGAACGAGGTGAACATCTATGCGAGCTTCGCCACCGGCTTCAAGGCGAGCTCGATCAACCTCTCGCGTGACAGCCGTCCGCTGCTCAGCGATTACACCCCGGGTCCGCGCGGTTCGACCTTCGCGGCGCCGGCCTCGCCGATCATCAATGCGGGTCTGGCGACGCCGAACCTCACCACCGGCACCCGCTTTGCTGGTCCGGAAAATGCCGAAGTCATCGAACTGGGGATGAAGGCACAGTGGGAAGGCTTTGGCTTCAACCTCGCGGTGTTCGACCAGAAGATCAAGGGCTTCCAGAGCTTTGCCTTCACCGGCCTTGGCTTCGCCCTGCAGAACGCCGGTCAGCAGTCGGTCAGGGGCTTCGAGTTCGACAGCACCATCTCGCCGGTCCCCAACCTGGTGTTCACCTTCGCGGCGACCTACCTTGATCCGGTGTTCGACAGCTTCCCGGGTTCGGTGCTCGGCAACCTCACCGGCCAGCGCGTCGGCGGGATCCCGCAGTGGAACCTGCGCACCTCGGCAACCCACACCTGGGAACTGGGCGATGGCGGCACCAAGCTGATCACCCGCGTCGACTACAGCCACGAAAGCAACGTCAACATCAACAACGGCCTGCCGACCTTCAACCGGGCTCTCGGCAACACCCGGTTGTTCGAGCGTGAAGTGAACCTGGTCAACGCCTCGACCACGCTGGCGCTCGACAACGGGCTGGAAGTCGGCTTGTTCGCGCGCAACCTGCTCAACGATCAATACATCCTGACGGTGTTTGACGGCGTGGCGCAGGCCGGTACGGTGTCGGGCTACCCGAGCCCGCCCCGCACCTGGGGTGGCCTGGTGCGCTTCCGCTTCTGATCGCACCCGTAAGGGTAATGTGAAAGGGCCCCGCGCTGATGAAGCGCGGGGCCTTTTTCATTGCGCGAGACCGACGAATATGTTGATTTGTCAGGACTTGCCCGGAGCAAGACCAAAGGGGATCACGCAATGGAATGGATGATTTTGCCGTTCAAACGGTATGCCGATTTCGAAGGCCGTTCGCGGCGCATGGAATTCTGGATGTTCCAGCTGCTCAACGCGCTGGTCGCGGCGGTGCTGGCCGGGCCGTTCTTCGTCGCCCTGATCGGCGCAAGCCTTGCCAATGTCGATGATCCTGCCGCGACCGAGGCTGCGGTGGCCGAGCTGTTCGCGGGAGGGATGGGCCTTTCTGCGATCGGTGTGGGGCTCTACGGGCTCTACGTGCTCGCTGCGCTGATCCCCTCGATTGCGGTGACCGTGCGCCGGCTGCATGACCGCGACATGTCGGGCTGGTGGTATCTCGGCCTGACGCTGGCGAGCCTCATCCCGCTGATCGGCTTTGTCTGCAGCATCGCGCTGTTCGTGCTGATGGTGCTGCCGGGCACCAGCGGCTCCAACCGCTTCGGCGCGGACCCGAAGGATCCTTACGCCGAGGACGTCTTCGCCTGATATCGCCCAGCGCGGGCGCTTGCGCGGACTGTTATAGCTCGCGCAGCGCCCGTGCCGGCTTGGCCCGCAGCAGCGGCAGCGATCCGCCCAGCGCGAAGGCCAGCACCAGCCCGACGCCAAGGCCGAGCACGGCCAGCACCTGGCTCCAGTCAGGCAGCCAGTCGAATTCGAACAGCTGGGTGATCACCACCCACGCCAGCCCGCCGCCAAGCGCGAGCGCCACCAGCGCCAGCACGCCCGCCAGCAGGCCGTATTCGGCCAGTTGCAGCAGCAGGATCTGCCGCCGGCTCGCGCCCAGCACCCGCAGCATGACCGTGTCATAGGTGCGCGCCGCCCGCGCCGCAGCAATCGCGCCGAGCAGCACGGCAAGCCCTGCCAGCACCGTCACCGCCGCCGCCGCAAGGGTCGCAAGGCTGACCTGCTGGAGCAGGTTCCTCGCCTCGATCAGAATACCGCCCACCTCGATCACCGAGCTTGAAGGGAGTTCCTTCACCAGTCCCCGCAGCAAGCGCCCGCGCGCGGCGCTGTCCACCTGCTCTGGCAAGTCGATCGTGGCGGAGAGATTGTGCGGCGCATCGCTGATCGCATTGCGGCTGAAGACGAGGATGAAGTTGAACCCCATGCTCTCCCAGTCGATTTCGCGTAAGTTTGCGATGCGCGCGGTGCGCTCGACCCCGAGGATGCCGACGGTGATGTAGTCGCCGACCTTGAGCCCCGCCGCCTCGGCCAGCCGCGCATCGACCGAGACCAGCGGTTCGCCGCGATGGAACGGGCTCCACCATTCGCCCGCCACCAGCCGGTTGCCCTGCGGGATGGTGTCGGCATAGGTCAGCCCGCGCTCGCCGCGCAGGCCCCATGCGCCCTCGGGCAGCTCTTTCAGATCGGCGACGCGGATCATTGTGTCCTTCGGCCCATAGGCGAGCACCGCGCCGCGCATGGTCGGCACGGTGCGGATGGCCGCCTTGGGGAAGTCGGCCTGCACCAGTTCGAAGAAGCGCGGCTCCTTGTCGCGCGGCACGTCGAGCACGAAGTAGTCGGGCGCCTCTTGGGGCACGCGCTGCTGGATATTGCCGTCAATCGCGCTCTGGACGGCGGCGAGCAGCACGAAGGCGGCAAGCCCGAAGCCCAATGCCGTCACCAGCGAGGCGGTCGGCGCGCCGGGGCGGTGGATATTGGCAATTGCGCTCCTGAGCAGCGGATTGGCGGGGCGCGGCAGGCGGCGCGCGGTGGTCTGGATTGCCCAGCCAAGCCCGGCGAGCAGCACCAGCGCGCCGCCCGCGCCGAGCAGGAATCCGCCCGAGAGCATCGGCTGCGCTGTCGTCAGCAGGGCCAGCGCGGCAATCGCGCCAAGGCCCAGGCCCGTGGCGATCAGCGCCCGCTTGTCGCGCGAGAGCGGCACGATGCCCGACCGCATCAGCGCCATCGCCGGAAAGGTCCGCGCGCGCAGCAGGGGCGCTGCGGCAAAGGTGAAGGCCACCAGCAGGCCATAGGCTCCCGCCAGCAGCAGGGCTGGCGCTGAGATAATGAACCCGCTCTCGACCGGCAGCAGGCCTTGCAAGGCGCTCGCCAGCAGCGGCGTTACCAGAATGCCCGCTGCAAGCCCCGCGACACTGCCTGCCAGCGCGGCGACACCAATCTGCATGGCATAGATGCGCACGATGTCGCCCGAGGTCGCGCCCAGAACCTTGAGGGTCGCGATGCTGGAGCGGCGCTGATCGAGATAGGAGGACACGCCGCCGGCAATCCCGATCCCCGCAATCACCAGCGAGGCAAGGCCCACCAGCGTCAGGAAATCGCTCATCTGCCGCACGAAGCGGTCTGCGCCGGGCGAGGCGCGGTCACGCGTGCGGATGTCGAAGCCGGCATCGGGGAAGGCCTTGGTGAGCGTCTCTTCCACGCTTTCCGGATCGTTTGCGGCATCGGTAAAGGCGACCCGGTGCTTGGACTGGTAGAGCGCGCCCGGTTGTAGCAGACCGGCAGCGGCGGGCACGTCTTCGGCCACGATCACCGTCGGGCCGAGCTGGAAGCCTTCGGACAGGCGATCCGGCTCGTCCTTGATCACGCCTGCTGCGCGCAAGGTGATGGTGCCGACCTTGAAGCTGTCGCCAAGCTTGAGCCCGAGCCGTTCGAGTGCCGTTTCGGCAATCCACGCATCCGTGCCGCTCGGTGCACCCGTTTCGCGGCCATCGGCCAGCGTCAGGGTGCCGAACATCGGCCACTTGGCATCCACCGCCTTCAATTCAATCGGCGCAGCCGCCTCGGGCGTGCTCGCCATTGCTTGCAGACGGAACCCGCCCGAAACCTCACCATACTTCTCCAGCGCGGCCATTTCGTCGGGCTTGAGGTCGCGCTGCCACACCTCGACTTCGAGATCGCCGCCGAGCAGCTCCTGACCCGACGATGCCAGCTCGCTCTCGATCGCGGCGGTCAGGGTGCCGATCGCCGCCAGAGCCGCCGTGCCGAGGAAGATGCACACCAAGAGCAGGCGCAGGCCGCGGAACCGGGCGTTGAGATCGCGCCGGGCAATCCCCCAGGCGGCGGAGAGCGGGAGGCTCATGTCAGTTCGCCGTGTCCGAGACGATCACCCCGTCGGCCATGGTCAGCACCCGCTCGCAGCGCGCCGCGAGCGATGCATCATGCGTGATGATCAGCAGCGTTGCTCCGGTCTCGGCGCGGCGGGCGAACAGGAGGTTGATGATCTCCTCGCCGGTTGCGGCATCGAGATTGCCGGTCGGCTCATCGGCGAAGATCAGTTCCGGGCGCGGCGCGGTGGCGCGCGCAATGGCGACGCGCTGCTGCTCGCCGCCCGAAAGCTGGGTGGGATAGTGCCCGGTGCGATGGCCAAGGCCGACCGCTTCGAGTTCGGCAATCGCGCGCGGGGCGGCATTGTCCATGCCCGCCAGCTCCATCGGAGTGGCGACATTCTCGGCCGCGGTCATCGTCGGCAGCAGGTGGAAGGCCTGCAAGACGATCCCGATCCGCCCCCGGCGCGCGGCGGCAAGGCCGTCTTCATCGAGGCCGGTGAAATCCGCCCCCGCCACTGTCAGGCTTCCCCCGCTGGCGCGTTCGAGGCCGGATAGCACCGCCATCAGCGAGCTCTTGCCCGAGCCCGAGGGGCCGAGCAGCGCAACCACCGCGCCGTGGGGTATGTCGAGGTCGATACCGCGCAGGATCGTGACCGGCGCGGCACTGCTGCCGAGTGTCAGGGTGAGATTGCGGGCGGAGATTGCGAGAGAGGGACTTGTCACGGGGTTCCGATGGCATAGGTGAGGGGCTGCAACAAGCTACAGCTAAGGAAGGCTCGCGGATGCACAAGCGCGGTTGGTCGAATATCGGGATGGTTTGCACGATTGCGCTGATGTTGGCAGCGTGCAGCGGCGAGGCAGAGGATGCCGCGCCCGCGCCCGCAGCAGAGGCGGCGGCCGAGGCTGCCTTGCCCGCGATTCCCGTGATGGGTCCCGAACGCCGCATCCTCGCCTTCGGTGACAGCCTGTTTGCAGGCTATGGCCTCAAGGACGGGGAAAGCTACCCGGCGCGGCTGGAAGCGGCCCTGCGCGCCAAGGGGGTGAATGCGAAAATCACCAATGCCGGCGTATCGGGCGATACCAGCGCGGCAGGCGCGCAGCGGCTCGCCTTCACGCTCGATGCCCAGAAGGAAAAGCCCGATCTGTTCATTCTCGAATTGGGCGGCAATGATCTGCTGCGCGGCATTTCGCCCGATCAGACCAAGGCCAATATCGGCCAGATGCTCGCCGAGCTGAAAAAGCGGGGCATTCCGGTGCTGGTGATGGGCATGCGCTCGCCCCCCAATTACGGGCCGGAATATCAGGCCCAGTTCGATGCGCTCTACCGCGATTTGGCGAAGGACTATGGCGCGCGCCTGATCCCCTTCTGGCTCGAGGACATCTACCGCGAGCCGGACCTGTTCCAGAACGACAATATCCACCCCACCGCAGCTGGCATCGAACGGCTCGTGGCCGCGACCATGGGGGATGTGGAAGGGGCGCTGCCCAAGGCGGAGTGAAACCACCTCCGTTCGCCTCGAGCGTGTCGAGAGGCATTGCACGCGTGTCTCGACTGCGCTCGACACGAACGGGGATGGTCCTAAACCCGCTCGACGCTCCCGCCGCTGACCCGCCAGATCGCCGCTTCGGCGCGGATTGCATCGAAGGGGGCAAGCTCGGTCCCCGTCATCCACACCTGCGCGCGCCCCTGACGCAGGCGGCGGAACAGCTCGGTGCGGCGGACCGGATCGAGGTGGGCGGCAACTTCATCGAGCAGCAGCACGCTCGGGCGGCCCGCCGAGGCAAGGATGCCGTGGGCGAGGGTAATCGCGATCAGCATCGCCTTCTGTTCGCCGGTCGAGCAGGAGGCGGCCGGCTGGCGGGTGCTCGCCATCACCACCTCTAGTTCGTCGCGCTGCGGGCCGGTGAGCGCACGTCCGGCAGCGCGATCACGCGGGCGACCCCGGGCCAGTTCGGCGCGCAAAGAGCCTTCGTCGGACGGACCGCCAGGGCGATAGGTGAGAGCGGGCCGCGCGAAGGGTTCGGGGGGCAGGGCGGAGAGCTCGTCGGCCAGCCGTGCCACCAGCTCGGCGCGAGTGGTGCTGACGGCGGCGCCGTGCTCAGCTGCCTGTGCTTCCACCGCATCCAGCCAGCGCGCATCGCCGCCATTGTCGAGCAGCCGCCCGCGTTCGCGCAGGGCCGTCTCCAGCGCATTGACGCGCCGCGCATGATCGGGCGCGATGGCGAGCGCCATGCGATCCATGAAGCGCCGCCGCGCGCCCGCGCTGTCGGTGAAGAGCCCGTCCATCGCCGGAGTGAGCCACGAAAGCGCGAGCCATTCGGCAAGGCTCGCTGCGGTGGCGGCCGCGCTGTTGACGCGGACCAGCCGCCGTCCGGGTGCGCCTGCCTCGGTATAGGTGCCGAGCCGCGCCGAGACCGTGCCTTGCTCGATCAAGCTGGCACCGATGGCGAAGGGCAGGGGATCGGCGCCCGGAGCTGCCTTTCGCGCCAGATCGGCGAGATTGGCCCGCCTGAGGCCGCGTCCGGGGCCGAGCAGCGAGATGGCTTCGAGCAGGTTGGTTTTTCCTGCGCCGTTCTCGCCCACCAGCAGATTGAAATGCGCGGTCTCGCCCAGCGTCGTGGCCGCGTGGTTGCGGAAGTTTTCGAGGCTGATTTTGCTGAGGCCCATGGCGTTCTCGCGGGTAGCGAGGGGGCGGGGATTTGGCCAGTGGTTAGCGGCCGGAATCGCCAATGCCAAACATTGGGAAATTTCCCCAAGCTTTCGGATGGGTGAACGGGTTGTCGCCCGGTTGAAAGCAGGAAAACCGCAGAATTCCGCCATTTTTCGAGTTTGGCACGGCTCCTGCAATGTTGTTTGCATCCCCGGGATGGTCCCGCGGGACAGCAAAAAACACCAAGGAGACCTTCTCATGTACGCCATCGAAACCGGCAACCGCCTCTTCGCCGCCGCCTTCTCGATCCTCGTTTCGGCTGCCTTCTTCGCTTACGCCATCGTGCCCGCCACCCCTGGCCTGGTTGCCTGAGCCCAGCGCTTTCCGCACCAAGGCTTCTTCAAAGGACCAACCCCATGTTCGGCTCTGACAACTCCGCCCGCTTCGCCTCTGCCGCCTTCGCCGTTATCCTGACGGTTGCCAGCTTCGCCTATGCGAGCCTGCCCGCCAGCCCCGGCATGATCGCCTGATCCGCAATCACCCAGACTGGAGACCAAGTGCCATGAACAACGTCACCCGCAATTCCGATGGCAAGCCGCCCCGCGCTGGCTTCCGCCTCGACAAGACCAACGGCAAGGTCTTCGGCGTCTGCGCCGGGATTGGCGACTATTTCGGCATCGATGCCATGCTGGTGCGCGTCGGCTTTGTTGCCGCGACACTGCTCGGCTTCGGCAGCCCGATCCTGATCTACCTCGCGGTCGCCCTGATCGCGGACTAATCTTGCTGGCAGGCGGGCACCCTTATCGCGGTGCCCGCTGCCCGGCCATTACATGGCGCTGATGCCGCCATCCAGTTTCAGCTCCGCCCCCGTCATGAAGCGGCTTTCGTCGCTGGCGAGATAGAGCACCGCATTGGCGATGTCGTTGGGCTCGCCCACGAATTTCAGCGGGATCTGGCGCGCGAGCTTTTCCAGCAGCACATCCTTTTCGAGCGATGCCGCCCGCGCGGTGCCATCAAGGATCGGCGTATCGACGAAGGTCGGATGCACCGAATTGCAGCGGATGTTCATCTGCTTCTTCGCGCAGTGCAGCGCGATCGACTTCGACAGCATCCACACCGCCGCCTTGCTGGCGTTATAGGCGGGCATGGTGTCGCTCGCGATCAGGCCCGCGATCGAGGAGATGTTGATGATCGATCCCGGCGCGTGTTCGCGCATCAGCGGCAGGGCCTTCTGGCAGCCGTGGAAGATCGAATTGACGTTGATGTCGAAGCAGCGCTGCCAATCGCTGAAGGTGCAGGCCTCGATATTGCCCGGCACGCCGATCCCGGCATTGTTCACCAGCACATTGAGCCCGCCGAGGTGCTCGCGCGCGGCGTCCACGGCGGCTTCCCACTGGGCCGGATCGGTTACGTCATGCGCCATGCCAAAGGCTGTGCCGGCGCCCATTTCGGCATTGATGATCGCCGCAGTTTCTTCGGCTCCTGCGCCATTGATGTCGGTCGCCAGCACCCGCGCGCCTTCCTGCGCCAAGCGGATGCAATGCGCGCGGCCGAGGCCTTGTGCGCCGCCCGTCACCAGGGCCATCTTGCCCGCTACCCGTCCTGCCATAGTTCAATCCTCTCCCAAATATCCCGGTGTAAGCAACATCGCGATGCGCACGTCGACCGCGTGGCCTGCGCGCCGCCACTCGGCCACGAAGCGCGAAAGATCACGCAGCGCAACCCGGTGGACGGTGATATTCTCGCCTTCGGTGCCGCCGCCCTCGCTGACGCGTTCGAGCGCGGTGGCCTTGAACAGGGTAAAGCATTCCGAGACCATGCCCGGCGAGGAATAGAATTCGCCCAGCACTTCGAGCTTGCCCGCGCGGTAGCCGGTTTCCTCCTCCAGTTCGCGCGCGGCAGCGACGCCGGCACCCTCGCCTTCGTGGCCCGCATCATCGCCGATCAGGCCGGCGGGAACTTCGAGGCTGAAGCGCGACAGCGGCACGCGGTACTGGCTGACGAGGATGACATGGCGGGTGCCGTCGGCGTCGTCATCCAATGCGATGATCGCAGCGGCGCGGATCCCGCGTGCACGCCCGACATATTCCCAGCGCCCCCGCTGCTTGGCGGTGATGAAGCGGCCTTCCCACATCACCTGCTCGGGCAGGTCGGCATCGCGGTCTTTGAGCAAAACAATATTCTCCGTTTGTCCTGAGCCTGTCGAAGGACTGCACTTCTCTTTTGCCGGCGCACAGAAGAAGGACGGCCCTTCGACAGGCTCAGGGCGAACGGGTCAAGGTGCTAATTCGTCAAACCTCGATCAGCCGATCGGGCAGCTCGTTCTCGTCCTCGCTGCCGCGCGGGAAGTGTTCGGCCAGCACGAAGCCGACATCGCGGATGCCTGCTGCCAGCCCCTCCGCCACGGCACCTTTCCGGATATGGGCGAGCATATCGCCCATCGCCTCGCCCCAGACTTCGGCGGGGACCTTGGCCGCGATGCTCTCGTCCGCGACGATCTCCGCGCGGTGTTCGCGCATCGAGAGGTAGATCAGCACGCCCGTGCGCCCGGTGGTGCGCGCCTGCGCGCCGACCTTGAACTGGCGCACCGCCTGATTGTGGACGCGGATCGTCTTGGTGGGTGCGGGGATCAGCGCGAATTTGAGCGGCTGCCACTGCTGCACCAGCATCACGCCCAGAAACTTCACGAGGCCGAGTGCGATCACCATGCTGGCAAGCTCGCCCGCGCTCCACACATGGCCCCAGCTTCCCGTCAGCGCGTCCCACGTATCGAGGAAGGGCTGGGGGAGCGCAGCGAAGACACTCATCGCGGTAAAGGCTGCGCCCGCCGCCCATAGCAGGGCGACGTCGGTATAGCCGTCGGAACTCTCGGCCAGCACCGTGACAATCTCGCCCGAGGTGTTCGCCTCGGCCGCGCTCACGGCCTCGCTCACCAGCGCGCGTCCGGCATCATCGAGCCACGCCATGGCTACCATCCCCCCGATGCGCCGCCGCCGCCGGAGCTGCCGCCGCCAAAGCCGCCGAAACCCCCGCCGCCGAAGCCGCCACCACCGCCGCCCCAGTCACTGCCGCCGCCGCGCCCGCCGCCTTTGATCAGGCCCCGCGCGATGGCGCTGCCGACTTCCCACAGGATGATGTCGCGCGCCGTATCGCCGAGATCGCGTCCGCGGTCGCCCCAGGGGCCCTTGCCGCTGGCGCGATATTTTCGCCTCCGTCGCCGACCGGCGAGCATCGGCAGGATGAAGAAGAAGAACAGGAAGGCGAGCCAGATCAGCACGCCGAAGGGAAAGCCTCCGTCGCTGCGGCTGCGCTGTTGTTCGGCGGCCTGCGCGGCTTCCTCGATCGCGATGGCATCTTCCGGGCTCTTGGCGAGGTGGGCGAGGATCGCCGCCACGCCATCGGTCACGCCTGCGTCGAAATTGCCTTCCTTGAAGCGCGGGGTGATCACATCGTTGATCACGCGCCCTGCCATTATCCCGCCGAAATAGCCGTGCAGGCCGTAGCCGACCTCGATCCGCAGTTTGCGATCATCGCGCGCGATCAGCAGCAGCAGGCCCATGTCGCGCTTGGCCCCGCCGATGCCCCAGTCCGAGAACAGCCCGGTGGCATAGGTCTCGATCGAAGCCCCGCCGAGATTGGGAACCGTGGCGACAATGATCGCGCGGCCCGTCTGCGCATTATAGGCGCGCAATTCCGCGTCGAGCTTGGCCACTGTTTCGGGCGCAAGGATGCCCGCCCCGTCATAGACCGGGCCATCGGGGCGGGGCGGGTAGTCCTGTGCGTGGGCTGCTGTGCCCAGCGCGAGCCAGACGAGGCCCGCCAGCAGCAGCAGCGCCCGGCGCAGCGGGGCGAGGGCGGTTGTCACCTCAGTTGGAAGCCGCCGGAGGTATGCCGCCGGTGATGCCGGTCATGTCGATCTCGGGGTTGACCGTGGCGGCTTCGTCGGCCTTGAAATATTCGAGCGCCTTCGCGCCGTGGATCACATTCGCCCCGATGCTGGAGGGGAAGGTGCGGATCTCGGTGTTATAGTCCTTGGCCAGCTCGTTATAGCGCACGCGCTCGGTGTTGATCTGGTTGTTCGCCTCGTCGATCGCGATCATCAGATCCTGAAAGCGCGGCTGGCTGGTGAGCACCGGATAGTTTTCCACCACGGTGCGCAGCTGGCCCATGGCCTGGGTCAGCTGGTTCTGCGCGTCGTTGAACTTCTTGAACTCTTCCGGGTTCGACAGGTCATCGGTGGTGATGTTGATCGACGTCGCACGGGCGCGGGCATCGATCACGCCCTGAAGGATGTCCTTCTCCGAAATGGCAGCAGCCTGCACCACGGTGACGAGATTGGGGATCTTGTCCGAACGGTTCTGCAACGCGCTCTCGACATTGCCCCACTGCGCCTTGGCGGCCTCTTCCTTGGTGGGCACCGAGTTGATCCCGCAGGCCGCAAGGCTGAGCGCGATCATGGCGGCAACAGCACCGCGCAGCATGGTGGTGAGATTCATCGCGAAGGTCCCTCTTCAAGGCACGGGCGCCGGCCCGGCCGTGGCTTTCTGTATTGTGGATATAGCACACCTCGACTCCCTTTCAAGCGGTGGACGAGCGCATCGCGGCGGCTTGGCAGGCGCGAGGGGCGGTGCCAGAACGAGGTTAATCGCTTAGCGAAAAAGGGGATTATCATGCTGTCGGAATTCAGGGCTTTCATCGCCAAGGGCAATGTCATCGATCTGGCCGTGGGTGTGATCATCGGCGCGGCTTTCGGTGCGATCGTCAAGTCGCTCACCGACGAGATCATCATGCCGATCGTCGGCGCGATCTTCGGCAATATCGACTTCTCGGACCGCTACATCGTCCTCTCGGGCGAAGTTGCGCCGGGCACGCCGCTTGCCGCCGCGCGCGAGGCGGGGGCCAACGTGATCGGGCTGGGGGCCTTTGCCTCGGTGGTGATCAACTTCGTGATCCTCGCCTTCATCATCTTCCTGATGGTGCGCTACGTGAACAAGGTCACCGCCAAGCTTGCGAAGCCGGAGGAACCGGCCGCACCCGCCGGGCCGACCGAAATCGAACTGCTCGCCGAAATCCGCGATGCGCTGAAAAAGTGAGGTGAGGGTGCAAGTGGCGCTAAGCGGCCGCTTTCCAGCCGGCATTTGATGCCGCGATGAGAGCCACTTGATCCCCGGTTGACCCCCTGATGGGGGGCCGATTTTCGATGTTTCACGTGAAACATTCGGGCCGTTTGCGGGGCTCGTGCACTTCACATTCAGGTTTGGCGCGCTATATCCATCCTCGCCGGTTTCGGCCGGCTATGGCGATAAACTGCTGCGTGCAATAGACGCAACGGACCCGGGGGCAGTACCCGGCGGCTCCACCAGAAGCGGCGTTTCGGCGCAACTCCTGACGGGGCCGAACTAGGATCGACGTGTGTTGAAAAGCGTAGTTTTTGCCCGGGCTGAGTAACCCGCATAAGGCTCAAAAACCATAAGTGCCAACGACAACGAAGCACTTGCTCTCGCTGCGTAATGTGACGGCCTAACGGCCTGAATTTACAAAGCCTAGAGCACGGTTCGGACCGAACCGGGTAACAGAATCGGAAACCGGGGGCCCGGGGGAGCCTAGCAACAGAATCCCCCACCTTCCTTCACCTGCGAACTTCTTGCAAAGGCGCTATTCGCCCGAGCGTGCCGCTGCTGCCTCGCGCAAATCGGCCACTTCTTTCTCCAGCCGGATGCAGTCGAGCATCTTCGCGCCGGCCAGAAACACCGCGCCAGTGGTGGCGAGGAACAGCAGTTGCCCGCCAAAGCCCGGGAACTGCTGGAGGTAGGCGGTGCCCCGCGCACACGAGCCGAGCGCGAGGGCATAGATGATCAGAAACGCCTCGAAGCGCGTCTTGATCACGAACAGCCGACCGATCTTGCGCAGCATGGGCATTCTCCGGGCAGACAAGGGGTCGGCAAGGCGAACCCTTTAACAATGTCGTAACCCTACGCCCGCTGCGGGCGAGTCGGCAAATGCGTTAACCAAGTGTCGCGAGGTCGAGCGCCTCCAGCAAGGCCAGCCGTGCCGCAATTACGCTCGCTGCCAGACTCTCTGTGCCAAGATCGGACGGATCGATCTGCGAAGGCCAATGGCTTGCGATCACCTGTTCGATAAGGTCGGCCTTGGCCTCGGTGAGGAGGAAGCGCGGATCCACTGTCGCCGGATCGCACACCACGCGCAGCCGCAGGCAGGCCGGCCCGCCGCCATTGGCCATGGATTGCTTCACATCGACCGGGATCACCTGCCGGATCGGGCCATTCGAGGCGAGCATGCTCTCGACCCAGCCCCATACGGCAGGGCTCTCGCGGCATTCCTCGGGCACGATCAGCGCCATTTCGCCCGAGGGCAGGGTGAGGAGCTGTGCGTTGAACAGATAGGTGCGGATTGCTTCCTGAAGCGAAACCGCGGTGGACGGCACCTCGACCACCTCCAGCGCCGGAAAGGCGGCGCGGATCGCATCGTAAGCACCCTGCTGGTCGGCAAAGGCCATGTCGTGGGTGAACAATACGCGGCCATTCGCCACCGCCACCACATCATTGTGGAAGGCGCCTGTCGCGATCGCCTCGGGTTTCTGCTCAATGAAGAGCGTGCGCGCCGGATCAAGCCCGTGGGCGCGCGCGATCAGACGGCTCGCCTGTTCGTGCTGGCGCGCAGGGAAGCGGCCGCCGGTCTTGCCATAGACGAACACCTCGACGCCCGGGGCATCATGGCTTTCGCACAGCCGCATATGATTGGCCGCGCCTTCATCGCCGAAGGTCGGTGGCACCGCATCATGGACCGCGAAGTGGCGCGTGTCGCCGAAAGCCACTTCCAGCTGGCGCTTGGTGTCGGGCCATTCCTGCGCACGGTGGAGCATGGTGACGAGGTTCGCTGCCGTCAGATGGCAGCGCCCGTCCGCCGTATCGGGCGCGGGGCTGACGGTCGCGGCATTGGCGGTCCACATCGAAGAGGCCGACCACGGCGCAGCGCGCAGCTGCGGCAGCTCGGTGCCGTCGAGCGCCAGCGCCTGGGCAAGCGCATGATTGGGGCGGGGCAGCGGCAGGAGAAAGCCCTGCACGCCGAGCCGCGCGAGGTTGCCGCGCATCTTGGCCACGCCCTGCAAGGCCGCCGCGCGCGGGTAGGACGGATCGCCCGCATGGCTTGCGCTGGCGATATTCCCGAGGCTCAGCCCCGCATAATTGTGCGAGGGCCCGACGATCCCGTCAAAATTGATTTCGGTCATGCTCATCGCGCCACGCTCCACACCATGTCGCCCTCGGACACGTCGAGCAGGTCCGCGCTGGCGCTATCGATCGCAATGCCGCCATCCCCGTCCAGCACCCGCGCACCGAAACAGGCGCGGAAGGTGCCGAGATGGCCGGTGGCGAGGATCGCCTTCTCGCCTTCGCCCACCATGAGGTTCGTGACGGCCGCCGTGCAGCTGCCCTTCACGCTGGTGACATTGTCGGTGTGCGCCACCATCGTTGGCCCGCCGTCGAAGATGTCGACATAACCCTCGGCGCGGAAGCCCTCGTCCTCCAGCATCCGCATCGCGGCGCGGCCGGTGGGGTGGGGCACGCCGATGACCGAGCGCGCATCTTCGCTCAGCATCGCGATGTAGACTGGGTGCTTGGGCATCAGATCGGCGATGAACTGGTTGCCGTTGATCGCGTTGAAATAGTCCGCGTCCTGGAAGCTCATTCCGAAGAAACGGCCGGCGACCCCGTCCCAGAAGGGCGATCCGCCGCGCTCGTCGATGATGCCGCGCAGTTCGGCCAGGATCCGGTCGGCAAAGCGCGCGCGGTGCATCGCCACGAACAGATAGCGCGATCGGGCGAGCAGCAGGCCGAGGCCTCCGGCGCGCTCGTTGGGGTGGAGGAACAGTCCGCCGACCTCGCTCGACCCTTCGAGATCGGTGACGAGGCTGAGCAGTTCGGCGCGCACCGTGCGGTCGAGTTCCTGCGAATACTGGGTGAGGGTGTTCAACCGGTACGAATAGAACGGCCAGCGCTGCCCGACCTTGGTCATCAGCTGGCAGGTGCCGCGCACCGCACCGGTACGCGCGTTTTCGAGCACCAGCACGAATTGTTCGTCGGTGAGCGTGTCGCCCTCGCGCGCAAAGGCCGTCTCGGCCCGCTCCAGCTTGCCACGGAGCGCGGCGCGATCAGGCGGCAGGTTGGTGAAACCCCCGCCGGTCAGCTTGGCCATCTCGTAGAGCGCCTCGAGATCGGAAACACGCGCAGCGCGCAGGCGAAAGGTCACGATATTGCTCCCTGAGCGAGACGCTCGATGACGCGGGCGGACAGCGCCGCGCGCTCGGCCAGACTGGGCACGATCAGATATTCGTCCGGCGAGTGGATCGCGCCGCCGCGCACGCCCATGGTGTCGACCACGGGGACACCGCAGGCGGCGATGTTGTTGCCGTCGCACACCCCGCCGGTCGATTTCCAGCGGATGTCCTGCCCCAGCTCCGCGCCGCATTCGCGCACGAGGTCGAACAGCGCCTGCGCGCGGGCATCGACCTTTTTGGGCGGGCGGGTGACGCCGCCGTGGCGATGTGTGGCGACTTGATGGGTTGCCTCAATATCAATCAGCAAGTGACTGAAGGAATGATCGAATAAAGTCCCGGCCTCGACAGTTCTGGGCCGGATATTGAAGCGCAGCACGGCGTGGTCAGGGACGACATTATTGGCCGAACCGCCTTCGAGCTTGGCGGGGTTGATGGTGATCTCGGCGTTCTCGAGCGCCTTCAGCCGCAGGATCAGATCGGCCGCCGCGACAATCGCGTTGCGACCCTCTTCCGGGTTGCGGCCTGCATGGGCGGACTTGCCGGTGATAGTGACCGAATAGTTCCCCGTGCCCCCGCGTTCATGCGCCAGCGTGCCATCGGGTAGGGCGGCGGGCTCATAGGTGAGCGCGGCCAGCTTGCCCGCAGCCAGTTCCGCGATCAGCGCGGCGCTGGCGAGCGAGCCGGTCTCCTCGTCGGAATTGATCAGCACATCATAGCCGAGACCTGATGCCGCGCCGCTCGCCTCAAAGGCCAGCAGCGCGTGAAGCATGACCGCGATCCCGCCCTTCATGTCGGCCACGCCCGGGCCGTTCAGCGTCTCGCCGTCGAGCCAGTTCTGGCGCTGGAAGGCGTGATCGGCGGGGAATACCGTGTCCATATGCCCGGTCAGCAGGATACGGCGGTTGGCCTGCGGTCGCACGCGCACCACCAGATGCTGGCCATGCGGCTTGGCAAAGGCGCTGCCATCGGCGGCAATCGCGGTGACGGGCGCGGGATCGACCAGTTCGACTGCGCCGGGCAGGGCCGAAAACGCCTCGGCCAGCGCTGCCGCCAGCTGCGCCAGTCCGGCGAGATTCGCGGTGCCGGTGTTGATCGCGCTCCACGCCTGCACCTGCGCCAGCATCGCGCCGGAGTCGATCATCTGTGTCCCGTCCATGGCTCCCCTCTAGCCGTGTGCGCGCAGCAGTCCAACCCGTTGCAATCGGCCGTCCCCTGCGCCATAGCGCGGGCCGGAATCGCATTCCATGTCCTCCTCCCCAGGACCCGACTTTCGGAGCCCATGAGGACACGCATGACTGAAATGACCACCCGCGCCGGCCTTGCCATCGATCCCCGTCTGGCGAGCTTCCTTGAGCGCGACGTGCTGGCCACGCTGAGCCGCGATTGTGAAGCTTTCTGGCAGGGATTTGCGGCGCTGCTGGCCGAGTTTGCGCCGAGGAACCGCGCGCTGCTGGAAAAGCGCGAGAGCCTTCAGGCGCAGATCGACGCGTGGCACATGGAGCGCGCGGGCCAGCCGCATGACGCGGCGGCCTACAAGGCGTTCCTTGAAGAGATCGGCTATCTCGTCCCCGAGCCGGGCGACTTCACCATCGGCACCCAGAACGTCGACCCCGAGATCGCGACCATGGCAGGGCCGCAGCTGGTGGTGCCGATCCTCAACGCGCGCTTCCTGCTGAACGCCGCAAATGCGCGCTGGGGGAGCCTCTACGATGCCTTCTACGGCACCGATGCACTCGATGCGGCTCCGGCGCGGCCGGGCGGTTATGACGAGCAACGCGGGGCAGCGGTGATCGCACGCGGGCGGCAGTTTCTGGACAGCGCCTTCCCGCTCGCAGGCGGCGCGAGCTGGGTAGACCTTACGGGGCGTGAGGCGATCATGCTAGCAGACCCCACCCAGCATGTCGGCACCATCGATAAGGGTGTAATTTTCAAAAACAATGGCTTGCACGCCGAAGTTGTGTTCGATTCGAGTACACCTGTCGGCGCTACCGATGCAGCGGGCATTGCGGATATCATGGTCGAGGCCGCGCTCACCACCATCGCCGATTGCGAGGACTCGGTCGCGGCGGTGGATGCCGAGGACAAGCTGCTGGCCTATACCAACTGGCTCGGCATCATCCGCGGCGATCTGTCGGAAAGCTTTGAAAAGGGCGGCAAGACCCTCACCCGAACGCTCGCGGGCGACAAGACCTTCACCGCGGCCGACGGCACCACGCAGACCCTCAAGGGTCGCAGCCTGATGTTCGTGCGCAATGTCGGTCACCTCATGACGAACCCTGCGATCCGCCTGCCCGATGGCTCGGAAATCCCCGAAGGCATTATGGACGCGGTTTTCACCAGCGCGATCAGCACGCTCGACTTCGAAGGCCATGGGCGTTTTGGCAATTCGCGCGAGGGCAGCATCTATATCGTGAAGCCCAAGATGCATGGGCCGGAAGAATGTCAATTTACCAATGACCTGTTTAACACGGTTGAGGATTTACTCAAACTCCCGCGCCACACCATCAAGGTCGGGGTGATGGACGAGGAGCGCCGCACTTCGGCGAACCTCGCCGCCTGTATCCACGCGGTGAAGGACCGCATCGTCTTCATCAACACCGGCTTCCTCGACCGCACCGGCGACGAGATTCACACCTCGATGCGCGCCGGGCCGATGCTCCGCAAGGGTGCGATGAAGGGCAGCGACTGGCTCAAGTCCTACGAGGCGCGCAACGTCGCCATCGGCCTTGCCCACGGCCTTTCGGGCAAGGCGCAGATTGGCAAGGGCATGTGGGCCGCGCCCGATCTGATGGGGCAGATGATGGTCGAGAAGATCGGCCATCTGAAGGCGGGCGCGAACACCGCATGGGTGCCGTCGCCCACCGCCGCGACGCTCCACGCGCTGCATTATCACCATATCGACGTGTTCGACGTGCAGAAGCACCTGCCCGAGCCGATGGGCCTCGACGCGCTGCTGGCGATCCCGCTCGCGCAAGGGGCGAACTGGTCAGCCGAGGACATCCGCGAGGAACTCGACAACAATTGCCAGGGCCTGCTGGGCTATGTCGTGCGCTGGGTGGATCAGGGCGTCGGCTGCTCCAAGGTGCCCGACATCAATGATGTGGGCCTGATGGAAGACCGCGCGACCTTGCGCATCTCATCGCAGCACATCGCCAACTGGCTGCTGCACGGCGTGATCACCGAGGCGCAGGTGATGGATTCGCTCGCTCGCATGGCCGTCAAGGTCGATGCGCAGAACGCGGGCGATCCGCTTTACGTGCCGCTGACGGGTAACGAGGACGGCGCGGCCTTCAGCGCGGCGAAGGAGCTGATCTTCAAGGGCGTGGAGCAGCCCAGCGGCTACACCGAGCCGTTGCTGCACGCTTGGCGTCTGAAGAAGAAGGCGGGTTAGGACAGCGCCTTTGCCAGCGCGATAAACTCCGCGACGCTGACAGTCTCGGCGCGGCGGGTTTCGTCGATACCGAGCACGGCGAGCGCTTCCAGCGCACCCGGCACGCCCTTGAGGCTCTGGCGCAGCATCTTGCGGCGTTGGCCGAAGGCGGCTTCGGTGAGGCGTTCGAGCATCCGCGCCGAGACGCCTTCCGGCATCGCAGCGGGGGTAACATGCACGATCGCGCTCATCACCTTGGGGGGCGGGGTGAAGGCGCTGCGGTGGACCTTCATCGCAAAGCGTGCCTCGGCGCGCCATTGGGCGAGGACGGCAAGCCGCCCATAGGCATCCTCCCCGGCGGCGGCGACGATCCGGTCGGCAACTTCGCGCTGGAACATCAGGGTGAGGGACTGCCACAGGGGCGGCCAAGCCTCGCCGCCGAGCCAGCGCACGAACAGCGCGGTGCCGACGTTGTAGGGCAGGTTCGAGAGCACGTGGAACGGCTCTGCGCCCATCAGTTCGTTGTGATCGAGCTTGAGCGCATCGCCCTCGATCACCGTAAGTTGGCCGGGGAAGGCCTCGCTCAGTTCGGCGAGGGCGGGAAGGCAGCGGCGGTCCATCTCGATGGCGGTGACCTTCGCGCCGGCGCGCAGCAGCGCGCGCGTCAGTCCGCCGGGTCCGGGGCCGACTTCGAGCACGCGGGCGCCTGCCAGATCGCCCGGAACGGCGGCGATGCGCGCCAGCAATTGCTCGTCGAGCAGGAAGTTCTGCCCCAGTGCCTTGGACGCCGACAGGCCGTGGCGCTGGATGACATCGCGGATCGGGGGAAGGTCAGCCATGCGCCGCCGCCCGCGCCTTGGCCATGCCGGCTGCCATGGTGATCGCCGCCGCCATCGCGCCGGGATCGGCAAGGCCCTTGCCTGCGATATCGAAGGCCGTGCCGTGATCGGGCGAGGTGCGGATGATCGGCAGGCCAAGCGTCACGTTGACGCCTTCGTCCACTTCCAGCGCCTTCAGCGGGATCAGCGCCTGATCGTGATACATGCACAAGGCCGCGTCATAGCCGGTGCGGGCGCGCGGCATGAACAGCGCGTCGCCGGGGACCGGACCGAAAGCGGCGATCCCCTCGGCCCGCAAGGCGGTGATGGCAGGCGTGATGATGCGCGCTTCCTCGTCCCCGAACTGCCCGCCTTCGCCCGCATGGGGATTCAGCGCGGCAATCGCGAGGCGCGGCGCGACGATGCCGAAATCGCGGGCCAGACCCGCAGCGACAATCCGCGCCTTGTGAATGATCAGATCGGAGGAAAGCAGCGCCGAAACCTCGGCCAGCGGCACGTGGACGGTGAGCGGCACGGTGCGCAAGCTTGGCCCTGCCAGCATCATCACCGCATCGCGATAGGGCTTGCCGCAGGCATTGGCGAGAAACTCGGTCTGCCCGGGATAGTCCCAGCCGATTGCCGCCAGCGCGCCCTTGGCCACCGGTGCGGTCACCAGCCCGCTCGCTGCGCCCGCGAGCACGCATTTCGCCCCCCATTGCAGCGAGGCCAGCGCGAGGCGTGCGCCATCGCTCGAAGGAGCAGCCGGGTGCCACGGGCCGTCTAGCAAGGCCAGCACCGGCAGACCGACAGCGCTGGCGAAGAGCGCTTCGGATGGCTCGGCAATCGGCACGATCGGGCAATCGATCCCCAGCGCCTCGGCCGCGCTCCGCAGCAACGCCGGACCGCCGACCACGAAGGCGGGCGGGGTGCGGCGTTCGGCGCGCAGCCGCGTCCATGCGCCAAGGATCACCTCCGGGCCGATCCCCGCAGGATCGCCCAGAGAGATGGCAAGAGGCGCTGCGGCTGCGCTCAATTGTATTCGATATAGGCGTCGTTACGCAGATCGCGCAGGTAGCGCTGGGCGCGCTTGTTGACGCGTTCCTGTTCGATCTGGTCCATCACCGCCGCAAAGGACGGTGCGCCCGCATCCTTGGGATCGTCCCGTCCGCACAGCATCAGCACGCGCACGCCTTCCTGCACGCCGCCGAACAGCGGGGTGGTCTGGCCGATTTGCAGGTTGAGGATGATCGCTCGCAGCTGTTCGGGAAGGTTGGCGGCCTTGATCTGGTCGTTCGAGACGACCTGCGCGCCAATCGCCGCCGCGCCCGCATCGACATCGCCGCAACCGCGCAGGCCCTCGACGAACTTGCCGAACTGTTCGACCTTGGCGCTCGCCGCGGCTTCCGAGATGCCAGCGGGGAAGTTGACCGAGATCTGCTTGAGGCTCAGCACCGCCTCGTTGGGATCGGCCATCAGCACCTGACGCTTGTTGATCAGGTAGATGATCGAAAAGCCGCCCGGAATTTCGATCGGGCCGTTGAGCTGGCCCGCCTGCATTTCGCGCGCCACTGCGGCAATCTGCGGGGGCAGCTGGCTCAACCGCACCCAGCCCAGATCGCCGCCGACGACCGCCGTGGTCGCCTCGGAGAACTGGCGCGCATAGGCGACGAAGCTGCCGCCCTGTTGCAGCTGCTCGATGATCGCCTGGACGTTCTTGAGCACCGCATCGCGGTTTTCGGTGGTGGCCGAAAGGTAGATTTCGCCGAGGCGGTATTCGTCGGTGCCCTTGGCCTCGTTCATGCGCTTGAGCACGTCGTTGACCTCTTCGGCCGAGACGTTGACGAAGGGCATGATGTTGCGGCGCAGGAGATTTTCCCACGCCTGTTCGCCTTCGATCTGACGCTTGAGCGAGGTGGGCGAGGAACCGATCGACTTGAGGTAATCGTCCATCTTCTTCGGCTCGTTGCCGAAGTTCTGTGCGGCCAGCTGCAGATAGGTCTTCTCGACCTCGTCAGGGGTGACCTTGAGTTCTGCCGCTTCGGCTGCCTGGATCTTGAGCGTTTCGTCGATCAGGTTGCGCAGCACCTGCACGCGCAGACGCAGCAGCTCGTCCTCTGGTACGGGTGCATCCGATGCGGCGGTAACGAGCGCCACGCGCTGGTCGATATCCGTGCCCGTGATGACGAAGCCGTTGACCACCGCGGTCGCGGTGCGGCGATCGGGATCGGTCTTGCCGAAGATGGTGATGTCCTCGGGCAGGCCGAAGGGGTTCTCGGCGGTCGGCACGGCAACGGTCTGCGCGCCCGCAGCCATCGGCGCCACGGCGAGGCCGAGCATCCCGGCTGCCGCCAGTGCGGTTCCGGTCTTGGCCAGAAGGCCCTTGGAAAACAGCTTCACACTCACTCGTATAATCCCGCTTTGCGGCCCCATGGATGGGCGAAGAATTCTGCGCGACCCCTCACGCATGCCCAGCCGTTGCCATGCAGCGGCTGAATGGAAGCTTGCTCCCGCCCGATCACCTTGGGCAAGGCCTGCTACCTGTCGGGGTGCCTTTAGACCGGATTCGCCGCCCTGCCAAATAACTTGGTCTCACCGGAAGCCCAGGTTCCGCAATGCAAAGAATAGCTGGAACGTGTTGCCGCGCCGCGCGTCGCCCGCATCGATGAAATCGCGCCGCCAGGTCGCGCCGAATTCGATGCAGTCGTCCGAATAGGCGATGCCGAGTCGTGTGCGGATCGGTTCGAACCCGTCGGGCTGGAACACCGGATCTTCGGCGGCATCGGTGAGGTTGAACACCCCCGATCCGAAGGCCGACCAGCGCCGCCCGATGGCCACACGCGCAGCCACGCGCAGCTCCTCGCGGTCGCGCAGGTCTTCCACGGTCTGGATGTCGCGGTTCAGCCGCAGATAGCCGACTTCGACATAGGTGCGGCGCGAGCCGATGGCCGCGTCGATCTCGTTGCGGCGGATCGCGAGGTTGTCCTTGTCGAGCCGGAAGCGGTGGGTGACATTGAGGAAGTCGCGGTAACGGATCTGGGTGCGGCCGACAAAGTCGGACACCCGGTCTGACAGGCCTGCGCCGGGCGGAAAGATCTGCTCTTCGGGCTCGTCGAAGCGATAGGACTGGCCGATCGTGGTCGACACCTTCCAGCCCGGGCGCTGCAATTCCCAGTCCACCCCCCAAGTGACGCGGGTGCCGTCTTCCACCCGGTCGTAGCCGGGGAAGCGGTTCAGGGCGAAGAGGTTCGAATCCTCCAGATCGATCGCGCGCGCGTCCTCGTTGGGCAGATCGAGATTGCGCAGCTTGGGGCTGGCGACGAGCTGGACGCGCGGCTTGAACACCTGGGTCCCGCCGAAGATCTCGCCCACAAAGGGCCATTCGATATCGAGCGCCGCAGTGGCGATGCCGCGTGTCGTCCAGCCTTCGGTGCCGCGATAGCTCGGGGTCGTCGTGGCGAGGATATTGTCGGTATTGTAGATGTCGCCCCGCACCAGTGCGGTCAGCGTTACCATCTGGCCAAGCCCGGTCAGCCGCCGCAGGTCCCACCGGGCTCCGGCAAAGGCGCGCTGGGTATCCTGCCCGTCATTGCGCAGGAGCGCGAGGCTGTTGACCTGCAACTCCACCTTGCCGCCCAGCACCGGATCGGCCACCCGCTGGCGGAAATCGAGCGCGGGCAGCGCGAGCGGGATCTGGCCCTGCTGGGCATTGATCCGCAGCGTCTGCGTGGCCCACCCGGCGAGCGAGAAATAGGAGTTTTCGGTGATCCGCTCGAGATTGATGGTCGAGCGCAAGCGGTCATCGCGGCTGAGATCGTAGCGGCGCAGGAAGGTGCGGTCGCTGGCGAGGCGGATCGATCCGGTCAGGCTCCAGTCCGGCGAGAACTGGAAGCGGCCATTGCTCTCGATATAGCCGCGCAGCTGGTTCTGGAAGCTCTGGCCGCCAGTGAAGTCGGTCAGGCGGTCGCTGGCAGTGAGATAGCCGGTGATCTGATAGGCACCCTTGTCGGTCAGGTGCCGCCAGTTGGCGCTCGCCATCGGGGCGACGCTGGAAAAGACATAGGCGCCCAGCGTCAGATCGCGGTTATCGCCAAGCCGCCAATAGTACTCGCCATTGAGCTCCAGCCCGTTGACCTGGCTGATGCGGAAATCGGGGACGAGAAAGCCGCTTTCTGCCTTGCCGTCGGTGCGCAGGGCAAGACCGGGGAGCGGCAGAATGCGCGCGCCGAACAGCTCCAGCATCGCGCCGGTGAAGCGCACCCGCTGGGCCTTCTGGTCAAAGGTGACGCGGGTGGCGGTGATGCGCCAGCTCGGGTTCTTGGCGCAGCCTTCGTCATCCGTGACAGCGCAGGCCGAATAGGCAGCATCGGCCAGCACCGCGACGCCGTCCTCGCCCCGTTCGGCCGAGCGCGCGGCAAGGCGGCCCCCGGCGCGCAGAGCGATCAGGAGCTCGGCCATGGCGCCGGCCTCGAAGGTCTCGGTCAGCTCGACCTGATCGGTGAACAGCTGGTTGCCGGCATCGTCGACCAGCCGGATATTGCCGCTGGCGATGATCTTCCCACTCTTGCGGTCCCACACGACCTCGTCGGCGCGCACCGAGCGATCGTCCGAGCGCAGGATGACATTGCCGCGCGCGGTGACGGTTTCCGTCTCGTTGTTGTAGGCGATCTCTTTCGCCTCAAAATCGATCTGGCGCGGCGCGGGGGTTCCGGCCTGCGTGGGAGCGGCAACCGGCTCCTGCGCGGCAAGCGGCGCGGCGCATCCCGAGAGGGCAAGGGCAAGGACAAAACGTGGGCCAGCGCCCCGCGTTGGCACGCGCAGGGCGGTATCCGCGGCCTTGCGCGTCTCCACTGGCGAGCCTCCCGACATGGCCTTGCCTATTGCACCGCTCGCGCCTAATCGCAATCGCGTTTGCCGCCTTGTGCGCACGGAATGTCGCACCTGCCGGACACCGTGACAGCCACCCGGCCTGATGCTTTTTCGGGAGACCCCATGCAGATCCTCTTTACCGCCACGCCGCCCGCCGATGTCCGCCTTCAGGCGCGGATCGTGAACCAGGGTGCCAGCCTCACCGGGCTCGATCAGGCGCTGGTCGAAGGGGCAGCGGCGGCACGCTTTTCAGGGCGCACCGGACAGGTGTTCGAAGGCTTTGCCAGCATCGGCGGCAAGGTGCAGCGCATCGCGCTGGCGGGTGCGGGCGAGCCCGGTTCGGCCGAGCGCAAGCTCGAACTGGAGCGCGCAGGCGCGGCGCTTACGGCCAAGTATCTCGTCTCGGGCGAGACCGCGATGGTGCTCGATCTGGCGGGCGCGGGGCTTTCGGCCGATGATGCGGCAGCGATGCTTCTTGGCCTGCGCCTTCGCGCATGGCGCCACGACACCTATCGCACACGGCTTCCCGCCGACAAGCGGCCGAGCCTTGCCACGGTCCACGTCATCGGCGAGCCGGACGGCACGGAAGGCGCCTGGGCACGCGAGCTCGCACTGGCCAAGGGCGTCGAGTTCACCCGCAAGCTGGTGACCGAGCCTGCCAACATCATCTACCCCGCAACCTTCGTCGCCGCTTGCGAGGAAGCCTTCGCGGGCACCGGCGTTGAAATCACCGTACTGGGCGAGGCCGAGATGACGGCGCTTGGCATGGGCGCGCTGGTCGGCGTCGGGCAGGGGTCCGAGCGCGAATCGAAGCTGCTGGCGATCCGCTGGAACGGCGGTGCCGCCGGAGACAAGCCCACCGTCTTTGTTGGCAAGGGCGTCACCTTTGACACCGGCGGTATCTCCTTGAAGCCGCCGCCGGGCATGGAAGACATGAAGTGGGACATGGGCGGTGCCGGTGCGGTGGCAGGGGCCATGCTGGCGCTTGCCGGTCGCAAGGCCAAGGCCAATGTGATTGGCGTCATGGGCCTCGTCGAGAACATGCCTGACGGCAAGGCGCAGCGTCCGGGCGACATCGTCACCACCATGAGCGGCCAGACCGTCGAGGTGCTCAACACCGATGCCGAAGGGCGGCTGGTGCTGTGCGACGCGCTGCATTGGGCGCAGGAGCAGTATGATGCGGCGCGCATCGTCGATCTTGCCACGCTGACCGGCGCGATGATCATCAGCCTGGGCAATGAATATGGCGGGATGTTCGCCAATGACGATACGCTCGCCGCGCAGCTGAGCGAGGCTGGCCTTGCCAGCGGGGACAAGCTGTGGCGCATGCCGCTCGGCCCCAATTACGACAAGATGATCGATTCCCCTGTAGCCGACATCAAGAACGTCGGCCCGCGCGAGGCCGGATCGATCACCGCCGCGCAGTTCCTGCAGCGATTCATCAAGGCCGGCACCCCCTGGGCGCACCTCGATATCGCGGGCATGGTGTGGGCATCCAAGCCCGGCCACAGCTGGGACAAGGGCGCGACCGGCTATGGCGTGCGCCTGCTCGACCAGTTTGTGCGGGATGTGGTCGAGGGTTGATCCGCATTTCCGGCCTCAAGTAGCGCAGCGGTAGGCCGGGCTGGCCTCAAGTAGCGAAGCGATAGGCCAACAATCATGCCGAAGATGCGCAAAAAAAGCGACCTGCCGTCCAAGACCTGCCTCGCCTGCGGGCTGCCGTTCTCGTGGCGCAAGAAGTGGGAGCGGGACTGGGACAATGTGAAGTATTGTTCCGACCGCTGCCGCCGAAGCCCTCAAGTAGCGAAGCGGTAGGGCAACAAGGACTCCGCCGTATGAAAATCGATTTCTGGCAGGTCACCGACGATCCGGTCGAGAAGGTTGTCACGCTGATCGCCCGCCGCGCGCTGGGTGAGGGCGAGCGGGTGCTGGTCGTCTCGGATAATCTCCAGCAGCGCGAAGCCATTGCGCGCGCGCTGTGGCAGGCGGGACCGGAGAGCTTCCTCGCCAATGGCGAGGCGGGCACACCCGGAGCCGAAGCCCAGCCGATCCTCCTTTCCGCCGAACCCGTAGCCGCCAATGACGCAAGCCACCTGATCCTTGCCGACGGCCATTTCCGCGACAGCGAAGGATTTGCGCGGGTTTTCCTGTTATTCCCTCCCGACGGCGCGCCTGCGGCCCGTCAGGCATGGCGCGCGCTTGACGGGCGCGAGGGTGTGACACGGTCCTACTTCGCACAGGAAGAAGGGCGCTGGGTGAAGAAGGGCTGATTTTTCGCAGGCAGGGGAAGGAGCGCAAAATGCGGTTTGCGGCATGGATCATGGCAGGCAGCGCTGCCGCATTGCTGGCGGCCTGCGGATCGGAAACCTCGGGCGAATTCACCACCCAGACCGGCGAGAGCGCGGAATACACCATCGATGAAAAGAGCGGCGAGACCCGCATGACGGTTGACGGGCCGGATGGGCCGGCCACGCTGCGATCGGGGGCCGAGGTTCCGCTCAGCCTGCCCAGGGGTTTCAGCCTTTATCCCGGAGCCAAGGTCGTCACTAACACGGTGGTGAAGAAGCCCGATGGCGAGGGCGTGATGGTGATGTTCGAGACCCCTGATGCCCCTGACAAGGTGATCGCCCATTATCGCCGCGAGGCCGATGCGGCGGGCATCGCCATTTCGGTCGCGATGACGACCGAGCGCACGGTCATGATCGGCGGCGAAGATGATGGCGGCCGGCTCACCTTCTCGGCCAATGCCAATGCGGGGGCGGGCGATGGCGAGCCGACTTCGGTGCAGCTGATCATCGGCAGGAAGACGGGCGGCTAGGCGGCGTCTTTTGCAGGGCCACGGGGCGCTTGCCATTTTGCAGCGCAGCATCTAACGCGCGCGGCCAATAACCCCCCTCTTAAAAAAGACGTTCACAGGAGCATAGTCATGGCGGTCACCCGCACCTTTTCGATCATCAAGCCCGATGCCACCCGCCGCAACCTGACCGGTGCGGTCACCAAGATGCTGGAAGAAGCCGGCCTGCGCGTTGTCGCCTCCAAGCGCATCCACATGACCCGCGAGCAGGCCGAAGGCTTCTACGCTGTCCACTCCGAGCGTCCCTTCTTCGGTGAACTGGTCGAGTTCATGATGAGCGAGCCGGTGGTGGTGCAGGTGCTCGAAGGCGAAGACGCCGTCACCCGCAACCGCGACATCATGGGCGCGACCAACCCGGCCGACGCTGCGCCGGGCACGATCCGCAAGGAACTGGCGCTCTCGATCGGCGAAAACACCGTCCACGGTTCGGACAGCGAAGAAAACGCCGCGATCGAAATCGCGTTCTTCTTCAAGCAGGAAGAAATCGTCGGCTGATTTTCAGCGCTGACACGATGCAAAGGGCCGTCCCGCGAGGGGCGGCCCTTTTGTTTTGGGCTCAACCCGCCTGAGAAAATCGCGCGAGTTGTTCGGCATGGGCGCGGTGGTGGCCTTCTTCGCTTGCCGCCATCACCTTGTGCATCGCGGTGAGCGCCGCATCCGGCAGCGGCAGGCCGAGCGCGGCATAGCAGCGCGTGATTGCGCCCTGCCAGTCTGCGCCCAGCTCCTCGAAAGTCAGCCGCGCCACCGGCCCCTGCCAGCTTGCCAGCACCTCGGTCATCCGTTCCTCTCGCAAGGCAATCTTGTGCTGCCAGCGCGCTTCGATCGCGCCGATTTCGCAACTGTCCGACTGCACTGCCATCTGGTTCGCCGCGAGGCTGACCGCGCTCTTGAGCACTGCGCTGCGATCACGCTGGGCAATCACCAGTCGCGCGTCGGGGAATTCCGCGAGGAGGGTGTCCAGATCCTCGGCAAAGGCGGGTACTTTCATCACGCGCGGCTTGTCCGCAAGGCCGCGATGGGTCGCGTCGGTTTTGAGGATGCGGGAGAATTCGCGGTAGACGGGGGCGGGGTCCCGGGCCTCGCTCCATGCCGAATAAGACGGGATGTGCCACTGGCTTTCGTAGATCGAGTGGTGGAGCGCGGCGGAGATCCACGCCAGTTCCTCCTCCACCTCGGCCGGAGCCATGGGGTGGATCGATTGCAGCCACGGATTGAGCAGGCCGAGCATTGTCAGCTCGGTCGCGCTCACCAGCCGGTTGAGCCCGAAACGCGAGGGCACGGGGTGATAGGCGTCGCAATAGCGGGTGTGCGAGAAGGCCGGATCGGCCGCCAGCAGCTTGTGAATGCGCGTGGTGCCCGAACGCATGTGGCCGATGACGATGATCGGCGGCGCAAGGCGGGTTTCGAGCAATGCGGGCCGGTCGTGCCACAGCTGCCCGAGTGCGAGGCGGTTCTTCACCGCACGGTGCAATTGCCCGAAGGCCATGGCGCGGCCCAGCGGGTTGAGATCGGCCTCGGCAATCATACTCGCGCACAGCCGTTCGAACCGCTCGCGGAAATCGGCGACGTCTTCGTCCGGGCGACCGCCATGCTCGGCGGCCTCGGCCTCGGTGCCGAAGGGCTTGGCGGCGAGCGCCCACAGGGCTTGCGGATCGAGCGCGGGCGGGGGCAACCAGCCGCGCTCCCACGCCTTGCCCAGAAAGTCGCTTGCCCGCTGCGCCAGTGGACCGCGTGCCAGCAGGTGATCGCGCACAGGAGGTGCCATCAGAACTCGTCCGCGATGTCCATCAGGCGGCTGAGGCGCTTGGGCGCCGCGCCCCGCCAGCTGCGCTCCAGCCATGCCGCGACCTCGTCCCAGTCCACGTTCGCGCGGTTGAGGATGATCCCCACCCATCCGCTGGCGCCGTAATAGGCGGGCTTGAAATAGACCTCCGGCTGGCTCTCGACGAGGTTCAACAGCTCGTCCATCGAGCCGGTGCGCACCAGCAGGGCGATGTGGGGGGTGCCATGGTGCTGATCGGCGAAATAGGCGAAATACTTGCCGCTCTTCTCCCCGCCGACGCGAAAGCCCGGGCTGCCATGGCTCTCGCGCTCGTCGGTTTCGGGAAGGGCGAGGGCAGCCGCGCGCACTCGCGCCAGCAACGCCGCCGGATCGCGCCAGCGGGCGACATATTCGGACACTGCGCGGGGATAGAGCTGGTGCTCGGCAAAGCGCACGCGCTCGGCGAGGCTCGCGGGGGTGTCACCGGGCGCGATGGCGACTTTGGCTTGCGCCAGCACCTCGCCCGCATCGAGCTCAGGGGTCACCAGATGGACGCTCGCCCCGGCATGGCTGTCTCCCGCCGCAATCGCGCGGGCAAAGGTGTCGAGCCCCTTGTATTTGGGCAGCAGCGAGGGGTGGATATTGAGCATGCGGCCCGCCCACCGCTCGACGAAGCCGTCCGACAGGATGCGCATGTAGCCTGCAAGGACGATATAGTCCGCGCCAGCCTCAAGCACAGCGGCTTCCATTGCGGCATCGTGGCCCGCGCGGTCCATGCCCTTGTGCGACAGCGCGAAGACCGGCACGCCTTCGAGCGCGGCAAGGGCGAGACCGGGTGCCTCGGGATCATTGCTGGCGACCAGCACCACCTCGTAGGCCGCGTCCGCCATCCGGCTGGCATAGAGCAGCGCGGCCATATTGGTGCCCGCGCCGGAAATGAGGATGGCGATGCGGGCCTTATCAGCCAAGATGCGTCGCGCTCCAGTCCGCCTTGGCCGACCAGGTTTCCACAGAGCCGCGCACGGTGCAGCCCTTTTCGCCCTCTGCGATGTGGCCGACACTGACCACGGTCTCGCCTGCCGCTTCGAGCCGGGCGGTGACCTCGGCGACCTTGTCTGTTGCAACCGCCAGCACCATGCCGACTCCGCAGTTGAAGGTGCGGGCCATTTCTTCCGGCTCGATCGCGCCCTGCGCCTGAAGGAAGGCCATCAGACGCGGCTGCGGCCACAGATCGGCATCGACATGGGCGTGTGCACCCACCGGCAGAATGCGCGGTATATTCTCGAGCAGCCCGCCGCCGGTGATGTGGGCGAGCGCGTTGATATGGCCTTCGCGGATAAGCGGCAGCAGGCTCGCGACATAGATGCGGGTCGGCGCGATCAGTGCGTCGATCAGCAGCTGGTCCTGATCGAACAGGGCAGGGCGATTGAGCTTCCAGCCCTTGTCCGCCGCCAGACGCCGCACCAGCGAGTAGCCGTTGGAATGGACGCCGGACGAGGCAAGGCCGATCAGCACGTCGCCCGGTGCGACCTTGTCGCCGGTGAGCTGCTCGCCGCGCTCGACCGCGCCGACGCAGAAGCCCGCCAGATCATAGTCGCCCGGCGCATACATCCCCGGCATCTCCGCCGTCTCGCCGCCGATCAGCGCGCATCCGGCGATCTTGCAGCCCTCGGCAATCCCCGCGATCACGCGTTCGGCGACCCCGTTCTCGAGCTTGCCCGTGGCGAAATAGTCGAGGAAGAACAGCGGCTCCGCGCCCTGCACGATGAGATCGTTGACGCACATGGCGACCAGATCAATGCCGACGTGATCGTGCCGGTCATGTTCGATCGCGAGCTTCAATTTGGTGCCTACGCCATCATTGGCGGCTACCAGCAGAGGGTCGGTATAGCCCGCCGCCTTGGGATCGAAGAACCCGCCAAAGCCGCCCAGCTCACTGGTTGCGCCGGGGCGTGCGGTGGCCTTTGCCAGCGGGGCGATGGCTTTGACCAGCGCGTTGCCGGCGGCGATCGAAACACCCGCATCGGCATAGGTGTAGGGAGAGTTCTTGATCGTCATACACGCCCCATAGCCTTTCGCGCTTGGAATTCCACCCGCCATTGGGCAAAGGGTTTGGCGTTTCCCCAATGCGTGCCGCTTCCGCCCTGTCCGGCCCTGATGCCGCCCCCGCAGCACCCGCTGCTGCGCGCCGCTGGCTGCGCCCGGTCGCCTCCGCGGCGCTGGCGATTGCGCTGCTGGGCGGCGGCTATGTCCTGCTGGCGCAGGTGGCAGGGGAACGCGGCATCGCGCCGACGGCAGCAACCTCCGACATAGAGGTGAAGGGCGTCAGCGTCGATGTGACGGCCGGCAGCGCCGAGGAGGCGCGGGCCAAGGGCTGGCGCGACGCACAGAAGCTCGCCTGGGCCAAAGTCGGCGGACCGCAGCTTTCCGAAGGCCAGCTGGATGCGCTGGTCTCGGCCATCGTGATCGAGCGCGAACGGCTCGGGCCCCGGCGCTATATCGCGACCTTGGGCGTGGTGTTCGATCGCCAGCGCGCAAGCTCCTATCTCGGCGGCGGCCCGCAGGCTTCGCGCTCGGCGCCGATGCTGCTGATCCCGGTCGAGGTGAGCGGCGGGGCCTACACCACTTACGAACAGCGCAATGCGTGGCAGCGCGCCTGGGCCGAGTTCAATCCCGGAGCCAGCCGCATCAACTATGTCCGGCCGAGCGGGGCCGGAGGCGATTCGCTCTTGATCAATTTCGGCCAGACCGGGCGGCATAGCCGCGTATGGTGGCGCAGCACATTGGACCAGTATGGCGCCTCGGACGCGCTGATGGCTTTCGCACGGCTCGATCATCAGTTCCCAGGCGGGCCGGTGAGCGGCACCTTCACCGCGCGCTACGGCCCTGACAGCCGCCCGCTCGAAAGCTTCACCCTGAAGGCGGACAATCCCGACGCACTGCCCGCTATGCTCGCTCAGGCGGTGGAGCGGATGGACGCGATTTTCACCGCAGCGCTTGCCTCAGGCAAGCTGCGCCCCGACCCGAGCCTGCGGCTTGGCTCCGGCGGGGTGATCGATCCGGCGATTGCCCGCCTGATCGAGATCGGCCGAGCCGCGCGCGAACGTTCTGCCGCCGAGGCCGCTGCTGCTGCGGCCGGCGTGCCGCGGATCGAGGCTCAGCCGATCACCGGGATCGAACCGGGCGAGGTGATGGTTCGCACCATCGTCGTGCAGTTCGCCACGCCTGATGCGGGCGCTTTCGACAATGCCATCGGCGCGGTGCGCTCCGCCGGCGGCGTGCGCGGAGTCGGCGTTACCAGCACCGCGATCGGCGGCACATCGGTGATGAGCGTGAGCTTTGCCGGATCGCTGGACGAGCTTGCCGCCGCGCTCGAAGCGCGCGGATTTTCCGTGCGGCGGGGGGCAAACGCGCTCGCCATCAGCCGTTGATGACGGGGCGCGAGATGCTGCGCGCATGAGCCGCCGTTCCCCCTCCCAGATCGCGCTGCCGCTGAGCGCCGGTGCATCCGCCGAAGCGCGCCGGATCGTTGTCGGCGCGGCCAATGCCCATGTCATCGAGGCCTTGCAGGAACCGGCACGCTGGCCGTTCCATGTCGCCGTGCTGACCGGCCCGCCGCGCTCGGGCAAGAGCCTGATTGCGCGCTGGGCGCAGGGTCTCGCGGGGGCGGAGCGGCTCGAGGTGATCGACGATGCCGAGAGCCTTGACGAGACCGCGCTGTTCCATCGCTGGAATGCGGTGCAGCAGGGCGGAGTGCGCGAAAGCGGGGCCTTGCTGATCATCGTCAACACCGATGAAGAACACGGCGGCTGGCGTATCGGGTTGCCCGATCTCGCCTCGCGCATCGGCGGCTCGCTCCAGCTGGAAATCGGCGCGCCCGATGATGCCTTTGCCGCCGATCTGATCCATGCGCTGGCCGAGCAGCGCGGCCTTAGCCTGCCCGATGGGGCTGCGGAATATTGCGTGCCGCGCACCATCCGCAGCTTTGCCGCAATCGAGGCGCTGGTAGCGACAATCGACCGCATTTCCCTTGAACGCCAGACGCCTGCCACCATGTCGGTGTGGCGCGCGGCGCTTGAAGCCCTGCACGGGCCGGAGCAGCAACGCCTGTTCTAGGCGCGCGCGAGTTGCATCGTGCGGCGAATGATGGGAATGTGAGAGGCCATGTTCGAGGATCTGATCAGCTATCTGGACTCGGTTCGCGCGCGCGATCCCGCGCCGCGATCGCGCTGGGAGATCCTGCTCTATCCCGGAGTATTGGCGCTCGGTTTCCACCGCATCGCGCACTGGCTCTTCGAGGCGCAGCTGTTCTTTGCAGCGCGCTTCGTGAACCATTTCTCGCGTCTGCTGACCGCGATCGACATTCACCCGGGGGCGACCATCGGGAAGAACTTCTTCATCGACCATGGCTTTACCGTGATCGGCGAGACGGCGGAGATCGGCGACAATGTCACGATCTACCAATGCGTCACGCTGGGCGGTACCAATCCTGCCAATGGCAAGGGCGGCAAGCGCCACCCGACCATTCGTGACAATGTCATCATCGGCTCGGGCGCGCAGATCATCGGGCCGATTGTGGTGGGTGAGCGCGCGCGCGTGGGCGCCAATGCAGTGGTCACCGAGGATGTGCCCGCAGGCGCGACGATGATCGGATTGAAGGCCCGCTCGACACTGGTTCCGGCCGAGGAATGGCTCCGCGAATTCATTCCCTATGGCACGCCCTGCGATGATCCGCCTTGCGATGAACAGGGTCGGTCAAGCCGGGACTGCGTGGAAAAGCTCGAGGGCGAAATTGCCGCTCTGCGCGAGGAAATGGCAGTGATGAAGGCGCTGCTCGCCGAGCGCGAAGCCGCGCCTGCGCCGGTGCGCGTGCGCAAGAGCGGGACGAAGGACTAGGCTTGAGGTGAGGGATTGAGCAGTTCTGGGCAGTTGCCGGGTCTTGCCGGACAAGCGGTGGCCTTTCCCGGCCGCGGGGCGCAGCAGGTCGGGTTCGAACGCGCTGAACTGATGCGCATCCTTGATCTTTACGGACGGATGGTCGCTGCCGGGCAGTGGCGCGACTATGCGATGGATTTCGATCGCAACGCCGCCACCTTCGCTGCTTTCCGCCGCGCCGCCGAACGCCCGCAGGCGCGGGTGGAGAAACGCCCGGCCTTGCGCGGCAAGCAGGGCATGTGGACGTTGTTCGGGGAGCATGGCCAGGTGCTCAAACGCGGCCATGACCTGGCCAATGTCCTCGCGCCGATGGAGCGGCGGCTGCTGAAGGCGGTCGACGACTAGGCTCGCTCGAAAAGGGGGAAATGCGTGAAATCTTGGGTTCGTCTGGGGCTGCTCGCCGCGCTGGCGGCTGCTGTTCCCGTGATGCCTGCGCTGGCGGGGGCCAAATACACCGCGCAAGGCTTTGCCATCGATGCACAGCAGCCCCCGCGCGTGGTTGTGGTGCGGCCGATGATCTTCGTTGGCGTGCTCGATTCGCAGAACCGCCAGATCGGAGACCCGGAGTGGCTCGCCGAGACCCATATCAATCTGCAGGCCGCACTGAAGCGCAACCCCTCGGCCAAGGCAGTCCAGTGGCGCTTTGCCGACTGGAACGCGCCTGACTCCAAGCCCCTGTCGGACGCCGTGTGGCAGCCAGCGCGTTTCATCAACGGCGATCTGATCTTCAAGGTGCCGCAGGGCACCATGCCGGTGAAGCCGGGCGAGGATTGGCAGAAGCGGCTGAAGGCCATTCCCAAGGGCTACTACGAATATGCCCTGCCGACCGGCGCGGTTGAGGAGTTGCGCGCAAGCGATCCCGAGGCGCAGTTCGCCCTGCTCATCAACATGCACGATGCCTACACCACCGACGGCGCCAAGCTCGCGCGCCTGCTCGGAGGGATGGGCAATGTGCTGAGCGAGGGGGTCAACACCATGGCCCTGCCGCCGCATCACGGCTTTGCGATGCTGATCGACCTCAGCAACGGCAGGATCGTGTGGTTCTATAATGACGGCGCTTTTGGCGGTGATCTGCGCAAACCCGCATCCGCCGACAAGCGCGTGGCCCAGATGCTGACAGGCTGGCCGCTGCCGCGCTGAACGGGATGCAAAGCAAAAGGCCCGCCCCCTCGCGGGGACGGGCCTTGATGGTTCGCGTTGCCGCTGGCGGGTTTAGCCGCGCGCCGAGCTCGGGCCGGTGCCGGTCACCTTCTGCATGGCGCGCAGGATGTTGCCCGACTGCTCGCTGCCCGACTGCGGGGCGACGAGATTGGTGAAGGAATTGATCTCTTCCCAGCGAGCAGCGAAGCCTTCGACGGTGCGGTCTTCATCCTTGAGCCACACGGCATCGTTCATGACAGTCCACGAAGAGTGGAAGCCGCCAGCGCCTGCGCCGACGATGGCGTTGGTCGGTGCGTCTTCGCTGACGAGGAACAGCGCGGCAGGCACGACGTTCTCGGGCGCGAACAGCTTGAAGGCTTCTTCAGGGAAGAGGTCTTCGGTCATGCGGGTGCCCGCGACCGGCGACAGGGTGTTGCAGCGCACGTTGTACTTCGCGCCTTCCAGTGCCAGCGTCTTGGTGAGGCCTGCGAGACCCAGCTTGGCCGCGCCGTAGTTGGCCTGGCCGAAATTGCCGAACAGACCGGTCGAGGAGGCGGTCATCAGGATGCGGCCATAGCCCTGCTCGCGCATCAGTTCCCAGCACGCCTTGGTAGCGAAGGCCGAACCGGTGAGGTGCACCTTGACGACGAATTCGAAGTCGGCCGGCTCCATCTTGGCGAAGGTCTTGTCGCGCAGCACGCCGGCATTGTTGATCAACACATGGACGCCGCCCCACTTCTGCTTGGCGTCGGCGACCATCTTTTCCATCTGCTCATATTCGGTGACCGACGCGCCGTTGGCGATCGCCTCGCCGCCCATCGCCTCGATCTCGGCAACCACCTGAGCGGCGGCATCCGAGGTGCCGGTACCATCACGCGAGCCGCCGAGGTCGTTCACCACGACCTTCGCGCCGCGCCGCGCGAGTTCAAGCGCATAGGCCTTGCCGAGGCCGCCGCCGGCGCCGGTGACGATGGCGACCTTGTCCTTGAAGCTGATGCTCATGTTCGTTCTCTCCTGTCTTGCGGGAGGGCGGAGCGCTGTGCGCTTTACGCCCGCGTAAACCGATTTGCGGGGCGCTGCGTGGCACTTTCATGAGCGCCTTGCAACTGCCGAACTGACAGGGCTGCTTGCCGTAGGGTCAGAGAGCGGAAGAAAGCCGGCCAAGCGAGGGAATCAGCGCGTCAAACGAATCGATCACGCCGTCCGCGCCAAGCTCGTGCGGGGGGCGGTCGCAATAGCCATAGGCTGCCGCGATCACCGGAACCCCGGCTGCCTTGGCCGCGCGCACATCGTAGGTCGAATCGCCGATGAAGGCGAAGCGGCCGCCTCCGGTCACTTCGCGTGCCTTGAGGACGGGGGCAGGGTGGGGCTTGGCGAGGAATTGTCCGTCCTCGCCCTTGCCCATGGAATCGCCGCCGATCACGGTTTCGAAGGCATCGATCAGATCGAGCTGGGTGAGCACGTTGCGGGCGAAGGCCTCGAACTTGTTGGTCACCACCACCATGCGGATCTGGCGCGCGGCCAGTTCGGCCAGGGCCTCGCGCACGCCGGGGTAGGGCACGGTGTGGACGGCGTTGTGCTCCTCGTAATAGCCGAGCATCGCCTTGTAGAGCCGCTTGAACTCGTCTTCGGGCAAGCCCCCCTGTGCCTCGACTGCGCGGGCCAGCATGATCTTGGCTCCTCCGCCGATCAGGTCCTTCGAGCTTTCCACCGACACCTCGGCAAAACCGCCAAGCACCAGAGCGTGGTTCACCGCCGCGCCCAGATCGCGGAAGGTATCGAGCAGTGTGCCGTCGAGATCGAAACCGATCGCGTCAAAGGGGATATCCGTCATGCGCCTCGCGGTGGCGGATGGATCATCAAACCGCAAGCATTTGCTGGCAGGCGCGGGTTTGCCTACAGGGACTCGCATGACTGATACGACCACGCCGTTCGCCGCCATTATTCTTGCCGCGGGCAAGGGCACCCGCATGAAGAGCGACAAGCACAAGGTGCTGCACCCGATTGCGGGCAAGCCCATGATTGCGCATCTGCTCGATAGCTTCGCGACCCTGTCGCTGGCGCGCACGGTGGTGGTGGCGGGCGACCGGCGCGAACAGCTTGAAGCGGCGTTGCAGGGGCGGGGCGTTACCATCGCCTTGCAGGAGCCGCAGCTTGGCACGGCCCATGCCGCGCTGATGGCGAAGGCGGCGCTCGCTGATTTCGACGGCGATGTGCTGGTGTGCTTCGGCGATTGCCCGATGGTGCGCGCCGAAACCGTGCAGGCGATGTTTGATCGTCTCCACGGCGCGGACAGCCCGGCGACGGTGGTGCTCGGCTTCGAGCCGGAGGATCCGCTGCATTATGGCCGGGTGATCGCGGACGACGATGGCCGTATCCTCAAGATGGTCGAATACAAGGATGCCGACGAAGGCGAGCGCGCCTGCCACCTGTGCAATTCGGGGCTGGTCGCGGCCCGCGCTGCCGATCTGTTCGCGCTGCTCGAACGGGTCGGCAACGACAATGCCCAGAGCGAATACTACCTCCCTGATATCGTCAACATCGCGATTGCCGACGGGCGCGCCTGTGCGGTGATCGTGGCACAGAGCGCCGACGAGGTGGCGGGCATCAACAGCCGCGCCGAACTCGCAGCCGCAGAAGCCCGCTGGCAGGCCGCCCGCCGCCTTCGGGCGATGGACGAGGGCGCAACCCTGATCGCGCCCGAGACGGTGTTCTTCGCCCATGACACGGTGTTGGGCCGCGATGTCACGATCGAGCCCAACGTCTTCTTCGGCCCCGGCGTGCGCGTTGCGGACAATGTGCTGATCCGCGCCAACAGCCACATCGAGGGCGCTTCGCTCGCCAGCGGGGTCAAGGTCGGGCCTTTCGCGAGGCTAAGGCCCGGCACGGTGCTGGAGGAAGGCAGCTTCATCGGCAATTTCGTCGAGGTGAAGAACGCGGTGATGCACGCCGGAGCCAAGGCGAGCCACCTCACCTATCTGGGCGATGCCACCATCGGCGCGGGCGCGAATATCGGCGCGGGCACCATCACCTGCAATTATGACGGCTACTTCAAGTACAAGACCGTGATCGGCCCCGGCGCCTTCATCGGATCGAACTCCGCGCTGGTCGCTCCCGTCACCATCGGGGCGGACGCGATTGTTGCGGCAGGCTCCACTGTCAGCCGCGATGTGGCCGCAGGCGAGCTCAGGATGGTGCGCGCCGAGCAGCTGGTGAAGGACGGATGGGCGGATCGCTTCCACGATACCATGAAGAAGAAAAAGGCGGCGGAGAAGAAGGGGTGAGCGAGGGTAGCAATCTCAGCTGTTGGCTCTGCGACCGCCCCTTGGGCGATATCGAGCAGTGGCATCATCCAGTCCCGAAGGCCAAGAAGGGCAAGGTGAAGGTGCCGGTCCACCCGATCTGCCACAAGACCATCCACGCGAACTTCACCAACAACGAGCTGGCGCGGATCGGCGAGGATGCGGAGAAGATCCGCGACAATCCGGCGATCGCCAAATTTGTCGCCTGGATCGCCAACAAGCCCTCCGATTTCGACGCACCGACGCGCTAGCAATCCGCGTTCCGCTCAGGCGTCCTGCATCCGGGCAGCGTCCCCGCCGCTGGCGATGTAGTCGGCTTCCCATTGTTCGAACTCGCTGCGGCTCAGCAGTTAGCGCTGGCGCGCTTCGTGGAAGCTGATCGCCTGATCGCGCACCGCCCGCACCACGTCGTCCTTGCGCGCCTTCGACCAGTGCACGCGGTGATTGCGCGGCAGGCCGTAGCGCTTGATCGCCTCAGCGATGGAAACATCTCGGGGGTAGGCCATGGGTCAGCTCCTTGCGTATCCTTGCGTTGTCGCCCCATGGCGCCAATGTTGACGGGCAGGCTTAACGAGACCCTGTCGAAGATGGTTAAGCAGGCGTTGAGCGCCCCTCTCGTGCCTTGCTTGCGATGAGCCGAGGCAAAACTGTCGGGCCGCTTTACAAACCCCTCGCGCGGCAGGCTTTTGCGGGCGCAAAAAAAGGGCGACTCCATTACTGGAGCCGCCCTTGTTTTCGGGCCTTGAAGGGCGTGCTTACTCGCCGCTGCGCGCGTCCATCAGGCGCTGCATCAGGTAAATGAACTGGAGCGCCTGCAGCTTGGCGCGCTGGTCATTATCGACCCCGCCCGAATGGCCGCCGGTGGTGTCCTCGAAGTAGTAATAGGGCTGGCCCAGCTCCTTCAGCCGCGCGGCACCCTTGCGGGCGTGAGCGGGGTGGGTGCGGTCATCCGCGGTCGAGGCCCAGAGGAAGGGCGAGGGGTAATCCACCCCGGCCACGATCTTCTGGTAGGGCGAATAGCCCTCGATCCACTTGCGCTGTTCGGGGATGCGCGGATCGCCATATTCGCCGATCCACGAGGCCCCGCGCCCGATCAGGTGATAGCGCAGCATGTCGAACAGGGGGATCTGAACGATCGCCCCGCCGAACAGATCGGGCCGCTGGGTGAAGGCCGTGCCGACCAGCAGGCCGCCTTGCGAGCCGCCCTGGATGCCGAGGTGCTGGGGCTTGGTGAAGCCGCGCTGCACCAGATCCTCGGCCACGGCGATGAAATCGTCCCAGGTGCGCTGCTTGTTCTCGCGGATCGCGGTCTGGTGCCAGCCGGGGCCGAATTCGCCGCCGCCGCGCATGTTGGCGAGCACATAGGCGCCGCCCTTCTCGACCCACAGCTTGCCTGTGCTGCCAAGGTAGCTGGGCAGGCGCGGCACCTGGAACCCGCCGTAGCCGGTCAGCAGCGTTGCGGTGGAGCCATCGGCCTTCATGCCCTTGGGCTTGACGATGAAGTAGGGGATCTTGGTCCCGTCCTTGCTGGTCGCCTCGTGCTGCTCGACGTCCATTCCCGCCGGATCGAAGAAGCTCGGCGAGGTCTTGATCTTGGTGGGCGGCGCGGTGCCGTCCGAATAGTAGAGCGTGGTCGGATTGAGGAAGCCGCTGACCATGTACATGATCTGGTCGGTTTCGTCCGAAGAGGAGGCGATGCCCAGCGTAGCATTATCGGGCAGGGCAACCTGCTTGCTCGCCCACTGGCCGTTCTCGAAATTGAACTGGAGCACCTTGCCCACGACATTATCGAGCAGCGTCACGAACAGCGAGGAGCCGGTGATCGAACCGCCCTGCTTGGTCTGGCGCGGCCCCGGCGCCCAGACGAGCGTCTTTTTCGCGCCGTTGGGATTGGCCTTCCACTCCTCCAGATCCATCGCGATCAGGCTGTCGGCCGCGAAGGCCTGGCCATCGACGCTCCAGTCCTCGTCGATCGAATAGAGCAGGTGTCCATCGACGATCCCGTAGAGCGAGGCCTTCTTGGGCATGTCGAGCTGCAGCCACGCGCCGTCCTTCCAGACGTAGTAGAGGCTTTCGTGGAAGCTGATGCCGCGGAAGGCGGTGCGGGCATGGATCGTGCCCTTGTTGTCGCGCAGCAGGTTTGCGCCGGCCCAAACATCGCTCGGCTCACCGCGGAAGATTTCCTCGGCCGCTGCAATGTCGGTGCCGCGCTTCCACACGCGGGTGGTGAAGGGGTACTCGCTCTCGGTGACCGTGCCTTCGCCGAACTTGCGGCCCACCAGCAGCGTGTCCGCGTCGATCCAGCTGATGCCGCCCTGGCTCTTCTGATCAAGCACGAAGCCGCCCGCGACGAACTGCTTCGTCGCCATGTCGAATTCCCGCATGATGGTGGCATCCTCGCCGCCATCGGAGAGCGCGATCATGCACTTGTTGAGCGCCGGCGGCAGGCAGGTCGATCCCTGATAGACCCATTCCTTGCCATCGGCCTTGGCGAGCGCATCGATGTCGAGCACGATCTCCCATTCGGGCTTGTCGCTGCGATAGCTTTCAAGGCTGGTGCGGCGCAGGATGCCCTTGGGGTTCGCCTTGTCCTGCCAGAAATTGTAGAGCCCGTCGGGACGGAAGCTGACCATCGGGATGCGGTCATTATTGTCGAAGATTGCCAGCGCCTCGGCCTTCGCTTGCGCATAGCGCGGATCGGCCTCGAAGGCGGCGAGAGTGCGCTCGTTCTCCTTGGCGACCCAGTCGAGCGCTTCGGGCGAGCGGGCTTCCTCAAGCCAGATGTAGGGATCCTGCTGCGGGCCGGGCACGCCGTCCACGGGGGTTTCTTGCGCGGCCGCGCCGGTCGTGGAGGCGACTGTCATTGCGAGAGCCAGTGCGAAAGTGGAGACAAGTTTCAAGCGTCCTCTCCTCAGGGAATTGCTGGAGGATGTTGTGCCGAGGCAAGGGCGCAAAGGGAAGGGGATACAAACAAAAAGGGCGAGCCATTGGCCCGCCCTCGTTGGTCGTTCGTCGATTGGCCGGAGGGCTTATCCCTCGACGTGCTCGGCAAGGACGGTCAGGCCCTTTTCGTTCACTTCAGCAAAGCCGCCGCGCACCTGGATGATCTCCGGCGCGGCATTCGCGCTGGCATAGACCTGCACCGCGCCGTCGCGGATGGTGCTCATGAAGGGCGCATGGCCTTCAAGCACACCGAATTCGCCCTCGGTGCCGGGGACGACCACCATGTGGACGTCCTCGGAACGGACGAGCTTGGCCGGGGTGACGAGTTCGAAGTGGAGGGGCATGATGCCTTACGCCTCTTCGGCCATCTTCTTGGCCTTCTCGACCACCTGGTCGATCCCGCCGACCATGTAGAAGGCCTGCTCGGGCAGGTGGTCATATTCGCCGTCGACCACTGCCTTGAAGCTCTTCACGGTGTCTTCGAGCTGCACGAACACGCCCGAGATGCCGGTGAAGACTTCCGCGACGTGGAAGGGCTGCGAGAGGAACTTCTGCAGCTTGCGCGCGCGGGCGACGATCAGCTTGTCCTCTTCCGACAGTTCATCCATCCCGAGAATGGCGATGATGTCCTGCAGGCTCTTGTACTTCTGCAGGGTTTCCTGAACACGGCGGGCGGTTTCGTAGTGCTCTGCACCGACGACGCGCGGTTCGAGCACGCGGCTGGTCGAGTCCAGCGGGTCCACCGCCGGGTAGATACCGAGCTCCGAGATCGCGCGCGACAGGGTGGTCGTGGCGTCAAGGTGCGCAAACGAGGTGGCGGGCGCCGGGTCGGTCAAGTCGTCCGCCGGCACGTAGATCGCCTGCACCGAGGTGATCGAGCCCTTGGTGGTCGAGGTGATGCGCTCCTGCAGCTTGCCCATGTCGGTCGCGAGGGTCGGCTGGTAGCCCACCGCCGAAGGAATACGGCCGAGCAGAGCCGACACTTCCGAACCCGCCTGGGTGAAGCGGAAGATGTTGTCGACGAAGAACAGCACGTCCTGGCCTTCGACGTCGCGGAAATATTCCGCCATGGTCAGACCCGAAAGGGCGACGCGCGCACGGGCGCCCGGGGGCTCGTTCATCTGGCCGAACACGAGCGCCACCTTGGAGCCTTCCGAGGTCGCATTGCCATCGGCGTCCTTGGCGATAACGCCGGCGTCGAGGAATTCGTGGTAGAGGTCGTTGCCCTCGCGGGTACGCTCACCCACGCCGGCGAAGACGGACACGCCGCCGTGGCCCTTGGCGATGTTGTTGATAAGCTCCTGGATGAGCACGGTCTTGCCGACGCCCGCGCCGCCGAACAGGCCGATCTTGCCGCCCTTAGCGTAGGGGGCGAGGAGGTCGATCACCTTGATGCCGGTGACGAGGATCGCGGCTTCGGTCGACTGGTCGATGAAGGCCGGAGCTTCGGCGTGGATCGGGGCGGTGGTTTCAGCGCCGATCGGGCCACGCTCGTCAATCGCTTCGCCGACGACGTTCATGATGCGGCCGAGCACCTTGGGGCCAACCGGCACGGAGATCTGCGCGCCGGTGTTCACCACTTCGCTGCCGCGGGTGAGGCCTTCGGTCGCGTCCATCGCGATGGTGCGCACGGTGTTTTCGCCAAGGTGCTGGGCGACTTCGAGCACCAGCGTCTTGTCGCCGTTCTTGGTTTCGAGCGCGGTGAGGATCGCGGGCAGGTCCCCGGGGAACTGCACGTCGACGACAGCGCCGATGACCTGCGAAATGGTGCCGTTGGTCGACTGGTTCAGCACCGGAGCAGGCGCCTTCTTGCGGGTGGTGGTCTTGGCTGCGGTTGCCATGTCTCGTTCCTTGCCTTCGATTAGAGCGCTTCAGCGCCAGCAATAATTTCGATGAGTTCGGTGGTGATCGCGGCCTGGCGGCTGCGGTTGTACTGGATGGTGAGCTTCTGGATCAGCTCGCCCGCGTTGCGCGTGGCGTTGTCCATCGCCGTCATCGAGGCGCCCTGTTCCGAGGCCTCACGTTCAAGCAGCGCGCCGAACAGCTGGGTGCGCACATAGCGCGGCAGCAGTTCTTCGAGGATTTCCTCTTCGCCCGGCTCGTAATCCACCACCGCGCCAGCATCGTCGGACGAGGTCGGGGCGGGGACGGGGATCAGCTGGGTGACGGTCGGATCCTGTGCCAGCGCCGACTTGAAGGTCGGGAAGATCAGGTGCGCGACATCGAACTTGCCTTCGTCGAACAGCGCGATCAGCTCGTTCGCAATCGCTTCCGCCTCGGCAAAGCCCGGGGTCTTGGCGACGGTGGTGTCGAAGCCCGCGCCGACCAGCGAGGGGAATTCGCGCTTCAGCGGCGCGCGGCCCTTCTTGCCGACGAGATAGAATTCGACCGACTTGCCAGCCGCCTGCAGCTCGCGCGCCTTGGCCTTGGCGGCCTTGACGAGGTTCGAGTTGAGACCGCCGCACAGGCCCTTGTCGGTGTTGACCACCACGAGCAGGTTGCGCTGGTCCGAACCGGTGCCAGCCAGCAGGCGGGGCGCGCCGTCACCGGCGACCTTGCCCGCGAGGCTTGCCATCACGGCCGACAGGCGCGTGGCGTAGGGCCGGCCGGCCTCGGCCGCAGCCTGGGCACGGCGCAGCTTGGCCGCCGCGACCATCTGCTTGGCCTTGGTGATCTTCTGGGTCGATTTGACCGAGTTGATCCGACCTTTCAGTTCCTTGAGTGAGGGCACTGCCGGGTGTCCTTACGCGAACTGCTTGCCGAAGGCTTCGAGCGCGGCCTTGGTCTTGTCCGCGACTTCGCCTTCGAACTTCTTCGAGGTGCGGATCTCGGCCAGAACAGCGCCGTGTTCGCGGCGCATGTAGTCGAGCATCTGCGCTTCGTATTCGTTCACGCGGTTCACCGGGATGCTATCCAGGAAGCCATTGGTGCCGGCGTAGATCGACACGGTCTGCTCTTCGAAGGGCATCGGCGAGAACTGCTTCTGCTTCAGCAGCTCGGTCAGGCGCGCACCGCGGTTCAGCAGCTTCTGGGTCGCGGCATCGAGGTCCGAGCCGAACTGCGCGAAGGCCGCCATTTCGCGGTACTGCGCAAGATCGAGCTTCATCGAGCCCGAGACCTTCTTCATCGCCTTGGTCTGGGCGGCACCGCCCACACGCGACACCGAAAGGCCGACGTTAATCGCCGGACGGATACCCTGATAGAACAGGCCGGTTTCGAGGAAGATCTGGCCGTCGGTGATCGAGATCACGTTGGTCGGGATGTAGGCCGACACGTCACCCGCCTGGGTTTCGATGATCGGCAGCGCGGTCAGCGAGCCGTGGCCGTTGTCCTCGTTCATCTTCGCAGCGCGCTCGAGCAGGCGGCTGTGGAGATAGAACACGTCGCCCGGATAGGCTTCGCGGCCCGGAGGACGACGCAGCAGCAGCGACATCTGGCGGTAGGCGACGGCCTGCTTGGAAAGGTCGTCATAGACGATCACGGCGTGCATGCCGTTGTCGCGGAAGAACTCGCCCATGGCGCAGCCGGTGTAGGGCGCGAGGTACTGGAGCGGGGCGGGCTCCGAAGCGGTCGCGGCGACCACGATGGAGTATTCCATCGCGCCGTTTTCTTCGAGCTGCTTGACGATCTGCGCCACGGTCGAACGCTTCTGGCCGACGGCGACATAGACGCAGTAGAGCTTCTTCTTCTCGTCGTCGCCCTGGTTGGCTTCCTTCTGGTTGATGAAGGTGTCGATCGCGACAGCGGTCTTGCCGGTCTGGCGGTCACCGATGATCAGTTCGCGCTGGCCGCGGCCGACGGGCACGAGCGCGTCGATCGCCTTGAGGCCGGTCTGCACGGGCTCCGACACGGATTCGCGCGGGATGATGCCCGGGGCCTTCACTTCGACGCGCATGCGCTTGTCGGCGACGATCGGACCCTTGCCGTCGATCGGGTTGCCGAGCGCGTCGACGACGCGGCCGAGCAGGCCCTTGCCGACCGGCACGTCCACGATGGTGCCGGTGCGCTTGACGACATCGCCTTCCTTGATCTCGGCGTCCGAGCCGAAGATCACGACGCCGACATTATCGGCTTCGAGGTTGAGGGCCATGCCCTGCACGCCATTGGCGAATTCGACCATCTCGCCGGCCTGAACCTGATCGAGGCCGTGGATGCGGGCGATCCCGTCACCCACCGACAGCACGGTGCCGGTTTCGCTGACTTCGGCCTCGGTGCCGAAATTGGCGATCTGGTCCTTGATGACCTTCGAGATTTCTGCGGCGCGGATTTCCATTGGTTTGTCCTTTAGGCCTTCATGGCTTGGGCAAGCGAGTTGAGACGGGTGCGGATCGAGGCATCAATGCGCTGCGATCCGATGGTAACGACAAGGCCGCCGAGCAGGTCGGGATCGACCGAGGCGGAGAGCATTACAGTGCGGCCTTCGCGCGCGGTCAGCTTGGTCTTGAGTGCAGCCAGCTGATCGGCCGACAGCGGGTGGGCGCTGGTGACGGTGGCCGCCACTTCGCCACGCTGGGCCGCGGCAATCGCGCGGAAGGCAGAGATAATCGCCGGCAGCTTGGCGAGGCGGCGGTTGGCCGCAAGCACGCCGAGGAAATTGGCGGTCAGCGCATTCAGCTTCAGCGCCTTGGCGACGGCGGCAATCGCCTTGCCAGCCGCGTCGCGGGTGAGCTGCGGATTGGTGGTGAGCGCGGCCAGATCGCCCGATTCGGCGAGCGCGCTGGCGAGCTTTTCGAGATCGCTCTCGACAGGCGTCACCTTGCCGTTCTCGCTCGCGAGATCGAACAGGGCAGAGGCGTAACGCCCAGCCAGGCTAGCCTTGATACCGGCGGAAATATCCACGCGCTTGCAATCCTCTCGGAAGCCAAAATGGGTAATGCTTGGGCCTTGGGGACAGGGCACGCACAAAGGGTGCCCGCCAAAGCTGGCGCGCGCCTAGCAATTGATTCCCGCTCGTGCAAGCCAAGAGGGGCGGGAATTGTGCAGGTGCGAAGAAATGCGGCGCTAGGGCTGCTTCAATTCGCGCCCGCCGCCGGTCTTCGGCCCGCAGGCATAGACCAGCCGTTCGTTCGGAGTTTCGGGCAGCAGGGCGGTGATGGCCGACTGCTGTTCGCCCAGTTTGCGCGCTGCCTCGCTCACGCCGCAGGCGGGCGGGGCATATTGGCCGCGCGCGTCCAGCACCTTGTCCATCGCGTCCTTGGAAAGAAGGTAGCGGTCTGAGCGGAAGCTGCGGCTCGCCGGATCATAGCGGTTGACCGCGACCGCGGCCTCGTCCTCCAGCACCAGCACGCGGCTCCATTCGCCGCCTGCGGCTTGCCCGTACTGGGTGCGGGTGTTGACGCAGCCGTCCGCCGCCCAGTCGAAAGCGACATCGTCGGTGCGCGCGGTTGTGACCCGGCTGCGCTCGGGCACGAGGGTGCAGATCAATGCGCCGTCGGCCGCCTCGCTGTCTGCTGCGGGCGCGTTACCGCCCGCTTCGCTCGTGCTCATTGCCGCTGCGACCCGCTCCTCGATGGCCGCCAGCCCGGGGCGGGTGACCCACAGCAGCACTGCCGCTGCAAAGAACAGGGCGGCCATCCCCGCCGTGATCGCAGCGCGGCGGCGGGTTTCTGGGATGCGCCGCCACAGCACCGCCGCATAGCCGCAGCCGACCGCCGCCATCAGCGCCAGCAGCGCCAGCGCCATGGCATTTTCGCGCTCGGCCAGAACGTCCATCTGCGCTTTGAGCATGGCGGCCTCGCGGGCTTGGGTGTCCTTTGCTGCGCGCTCGGCCAGCCGTTCGCGGGCGGCGGCCTGTTCGGCTTCGAGCCGCTGGCGCTCCTCGGCATTGAGGTCTGCGAGCGAGCGGCAGGGCAGGGCGTTCACCACCGGCTCCACCTTGTTCTCGCGCAGGAAAGGCAGCAATTCGGCAAGGCTGACGGCGAAGTAGAACTCCGCATCCCCGCTCGCCGAATCCGCACTGAAGCTGTTGACCCCCAGCACCCGTCCGCAAGGATCGAGCAGCGGCCCGCCCGAATTGCCGCGCGCAATCGGCGCAGTGTGGAGCAGGGTGTCGAACTGGCGCGAGGGGCGCTTGCCGGACAGGAACCCGCGCGATTTCACCGCCGGTTGTGCGCGAAAAATATCTGTTATTGCAAGGCCTTGGGCAAGATCGACATTCATCGGATAGCCCACCGCCGAGACCTCGCCCAGATCCGCGCCACCGCCACCTGCAAGCGTCAGCGGCGGCAGGCGCAGGCTGCCCTTGGTGATTTCGAGAAGGGCGAGATCATTGCGCGGCGAGACCGCGATGATGCGGGCAAAGGTGCCGCGCTCACCCTCGGACGGGACCACGCCGATGCGCAGCGTATCGTCCTGCGCGGCCTCGCTTACCACATGAGCGTTGGTGACGATCATCGTGGGCGAGACCGCAAAGCCGCTGCCGTGGCTGACGGGCGCATATTCGCCGCCCCGCTCGCCAATCAGCACCACCCGCACCACCCCGCGTGCGGCAGCATCGATATCGGCGGGATCGGCCAGCGCAGGGGCGGCAAGGGCGGCAAGCAGCAGCGCAGCCCAGAGGCGAAGCAGGCGTGTCATGAACGGACCCATAACCGCCTTCTTCCTGAACGCGACATTGCGCGCAAGAGTTGGGGGTGCATGGGGCCATCCCTTATGCCAGAATGTTTCACGTGAAACATTTTGAGAACATTTCTGACGAGGAGCGCTGGCAGGCGGTGCTGGCGAAGGACCGCCGCTTCGACGGGGCCTTCCTAACCGGCGTCCATTCGACCGGCATCTATTGCCGCCCCTCCTGCCCGGCGCGGGCGCCCTTGCGCAAGAATGTGCGCTTCTACATGACCTCGAATGAGGCTGAAGATGATGGATTAAGAGCTTGTAAACGTTGCTCTCCAAACGCGCAGAGCGCCGAGGAAGCCTGCGTCCTCGCCGCTATCGCCGCGATCCGCGAGGACGGCGCGATGACGCTGGAGGCGCTGTCCAAGCTCACCGGATATGCCCCCACACACTTCCAGCGATTGTTCAAACGCAGCGTCGGATTATCCCCCGCAGCCTTTGCCAGAGCCTGCCGCGAGGAGCGCGTGCGTGAGGCTCTGGCGCAAGGGCAAGGGGTAGCCAAAGCCCTGTCATCTGCGGGTTATGGCGGGGTCAAACAATTCTATGCGGAAACGAAAGGCAGGCTGGGAATGAGCCCGAGCGACTGGAGCAAGGGCGGCGCGGGCCGCCTGATACATTGGGCGGTGCTGGCGACCTCGCTGGGGCCGATGCTGGTCGCCGCTACGACCAAGGGCGTGTGCTGCCTTGCCTTCGGTGAGGGCGAGGCGGAATTGCAAGCGCGCTTCCCAAGAGCGCAACTGGTGCCAGCGGGCGAGGACTTTCGCGCGCTGTTTACGGACGTTGTGGCGGCGGTCGAACAGCCCGGCCCGGGCAATGCCGCGATCCCGCTCGACGTCCACGGCACCGCCTTCCAGCAGCGCGTCTGGGAAGAACTGCGCCGCATCCCTCACGGCGAGACGCGGAGCTATGGCGAACTGGCGGCGGCTCTGGGCAACCCCAAGGCGAGCCGCGCGGTCGGCGGGGCGAATGGGGCGAACAATGTCGCGGTGCTGATCCCCTGCCACAGGGTGATCGCAAGCGACGGGTCGCTGGGCGGCTATGCCTATGGGCTGGAGATCAAGGCGGAGTTGCTCAGGCGCGAGGGGGCGTGAGGCAGCGGGACCCCGGAACACGTCCGGGGTGACGAGGGGCGTCTTATCCTTCGTCATTGCGAGCCGAAGGCGTGGCAATCCATGGCCTGAGGTCTCCGCCAGCGGTACCTCTCGTCGATGGATTGCTTCGTCGCCTTCGGCTCCTCGCAATGACGAGGTTTGCCCTCAATCCAGCTTGGGCGGCATCCCCGGCTCGCACTTCGCCATCGCACGCTGGTAGGCTTCGCGCTCGCCGATGCGCTTCAGGTACGCTTGCAGGTTCGGCAGGTGGTCAATCGCCATCCCGCTCATCGTGCGGCTGGTGGTGAGCTGGAAGCCCATCATGATGTCCGCGGTGGTGAGCTGTGCGCCGCCGAAATAGTCGGCCTCGCCCAGCCGCTTTTCGACGATCGCCCAGCCTTTCGCGAAGCGGTCCGCCACAAACGGCGGCATCTCGGTGGCGCCCATGAACTGCGCCACCAGCGCCATCATGCCGTTGGTCATGAAGGTCGCATTGGCCCAGTGGTAGAAGAACAGGTGATCGGCGAAATCGGGGTGGTCCGCGCCCGGCACCAACGCCGTATCCGGCGCATATTTCGCCACGATGTAGTCCATGATCGCGCCGCTTTCGCCCAGCACGAGGTCGCCATCGGTGATGACCGGGGCGATGCCCATCGGGTGCAGCGCCTTGTATTCGTCGGGCGCCAGGCGGTTGTCGGTGCGGCGGGTGTAGAGCTTGAGGTCGTATGCGATCCCCAGCTCCTCGGCGAGCCAGACGATGCGCTCGGACTGCGACAGGCGCAGGTGGTGGATGGTCAGCATGATATCGGCTCTCTCCCTAATTGCTTCGCGCCCATCCTTCACGCGCAGGCTCGAGAGAGTCGAGAAATTTTTCGGCCGTTTCCAGATATTCGCGCTGCTTGGCCGCGCCCATCCGGTCCCAGGTGGCATAGATGCGCCCGATGCGGTGATTGCTTTCGAGGCGGGCGCGGTTCGCGTCCATGAAGTGCCAGTAGAGCGGGTTGAAGGGGCAGGCGTTCGGGCCGGTCTTCTGGGCGACCTTGTAGCGGCAGCCCGAGCAGTAGTTGGACATTTTGTTGATGTAGTTGCCCGAGGCGGCATAGGGCTTGGTCGCGAGCCTGCCGCCATCGGCATAGAGCACCATGCCCGCCACGTTGGGCAGCTCGACCCATTCGAAAGCATCGGCATAGACCGCGAGATACCAGTCGGCGACCTCTTGCGGATCAATGCCCGCGATCAGGCAGAAATTGCCGAGCACCATCAGCCGCTGGATGTGGTGCGCGTGGGCATCCTCGCGCGTGGTGCGGATGCAATCGGCAAGGCAACGCATGTCGGTTTTCCCGGTCCAGAAGAACTCGGGCAGCGGGCGGTGGGCGGCCATTTCATTGGCCTCGGCCAGCTGGGGCATCTGGTGCCAGTAGAACCCGCGCACATATTCGCGCCAGCCGATGATCTGGCGGATGAACCCCTCGACGGAATTGAGCGGCGCGCGGCCCTTGCGGTATTCGTCCTCGGCGCGGCCGCACAGTTCGAGCGGGTCCAGCAGCCCGATATTGAGGCTGGTCGAGAGCATCGAATGGTAGAGATCGTCCGATCCATGCACCATCGCGTCCTGATAGGGGCCGAACAGGGTGAGGCGGCGGGCGAAGAACGCCTCGGCGGCCTCCAGCGCCTCAGCCCGGGTGACGGGCCAGCCGAAGGGTTCGAGATCGCCGAAGTGGTCGGCAAAGCGTTCGCCGACGAGTGCGATGACCTCTTGCGTGATCGCATCGGGGGCGAACTTGGGGGTGGGCGGGGCGCGCAGGCCTTCCTGAGGCGGCTCGCGGTTTTCGCTGTCGAGGTTCCACACGCCGCTCGTGGGCTTTTCGCCGTCCATCAGCAGCCCCGTCTTGCGGCGCATCTCGCGGTAGAAATACTCCATGGTGAGGTGCTTGCGCCCCTCGGCAAACCTGCGGAAATCCGCGTGACTGGCGATGAAGCGCGTGTCGGGCAGGATGGAGACGGGGCAGGGGAAGCGGCCCTCCCATTCGAGCATCGCATTGTGCACCCGCCACTCGCCGCTTTCCGTGACGCGCACTTCGGACGGGGCGTGGCGTTCGATGGCGCGGGCGACTTCGCCGGTGAAGTTGCCGGTGTTTTGCGCGTCGTCGAGCCGAACGTAATCGACCTCGAACCCCTCCGCGCGAAGCTCTTCGGCAAAGTGGCGCATGGCAGAGAAGATCAGCACGATCTTCTGCTTGTGGTGCTTCACGTAAGTCGCCTCGTCCCACACCTCCATCATAAGAATTGTCGCTTCGGACGCACTCAGCCCTTCAAGGCTCGAAAGATTGCGCGACAGCTGGTCGCCGAGGATCGGCACGAGGATGGGGCGGGTCATGCGCAGGGATACGCGTGGGCCTCGGGTTTGGTTGCGTCAGACGAAGGAATAGGGGTCCACATCCACGCCCACCCGCACGCCGGGGGCGAAGCTGACCGCGCTGATCCAGTCGCGCAGCACGGCCTGAAGATTGGCGCTGCGCTTGGCGTTGACGAGGAAGCGGTAGCGATAGCGTCCGCGCAGCAGCGCCAGCGGGGCAGGGGCCGGGCCGAGGATCTGCACATCGGCCAGCCGCGGGCGCGCATCGCCCAGCCGGATCGCCGCCTCGCGCGCTTCCTTCTCGTCTTCCGAGGAGAGGATGATCGCCGCCCAGCGCCCGAAAGGCGGCGCACCGGCATCGCGGCGGGCGGCGGTCTCGGCGGCGTAGAAGGCGTCGCGGTCCCCGTCGGCCAGCGCGGCGATCACGGGCGCATCAGGGTGGCGGGTCTGGATCAGCACCTCGCCCGGCTTGGCCCCGCGCCCCGCACGTCCCGCGACCTGCGCGACCTGGGCATAGGTGCGCTCGGCCGCGCGCAGATCGCCGCCTTCGAGGCCAAGGTCCGCATCGACCACGCCCACCAGCGTCAGATCGGGGAAGTGGAAGCCTTTCGTGACGAGCTGCGTGCCGATGATGATGTCGATCGCCTTGCCTGTCGCCTCGGCGATGAACTGCGCGGCGCGCTCGGGCGTGTTGAGCGTGTCAGACGTCGCCAGGGCGATGCGTGCCTGCGGGAAGAGGTCGCGCACCTCGTCGGCAATGCGCTCAACCCCCGGCCCGCAGGCGACGAGGCAGTCCCTCTCCCCGCATTCGGGGCAGGCCTCGGGCACGCGCGTCTCGAAGCCGCAATGGTGGCAGGCGAGCCGCGATGACAGGCGGTGTTCGACCAGCCATGCACTGCAAGAGGGGCATTTGAAGCGATGCCCGCAATTCCTGCAAAGTGTGAGCGGGGCATAGCCGCGGCGGTTCAAAAACAGCAGCGATTGCTCGCCGCGTTCCAGCCGCGCGCGCAAGCCCTCGACCAGCGGCCCGGCGAGCCAGCGTTGGCTCCCCGGTTTCTCTTCGGTGAGGTTGATCAGCCGCACGCTCGGCAGGCTCGCCCCGCCGAAGCGGCTGGGCAGATCGAGCTTGGTGTAGATGCCTTGGGCGGCCATGTGCAGGCTTTCGAGCGCGGGCGTGGCGCTGGCGAGCACCACCGGCACGCCTTCAAAGCGCGCGCGCATCACCGAGACATCGCGGGCGTTGTAGCGCACCCCGTCATCCTGCTTGAAGCTCACCTCGTGGGCCTCGTCGACCACGATCAGGCCGAGGTTTGCATAGGGCAGGAACAGCGCCGATCGCGCGCCGACCACGACCTGCGCGGTTCCATCGGCAATCGCCCGCCAAGCGCGGCGGCGCTCGGTCGATTTCAATGAGGAGTGCCACAGCACCGGCGCGGCACCGAAACGCGCGGCGAAGCGGGCGAGGAAGTTCTCGGTCAGCGCGATTTCGGGCAGCAGGACCAGCACCTGACGGTCCATCCGCAGCGCCTCGGCGACGGGTTCGAAATAGGTCTCGGTCTTGCCGGAGCCGGTCACCCCGTCGATCAGGAAGGGGGCAAAGGCGCGCGCCTTGACCGCCGCGACCAGCTGGCTCGCCACCGCAGCTTGCTCGGGCGAGAGGTCAGGCGGGGCATGATCGGGATCGGCAGGAGGGTAGGGCCGGTCGATGGTGACAGTCACCGGTTCGAGCAGCCCTGCGCCCGCCATCCCGCGCAGCACGCCTTCCGAGACTCCGGCTTGTGCCGCAAGCTCGCGCATCGTGCCCTGCTCGCCCGCGAGCGCCTCCAGCGCGGCCTTGCGCTGGGCGGTCAGGCGGCCGGTCATCTCCGCGCCCGAGAGGCGATATTCGGTCATTGTCGCAGGCCCGCCCAATGCCCCGCCGCTCGACAATGCCATGCGCGCGACGCTGGCGAGCGGTGCGCAGTAATAATCCGCGGTCCATTCTATCAGGCGGCGCAGCGCCTCGGGCAGGGGCGGCACGGGCAGGACCTCGAGAATCGGGCGCAGGCGCTCGAAGGCGATGTCCTCGCCGGGCAGGCGGCCCTCGTCCCACACGATGCCTGTCACCTTGCGCGGCCCCAGCGGCGCCACCACCACGCTCCCCGCAGGCGCGGCGACGCCTTCGGGCAGCCGGTAATCCAGTGGGCCGAGCGCGGCGTTGAGGACAAGCAGGCGGATACGGTTCATCGTGGGGTTATATGGAGACCGGCATAGGGTGCGGGCAAGCATGGAGAGACGTGAAATGACCGGGATTGTCGAAGCTGCCCCCACCCGCCGCGCGCTGCTGGCCGGAGCCGTGAGCGCGGGTGCGCTGCTGCTGCTGCCCGCCTGTGCCAGCACCGGGCCTGCCTTCACCATGGAAGAGGTGGTGCGCCGCCTGCTGCTGGCCGCGTCCGAAAGCGCTTTTGCCCGCCTGACCGCGCCCGGCGGCTTCTGGGACGAACAGGTGGCGACCATCGGCCTCGACCGCTTTTTGGGAACGCGCGGCAACACCCTGTCGCGCATCCTGACTTCGCAATTGTTCAAGGACCGGCTGGAGGAACGCGTCGCCACTTTCGCCATTGATGCGAGCTTCCGCGCCGCGCCGCTGGTGACCGATGCGGTCGAGGTGATCGGCTTTGCCAATGCGCTGGAACTGGTGCGCGGCGGGCCGACGGCCGCGAGCGACTTCCTGCGGCTGGAGCTGGGCTCGGCGCTGATCGACGGGATCGTGCCGGAACTGGGCGAGGCGATCCGGCTCGCCAATGATCCGCTGCTGGGCGAGGCGCTGGGCGCGCTCACCGGCGTGCGGGTGGGTGAGGTTGCGGGGCGCATCGGGCGCGCAGTCGATGATGCGATCTGGGGCGAGATCGGGCGCGAGGAAGCCGCGATCCGCGCCGATCCGCGCTCCACCCGCGATCCGGTGCTGATCGGGGTGTTCGGGCTCGGCAGCCGGGTCTAGAACCGATAGGTCAGCACAGTCTGCGGCACGTGGCTGATGCGTCCGGGCCGGTCGCCGCGCGGGAAAGCCAGCAGCCAGTAATTGGCGCCCACCTCCAGCTTGTCGCTGATCTGGTAGACGATTCCTGCCTGCGCGCGCCATTGCTCGGTCGAGGCACCTTGCCCGGCATTGCGGCCCTGCAGTAGCCCGAGCCATTCGCCTCCCACATTCGCGCGCCAGCCTTTGCCGAGCGGCTGGCTATACTGGATGCGCTGGCGCAGGCGCAGTTCGACCCGGTCTGCGCCGTCGAAGAAGCGTTGCTCCAGCCGGGTACGGAATTCGAACTTCCCTGCGACGAATATCACCTGCTGGTGCGGGCGGATTTCGGTGTTGCCGCCTGCGTCGAACACTGCCGCGCCGCCGCCGATTCGCACATCCTTCGCCACGGTCTGCTCGATGGTGAAGCGAATGGATTGCTGTTCGTCGCCGCGCGCCTGTTCGCGCCAGCGCTGGCTCGCATCGACGGTAAGGCGGGTTCCATCGGCAATATCGCCCGTGGCATTGACGATTTGCCACAATTGCACGTCTTCATCGGCAGCCATTGCTTTCGATGGTTGCCAAGCCGCGAGTCCGGCGGCAAGCAGCAGCGCGAAACGCATCGGCATCCGTGTCATGCTCGCCCCCTAGGCCGCATATCCCGATGCTGGCTACCTGAAAAATGCTGGAGTGAACCCATGAAATTCTTCGTCGACACCGCTGAGATCGAGGCGATCCGCGAACTTGCGGCCACCGGCCTGCTCGACGGGGTGACGACCAATCCCTCGCTGATCGCCAAGTCGGGGCGGGATTTCATGGAAGTGACCGCGGAGATCTGCGGCATCGTCGATGGCCCGGTCAGCGCCGAAGTCGTCGCGCTGGATCACGCGACGATGATGAAGGAGGCCGAAGTCCTCCGCAAGATCGCCGACAATGTCTGCATCAAGGTGCCGCTCACCGTCGATGGCCTCAAGACCTGCAAGGCGCTGTCCTCGGAAGGCACGATGGTCAATGTCACCCTGTGCTTCTCGGCCAATCAGGCGCTGCTCGCGGCCAAGGCCGGGGCGACTTTCATCTCGCCCTTCGTCGGCCGGCATGACGATAACGGCTTTGACGGGATGGACCTGATCGAGGACATCCGCCTGATCTACGACAATTATGCTTTCGAGACCGAAATTCTGGTCGCCAGCGTGCGCCACACCACTCACGTCTTGCAGGCGGCCAAGATCGGCGCCGACGTGATGACCGCGCCGCCGGCTGTGATTCACGCTCTCTTCAAGCACGTGCTGACCGACAAGGGCATCGAAGGCTTCATGGCCGACTGGGCGAAGACGGGCCAGAGCATCCTTTAACCCCCATGGCTGACCAGTCCCCGCTCGATCTGTTCAAGCAGGCGCTGACCGGCGCGAGCCGTGCGATTGCGCGCGACGCGGAGGTCGAGGTTGCATGGAGCGCCGATGTGCCGGGCGCGGCGGGCAACCGCTTCCGCGTGCCGCTGCCGGGGCGCGATCTGCCGGCCGATCAGGTGACCGAAGCGCGCGGCTTCGCCGATAGTTTTGCGCTGAAGCTGCGTCACCATGATGCCGCCCTCCACGCCAAGTCCGCGCCGCCCGAGCCGATTGCGCGGGCCTGTTATGATGCGATCGAGCAGGTGCGTTACGAGGCTTTGGGCGCGAACCGTTTTGGCGGGATCAAGGCCAATCTCGATGCGGCGACCGAGATGCGCACCGCATCCGACAAGATCGTGCGCGCGCAGAATTCCTCCGAGGTTCCGCTGCAAACCGCGCTGGCCCTGCTGGTGCGCGAGGCGCTGACCGGCGAGGTGGTGCCCGCGAAGGCGGCTGGCGGGATCGAGCTGGTGCGCGACTTCCTCGAAGAGAAGGTCGGTGGGGATTTTGCCGGTCTGGCCGAAAAGATTGGCGATCAGGAAGCCTTCCAGAAGCTCGCGCTCGACATGCTGCGCGAGCTTGATCTCACCCGCCCGACCGACGCGCCCGACGAGAGCGACAGCGACGAGCCCGATGACGAGGACGCCCCCGACGACAGCGAGGGCGAGGACGAGAACCAGGGCGAGGGCGATCCGCAATCTGCGGAAATGGCTGGCGACATGGCCGAAGGCGAGGGCGAGGGCGAGCAGTCCTCCGACACCCAGACCGACAGCGAGATGTCCGACGGCGATCCTTCCGACGACGGCGACGGCGCCGAAGCTCCGGTGCGCCCCAATCGCCCGCAGGCCGAAGTGCCCGCGAGCGTCGATTACAAGGCCTTCACGACCCGCTTCGACGAGGAAGTCGCCGCGCCAGACCTGTGCGACGCGGAAGAACTTGATCGCCTGCGAGCCTATCTCGACAGCCAGCTGACCGGCCTTCAGGGCGTGGTGACGCGGCTCGCCAACCGCTTGCAACGCCGCCTGATGGCGCAGCAGAACCGCAGCTGGGATTTCGATCAGGAAGAGGGCGTGCTCGATGCCGCGCGTCTCGCACGGGTGATCATCTCGCCCGGCACGGCGCTGTCCTACAAGGTTGAGCGCGATGTCGAGTTCAAGGACACCATCGTAACGCTCCTCATCGACAATTCCGGCTCGATGCGCGGCCGCCCGATCAGCATCGCCGCGATCAGCGCCGATATTCTGGCGCGCACGCTGGAGCGCTGCGGGGTCAAGACCGAAATCCTCGGCTTCACCACCCGCGCGTGGAAGGGCGGGCAAAGCCGCGAGGCATGGCTCGCCGATGGCAAGCCGCAGAACCCCGGCCGCCTCAACGATCTGCGCCACATCATCTACAAGCAGGCCGACGAGCCGTGGCGCCGCGCGCGCCGCAATCTCGGGCTGATGATGCGCGAGGGGTTGCTGAAGGAAAATATCGACGGCGAGGCGCTGATCTGGGCGCATTCCCGCCTGCTCTACCGCCCCGAAGAACGCCGCATCCTGATGGTGATCTCCGACGGCGCGCCGGTGGACGATTCGACGCTGTCGGTGAACTCCGCAGGCTATCTCGAGGCGCACCTGCGCGGCGTGATCGAGTGGATCGAGAAGGTCTCGCCCGTCCAGCTGGTCGCCATCGGCATCGGCCACGATGTGACGCGCTATTATCGCCGCGCGGTGACGATCATGGACGTCGAGCAACTCGGCGGCACAATCATGGAGCAGCTCGCGGAGCTGTTCGAGGATGAGAAGGGTGTGAAGGGGCGGTGAGCCTGCGCGAGGAAAGTGTGGAGTATATCCACCTGCCTGCGGGCTCGGCGCTACCGCCGCTTGAGCCTGCCCTCAGGCGCGTGATCGTGATCGTCGAACAGGATGTAACCAGCCAGTGGCAGGATGAGGTCAGCGAATGGATCGTGGACAGCGGCTGCCTCTACATGATGGCGTGGGGTTGCAACTGCTCATCGTGGGACGACAGCGTCGACTGGGCAAACCTCAAGCGCATCGGTGGTGCCGAGCTGACTGACGACAATCACGTCATGACCACGTGGCACGCTGATGAGCCTTTGTCCGAGGTCTTCTTCCATTGTCTGATGTGTGCTTTTCACCCGACGCTCGACCTTCATCTCGTGACGATCCTCGATGTGAACGAGCAGGAACGGTCGTCCGAGATTGTCTCGGCTTACAATCAACAGCACAAATCTCTGGAATTGGGGAACTCTGAATGAACGTCACCGAAGCTGTCACCACCCGCCGCTCGATCCGGGCCTTTCTCGACACGCCGGTCGATCTCGCCACGCTTACCCGCGTGATGGACAAGGCGCGCTGGGCGGCCTCGGGCTGCAATTACCAGCCGTGGGAAGCCAGCATCGTCACCGGCCAGGCCTTGAAGGACTTGCAGGCAAAGATCATCGCCAACGGCCCCGGCGCCGCCGAATATGACTGGGCCGCACCGGGGCAGGAAGAAGCCTACAAGGCGCGGCTTGACGGTGTTTCGGCTGGCATGTTCGGCGCGATGGGGATTGCGCGTGATGATGGCGCGGGGCGCATGGCCGCAATGGCCAAGAACACCACCAGCTTCGATGCGCCCGCGGTGCTGTTCGTCTATTTCCCGCGCCTGATGAAGGAGCCGCAGTGGTCCGACGTCGGCATGTGGCTGCAAACCGTAGCGCTGTTGCTGCGCGAGGAGGGGCTCGATTCCTGCTTCCAGGAATTCATGGCGCTCTATGCAAACACCATCCGCGACTTCCTCGGCCTCGATCACGAGCGCTACATGTTCTTCTGCGGCATGGCGATCGGCCACCGCGATCCGGACGCACCGGTGAACAATTTCGAGCGCGAGCGCGTGCCGCTGGGTGAGCAGGTCAAGTTCATCGGGTTCTGACCCACCTCGTCATTGCGAGCCGCAGGCGAAGCAATCCATGGCCAGAGTTGTCCGAGGGCGCGCCGTCCATCCATGGATTGCCGCGTCGCCTGCGGCTCCTCGCAATGACGAGATAATTGACGGCGCGCGCTCTGCTGGCCAAAGCACGCCCCCATGACCGACGTGCCTCTGAAACTGTTCAACTCGCTCACCCGTTCGCTCGAGGTGTTCGAGCCCGTCCATGCCGGCGAGGCGCGCGTCTATACCTGCGGGCCGACGGTCTATAACTACCCGCATATCGGCAATATGCGCGCCTATGTGTTTGCCGATGTGCTGGGGCGCACGCTGAGCTGGAAGGGGCTGAAGCTCACCCACGTGATCAACATCACCGATGTCGGCCACCTCACCGATGATGCCGACGCGGGCGAGGACAAGATGGAGAAGATGGCTGCCGAACGCGCGCAGTCGATCTGGGACATCGCCGAGCATTACAAGCAGGCCTACTGGGCCGATGTGCGCGCATTGAATATTCGCCAGCCGGCGCAGTGGACGGTCGCGACCGACTACGTCCCGCAGATGATCGAATTCGCCAAGGGCATTGCGGACAAGCACTGCTACGAGCTCGACAGCGGGCTCTATTTCGACGTTTCGACCGTGGCGGACTACGGCCGGCTGGCGCGCGCCAACACCGAAGAGGGCGAGGGCCGGATCGAAGCGGTCGAGGGCAAGCGCAACGCGGCTGACTTCGCGATATGGCGCAAGACTCCGGCGGGCGAAACGCGCCAGATGGAATGGGATTCGCCCTGGGGCCGGGGCGCGCCGGGGTGGCACCTCGAATGCTCGGTGATGAGCGGCGAGGTGCTGGGCTTTCCCTTCGACATCCACACCGGCGGGATCGACCACCGCGAGATCCACCACCCCAACGAGATCGCGCAGAACCAGGCGCATTGCTGCACGAACGGGCTCGACGATCCGCGCAATTCCGGCGCGCGCATCTGGATGCACAACAACTTCCTCGTCGAGCGTTCGGGGAAGATGTCGAAGTCCTCGGGCGAGTTCCTGCGGCTGCAACTGCTGATCGACAAGGGCTACCACCCGCTGGCCTATCGTCTGATGTGCTTGCAGGCGCATTATCGCTCTGAGCTGGAGTTCTCGTGGGAAGGCTTGGGCGCTGCACTGACGCGTTTGAAGCGGATGGTGATGGGGATCGCCAAGTGGCGTGACCAGCTTCGTCTGCCCGAACGGGAAGTGCCCGGCGATAGCTGGGAGCGCGAGCGCGTGACCCGCGATCTGGTTGCGCGTTTCGATGCGGCCATCGCCAATGACCTCAACACTGCCGAGGCGCTGACAGTGCTTGAGGAAATGCTCGGGCTGAAGAAGGTCGCGTCCGAATGCATTGTCACAGCGGCGAGCAAGATGGACGCGGTGCTGGGGTTGAACCTGTTCAGCCTCACCCGCGCCGACCTGCGCATCCGTCCCAAGGCTGCGACCATCACCGAGGACGAAATCACCGCCGCGCTCGCCCGCCGCAAGGAGGCCCGCGCTGCCAAGGACTTCGCCGCTTCGGATGCGATCCGCGACGAGCTTGGCGCCCTGGGCGTTGAAGTGATGGACGGCGATCCGCTCGGGTGGGAGTGGAAGCTCTAGATCGGTTCGAGGCGAGCGGAACACATCCTCCCCCGCCCGGGCTTGATCCGGGGCGACGGGTAGATTGAGCTTGCGTCCAACGGTCCCGAAGTTAAACCAGTTGCATGATGCAACCGATTCTCTGGCTCATCCTCGCCGCGATCCACGCCATGCCCGCGCTCGCGCTGTTTCGGCCGGCGACGCTGACGACGCTCTATCGCCTCCAGCCGGACAATCCGCTGTTCCTGTTGATGCACCACCGCGCGGGCCTGTTCTTTGCGGTGTTCGTGGCCTGCATCTTCGCCGCTTTCGTTCCGGAGGGACGGCGGCTGGCGGTGCTGGTGGTGGGCATCAGCATGGTGAGCTTCCTGCTGCTCTACTGGCAGGCCGGATCGCCCGCGCCCTTGCGCAAGATCGCCCAGATTGATCTTGCCGGACTGCCGGTTCTGGCAGGGGTGGCGTGGCTCGCTTTCCGGCAGTAACGCTGTCGCCATGACCATTCTCGCCATCTCCGGGCTGATCCGCCCGATGCTCGAACCGCATCTGCCGGCCAATCTCGATGTGCGCTGGTTCATGACCCACGAGGAGGCGATGGACGCGGTTGCCGAGGCCGAAATCGGCTGGTTCGACATGAACGATCAGGCCGCGATGGCCGAAACCCTTCGCGCGGCGAAAAAGCTCAAGTGGCTCAATTCGATTTACGCGGGTCTCGATTTCCTGCCGATGGATGTGCTGATCGAACGCGGCATCACCGTCACCAACGGGGCCGGGATCAATGCCATCACCATCGCCGAATATGTGCTGATGGGGATGCTCAACATCGCCAAGGGCTACCGCGAGGTGGTGCGTGCGCAGGACCGGCACGAATGGCTGCTCGATTCGCCCGGCAAGCGCGAACTGGCCGGATCGAAGGCGCTACTGCTGGGATATGGTGCGATCGGCAGGCTGATCGAGCCGCGCCTAAAGGCCTTCGACGTCGATGTTACAGTCGTCCGCCGCAGTGCGGGGGAGAACACGCTCGGCCCGGATGAATGGCGCGCTCGCTTAAGCGAATTCGACTGGGTGATCCTCGCCGTGCCCTCTACCCCCGAGACCGAAGGGATGATCGGAGCGGCAGAGTTGGCCGCGATGAACCGCGAATGTGTCATCGTCAACATCGCGCGCGGCTCTGTGATCGACCAGCCGGCGCTGGTGGAAGCGCTTGAAAAGAAAGCGATTTCTGGTGCATTTCTCGATGTGACCACGCCCGAACCTCTGCCTGCCGATCACCCGCTCTGGAGCCTCGACAACGCCCATATCTCGATGCACCTGTCGGGCCGCGCGCAGAGCAAGATGTTCATCCGCTCGGGCGAGCGCTTCCTCGAAAACTTGCACAAATATCTGCGCGGGGAGCCGGTTGCCCCGGTTTTTGATCCACGCCTCGGATATTGAATCGCACGGCCGCATTGCGCCTTGGCGCTTTTCTGCAATACTTGGGGCTTGGGTTGCGTCATCACGACGCCGTCATGATGCCGGGCTATCCGCATGGGGGCGGGTAGCGCAAGGCCGGCAAAGGCGCGCATCGCGCCGCATATGCAGTTGGGGGGAATTGCAGCAATGAGCGATACCAAGAAAGCCTCGGACGTCTTTGTCGAGTGCCTCGAAGCAGAGGGCTGCGAGTATATTTTCGGCGTTCCGGGGGAAGAAAACCTCGATTTTCTCGATTCGCTCAGCCGGTCGAAGCAGATCAAGCTGATCCTCACCCGCCACGAACAGGGCGCCGGCTTCATGGCTGCGACCTATGGCCGCCACACCGGCAAGACCGGGGTGTGCGTCGCAACGCTCGGCCCGGGCGCGACCAATTTTGTGACCTCGGCGGCCTATGCGCAGCTGGGCGGGATGCCGGTGCTGATGATCACCGGGCAAAAGCCGATCAAGAAGTCGAAGCAGGGCCGCTTCCAGATCGTCGATATCGTCGCGCTGATGAAGCCGATCACCAAATATGCGATCCAGATTGCCGCGGGCGACAACATCCCCAGCCGCGTGCGCGAAGCCTATCGCCTCGCCGAGGAGGAAAAGCCCGGCGCTACCCTGATCGAGCTGCCCGAGGATATCGCGGAAGAGCCGACCACCGACTGGAAGCCGCTGCCCAAGAGCATCGCGCGCCGTCCCAGCGCCGAGCCCAAGGCCGTGCGCGCCGCTGTGCAGGCGATCGAAAGCGCCAAGAATCCGGTGCTCGTGATCGGCGCGGGCGCCAACCGCAAGCTGTGCGGGCGGATGCTCGAACAATTCGTCGAGAAGACCGGCATCCCCTTCCTCACCACCCAGATGGGCAAGGGTGTGATCGACGAGCGCCACCCCAAGTTCCTGGGCTGCGCGGCGCTGTCCGCCGGAGATTTCGTCCACCGCGCGGTGGAGGATTCCGACTGCATCATCAATGTCGGCCATGACGTGATCGAAAAGCCGCCCTTCTTCATGAAGGACAATGGCGTCACCGTGATCCACGTCTCGACCCGCACCGCCGAGGTCGATCCGGTGTACTTCCCGCAGATCGAGGTGATCGGCGATATCGCCAACGCGATCTGGCAGATGAAGGAAGACATCAGCCCCAATCGCAGCTGGGATTTCGCCCACATGCTGGCCTATCACAAGGCCGAGGTCGACCACACCAGCGCGCTTGCCGCCGATACCCGCTTCCCGATCTTCCCGCCGCATCTCGTCCAGCAGGTGCGTGACGCGATGCCGCATGACGGGATCATCTGTCTCGACAACGGGGTCTACAAGATCTGGTTCGCGCGCGGATATACCGCTTACCTGCCCAACACCGTGCTGCTCGACAATGCGCTGGCGACGATGGGAGCAGGTCTGCCGTCGGCGATGATGAGCGCGATGCTTTACCCTGAGCGCAAGGTGATGGCGATCTGCGGCGATGGCGGCTTCATGATGAACAGCCAGGAGATGGAAACCGCGGTGCGCCTCGGCCTCAATCTCACCGTGCTGATCCTGCGCGACGATGCCTACGGGATGATCCGCTGGAAGCAGGCCAACATGGGCTTTGTCGATTTCGGCCTGACCTATGGCAATCCGGACTATGTGAAATATGCCGAGAGCTATGGCGCACACGGCCACCGGGTAACCTCGTCGGAGCACCTGCGCGAATTGCTCGCCCATTGCCGCGATACGCCGGGCGTGCACCTGATCGATTGTCCGGTCGATTACACCGAGAACGACCAGATCCTGAACAAGGACATCAAGCGGCTTTCGAAGGAGCTGTGATCACCGGTCAGGGTAAGGACATCTGCCATGCATGAAGTGGTCAATCCCTTCGACCTGTCGGTGATCGGCTCTGTGCCAACGCATGACTGGGCAGCGGTGGACGCGGCGCTCGCCCGCGCCCACCGGCTGGCCCGCGACCGCAGCCAGTGGAAGAAGCCGCACCAGCGCGCGGCGATCCTCCACCGGGCCTGCGAGATCATGCGCGAACGGCGCGATCATCTCGCCTTCCAGATCGCGAACGAGGGAGGCAAGCCGCTGATCGATGCGCGGGTGGAGGTGGACCGCGCGATCAACGGGATCGAACTGTGCATCCACGAGATCGGCTCTCTGCGCGGCACCGAGATCCCGATGGGGCTGACGGCGGCGAGTGATGGCCGCCTCGCATGGACCACGCGTGAGCCTATTGGCGTGGTGGTGGCGGTTTCGGCCTTCAACCACCCGCTCAATCTGATCGTCCATCAGGTCGCGCCCGCCGTGGCGGTGGGCTGTCCGGTGATCGTCAAGCCCGCGGCCGACACCCCGCTGTCGTGCTTCGAATTCATTTCGATCCTGCACGAGGCGGGGCTGGAGCCGGACTGGGCACAGGCGGTCCAGCCGCCGCGCGATGTGTCGGAACGGATGGTCAGCGATCCCCGCGTCGCCTTCTTCAGCTTCATCGGCTCGGCAGGTGTGGGCTGGTCGCTGCGGACCAAGCTTGCGCCCGGCACCCGCTGCGCGCTGGAGCATGGCGGGGTGGCGCCGGTGATCGTCGATCCCAGCGCCAATCTCGACCTTGCGGTGCCGAGCATTGCCAAGGGCGGGTTCTACCATTCGGGGCAGGTCTGCGTTTCGGTGCAGCGGGTCTTTGCCCATGTGAGCATCGTCGGCGAGCTGGCCGAGCGGCTGGCAACAGCGGCAAGCGCCTTGAAGGTCGGCAACGCAATCCACGCGGATACCGAATGCGGGCCCCTGATCCGGCCGAAGGAAGTCGAGCGCGTCGGCAAATGGATCGACGAGGCCCGTGCGGGCGGCGCGCAGATCCTGTGCGGGGGCGAGAAGCTCTCGCACACCACCTATGCGCCGACCGTGCTGCTGAACCCGTCGGTGGATGCCACGATCTCGCGCAATGAAGTCTTCGGCCCGGCGGTCTGCGTCTATGGCTATGAGGACGTCGACGCTGCGATTGCCCAGGCCAATTCCTTGGATGTGGCGTTTCAGGCGGCGGTCTTCACCAATGATCTGGCGGCTGCGCTCTACACCTATCGCAACATCGATGCCTCAGCCGTGATGGTGAATGATCACACCGCCTTCCGCACCGACTGGATGCCCTTTGCGGGCTTGCGGACATCGGGGCATGGCGTGGGGGGGATCCCCTATACCTGCCACGAGATGACCATCGAGAAGATGATCGTGTTCAGGGGTTAGGGTGTTTGTGTTACGCTCGCCCATCCGGGCGAGCGTCCTCGCTTGACGCGCAGCAAAGCTGCGCCCGCTGCGGGCGGGCGGTCGCCCTTGCGGGCCTGTGGCCCGATGGCGCCTCCCCTCACGGTCAGGCTCTTTCACCCCTCCTCCAGCAGCAGCAGGACGCAGGTCACTTCCAGCCGTTCCATCGCGCCGAAGCGGTGGTCGACCATGGCGATGGTGGCATCGGCGACCAGCTGGCCGGGGATCGCGAATTCGTGATCGGGCAGGCGCTCGATCAGGTCCTCGCCGCAGGCAACCGCATCGATACCGCAGAATTCCATCACTACGCAGTGGCGGGTACCGGAAAAGGTGATCGAGGCCCATGCGGTCTCGTCATGGCTGAGCAGGGTGCCCTTGCCCCCGGCGAGGCCGGCGAGCGCGGCGCGCACCCGGTCTGCCGTGGTGCGGCGCGGGCGGAAGGCGGCGGCGAGCGATTTGACCTCGAAATCATCGAGATCGGCAAAGGCGTGGGCGAAGGGATCGCGGTGGCTCTCGGTCAGCATCATACCATCTCCTTCATCTGGGCATTGGCGCGGTCGGAATAGCCCTGCATCCATGCGCGGGTGCGCAGCTCGGTGTCGCGGCGGGGCGAGCGGCCCATGCGCAGATCGAGCACGAAGCGCGGATCATGGGCAGCGAGCCGCCCGAATTTGGTGGCGGGCATGTCGTGTGTCCGCAGGAACGACTCGATGGTCCGAAGCAGCATGGTTTGACCTCCCTCTTGCGCGCTGACGGCGGGGCCGACACCGAACGAATCGCCCGATGTTCCTGAAATGTTTCACTACATTTCCTACTTGTCTAGGAAAAATCCTACGTGTAGGATGTTTTCATGCTTAATGACCCGCAAAACCCCGTCCAGAGCCTCGCCGGACCGCGCGCCAGACTGCTTGCCCTGTCGCAGGAGCGGGGGGTGAGTCTCGCCTCCCTGTCCGAGTTGCTGGGGCGCAATCCGACCTATCTCCAGCAATTCATTCGCAAAGGCTCGCCGCGCAAGCTGGAGGAGCAGGACCGCGCGACGCTCGCCCGCTTCCTTGGGGTGACGGAGGCAGAGCTGCGCGAGGCGCAGGATAATTCCTATGTAAAGGCCCCTAGGCGCGAAACCGGGGTATGGGTCGATGTGCCGCGGCTCGATCTCGGCGCGTCAGCCGGACCGGGAGCAGTGCCAGGGGGCGAGGGCGCCTTCGACACCTTCCGCTTCTCGCGCCGCTGGCTCGCCGAACAGGGGCTCGAAAGCGCGCAGCTTTCCGCGATCCGCGTGGAAGGAGATTCGATGGAGCCGCTCCTCAATGATGGCGACGAAATCCTCGTCGACCGATCCCCGCGTGCCTTCCGCGACGGCATCCACGTGGTGCGCCTCGGCGACACGTTGATGGTCAAGCGCGTCGCCAGCGCGGGGGCAGGGCGGATCGCGCTGCTCTCGCAGAACCTCGCCTACCCGCCGGTCGAGGTCTCGGCAGACGAGGTGGCGATCATCGGGCGGGTTGTGTGGAAGGGTGGGAGGATTTAAGCCCGCTCTCATGACGGACCAAACGACACTCCCCATTCGCGCCGCGATCATTCCGGTGACACCGCTGCAGCAGAACTGCTCGCTGATCTGGTGCACCAAGACCATGCGCGGCGCGCTGGTCGATCCCGGCGGGGATCTCGACAAGCTGAAAGAGGCTGTCGCCAAGGCGGGCGTGACGCTCGAGAAGCTGCTCGTCACCCACGGGCATCTCGACCATTGCGGGCAGACCGGGATGCTGGCCGACGAACTCGGCCTCCCCATCGAAGGCCCGCATGAGGATGACCGCTTCTGGATCGACCAATTGGACGATGACGGCCCGCGCTGGGGGATGGTGGCGAAGAGCTTCACGCCCACCCGCTGGCTGAAGCACGGGGACACGGTAACGGTGGGCGAACTCACCTTGGATGTGATCCATTGCCCCGGCCACACCCCCGGCCACGTGGTGTTCTACCACGCGCCCAGCCGGTTCGCGATTGTCGGCGACGTGCTGTTCCAGGGCTCGATCGGCCGCACCGACTTTCCGCGCGGCAATCATCAGGACCTGATCGATTCGATCACCCAGCGCCTCTGGCCGCTTGGCGAGGACGTGATGTTCATCCCCGGCCACGGCCCCACCAGCACCTTCGGCCGCGAGCGCAAGACGAACGCTTTCGTCTCGGATTATGCCTTGTCCTGAATGATCGTCATTGCGAGCCGCAGGCGAAGCAATCCATCAACCAGCATGGCTATTGGGTGCCAAGGTCCGGTCATGGATTGCCGCGTCGCCTCCGGCTCCTCGCAATGACGAGGGTGAGCTTACATCACCCCCGCGGCCGTCAGCGTCGCCACCACCGCGAGGCCGAGCTGAATCAGCATCGTCGCCAGCGTTCCGATCATCCGGCCGACCTTCAGCTTGGCGCCGTCCATGCCGAAGCCGTGCAGCACACGGCCGATGAAATAGGCCGCTGCCACGTAAGCCAGCCACCAGCTGCCGACGCCGGCGAGTTCGATGGCCGCGATCAGCACCAGCACGAAGGCGGTGTTCTCGACATAGTTCAACTGCGCGCGCATCCGGCGCTGCAGGCTTTCGTGTCCGCCATCGCCGATGCTCACCTGCAGCGCGGTGCGCAGGGCGCCGATGCGGATCCCCAGCCAGATGTTGAGCACGGCGGCAGCCGCCGCGGCGGCGAGCGTTACAGGAAGCACGGTCATGATGGAGATCCCCTCGTTTGTGTGACGCCCTTGCTAGGGTGAGCCCGAGCGGGTTGCAACGCGCGAATTTTACGCTATAGCGCGCGCCTTCCCGCCATTGCTGGCCAAGGAAAGCGCGCTCGGCTTGTGCTTGTGCGTGCGCCAACCTTGCCGTAAGGGCGGCCTTCGAGAATCACAGGCGCCAAAGTCCTAGGGTGGTGGTGCCACGTCAGTTATTTGAGGAAATGGTGCCACCATGGCTGTCCCCAAGAGAAAAGTATCGCCTTCCCGTCGCGGCATGCGTCGTTCGCACGATGCCCTGAAGGTCGAGGCATTCCACGAATGCTCGAACTGCGGTGAGCTGAAGCGTCCGCACAACATCTGCGGCCACTGCGGCCACTACAACGGGCGTCAGGTTGTTGCCGTCGGCTGATCGCCGCTGGCATTGACATTAGACCGGAGAGAAGCACGATGAGCCTGCCGCGTATCGCTGTCGATGCGATGGGCGGGGACGAAGGCGTGCGCGTGATGGTCGAAGGCGCGGCGCTGGCCCGCCGCCGTCACGAGGACTTCAAGTTCCTGCTGGTCGGAGACGGCCCGCGTATTGAAGCCGCGCTCGAAAACCACCCCAATCTTCGCGCGGCCTCGGAAATCCTGCATTGCGATGACGTGGTCGGCGGAGACGAACTGCCGAGCAAGGCGATCCGCCGCGCCAAGACCACCAGCATGGGCCTTGCCGTCAATGCGGTGAAGACCGGCGAGGCCGGCGCGGCTGTCAGCGCGGGCAACACCGGCGCGCTGATGGCAATGAGCAAGCTTGCCTTGCGCACCATGCCGGGGATCGATCGTCCGGCGCTCGCCGCGATCATGCCGACCTTGCAGGCCCATGACGTGGTGATGCTTGACCTCGGCGCCAACACCGAAGCGGACGCGCGTAACCTCGTGCAATATGCGGTGATGGGCGCGGCCTACTCGCGCATCGTCAACGGCTTCGACAAGCCGGTGGTGCGCCTGCTCAACATCGGCACCGAAGAGATCAAGGGCACCGAGGCACTGCGCGATGCCGCCGCCATGCTCACCGCCGCCGCGCGCGAGGATGGCAAGCTGGCGCTGGTGTTTGACGGCTTCGTCGAGAGCGACAAGATCAATCGCGGTGAGACCCATGTCGTCGTCACCGATGGCTTCTCGGGCAATATCGCGCTGAAGGCGATCGAGGGCTCGGCCCGCTTCGTCACCGATCTGCTGCGGCAGGCCTTCACTTCCTCGCTGCGCTCCAAGATCGGCTTCCTGGTCTCGCGCCCCGCGACCGAGCTGCTGAAGCACCATCTCGATCCCAATAATCACAACGGCGCGGTGTTCCTCGGCCTCAATGGTGTGGTGGTGAAGAGCCACGGCAGCGCCAATGCCAAGGGTGTCGCCAATGCCGTCGCGGTGGCCGCGCGCCTGCTCGAAAACAAGCTGACCGAGCGGATCGCGCAGGACCTCTCGCAACTCGGCGAGGACGCGCTGCGCAAGAGCGCACGTGGCACTTCGGCCAAGAACAACAACGACGGGAACCCCGCATGAGCGGCTCGCGCATCCTCGGCACCGGATCGGCTCTGCCAGCCCGGATTGTGACCAATGCCGAGCTGGCCGAGACGGTCGAAACCTCGGACGAGTGGATCGTCGAGCGCACCGGCATCCGCCAGCGCCACGTCGCCGGCGAGGGCGAGACCACCGCGACCCTCGCCACCGCTGCCGCGCGCGCAGCGCTCGCCGATGCCGGGGTGGATGCGTCGAGCATCGGGCTGATCGTGCTGGCCACCGCCACCCCCGACAACACCTTCCCCGCCTCCGCCACGAAGGTGCAGGACACGCTGGGCTGCAATGGTGGGATCGCGTTCGATGTCGCGGCCGTGTGCTCGGGCTTTCTCTATGCGCTGAGCATCGCCGATTCGATGCTGCGCACCGGCATGGCAAAACGCGCGCTGGTGATCGGCGCGGAAACCTTCAGCCGCATTCTCGATTGGGAAGACCGCACTACCTGTGTGCTGTTCGGCGATGGCGCGGGGGCGGTGGTGCTCGAAGCGCCGAACGCCGAAGCGAGCGCCAGCAAGGACGCGCCCGGCATTCTCGCCACGCGGCTCCATGCCGACGGGGCGCAGCACGATCTGCTCTATGTCGACGGCGGCCCCTCTACCACGCAAACAGTTGGTCATGTCCGCATGCGGGGGCAGGAAGTGTTCCGCCACGCGGTGGTGAACCTTGCCGATGTGCTGAAGGAAGTGCTTGAAGGTACAGATGTTTCGGTTGACCAGATCGACTGGGTCGTGCCGCATCAGGCGAACAAGCGGATCCTCGATGCCACCGCCCGCAAGCTTGGCATTTCGCCGGACAAGGTGGTTGTGACCGTCAACCAGCACGCCAACACCTCGGCTGCATCCGTGCCGCTGGCGCTCGATGTGGCGCGCAAGGACGGGCGGATCAAAGCGGGCGATCTGGTGATGCTGGAAGCGATGGGCGGTGGCTTTACCTGGGGCGCGAGCCTGATCCGGATGTAGCGCGCGCAGGGGCCTTGGCCCCGCGTGCCTAACACAAATGCTGAAAACGTGGGCAACCACGCGGCATCGCGTTGCAAAATCGGTGAAAAATTGTAAACCTCGAGTCTCTCGGATGGGTCGCGCCAACGAGGGAGAAAACGCATGATGCGTTCGGTAGGCACCCTGACCCGCGCAGATCTCGCGGAAACGATCAATCGCAAGATGGGCTTCAGCCGCGCGGAATCGCTCGACATGGTCGAAGCGATCCTCGGCAAGATGAGCGACGCACTCGCCAAGGGCGAGAACGTCAAGATTTCCGGTTTCGGCAGCTTCGTGCTGCGCGACAAGAACGAGCGGATTGGCCGCAACCCCAAGACCGGGGTGGAAGTTCCGATCACCCCGCGCCGGGTGATGACCTTCCGGGCGAGCCAGCTGCTCAAGGAACGGATCGCCAAGGGCTGACCGGCCTGCAAGCGAAGCACAAGGTGAGGGCTGATGGCCGGGTTCGATGACGGAAAAGACGACGGCGCGCTGCGCACCATCGGCGAAGTCAGCGAGGCGCTCGGCATCAAGCCCCACGTGCTGCGTTACTGGGAAGCGCAATTCCCGCTTTTGAAACCGCTGAAGCGCAGCGGCGGTCGCCGCTATTACCGCGCCAGCGATGTCGCGCTGGTCGAGACGATCGACCGGCTGGTCAACCGCGAGGGCTATACCCTGAAAGGCGCCGAAGCGGTGCTGCGCGCCTCGGCCAAGTCGGGTCTGGATCGTCGCAGCGAGGATCGCCGTGCCGGTGCAGACCGCCGCGCCGCAGCCGAACCTGCCGATACCCCCGGCGTCCGCCTGCTGGTGAGCGAAGGGCCGGACATGGCCGAAGTGATCGCCGGGCTTAAGGCCGTCCGCGCAAGGCTGGCGGCGGCGCTGGAGGCCTAGAGCACTTTCCGGCCATTCCGGCCCGCCCCTTGCGGGGTCTCGTCAGGAAGCCCGCTGGCTTCGTCGTGACGCTTGCCCGGGGGCCTAAGGGCCCGCGCTGCGCGCCACTCCTGTCCAGCGGGCTTCCTGACGCGATCAGGGTGGATCGGAATGGCCGGAAAGTGCTCTAGCCTACTCGGCGGCCATCAGCGCCGCTTCTCCCAGATCGACGCTGACGAGGCGCGAGACGCCTTTTTCCGCCATTGTCACCCCGAACAAGCGGTGCATCCGGCTCATCGTCACCGCATTGTGGGTGACGATCAGGTAGCGCGTGGTGGTGGTGGCAACCATCGACTCGAGCAGATCGCAGAAGCGTTCGACGTTAGCGTCATCAAGCGGCGCGTCGACTTCGTCGAGCACGCAGATCGGCGCGGGGTTGGTGAGGAACAGCGCGAAGATCAGCGCGGTCGCCGTCAGCGCCTGTTCGCCGCCCGACAGCAGCGAGAGCGACTGCAACCGCTTGCCCGGCGGCTGGGCGTAGATTTCGAGCCCTGCCTCCAGCGGATCGTCGCTGTCCACCAGCGCAAGGTGCGCTTGCCCCCCTTCGAACAGCCGGGTGAAGAGCACGCGGAAATGGGCGTCCACTTCCTCGAAAGCGGCGCGCAGCCGCTCGCGGCCCTCGCGGTTGAGGCTGCCGATCGAACCGCGCAACCGGGCGATGGCTTCGGCCAGTTCGGCCTGCTCGCCGGCATTGCTGCCGTGTTCGGCCTCGATCCGCGCCAATTCGTCGGCGGCGACGAGGTTGACCGGTCCGATCCGCTCGCGCGCGGCAGTGAGGCGTTCGAGCTCCTCGGATTCGCTGCTGGCGGGCGCGATGTCGTCCTCGCCGAAGCCGAAGCGTTCGCCCAGCAGCGGGGGCGGGCACTGGAAGCGCTCGCCGGAAATGCGGGCGAGTTCGGTGCGGCGCGATTCCTCGTTTTCTGCGCGGGCGGCAAGGCTGGCGCGGCCTTCGCGGGCCTGGGCGAGAGCTTCGGTGCGCGCGGCAAGGTCAGCATCGGCGGCGCGGGCACGGGTTTCGGCCTCGCGCATCGCGGCCTCGGCAGCGGCAAGTTCTGCCGCGAGGCGGTTGCGGGTGGCCTCGCCAGCTTCGATTTCGGCGGTGAGTGCGGCGGGCTTGGCGGCGTGGACGGCGCGCTCCTCGGCGATTTCGGCGAGGCGGCGGGCGGCTTCGGCCATGCGGCGTTCGGCATCGCTGGAGCGGGCCTTCCAGCCCGATTGCTCGGCGGTCTGCGCCGCCAGCCGCTCGCGCGCGACGGCCAGCGCCTGATCCTGCGCGGCGAGTTCTGCCAAGGCGGCCTGCACGGCGGAGCGCGCGGCCTCGTTCTTCGCCTGCGCTGCCTCAAGCGCGGCGCGCCCGAGATCGCGCGCGGGCAGCCCTTCGCGTGCGGCGAGGGCGGCGGCGCATTCCTCCTTAGCGGCCGCGATCTGGGCCTCGGTCTCGCTCTGGCTGGTCGCGAGTTCGGCGAGGCGGGCGGCGATGCGCTCCTTGGCGGCCTCGGCCTGATCCATCCGCCGCAGCGCCTGGCGCTCGGCCTCGATCGCGCCGGCAATGCTGCGCTCCTGTGCGACCAGCGCTGTCTGGAGCTGGCCGAGTTCCTCGCGCACAGCGGCATCCTCGGCCTCGGCGGCAGCAAGGGCTTGGCGCAAGGGCGGCAGCGCGGCTTCGAGCTCGGCGAAGCGGTTGGCGGCTTCGAGCTGCGCGGCTTCGGCAGCCCCTTCGCCGCGCGCCACGAAGCCGTCCCAGCGGCGCAGGTGTCCGGTGCGGGTCACAAGCCATTCGCCGGGCGCCAGTTCGCGCCCGTCATCGGCATCGACGCAATGCACCAGCGCAAGGCGGGCTTCGAGTTCGGCGGGGCAATCCTTGAGGTGCGCGAGCAGGCTGTCGGCCACCCGTTTGGGCGCAGCAGCGCCGGTCCAGAAGCGTCCGTCCTGCGGGCTGACGGGCGCGCCCAGCGGCGACTTGCCGTCACGCCCCAGCACCGCGGCGAGCGCGCGTTCATAGCCGGGGGCAACGCGCACCTTGTCGAGCGCGGCGGCAAGGCCCTGCCGCCCGGCCTCGCGCTTGGCGCGGGCTTCGCGGTCACGGGCCAGGGCAGTGTATTCGCGCTCCACCCCGGCAAGTTCGGCGCGGGCAGTGGCGAGCCGCGCCGAGGCTTCGTCGCGCGCGCCTTGCAAATCACCCTTGCGCGCCTGATCGGCAGCGAGCTTTTCGCGCAAGGCGGTGAGTGCTTGGACGGCATCTTCGGAAGACTTGCGCGCCGCGACCACCTCGGCTTCCGCATCGCCGCTCTGGGCCAGCTCAGCGCGGGTGCGTTCGAGCCGCGCCAGATCCGCCTCGATCCGCGCCAGCCGCCCCTGCGCCTGTTCCACCGCGGCTTCGGCGACGCGCCATTCAGCCTCGACCCCGGCGTGATCCGCCGTTGCCTTGGCGAGCGCGAGTTCGGCCGCGCGGCTGGCGCGTTCGCTATCCTCGGCGCGGTTGGCAAGCGCGGGGCGGGCGGTCTCGGCAGCGGCGAGCGCGGTGCGGCTGGTGGCAATTTCGGTTTCGAGCCGCGCCAGTGCCTCGACCGCGCTGCTGGTCAGCCGGTCGGCATCCGCGCGGTCTTCCTCGAGGCGGGTCTGCTGGCGGGTGAGATCGGCGAGGCGGGTTTCGGCGGCTTCGAGCTTTTCGGAGAGGGCGGCCATGCGGTGGCCGTGGGCACTGGCATCATCGCGCCGGTCTGCGAGTTCGTCGCGCGCATCGGCGAGCAGTTTGGCGGCTTCGGCCTGATCGGCCTGTGCCGTGGCGACGCGGGCCTGCGCTTCGGCGACAGCGGCATTGGCGCTTTCGGCGGCGGCGCGGGCTTCCTTCGCGGCAAAGGCGGCCTCGCGCCAGCGGGCGAACAGCAGGCGGGCCTCGGCGCTCTGGATCTTGTGGGTCAGCTCGGTGTAGCGCTCGGCCTGCTTGGCCTGCCGTTTCAGCGAGGAAATCTGCGCGTCGAGCCCCGCCATCAGGTCTTCGAGCCGCGCCAGATTGGCCTCGGCCCCGCGCAGTTTGCTCTCGGCATCCTTGCGGCGCACGTGCAGCCCCGCGATGCCGGCAGCTTCTTCGAGCATCGCGCGGCGCTCGGCCGGGCGGGCGGCGATCACTGCCGCGATCTTGCCCTGGCTGACGAGGGCGGGGGAGTGCGCGCCGGTGGCGGCATCGGCGAAGGTGAGGGCGACATCCTTGGCCCGCACATCGCGGCCATTGACGCGGTAGGCGCTGCCGGCCCCGCGTTCGATCCGGCGGGTGACGACCAGCTCCTCGCCGCCGTCATCTGCGGCGTGGAGCACCACTTCTGCAAAGTCACGCGGGGGCCGGGTGGAGGTGCCCGCGAAGATCACATCCTCCATCCCGCCCGAGCGCAGCGACTTGGCCGAGGTTTCCCCCATGACCCAGCGGATTGCTTCGAGCAGGTTGGACTTGCCGCAGCCGTTGGGGCCGACGACCCCGGTCAGCCCGGGTTCGATGCGCAGTTCCGCCGGCTCGACGAAGCTCTTGAATCCGCTGAGCTTGAGCCGGTGGATCTGCATCGGGCAGGATCAGCGCGCGCCGGCGCGCTGAAGCTGGGGTTCGAGCTGCGACCACATGCCGGCGTCGAGCTTCTGGCCGTTGAGCAGGAAGGTCGGCGTCGAGTTGATCTTGTCGTCGTTGGCATAGCCTTCCGACAGCTTGGCGAGCTTTTCCAGCGTGGCGAAGTCAGCCATGCAGGTGCGCGCCTGATCTTCGCTGATGCCCCGTGCGGCGAAGAATTCATAGAGGCCGGTCAATTCGCCGAACTTCACGAAACGCTGGTTTTCCGGCAGGCCGTTGGTGGTGGCGAGCGCCTCCTGATTGGCATAGGCGCGGTCCTGGATCGGGCCGAGATTGGCCCAGACCTGATCGGCCAGCGGCAGGGCGGCTTCGGGCGTCGAGCAGCCGATCAGTCGCGTCAGCGCCAGATCGAGCGGGCCATGGATCAGGAAGCTGCGGAATTCGAAGCTGACGCGGCCGGAATTGACATACTTGCTCATCAGCGGCTCGATGCCGTCGGCGGCAAAGTTGGCGCAGGCCGGACAGGTGAGCGAGCCATATTCGACGAGCTTGAGCGGCGCATCGGGATTGCCGACCAGATAGCCGCCTTCCTCGGTGGTGACGACCTTCTGCGACCATGTCGTGCCGGCCGGCGGGGCCACCATCGGCAGGGCCTCTCCCGATGCCGCCTCACCCGGGGCGGCGCTTTCACCGCAACCGGCCAGTGCCAGCGGGGCAGCGGCAAGAAGGCTGAGCGCGAACAGACGCGAGAATTTCATGGCAGGCAGGTCCTTGGACAATTGAAGGGGGGAGAATAGCGCCCCCGCGCCCCGTGCAGCAAGAGGAGCGCGAGGGGATTGTGAACAACTCGCCTCAGGGCGTGGGCGCCGCGCCGCTCCCGTTTGCGGCAAAGCGCGCCGAGAGCACCGGATAGAGTGCGCGCCAGTCGTGCACCTCGTTCAGGAGCTTGCCGTCGAGCGCAAAGCTGGGGGTGCCGGGGATGGCGAACTCGCCGCGGTCTTCTGCGCCGGCGGTCATGATCTTGTTCACCGCGGCATCGTTCATCACGCAGGCATTGACCTCGGCCAGCGACTGGCCGCGCTGCACCAGAATATCGGCAAGGCCCAGCGCGCTGGCGGCGTTCATGCGGTCTGCCTTGTTGCCGCGCGCCCAGATCTCCTGCTGGCTCCTCGGAGCGCTCATGAACTTGGCGAGCCACTGGCTCTGCGAATACATGAAGGCGCGGTGGCGATCCTTGAAGCCGGCGGGATCGCCGCATTGCACCAGCATGGTGACGGTGAGATCGAGCACGTTGCGGATCACCGGTCGCACTTCGACCGACATCTTGCCCGGCCCGAGCAGCGTGAGATCGATTGCCGGATCACCCTCCATCGCAAATGTGGCGCAGTGCGGGCAGGTGTAGCTGATGAATTCGATCAGCTTGGCCTCGGCCTTGGGATTGCCGATCAGATGGCCGCGTTCGGTGCGGGTGACGGTCGCGCTCCAGTTGCCCTGGGGATTGTTGCCGGCAAACTTGCTCTGCGGATCGGCAAGGCTCTGCTGGGCAGCGCCGGGCGCAGCAAAGGCGATGAGGGCAGCGCCGAAAAGGGCGGCAGTGCGGGCGGAGTTGCGCAGGGTCATGAAGGGTCCTGTTCGGAGTTGGGGGAAGGCTGTTCGCCGAGCGAGCGGGCGAGCGATTCAAGCACGGTGCGAAGTTCGGGATCGCCGATGTCGCGCAAGCTGTCGCCGAGTTCAAGCGGGATCGGTTTGAGGGAGGGCGGGGCCTTGGCGGGCTTGTCCGCCTGCGCCGGCGTGACCGCGCCCTGCCGCAGCTTGACGCGGGCGACGGCCTTGTAACCGAAGAAGCGGTTCACCCGTTCGATGATTTCCGGGATGACCTGTTGGATCAGCGGGGCATGGGCGGGCACCACCACCAGTTGCAGGATGCCCTCGGCCTTTTCCCCGGGAGGAAAGCGGATCGCCTCGGGACTGCACACGCGGGCATGTTTGGGGCCGACGATTTCGGGCCAGCGGGTGACGACCGAGCTTTGCACGAAGCCGAAGCGGCGAAAGGCGGTGCGGCCGATTTCCGGCATCAGATCGCCGATCGGACGCACACCCTGTCCGCGCGGACGGGTGTAGGGCTTGATCTTGCCCTTCGTGTCGGAGGTTTTCTTGTCGCTTCCCATGCTTGCGCCCGCCATGCCATAGGCAGCGCGTGACCGCCAGTATCTCCGACACGCTGCTCCAATGGTATGATGCCCATGCGCGCGATCTGCCGTGGCGCTTGCCGCCCGGACATGCGCTGCCGGATGATCCCGCATGGCCCTATCGCGTGTGGCTGTCCGAAGTGATGCTCCAGCAGACCACCGTGGCAGCCGTGAAGCCCTACTTTGCCAAGTTCACGCAGACCTGGCCCAGTGTCGCAGCGCTGGCAGCGGCCCCTGAGGACGAGGTGATGGCTGCATGGGCCGGGCTCGGCTATTATTCGCGTGCCCGCAATCTGGTGAAATGCGCGCGCGCCGTGGCCGCGCGGGGCGGCTTTCCTGCCACCGAGGTCGAGCTGCGCGCGCTGCCCGGGCTGGGCGATTACACCGCCGCCGCCATTGCCGCGATTGCCTTCGGGCAGCGGGCCGTGGTGGTGGATGCCAATATCGAGCGGGTGACAGCGCGGCTCTTTGCGATTGCCGAACCGTTGCCGGGCGCGAAAAAGCCGATCCGCGCTGCGGCCGATGCCATTACGCCGGAGCGCCGCGCGGGCGATTTCGCGCAAGCCATGATGGACCTCGGCGCGCAGATCTGCACCCCCAAAGGCCCGCGCTGCCTGATTTGCCCCTTGCGCGGGGCTTGCCGCGCACAGGCGCTGGGCGAGCCGGAAGGCCTGCCGGTCAAGCCGCCCAAGAAAGCCGTGCCCGAACGGCGCGGCACCGCCTTCTGGATCACGCGGGGTGAGGGGCGCGACGTGTGGCTCGTCACCCGTCCCGCAACCGGCATGCTCGGCGGGATGCGCGCGCTGCCCGATGACGGCTGGAGCGCGCGGGTCGATGGATCGGGCGCTTCGCCGCTGGAGGGCGCGTGGCGGGTGCTGGGCGCGGTGCGCCACGGATTTACCCATGCCAGCCTGACGCTCGAAGTGCGCGCGCTCGAGGTTGCCGATACGCCACCGGGGGAAGGGCAGTGGTGGCCGGTCGAGAGGATCGGCGAGGCGGGCCTTGCGACCCTCTTCGCCAAGGCCGCGAGCCTCGCGCTGGCCTAGATCAGCCCGCCGCCAAGGCTCAGCCGCACCGCTGCGATCAGCAGGACGATCAGGCAGAAATTGCGCCCACCATCCTTCGACGACAGCGCGCCGAGGATGATGCCGATGACGATCAGCGGCAGGGCGAGCCAGTTGGCCCATCCCAGCAGGGGAATCTGCGCCGGAATGACAATGACAAGGCTGACAAGGCCGACGAGATAGGCGAGCACGTTGAGCATGTGTCTTATATGCATAGGACACCCGAAAAATGCAAGGCCGTCGCCTCCGCCCCCGATTGACCACGCCGCCGCCCTGCCGCAGACACTGCCGCCAAAGCTTTCGGAGATTCTGCCGCCATGACCATCCGTGCCCCTGAACACCCTGCACTGCCCTCGCTTTCCCGCCGCACGCTGTTTCGCCAATCGGCCCTTTTGGCCGGGGGGATGGCGCTGTCCGGTCTGCCGTTCGGGCGGTCTGTGTGGGCGCATGATGTGGCCGAAAGCTGGCCCAATGTGGCAGCGCTGGCTGAGAAGTATGTCTCGCAGCGCAAAGTCGCGAACATGTTCCTGACCTTCGGCTGGGGCCGCCAGCCGCACGCCCACACCGTCGGCGGCGGCACGCTGTCGCTCGCCAAGCCTGCGCCGGTCGACAACAATTCGCTCTACCGCATCTATTCGATGTCGAAGCCGATCACCGGCATGGCGACCATGATCCTGATCGACGAGGGCAAGCTCGGGCTCGATCAGCCGGTGCACGAGATCCTGCCCGCCTTCCGCGACATGCGCGTGCTGGTTGATCCCGAAGGCCCGCTGGAAAACACCGTCCCTGCCGAACGTCCGATTACCATCCGCCAGCTGCTGACCCATACCGCTGGCCTCGGCTACCAGATCATCAGCAAGGGGCCGCTGCTCGCCGCCTACAACGCCAATGGTCTGGTCGGCGGGCGGGTGAGCCGGGCGCCGATCCCGGGCTTCCCGCCGGTCACGCCCGCACCGGGCCTCGAAGCCTGGGCCGATCGCCTCGCGACGCTGCCGCTGATGTATCAGCCGGCGACCAAGTGGAGCTATTCCTGCTCGATCGACCTGCTCGGCCGGGTGATCGAGGTGGCGAGCGGGATGGAATTCGAGGCCTTCCTCAAGGCCCGCATCTTCGATCCCTGCGGCATGGACAGCACGTGGATGCAGGTTCCGGCGAGCGAGGCCCACCGCCTGACCGACAATTACGGAGTCCTGGGCGGCAATGCCTTCCCGATCGATCCCGGCCCGGCCTCGGTCTATCTCGACAAGCCCGAAGTCCCGGCTGGCGGCGGCGGGCTGGTGTCGAGCCCGAAGGACTATGACCGCTTCCTGCGCATGCTGCTCAACTACGGCATGATCGACGGTGTGCGGGTGATGAGCGAGGAGGCGGTGCGCGTGGGCACCTCAAACCTCATGCCCGCCACGGTGGATACCAAGGGCAGCTGGCTGGAAGGGCAGGGCCACGGCGCGGGCGGACGCTCGGTCGGGCAGAGCTTCGGCTGGGGCGGCGCGGCGGGTACGCTGGCGGCGGTCGATTTCGGGCTGAAGCTGCGCTCGACCCTGTTCACCCAGTACATGCCGTCGGAGGCCTATCCGATCCGCGACGAATTCATGGCGGCGATGGAGAAAGACCTCGCCGCGATGCGCGAACACGCGGACAAGGCCGCATGATGCACGCTCCTGCCGGAACCGCGCCGGTGATGGCCTTCGCCGGCTCGCCGATGGACCGCGCCGATCACATCCGCGTCGATGATGCCGCGCTCGCAGGCCTGATGGACTGGCGCGCCAAGGTGCTGCTGCTGGACGGGCTGCTGCCGGGCGTCGATGACATGGGCGGCCTCGTGTGGGGCAGCCTTGCCGATGTCTCTCCGGAGGCCGAACTGGTGTTCCTCGGGCTGATGGAGGGCAAGGCCTGCTTTGCTCCGGTGCCGGGCGAGGGCGCGGAAGGCCCGGCCTATGCCATGCCCAGAGCGTGGCAAATCATGCAGCAACTCGCTCCGGCGGACCTTGCGATCTATGGCGGGGCGCGCAGCCTTGTCGACTGGCACGCGCGTCACCGCTTCTGCGCACGCTGCGGTGCGCCGACCAAGCTCGTCAAGGGCGGCTGGCAGCGCCATTGCGACGGGTGCGGGGCGGACCACTTCCCGCGCACCGATCCGGTGACGATCATGCTGGTCGAGCACGAGGATCGCCTGCTGCTCGGCCGCCAGCCGCGCTTTCCGCCCAAGATGTATTCTGCGCTCGCAGGTTTTGTCGAACCGGGCGAGACCATCGAAGAGGCGGTCGCGCGCGAGATCCACGAGGAAGCCGGCGTACGCGTGCGCGATGTGCGCTATATCGCCAGCCAGCCATGGCCCTTCCCGAGCCAGCTGATGATCGGCTGCACTTCGGTCGCGGATGATCCCACGCTCAATATCGACACCACCGAGCTTGAGGACGCGCGCTGGTTCACCCGCGCCGAACTCGAAGAGGCACGCGCGGCGGGCGAGGCGGGGACGGACCTGCTCTATTTCCCGCGGCCCTTCGCCATCGCCCATCACCTTATCACCTGGTGGCTCGACAAGTGAGCCAGCCGCTGACGATCGACATCTATTCCGATGTCATGTGCCCCTGGTGCCTGATCGGCTGGGGCCAGCTGACCAAGGCGCTCGGCGAGCTGGAAGGCGAGATCGCGGCTGAGGTCCGGTGGCGGCCGTTCGAGCTCAATCCCGACATGCCGCAGGCGGGCGAGGAGCAGGAAGCGCACCTCCGCCGCAAATATGGCCGCCCTGCGGAAGAGGGCGCACGCATTCGCGGGCAGATGAAGGCGATTGCCGAGAGTGCAGGCGTTTCACTGTCCTATGGGGGCGAGGGCGAAGCGCCCCCCGCGATGATGTGGAACACGCGCGATTGCCACAAGCTGCTGACCTTCGCGCTGGAGGACGCCGGACCCGAGGCGCAGACCGCGCTGAAGCTCGCCCTTTTCCGCGCCCATTTCAACGAGCGCCGAAATCTCGGTGACCGGGCGGTGCTGCTCGATATTGCCGCGGCGAACGGCCTCCACCGCGAGGCGGCCAAGGCGGCGCTTGATGATCCCGAACTCGAAGCGCGGGTGATCGCCGAAGAGCAGCAGGCCTGGGATTACAACATCACCGGGGTTCCGGCGATGATCGTGGATGGCCGCTTCCTGATCCCCGGCGCGCAGTCGCCCGAGGTCTACGTCAACGCGCTCCGGCGCGTGGCAGCAAAAAGCCGGGAAGTTCGCTAGGAACTCCCCGGCCTTTGCGACCCGTCTCAGGGCAGGATTACAGCGTCCAGCGTGCGCCGGTGAAGAACGACCGGCCGACCGGGCCGACCGGATAGGCGCGCTCGGTGACGAAGGGCTTCACATCCGAGAGGTTATTGATCCCGCCGAACACTTGCAGGCCCATGTCGGGGAATTCGTAGGATGCGCCGATATTGTGGGTCCAGGTCTCACCGGTGATCCCGGCCGGACCGAACTGGGCAGCGACCGTTTCAATCTCGACCCCGCGCAGCGCCATCTCGCCGAGATAGGTGACCGTATAGTTGAAATTGAAATCGCCATAGCCGTAGGTTGCAGTGGCGCGTCCTGCCCATTCGGGGCGCTGCAATTCGCCCAGTTCCGGATCGAAGTTGCTGAAATCAGCAGGATCGAAGAAGAAGTCGATCTTGTCGGTCCACGATGCCGTCGCCGACAGGCCCAGCTGGTGCTCGCCGATGCTGGTATTGTAGGAGACCGATGCATCGATCCCGGCAGTCTCGACGCGGGCGAAGTTGATCGTCGTCAGATTGAGCAAGGTGAAGCCGAGGAATTGCGCCGAGGAGGGATCGCGATTGCGGGTGAAGCTGTTGCAGAAGTCATTGGGGAAGGTGGAGCTGTCATAGCAGTTGTCGACCACATCCTGGGCAGGGACCGTATCGATCGCGTCGTCGATCTTGATGTTGTAGTAATCGACGGTGATGGCAAGGCCGGGAATGAAGCGCGGCTGCAGCACCGCCCCGAAGGTGTAGGTGTCGGCAGATTCTTCGCGAAGATTGGCATTGCCGGAAATGGTCCCGGCAAAGCGCGCGCTGAGCGGATCGACGTAGCCGGCGGGAATGCCATCGGCGCGGCAGTTGTTGATGCGGTTCTGGACGTTAGCATTGCCAGCCGCCACCAAGGCATCGATTTCGGCCTGATCGCACGGGTCGAAGGGCCGGAAGAAGGCGGCCTGTGCCGGGGCAAACAGCTCAGAAATGTTGGGTGCCCGCACCGCGCGCGAATAGGTTCCACGCAGGCGGATATCCTCGATCGGGGCCCAGAAGCCGTTGATCGCGTAGGTATAGACTGTGCCGGCGGAGCTGTAGTCCGAATAGCGGCCCGCCAGTTCGAGCCGCAGCTCGTCGATCAGAAACACGTCCTCGATCAGCGTGGTGCCAAGCTCGGCAAAGATCTCGACAACGTCATACTTGCCGCCCGAATTCTGGAAGAAGCCATCGGGCGGAGTGGCGAGCGATGTCTGCGAGAAGCCCTGGCCGTTGAAGCCGGGGGCATCGCCCACGAACTGCCCGGCGGTGCCGTCCACCGTGGTCACCGGCAGGATGCCGCGCACCAGCGGGTCGAAAGTCGAACGGCTCTTTTCCTCGCGGTACTCGGCCCCGATCGCAAACTGGATGCTGTCGTAGGGCAGGTTAAAGAAGGCCGAGGTATCCCCGTCCACAAGTCCGCTCAGGACCAACTGTTCGGTGCGGAAGTTGTTGATCGTGGTGGTGGTGATGAAGTCGACCGCCTCCTGGCTGATCGAGCCGACCCCGAACAGGTTGGCCGGACGGCACTGGCCCTGGCCCGGCACAAAGGTGAGATAGCCGAACTCGCCGGTCGGGATGCTGAAGACAGTCGATGGCGAGCGCACTGCGGGGTTCAATTCGCTGCGGCACACCGGATTGCCGCGGGCATCGGTGGTCACGTCGATGGCGGCAAGGAAGCGATCATAGAGCACGTTGTTGCGGTTGATCGTCTTGAGATCATAGCGGCCCCAGTTGGCCGAAACGTCCCAGCTGATCGTGTCGGAAAGATCGCCCTTGAGCCCGCCGACAAAGCGCCAGGTTTCGGAGATGTTGGTGTCGATATTGGCGCCGAGATCGGTCGGGTCGCGGGTGATGAACAGCCCGCCCGCCGCATCCGAGATCGGGCGCAGCACGGCCGGGATGAAGGGGTTGTCCGGCGCCACGGTCAGCAGATCGTAGAACGAGTTCTGGTTGGTGCCGAAGTTGGTTTCCTGACGGAAGAACTTGCCTTCGAAATAGGCGTTGTGTCCCCCGTCAGCACCAATGGCACAGATTTGAGGTTGTGATTTAAGGAGGGTTGGGGCTTCGTCGTAGTGACGAAGGAACGAAGATGAAGACCCAATCCTCCTTGAAAAAATCGGCACCCAAAAAGCCCCCCGCTGAGCGGGTTGTGAAGGACATCCGGCGGCAGACCTGTCGTCATTTCTCGGCTGAAGACAAGATCCGGATCGTGCTCGATGGGCTACGCGGTGAAGACAGCATCGCCGAGCTCTGCCGCAAGGAAGGCATCGCCCAGAGCTTGTATTACACCTGGTCGAAGGAGTTCATGGAAGCGGGCAAGCGCCGACTTGCCGGTGATACTGCTCGTGCCGCAACCACCGGCGAAGTGCAGGATCTGCGCCGCGAGGCCCGTGCCCTCAAAGAATGCGTTGCGGACCTGACGCTCGAAAACCGTCTGCTGAAAAAAAGCATGATCGCGGATGGGGAGGGCGAAGAATGAGGTATCCCGCATCCGAGAAGCTTGAGATCATCAGGGTCGTCGAGCAGTCCCACCTGCCCGCCAAGCGGACGCTCGACAAGCTGGGCATCGCCCGTCGGACCTTCTACCGCTGGTATGACCGCTATCTCGAGGGCGGGCCGGAGGCGCTGGAAGATCGACCCTCCGCGCCGAGCCGGGTGTGGAACCGCATCGCGCCTGAGGTGCAGGATCAGATCGTCGGACTCGCGCTGGATTACAGCGAGTTGTCCCCACGCGAACTGGCCGTGCGATTTACCGATGAACGCCAATACTTTGTGTCCGAAGCCACGGTTTACCGCCTGCTGAAAGCACACGACCTAATCACCAGCCCGGCCTATGTCGTGGTGAAAGCGGCTGATGCGTTCCATACCAAGACCACCCGGCCAAACGAGATGTGGCAGACCGATTTTACCTACTTCAAGATCATCGGGTGGGGCTGGATGTATCTCTCCACCGTGCTCGACGACTTCTCGCGCTATATCATCGCCTGGAAGCTGTGCACCAACATGCGGGCCGAGGATGTGACCGACACGCTGGACCTCGCCCTGGCAGCTTCCGGCTGCGACAGCGCCACGGTGCTGCACAAGCCAAGGCTGCTCAGCGATAATGGTCCCAGTTACATCGCGGGAGAACTGGCGGAATACATCGAGGCCAACAAGATGAGCCACGTGCGCGGCGCCCCGATGCACCCGCAAACCCAGGGCAAGATCGAGCGCTGGCACCAGACCCTGAAAAACCGCATCCTGCTGGAGAACTACTTCCTGCCCGGCGACCTCGAGGCCCAGATCGAGGCCTTCGTCGAGCACTATAACCACCAGCGTTATCACGAAGCGCTGTCCAACGTGACACCCGCCGACGCCTACTTCGGCAGGGCCCCAGCCATCATCAAACAGCGTGAAAGGATCAAGCGACAGACCATCGAACATCGGCGCTTGCAACACCGCAACCTCGCCGCGTAACATCAACCCCCGGACGAGGCCCGCACTCCGCTAATTTACGCCCCGTGTTGTGCCGAATGTTCTGACGACGGACAGTCGCGTCGATCCCGGTCGCGCCCGAGACCTGGTATCTCGCCTATGGCTTCGATGCGATCTGGGCTGTGTCGAGCGAGGGCAAGCTGCTGCAACGCATCGATCCGGCCACCAACAAGGTCACCGGCTCGATCGGCCTCGGCGAGACCCCGGGCTTCCTCGCGGCGGGCGAGGGCGCGGTGTGGGTGCAGGAACAGGGCGACGGCACGGTCGCCAAGGTCGATCCGGTGACCCTCAAGCTCGCGGGCCGCACCAAGGTTGGCGCGAACCTCAAATGGGGCGATATCGATACCGGCGGCGGGCTTGTCTGGCTGCGCACCACCGATGACCAGACGCTGGTGGCGATCGACCCTGCAACGCTCAAAATCCGGGCGCGACTCGGAGCGGCGGTCGGCAGCGGCGCGCTGCGCTGGACAAGCAAGGGCGTGTGGACCTCTGCCCATGATAATCAGACGCTCTCGTGGTGGAGTGCGCCTGCGGGCAAGTGAATCGTCAAAAATGTTTGACGTAACCGCCGCGATAGGTGACCTTGTGCACCTTCCGGCCCTCTAGCGGCAAAGGGGGGCGGAAGGGACAGATCGCGATGGCGCGGTCTGCCTGCCTCTTTGGAAGTCGAGAAATCCGCGGATAGGGATCTCCGCCGGGTTATCGCGAAGGAGCTCGTACAAGAAGCTCTGCCGGTATGCCTGCAGTCCCGCTCCGCATGGGGAGGGTGAGGATGCACGCGCATTCGGCACATTTGAACGCAGGCACGGAAAGCTGGATCAGCTGCCTGACCTATCAGAGCCGGGCCATCACGCCGCTGACGCAGGCGGAGCTCGACGCGCTCGGCGCGCAGGCGCAGAAGCGCAATCACGAACTCGGCGTCACCGGGATGCTGCTTTATGATAACGGGCGCTTTCTCCAGACGCTCGAAGGCCCGCCCGATGCGTTGGCGCAGGTGTGGCAGGCGATCCGCCGTGACCCCCGCCACCACAAGATCGAGGTGTTGACCGAACACGTCATCGCCAGCAGGCTGTTTTCGGGTTGGGATCTGCTGGTCTACAGCCAGATGTCAGCCGAAAGCCGCCCGGGCACCGACAGCGCGCTCGCCGCGAACGCGCTGGCCCATTACGTGCCGCAGCTCGCCCGCCTTGCGCTCGACGGCGACGACGCGCGGGTCAATGCGCACCTGGCCGAAATGGTCGAACAGGGGTGGAGCGCCGACGACATCGTATCGCACCTGATCGAGCCGGTGGCGCGCGCGATGGGCGATGCCTGGCTGGCCGACCGGGCCTGCGAGTTCGATCTCACGATCGGCCTGTCGATGCTGCAACTGGCCGGCCATGCGGTGCGCACCCGCAGCAATGCGACGAGCCTGCGCCAGAGCCGCTATTCGATTCTGCTCGCGACCGCGCCGGGCGAGCCGCATATGCTGAGCACGGTGCTGCTCGCCGATCATCTCACCGATGCCGGCTGGCGGGTGGAGATGGCCTTTCCCGAAAGCCGCGGCGCGCTGCTGCGCAAGCTGGCCGAACAGCAGCATGATGTGGTCGATATCGGGCTATCGGATGCCTATTGCGCCGATACCGCCGTGGCCCGTCTGCGCGATACAGTGGCGCTGTGCCGTCAGGCCCTGCCCGAACAGCCGGTGGTGATCTCGGTCGGCGGGCGGCTGTTTGCCGAGGCCGCGGCGACCGCAGCCAGCGTGGGCGCGGATCACGCCCGGCGGAGCATCAGCGGCACCGGCCTGCACCTGGCTGAACTGGTGCGGCGGGCGCGCGAGCAGAGCTGACGGGCCTCAAACGAGGCCCAGCCGCTCCAGCTTCATCGCGAGGCGGCCGGGGAGGGCATCGCCGATATCCTCGCCCTCGGCCACATCCTTGGGGGCCTTGTCCTCGGTGAGATAACGCCAGCCCTGATGCGCGCGTTTGGGCTGGGTGTGGACGCGGATCAGGCGCGGCTCCAGCACGATGTCCCAGCGCCCGTCCTCAGTCTTTTCAAACCCGAGGATCAGCGAGCGCGCGACGATGGCGTGATTGATGATCCAGTAGAGCGAGCCGCCTACGCATTCCTCGTGCCGCGTCGGCCGGTTGCGGGTGGTGAGGCAGATGCCGCCGCGTCCCTCATACCATCCGGCCAATTGGTCATAGCTTTTCGCCCCGAAGGCGATCTTGGTCAGGTGCAGCGGCATGGCGCGGCTTTCCGGCAGCCCTGCCATGAAGTCAACCGGCGAGGTATTGGTCGAGCGTCAGGTGCAGCTGGCGGATGCGCGCTTCCTGATAGTTCCCGAGCGTCTGCGCCCCCTTGCGCGAAGCCTTGGCGCCGTCGCGCTGCAACTTGAGGTTCTCGGTATCCTGATCGAGGATTTCCGCCAGCGCGAAGCCCGGGACGGTGGTGTAGCTGTCCTCCACCTCCAGCCGGATCGGGGTGGCAGGGGCAGGGCGCTCGCCGCTGGCGGGCAGCGGCTGGAGGATGAGGATTTCGTGCAGGCATTCGTCCGGCCCCAGCGGGCGGAAGCGGTAGCACAGGCGGATGTTGATGCCGGGGAAGAAAAAGGCGTTGGGGAAGAGGAAATACTCGATCGAATCCATCATCTCGGTAGTGGAGACGCCCGAAAGGTCGGTGCCGAAAGCCGCGCCCAGCTCCTCGCGCAGCAGCCGTGCGTGCTCGGCGCGGGCCTTGGCGCCTTCGGGCAAGCTTGCGGGATCGCGGCCGAGCTTTCCGAACAAGGTTGCCTCGCTCACCTCCTGCCGGAGATGCGGGCTGGGCACGCCGACGGCATGGATGAAGCGCGAAACGTGGCGCCCGAAGATGTCATATTGCGCGTTCGCATCAGCCGCAGTGTAGACCGCCTGGGCATGGGTTTCGAGCACATGGAAGGCTTCGAGGAAGGCCTCCATCGCCATCTTCCAGTTGGCCGGCAGCACCTTTTCGGTGTGCAGCGCGACATAGCGATCATCCATCGGCCAGAGCTTGAAGTGCTCCGGCATCACCTCCAGCTGCTCGGCCAGCGGCGGCGGGTTTTCGCCCATGTGGATGAAAACGAACCCGCCCCAGGTGTCGCAGGCGACTTCATCGAGGCCGAAATTGTCCTCCGAGACATGCGGGAAGTCCCAGCGGCAGGGCACTTCGCGCAAACTGCCGTCGAGGTTCCAGCTCATCCCGTGGAACGGGCAGCGGATGTTCGAACGCAGAACGCCACGTGAGCCTTCGGAAGCGAACTTCATCCCCCGGTGCGGGCAGGAATTGACGAAGGCACGGATCGCCATGTCGGCCCCGCGCACCACCAGCACCGAATGGTGACCGACGTCATAGACATAGCGGTCACCGGGGACGGGGATATGCTCCTCGCGGCAGGCCCATTGCCACACGTTCGGCCACAGCCGCGCCATCTCCAGATCGTGGAAAGCGGGATCGGTGTAGCGCGCGAAAGGCAGGTCTTCATCGCCGAGGAAGCGATAGGCCTGCTCGCGCATGGCGGCGGGGGGATTGTCCCCGTCGGCATCGAGAATATCCTGCATCGACAGGCCAGGACAGCGGGCCTCGCCCGGAGCCAGCGCGGGATCGGCAGGGGCGGTGAGATCGGGCTTCATCGCGCGCTCCTCATGGCATGGCGATCATAGAGCGGATCGGCGGGCTTCCTTGCGCCGATGATGAAAGGCGCCCCTTCCAGCATCGCATCGGATGCTGGATCATCGCGCAGCCAGTCGACCAGTTCGGAGCGGTAGGCGATCTTCCAGACCCCGCCGTGCTTCTCGTAGCGATCCACGTATCGCCCCGCGATGACGAGATCGCGCTTGCGCCCCTGCTCATCGGTGGTGCGGTGATAGGCCTGATAATAGACCTCGCCGTAAGCCTCGTCGGGCGCGACGAAATCGACAAGGTGCTGGCCCAGCATGTGCTGGTTGCGATCATGGTCCTTCAGCGCCGTCATGCAGAAGGCCGCGAAATCCTTCGGCTCGCCGCTGAAGATGCCATATTCGAGCCGCGCATGGGGCCAGAACTGCTCGGTGAGCAGCGCTTCGTCCAAGCGGTCGAGCCCGCGCATGTAGCGCGCGGCAAGATCGGAAATCGCAAACCTGTCCTCGGCGCTGTGCAACATGGCTCCGGCTCCTCCCTATGCGATGCTGAGGCCCCCATCGACGATGAAGGGCGCGCCGGTCGCGAACTTGCTCTCGTCGCTGGCGAGATAGACCACGAGATGGGCGATATCATCGACTTCGCCCATGCGCCCGATGGGTTGCGCCACCGAGAACGCCGCGCGGGTCGCGTCCGGATCGGGGGTGCCGGCGATGACGCTTTCGACATTGGGCGTCAGGATGGTCCCCGGCTGCACGGAGTTCACACGCACGCCGTTCTTTTCCCGCGCGCAATAGAGCGCAATCGACTTGGTCAGCGTCACCACCGCCGCCTTGGCGCTGTTATAGGCGGCAAGATCGGGCGAAGGCTTGTTGCCCGCAGCGGACGAGAAGTTGACGATCGAGCCGCCGCCACTCTTGGCCATCAGCGGGATCGCGGCCTTGCAGCCCATGAAGATCGAATCGACGTCGACGGTGTAGCAGCGGCGGAAATCTTCCGGCGAAATGTCCGCGATCGAACCGAACACCGTGATCGCGGCGTTGTTGACCAGCACGTCGAGCCGCCCGTGGGTGGCCTCGACCTCGGCGATCACTGCCTGCCAGCGCGCCCAGTCGGTCACGTCCTGATGGATGTAGGAGCAGCCGAGCTCTGCCGCCGTGGCGCGGCCTGCCGCCTCGTCGATATCGGTGATGATGACCGTGGCCCCCTCGGCCAGCAGCGCCTTTGTCGCCGCCTTGCCGAGGCCCATCGCGCCCCCTGTCAGCAGCGCCACCTTGCCTGCCACGCGTCCAGCCATGTCTCTCTCCCCTTGCTCTCAGGGAGGAAAGCTAGAGCGTCACCAGACCCATCGCCACTGCCAAACCTAAGAAGGCAAAGAAGCCCATCGAATCCGTGATCATCGTCACGAACACGCTGGAGGCGACCGCCGGATCCTGATCGAGCCGCTCGAAAATCACCGGCACCAGCACGCCCGCAAGGCCCGCCACCGCGATGTTGATGATGATGGCGAGCGCAATCACCACCCCCATCATCGGCGCAAACAGCACACCCGCCGCAAGCCCGATCAGCAGCGCGATGGTGCCGCCATTGAGCAGCGCCACGCGGAATTCGCGCCACAGGATGCGCCGCGTGTTGGAACGGGTGAGCTGGTTGGTCGCAATCGCGCGCACTGCCACGGCCATGGTCTGGGTGCCGGCATTGCCGCCGATGCTCGCGACAATCGGCATGAGCACCGCGAGCGCCACCAGCTGTTCGATCGCCGCACCGAAAAAGGCGATGATCGAGGAGGCGACCACTGCTGTCCCCAAGTTGGCGATCAGCCAGCGCACGCGCGCCACATAGGCCTCGCGGATCGGCTCGTTGATGTCGCCGTCGCCTGCCCCTGACAGAAGCAGGGCGTCCTCGCCCGCCTCTTCGGAGATGATGTGGACGATATCATCGACCGTCATCTGGCCGACCAGCCGCCCGCTCTCGTCCACCACCGCAGCCGAAATCAGCGCGTATTTCTGGAACATCAGCGCGGCTTCTTCCTGATCCATGGTGACCGGGATCAGGGTCTGGTCGCGCTTCATCACATCGGTCAGGCGCACGGATCGCGGCGTGGTGAGCACCCAGGACAGCGCGCAGGTGCCGACCGGATGGTGCCGCTCGTCGATCACGAAGACTTCGAAGAAGTCATGCTCCAGATCGCCGTCCTCGCGCAGGTAATCGATGAGATCGCCGACGGTGAGATGTTCGGGAACCGCCACGAAGTGCCGGCTCATCAGGCGCCCGGCGGTCTCTTCCGGGTAAGCGAGCGCGCTGGACACGGCCTCGCGGGTTTCCGGTTCCAGCTCGGCCATGACGGCGCGCTGGTCGTCCTCGTCGAGGTCCTCGATCAGCTGCACCGCATCATCGGTGTCGAGTTGCTCGGCGATGGTGGCAACCGCCTGCGCCGGCAGGGCCTCCATCAAATCCTCGCGCACGTAATCGTTCAGTTCCGCGATCACGTCGGAGGTCATGAGATCGCTGATCGCGCGGGCCAGCACGGCACGCTCGGAACGTTCCAGCAGCTCGATCAGGTCGGCAATGTCGGCGGCGTGGAGCGGCTCGACCAGATCATAGACCGCGCCCTTGTCGCCCGCTTCGAGCGCATCGTGCACCGCGCTGACGAAGGAGGGCTTCAGCCGGTTTTCCTCGTCGTGGCGTTCATCATCCACACGGTCATCCGGACGCACCTCGACCTCGCCGGTGTCGCTCACCAGCAAGTCGTCATCAAGGGTGCGATCATCGGCCATATGAGGCGTTTACGGAGGGAGGGGTGAAAAGCAAGCGGGGAGGGTGACAGGCGGGTTTTGGCTGCTAAAAGCCCACCCGAATTCCTCAGGAGACATAACCATGGCCGAAACCCTCACCTTCACCCTCGACAATGGCACCGGCGAACATGCCGATGTCGTGATCAAGCTGCGCTCCGATCTGGCCCCCGGCCACGTCGCGCGCATCACCGAGCTGGCGCAGGAAGGCTTCTATGACGGCGTGATCTTCCACCGCGTTATCGCTGGTTTCATGGCGCAGGGCGGCGATCCGACCGGCACCGGCATGGGCGGCAGCGACAAGCCCGATCTTGCGGCCGAATTCAACGCCGAGCCGCACGTCGAAGGCGTGTGCTCGATGGCCCGCGCGCAGAACCCCAACAGCGCCAACTCGCAGTTCTTCATCTGCCTCGCCGATGCGACCTTCCTTGATCGCCAGTACACCGTCTGGGGTCAGGTGATCAGCGGCATGGAACACGTCCACGCCATCCCCAAGGGCGAACCGCCGCGCGCGCCGGGCAAGATCGTCAAGGCGACGGTGGCCTGATCGGGCGGCCCATATTGCAGGATTTCAAGGGGCGGCTTCGGTCGCCCCTTTTCGTTGAACGCGAGGCCCATCGGCGCTAAAGGCGCACCCCTCATGAAACCGCAAACGCCTCCCCAGACCTACCGGGTCAAGAGCTTCGGCTGCCAGATGAACGTCTATGATGGCGAGCGCATGGGCGAGCTTCTGGCCGAGCGCGGCATCCAGCCAGCGCCCGAGGGCGAGGAGGCCGATCTCGTCATCCTCAACACCTGCCACATCCGCGAAAAGGCCGCCGAGAAGGTCTATTCGGACATCGGCCGTCTGGTTGCGACGGGCAAGGAGAGCGGCAAGGCCCCGCTGATCGCGGTCGCGGGCTGCGTCGCGCAGGCAGAGGGCGAGGAGATCATGGCTCGCGCGCCGGCGGTGAGCATCGTGGTCGGCCCGCAGGCCTATCACCGCCTGCCGGAAATGCTCGACAAGGCCACCAATGGCGAGCGCGCGACCGATACTGACATGCCCGCCATCGCCAAGTTCGACGCGCTGCCCCAGCGCAAGAAGCGTGGCCCCAGCGCCTTTCTCACCGTGCAAGAAGGCTGCGACAAGTTCTGCACCTATTGCGTGGTGCCCTATACCCGAGGCGCGGAAATCTCGCGGCCCTTCGCGCATCTCGTTACCGAGGCGAACAAGCTGGTGGAGGCGGGCGCGAAGGAGATCACGCTGCTCGGCCAGAACGTCAACGCTTGGGAAGGCGAGGACGACAAGGGGCGGCCCGTGGGCCTTGGCGGGTTGATCCGCACACTGGCCGCCATCGACGGGCTGGAGCGCATCCGCTACACCACCAGCCACCCCAATGACATGGATGACGACCTCATCGCCGCGCATGGCGAGGTCGCCAAGTTGATGCCCTATCTCCACCTGCCCGTGCAGGCCGGGAATGACCGTATCCTGAAGGCGATGAACCGCCAGCACACAGCGGAAAGCTACTTGAAGCTGATCGAGCGCTTCCGCGCCGTCCGCCCCGATATCGCGCTGTCGGGCGATTTCATCGTCGGCTTCCCGGGCGAGACCGAGGCCGAGTTTCAGGACACCCTCAATATCGTCGACGAAGTGCGCTACGCTGCCTGCTTCAGCTTCAAGTATAGCCCGCGTCCCGGCACGCCCGCCGCGACGATGGAGGGCCAGATTGCGGCAGAGGTGATGGACGACCGCCTCCAGCGCCTCCAGCAGCGCATCGGCGCGCATCAATATGCCTTCAATCAAGCGAGTATCGGCAAGACCTGCTCGGTTCTGGTCGAGCGCACCGGACGCCACCCGGGCCAGTGGCTCGGTAAGTCGCCGTGGTTGCAGTCGGTATGGTTCGAGCAGGAAGGCGTTGCCATCGGCGATCTGGTCGAGGTCGAGCTGGCCGAGGCAGGCCCCAATTCCCTCAAGGGGCTGGTGCGCGGCAAGGTTACAGTCTGACGACTTTCCACCGCTGCTTTGCGGCGGTGCGCTTGCTTTCGCACCGACCCGGATTACCTTCGCGACTCAAGGGCAAGGGATCGTCCTTTTGGCCCTGAAGCAAAGGACCTTGATGGGCCGACGACCCTCCCGTGCCGAACACCCGGCGCTCTCGCCCGATCCTCGTGGCATTCCCGCTCCCCGGCGCGCCCGGGTGGAGCTCACCTTCGAGAACCAGTCGCTGCTCGGCCCGCTGTTCGGCCAGTTCGATGCCAATCTGGTGCAGGTCGAAAACCGGCTCGGGGTCTATATCCACGCGCGCGGCCATCAGGTGCTGATCGAAGGGCCGGAGGATGATGTAGCCCGCGCCCGCGAGACGCTGAAGACCATGTATGACCGGCTCGCGCGCGGCGAAGCGCTCGATAGCGGTGCGGTGGAAAGCATGATCGCCATGTCGGCCGAACCGACGCTGGAAGGGATCATCTCGGGCGACATGGGCACGCCTCCGATCATGATCCGCACGCGCAAGAAAACCATCGTGCCGCGCTCGGCGACGCAGATCGAATACATGCGCTCCCTGGCCAAGGACGACATTATCTTCGCGCTTGGTCCGGCAGGCACGGGCAAGACCTATATCGCGGTGGCGCAGGCAGTGAGCCAGCTCATCAGCGGAAGCGTGCAGCGCCTGATCCTCTCGCGCCCGGCGGTGGAGGCGGGCGAGAAGCTCGGCTTCCTGCCCGGCGACATGAAGGAGAAGGTCGATCCCTATCTGCGCCCGCTCTACGATGCCTTGAACGACTGCATGCCGCCCGAGCAGGTCGAGCGGCGGCTGGCCAATGGCGAGATCGAGATCGCGCCGATCGCCTTCATGCGCGGGCGCACGCTGGCGGACAGCTTCATCATCCTCGACGAGGCGCAGAACACCACGCGCGAGCAGATGAAGATGTTCCTCACCCGCTTCGGCCAGAACAGCCGGATGGTGATTTGCGGCGACCCCCGGCAGGTCGACATCCCCGGCGGGCCGCGCATGAGCGGGCTCAATGATGCGGTCGAGCGGCTGGAGGGGGTCGAAGGCTTCGGCACGATCCGCTTCTCGGCCGCCGACGTGGTCCGCCACCCGATCGTGGGCCGGATCGTCGAGGCTTACGAAGGCAATGGCGAGGGCGAGGGCGCATGAGGCTGTCGCTGCTGGCGCTGCCCGCCCTGCTGCTGGCGGGGCAGGCGGCCCACGCCGAATATGGCGCCACGCGTTGGGGCATGACCGCCGATGAAGTCGTTGCTGCCGTCGGCGCAGATGCGCGCAAGGTGAAGGACAAGCGCGACCAGCGCTCCCTCAATCACCAGAAGCTTGCCACCTCGACCTTCTCCGAAGGGGGGATTGCCTATGTCGCGAACTACTATTTCGGCGAGAAGGGCAAGGGGCTGACGCTGGTGCGGATCGAGCCTGCCGCGCCCGAGCAGGACTGCGAGGCGATGCTGGCCGCCTATACCGCGCGGCTGGGGCCGGGCATTGATCAGCAGCAGCCGATTGTGGCGCCGAACTTCAGCAACACCTCGGTCCAGTGGCGCACTGGCCCCGGCGAGGAAGTGGCCGAATATACCGCGATCCGCATCAACGGGCGGATGCGCTATTGCCACGTGCTCCATCAGGAGCGCGACTTCGTGCAGAACTAGCCTATTCCGGCTGCGGCGGGGCCGGCCAGAGGTGCGAGGGGCTGATCGTCTGGAACCACACGATCACATCGTGGCCCATGCGCACCGGCAGGGGAAACTCTCCCATGTCGAGATTGGTGACCTGCCAGATTTCCGGATTGGCGATCCAGCCCGACCAGCCGCGCCAATAGGGACGGCCTGCCCAGCTGGCGACGGGACCATCGGCGGGCAGCTTCGCCAGATCCATCCACAGCGCCTTGTAGCCGGTGCGGTCGAACACATGGCCCAGTTCGCCCGGACGGTTGTTGGGCAGATTGAACGGCTCGAAGGTCTGGCGCTGCGAGGCTTTCAGCACGTCGGCGCCTTCGGCCACCTTGGTCGCGCGGAATGCGCCCTGTGACCAGGTGAAGCCCACGCTCGCATAATCCTCGCCCAGCTTCTCGCGCAGCACCGTGCCGACGGTGACGAAGCCGACCATGTCGACAATCTCTGGCAGATCCTCCATCACATGCCTGTCATGCGCCCACACTAGGCCGCGCTCGCCTTCGGCCAGCATGGCGAGCGCGTTTTCGGCCATGTAGCGGTCGCGCCGTCCGAAATAGGCGGGATCGGCCTTGGACTTGTCGGCATCATTGCGTTCGAATTCGAAGGCGAGGAAGGCCTGCCGGGCGCTGCGCGCGGCCCAGCGAGCCTCGCCGAAACCGGGATCGGCGCGCACGGCATCGGAGGCTGCCTCGAACCACGCGTCAAGCTGCGCGCTGGCGGCAAGGGCGCGCTGGGCTTCGGGCAGCGCCGCATCGACCAGCCAGTCGACAAAGCGGGTGCGCGGCTTGTCCATCGCCGCAATCAGCCCGCCAAACTCCCCGCGCAAACGGGCGGCGGCGGCCGGATCATGCCGCTCGACCAGCGCCAGCGCGGCGGCTGCATCGCGCCCGCCATCCTGACAATCCACCCCCACGATCCGCACCTTGCGGCTCGCCGTGCGGTTCCAGTTCCGCAGCCACAAGAGCAGCCCGCCGAACTCGTCGTTCTTCCAGATCCGGAAGAAGGCGGTGGCCTGCATCGCCTCGGCAGGATCGCCGCTGCCCTGGCGGATATAGCGGTCAAAGGCCAGCGCGGGCAGGCGGTTGGCTTCGAGGATCAGCACATCGGCCTTGCCGGAGATGACGAGCTGCTTGATCAGCTCGGCCTTGAAGGCCTGATCCTGATGCGATCCGTGGGTCGCCTCGCCGATCCCGATCACCCGCGCGCTCCCCAGCCTTTCGGCCAGCGGGGCAAGCGTCGAGGCGTCATAGGCGGAGGGATCGAAGGGCGTGGCCGCCGCGGCGAGCCATGCGAGGGCGGCAGCCTCCTCCTCGGCGCTGGCGGGGGTGAGATCGGGCATGGGGAGATCGGCCGGCATCTGGCCCAGCGCGGGGCTGGCAAGGAGGCTCACGGCCCCGGCGGCGATCACGACGAGTTTGCGATGCATTCTGTCCCCCGACACCCGGGCGATACCCGGTCAATGGCATCGGCTTGTTGGCATTGGCGCGGCGGAAGAGGCAACAGAAAACGCATCCGGGACGCGCGCCTTTTGCATGGGCGCCGCTGTGCGCTATGGGCAGGCGCAATGCAGCTGGATATCGACATAGAGGATTGGCCCCAGGGGGACTGGGAAGCGCTGGCGGAGCGGGCTGCGGCAGCGGCGGGCGAGGGCGAGCCTTGTCTTGCCCATCCGCGCCTTGTCGTGAGCCTGCTGTTCACATCCGATGCCGAGGTTCATACCCTCAACCGCGAATGGCGGCAGCGCGACAAGCCCACCAACGTGCTCTCCTTCCCGATGCTGGAGCGCGAGGAACTCGAATCGCTCGGCGCGGACGGCCCGCCGGAAATGCTCGGCGATATCGCGCTCGCCTACGCAACCTGCGCGCGCGAGGCGGCGGAAAAGGGCGTCACGCTGGAAGCCCATGCCACGCACCTGATTGTCCACGGGCTGCTCCATCTGGCCGGTCACGATCATGTCCTTTCGGACGCACAGGCCGAGCAAATGGAAGCGCTGGAAACCGCGATACTTGCAAAACTGGGCATCGCTGACCCATATGGCGACTGAAACTGCGTAGGAGCCACTCGCAAGGCCATGGCCGATTCCCATTCGCCCGCGTCCCAACCCGGAGATGCGGACAGTAGCAGCGGGCTGTGGCCTGCATTGCGCAAGATCCTCGGGCTGGAAGGCGCGCGTTCCCTGCGCGAGCAGCTCGAAGAAGCGATCGACGAGCACGAGGACGAGAACGACAGCGTGGCTGCCGAAGATCGTAGCCATGCGCGCGGCGACCTGTCGCGCACCGAGCGCCAGATGCTGCGCAACCTCCTGCATTTCTCCGAGCATGACGCGGATGACGTCGCCGTGCCGCGCGGCGAGATCATCGCGGTGGATGCAGCGATCAGCTGGGACGATCTGGTCGCGGCCTTCTGCGAGCACGGCCATTCGCGCATGCCGGTCTATCGCGAGACGCTCGATGACGTGATCGGCATGATCCACATCAAGGACGTCTTCACCTTCCTCGCCACCGGCACGCCGCCGCCTGACGACTGGACGACGCTGCTGCGCCAGCCGCTCTACGTGCCCCAGGCCCGCGGCGCGCTCGATGTGCTGGCCGATATGCGCGCCAAGCGGGTGCACCTTGCGATCGTGGTCGATGAATTCTCCGGCACCGACGGCCTCATCACCATCGAGGATCTGGTCGAGGAAATCATCGGCGAGATCGAGGACGAGCATGATGATGCGCCAGAGGCCCTGATCGTTCCGCTCGGCGAGGGGATATGGGATGCCGATGCCCGCGCCGAGCTCGACGATGTCGCCGAACTGGTCGATCCGCGCCTCGCCGAGGTGGAGGAGGCGGTCGACACGCTGGGCGGGCTCGCCTTCGTGCTGGCCGAAGCGGTGCCGCCGGTCGGCACAGTGCTCGAACACCCGAGCGGCTGGCGGATCGAGGTGACGGCGGGCGACGAAACCCACGTTACGCGCCTGCGTCTACACCCTCCGGCGCGCGAGGAAGAGGTGCAGTAGGCGCAACTTTTTGCTGCTTTGCACAATTTTTCTTCGATTTTTTGCATCCCAATCGCGTTTCAGGCGTATCTGTTTCAACAAGGAGACAGAACATGCCTGCACGTCGATTGCCCCCTCTGCGCGCGCTGGAAGCCTTCATGCGCACCGTGCGGCTGGGCTCGGCCCGGGCGGCGGCGGAAGAGATCGGCCTCAGCCCCTCGGCGCTGTCGCGGCGGATCAGCAATCTGGAAGAATTCGTCGGCAAGAAGCTGTTCACCCGCGCGCGCCAGTCGATGCAGCTGACCGACGAGGGGCAGGCCTTCTACGAGGCGGTGAACCCGCACATGGAAGCGCTCGCGAGGGCGGTGGAGAGCCAGTCGGACAATATCGCCCTGCTGCGCCTGCGCCTCGGTGTGCTGCCGATGTTCGGCAGCCAGCGATTGTTCCCGCGCCTTGGCGAATTGCGCAAGCGCCACCCGCTGCTCCACATCGACATCGACACCGCCCCGCATCTGGAAGACCGGGTGGGCGACACGCTCGATGCCGCGATCATCCTGTCGCGAGGGCCCGCGAGCGGGCTGCACGCGGTGCGGCTAGATCACAATCTCGTCCACGCGATCTGCAGCCGCGAAGTCGCGCGCGGGATCGGCCCCACGATCACGCCCGAGGCGATGGCCAAGCAGACCTTCCTGATCCACAACGAACTGCCCGAGAGCTTTGTTGCGTGGAAGAAGGCCAACGGGCTCGAACAGATGGACCCGGCGGCGATTGACCACTACGATTCGGGCGCGCTGATGCTCGAAGCCGCCGCGCAGGGCCTCGGCATCGCGATCATGCACGATGATCACCTGCGCCGCGCCAATGACAATCGCCTGACCAATCTCACCGGCAAGCCGGTCGAGAGCCCCTATTCCTACTGGTTCGTGTGCAAGCCGGTCGCGCTGGAAAGCCGCCCGGTGCGGATCTTCCACGATTGGCTGGTGCGCGCGGGGTTGTAAGGCCTATTCGGCCGCCTCGTTCTTGGGCTCATAGCGCACTGGCGCGACTGTGTGCGCGAAGGGGCGCAGGGGCTTGCCGAGAATGTCCACCAGCGCCTCCTCGATCCGGCGGCGCGCTTCGGTGCTGATCGCCTTGCGGCCCTTGAATTCCTCAGGGCTGAAGGGTTCAAGATAGTAGAGCCGCAGCCGGAAGGTGCCCTTGCGTGAGAGCACCCGCTTGGCGTTGTTGACGCCGCTTTCCTCGCCGATCCAGCCGATCCACTCCGCCACCGGCCCGTAATCGAGTACCACCGGCTGCACCAGCACGCCGGGCGGCGGCGGTTCGAGCACGGACAGCATCGAAGTCTTGAACGGCAGCAGCGATTGCCCGTCGGTGGTGGTGCCTTCGGGGAAGACCGTGACCGACCAGTTATCGACCAGCGCGTCTTTCAGGGCATTGATCTGCTCGGCCACGCCCATACGGTGTTCGCGCTTCACAAAGACGGTGCGGTTGAGGCTGGCGAGCCAGCCCACCACCGGCGCCTCGGCCAGTTCCGCCTTGGCGACGAAGGCCGTCCCGCTCGCGCCAGCCAGCGCGAGGATGTCGACCCACGAGAGGTGGTTGGCGACATAAAACACGTCGCGCTTCAGGTGGGTGCCATGCACCTCCACCCGCGCGCCGCACACCCTTGCGGCATAGCGCAGGAACAGCATCGGGAAGGGCGAGCCATAGGCGACGACGCGGTAAAGGTAGTGCAGCGGCACGAACACCGCGATCAGCCCGATCAGTGCCAGCGTGCGCAGGGCAAGCCGCACCCAGCCCATCGGCGAGACCGGCGTGCTCTCTCCCCGCGCGGCAGCTGCGCGCAAGCTTGTCTCAGTCGTCACGCGACAGCCGGACGCCGTAAAGTTCCATGCGGTGATCGACCAGCCGGTAGCCCAGCCGCTCGGCAATCTGGCGCTGGAGCGCTTCGACCTCGGGATCGACGAATTCGACCACCTTGCCGGTTTCGACATCGATCAGGTGATCGTGGTGCGCTTCGGGCACGGGTTCATAGCGCGAACGGCCATCGCCGAAATCGTGGCGATCGAGGATGCCCGCTTCTTCGAACAGGCGCACGGTGCGATAGACCGTCGCGATCGAGATCTTGGAATCGACCGCCGAGGCGCGGGCGTGCAGCAGTTCGACATCGGGGTGATCGTCGCTCTCCGACAGCACCTTGGCGATGACGCGGCGCTGTTCGGTGATGCGCAGGCCCTTCTCGGCACACAACTGCTCAAGATCGATCTTCTGGTTCAATGACAGCTCCATCGCCTGCTGGCGTGGCCCGCAATGGGGACCCGTGAATGAAAAAGCAGCCCCTTCCCTACAGGGACGGGGCTGCTTGCTCAAGCGGGCCGTCCGCCCTCTCAACAGGGGCGGCAGCAGGCCGTATCAGGCTTACTTCTTGGCGCGGCGCGGGCGGCCGGCGCCCGGCTTGCGACCAAGGCCGATCTTCTTGGCGAGATCGCGGCGGGTTTCGGCATAGTTGGGGGCGACCATCGGGTAATCGGCCGGCAGGCCCCAGCGCGCGCGATATTCTTCGGGCGATAGGTTGTAGTTGGTGCGCAGGTAGCGCTTGAGCATCTTGAGCTTCTTGCCGTCTTCAAGACAGACGATGTAGTCCGGCTTCACCGAATTGCGCACGGCCACGGCCGGCTGCAGCTTGACCTCTTCCACCACCGGCGCTTCGCCCAGGTTGGCGAGCGCGGTGTAGACGCTGGTGATCAGGCCGGGAAGATCGGTGACAGCGACATCATTGTTGCTGACATGCGCGGCAACAATATCGCTGGTGAGCGTGATAAGCGTTTCTTTCATTTCGATTTCCATGTCTTCTGCGAATCCCTCAGGGCATTTTTCCGGATATTTCCGGTATTTCGGGCATGGGGGAAAAGCGCAGTTTTTGCAACTGGGCGAATACACCCATTCCGGAGCAATCGACGAAAGACAATTTATTCAATCGAAAGACCGAAAGTAATCGCATCGATCCGCTCGCCATTGGCCATGCGATAATAGTTTGGCCGTTCGCCGATCGGTTCGAATCCGAGTTTACGATACAGGAACAGCGCAGGATTTCCGCGCCGCATTTCCAGATAGATACGGTTAACGCCGCGCTTGCGGCTTGCGGAAAACAGCTGGCCGATCAGGATCGCGCCGATCCCGCGGCGGCGGCAGCCGGGGGCAACCGCGATCAGCAGCAGCTCCTCTTCATCAAGCACATGCCGGCTCAGTACGAAGCCGCCCGCTGCCCGGTCGCTGCGCTCATCGGCCGCGATCAGCATCCCGTCACCATCCACCACCAGCGCATGAGTGCTGGGCATCGACAGCGCATCGGCCACCTGCCGCCGGTTCCACGCCTCGCCATAAGCCGGATCGAAGGCCGCCTCCATCACCGCCATGATCCGGTCGAGGAGGGCGGGGGAGACGCTCATGCCGGCAGCCGCTCGGCCATTGGCGTGGCATCGGGCCCGCGCCCGTAGATCGGCACAAGATCGGCGGTGAGGCGCGCTTGACCCAGCGATAGTGCGGCAGCGGCATCGGGGAGCGTTTCGATCACCTCGTGCCCATCGCCCAGCAGCGCGGCAAATTCCTTCGCGCGGTTGCCGGCGATCACGCGCTGGCTCCCGCGCTCGGCAGCATCGGCGGGGGTGAGCGAGCGCACCTCGCCCTGCGGCGCGCCGTCGGCGGCGAAATCCTGCACGAACCATTCGCCATGCCCGCCATTGGTGCACACCGTCAGCGGCGCGCCGGGATGCTGCTGAAGCGCCTGGGCTGCGACGAGGGCGAGGGTGGGGTAGCCGAGCACCTCTGCCCTCCAGGCAAAGCCCAGCGCGCGGGCGGTGGCAAGACCGATGCGCACGCCGGTGAAGCTGCCCGGCCCGAGGCTGACGAGGATGCGTGTCGCGCGGCCCTTGTGGGGCAGGGCGGCGATCATCGGCACCAGTGCCTCGGCATGTCCGCGCCCGATCACGCGGTGCTCATGCGCCAGCAGCGTCTCGCCCTCGAACAGGGCGATGGAGCAGGCCTCCGAGGCGGTTTCGATTGCGAGCATGCGCATGAGCCCGCCCTGCATCAGCGAAGGAGAAGGCGCAAGCGCGTGATGCGGCTCAGACGATGGTGTTGAATGTGCCGAAATCCGGGCGCGGCGAGCGACCGAAGATGCTGGCCGGATCGCCATAGCCAAAAGAGCAGATGAAATTGACCCGGTGGCGCGGTTCATCGGCGAGGAAGGCTGCCGTAACGGCTGCCGGATCGAAGCCCGACATCGGCCCGACATCCAGCCCCAGCGCGCGGGCGGCGAGCATGAGATATGCCCCTTGGAGCGACGAGTTCCTGAAGGCTCCTTCCTCGCGGCCTGCCTCGTTGCCCTCAAACCAGCTCTTGGCGTCGGTATGCGGGAAGAGCCAGGGCAGCTCCTCGTGAAAGTCGATATCGTAGGCGATCACGGCGGTGACCGGCGCGGCGAGGACCTTGGCCTTGTTGCCCTCCATCACGCTGGCCGCGAGCTTCGCCTTGGCTTCGGGCGACTTCACCCACACGATCCGTGCCGGGAGCATGTTGGCCGAGGTCGGCGCCATCTTGGCGAGATCCCAGATTGCATGGAGCTGTTCGTCGCTCACCGGCTTGTCGAGCCAGCCATTATAGCTGCGCGCTTCGTTGAACAGCTGCGCGAGTGCCTCTGCGGACAGCGCGTGATCGTGGAACTGTACCGTCATGCCGCGCGCACTTCGGTGACTTCGGGGACGTAGTGCTTGAGCAGGCCTTCGATGCCGTGCTTGAGCGTCGCGGTGCTCGACGGGCAGCCCGAGCAAGAGCCCTGCAGCGTGAGATAGACCACCCCGTCGCGGAAACCGCGATAGGCGATGTCGCCGCCGTCACCCGCCACAGCCGGACGCACGCGGGTCTCGAGCAATTCGTTGATCGCCGCGATCACCTCGGCGTCTTCGGCGCGCTCCTCTATCACCATCTCGTCTTCGGGCGGGGGGACCGCGATGCCGTTGCCGCCGGGCGCTGCGAACAGCGGGGCTTCGGAGACGAAATGATCGAGCAGGATCGCGATCACCTGCGGCTTCAGCGCGCTCCAGTCGGCTCCGGGCGCGGCGGTGACGCTGACGAAATCCGCGCCGAAGAACACGTTCACCACTTCGCCCGTATCGAAGATCGCCTGCGCAAGCGGGCTCGCCTCGGCGGCTTCGGGGGTGGCAAATTCGCGGGTTCCTGCGGTCATGACAATTTGCCCGGGCAGGAACTTCAAGGCGGACGGATTGGGGGTGGTTTCGGTCTCGATGAACATGGGGCCTATCTAGGAGCGGCGGGGGCTCCCGACAAGCAGGCAATCCTTGCGTGAAACCATTCACTATCGCTTCACACTTCGCCGCCCTATATGTCGGCCCATGACGTCGCTCTCCCGCGCAGCCCGCGCTATCGCCCTTCTCATTGCTCCTGTCCTGATGGTCCAGCCCGTGCTGGCCCAACAGGCCGCCACGCAAACCGCGACGGCGCCCGCTCCCGCGCCTGTTCCGGCGCCAAAGGCCCTGCAGACCGGCGGGGCGACCCCGTGGCTCTATCGCGGCTCGGACGTTCCGCCCGACGAGAAATGGCTGTTCGGCGAGATGAAGAACGGGCTGCGCTATGCCGTGCGCAACAATGGCGTGCCGCCGCGCCAGATCTCGATCCGGGTGCGCGTCGACGCCGGTTCGCTGCACGAGGAAGACGGCGAACAGGGCTACGCGCACCTGCTGGAACACCTGCTGTTCCGCGAGAGCAAGTATCTCGGGCAGGGCGAAGCGATTGCCGCATGGCAGCGCCTTGGCGCGACCTTTGGCAGCGATGCCAATGCCGAGACCACGCCGACCCACACGGTCTACAAGCTCGACATTCCCGACATCAACCCGGCCAAGCTGTCGGAGAGCTTCAAGCTGCTTTCGGGCATGGTGCGCGCGCCGGTGCTGAATGACGTGAATGTAGGCGCCGAACGCCCGATCGTGCTTGCCGAAAAGCGCGAGCGCGGCGGTGCGGGCCTGCGCATGGCAGACCTGACGCGCCAGACCTTCTTTGCCGGTCAGCGCCTCTCCAGCCGCAATCCGATCGGCACGGACGAGACCTTGAAGGCGGCGAGCGGCAAGGGTGTGAAGGCCTTCTACGATCGCTGGTATCGCCCCGAAAACACCACCATCATTGTGGCCGGCGACGCTGATCCGCAGCTGCTGGCAGGGCTGGTGGAGCAATGGTTCGGCGACTGGAAGGGCACCGGCAAGCCCGGCGTTGCGCCTGCTTTCGGTGATCCGGTTGCTCCGGCCGGCGCGGTGGCGAGTGTCGGCATGCCTGCCCTGATCGGCGAGCTGGCCGTCGGCGTCGAGCCCGATCTGCCACGCAGTCTCACCTTCGCGGTGATGCGTCCGTGGCGGCCCGTAACCGACACCATCGTCTATAATGAAGGCCTGCTGCTCGATGCGATTTCCCAGGCGATCATCAACCGCCGCCTGGAATCGCGCGCGCGCGGCGGCGGCAGCTTCCTCTATGCGCAGGTCCAGCAGGACGATATCTCGCGCTCGACCGATGCCACCTTCGTCACCTTTGCGCCGCTCACCAGCGACTGGCAGGCCGCGCTTGCCGATGTGCGCAGCGTGATTGCGGACGCGCTGGTCAATCCGCCGACGCAGGAAGAGATCGACCGCGAGGCCTCCGAGTTCGACGTGGTCTTCGCCAACGAGGTCGAACAGGAAAGCGTCCAGTCGGGCTCGACCCTCGTCAACAACCTCGTCAACGCGGTCGATATCCGCGAGACTGTCGCTGCTCCGCAGGTGGTGCTCGACGTGTTTCGCGGCATGAAGCCGCGCCTCACGCCCGCCGAAGTGCTGGAGCGCACCAGAGGGCTGTTCGAAGGCACGGTTACGCGCTCGGTCTATGTCACTCCGCAGGCAGGCGAGGCCGATGTCGCGGCGCTCAAGCTCGCGCTGGCGAGCGAAGCCAAGGTCGATGGCAGCGCGCGGCTGGCGGCGAACACCATTTCCTTTGCCGATCTGCCAACCCTTGGCGCGCCCGGCACGATTGCCGGGCAGAAGGCGCTAGGCGTGCTGGAAATCCAGCAGGTCGACTTTGCCAATGGCGTCAAGGCGCTGGTGTGGGCCAATGATGCCGAACCCGGCCGCGTGACGGTGCGGGTGCGCTTTGGCGCAGGCTACCGCGCCTTCGACAAGGACAGCGCGGTCTATGCTTCGCTCGGCGAGGCGGCGCTGGTCGGCTCGGGGGTGGGCGAGCTCGGCCAGAACGAGATCGACCGGCTGACCACGGGACGCAAGCTCGGCTTCGATTTTTCGATCGACGATGCAGTGTTCACGCTGACGGCGCAGACCCGTTCGGAGGACGTGGCCGATCAGCTCTATCTGTTTGCTGCAAAGCTCGGGATGCCGCGCTGGGACGCTGATCCGGTTACCCGGGCCAAGGCGGCCTCGGAGCTCGCCTATAACACCTTCTCGACCAGCCCAGGCGGGGTGCTCAACCGCGATCTCGAATATCTCGTGACGGCCAAGGACCCGCGCTTTGCCACGCCCGATCCGGCCGCGATCAAGGCGGCCACGCCCGAAGGTTTCCGCAAGGTGTGGGAACCGCTGCTGAAGCAGGGGCCGATCGAGGTGCTGGTGTTCGGCGAGTTCGATGCCGCCAAGATCACCGAGCAGCTGCGCCTCACTTTCGGCGCTCTGCCACCGCGCGCGCCGATCCCGGCCGATATCGCCGCCCGCGTGCCGGGCTTCGCGCCGACCGCCGACAAGCCCGCGATCCTGACCCATCGCGGCGATCCCAATCAGGCCGCCGCCGTGGTCGCCTGGCCGAGCGGGGGCGGGGTGGCGAGCTTGCGCGAAAGCCGTCAGCTCGAAATCCTCACCCAGCTGTTCAACAACCGTTTGCTCGATGCCCTGCGCGAACGCGCGGGTGCCTCCTATTCGCCGCAGGTCTTCTCCAAGTGGCCCGAAGATCTGGCAAGCGGCGGGCGCATCACCGCGCTGGCCCAGCTCGAACCCGAATTCGTGCCGGTGTTCTTTGCCGAGGCTGACCGGATCGCCAAGGACCTCGCCGTTAACCCGCCCACCGCCGACGAGCTGTCCCGCGTCACCGAGCCGCTGGCCCAGCTGATCCGCCGCGCTTCCACCGGCAACCAGTTCTGGCTCTACAACCTAGAAGGCGCGACGCAGGACCCGCAGCGCGTCGGATTGCTGCGCACGCTGCTGGCGGATTATTCGCAGACCAGCCCGCAGGTGATGCAGTTCCTCGCCGATCGCTACCTTGCCAAGGGCGTGCCCTTCCGGCTGGCGATCATCCCCGAAGGCCAGCAGCTCGCGAGCGCTCCGCCAGCGCCTGCTACCGCTCCCAAGGCAGCGGCCGTACCGGCCATGACGGGGCGCTGATCGTCCGGAGCAATCACGGAGCGCGGGAAATAAAGTTGTCGCGAAAGGCTTTGTCGCTTTACAAATGAAACGCGCCTCCTGTAGCGGGCGCCCCCGCGCGATGTGAACGCGCGCCGACTAGAAAGAGTATTGCACGTGCCCGAGACCTGGACCCCGGACAGCTGGAAGACCCGCGAAGCGCGGCACCTTCCGCATTACGAGGACGCCGCCGAACTGGCTGAAGCGGAGACGACCCTGTCGTCCTATCCGCCGCTGGTCTTTGCGGGCGAGGCGCGGGCGCTCAAGGCCGATCTCGCGCAGGTCGCGAGCGGCCACGGGTTCCTGTTGCAAGGCGGAGACTGCGCGGAGAGCTTTGCCGAGTTCCACCCCAACAACATCCGCGACACCTTCCGCGTGCTGCTCCAGATGGCGGTCGTCATGACCTTTGCCAGCAAGCGCCCCGTCGTGAAGGTCGGGCGCATGGCCGGCCAGTTCGCCAAGCCGCGCTCCTCGCCGACGGAAACCATCGGCGATCTGACGCTGCCGAGCTATCTCGGCGACAATATCAACGGTATCGAGTTCGACCCCGTCAGCCGCCGCAATGATCCGGCCCGCATGGTGCGCGCCTATTCGCAGGCCGCCGCGACGCTCAATCTGCTGCGTGCTTTCGCGGGCGGGGGCTATGCGAACCTGCGGCAGGTCCACCAGTGGACGCTCGATTTCATGGGCCGCACGCCGTGGACCGAGAAATTCGCGCAGATGGCCGACCGGATCGGCGAGGCATTGGATTTCATGGAGGCCTGCGGGATCGATCCCGGCACCGTGCCGCAGTTGAAGGGCACAAGCTTCTACACCAGCCATGAAAGCCTGTTGCTGCCCTACGAACAGGCGCTCACCCGCCGTGATTCGCTCACGGGCGATTGGTACGCGACTAGCGCGCACATGCTGTGGATCGGGGATCGCACCCGCTTCCCGGGTTCGGCCCACATCGAATTCGCGCGCGGCATCGGCAATCCGCTCGGCATGAAGTGCGGCCCTTCGCTCGAGCCCGATGCGCTGATCCGCCTGCTCGACGAATTGAACCCGAACCGCGAGGCCGGGCGCATGACCCTCATCAGCCGTTTCGGCCACGACAAGGTGGAAGACGGCCTGCCGCGCCTCGTGCGCGCGGTTGAGCGCGAGGGCCATCCGGTGGTGTGGTCCTGCGATCCGATGCACGGCAATGTCGTGAAGTCCGACACCGGCTTCAAGACGCGCCCCTTCGACCGCATCCTGAGGGAGGTGAAGGGCTTCTTCGCGGTCCACCGCGCCGAAGGCTCGCACCCGGGCGGCATCCATATCGAGATGACCGGGCAGGATGTGACCGAATGTGTCGGCGGGGCTGTCGCGATTACCGAGGAACGGCTGGGCGATCGCTATCACACCCACTGCGATCCGCGCCTCAACGCCGAACAGTCGCTGGAACTGGCTTTCCTCGTTGCCGAAATGCTCAACGAGGCGGCGGGCGAGCGGAGCGACACGATCAGCGCCGACGCGGCGTAACCCCATATGGGGCGCGCCTCGCTCGCGGAGCATTATCGCGCCACCCGCGCCTTGAGTGAGGCGCTGGCCCGGCCGCTCAGCGATGCCGATGCCAGCATCCAGTCGATGGAGGATGCGAGCCCCGCTAAGTGGCACCTCGCGCATACGACATGGTTCTGGGAGACCTTCCTGCTTAGGGATCATGCGGGCGGTTACCGGCTCCACAATCCCGACTGGCCGTTCCTGTTCAATTCCTATTACGAGGCCGAGGGCGCGCGCATCAGCCGCTTTGCCCGCGGAATGCTCTCGCGCCCGGCACTGGCCGAGGTGCTGGAATGGCGCGCACGGGTGGACGAGGCCATGGCTCCGCTGCTCGCTGATGCGGCGCTGGCTGGCCTGATCGCGCTGGGGATCGCGCATGAGCAGCAGCACATCGAATTGCTGCTGACCGATATCAAGCACGCGCTGTTCCTGAACCCGCTTGGCCCGGCGATGTGGGAGGGTGTCGCGTCCGCCGCCGCACAGCCCGCGCCGATGGGCTGGTACGAACATCCCGGCGGCATCGCGCTGGTCGGGCATGAGGGCGACGGGTTCGCCTTTGACAATGAGGGCCCGCGCCACCGCGTGCTGATCGAACCCTTCGCGCTGGCTGACGGGCTGGTGACCAATGGCGAATGGGAGGAGTTCATCGCCGATGGCGGCTATGCCGAGCCGCGCCTGTGGCTTGCCGATGGCTGGGGCTGGGTGCAGCGCGAGGGGGTCAGCGCGCCGCTCTACTGGCGCGAGGACATGCACTTCACCCATCAGGGCTGGCAGGCCCGCGATCCGCATGCGCCTGTCACCCACATCTCCTTCTTCGAGGCCGATGCCTATGCCACTTGGGCCGGCGCGCGCCTGCCGACCGAATTCGAATGGGAGGCGATCGCGGCAAGCCATGATCCGGCCGGCGGCAACCAGCTCGATGGGGCCGCGCCGCCGCTGCCTGTGGGTGGGGCAGGGGTGTTCGGCGATTGCTGGCAATTCACCCGCTCGGCCTATCTCCCGTACCCCGGCTTCCGCGTCGCCGAAGGGGCGGTGGGCGAGTATAATGGCAAGTTCATGAGCGGGCAGGTGGTGCTGCGCGGCGCGAGCTGCGCGACGGTGCGGGGCCATTCGTGCGCCTCCTACCGCAATTTCTTCTACCCCCACCAGCGCTGGCAGTTCACCGGCCTCAGGCTTGCGCGGGATGCGGTGCGATGACGGCGCTGGCTGTGCGAGACGAGGCCGGAGCCGACCCTGCCTTCCGCGCCGATGTGCTGACAGGGCTGGCCGAGCGGCAGAAGGCGGTCCCTGCGCGCTGGTTCTACGATGATGCCGGATCGCGCCTGTTTGAGGACATCACGCGCCTTCCCGAATATTATCCCACCCGGGCCGAGACCGAAATCCTGAGGGCGCGGGGCGGAGAATTCGCCGCTCTGATCGGGCCGGGACGGGCGGTGGTGGAGTTCGGCTCGGGCTCTTCGCTCAAGACACCGCTGCTGCTCTCGGCCATAGCGCCTTCGGCCTATGTCCCGCTCGACATTTCCGGCGATTTCCTGCGCGCTGCGGCGAGCGATCTGGCGGCCAAGTTTCCCGGCCTGCCGGTCTATCCGGTCGAGGCCGATTTCATGCGCGAGGTTGCCTTGCCGCGCGAGGTGGAGGGGCTGCCCAAGCTCGGGTTCTTCCCTGGCTCGACCATCGGCAATATGGTGCCCGCCACCGCCACCGATCTGCTGCGTTCGATGCGCGAGACGCTGGGTATCGGCGCGCTGCTGCTGATCGGCATGGATCTGGTCAAGGAGCCCGCCACGCTGATCGCCGCCTATGATGATGCCGCCGGCGTCACTGCGGCCTTCAACCGCAATCTCCTCCACCGCATCAACCGCGAGCTCGGTGGCGACATTCCGGTCGAACTCTTCGCTCACGAAGCGCGCTGGAATGATGACTATGCGCGCATCGAGATGCATCTTGTGGCTGATGGCGAGTTTTCCTTCAGCGTCAGCGGTCGCCGTTTCACGATGCGGGCAGGCGAGACGATCCACACCGAGAACAGCCACAAGTTCACGCGGCGCACATCCAACATGCTGCTGCAAGCGGGCGGGTGGGAGCCGCGCGCGCGCTGGACCGACGATGCAGGGCAGTTTGCGCTGATCCTCGCCGAAGCTGCGCCTCCGCGTTCTGCGCCCTGAAACCTCCCGCTGTCCTGTGCGTTGGCGCGGGATGGACGGAAACAAGAGCGATATTCTCGTGATCGGCGCGGGGCTGGCCGGGCTTGCCTGCGCGCGCGAACTGGCAGCGACAGGCGCAAGCGTCATCGTGCTCGACAAGGGGCGTGGCCCCGGCGGGCGCATGGCCGCGCGGCGGGTGGACATTGCCGGCGAGACAGTGAGTTTCGATCACGGCGCGCAATACTTCACCGCGCGCGATCCGGCCTTCATTGCGGCGGTCGAAAGCTGGGCGGCAGCAGGCGTTGCCGCGCGCTGGCCTGCGGCCGGGGTGGACGCATGGGTCGGCGTTCCCGGCATGAATGCGCCGATCCGTGAGCTCGCCCGCTCGCTCGACGTGCGCTGGGGCGTGCGGGCCGAGCGGCTGGTGCGAGGGGACGCGGGCTGGCATGTCGAGACAGATGCAGGCGTCTTCACTGCCCCACGCGTAATGGTTGCGGTGCCTGCCGAACAGGCCGCCGTGCTGCTTGCCGATGCCGCGCCCGATCTGTCAGCACTGGCGGCGAGCGTCACCTCGGCCCCGTGCTGGGCGGTGATGGCGGGCTTTGCCGCGCCGCTTGGCGGCCCCGATATCTTCCGTTCCGAGACGGCGCCGGTCAGCTGGGCGGCGCGCAATTCGGCCAAGCCCGGACGCGCCGCGCCGGAAGCCTGGGTGATCCACGCCAGCGCCCAGCGTAGCCGCGAGTTGGTCGATCATCCAAAGGAGGCGGTCGCCACTCTCCTGCTCGCCGATTTCTTCTCGGCGATCGGGATTGCGCCAGCCTCGCCCACGCACCTTGATGCGCATCGCTGGCTCTATGCCCTGCCGCAGGCCGTGCGCGGCGAGGGCGCTCGCTATGATGCAGGCCTCGGCCTCGGCATCGCGGGCGACTGGCTGCACAGCCCGCGTGTCGAAGGGGCCTTCCTCTCGGGCAGGGCCTTGGCGGCGCTGGCGCCTCAGGCGGCCATTGGCGCGGGGCAATAGCGCGCCAGATAGTCGCCATGCCCCGGCATGTGCTGGACGAGGTAGCGGATCGACTTTTCCATCTCGTCGATCTCGCCGCGCGTCTTGGCCGTGTCGAGCGCGTCGGCCATGGCATTGTGCCCGCCCATCGCGATCCCTTGTCCCATCATGACCGCGGCCCAGCTGGTCTCGGTGAACAGCTCGTCCTCCTCGCGGAAGATCTGGCCGTTGGCCCTGAAGATCTCCACCTTCTCGGTCAGGCTGTCAGGCACCGGCATGGTGCGCACATAGTTCCAGAACTCGGAATCGGTCCGGCTGGTGGCGTTGTAATGCAGGATCAGGAAATCGCGGATGCGGGCATATTCGCGGCCCGTCAGGCGGTTGAAGGCATCCTCTTGCGCCTGCGTCACGCCGTCGAGCGACAGCAGCGAGAGCAGCTTGTCGATCCCGGTGTTGATGAGGTGGATCGAGGTCGACTCGAGCGGCTCCATGAAGCCCGCAGCCAGACCCAGCGCGACCACGTTCTTGTTCCAGAACTTCTTGCGCCGTCCGGTCACGAAACGCAGCCAGTTGGGCTCGGCCTGCGGCTTGCCGGCAATATTGCCGAGCAGGATATCGAGCGCCTGTTGGTCCTCCATGAAGCTTGAGCAATAGACATGCCCATTGCCGTTGCGGTGCTGGAGCGGCACCTGCCACTGCCACCCGGCACTATGCGCAGTGGCGCGGGTGAAGGGCGGGGGCGGGCTGCCGTCCTCGCGCTGGCAGGGCAGGGCGACCGCGCGGTTGCAGGGCAGGTAATTGCTCCAGTCGTCATAGCCGGTCTTCAGCGCCTGTTCGATCAACAGGCCGCGGAAGCCCGAGCAATCGATGAACAGATCGCCCTTGAATTCGCGCCCGTCGTCGAGCGTCACACCGGTGACAAAGCCGCTTTCCGCGTCGAGCGCGACATCGGTGACCTTGCCTTCCTGACGCACCACGCCGCGGGTCTCGGCATAGCGGCGCAGATAGGCGGCATAGCGTCCCGCATCGAGGTGATAGGCGTAATTGACCGGCGGCAGATCGTCGCGCTTGTAATCTTCGGTGCGCGCGAACTTGCCGAAATAGGCGGCCATGGTCTCAAGATTGAAGACCTGGATCGGACGCTTGTCGCCCGCTTCGGCCATCCGGTGCCACACGTGGTGGAAGCTGATCCCGCCCATCACATAGCCATAGGCGCCGAAGGGGTGGATGTAGCTGTCGCCGAGCTTGCCCCAGTTTTCGAACTGGATGCCGAGCTTGAAGGTGCCGCCGACCTCGGCCAGCATCTCGCGCTCGTCGATCCCGAGCAGCTGGTTGAAGCCGATGAAGGGCGGAATCGTCGCCTCGCCCACGCCGACCGTGCCGATGGCTTCAGATTCGATCAGTGTGATTTCCACAGGCCGTCCGCTCTTGATGCGCGAAAGGGCCGCGGCTGCCATCCATCCGGCCGTTCCCCCGCCGACGATGATTATATTTTGAATTGCCATGTTTTCCTCGGTCCCAACCGGCCCTGCTTGCGCCGTCATTGCGGGGTTTCTGCGCCCCGCGAAGTGTTGCCAGAATGCAATATGTCGCGCGGATTACAAGTCTTGAGAACGCTAACAATCTGCGCTACAACCCACAAGGCAAGCACCCGTAGCAGGCACGAATCTGTCGCGGGGCATGGGGAGGTTTGACACATCATGAAATATGCAAGCGTTGCGCCGCGTCGGCGCCTGTTCGCCCTCGGCACCGCATCCGCGATCGCCATCGCTGCCGCCAGCCCGGCGCTGGCACAGGATGCCGAACCCGCAGACAAGGACGCTGAAGTTGCGGCCGAAGAGCCTGAAGCCGACATTATCGTCACCGGCTTCCGCGCCTCGCTGTCCTCGGCGCAGAGCATCAAGCGCAATGCCGACACCTTCGTCGATGTGATCACCGCTGAAGACATCGGCGCGCTGCCCGACCGTTCGGTCGCCGAAGCGCTCCAGCGTGTCCCGGGCATCAATATCGGCCGCTTTGAAAAGCCCTCGGACCCTGACCGTTTCTCGGTCGAAGGCACCGGCGTGATCATTCGCGGCCTGAACTTCGTGCGTTCGGAACTGAACGGCCGCGACATCTTCTCGGCCAATGGTGGCACCGTTCTCAACTTCAACGAGGTCTCGCCCGAACTTCTGGGCCGGGTCGAGGTGTTCAAGAACCTCACCGCCGACATGGTCGAAGGCGGGATCGCGGGCACCGTCAACCTCGTCACCCGCAAGCCGCTGGATCGCCCCGGCACGCACATCGCGGGCACGATCGAAACCAACACCGGCGATCTCGCCAGCGAGTGGTCGCCCGGCTTCTCGGTGCTCGGTTCGACCACGTGGGAATCCGATGCTGGGACCCTCGGCTTCCAGATCGGCTATGCCAAGTCCGAACTGATCAGCCGCACCGATGCCTCGCAGGTGGGTGACCCGTGCTACCGTCCGGCCAGCCTGACCGGCGGCTGTCTGCGCGTCCGTCCGGTCGGCAGCGGCGGCTTTGCCGGCGGCGGCACCAGCTTCACGCCCGACAACTTCCCGCCGGCCGGCGCGGTCGTTGTCCCCAAGGGCGCAGGCGTTCGCACCACCGATCTCGAGCGTGACCGCGAGGCCGTCTCGGGCACCATCCAGTACGAAAGCCCGGATCGCAGCTTTGTCGTCACCGCCGAATGGCTGCGTGCCGACACCCGCTTCTTCACAAAGGAAAACGCGGCGATCGCGCTCGTCAATGATGACGCGCTGTTCCCGGTTCCGGCGGCGGGCAGCACCTGGGAATTCGACGAGAACGGCATCTTCCAGCGCGGCATTCTGAGCCAGCGCATCGGCGATGCCTATGCCAACCCCTTCGGCCGCGGCGGCATTCCGCTCGAACTGCTGCGCTTCGAGCGCGAGACCCGCGCAATGACGCAGGATGTCTCGATCGATATCGACTGGAGCATCTCCGATCGCTTCCGCGTCAACTTCGAAGCCCAGCACATCGAATCCGATCTGCGTCAGGACTCGATCATCGGCACGATGGCGACCTGGGCCAATATCGATCTCGATATGAGCGGCAACGTGCCGCAGGTGCAGTTCCTTGCGCCTCCGGGCGCGCCGGCTGACTACTTCACCTCTGGTCGCAACACCTATTACTGGTTCCTGCTCGACTCGATCGCCCGCAATGAAGGCCAGCTCGACACGCTGCGTTTCGATGCTGAATACGACATCAGCGAGGACGGCTTCTTCAAGCAGGTCAAGTTCGGTGCGCGCTGGTCGGAGCGTGACCAGACCACCCGCGACACCAACTTCAGCACCTGGGGCAACCTCTCGGCACCCTGGGCGGGCCGTGCGGGCTGCGCTCCGTGGAACGCGGGTCCGGGCTGTGCTACCACCGGCGGGTTCCAGCCGGGCCGCTTCTTCACCGGCCTTCCGGGGCAGGAATTCGCGATTGGCGGCGGTGCCTATGTCGATGATTTCCCGGCCTTCGCCAACCTGCGTTCGCCCTTCGACAACGGCTTCCAGCGCGGCAACGCGCCTGCGCCGCTGCCGGGCGGTGCGCACTTCTTCGGGGCAGACAGCTTCCTTCAGGAATACCTGTCTGGCGCATCGGCCCGTCAGGCCGGCGCGATCAACACCTTCTCGCAGACTCCCAACCCGTTCTTCGGCGTCAACAACCGCAGCTTCACCAATGCGGTGACCGGCCAGAGCACGCGTTGCACCCCGTTCTGCGAGAACGAGATCAGCAATGTCGGCGAAACCACCAAGGCCGCCTTTGCCCGCGTCGATTACGGCACGGACTTTGACAATGCCTGGAAGATTTCGGGCAACTTCGGTCTGCGCTATGTCGAAACCGAAGTGAATGCGGTGGGCCTGATCGGCTTCCCGAACCCGTTCTTCTTCGACAACGTCGCCTCGGGCGGCAATGGCAACGGGAGCGCCGAGCTGTCGGAAGTGACTGCAGCCTGTAGCCGCGCCCAGCAGCTTCCGGCTGACCAGCGTCCGGCCTTCTGCAGCCTGCCCGCGGGCCGTCTGGCAGAATTCGCCGCAGCGCATACCGGGGAAATCGTGCTCGATGACCGGGCGGTGACCTTCGACAACTGGCTGCCGAGCTTCAATGCGCTGCTCGACACCGGCGATGGCCTGCTGTTCCGTGCAGCGGTCTCGAAGGGCATCTCGCGCCCTGACCTTGCGGCCTTCCGCTCCGGCGGCGGGATCGGGGACAACACCGCAGACCTGCGCGCCGAAGGCACGCTCGCCACGGGTCCGCTGTTCCAGCTGTTCACCGGCAACCGCAACCTGCGCCCGATCCAGAGCTGGAACTACGATCTCTCGGTCGAGTGGTATTTCGACCGCGTCGGCTCGCTGACGATGTCGGCCTTTGCCAAGGACATCAAGGGGATCGTCAACAACGGCATCGATCTGGTGAACTTCGTGAGCCCCGGCGGGCTTGATCTCGAAGTCGAGGTCAACGGACCGGACAACCGTCAGGACGGCCTGCTCAAGGGTGTGGAAATCGCCTACCAGCAGACCTACGACTTCCTGCCGGGCTTGCTCAACGGGTTCGGTACGCAGCTGACCTACACCTATGTCGACGGCGGCGATTTCGCGAATACCAACCTTGCGCGCAACCAGGGCGATTTCGCAGCCTTCCAGCCGCTCGCCGGGATTTCGAAGCACACCGTCAACGCGACCCTGTTCTACGAAAAGGACTGGCTGTCGGCCCGTGCCGCCTACAACTGGCGTTCGGCCTTCGTGATCACCCCGCGTGACGACATCTTCCCCTTCTCGCCGATCTGGGGCGAGGAGACCGGCCAGCTCGACGCTTCCGTGTTCGTGACGGTGATGGACGGGGTGAAGCTCGGGGTGCAGGGCGTGAACCTGCTCGACGAGGTGTTCCGCACCTCGCAGGTGATCGACTTCGACGGCACCCGGATCGAGCGTTCGGCGTTCCGCAACGACCGCCGCTTCACCTTCCTTGCCCGCTTCGACTTCTAAGCAGGCAAGTTCTATGAAAATGGCAGGGCTGCTGAAGGCGGGTACGCTCTCAGCGGCCCTGCTGCTTTTGGGGGCGGCGTCGGAAGAGGCGCCGCAACAACTCGCTCCGCGTGAAGGCGCTGGCTGGGAGCTGGTGTGGGCCGACGAGTTCGACGGCGACAGTCTCGATCGCAGCAAATGGGCGCCCGAGGAGTCGTGCTGGGGCGGGGGCAATTACGAGCGGCAGTGCTATACCGACCGGCCCGACAACATCGCGGTGGAAGGCGGGCTGCTGCTTCTGAAAGCGAAGAAGGAGCGCTTTGTCGGCCCGGCGCGCCCGCCCGAAATTGCCGATAATCCCAACCCCAGGCTGGTCCAGCCCTACACATCGGGCAAGGTCCGCACGCGGGGCCTCCATGCCTGGCGCTATGGCCGGATCGAGGTGCGCGCCAAGGTGCCGCCGGGGCAGGGCACATGGCCGGCGGTGTGGATGATGCCGTCCGAGGATCTCTATGGGCCGTGGCCGCTGTCGGGCGAGATCGACATTCTCGAAGCGGTCAACATCGGCGCGAAGTGCCCCAAATGCGAGGGCGGCAAAGGCGAAAACCGCACCATCAGCGCGCTCCATTTCGGCGATCTTGCGCCCAAAAACCGCTTTGTCGATCACCGCAATGCCTTGCCGGACCTGGCGCTGCCTTCGGATGATTTCCACGTCTACGCGGTGGAGTGGGGCGAGGGCCTGATCCGCTTCCTCGTCGATGACCGGGTGCACCTCACCGTCCCGGCCGACAAGTGGAGCAGCGCCTCCCCGCTCGCCCGCGGCAACCCCGCCGCGCCCTTTGACCGCCCGTTCTACATCATGGCCAACCTTGCCGTCGGCGGGCGGCTGTCGGAAGAAAACAACGCGAAAAGGGTTGCGAAGGAGAGCTTTCCCGCGCAATTCGCAATCGATTGGATCAGGGTCTACGCTTGCGCCAGCGATCCCCAAAAGGGACGGGCCTGTATCAGGTAGAGCGGACGGGATTGAAGCAGGATGGCGCGCGGGCGCAACACAGTCACGATCAGGGACGTCGCAGAGGATGCCGGGGTCTCGCTGCAAACGGTGAGCCGCGTCATCAATGGCGGGCCCAATGTGCGCCCGCAGGTGCGCGACAAGGTGCGCGCCTCGATCGAACGGCTGGGCTATGTGCCGAGCCTTGCCGCCCAGCGCATGAGTGGCTCGCGCTCCTACATCATTCTTGCTATCAACGACCGCGAGCGCACCCTTGCCGACTGGCGCGAGCGGCGCGGCACCGACTGGGTCGACCAGATGCTGCTGGGCGGGATCCTGACCTGTTCGAAGCACGGCTACCGCATGATGGTGGAGCTGATCGACACCCATTCCGATCATGTCGAGCGCGAGCTGGGCGCAGCGATCTCGGCCCTGCAGCCAGACGGGGTGATCCTGACCCCGCCGCACTCGGAAAATGCGCTCATCACCGGGCTTCTTACCGAACGCGGCATTCCGTTTGCACGGATCGGATCGAATGCGCCGGGGCCGGGAATTGCGCTGACAATGGGCGATGAAGGCGCCGGCCATCTCGCCACCATGCGCCTCGCAGATCTCGGCCACCGCAAGATCGCGATGATTGCCGGGCCTGCGCAATACAGCCTCAGCGGCTGGCGTATCGACGGCTGGAAGCGCGCGCTGGCCGAGCGCGGGTTGCCGTCCGAAGGTCTGCTGGAGGCGGGGGATTTCGGCTACGAATCCGGCACCAAGGCGGCGCGCGCGCTGCTCGACCGCAATCCCGACCTTACCGCGATCATCGCCTCGTCCGACCAGATGGCGCTCGCCGCACTCGAAGTGGCGCGTGATCGCGGGCTGAAGGTGCCGGGCGATCTTTCGCTGATCTCCTTCGACAATACCCCGATCGTGCGCTTCACCCAGCCGCCGCTGACTGCGATCGACCAGCCGATTGCGGAGACTGTCAGCCGCGCGGTCGAGCAGCTGATCGCACGCGGCGAGGATGGCGCGGATGATGCCGTGATCGAAGTCGCCGCCGGGTTGGTCGAGCGGCTGTCCACAGCACCTGCGCCCGCGCCCGCCTCGGGCAGGGCTTGAACACCTCCGCACAGCCCGCGCCTGAACGCCAGCCGGGCTGGTTCCTTGCGCTCTATGCGCTGGCTGCTGCGGGCGGCGCGGTCGCCTATGTGCCGCTGCTGACCGTGCTCCTGCCCGAACGCATCGCTTCCTTGCAGGGGCGCGAGGATATTGCCGCGCTGGCGCAGGCGAGCTTCTGGGGCGCGGTGACGGCGAGCCTTGCGAACATCGCGGTGGGCGCGCTGAGTGATGCTAGCCGCGTCCGGCGTCCTTGGATCCTGGCAGGGCTGCTTATCTCGAATTTCTGGCTGCTGCAGATCGGTGCAGCACATTCGGTTTCGGAAATCGTGCTGCTGGTGATGCTGTGGCAGGTCGGCCTCAATCTGATGCTGGCGCCGTTGATGGCTTGGGCGGGCGACTGCTTTCCCGATAGCCAGAAGGGCGTGCTGGGCGGGGCGCTGGCGCTGTCGCCCGCATTGGGCGCGCTGGCAGGCTCGCTGGTGACCTTCGGCGGGCTGGTCGCGCCCGACATGCGGCTGCCTGTGGTGGCCGGGCTGGTGACGGCGCTGGTGCTGCCCGCGATGCTGCTCGGCGGCCGGCAGGAGCGGTCCGGTCTCATGCAGCCGGACTCGCAGAAGCAGGCCGATCCACGGGGGCAGGCCGGGGCGCGGCCCGATCATGCGGTGCGCCGGATGTGGGCGGCGCGCTTTCTGGTGCAGGTGGCCGAAGGCGGGATGTTCGCTTTCCTGCTGTTCTGGCTGCGCTCGCTCGCGCCCGGATACCCCGAAAATTCCGCCGCCAACATCTTCAGTCTGGTGCTGGTCGGCGCGGTGCCGCTCTCGTTTGTGCTGGGGCGCTGGTCTGATCGCCATGGCCGGCCGATCCTGCCGCTGGCGGGCTGTGCGCTGCTGTGTGCGCTCGGCATGCTGGTGATGGCTGCCGCCGCCAGCCTGTCGCAGGCGATTGCGGGCTATGTGCTGTTTGCCATGGCCGCGGCGATCTTCCTTTCGCTCCATGCCAGCCAGACCCTGCGCGTGCTTCCCGCCCCGCAGCATCGCGGGCGGGATCTCGGACTTTTCAACCTCACCAACACTTTGCCGGCGATGGTGATGCCGTGGCTCACGGTCAAGCTGGTGCCGGGGTTGGGCTACTCGGCGCTGTTCGTATTGTTCGCCAGCCTTTCGCTTGCCAGCGCCGCGCTGCTTGCCTCCTTTGCGCGGGGCGCGGGAAACCCGTCTGCAAGGGACGCTTGACGCTTGCAAAAGCCCGCCGGTTTTGTAGTATCTTGATAACGTTCTCAAGGGACGTATGACCAGCAAAATACCGGTCTTGGGAGGGACTAGCCTGGTGACGTCTAAGATTTTTGGTCAGCTTGCGGCAAGCGCAGGCCTTGCTGCCCTGCTTGCAGGCTGCGCAGCCCATGCCGAGGTGCAGTCCGCTCCGGCTGCTGCCCCCGCTGCGTCTGCCCCCGCTGCCGCTGCGGCCAACAGCCCGGAGGCGCTGCTGGCGCGCATGAGCATCGAGCGCAAGGTCGCGCAGATCATCCAGCCCGATATCGGCTCGATCACGCCTGAAGATGTGCGCAAATACCGCTTCGGCACGATCCTCAACGGCGGCAATTCCGGCCCCTATGGCAATGACAAGGCACCCGCGACCGACTGGCTGAAGCTGGCCGATGCCTATTGGGAAGCCTCCACCGCGCCGCTCGCGGATGGCGAGCCGGTGATCCCCGCGATCTGGGCGACCGATGCGGTTCACGGCCATGCCAATGTGCCTGGCGCCACGGTCTTCCCCCACAATATCGCGCTGGGCGCGACCGGCGATGCCGATCTCATCCGCCGGATCGGCGCGGCCACCGCGGTCGAGATCGAAGTGACCGGGCTCGACTGGACCTTCGCGCCCACCATTGCGGTCGCGCGCGATGATCGCTGGGGGCGCACCTACGAGAGTTACTCGGAAAACCCCGAACTCGTCACCCGCCTCGGCGCGGCGATGATCGAGGGGTTGCAGGGCCGCACGGGCGAGCCCGGCTTCCTCGGCAAGGGCAAGGTTGCCGCCACCGCCAAGCACTATTTCGGTGACGGCGGCACGTCGCAGGGGGTCGATCAGGGCGACGTCAATGGCGACCTCAAGGCCTTGATGGCGATCCACGCCGCGCCCTATCCGGCTGCGATCAATGCCGGGGTCGCCAGCGTCATGGCGAGCTTCAACTCGATCAACGGCTCCAAGATGCACGGCAACAAGCCGCTGCTGACCGATGAGCTGCGCGGCAACCTCGGTTTCGCGGGCGTGGTCGTGGGCGACTGGAACGGCCACGGGCAGGTCAAGGGCTGCACCAATTCCGATTGTCCGCAGGCGCTGATGGCCGGGCTTGATATCTACATGGTGCCCGAGGACTGGAAGGCGCTCCACGCTTCGCTGGTGGCGCAGGTCAAGGACGGTACCATCCCCATGGCCCGGCTCGACGAGGCGGTGCTGCGGGTGCTCAAGCTCAAGCAGGCGCTCGGCATTTTCGATGGCGAGGTGAAGCCCTCGCAGCGTGCATACGGTGGCAAGTGGGAGCTGATGGGCTCGGCCGAGCACCGCGCGATTGCGCGCGAGGCGGTGGCCAAGTCGCAGGTGCTGCTCAAGAATGCGGGCGTGTTGCCGCTGAAGCCCGGCGCGGTCATCGAAGTGGCTGGCAGCGCGGCGGACAATGTCCCGCAGCAGGCCGGCGGCTGGTCGGTGACATGGCAGGGCGGCGGTGATCTCACTGCAGCCGATTTCCCGGGCGCAACCTCGATCTGGGGCGGAATTGCCGCGGCGGCCAAGGCAGCCGGCAGCACCGCCGTGCTCGCGCCCAAGGGCGATGCCGCCAGCAAGCCTGACGTCGCCATCGTCGTCTTCGGCGAGCCGCCCTATGCCGAGTTCGTGGGCGACCGCAAGGATCTCGCCTTCCGCGACGAGGAGGGGTTGAGCCTCCTCAAGGCCTATCGTGCGCGCGGGATCAAGACCGTTGCCGTGTTCCTCTCGGGCCGCCCCTTGTGGGTCAACCGCGAATTGAACGCCGCCGATGCCTTTGTCGCAAGCTGGCTTCCGGGCAGCGAGGGGGCAGGGGTGGCGGATGTGCTGTTCGGCGGCGTGCAGCCGAGCGGAAAGCTCTCTTTCAGCTGGCCCAGGACCTGCGAGGGCGCACCGCTCAACAGCGCCGATGGCGCGCTGTTCCCCACCGGCTTCGGGCTCGGCTACGGCGCTTTGGCGCCGCTTGAAAAGCTCGACGAGACCTGCGCTGCGCTGACCCATGATACGGGCGCCACGTGGTTCGCCAATGGCAAACTCGGCGCGCGGGTGCAGGCGGTGGCGGACAATGCGCTGCTTCCCGATCTGCGCGGCAATGGCAACGGCATCGTCGTGACCGGCGTTGATCGCCGCGCACAGGAAGACGCGCGCCGCATCGCCTTTGGCCCCGGTGCCAAGATCAGCCTTACCGGCCCGGCCAGCGACGCGGCGTGGCGGATTTCCTATTCCGTAAGCAGCCGTCCGGCCGGTCCGGTGACGGTGACAGCGGGCGGCCAGCCCGTCGACATCACCCAGGGCCTTTCGGTCGCCGAGGGCAAGGGGTGGCGCGAGATGGTGCTGTCCAAGGCCTGCCTTGGCGAGGCGGGCGGCAAGCTGACTTTCAGCTCGGTCGCGCCCTTCGCCTTCCAGATCAGCGAGATCACCCGCTCCGAGGCGGATGCCGCAGCGGAGTGTTCCTTCTAGGCCCTGACGAAGCCGCCCAGCGGCTTGGCCGTGCGGCCCGGGAACAGCCGTGCGAGGGTAAGCGCCGGATCGAGCCGCCAATGTTCGGCCACGGCGCCCGCCAGCACGGTTTCGAGCGCGATAGTCGGCGCAAGATCGCGGCCTTCGTAGAGCTGGCTTTGCGTGAGGCCCGGCCAGTCGGCCTGCACCGTCCCGCCCTTGACCGAGCCGCCCAGCACCATCGCGGCGCTCGCCGTGCCGTGATCCGTGCCGTTCGTGCCGTTGAGCTTCGCGGTACGGCCGAATTCGGTCGCCACCAGCACCATCGTGTCGCGCCATTCTGCGCCCATGCCGGTGCGGAAGGCCGCGAGCAGGGCATCCAGCCCGCGCGCCTGCCGGGCAAAGGCACCGCGCTGGTTGGCGTGGGTATCCCATCCGTCGACCTCGATCATCGCGATCCCCGCGCCGCGTGTCCCCTGCATCAGCGAGGCGACCAGCGAGCCATTGGCGGCGGCATCGCGCAGATTGTTGAGGTTGTCATCGCCCGCCATCGCCCGTGTTTCGAGCGCACGTGACCACAGGCCGGCCAGCTCGCTGTCGGCCTCGTAGAGTGCGCCGACGCGGGTCAGAAAATCGTTGGTGGCCGCAGGCAGGGCCGAGGGCGCATAGCTCGATACCGGCGCAGCTCCGCGCAGCGCCAGCGGCACCGCCGGAGCAATGGCGAGGGCACGGGGCGGCTCTCCACGGCCGCTCTCGCCCAGCAGCGCGGTGAGACGGTTGAGCCAGCCATCCTTGCTGGCATAGGGCGCGGTTCCGCCGGTTTCGAGCAGGTTCTGCCCGTCGAAGTGCGAACGCTCGCGATAGGCTGTCGCCGCGCCGTGGATGAACAGCGCCTCGCCTGCCGCGGCTGCCTTGCCCACCTCGGCAAGGGCAGGGTGGAGCGCAAAGAAGCTGCCGATTTTGGGGGCATTGGCATAATCGGCCAGCGCTGCACCGCGCAGCGCCTCGAAGCCGGGATCGCCGACCGGGGCCAGCATCGAGAGGCCGTCTGCCGCGCCGCGCAGCAGCACGAACAGGAGCTTCTTCGGCCCCGTGGTCTGGGCCAGTGCGATATTCGGCAGGGCAAGCCCGCTGGCGCCCAGCGCAAGCGATCCGGCGAGCAGGGTTCGGCGATCAAGACGGGTCAGCATGACGGGGTTACCTCCGCATCATTTCAGGGGCGACGAGGAGCAGCGCCAGCGCCTGCCGTCCGCTTTCGGCGCGGGTCAGCATGGTGCGGGTGGTGTCGCTCAGGGCGTCGGGGAAGGCGGCAGTGGCGCGGGCGAGCACATCATCGGACGGCGCGCCTTGTGCCATGCGTTCGGCCAGTTCCGCCCGGCGCCAGATCACATCGGGTGCGGCCCAGCTGGCGGCAAGATCGTCATAACCGGCAGGCGAAGGCGCGCGCCACGGTGCCTGGCCGAGTTCATTGAGCGCTGCGGCAATGCGCTGCGGCGACAGGCTGTTCACGCCCGACAGGCGCAGCGCGGCGATGAACCATTCGAACGGGCTGCGGAACTTGACCGGCCCCGGCGCCCAGGCCTCGGGCGAATTGACCAGCGTGGTGGTGAGGCTCGCCAGATCGCCGCCGGTGCGGCGGAAATCGGCTTCGAGCCGCGCGACGAGGGTTTCGGGCGGGGTGTCACCAGCAAAATGGCGTGCGAATTTGATGGCGATGAAGCGCGCGGTCGCAGGGTGGGCGGCAAGCTCGTCGAGGATCCCGATGGCCTGCTCCGCTCCGCCTTCGGCATAGCGCTTGCCCATGATGGTGCGATCGCCGGGCTCATGCGCGGGGGCGACAAAGGCCGCGCCGCTCGGCTGGTCTACGGCAAAGCGGCCGATCCGCCCGATCCCGGGCACGGTCCAGCCGGTCAGCGCGCGGGCGAATTCGGTGACATCGGCCTGCGCATAGCCGCCATGTACGCCGAACGTGTGCAGCTCCATGATTTCGCGTGCGAGGTTCTCGTTGAGCCCGCGCGGGCGCTGCTGGGCATTGGCGCGGCGGGCGCGCAGGCGCTGGATCGGTGCCTCGGGCCCGATCGACTGGAACTGGTCGAGATAGAGCAGCATCGCGGGATGCAGCACCGCCGCCTTCAGGAGATCGGAGAACTTGCCCAGCACGTGCGGGCGGATCGCGGTGAATTGATGCGGGCCGACTTCGAACTGGGTGCCCGGCTTGCCCAGCGAGACGCTGAAATGGTTCGACCAGAAATGCACCAGCCGCTCGATCAGCGGGGTCTCGCTGGCGACGGCGACATTCACGCTGGTGGCAAGGTCGTCGATCGCCACGCGGCGCGCTTCGAGCACTTTGGCGCGATATTCGGGCGGCAGGCCGGCGAGCGCGGCGGCGCGCGGGTTGTCCCCGCCGGTCTCGGCCATCGCGCCGGGCATTGCGCCCTCGGCCATAGCCGGCTCGCCCATCTCGCGCACCCTGTCGCGGAAGCTGCGCAGGGTTTCGAGCATCTCGGCGCTGCGGCCCCGCGTCTCGGCCCTTGCGGCGATAGCGGGCGGGGCAGGATCGAAGGCCTCGATCTGGAGCAGCAGCCACGTCTTGGGATCACGCGGCGCCGAACCGCCGCGCGCAAGGCCGTAGCCGAAGCGGTTGAGAGCAATGCTGGCAGGGCTCATGGGTGTGCGGCGCTCCTCGAATTCGCGAACCGGGCGGTTAGCCCGCACCGGTTCATTCCCCTAACGGCGCAAGCCCGCGATTCCCTTCGTGCCGCCTCAAGGTGTGACGATATCGAAGCTGTGCGGCATCGGGTCCATTGCATCGATTAGCGCCTGCAAACCGGCCAGATCGCCTTCGATCGTCACCCCTTCCATGGCCTTGACCGTGCTGACCGGCACCTTGACGAAGAACAGCGCCAGCATCGCGCGGCGCGGGCCACGAATGGTGATGTCGGGTTTGTCCGGCAGCATCCCTGTGCGGCCGATCATCGCCTGGCCGGTGATCTCGATCATCGCCTGCTCGCCGCGATCGGGAATATCGAGCGCGATGGTGATCCCGCGCGGTCCCGGCTTTTCGGGCGCGAAGCGTGTGGCGGCGGAATCGAGCAGCTCCTGCGTCGACAGCGCGGCGATCATGTCGTTGCTCTGCGCGGCGCTGCGATCCACCCGGCCGCTGCGGAGTTCTCCGGCGGCGGCGAGGAACTGGTTGCGCCAGATCGCGCTTTCGGACTGGTAGCCCTGCTGTTCGTAGGATTTCGCCAGCATCGCCTTGGCCGCTGCGTTGCCGGGCGCGGCGAAGACAAGGCTCTGAAGCAGATCGGACGACCAGCGATAGTCTCCGCTTGCATAGGCATTCTCCGCCAGTGCCAGCACGCGGCTTTCCCCGCCCAGCGCCTCGACCAGTTTGGTCGCCCGCTCGACCGGCGGATAGCGGTGGAGGTTCGCCGGCACGGCATCATACCAGCCGAGATAGAACTGGTAGATCGCCTTCGCATTGTGGCTGATCGTGCCGTAATAGCCGCGGGTCGACCATTCCGTGCCATTGCCCGGCGGGGGGGAGGCTTCGAGCGCTTCGGCAATCTCGTCCATCGTCTCGCCGCGGTTCATGCGCCGCACGGTCTGATCGTGGAGCCAGCGGTAATTGTCGCGCTGGGCGGTGATCCATGCGGTGCCCGCAGCGCGCCCGAAGATCGGCCAGCAATGGCTCGATATCACCGCATCGCTTTGGGGCGCATAGGTAAGCGCGGCTTCATCGAGATAATGCGCCCAGGCCCGCGCATCACGCACCTTGGCCCCGCGCGGAGTGAGGATGTTGTGCAGGGAGCAGGTGGCGATTTCGGCCGCAAGGAAGGTGCTTTCCGGCTTGATGAAGACGTTGAATTCCGCCGGTGCCTCGGTTCCCGAGACCATCTGGAATTCAAGGCTGACGCCATCGACCTCACGGGTCTCGCCGGTCTTGGCGACGATGTCGGTCGGCGGGATCAGCGAGAGCGTGCCGCCGGACAACCCGCGCCCGATGCCGCTGCCCATCTGCCCCATCGGGCCGGGCGCAAGGGCGGTGCCGAACTGGTAGGCCGCGCGCCGCATCATCGCCCCGCCGGCCATGACGTTTTCGGACGTGGCCTCTTCCATGAAGCCCGCCGGTGCGATCACCGCGACCTTGCCCGAAGCGACTGCGCCTGCATCCACAACCCCGCGCACGCCCCCGAAATGGTCGCCGTGGCTGTGCGAATAGATCACTGCGCTCACCGGACGCGTGCCCAGCTTGGCGTTGACGAGGTCGATCGCCGCCTTGGCGGTTTCGGTGCTGGTGAGCGGATCGATCACGATCCAGCCGGTCTTGCCGCGGATCACCGTCATGTTCGAGACGTCAAAGCCGCGCACCTGCCAGACGTTGGCGCTGACCTGGAACAGCCCGTGATGGCGCAAGTGGCCCATGTGTCGCCACAGGCTGGGATTGACGCTGGCAGGCGCCGGGCCCTCGGCAAAATCATAGGCGGCAAGGTTCCACACCGGCGCGCCTGCGGCATTGCGGATCAGCGGATCGGCGAGGGTGGCGACAAAGCCGCGGCGGGCAAACTCGCCATCGCGCGTACCTTCGGGCGGCAGTGCGGTGCGGACGGCCTCCTGCGCAGCGATGGTCGCCTCGGACGGCGGTGTTCCCGTGGCGGCGGCGGCCTGTTGCTGCGCTGCCACCTGGCTGGCCGAAAGCAACGCGATCAGCGCTGCCGACGCGCGAAAAGCCGGTTTGTGCATTCTCCTCTCCTTTTTTCTCTCCGCCGCCGTGATGCCCGCGCGGGGCGACGGTTTCAAGCCAGCAAGCTGGCCGCGCATCGCCCTGCGGTGGAATACGCAGGTTGCGGTGATCGCCAGACAAAGGATCGCGGTGCTAGGCACGCTCCTGTGTCCCGGATGATTGCCCTCAAACAGCCGCTTGTCGCCCTTTTCGGTGCCTGCGCACTGGTCTGCGCCGCGCCAGCGGCGGCCGAGGATGATGCCAATGTCTGGCTCGCCCAGTTCGCCACCATCAACGCGAGCGACAAGGTCTTCGTCCGGATCGAGGCGCAGGAGCGCTTCACCGATGATGCCGGACGGCTCGGGCAATTTCTTGCGCGCTCGCTGGTCGGCTACCGCATCGACAAGCGCACCAGCATCGGCGTTGGCTATGCCTATGTGTTCAGCGATCCGGGCGGCCCGCTGCGCCGTAACGAGCATCGCTTCTATCAGGAGTTCAACCACCGCCTGATCGAGACCGAGGGCGGGGTGACCGTGGATGCGCGCACGCGGCTGGAGCAGCGCACTTTCGAGGAGAGCGACGGCACGGCATGGCGGTTGCGCCAGTTCGTCCAGCTACGGGTGCCGCTGTCGCAGGACAACAAGCTGGTGGTCTTCACCGAACCCTTCGTCGATCTCAACCAGACCGCCGTGCAGCGCGGCGGGGTTTCGCTGTGGCGCAATTTCGTCGGGGTGTCGGTGCCGCTGACCAAGAATGCCGAACTGGTGCCGGGCTATCTCAACCAGTATGTCGTGCGCGATGGTGCGGACCGGGTGGATCACACCGCCAATATCGGCCTGTTCATGACCTTCTGAGCGGCTAGAGCGTCGCGGTCTGTCCGCCGTCGACCTTGATCGCGCAGCCAGTGATGAAGGCCGCGCGCGGGCTGGCGAGGAAGGCGGCGATATCGCCGAATTCTTCCGGCCGTCCGAGCCGGCGCGCCGGGATTGCGGCCACCGAGCGCGCGCGCACGTCTTCCGCAGTCTGCCCGCTCGCCTGTGCCATCATGCCGTGCAGGCTGGTCAGCCGGTCGGTGGCGATCTGGCCGGGCAGCAGCATGTTGACCGTCACGCCATCCGCCGCGACTTCGCCCGCCAGCGTCTTGCACCACGAGGCAAGCATCGCGCGCACCGCGTTCGAGAGCACCAGGCCGGGGATCGGCGTGATCACGCTGGTCGAGGCGATTGCCATGATCCGCCCGAAGCCCTGCGCGCGCATCGCCGGAAGACAGGCCTGAGCAATCGCGAGCTGGGCGTTGAACATCCGTCCGAACACGCCCGCGAACTGCTCCGGCGTGGTCTCGGCGGCGCTGCCGGTGGGCGGGCCGCCCGAATTGAGCACCACGATGTCGGGCGAGCGGCCGGTCGCGCTGACCGCCGCCAGAATCGCAGCCGGCGCGGCCGGATCGTCGAGATCGGCGATGATGTGATGGAAGCTTTCGTAAGTCGCCGCCGACCGTGCGACGGTGATCACATCCACGCCCTCATTGGCGAGGCTTTCGGCAATCGCGCGCCCCAGACCCTTGCTTGCGCCCAGCACCAGCGCGGTTTTTCCATCGAGCTGCAGATCCATTGCGCGTCTCCCTTGCGGCTCCGCAGATGATGCGGGAGCGTCGCCACAGCATAGCCGCAAGGCCGCGCCATGCGCCCGCGAAAAGTGGCAGGCTTCAGGGCCATGCGGTGTCTCGCATTCGCGCCCTATATGGGCTAGTCCTGCAAGCAATGCCGTGAGGCACGGGATGGAGATCGACGGGGGACATATGAAGACAAAGCGCCTTGCGGCCCTGTTTGCTGCGCTGCTTGTTGCCACACCTTGCGCGGCCCTGGCCGGCGAGGCGGGTGCCGAAGGCCACCGGTTGTTCGTCTGGGCCGGAGACCGCGCGGGCAAGGACAAGAACTTCATCGCCGTGATCGATGCCGATCCGGCCTCGCCCACCTATGGCCAGTTGATCACCACCGCCGCGACCGATCAGACCAGCAACAATCCCCACCATACCGAATACTGGATGCCCGAAAGCGGCAAGCTGTTCGCCAATGATCACGATGCGGGCCAGACCGTGGTGATCGACCTCACCGATCCCCTGAAGCCCCGGCAGGTGGCCGCGTTCGGCAATCTGGCGGGCTATGCCATGCCGCACAGCTTCCTGCGGCTGCCCAACGGCCATGTGCTTTCGAGCTTCCAGTACGAGGATCACGGCGGCCACGCTGGCCATGGCGCTATGACGGGCAAGAGCGGCGGCATTGAGGAGATCGACGAGGCGGGCAAGGCAGTGCGGGCGGTCAGCAATGTCGATCCGGCCTTCGCCGCCGAGGGCCTGCTGCCCTACAGCCTTGCCGTGCTGCCGGACATCGACCGGGTGCTGGTGACCAATTCGCCGATGGGCGACGATTACCTGCTGACCAGCAACACCTACCAGATCTTCCGCCTGTCCGATCTCAAGCTGCTCGGCACGCATCGGCTCGATCCCGGCCCCAGCCTCAACGGCCATGTCTCGCCCGAGGAAGCCCGCGTCGGCCCGGACGGATCGGTCTATATCCAGACCCTGTCCTGCGGGGTGCAGCGCGTTTCGGGCATCGACACGCCCACGCCGGTTGCCCGGCTGGTCCACCAGTTCGAAGGCAACTGGTGCGGGGTGCCCACGATCGTCGGCAAGTTCTTCATCCAGAGCGTGCCCGCCATGCACGGTTTCGTGGTGCTCGACATCAGCAATCCCGAGCGCGCGGTAGAGGTCTCGCGGCTGGTGATCGATGAAACCTATGAGCCGCACTGGACCGGGTGGGATCCGAAGGCGAAACGGCTCGTGATCACTTCCGGACGCGAGGGCGACCGGACCTATCTGCTCAAGCTGGACCAGACGACGGGCAAGCTCGTGATCGACGAGACCTTCCGCGATGCGGACGGGAAGGTCGGATTCAGTTTCGATTCGCGCACCTGGCCGCATGGCTGGACCGGCTCGGCCAAGCCGCATGGGGCGGTGTTCGAACGCTAGGGCAGGGCTGCATGCCGCGCGACTTTGGCGCGCCGCAGCGGATGCGGTGATCCAGTCCTGCGGGAGAAATCTGGCTGGGGCGGAAGGATTCGAACCTTCGCATGGCGGTACCAAAAACCGCTGCCTTACCGCTTGGCTACGCCCCAGCAGAGGCGCGCTCTATAACGTGTGAAATCGCAATGTGAAGGGGGCTGCGCGCGCGAATTTCGCCTGCGCGCAGCCTTCCCCCTCGGCTGGCTTCAGAACGTCCAGTCGAGGTTCTTGCCCGCGAAGTCTTCCGCCGCGTGGCGCTCGCGCATTTGGGTGTTCTCCTCGCCCCACACCTTGTTGACGATCCGCCCGCGCTGCACTGCCGGCCGCGCGGCAATCTCGCGCGCCCAGCGGGCGACGTTGGTATATTCGTCGATCGAAAGGAAGGTCTTGGCGTCATTGTAGATCTGGCCTGCCACAAAGGGCGCGAGCCAGGGAAAGTTGGCGATATCGGCGAGGGTATATTCGTCGCCTGCCAGATAGCGCGTCTTTGCCAACTGCTGGTCGGCCACATCGAAGATGCGCTTGGTCTCCATCGCGTAGCGATCGATCGGATATTCGTATTTCTCGGGCGCATAGGCGTAGAAATGGCCGAAGCCGCCGCCCATGAAAGGCCCGCTGGCGACCTGCCAGAACACCCACGAAAGAACCTCGGCGCGGCTCGCGGGATCGGTGGGGAGGAACATCCCGAACTTTTCCGCAAGGTGGACGAGGATCGCGCCGCTCTCGAACACGCGGAAGGGCACGGGGCCGGACTGGTCGAGCAGGGCGGGGATCTTGGAATTGGGGTTCACGTCCACAAAGCCGCTGGTGAACTGTTCGCCCGCGCCGATATTGATCGTCCAGGCATCATATTCGGCCGCCTTGTGTCCGGCTTCGAGCAGCTCCTCCAGCAGCACCGTCACCTTCACCCCGTTGGGCGTGGCGAGCGAATAGAGCTGGAAGGGATGCTGGCCGACGGGCAGCGCCTTCTCTTCGCGCGCGCCTGCGGTGGGCCGGTTGATCGAGGCAAAGCGCCCGCCCGATACGGTGTCGGCGCTCCAGACGGCGGGCGGGGTATAGGTTGGGTCGGCCATGAATGCGGTTCCTGTTGCGTGTGTGGGGCAAGACTTGGAACCTTGCGCGCCAAGGTTCAAGCATCGCCGTCCATCGAAAGGCTAGGGGGCCGGAAAGCAGGACTTTTCGCGCGCCTGCTAGGAACGGCAAGGATTAGCCGCTAGAGGCTGCCATAAGACAGCGGAGCGCGTAGACGGCACCCATGAGCGAGACCTCGCACCCCTTTACCGATGCCCACGAGCACGGCTTCGTGCGCGTGGCGACGGCGACGCCTGCGTGTCGTCCGGCCGATGTTGCCTATAACACCGCCGGTGTGCTGGCCGAGGCGCACAAGGCCCATGCGGCCCATGTCGATCTGGTGGTCTTCCCCGAGCTGACCTTGTCGACCTATGCAATCGACGATCTGCTGCTCCAGCACGCGCTGCTTGACCGGGTGGAACAGGCACTGGCCGAGGTGGTCGCGGCTTCGGCCGATCTGCATCCGGTGCTGGTGGTGGGCGCGCCGCTGCGGCGGGCGGACAAGCTCTATAACTGCGCGGTCGTGATCGCGGGCGGGCAGGTTCTGGGCGTTGTCCCGAAGAGCTTCCTGCCCAATTACCGCGAGTTCTACGAAAAGCGCCATTTCGCTCACGGGCGCGGGTGCACCGATCTGTGGATCGCCGTGGCGGGCGAGGAAGTGCCCTTCGGCACCGATCTGGTCTTCGCCGCGGCCAATCTGGGCGGCTTCCGCTTCGGGGTCGAAATCTGCGAGGATTTCTGGGCGCCGGTCCCTCCGGGGATGCAGGCTGCGATGGCGGGCGCGCTGATCCTGTGTAACCTTTCGGCCTCGCCGGTCACCATCGGCCGGGCCGATGATCGCCACTTGCACGCTCGCTCCTCGGCTGCCCGTGCGATTGCCGCCTATGTCTATTCCGCGAGCGGCCACGGGGAGAGCACCACGGACCTCGCGTGGGACGGGCAGGGCGTGATCTACGAGATGGGCGATCTGCTCGCCCAGTCGGCACGGTTCGACCGGACGGGCGAGCTGTGCATCGTCGATATCGACACCGAGCGCCTCGCCGCCGAGCGCTTGCGCAATCAGACCTTCGCCGATGCCGCCGAATCGGCCGGAAGCCCTGCAGACAGCTATCGCAGGATCGTGTTCGAACACGCCTATGTGGAAGGCGACATCGGCCTCGTCCGCCCCGTCGCGCGCTTCCCCTTTGTGCCCAGCCGGACCGAGAAGCTCGACGAGGACTGCTACGAGGCCTTCAATATCCAGGTCGATGCGCTGATGCGGCGGATCGAATCGACCGGCAGCAAGAGCCTCGTCATCGGCATTTCGGGCGGGCTCGACAGCACCCATGCACTGATCATCGCAGCCAAGGCATGTGACCGGCTGGGCCTGCCCCGCACCACCATTCGCGGCTATACCATGCCCGGCTTCGGCACCTCCGAAGGCACGAAGAGCAATGCCCACCAGCTGATGGCGGCCATGGGCATCACCGCCGGCGAGATCGACATCCGTCCCGCCGCGCTCAAGATGCTGGAAGATATCGGCCACGCCTTTGCCAGCGGCGAACCGGTGCATGATGTGACCTTCGAGAATGTGCAGGCGGGCCTCAGAACTGATTACCTGTTCCGCCTTGCCGGGCAGCATTCGGGCTTTGTCGTCGGCACCGGTGACCTTTCCGAACTCGCGCTCGGCTGGTGCACCTATGGCGTGGGCGATCACATGAGCCATTACGGCGTCAATGCGGGCGTGCCCAAGACGCTGATCCAGTATCTGATCCGCTGGACCATCGCGACGGGCCAGTTCGACGAGAGTTGCGCCAAGGTGCTGGCCGCGATCCTCGATACCGAGATTTCGCCGGAGCTGGTGCCGCCGGGCGCTGACGGCCAGATGCAATCGACCGAGGCACTGGTCGGCCCCTATGAACTGAACGACTTCTTCCTCCACCACGTGATCCGCTACGGCCAGCGCCCGTCAAAGGTCGCCTTCCTGGCGTGGCACGCGTGGAAGGATGCGGGGCAAGGGCTGTGGCCTGCGGGCTTTCCGGACACGAAGAAAAACGCCTACAGCCTCGCGCAGATCGCGCACTGGCTCGACCGGTTCTGCGCGCGCTTCTTCGGCTTTTCGCAGTTCAAGCGTTCGGCGCTGCCCAACGGGCCCAAGGTCTCCTCGGCCGGCGCCTTGAGCCCGCGCGGGGACTGGCGCGCGCCGTCCGACGCGGTTGCGACCGTGTGGCGCGAAGAGCTGCGCGGCAGCCTGCCCGCCGATATCGCCAGCGAGGTTTACGGCGACACATCCCCGTAATGCGCGGCGGGGTTCCCCTTTCCGCGCTCGGGATCATGCTGTTCTGCAATGTCACCTGGGCGATGAATGTCGTGGTCTCCAAGATCGCGGTCTCGACGCTCGGCCTGCCGCCGCTGTTCTACACCGTGCTGCGTTCGGCGATGGTGCTGGCGGTGCTGTTCCCGCTGCTGCGCCATGTGCCGCAGCGGCTGGGGCTGGTGCTGGTGATCGGCTTTGCGATCACGGGGGGGAGTTTCGGGCTGCAATTCGTCGGCCTGCAAACCGCAAGCCCCTCCGCTGTCGGGATCGTCAGCCTCTCGGGCGCGCCGCTCACCGTGCTGTTCGCGATCCTGTTTCTGGGCGAGGAGGTGCGCTGGCGGCGTGGCCTCGGCATGGCGCTGGCGCTGGGCGGGGTGGGCCTTGCCATCGGCGCGCCATCGGGCAGCAATGATCCGGCGGGCCTCGCTTTTGCCTTTGCGGGCGTGTTCATCGGGGCCTTCGCCTCGGTCTTCGTCAAGCGGCTCGATATCGGCGCGGTCGCCTTGCAGGGCTGGGCAGCGGTGGGCACGCTGATCGTGATGATCCCGGCCACGCTGCTGCTCGAAACCGGGCAGATCGCCGTGGTCGAAGCCGCACCGCTCGGTGTTGCGGCCTGCGTGCTGTTTTCGGGCGTCGTGGTCTCTGTCGGCGCGCATTCGGCCTATTTCCGCCTGTTCCAGACCTATGATGCCAACCTCATCGTGCCGCTCACCCTGCTCACCCCGCTGCTCACCATCGGCTTTGGCGCATGGCTGACGGGGGACGAGATCGGCTGGTCGCTGATCCTTGGTGGCACCATGGCGCTGATGGGCGTGGCGATCATCGTCATCCGCCCGAGCCGTACGATCTTCAAGCCGAACCTGGTGCGTCCGTAGCGCAGGCTGGCTGCGCGTTTGCCATCGGCTGATAAAGGCCTATCATCGCCGCGGGGGGACATTGGCGATGGATCACGCGGACAGCGGGCTTGTTCTGGAGCGCAGCCGGGCCTTGCGGCTGTTCACGCTCTTCATCCTCTATGTCGGGCAGGGCATGCCGATCGGGCTGTTCTTCTTTGCGGTCCCGGCATGGATGGCTTCCAATGGTGCGAGCGCGGCCGAAGTCGGCTCGGTCTCGGCGCTCACGGCTCTGCCATGGTCACTGAAGCTGGTGAACGGCTTCATCATGGACCGCTACACATTCCTCGCGATGGGCCGCCGCCGGGCATGGATCCTTTCCGCGCAGAGCGTGATGATCGCCTGCCTCGTCGCTGCCGCACTGATCAATCCCGCGGTCGGCGATGTCGCGATCCTCGGCGCAATCGGCTTTACGGTGAACCTTGCGACCACCTTCCAGGATGTCGCGGTTGACGGGCTTGCGGTCGATATCATGAGCGAGGACGAGCGGGCGCGCGGCAGTGGCATGATGTTCGGCGGGCAATCGATCGGTGTTGCCACCGCGACCGCGCTGTGCGGCTTCGTGATCGAGGATTACGGCGCGCCCACCGCCTACCTGATTGTCGCTGCGCTGATCTGCGCGCTCTCGCTCTACCTTGCGGTTGTGCGCGAGCGGGTGGGCGAGCGGCGTCTGCCGTGGAGCGCAGGCAGTGCCAATCCGCGCAATCTCGAAATCCAGCTTGCGGCGTGGTGGCCGCTCCTCGGGACGACCCTTGTGGCGCTCACCCGCCCGGTCAGCCTGCTGTTCCTGCCGGTGCTGCTGGGGCGCGGGACTCTCTATGGCGCTGCGAGCGGTGCGGGGCCGCTGATCGGTGCCAATTACGCCGGTCTTGGCACCGCCCAGATCGCCTCGCTCACCGCCATGGCAGGGCTTGTGGCGGGCGTGCTGTGCATGACGCTGGGCGGCTGGCTGGGCGACCGTTTCGGCGCCAAGCGCATCGCGATTCTGTGGCTCGGCGTCGGCCTTGTCATGCTGGCGGGCATGTATTGGGGCGAGCCCTATTGGAGCGACCCGCGGGTGGTGGCGGCCTTCATCTTTGCGTGGGTCTCGCTCGACATGCTGCTGACCGTGGCGCTGCTGCCGATCCCGATGCGACTATGCGATCCCAAGGTCGCCGCAACCCAGTTCACGATCTACATGGCGGTCTCGAATTTCGGGATTTCCTTCGGCGCCTTCATGCTCGGCAAGACCGACATGATGGGCGGGCTGTCGTCGATTTTCCTGGTGGTGGGCGGGGGCTATCTGGTGGCGCTGGGGCTGATGCTGATCGTGAAGTTTCCACGCCGCCCGGAATATTACGCGCGTGCCGCCCGCACCGCCATGGTGCTCGATACCGCCGCGCCGACGGGGTAAGGCCGGCGCAGCGGCCTCGGGGCCGGATCAGGCCGCCAGCTGTGTCGCGGCCTCCTGCGCTGCGGCGATTTTCGCTGTGCCGTCCTGCCCCATGATCCCGTCGGCGGCGATCACCTCGACATCGCTGATACCGATGAAGCCGAGGAAGAAGGTCAGCCAGCGGCTCATGAAGTCGAACTCGGCCCCCACCGGTGTGCCGCCCGTTGCGATGGCGAGATAGGCTGTCTTGCCCGTCAGCAGGCCTTCGGGGCCGGTAGGGGTGTAGCGGAAGGTGGTGCCGGCGCGCGCGACAAGATCGGCCCAAGCCTTGAGGCTCGCGGGCGGGCCGAAATTATAGACGGGGCTGGCGATGATGATGGTGTCGGCGTCTTGCAATTCGGCGATCAGCGTGTCGGCGATGGCGGCCAGATCGGCCGTCCGCTCGGCTGCGGGGGTGAGGTTCGCGGCAAAGCGCTCGGCGCTCACGTAGGGCAGATCATTGGCCGCCAGATCCCGGGTGGTGACACTTGCACCGGTCTTCGCGGCAAGACCTTCGACCAGACGCTGGCCGATCCCGCGCGAGATGCTTTCGGCGTCGGAGCGGATGCTGGCGGTGATGTAGAGAATGTTGCTCATTGCACATGTCCTTGAAAGAGAGGGGTGGAGCCGGCCGGGGAGAGGAGGGGGAACCGGCCGGCTCCGGGGGGATCAGGCCGCGTCGACCAGCACGACTTCGCTGTCTTCGAGCGCGGTGATGGTGACTTGGGCAAGCTGGGTGATCGCCACCCCGTCGCGGGCGACAGCCTCGACTTCGCCGATCTTCACCCGGCCCGTGGCGGGCACGAGGTAGAGGTGGCGATCGGCGCTGCGGGGCGTGTAGGTCACGCTCTCGCCCGCCAGAAGCGTCGCGCCCAGCACGCGGGCATCGGCGCGGATCGGCAAGGCATCATCGTCGTTGGCAACACCGCTGGCGAGCGGCACGAAGGCCCCCGCACGGCTTTCCTTGGGGAACTGGCGCGCGCCCCAGCTCGGTTCACCGCCGCGGGTTTCGGGGATGATCCAGATCTGGAAGATCCGGGTCTCCTCGCCTTCGAGATTGTATTCCGAATGGCGCACGCCGCTGCCGGCGCTCATCACCTGCACATCGCCCGCTTCGGTGCGGCCTTCATTGCCCATGGAATCGCGGTGCGTGATGGCGCCGGCGCGGACATAGGTGATGATCTCCATGTCAGCGTGCGGGTGGGTGGGGAAACCCGTGCCCGCCGCAATCGCATCGTCGTTCCACACACGCAGCGCGCCCCAGTGGACGCGGGCAGGATCGTGATAGGCGGCAAAGGAGAAGTGGTGGCGCGCATCGAGCCAGCCGTGGTTGGCCGCGCCGAGGGTGTTGAAGGGGCGAAGTTCGATCATGTCCTGTCTCCTTGAGAGCGTTGCAGCGGAGATAGGCTGACACAGGCAAACTGATAAGTGCGATAAAACTTGCCAAGATGTTCGGATTATCCGAACAAACAGGAATGATGACGGCCATTCCTAGCCATTCCCCGTTCGCCTCGAGCGCAGTCGAGAGGCGCATGCACTGGTGTCTCGACTGCGCTCGACACGAACGGCTTGATGCTTGCCCATGAAGCTCGGTGAACCCACGCTCGATCAATTGCGCATCTTCATCGCCGTCGCCGAACACGGCAGCTTCGGCGGCGCGGCCCGGGCGAGCGGGCGGGCAATCTCGGCAATCTCCTATGGCATCGCGCAATTGGAGGCGGCGCTCGCGCTCACCCTGTTCGACCGCGAAGGCTCGCGCCGTCCGGTGCTGACGGCGGCGGGCGAGGGTCTGCTGGCCGAAGCGCGCTCCGTCGCCGACGGGGTCGACGCGCTGCTCGCCAAGGCGCGCTCGCTCCATGCCGGGCAGGAGCCGTCGCTGACGCTGGTGATCGACGTCATGATGCCGGGCGAGGTCACCGCGCAGGTGCTGGGCGCCTTCCGCCAGATGTTCCCGACCTGCGCGCTCACGCTCCGGATCGAGGGGCTGGGCGCGGTCGCCGCCTGCCTGATCGGTGGCGAGGCAGACCTTGCCATCGGCGGGCCGGTGATCGGCGATCAGCCCTCGCTCGAACGCCAGGCGGTGGGCGCGGTCGATCTGATTCCCGTCGCAGCGCCCTTCCACCCCCTCGCGCGGGCCGGCGTGGCTCCGGGCGAAAGCCGCCGTCACCTGCAACTCGTCCTCACCGACCGATCACCTCTGACCGAGGGCCGCGAGTTTTCCGTCCTCAGCCCGCTGACATGGCGGCTGGGGGACCTTGGCGCCAAGCATGCGCTGCTGAAGGAGGGGCTGGGCTGGGGCAATATGCCGCGCGGCATGGTGGCGGGCGATCTGGCGAGCGGAGCGCTGGTGGAGCTCGATCTGCCGGAGAAACCCGGCGCGCATTACACCTTGAATGCCCTGTGGCGGCGCGACACGCGGCTCGGCCCTGCGGCAAGCTGGCTGGTCGATTCCTTCCGGGAGAGGCTGGGGTGCTAGGGCCCGAACAGCACCGGCGCGTCGCCTTCCTGCCATGGCGCAAACTTCGGCATGACGGCCGCGAACAGCTCGGAGGCGAGCAGGGTGTCGAGCCAGATTTGCAAGCGCGGCAAGCCTTGCGCGGCGAACCATGCCGGGTCAATCGCGGCGAACTGGCGGATGAAGGGGACAAGCGCGATATCGGTAAGCGTGCGGGTTTCCCCGCATAGGAAAGGCGCATCGGCCAGCCGCTCTTCCAGCGGTGCGAGCAATGCGAGGGCAGCCGCGCGGTGATCGGTCACGCCGTCCTCGTCATAGCGCCCGGGATATTTCGCGCGGTCGAGGTGGTGCTTGAACACTCCGTCATTGGTGGCGATCAGCGCTGCATCATCGCCAGCCAGCCAGCCCTCGGGATCGCTTTGCGCCAAAGCCCAGCGCATGATGTCGAGGCTCTGGTCGATCACTTGTCCGTCGGAAAGCACCAGCACCGGCACGGTCGCCTTGGGGCTCGCTGCAACCAGCGCGGGTGGTTTGGCGGCGAGCTTTACCTCGCGCAATTCCACCGTCACGCCCGCCGCCCACAGCGCCAAGCGCGCCCGCATGGCATAGGGGCAGCGGCGGAAGGAATAGAGGACGGGCAGGCTCACGGCGCGGGGCCTTATGTTGCGGTTGGGGCAGGCCCGCACACCGGACAGGCCTCGCCCAGCGGGAAGGGCCGCCCGCAAGGCTGGCAGCGGGAGTGGGTGCCTTGGGCAAGCCCGTGTCCGAGGCTCACGCGCTCGTCGAAGACGAAGCATTCGCCCTGCCACAGGGACTGGTCTTGTGGCACTTGCTCGAGATACTTCAGGATCCCGCCCTTGAGGTGATAGACCTCCTCGACGCCTTCGGACCGCAGGAAGCTGGTCGATTTCTCGCAGCGGATGCCGCCGGTGCAGAACATGGCGACCTTCTTTTTCCCCGCCAGCAGTTCCTCGCGGTTGTCGCGGAACCATGCGGGAAAATCGCGGAAAGACGGCGTCGCCGGATCGACCGCGCCCGCGAAACTGCCGATCGCGACTTCGTAGTCGTTGCGCGTGTCGATCACGAGGGTATCAGGGTCCGCGATCAGCGCGTTCCAGTCATGCGGATCGACATAGGTGCCCGCGACAAGTGTGGGGTCGATATCCGGCTCGCCCATGGTGACGATCTCGCGCTTTACCCGCACCTTCATCCGGCCGAAGGGCATTTCGGGCGCGTCCGAGAACTTCACGTCGAGGCTCTCGCAGCCCGGCAGCGCGCGGATATGGACGAGGACGGCTTCCAAGCCCTCTGGCGCGCCCGCAATCGTCCCGTTGATCCCCTCGCGGGCGAGCAGCAGCGTGCCCTTGATCTCCGCCAAATCGCACGCGGCGAGCAGGGGCGCGCGCAGAGCCTCGGGATCGTCAAACCGCGTGAACTGGTAGAGCGCGGCGACTATGATGCCGGACGCTGTGTGAAGGTCGGCGGTCACCGATCACCCGCTCGCGCATCCGGGCACACGATCGGGGCAAGCATAAAGCTGGTCCCGCGTCGTTCCAACGCGACCCGACTTCCGACCTCGCAGCCTTGATCATCTCTGTCGCTCAGCGGAAGGTATCGCGCCGCCCCGTCCGGTAGCGCGACCAGAATCGAGCGCCCTTCAGCCAGGCGGCGGCCCGATCCAATTACGGTCTTGATAAGCCTGCCATGCGCAATTTCGGGCTTCTGTTTGCGCATTTCTGCCGTGCGGTATTCGGACAGCACCCGCAGCCCCGCCATTCCCAAGGCGAGAACAGCAGCCACCACTATAGCCTCGCGCCACCACGATTTCCGTAACGGCTTTACCATGGGCCTAGACCCGCATCACCCAGCCGTGGCTGTCGGCGATTTGGCCGTTCTGCACGCCGACGAGCCGCTCGCGCATCTTGGACGTCATCTGGCCGATCCCGCCCGCGCCGATGTGGAACTCGCCCTCGGGCGAGGCCACGGTCCCGACCGGCGTGACCACTGCCGCGGTGCCGCAGGCCATGACCTCGAGCAGCATGCCGCTCGCCGCTTCCTCGCGCCACTGGTCGATCGAGTAAGGCTCCTCGCGCACGGTGAGGCCTTCCTCGCGCAGCATCGCGATGAGGCTGTCGCGGGTGATGCCCGGGAGGATCGTGCCGGTCAGCGGCGGGGTGATGACAGAGCCGTCGGCGCGCACGAAGAACAGGTTCATACCGCCCAGCTCCTCGACCCACTTGTGCTCCTTGGCATCGAGGAACACCACCTGATCGCAGCCATGGGCGGTCGCCTGGGCCTGCGGAACCAGCGATGCGGCGTAGTTGCCGCCGGTCTTGGCCGCGCCGGTGCCGCCGGGGGCGGCGCGGGTGTAATCCTGCGCGACCCAGATCTTCACCGGGTTCACGCCCTTCTTGAAGTAGTTGCCGACCGAACAGATGATCACGACGAACTTGTATTGCTTGGCCGGACGCACGCCGAGGAAGGCTTCGGAGGCGAACATGAAGGGCCGGATATAGAGCGCGCCGCCCGCGATCGGGGGGAGCCAGTTCGCGTCCGCCAGCACCGCCTCGCGCACCGCGGCGATAAAGGTCTCTTGCGGGATTTCGGGCATCGCCATGCGCCGCGCGCTGGCGTTGAAGCGGGCGGCGTTGGCCTCCGGGCGGAACAGCGAGAGCCCGCCTTCGGGATGGGCATAGGCCTTCATCCCCTCGAAGATTTCCTGCGCATAGTGCAGCACGCTCGCCGCCGGATCGAGCGGGATCGGCTGACGCGGGCCGATGGTCGGCGTCTGCCAGCCGCCCAATGCCTCGTCATAGTCGATCACCACCATGTGATCGGTGAACACCGTCCCGAAACCAGGATCGGCAATCAGCTCCGCGCGGACGTGATCGGGCGTGGGCGAGGGGTGGGGCAGGCGGGTGAATTGCATGAAATGCGCGTAATGCTGCGCGCGTCACAGGGCAAGATCAGTGTTGGAATGACCCGGACAAGGCGAAGGATCGCGCTGGTTCGGTCGCGCAGCGACCGCGAGCGCACGCGCGCGAGCCGCAGGCGATCCGGAGCGAAGCGAAGGAAGCTCGCCGAGGACGCTCGCCCGGAGGGGCGAGCGAAATACAAAAGCACAAATGAAAAGGGCGCCTCCAGCCCGTCGGTGGAGACGCCCTTTCATGGTCAGCGGCCGGAAGTGCCGCTCACGGTGCCTTACTCAGACAGAGGATTACCGAGTATGCTCCGTAGGGATCTTCACCGACCTCGCTACTGAACCATGAGACATCGGATCACCTCCTTTCGCGCTTGTGAGCCAGACCCCGCGCTTCACCGGGGGCCGAGAGCCGCGTTCGCCGCTGGCCTCAAGGATCAATGTGATTCATCGCGGGGGCTTCCACAAGACTTGTATAAATCTTTTCCCGCGTCATAATCCTCGCTCGCTGCGTCATACCGGAGCCGGCCGCGCCTGAGGGAAACCTCGGGCGTTTTTCATTGGTGCTGCCGGATGTGGACAGGCTGTGCGCAGGCCTGTGGATATTAATGTATAGAATCGGGTGGAGCCTTCGTTTGCGTGCCTGCCTCCGCGGGCACGTTCTCGGTGCTGTTCCTTCGCTGCGCAACGGGCACCTGCGGCTCGGCCGCGTGGCCTCGCGGACCCTGCGGGTCCGAGATCAGAGCGAAAATGCTGCGTCCGGCTTCAACTCCTACAATCCTCGACCAGGCGGCTGACTTCGGCCCATGTCGGCAGATAGAGCGTCGTCTCGCCCTCCACCTCGACCGCAAATCGCCCCTTGGACAGGGCGATCGCGTCAAGCAGCGGGTCGTATGCCGAGACCGAGGCCATGGTGATCTGTGCCCCGAAGCGCTTGGCCGGGAGCGTGACCTGCGCGGTTTCCGTGCGGATCGTCATCGCCAGATCGGGTTTTGCCGGCGCTCCGGTACGGGTAAAAATGACCGAGCGGCCCTCCGGCCCCGTCGCGCAGGACAGGCTGAAATAGAAGGTGTCATCCGGATCGGAGAACAGCGCGCGCCGACCCATGCCTTCGCCGAAGTTCTGATAGATCCACGCTCCCGGCGACAGCGCCGCATCCATCCAGTCGCTGGCGAGCGGCGCCTGCGGTGGCGGCGGTGCGGGCCGTGCCGGTGCTGGCCGTGCGACCGGCGCAGGAGCCGAAACGGGGGCTTTGGCCGCCGGCGCGCAGGCAGCAAGCGCGGCGATTGCGAGAAGAGGCAGAGCGGCTTTCATCCCCCCACTTTGCGCGCTAGGGGCTGGTCTTGTCCATGCCCGAGCACCCACCTCGTCCCCCGAAAGCGCAAAAGCGCCGCGTAGATCAGCTGCTGGTCGAGCGTGGCCTCGCCGAAAGTCGTGCGCGTGCGCAGGCGCTGGTGATGGCCGGGCTGGTGTTTGCGGGCGAGACCAAGATCGACAAGCCCGGCCACCAGCTCGCCGAGGACGCGATCCTCGATGTGCGCGGGCGCGATCATCCCTGGGTGAGCCGTGGTGGTATCAAGCTCGCTCACGCCATCGCCCATTTCGGGCTCGATCCGGCAGGCGCGACTGTGATGGATATCGGTTCGTCCACCGGCGGCTTCACCGATGTGCTGCTCACCCACGGCGCGGCCCATGTGTTCTGCGTCGACAGCGGCACCAACCAGCTCGCATGGAAACTGCGCGAAGACCCGCGCGTTACCGTGCTCGAACAGCTTTCCGCCCGTCTGCTGACGCCTGAGCACCTCGACCGGCCCTGCAACTGGGTGGTGTGCGATGCGAGCTTCATTTCGCTGGCCAAGGTGCTGGAGGTGCCGCTCCGGCTGGCGGCGACGCCGTGCCAGCTGGTCGCGCTGATCAAGCCGCAATTCGAAGTCGGGCGCGAGGAAGTGGGCAAGGGCGGGGTGGTGCGCGACCCTGTGCTCCACACGCGCGTGTGCGAGGAGGTGCGCGGCTGGCTCGAAGAGCTGGGGTGGTCTATCGAGGGGATCGTGGAAAGCCCGATCACCGGGCCGCAGGGCAATATCGAATTCCTGATCAGCGCCCGCCGCACCACTTTGGGGGAGCAAGTCTGATGAAGAACAAGGGTATCATCATCGCAGCGCTGCTTGCCGTCGCGCTTGGCGCTGCGGTCGTGCTTGGGGCGCTCGGTTAGGGCGACGCCCAAAAGAAAAGACCGGCAGCAACCCGAAGGTTGCTACCGGCCTTTCTTGAACCTGGTTTTCCGATCCTGAGACCGGAACCGGTAATCCCCTAGGGATTATTCGGCAGCCGGGGTCTCGGTGGCAGCAGCTTCAGCGGCCGGGGTTTCGGTCGCAGCAGCTTCAGCAGCCGGGGTTTCGGTGGCCATGGCGTCTTCGGTCACAGCGGTTTCGTCAGCAGCGGTGTCGGTCGCTTCTTCAGCGGCCGGCGAGCAAGCAACAACGCCGAGGGCGAGGACGGCGGCGAGCGCAAAGGTCTTCTTCATGGTTTTAATTCCCTTTTTGGACTGCAAAAACAGCCCGTAATGAGCGGAAGCGCTTGGCTAGTTTTACATCCTACCGCCACCACGCTTCCGAATCACGGCAGGATTAAGGCAGCATCTAGCAGAGCTTTGCGCCAAGCCCCAAGCCTTTCTTGCCGCTTTTTGGACAAAATTGGGCATAGTGCCTTTTTTTGGGCGGTTTGCGCTGGCTTGCAGGTTTTGCGGCCATGTGCTGCCAAGCGTTTGGCGCTGGTGCGGGGCTCTGGTATCGCACGTGTCCCATGCAAGCGGCGCGGCAGAATCGGCCCCGCCACCGGACACGGAGAAATGATGAACGTCCTTGCTTCCAAAGCGCAATTGCGGGCGAGTTTCCTGCGCTGGGCGCTGTTTCTGGTGCCGCTGGTGATGCTGATCGGCTTTACCGCAGGCCAGCTCGGCAGTCCGCTGACCCCGTGGTTCGCCGGGCTGGTGAAGCCTGCGATCTTCCCGCCGCCGGTGGTGTTCGGGATCGTGTGGACCGCGCTGTTCGTGCTGATCGGCCTGTCGCTGGCGCTGGTGGCAAGCGCCTGGGGCGCGGCCGGACGCGGGCTCGCGCTCGGGGCTTTTGCGGTGCAGTTCATGGTCAGCCAGAGCTGGAGCGCGGTGTTCTTCGGGATGCAGGACATGTGGAGCGGGCTTTACATCATCATCGCGGCCGCGGTGCTGATGGTGCCGGCGCTGGTGCTGGTGTGGCGCGTGCGCCGCGCGGCGGGGCTGCTGCTGCTGCCCTATTTCGGCTGGCTGTGCTTTGCCGGGGTGCTCAATTACGCCTTTATTCAAGAGAACCCTGAAGGCGGTGCCCGCGGCGACAGCGGCGCGGAAACCCGGGTGCAGATCTAACCCAGCAACAGTGACGTGTGGCGATGTCCGGACGGCGAAGCACGTCCGCAAGGCCGACCGGCCGCCCGCAGCGATGCGGCCGTCAGGCCGCGTGAGCGAGGAGAGGCTTGCACTTCAGGGCAAGCCTCCCCAAAAAGAAAAAATGCAAAGCCAGAACCCGATCATCGCCGACCTTGTCAAAATCGCCAACAGCGCCGCCGGAACCATGGCGGGCATGACCCGCGAGGCGCGCGAAGGCGCGCGCGAGCGGCTGCGCGAGGCGCTGGGCGGGATCGATTTCGTCTCCCGCGAGGAGTTCGAGACGGTCAAGGCGATGGCGCAGAAGGCCCGCGAACAGGCCGATGCGCTCGAAGCGCGGCTGGCTGCGCTGGAAGCCAAGAAAAAGTAGTCTTTACCGTCGCCCCTGCGCAGGCAGGGGCCCAGATAAGCTGGCGAGCAGGCCCCGACGCCTCTATCAAAGGTGCCATGGGTGGCTGGGTCTACATCATGTCAAATGCTCCGCACGGCACGCTCTACATCGGCGTGACAGCTGATCTCGCCGCGCGTGTATTCGCCCATCGTGAAGGACGCGGCTCGGAATTCTGCCGCAGGTTCGGCCTCACCCGGCTGGTCTACACTGAACGCCATGAAGCGATCACTGACGCCATTGCCCGCGAAAAGGCGATGAAGCGGTGGAAGCGGCAGTGGAAACTGAAGCTGGTCCGCCAGCAAAATCCCGATTGGCTTGATCTGTTCGAGACGCTCAATGGCTGAGCAGGGCAACGGGCCTCTGATGGACCCCTGCCTGCGCAGGGGTGACGGGGATCAGCAATGAACCTGCGCAGCCCCGCCATTCTGCTGAGCACCCGCGCACACGGCGAGACGGGCGTGATCGCGCGCCTGCTGACTGCCGAGCACGGGCTTGTGGCCGCCTATGTCGCTGGCGGGCGCGGGCGGCAATTGCGGGCGGTGATGGTGCCGGGCAACCGCGTCGCGCTTGATCTCGCCGTACGCTCGGCAAACCAGTTGCCCTTCGCCAGGCTCGAACTCGAACATTCGCGCGCTGCTCTCATGACCGAGCCGCTGCCTGCCGCCGCGATCCAGTGGGCCTGCGGGCTGACCGCCGCAGCGCTGCCCGAACGCTATGCCGCGCCCGCGCTCTACGAGGCGCTCGACGCGCTGCTCGCCGCGATTGCGGTCGCCCCCTCGGCGCGGGGCTGGGCGGCGGGGCTGGTCGCCTATGAGACGATGCTGCTCGCCGAAATGGGCTATGGCGCTGCCCGGCCCGATCCGGGCGCGGATTTCGCCGCCCAGCTGGCCGCGCTCGCCGCGCTCGAGGCACCTCTGGCGAACTCGCTGCTTGCAGGTCGCAGACGCGATGTTATGGCCGCGCGGAAGCTGCTGACCGAGCGGCTCGCCCGGATCACGTGAAAGATGTCTCCCGCGATGAAGATTGCAGTCCTGCCCGGCGACGGGATCGGCCCTGAAGTGACCGCAGAGGCGGTGCGCGTGCTCGAAGCCCTGTCGCTGCCCGGCCTCACCCTGCTGGAAGGCGATGTCGGCGGCGTGGCCTACAAGCGTCATGGCCATCCCCTGCCGCAAGAGACGCTCGATCTGGCGGGCGAGGCGGACGCGATCCTGTTCGGCGCGGTGGGCGACCCCTCCTGTGACACGCTGGAGCGTCACCTGCGCCCGGAACAGGCGATCCTCGGCCTGCGCAAGCACCTCGGCCTGTTCGCCAATCTGCGTCCGGCGCGGGTGTTTGCAGGGCTCGAGCACCTCTCGCCCCTGCGCGCCGATATTGCCGCCGGGCTCGACATGCTGATCGTGCGCGAGCTGACAGGCGACGTCTATTTCGGTGCCAAGGGCCGCCGCGTCAGCGAGGCGGGGGAGCATGAGGGCTGGGACTCGATGTCCTATTGCGAACACGAAGTGCGCCGCATCGCCCATGTCGCCTTCCGCGCGGCGGCGACTTCGGGCCTGCCGCTCACCAGTGTCGACAAGGCCAATGTGCTCGAAACCAGCCAGCTGTGGCGCGATGTCGTGATCGAGGTGGCGGGTGATTATCCGCAAGTGGCGCTCGATCACATGTATGTCGATAATGCCGCGATGCAGGTGGTGAGCCACCCCGAGCGTTTCGGCGTGGTGCTGACCGGCAATCTGTTCGGCGACATCCTGTCCGATCTTGCCAGCGCCGCGGTCGGCTCGATCGGGCTGCTGCCGTCGGCCTCGCTGGGCGAGCGCACCACCGCCTTCGGCACTTTCGGCCTCTACGAGCCGATCCACGGCAGCGCGCCCGATATTGCGGGGCAGGGCAAGGCCAATCCGATGGCGACGATCCTTTCGGCAGCGATGATGCTGCGCCACTCCTTCGGCCGCGAAGCCGAGGCGGACCGGATCGAGGTGGCGGTCGGCAAGGCGCTGGCGGACGGGATCCTCGGCGGCGATCTGGGCGGCACCTACGGCACGGCTGCCATCGGCGCCGCTGTGCGCGAACGGCTGTAACCCGCGAAATCCGGCGCGCCAGTTATGGTTTATAAAGCATTATCGGGCATCCACGGGGCATGGACCAAGCCATTCTCGAACGCGCGCCTGCAAGCGCCGTGCGCCCTGCAGAAGCGGGGCAATCGCCCATGAGCCTCGACCTTGCCATCATCCTGCCCACGCTCAACGAGCGCGGCAATCTCGGCCCGCTGGTCGAGCGGATCGACCGCGCGATCGGCGCGGCGGCCGTGTGGGAAGTGATCATCGTCGATGATGACAGCAAGGACGGCACCGCCGACGAGGCGCGCGCGCTCGCGCTTGTCGACCCGCGCGTGCGGGTGATCCAGCGCATCGGTCGCCGCGGTCTCGCCAGCGCCGCGATCGAGGGTTTCTGCGCCACCGCCGCGCCTTTCGTGGCCGTGATGGATGCTGATCACCAGCACGATCCCGCGCTGCTCCCCGGCATGCTCGCCGCATTGAAATCGGGTGAGGCGGAAATCTGCGTCGCCAGCCGATTTGCCGAAGGGGCCAGCACCGCCGAATGGGCCGCGCCCGAGCGCGAGAAGCTCTCGACCTATGCCAATGCGCTGGCCCGCAAGATCACCGGGGTTGCCCTGACCGATCCGATGAGCGGCTATTTCATGCTCCCCGCAAGCGCCGCCCGTGCGCTGGTGCCGCGCCTTTCGGGGATCGGTTTCAAGATCCTGCTCGATCTGCTGGCGACTGCTGACGCGCCGATGCGGGTCAAGGAATTCCCCCTCAATTTCGCGGCAAGGCGCGAAGGAGAAAGCAAGCTGGACCGTGCCATCCTGTTCGATTTCCTCGCCGGGCTTTACGATAAGACCTTCGGCAAGGTGATCCCGACCCGTTTTGCCCTGTTCGGCACTGTCGGCGCGCTGGGTGTGGGCGTGCACTTCGTTGTGCTGAGCCTCCTGTTCTTCGCGCTGGGCGAGGGCTTTGCCTTGGCGCAGACCGGCGCGGTGCTGGTGGCGATGAGCTTCAACTTCTGGCTCAACAACTGGCTGACCTATCGCGACAAGCGGCTGGTTGGGGCCGGCGCGCTGCTCAAGGGCTGGCTTGGCTTTGTCCTGACCTGCGCGGTGGGGGCCTTCGCCAATGTCGCGATTGCGACCTTCCTCGAGGGCGAAGGCGTATTCTGGGCGCTCGCGGCGCTGGCCGGCATCGTGGTCGGTTCGGTGTGGAACTATGCCCTCTCGAGCCGCTTCGTGTGGGGTCGTTTTTGATTTCCGCACGCCATCCGGCGTGCGATTTCCTCGCTCACGCGGCCTGACGGCCGCGACGCTGCGGGCGGCCGTTCGGCCTTGCGGCGGCTGCACCGCCGATAGCTCCGCCTGCGACAGCGTGCGCTATACTCACCTCCACCCGTCGAGCCACATCCAGTGGGTGTAGCTCATCTTGCCGGCCAGCGGCAGGGCGGCGATGATCGGGAAGAACCACGCGAACACGGCCACAGCGGCAGCCGGAATGCCCCAGCCGAGCCAGCGCGTGCGCTGCCACTTGTGCAGATCGCTGCAGGCCAGCGCGAGCGCTGCGAGCAGGAAGCAGCTCGGCACGAAATAGTGGTAGTAGAACTGCACCGGCTTGGGCGCGATCACCCATAGGCCGAGGCTCGCTGCGTAGCCGATAGCCACTCCCAGCCGCGCCCAGTCGCGCTGCCACGCCCCGTGCCACAGGCACCATGCGACCGCCGGAAGCCCCGCCAGCATGGTCAGCGGATTGCCGATCAGCAGCACCCCGCGCTGCGCCCCGTCGATTGGCTCGTACATGTACCAGATCGCGCGGGTGTTCAGCACCCATTGCGGCCAGGTGCTCATGTACTGGTGCGGCTTCAGGACCTGTTGCTGCAAGGACAGGATCTCGGCGTGGAAACCGATCAGGCCTTTCTCGGCGAGCGGCGAGGGGTGGAGATATTCACCGAGAAAATAGCCCGGCACGAAGGTCGCCGCATAGGTGGCAAGCGGCAGGATGCCGAGCCACACGAAGGCCTCCACCAGCGTCACCCCCGGCACCGGCGCGCCGCGGCGCGAGAACAGCAGGCGGCGGCGCCCGGCCAGCGCGCGGGCGATGAAGAAGGTGAGGCCGGGCAGCATGGCAAGGGCAATCGCGTTCCATTTGGCCCCCATCGCACAGCCCAGTGCGATGCCGGTGAGCGCCAGGCGGCGGCGGCCGGTCTCGGGCTGGGCGCAGGCGGCTGCGAATTGCCATGTCGCCACCATCAGTGCGCTCGCCATGAAGATGTCGAGCATGGCGATGCGCGAATGGATGAAGAGGTGAAAACCCGTCGCCAGCAACACCCCGAAGGCGAGCGTGGCAAAGCGGTCGGCGCTGGCGTGCCACATCGCGCGCACCCCGGCGAAACAGGCCAGCACGCCCGCGACCCAAGGCATGAACCGCCAGCCGAGCGGCGTATCGCCGAACAGCGCCATGCCGATCGCGATCATCTCCTTGCCGAACAGCGGATGCTCGCGGTTGAAATAGGCCACATGCCCGCCCTGCGCGACTTCAAGCAGCGCGCGGGCGGCAGGGATGTAGTGCACCTCGTCGAAGAACGGCTCGGACGGGATCGCCAGCCGCCATCCGGCCAGCAGGGCATAGATGCCGGTCAGCGCGAGACACCACGCCAGCGGATCACGCGGGCGCGGGGGCGGGGTGGCGGCGGGAGAGGATGACGCGTGCGCCTCGGCCATGGCCGCGCCGATTAGGGAGCGCGGCGGCCGTGGGCAAGATAGGTTTTTTGTTTTCCGCACGCCATCCTGCGTGCGAAATCCTCGCTCATGCTGGCTGCGCCAGCGTCGCTGCGGGCGCCCGTTCGTGCTTGCGACGCCTGCGGCGCCGATGCTTGCTCAGCTTTTCGCCGGTTGCGCTGCGGCCCGTTCGAGCCAGAACAGGCGGGCGCACATGGCGAGCAGGCCGATGCTCGCGGTGGCGACGACGAACAGGGTCCAGGGCAGCAGGTTCATGCCCGCCGCTCGGGCGCGCGGGGCGATCAGGAACAGCGCGATGGTGAGCGAAAACAACAGGTCCCACCATACCTGCACGCCCCACAGGTTGCTGGTGTGGTTGATCACGACCGGCCAGACGCCCTCGGCCCAGATGGTGATCGCGGTGAAGGCGGAAAAGCCTGCCGCCAGCGCTGCCGCCAGCACCGGATTGCCGCTGGCCGCGGGGCGCAGCAGCACTGTAGCGATTGCTACAAGAGCGCAGGCCAGCCCGCCGATCATGAGCGCGAGGAAAGGGAGCGGAAGGTCAGGCATCGGCGAATCTCCGGCACAATTGTAGCGACTGCTACGCTGGCTTGTAGCTAAATGTAGCGCCTGCTACAAGAGCCACCATGGCGCGCCTTTCCAAAAAGCCCCCGATGTCGCGGGAGACCCTGTTGCCCCTGCTGGCAAGCCATGTGCTTGGCTCCGGGCTGGGGCAGGCGAGCCTGCGGCCGCTGGCCAAGGCTGCAGGCACCTCGGACCGGATGCTGCTCTATCATTTCGGCTCCAAGGAGGCGCTGATCACCGATCTGCTCGGCTTTCTTGCACGCTCCTATGCGGGGGCGCTCGATGCCGCGCTGGCGGGCGAGCGGGCGGCGACGCGCGGACAGGCGCTGGCGCGCATCCTCCAGCATGCCCGCGCGCCCGAGATGCGTCCCTTCATGCAGCTGTGGTGGGAGATCGTCGCGGGCTCGGCGCGCGGGGTAGAAGGCTATCGCCCCGCCGCGCAGGCGATGATGGGCGAGCTGCTCGGCTGGCTCGAAGGGCAGATGCCCGAAGGCGATCCCGATCCCGCCGGCGGCGCGCGCTATCTCCTCACCCTGATCGAGGGGACGCTGATGCTCTCGGCCATCGGACATGAGGCCAGCGCGCGCGACGGCCTGCTTGCGAGCGGGCTCGCAGCCGCCTAAAGCCCCGCGCCATGAAGAAGACCACCGGCATGGACCGCTCCGCCACCAAGAAATGGCGCCCCGCAACCCGCGCATTGCGCGGCGGCACCTGGCGCTCCGAACATGGCGAGACCAGCGAGGCGCTGTTCCTCACCTCGGGCTATACCTACGACGATGCCCAGACCGTGGCGGACCGCTTTGCCGGCACCGCGCAGGGCATGACCTATTCGCGCCTCCAGAACCCCACGGTCGCCATGCTCGAAGAACGCATCGCGCTGATGGAAGGGGCCGAGGCCTGCCGCACCCAGGCAAGCGGCATGGCCGCGATGACCGCCGCGCTGCTGTGCCAGCTTTCGGCAGGCGATCACGTCGTTGCCGCGCGCGCCGCCTTCGGCTCGTGCCGCTGGCTGGTCGACACCCTGCTGCCCAAGTTCGGGATCGAGACCACTGTCATCGACAGCGCCGACAATGCCGCCTGGGAGGCCGCGATCCGGCCCAATACCAAGGTGTTCTTCTTCGAGACCCCGGCCAACCCGACGCTCGACATTGTCGATCTGGCTTACGTGTGCGGGCTCGCCCGTGCGCATCGCATCACCAGCGTGGTCGACAATGCCTTTGCCTCGCCCGTTTTGCAGCGCCCGATGCAGTTCGGCGCGGATGTGGTGGCCTATTCCGCCACCAAGCTGATGGACGGGCAAGGGCGCGTTCTGGCGGGCGCGATCTGTGCTTCGCGGCAGTGGATCGACGAGGTGCTGATGCCCTTCCAGCGCAACACCGGCCCGACGCTTTCGGCCTTCAACGCATGGGTGGTGATGAAGGGGCTGGAGACGCTGCCCCTGCGCGCCTTCAAGCAGTCCGAACAGGCCGTCGCGCTCGGCCAGTTCCTCGAACCGCGCGTGCTGAAGGCGGGCGGGCATCTGCTCCACCCCGGCCTGCCGAGCCACCCGCGCCACGCCATGGCGATGGCGCAGATGGACGCGACCGGTCCGATCTTCGCGCTCGATGTCGGCACGCGGGCGCGCGCCTTTGCCGTGCTCGATGCGTTGAAGCTCGTCGATATCTCCAACAATATCGGCGATGCGCGCAGCCTGATGTGCCACCCGGCCTCCTCGACCCACGCCAACATGGGTGATGAGGCGCGCGCGGCCATGGGCGTGACCGAAGGCCTGCTGCGGATCAATGTCGGGCTCGAGGATATCGCGGACCTCACCGAAGACCTTGATCAGGCGCTCAGCGCGGCGGGAATCTGATAACGGGGCCAGAATGGAGGCAAATCCTCCAAGGCCCTATCGCAGCCTCCCGCGAACGGCTATCCGTTTGCCATGCAACCCGAAAACGATCCTTTCTGGCAGGCTGCGGCCGCCCATGTCACCGGTCTTGGCCTTGCGGGGGAGGCGGTTTTTGCCGCGCTCGGGTTTGAAGGCCTGCTGCCCGGCTGCCGCACCATCCACAATGCCCCTGATGGCGCGGTTCCGGCGGCGCTGGTGCTGCACAAGGGTCGGCTGGAGGAAGTGACCGCCGATCTGCTCCGCGCCGCGCTTGATACCCATGTGACGAGCTTTGCCAACGAGGTGTTTCTCGTGCTTTCGGCGAGCGGTGCTCCGCTCGCTGCGGATGATCCGCACATCATCTCGGCTGACGCGCTGCTGGCGGCCATGGGCGATGCCCACCGCGACAACACCATCGGCGGCGTGCGGCTCGCCTCGCAGCGCATGGCAGCCAGCTATGTCGGGCAGGGCCGCGTGCTGCTGGAGACCGCTTTCGGCCACCTCATGCTGGTCGACGGGGCGGACACGGGGATCGTCCCGCACCTTATTCGCGACGGCTGGTTCGATCGCAATCTCACCACGGTGATCGGCAATCTGCTGAAACCGGGCGCAACCTTCGTCGATGTCGGCGCCAATTTCGGCACCTACACCATATTTGCCGCCGAAAAGGTCGGCCCGCGCGGGAGCGTGTTCGCGATCGAGCCTTCGCCCGACATCTTCCCGCTGCTGTTCGAAAGCGTGGCGATGAACGGCTTCGAGGAACGCACCACATCGCTGCGCTTCGCGGCGGGCGCGAAACGGGGCGAGGCGGTGCTGCACCAGTTCGGCAACCGCAAGGGCGGCAACACTCTGCTGCCCCACATCGCCGAGGCGGCACGCGAACGCTATGGCGAGACCGTCACCCCCGCCAAGGTCGCGACCCGCACGCTCGACGACATTTTCGCCGAGTTCAATCCCGACCGGATCGACCTGATCAAGATCGACGTCGAGGGATCGGAAGCCGATGTGCTTGCCGGCGCGCGCGAGACGCTGTGGGCCTATCGCCCCAAGCTGGTGATCGAGTGGAACAACCATTTCTTCACCGACCGCCCGGAAGCGGCCGAGGCGCTCTACACGCTCATCACCCTCGATCTGCGCTACAGCTTGCACCGGATCGAACCGGGTGCAACAACGCGCCCCATCGGGCGGGCCGAGCTGATGGAGGGCTTCCACGATCTGGTGGCCGAGCCGCCCGAATAGGGAGGAAGACAAAATGCCGCATCGCGTCGAACTGGTGTTCGATTTCGTCAGCCCCAATGCCTATCTGGTGTGGTGGCCGCTGCGCGAACTGCTCGATCGTCACGAGGCAAGCCTTGATATCGTGCCGGTGTTCCTTGGCGGCATGCACAAGCTCACCGGCAATGCCCCGCCGATGATCCGCGACGCCGAGGTGAAGGGCAAGAACGACTATGCGATGCTGGAGATGCAGCGCTTCATCGCGAAGCACGGGCTCACCAAGTATCGCCTGCACCCGCAATTTCCGTTCAACTCGATCCTGCTCCAGCGCATGCTGTTTGCTGCCTGCCAGGACGGGCGCGGGGTGCAGTTTGCCGAATGCCTGCTGCGTCCAATCTGGGAAGAGGGGCTCGACATTTCCTCGCCCGAAGCGATCGGCGCTGTGGTGAGCGCGGCCGGTTTCGACGCCGCAGATCTGTTCGCGCGCGCCCAGAGCGACGAAGTCAAGCAGGGCCTGATCGCCAGCACCGAAGCCGCCGTCGCGCGCGGTGCCTTCGGCATCCCCACCATGTGGGTAGACGGCACCGAGATGTTCTTCGGCAAGGAACGCCTCGGCCAGATCGAGGAATTGCTCGTCACCGGCTAAAGACGCCGGAGTAACCCGCAAACCGTCGCATTGTGCTTGCCTTTGTTGCGCTGTTTCATAGGCTTGGCGAATCAGGTACGGGGCAGGGGGCATCACGGTGAAGAGACTTTTCGGCACGCTGGCGGCGGCGATACCGCTGGCCGGACTTGGTCTGGCTGTGCCCGCCGCTCTGGCTGCACAGGAACCCGCGTCCGCAGCCGCGCCTGCCACCGAAGCCCCGCCACCGCTGATCGCCACCGGTGACTTTGCCGGACGCGCGGCCTTCTGGGACGCGCAGATCTCGCCTGACGGGTCGATGCTGTCCTTCCTGCGCAAAAGCGCGGGCGACACCCAGTTCGTGATTGCCGACATTGTCGCCAAGAAGCGCCTGCACGCCTTCGGCACCGATCCGGCCGATCAGTTCGAATGGTACCAATGGGTCACCAACGACAAGCTGCTGGTGTCGGTCTCGACCGCAGGCACCTTCTTCGGCGAGGAGGTGCGCTATACCCGCCTGATCCTCGTCAAGCTGAGCGACGGCAGCATGACCCCGTTGGTCCGCCGTTCGGATGTGGTGGAGGGCGACAATGTCATCCACATCGACGAGGACGGCTCGCACGTCCTCGTCGCGATCCAGAAGACCATCTATGACTACCCTTCCGTGATGCGCCACGAGCTGGAGCCGGGCGGCAAGGTCACCACGGTGCAGGAATCGCGCGACGGGGTGTGGAACTGGACCGCCGACAATCAGGGCGTGGTGCGCATGGGCACCGGCTCGAAGGATGGCAGGCTGCGGATCTACTACCGCTCCAGCGCCACCGGCCCGCTCGAATTCGTCGCGCGCCTCAAGGAGGGCGACGCCGCCGACCGCTTCTGGGACGCGCTCCAGATCATCAATGGTTCGGACGAAGGCTATGTCCTGTCCGAAGGCGAGACCGGGCGGGTCGGCCTCAGGCGCTTCAATTTCGCCACGCGCGAGACCATCGCCACCATCTACGAACATCCCGAATGGGATATCGACAGCGTCACCATGCGCGACGGGGTGCCCTATGCGGCCTATTTCACCGCCGATCGCGACGAGGTGCACTACTTCGATCCAGCCGTCGCCAAGCAGCACGCCAGCCTGCGCCGCGCGCTCGGCGATGTCGAGGTATGGGTGCCGAGCCGCGCCAAGGATGGATCGCGCATGCTGGTATGGGCCGGCAACGAGGCCGATCCCGGCGTGCTCTATTTCTACGATCCGGCCGCGCGCAAGATGGACGAGGTGTCGCAATACCGGCCCAGCCTCGATATCCGCCAGCTCGCCAAGCCGAGGCCGGTGCAATACACCGCGCGCGACGGAACCGTGATCCGCGGTTATCTCACCCTGCCGCGCGGGCGCGAGGCCAAGCGCCTGCCGCTGATCATCATGCCCCACGGCGGACCTTACGGGATCCGCGACAAGCTCGCCTATAACGACGAAGTGCAGCTGCTCGCCAATCGCGGCTATGCCGTGCTCCAGCCCAATTATCGCGGTTCGGGCGGCTATGGCGATGCCTTCTTCGAGCTCGGCACCGGCCAGATCGGCCGCGCGATGCAGGATGATCTCGACGATGCGATGGACTGGGCCGTGGCCGAGGGGTTGGCCGATCCGGGGCGCGTCTGCGTGGTGGGCGGCTCCTATGGCGGCTATGCGGCGATCTTTGCGGTGCTGCGCAATCCCGAAAGATACCGCTGCGGAGCGAGCTGGGCCGGGGTGACCGATTTCGACCGCATCCTGCGCTATGACCGCAGCTTCTTCAGCCGTGCGGGCTTCAAGCGCTGGCGCGACAAGGTGCGCGGGCAGGGCGTGCAGGACATGAAGCAGGTCTCCCCGCTCGAACGGGCGGCGAGCCTGTCGCGCCCGTTGCTGCTGGCCCACGGGACCAAGGACGTGGTCGTGCCCTTCAGCCAGTACAACGCCTTCGAGAAGGCCACCCGCAGCGCGCCGATGCCGCCGCAGACGCTGGTGATCAAGGACGAGGGCCACAGCTTCTCGACCGCCGCGAACGAGAAGCAGTGGTACGACGCGCTCGAAGCCTTCCTCGCCAAGCACAACCCGGCGGATGCGGTGCCGGGCGGTGGTGTTGCAGCGGGAGAGTGAGGGGCGGGAGACGGCTGGCGTCACCTCCACCACTATCCCACCCTTGGCCCATGCTTGATACGAGGGATAAGGCGATAGGTGCGTCGGGGCGATGGATTGACCACACTGTGTAGCGTGGCTGCCTCGAACCCCTCATATTGGCCCATGGTCAAACTGGCCGCTTTTAGGATTTGCTGCGTTCGGCTGGAACGTCTGATTGTGGGTGGAAAGCTGCCCTTGCGATGCCGCCAAGGCATCGACGCCGAAGTTGCCGAGAGGCAAGCCGAGAGCGACGCTGCTGCAAAGTGCTAGTGCAGGGACGCGCCTCACTATGCGACATCCCGCTGGACGAGGCCACAATGGCCCGCAGGTTCGGGGGGCAGGCAGGTGTCGCAAGGCAACGTGATCGGCGCAAAGCTGCTTGCAGCATTGCAACGCGACCTCGTGAGCGAAATCGGGATCGAACTGCAGTCGAACAAGGCCAAGATGATTGCGGGAATGTGGTCCGAAATTCTGGGCTATGTCGCAGACGAGACCCGCAATCCGCGCGCCGATCACAATCGCCAAACCGAAGCGGAGCGCCTTTTCAGGGAACCCGCTGCCGTAGAAGAGACATTCAATGTCTCGCTCCAGCAGATCGGTCAGCAGGAGATCGAGGCGACGCCCGAGCGGATGGACGTGCTGCTCGCGGCGAAATTCGGCGGCGGGAAGACCGTGCGGATCGAACGCATCGCCGGAGGTTTTTCCAAGGACAGCTTCTTTTTCGATTATGAGGACGCCGAAGGCATTCTTCGGAAAACCGTGATCCGCCGGGACATGCCCTTTGGCCCCAACGGCTACACCGTTCTGGACGAGTATGCGTTGCTCCAGCGAATGTATGCCGAGAATGTCGGCGTCGCGCGGCCGATTGCCTGCATCGAGGATGTCGAGTTTCTGGGCCAGCCGTTTCTTATCTCGGAACTGGTTACCGGCATCACCCAGTATGATGTCGCCGAGCCCAACAAACAGAAGCGCGATGCAATCTGGAAACAATTGGGCGAACTGGTAGCGCGGCTGCACTCCCTGCCGCCCGAACGGTCGGGCCTCGTGCCCGCTGCGGACCCTCAACAACAACTGCGCGACTATGTCTTGTGGTGGAAGGATCGCTGGGAGCGGCACATGGTGGAGCCGTCCTTCGTTCTCGAGAACGCTTTCGAGTGGCTGCTCGCCAATATCCCCGCCCACATTGATCGTATCGCCATCGTTCACGCGGATATCAGCTTCACAAACATCCTGGTCGATGAAGGCAAGATTACCGCCCTGCTCGATTGGGAGTTTTGCCACCTCGGTGATCCGGTCGAGGACTTGGCCTATTTCCGCCAGTTCGTGACAGATGACGGGGATTGGGAAAACTTCCTCCAAAGCTACGAGCAATCGGGCGGGGTCAGATACAAGCCCGAGAATGCCCATTTCTACGAAGTGTGGCGCGCCGCGCGCAACACGGTGTGTTGCTCCAGTTCGTGGTGGGGCTTCGTGAACAACAAGTATAGCGCCCCCAAAATGGCTTACATGGGTGTGGTTCTCTACCGGCGGTTCTTGAAGGATCTCGCGCTTCAACTGGACCTGCCGCCTTCACGATAAGGCAAAGGCACATGATCGGATTCCATCATGACCCATGATTTGACCGCCGATGATTTTCTGCACACGCCCGACCCTACGGATCGGTGGTGGTCCGAGACATACTGGTTCTCGTTTGATGATCCGGCAAACAACCTGTCCTGCCATTTTTATCCGATGGTGAGGGCCAATCTCGACATCGCATCGCTCGCCGTCATGGTGTGGGGGCCGGGGCAGGAATCGCCTTGGACAGCCACTTATTTTCGCACCCAGTGGCATCTCGAAGCACCGCAGTTCGACAGCAATAGACTCAGCCTCGACCATCTCAGCTACGAGATCATCGAGCCGATGCAGCAATACCGCGTGCGGTATGATGACCCGGGGCTGTTCACGGCTGATCTGCTGTTCACCGCCTGTGCAGAGCCGTTTGCGGCGGGCGGTCATGCGGCCAGCTATGGTCACATCGATCAGCCGATGAAGGTGCAGGGCCAGATCGAATTGCATGGCAAGGTGATTGTTCTCGACTGCCATGGCATGCGCGACCGGTCGTGGGGCCCTCGGTCCGATATGCAGGACGGATCGCGGGCACTCTATTTTTACGGCATCAGCGATGCTGAAAGCTTCCTGATCATGAAGCTGCTGGATCGCGATCCCCCCATCACCATTGGCTACCTTGATCGCGACGGAAAACGTGGATTGATCAGGGAAGCGATTGTCCGCCGCGAAGATGGCCCTTTGTCGCGGATCGAACTGGTATCAGTCACCGCTCAGGATGAGCATGGCCGGCTTCTGGAAGTGACGGGCGCTGCGAAAAGCCATTTCGCGATGCAGGCCAATCCGCACCAGTTTGCGTGGATCAGCATGGTCGACTGGAATGACGGGGCGATGCTCGGCCAATTTCAGGAAGTACTGGGGCGCGGTGGACTGAACAGACTGGCCCGAGAGGCCTTCACAAAGCTGCGATCGTAGCGGGCTGGCAGGGGAAAAGCGCATGACGTATCGTGTTGAATTCGTCGAACGGACCGGTCTGGAGTTGCAGGAAACCGGGCGCGGCCATGCGCGCTACCGCATGCCGCTTGCCGGAAACGAGAACCATGTCGGCGTGATGTACATGGGGGCCTACACCGTTCTGGCCGAAGCAACCGCCGCAATTCCCGGCATTTCGATCCTCGATACCGAACGCTTCTATCCGATCCTCAAAGATATCGCGGTTGCCTTCCATAAGCCCGCCGCCAGCGATGTCTTTGCCGAGTTCCGGCTCGACGAGGCCACCCTCGAAACGCTTCTGGCAGATCTGGAGCGTAAGGGCAGCGCAACCTATATTGCCGAATTCCCGATGCATGATGCGGGCGGCGTGCACGTCGCAACCGGAAAGGTTACGGTGAAGCTCTTGTCGCACAGCTGGGAAAAGACCTGATTGGCCAGCTCGCGTGCCCACGTCGCGCTCTGATGCGGCCGCGAGCATTTGATGGCGCACCCCACAATGACTACTTCGGGGTCGCAAGCCGAACGGCAGGTTTTTTCCGAGTATCTACAAAAGCAGCCCTGCCACCACCCGCGCCAGCCATGGTTGAGACGCGGCGCCCCGATCCGGATGGCCGCGAAATCTCCTGAACCGGTCCGCTCGGGGGCAGCCCTCCCAACGTCGGCAGGTTCGCTCTGCGCTGCATATCCGGACCTCACCCCGCTGTCACATCCTCCAGCGGCACATCCATGATCGGATAGCGCCGCCACTCGGCCCAGTCGTAGTGCCACCATTCGTTGGGCAGGGGCACGAAGCCCTCGGCCACCATCCAGCCTTCCAGCATCCGCGAGAGCGCGAGGGCTTCGGGCGGCGCGGCGGTGTTGCTGCGGTAGGCGGCGGGGGTGAAGTCGTCATAGGGGCTGGGCATGACCACCTCCACGCCATTGCGATGCAGCGAGAGGTCGATCGAACACCCGCGATTGTGGCGCGAGCCGACTGCCGGATCGGCGACGAATTCGCGTTTTTCGGGTGGGGTCGCCTCCCACATCGCCTTTGTGATGCGCCAGGGGCGATAGGCGTCGAAGATGAGGAGGCCATAGCCTGCCGCCTCGGCCCGGGTCTGGACCTTCGCAAGCGCCTCGGCGACGGGCCGCTGGGCGACGGCGCGGGCGAGGGGGTAGAGCTTGCGGCCCATGAAGTTGGCGGGCGTGGCATAGCGGATATCGAGCCTGAGGCGCGGATCGAAGCGGACGAGATCGACCAGATCGGGCGTCGCGGTCGCTTGCGGATCTAGCGGGAGGGCAAGCTGCTCGCCGCTGCGCCCCGCGCAACCTGTCGCAATGCCTCCCAGGACCCCGGCCCCGATCCCGCGCAGCACCGCACGGCGCGAAACATCCGGGGCGCTGTGCAGCCGAATGTCGATCATCCCCGTATCCCCCTCAAGCCAAAGCGCATTATGCCCGCGCCGGCCGAGCGAGGCGAGCAAATCGTCACGCCGGCGGGATACAGCGGGGATTACCTGCGTTGAGGCTCTTGTGGCGCGAAACAGAATCGCTACCTTGGGGCACGATATGAAGGAATTCTTCCAGCACTCTGCCACCACCGACGGGGTCACCGTCCGGGTTGCTGTGAACTACCTGCCGGAGCAGTCGCATCCGGAGGCGGGCAAGTGGTTCTGGGTCTATCACATCCGCATCGAGAACGGCAGCCACGAGGCATTGCGCCTGCGCACCCGCCATTGGCGGATCACCGACGGGCGCGGCATGGTCAATCATGTCGATGGCGAGGGCGTGGTGGGCGAACAGCCGCTGCTCGCACCCGGCCAGAGCCACGACTATGTCTCGGGCTGCCCGCTGACGACGCCGTTCGGCTCGATGGAGGGGTTCTACACCTTCCAGCGCCCCGACGGCTCCTCCTGCGAGGTGCGCATCCCCTTCTTCCCGCTCTCCGCGCCCGAAACGGCCGAAGGCAGGAGCCCGCGCTGATACTTGCGGCGCGCGGCCTGCGCGCCTAATCGGGCAAGCGTGAAGCGCACCCATCTCCCTCTGAATGCCCTGCGCGTGTTCGACGCGGCCGCCCGGCACCTCTCGTTCACCCGCGCGGCGGACGAGCTGGCGGTGACGCCCGCCGCCGTCGGCCAGCAGATCCGCGCATTGGAGGACGTGCTCGGCGTCGTCCTGTTCCGCCGTACCTCCAAGGGCCTCGAACTCACGCCGGAGGGCGAGGCGGGCCTTGACCCCTTGCGCGAAGGCTTCCTGCGCTTCGAGGAAAGCGTCGAGGCGATGCAGGCGGGCCAGGCCTCGGACCGTTACACCATCGCTGTCCCGCGCGAATTCTACGCCGAGTGGCTCGCCCCGCGCCTCGCCCGCTTTCAGGCCGGCACCCCTGGCGTGCAGTATATCCTCGCGCCCGACGAGCACGCCGATTTCACCGAGGCCAATCTCGATCTCGCGATCCGGCTGGTCGACGGGCCGGGCGATCTTGAGGGCGTGCAGCTCGCCCCCGCCATGCGCGTCACCGTCGCCGCGCCCGAGCATCGCGATGCCTGGATCGACTGGCCGGGGATGCCGCTGCCCGAGGGGAAGAACCCCTGCATCAAGGCCGGGAGCCCGGGACAGGCGCTCGCCTCTGCGCTCGCCGGGATGGGCCGCACGATCCTCCCGCTGGCACTGGCCGAGGCCGCGATCGCGCAGGGCCGCCTCACCGTGCTCGAAGGCCCCGAGCCTGCCCAGCGCGCCTACTGGCTCCTCGCCCCGCCGCCGCAATGGCGCAGCAAGAAGGTGAGGGCGCTAACCGCCTTTCTGGCGTCCTGAGCGCGCGCGCCGCTTTTCGCGCTCCTCCTCCAGCACATCCTCGCGGATCCATTCATAGATCGGGTGGCCGGGCACCAGGTCGCGCGCATCGACGCGGTATTGCCCGCGATAGCGCAGGATGAAGCACAGCATGGAATTGGCGTGCGGGTTGTACGCCGCGTCCGTCAGCGCCCGTTCGAGCGCGCAATCCTCGAGCCTCAGCACCCCCCAGCGCAGCGCCTCGTCCCAGGCCCGGGCAAAGTCCTTCGCACCGGGCTGTTTGCGCAGCTTGTAGAGCGCCTCCATCGAGCGCCCGATATGGGCCGCGGCCGAGGTAACAATGCCGGTCTCGGCTAGCCGCAGCACAAAGGCGCGCTGGAGATCGGGCGTGATCGAATTGCGGCGCGGCTGCTTGTGGAGATAGGGCGCGAAGTCGAGCAGCGGATCATCCTCGGCAAACACCGCCGGCTCGAACTCCCACGCGACTTAGGAGGTCGCCTGCCGCGGCGTCGCGCGCTTGTTGCGCTTGGGCAGATCGGGGGCGGGGTAGGGGGCGTAGTCATCCTCGTACATGGGGGGAGGGGTGGCAGAGGGCGGGGGAGTAGGAAAATCATAACTCCCCTACCGCTTGCGGGAGGGGTTGGGGGGCGGGGAGCCACCAACGTCCTCGTCTGCCACTGGCTCGGCGGGCGAAGCCACGCCGCAAGGCCGAACGGCCGCCGCGCCTTATGGCGCGAAAGCCAAGCAGCGCGGAGGCGCTGCGCCCGGCGCTTGAGGGCGCAAACATATAAACTCGGGGAGCCACACTGCCTGCGCCTATCAATCCCTTTAGAGCGGTTTCCACACGATCTGATTCGTCAGGGATTCCCTTCGCGGCGCCGTTGTGATTCAGACTTCCTGCTGGTGGCAGGAGGCCAGCACGGATGGCACGAACGCTTTCACAGGATCTTCGGGACAGGGTCGTTGCAGCGATTGATGGCGGCCTGAGCTGCCACGCGGCGGCGGCGCGCTTTGGGGTCAGCGTGTCGAGCGCGATCCGCTGGCGGCGAAGAGCGCTTGAGCATGGCCGGGCCGTTGCCAAGCCGCGCGGCGGTGACCGGCATTCAGGCAAGATCGAAGCGCACGGCGGCTTCATTCGGGAGCTGATCGCCGAGCAAGGCGACATGACCCTGGTCGAGGTTCAGGCGCGGCTGATCGAGCGTGGGGCCCTGGTCGGTATCGGCACGGTGCATCGCTTCTTCGTGCGTCACGGGATCACGCGCAAAAAAAGACCGGCCACGCGATCGAGCAGGACCGTCCCGACGTCCTGAGGCAACGGCAGCATTGGTTCGACGGCCAGATCGATCTCGAACCCGAACGCCTCGTCTTCATCGACGAGACGTGGACCGCCACCAACATGACCCGCAGCCATGGCCGCTGCCCGAAGGGCGAGCGGCTGCGGATGGGCTTCCCGCACGGCCACCGCAAGACCACCACGCTGGTCGCGGGACTGCGAATGACCGGCATGGTCGCGCCGATGGTGCTGGACGGGCCGATCAACGGCGACTGGTTCGAAGCCTATGTGGCGCAGGTTCTGGTGCCCGAGTTGCAACCCGGTGACGTGGTCATCATGGACAACCTCTCGAGCCACAAACGGGCGGCAGTGAAGGAAAGGATCGAAGCGGCCGGTGCAACGCTGCGCTTCCTCCCGCCATACAGCCCGGACTTCAACCCTATCGAGAAGGCATTCTCCCGGCTCAAAGCCATGCTCCGCAAGGCGGGTGAGCGAACCGTCAGCGGGTTGTGGGACTTGGACACCTCGAAGAACGTCTATTTTCGGCCTGACGGCGGCGCGAGGGGTCTGATCGCGGTCTTTGGTGCGTGAGGGCTGTGCCTTTCGGCCTCGTTTCCTTGTTTTTCTGAGCTGGAGCGCCGCTTGGCACCTCGTTTTCGCGCTATGCGGGCGCACTTCGCCCCTCGAGCCAGGCGAGGCGCTGGAAGTTGTAGGCCAGGTTCGCCATGCCGATCTTGATCTTTGCGCGGGCGATGCCGATGGTGCGGATAAACAGCCCCATGCGGTGCTTCTGTCCGGCGAACACGTGCTCAACTGCCGAGCGCACAGCGGAGCGCTTCGCATTGGCTCGGGCGATGTGCTCTGGCATCGGCCGACGCGGCATGCGTCGCTGGTGGATGTTGCTCTTGAACATTCCCCGCTCGAGGAACGCCTCGTTCTTCTTTGAGCGATAAGCCGTGTCGCCCCATACGCCCGAGCCGGTGTTTTGCTTGCTGATGAGCTCCGGCAGCCGTGCCCCGTCATGGGCGTTGGCCGCACTGGCATCCCAAGTGCGGATCAGCCCGTGAGCCCGGTCGATGCCGATGTGGTTTTTGTAGCCGAACATCGGGATGGCAAGATCGACCGGCTTGAAGCCCTTGGGGTCGCCGCCCTCCTTCACCTTGGCCTTCGAGTACTTGACCGTCCAGCGCGCATCGCGGTCCTTCTGACGGACCTTGGCAGGCCTCTCCTTCCAGCGCTCCGGGATCTTGCCCTGCTTGATCGCGGCCTTCTCGTCCTCGGTGTTCCGCTGCTTGGGCGCCGGCACCACGGTCGCATCGATGATCTGCCCGCCCATCGCGAGGTAGCCCCGATCGGTCAACGCCGCATCGAAGCGCGCGAAGAGCTTGTCGATCGCCTTGGCCTGTACGAGCCGCTCGCGGAACAGCCACACCGTGGTCGCATCGGGCACCCGGCCATCGAGCCCCAGTCCGAGGAACCGCTGGAACGACAGCCGGTCCTTGATCTGGAACTCGGTCGCCTCGTCTGACAGAGAGTAGAGCGCCTGAAGCACCAGGATTTTGAACATCATCACCGGATCGAACGGCGGCCGGCCGCCTTTGCCCAGATCGCTCCGCCTGAGCGCCACGATCAATGGCCCGCGGAACACCTCGAAATCGACCACCGCCGTCAACCGCTCCAGCGGATCACCCGCCGCACTCAGCGCCGCATACCGGTCCGACAGATCAAAGAAACCAGGCTGGCCAACCATCTTCGCCTCCGCTCATCCGCAAAGGCAGTGAATCAGATCAACGCCTCAAAGGCGAGGGTTTTTCGAGGCGTCCAATTGGCTTACAGATGTGAAGTGGGTTGGCATCCCGTCGCGGGCGCGCAGAACATTCAGTAAAGTTTGCTCATTCTGCATGTTCGCAAGAGCGGTGTTATATTCAACCCCGAAGCGTTGGACCTGCTGAGGAAACGCGCAAGCCGTCGTTGCAAGCAGACTGGCCACAATCACTATTTTTCGCATTTTTCGTCCCCCCGAGCGATTTCTTCGAGACTATCGAATGCGCAAATGGTCGGCAACTGGTAATTATTTGATTTGCAATGAGGTGTGGGTGGGGTTCTAGCTGGACTGATCGGCATCCAGTTATTTGCTACGAGGTTGCTCAGGTTTTATTGCCTGTTTTTCTGTCTTCGATCGGAACATCCCTTTGCTCGAAGCAAAGTAGGACACCCCGTCCCCTCCAACACCCACCCTTGACCCTCCACCCATTCCCGCCTAAGGGCGCGCATCTTCCGGGCCTTGCTCGGATTGAGCTGAACATTGGCGGTGCGTTTCTCCAGAAGGGGCGGCCGGCAAAGTAACCCGGTCTTTTCAGGCGGGTGGAGCGTTTTCGGCTCGCGACTGGCTGTTGTGACGGGGCATGATCCCCGCCGCGCGCGTGTTCGCGATTCGTGATCTCCTCACCCCTCTGGCCATGGCCTCAAACAAGGTGAAGTGAGAACTTAATGCCGACAATCAACCAGCTGGTCCGCAAGGGCCGCGTTCCGCAGAAGGCCAAGAGCAAGGTCCCTGCGATGGAGCAGAACCCGCAGAAGCGCGGCGTTTGCACCCGCGTCTACACGACCACCCCGAAGAAGCCGAACTCGGCGCTGCGCAAGGTGGCCAAGGTCCGTCTGACCAACCAGCGCGAAGTCATCAGCTACATCCCGGGCGAAGGCCACAACCTGCAGGAGCACTCTGTTGTGCTGATCCGCGGCGGGCGTGTGCGCGACCTTCCCGGCGTGCGCTACCACGTGCTGCGCGGCGTTCTCGACACGCAGGGCGTGAAGGATCGCAAGCAGTCGCGTTCGAAGTACGGCGCCAAGCGTCCGAAGTAAGGTTCAACGGGGCTACGGTTCTTCGCGTCACCCTGCCACCGACCAGGTGGCTTCTGGGTGGTCGGCCAAAAAGGCCGGAAACGCGGAGCGGGCCGGAGCCGCAAGGCGAACCGGAGGGTTCGCCGCACTCCGAAGGAGTTCAAGATATGTCACGTCGTCGTCGTCCCGAGAAGCGGGAAATCCTGCCTGATCCGCAGTTCGGAGATCAGGTTCTGTCGAAGTTCATGAACAACCTCATGCTCGACGGTAAGAAGGCTGTTGCCGAAAAGATCGTCTATGGCGCGCTCGCCACGGTCGAGACCAAGGCCAAGGCCGATCCGATCCAGCTGTTCCATGATGCGCTGAACAATGTGAAGCCGCAGGTGGAAGTGCGCAGCCGCCGCGTCGGTGGTGCGACCTACCAGGTGCCGGTGGAAGTGCGTCCCGAGCGCGCCCAGGCCCTCGCGATCCGCTGGCTGATCACGGCTGCGCGCGGTCGTCCGGAAACCACCATGGCCGCGCGTCTTTCGGGCGAGCTGATGGATGCGGCGAACAATCGCGGCAACGCGGTCAAGAAGCGGGAAGACACCCACCGCATGGCCGACGCCAACCGCGCCTTCTCGCACTATCGCTGGTAACACTTGTGGAGGGGCCGGAGGAGGCGTCTTCCGGCTGTCACAATCGTCACTATATGGGGGCCGATCCGCTCACCCGGCGGCCCCCGCAAGACCTTTAAGGAAACCATTATGGCCCGCGAGTATCCGCTGGAGCGCTATCGCAATATCGGCATCATGGCTCACATCGATGCCGGCAAGACCACCACGACCGAGCGTATTCTCTACTACACCGGCAAGTCCTACAAGATCGGCGAAGTGCACGATGGTGCCGCGACGATGGACTGGATGGAGCAGGAGCAGGAGCGCGGGATCACCATCACCTCGGCTGCGACCACGACCTTCTGGACCGCCGAAGATTCGTCGATGGATCCGATGAGCGATCCCGATGCGCTGCGCGAAAACCAGCCGAAGCACCGCATCAACATCATCGACACCCCGGGCCACGTGGACTTCACCATCGAAGTCGAGCGTTCGCTGCGCGTCCTCGACGGCGCGGTCGCGGTGTTCGACGGCGTGGCAGGTGTTGAACCTCAGTCGGAAACCGTGTGGCGCCAGGCCGACAAATACGGCGTTCCGCGCATGTGCTTCATCAATAAGTTGGATCGCACCGGCGCCGACTTCTACTACTGCGTCCAATCGATCATCGATCGTCTCGGTGCCAAGCCGCTGGTGCTCTATCTCCCGATCGGTGCCGAAAGCCAGCTGCAGGGCGTGGTCGACCTCGTGAACAACCGCGGCATCGTCTGGAAGGACGAGAGCCTTGGCGCGAAGTACGAGTTCATCGCGATCCCTGACGATCTGGCCGACAAGGCTGCCGAATATCGCGAGAAACTGATCGAACTCGCCGTCGAACAGGACGACGAGGTCATGGAAGCCTATCTCGAAGGCAACGAGCCGAGCGTCGCCACGCTCAAGGCGCTGATCCGCAAGGGCACCATGGCGCGCGCCTTTGTGCCCGTCACTTGCGGCTCGGCGTTCAAGAACAAGGGCGTCCAGCCCCTGCTCGACGCGGTGGTCGACTACATGCCGTCGCCGCTTGACGTTCCGGCGATCAAGGGCGTGCTGCCCGACAGCGACGAGGAAGCAGAGCGCCCCTCGAGCGACGATGCGCCGTTCTCGGCGCTGGCGTTCAAGATCATGAACGATCCCTTCGTCGGCTCGCTCACCTTCACCCGCATCTATTCGGGCAAGCTCACCAAGGGCCAGGTCCTGAACTCGGTGAAGGACAAGAAGGAAAAGATCGGCCGCATGCTGCTGATGCACTCGAACAACCGCGAGGACATCGATGAGGCATTTGCCGGCGACATCGTCGCGCTGGCCGGCATGAAGGACACCACCACCGGTGACACCCTGTGTGATGCTGCCAAGCCGATCATCCTTGAGCGCATGGAATTCCCCGAGCCCGTGATCGAGCTCTCGGTCGAACCCAAGACCAAGGCCGACCAGGAAAAGATGGGCATCGCGCTCAATCGCCTCGCGCAGGAGGATCCCTCCTTCCGCGTGTCGACCGATCACGAGAGCGGCCAGACCATCATCAAGGGCATGGGCGAACTTCACCTCGACATCATCGTCGACCGCATGCGTCGCGAATTCAAGGTCGAAGCCAACGTCGGTGCGCCGCAGGTGGCTTACCGCGAATACCTCGGCCGCGAAGTCGAAGTCGACTACACCCACAAGAAGCAGTCGGGCGGCTCGGGCCAGTTCGGCCGCGTCAAGGTTGTCGTCACTCCGGGCGAGCGTGGCCAGGGCGTGCTCTTCGAGGACGCGATCAAGGGCGGGAACATCCCGCGCGAATACATCCCGGCGATCGAGAAGGGCTTCCGCGAGCAGGCCGAGAGCGGCCACCTCGTGGGCTTCCCGATCATCGACTTCTCGATCAAGCTGATCGATGGTGCCTACCACGACGTCGACTCGAGCGCGATCGCGTTCGAAATCGCCGCCCGCGGTGCCATGCGCGAAGTCGCTCAAAAGTCGGGCATCAAGCTGCTCGAGCCGATCATGAAGGTCGAAGTCGTCACTCCGGATGATTATCTGGGTGACGTCATTGGTGACCTCAACAGCCGGCGCGGTCAGATCCAGGGCACCGATACCCGCGGCAATGCCCAGGCGGTCGAGGCGTTTGTCCCGCTCGCCAACATGTTCGGCTACGTCAACGAACTGCGCTCGTTCACCCAGGGCCGCGCGCAGTACACCATGCAGTTCTCGCATTACGACGAGGTTCCGGCCAACGTCGCAGCCGAGGTTAAGGAGAAACTTGCCTAACCCGAGCGATCGGTCTAGGGGGCGGCGCCTGATTCAGCGGGCGCCCCCAATTCTCCCGCGAACACAACGTTTCATTCAAGAAGGTACACCAGAGAAATGGCCAAGGAAAAGTTCCAGCGGAATAAGCCGCACTGCAACATCGGCACCATCGGTCACGTTGACCACGGCAAGACCACGCTGACCGCCGCGATCACCAAGGTGATGGCTGAAACCTACGGCGGCAGCGCCGTGGATTTCGCCAACATCGACAAGGCGCCGGAAGAGCGCGAGCGCGGCATCACCATCTCGACCGCGCACGTCGAGTATGAGTCGGCTGCCCGTCACTACGCGCACGTCGACTGCCCGGGTCACGCTGACTACGTGAAGAACATGATCACCGGTGCCGCCCAGATGGACGGCGCGATCCTGGTGGTGAACGCTGCCGACGGCCCGATGCCCCAGACCCGTGAGCACATCCTGCTCGCCCGTCAGGTCGGCGTGCCGGCGCTGGTCGTCTACATGAACAAGGTCGACCAGGTTGACGACGAGGAAATCCTCGAGCTCGTCGAACTCGAAGTTCGCGAACTGCTCTCGTCGTACGACTTCGACGGCGACAATATTCCGATCGTCAAGGGTTCGGCTCTGGCCGCTCTCGAAGGCCGCGATGACAACATCGGCAAGGACTCGATCATTGCTCTGATCGAAGCCGTCGACAGCTACATCCCGCAGCCCGAGCGTCCGGTCGACAAGGACTTCCTGATGCCGATCGAAGACGTGTTCTCGATCTCGGGTCGCGGCACTGTGGTGACCGGCCGTATCGAAACCGGCATCGTCAACGTTGGTGACGAAGTCGAAATCGTCGGCATCAAGGACACCCGCAAGACCACCGTCACCGGCGTGGAAATGTTCCGCAAGCTGCTCGATCGCGGTGAAGCTGGCGACAACGTCGGCGCCCTGATCCGCGGCGTCGGCCGTGAAGAAGTCGAGCGTGGCCAGGTTCTCTGCAAGCCCGGTTCGGTCAAGCCGCACACCGAGTTCGAAGCCGAAGTCTACGTGCTGTCGAAGGACGAAGGTGGCCGTCACACGCCGTTCTTCGCCAACTACCGCCCGCAGTTCTACTTCCGCACCACCGACGTGACCGGCGAAGTGATCCTTCCCGAAGGCACCGAAATGGTGATGCCGGGCGACAACGTTTCGATCGGCGTGAAGCTGATCGCTCCGATCGCCATGGACGAAGGTCTGCGCTTCGCGATCCGCGAAGGCGGCCGCACCGTGGGTTCGGGCGTCGTTGCCAAGATCACCAAGTAAGGTTTTGCTCCGCACACGGAGCTGACTGAACGCACAGAGGCCCGACCGCTCATACGAGCTGCCGGGCCTTTTTGTGTCAGCAGCTCACACCTTCAAGGCAATGCCTGGAGAAGGGCAGGGAAGGGCGCTTTCCGGGAGAAATGCGAGGGGATTTCAGCCCCGCGCAATTTCCTTTCCGAAGCCCCTTGCCAGACCGGGGCGCGCTCCGTATAGGCGCGCATCCGCAGACGAGATTCGTCCCGTCTGTCACGAGTTTTGAAGAAGGCCGCCCGCTTACGGGAAACCGGGAACAGCGGGGCCGGCCTTTGTTTTTTGGGAGACGCCGGGAAGCCGGTCGATCCTTGGCTCTTTCGCATCGGTAGTAGGACATGGAAGCTCAGAATATCCGCATTCGCCTCAAGGCGTTCGATCACCGCGTTCTGGATCAGGCCACCGGCGAAATCGCCGATACGGCCCGTCGGACCGGCGCTCTTATTCGTGGCCCCATTCCCCTGCCGACGCGTATCGAGAAGTTCACCGTGAACCGCGGCCCGCACGTCGACAAGAAGTCGCGCGAGCAGTTCGAGGTGCGCACCTACAAGCGGCTGCTCGACATCGTGCAGCCCAACGCCCAGACCGTGGACGCGCTGATGAAGCTCGATCTGGCTGCTGGCGTGAACGTTGAAATCAAGCTGGCGTAAGCCGGCCGAAATGCCCCCTCCTTCGGGTGGGGGCCTCTATCGTAGGGGCCGCAAGTGCCCCATCCAGCGATAGGGTGGATACCGCCGGAGAAACTCTCCGGGCTGCGTCCCCCGTCTCGCTCCAGCGGCCAACCGGCCAGCAGGAGCACTCAGCCCGGACGGGGCGATGCATGACAATTCGGGCTGAACGGGGCTGCAGCGTTTGCGCTGTGGTCCGCCAAGCACCTTGCGGATGGTCCGTAGGGTGCCTCTGTTGAGGAGTAACAAGACGATGCGCACCGGCGTGATCGCAAAGAAAGTCGGGATGACCCGCCTCTTCCAGGAGGATGGACGGCACGTGCCTGTGACCGTTCTGTCGCTGGAAGATTGCCAGGTGGTTTCGCACCGCACCGCTGACCGCGATGGCTATTTCGCGCTCCAGCTGGGTGCTGGCGAAGCCAAGCAGAAGAATGTCGCCAAGCCGCAGCGCGAGCACTTCGCCAAGGCTGACGTTGGCCTGAAGAAGCAGGTCGCCGAATTCCGCGTGGAAAGCGAAGACGCGCTCGTGCCCGTCGGCGCGACCATCTCGGCTGACCACTTCGTCGCCGGCCAGAAGGTCGACATCACCGGCCACACGCAGGGCAAGGGCTTTGCGGGCGCCATGAAGCGCTGGGGCTTCGGCGGTATGCGCGCCACCCACGGCGTGTCGATCTCGCACCGCGCCCATGGTTCGACCGGTAACCGTCAGGATCCGGGCCGCGTGTTCAAGGGCAAGAAGATGGCCGGCCACATGGGCGACCGTCAGCGCACCCAGCAGAACCTCGAAATCGTCCGCACCGATGCCGATCGCGGCCTGCTCTTCGTGAAGGGCTCGGTCCCGGGTTCGAAGAACGGCTGGCTGCTCGTGCGCGACGCCGTCAAGCTTCCGCTTCCCGAAGGCCTGCCGTTCCCCGGCGCCGTGATCGCGAAGCACGCTGTGCCGACTGACGAGACTCCCTCGGTCGTCGAAGCCGTCGCCGAAGAAGCCATCGTGACCGAAGCCGTCGAAACCGACGCGCCGGCCACCGAAGAAAACAAGGAAGGCTGAGCCATGAAGATCAAGGTTCAGAAAATCGACGGGAAGGCGTCGGGCGATATCGAACTGTCGGATGACGTGTTCGGCATCGAGCCGCGCGCCGACATCCTGCACCGGGTCGTGACCTGGCAGCTCGAGAACCGCCGTGGCACCGCCCGCCCGACGCGTGAGCGTTCGGACGTGGCCCGCACCGGCAAGAAGTTCGGCAAGCAGAAGGGTGGTGGTACCGCCCGTCACGGTGACCGTGCGGCCCCGATCTTCATCGGCGGTGGTAAGGCTCACGGTGCGCGCAAGCGTGACTTCGAGCAGTCGCTCAACAAGAAGATCCGTGCCCTCGGCCTCAAGATGGCGCTTTCGAGCAAGGCCAAGGATGGTCTGGTCGTGGTCGACAGCCTTGAGCTGGCCGATGCCAAGACCAAGATCCTCAAGGGTCACCTCGCGAAGGCCGGTCTTTCGGGCAAGGTTCTGGTGATCGACGGCGAGCAGGTGGACGCGGGCTTCAAGAAGGCCGCCGGCAACCTGCGTGGCATCAACGTGCTGCCCGCCATCGGCGCCAACGTCTACGACATCCTCAACCACGACACGCTGGTCCTCACCAAGGCCGCCGTCGAAAAGCTGGAGGCGCGCTTCAATGGCTAAGAAGCAGACCGTCGATGCGCGTCATTACGACGTGATCCTCGCCCCCCACATCACCGAGAAGTCCACCCTCGCGTCCGAACAGAACGCAGTGGTCTTCAAGGTGGCCAAGGACGCCACCAAGCCGCAGATCAAGGAAGCGATCGAGGCGATTTACGACAAGAAGGTCGTCTCGGTGAACACTCTGGTCGTCAAGGGCAAGACCAAGCGCTGGAAGGGCAAGGCCTACCAGCGTTCCGATGTGAAGAAGGCCATTGTCACCCTCGCCGAGGGTGAAATGATCGACATCACCAGCGGTATCTGAGGCCAAGGGACAGGAAACGAACAATGGCACTCAAGAACTATAAGCCGACCAGTCCCGCGCGCCGCGGTCTGATCCTGGTCGACAAGTCGGCCCTGTACAAGGGCAAGCCGGTCAAGTCGCTTACCGAAGGCAAGCGCAAGACCGGTGGCCGCAACAACAAGGGCCATGTCACCTCGCGTGGCATCGCCGGTGGTCACAAGCAGAAGTACCGCTTCATCGACTTCAAGCGTCGCAAGTGGGACATGCCGGCCACCGTCGAGCGGCTCGAGTATGACCCGAACCGCACCGCCTTCATTGCGCTGGTGAAGTACGAGGACGGCGAGCAGGCCTACATCATCGCTCCGCAGCGTCTCGCTGTCGGTGATCAGGTCGTGGCCGGCGAAAAGGTCGACACCAAGCCGGGCAACGCGATGCTGCTGGGTCAGATGCCGGTCGGCACCATCTGCCACAACGTGGAGATGAAGCCGGGCAAGGGTGGCCAGATCGCTCGTTCGGCCGGCACCTATGTGCAGGTCGTCGGTCGTGACCGCGCCTTCGTCATCGTGCGTCTGAACTCGGGCGAACAGCGTTATCTGCGCGCTGATTGCATGGGCACGGTGGGTGCGGTGTCGAACCCCGACAACGCCAACCAGAACTTTGCCAAGGCCGGCCGCTCGCGCTGGATGGGCAAGCGTCCGCTGACCCGCGGCGTTGCGAAGAACCCGGTCGACCACCCGCACGGTGGTGGTGAAGGCCGCACCTCGGGTGGCCGCCATCCGGTGACCCCGTGGGGCAAGCCGACCAAGGGTGCCCGCACGCGCCACAACAAGCAGACGGACAAGATGATCATCCGTTCGCGTCACGCGAAGAAGAAGAGGTAAGAGACGATGGCACGTTCCGTCTGGAAAGGTCCGTTTGTCGAGCTGAGCCTGCTGAAGAAGGCAGAGGAAGCGCAAGAGGCATCGAACACCAAGCCGATCAAGACCTGGTCGCGGCGTTCGACGATCCTGCCGCAGTTCGTCGGGCTCACCTTCAACGTCTACAACGGGCACAAGTTCATTCCCGTTTCGGTTTCGGAAGAAATGGTCGGCCACAAGCTTGGTGAATTTGCGCCCACGCGCACCTTCCCCGGCCACGCTGCCGACAAGAAGGGCAAGCGCTAATGGGCAAGGCAAAGGCACCCCGCCGCGTGGGCGATAACGAGGCGCTGGCCGTCGGCACCACCATTCGTGGTTCGGCGCAGAAGCTCAATCTCGTTGCGGCCCTGATCCGTGGCAAGAAGGCCGAAGAGGCGATGAACATTCTCGCCTTCTCGAAGCGGGCAATGGCGCGCGATGCGAGCAAGGTGCTCGCTTCGGCGATCGCCAATGCCGAGAACAACCACAACCTCGACGTCGATGCGTTGATCGTGGCGGAAGCCTCGGTCGGCAAGTCGGTGACGATGAAGCGGTTCCACACCCGCGGTCGCGGCAAGTCGACCCGCATCCTCAAGCCGTTCAGCCGGCTGCGGATCGTGGTTCGCGAAGCAGAAGAGGCGTAAGATGGGCCAGAAGAGCAATCCGATCGGTCTGCGCCTGCAGATCAACCGCACCTGGGACAGCCGCTGGTACGCCGAAGGGCGTGACTATGCGGGCCTGCTCAAGGAAGACCTCGCGATCCGCAAGTACGTCATGGAAAACCTGCCCCAGGCAGCGATTTCCAAGGTCGTGATCGAGCGTCCGGCCAAGCTGTGCCGCGTGTCGATCTATGCCGCACGTCCGGGCGTGATCATCGGCAAGAAGGGCGCAGACATCGAAAAGCTGCGTTCCAAGCTTGCCAAGATGACCGCGAGCGAAGTGAAGCTGAACATCGTCGAGATCCGCAAGCCGGAAATCGACGCCAAGCTCGTCGCGCAGGGCATCGCTGACCAGCTGGTGCGCCGCGTGGCGTTCCGCCGGGCAATGAAGCGCGCCGTGCAGTCGGCTCTTCGTCTTGGCGCCGAAGGCATCAAGATCGTGTGCGGCGGCCGTCTCGGCGGGGCGGAAATCGCCCGCGTCGAATGGTACCGCGAAGGTCGCGTGCCGCTCCACACGCTGCGTGCGAACATCGATTACGCTGAAGCCGAGGCGCTCACCGCCTACGGGATCATCGGGATCAAGTGCTGGATCTTCAAGGGCGAGATCCTCGCTCACGATCCGACCGCGCAGGACCGCCTGATGATGGAAGCCCAGACTTCCGGCGTCCGTCCGGCTCGTTGAGGTAACAGACAATGTTGCAACCGAAGAAAACCAAGTTCCGCAAGGCCTTCAAGGGCCGGATCAAGGGCGACGCGAAGGGCGGCACCAGCCTCAACTTCGGCTCCTACGGCCTCAAGGCCCTGGAACCGGAGCGCATCACCGCCCGCCAGATCGAAGCGGCGCGTCGTGCCATCACCCGTCACATCAAGCGTCAGGGTCGTCTGTGGATCCGCGTCTTCCCCGATCTGCCGGTGTCGAAGAAGCCTGCCGAAGTCCGTCAGGGTAAGGGCAAGGGTTCGGTCGAATACTGGTCGGCGCGCGTGAAGCCGGGCCGCATCCTGTTCGAACTCGACGGCGTGGCCGGCCCGCTGGCTGCCGAAGCATTCGAGCGTGCAGCGATGAAGCTGCCGATCAAGACCAAGGTTGTCGCCCGTCTTGGCGACACCAGCCACCTGGGAGGCGAATAATGGCCGATTTCGCGGACCTTCGCACCAAGACCGATGATCAGCTGAACGCCGAGCTCACCGAGCTCAAGCGCGAGCAGTTCAACCTGCGGTTCCAGGCTGCGACCAACCAGCTCGAGGCTCCCTCGCGCATCCGTCAGGTGCGCCGGACCATCGCGCAGATCAAGACGCTGCAGAGCGAGCGTGCGGCCAAGGCCGCCGCCGCCAAGGCGTAAGGAGTAAGCACAATGCCCAAGCGCATCCTCGTCGGGACTGTGACCTCCGACAAGACCGACAAGACCGTGACCGTGAAGGTCGAACGCAAGGTGAAGCACCCGCTCTACGGGAAGATCATCCGTCGTTCGAAGAAGTATCACGCTCACGACGAGAACAACGAATACACCGTGGGCGACGTGGTGCGGATCGAAGAGACCCGTCCGATGTCGAAGACCAAGACCTGGATCGTCAAGGACCGGGTCGTGGCGGGCGGCGTGCAGGCGGTGGAAGCCGACCTCGACGTCGCGGCTGCGGGCAACTGAATTAGGCGTAAACGGAACTCCCGGGCCCCAGTCGGATTGGGCGTCCCGGAAAGCCAGTGAGAAGGAACCGGATCAATGATCCAGATGCAATCCAATCTCGACGTCGCGGACAACAGCGGCGCCAAGCGCGTCCAGTGCATCAAGGTGCTGGGCGGGTCGAAGCGTCGTACCGCGGGCGTCGGCGACGTGATCGTCGTCTCCATCAAGGAGGCGCAGCCGCGCGCGAAGGTCAAGAAGGGCGACGTTCACCGTGCGGTGATCGTGCGTACCCGCAAGGACGTTCGTCGTCCCGACGGCAGCGTTATCCGCTTCGACACCAATGCCGCCGTGCTGGTCAACAAGAACGAGGAGCCGATCGGCACCCGTATCTTTGGCCCGGTGGTGCGTGAACTGCGCTCGCGCGGCTTCATGAAGATCATCTCGCTCGCTCCGGAGGTGCTGTAATGGCTGCCGCGAAGATCAAGAAGGGTGACAGCGTTGTCGTGCTGTCGGGCAAGGACAAGGGCCGCACCGGTACGGTCGCCCAGGTTCTCCCGAAGGACAGCAAGGTCGTTGTCGAAGGCGTGAACATCGTCGCCCGTCACCGCAAGCCGAGCCAGCAGAACCCGCAGGGCGGCATCGACCGTTTCCCGGCGCCGATGCATGTCTCGAAGGTCGCGCTCGCCGATCCCAAGACCGGCAAGGCCACCCGCGTCCGTTTCGAAATCAAGGACGGCAAGAAGGTGCGCGTCGCCGTGAAGAGTGGGGAGACCATCGATGGCTGATTATACCCCCCGGATGAAGGCCAAGTACGAGGCCGAAATCGTCAAGGCGATGACCGAGAAGTTCGGTTACACGAACCGTCTCCAGGTCCCGAAGCTCGAAAAGATCACGCTCAACATGGGCGTGGGCGAAGCGAGCCAGGACAAGAAGAAGGTTCAGACCGCCGCCGAGGAAATGGCGCTGATCGCCGGCCAGAAGCCGGTCATCACCAAGGCCAAGAAGTCGATCGCCCAGTTCAAGCTGCGCGAAGGCATGCCGATCGGTTGCAAGGTGACCTTGCGCCGCGACCGCATGTTCGAATTCCTCGATCGTCTGGTGACCGTGGCTATGCCGCGCATCCGTGACTTCCGCGGGCTGAACGCCAAGTCGTTCGACGGCCGCGGCAATTACGCGATGGGGCTGAAGGAACAGATCGTGTTCCCGGAAATCAGCTACGACAAGATCGAGAAGGTGCGTGGGATGGACATCATCGTCACCACCACCGCCAAGACCGACGAAGAGGCGCGCGAACTGCTGCGTCTGTTCGGCTTCCCCTTTGCCGGCGAAGCCAAGGCTGAACAGAAGGAGGCGGCGTAAGCCGCCCTCCACATTGAGACACGAAGAGAAGAGAGCTTAAGTCCATGGCGAAACTGAGTTCGATCAACAAGAATGAGCGTCGCAAGAAGCTCGTCAAGCAGTACGCTGCGAAGTACGAGAAGCTGAAGGCGATCGCTGCCGACAAGTCGCTTGACGAGACGGAGCGCATGGTCGCCCGCCTCAAGATGGCGGAACTTCCGCGCAATGCGAACCCGACCCGGGTGCGCAACCGCTGCGCCACCACCGGCCGCCCGCGCGGCTATTACCGCAAGTTCGGCATCAACCGTATCGAACTGCGCGAACTCGGCAACAGCGGGATGATTCCCGGTCTTACCAAGTCGAGCTGGTGAGGATCAAGTAGATGGCTATGACCGACCCCCTGGGTGACATGCTCACCCGCATCCGCAACGGCCAGCGTGCGAAGAAGGACTCCGTCCTGACGCCCGCCAGCAACCTGCGTGCAAGCGTGCTCGAAGTGCTCCAGCGTGAAGGCTACATCCGTGGCTATTCCGAGGACAATTCGGGCAAGCACCCCGCGCTGCGGATCGAACTGAAGTATTTCGAAGGCGAACCCGCGATCAAGCACGTGGCCCGCGTCTCGAAGCCCGGCCGCCGGATCTATTCGGGCTCGAAGGAGCTCCCGACGATCCGCAACGGCCTTGGCATCACCATCGTCTCGACGCCCAAGGGCGTGCTCTCGGATGCCGAGGCACGTGCCAACAACGTCGGCGGCGAAGTGCTGGCGGAGGTGTTCTGATGAGCCGCATCGGCAAAAGGCCGGTGGCGATCCCTGGCGGGGTGACGGCCACCATCGACAATGGCACGCTGAGCGTGAAGGGCCCCAAGGGCACCCTGACGCTGGGTCTGTCCGACCTCATCGACTACAAGGTCGAAGAGGGCGAGATCCAGGTGAAGCCGGCCAATGACAGCAAGCAGGCACGCGCCTTCTGGGGCATGCAGCGCACGCTGGTGTCGAACCTCGTGCAAGGCGTCACCGACGGCTTCACCAAGGTCCTCGTCATCAAGGGCGTCGGTTACCGTGCCAACGCGCAGGGGACCAACCTCAAGCTGCAGCTTGGCTACAGCCACGATGTCGATCTTCCGGTCCCGGCCGGTCTCGAGGTGAAGACCCCGGACCAGACCACGATCGAGATCTCGGGCATCGACAAGCAGGCTGTGGGCCAGTTCGCCGCGGAAATCCGCCGCTGGCGCAAGCCCGAGCCTTACAAGGGCAAGGGTATCGCCTATCGCGGCGAGTTTATCTTCCGCAAGGAAGGGAAGAAGAAGTAACATGGCAAAGCTTTCCCTGTTCGAACGCCGCCGCCGCCGTGTCCGTACCGCTCTGCGTGAGCGCGCCGGTGGCAAGCCCCGTCTGTCGGTGCACCGCACCGGCCGTCACATCTACGCGCAGATCATCGACGATGCTGCCGGCCGCACTGTGGCCGCTGCCTCGACGCTCGGCGTCTCTGTCAGCGGCGCCAACGTCGCTGCTGCTGCCGAAGTCGGCAAGCAGATCGCCGAGGCCGCCAAGAAGGCTGGCGTGACGACTGTCGTGTTCGATCGCGGCGGGTTCCTGTTCCATGGCCGCGTCAAGGCGCTGGCCGATGCCGCCCGTGAAGGCGGGCTGGAGTTCTGATCATGGCTGACGAAAACACCATCGATACCGTCGACGTGGCGGGTGACACCGGCGGCGACGCCGGTGAAGCACAGGGTCGTCGCGGTCGTGGCCGTGGCGGCAACCGCGAAGGCGGCGAAGGCCGTGGTCGCGGTCGTGGCAACCGCGACGATCGTCGTGGCAAGCGCGAAGAGGAAGATGACGGCATCATCGAGAAGCTGGTGCACATCAACCGCGTCTCGAAGACCGTGAAGGGCGGCAAGCGCTTCGGCTTTGCAGCGCTGGTTGTGGTCGGCGACGGCCAGGGCCGCGTCGGCTTCGGCCACGGCAAGGCTCGCGAAGTGCCCGAAGCGATCACCAAGGCAACCGCCTCGGCCCGCAAGAAGATGATCCGCGTTCCGCTCAAGGAAGGCCGCACCCTGCACCATGACGGCAACGGCCGTTTCGGCGCCGGCAAGGTGACCGTCCGTTCGGCGCCCGCGGGGACCGGCATCATCGCCGGTGGTCCGATGCGCGCCGTGTTCGAGAGCCTCGGCGTTGCCGATGTGGTGACCAAGTCGGTCGGCACCTCGAACCCCTATAACATGATCCGCGCCACCTTTGACGCGCTGTCGGAGCAGACTTCGCCGAAGTCGGTTGCCCAGCGTCGCGGCAAGAAGGTTGCCGACCTCCTGGGTCGTGGCGGTGCCGGCGCAGCCGAGGCGGAAGCCGAAGCTGCGGCGATTGTGGAGTAATCCGACATGGCTACCATCAAGATCAAGCAGATCGGTTCGCCGATCCGTCGCCCGGAAAGCCAGCGCAAGATCCTCATCGGTCTTGGGCTGAACAAGATGCACAAGATCGTCGAGCGTCAGGACACCCCCGAGGTGCGCGGCGCGATCGCCAAGATCCCGCATCTGGTCCAGGTGATCGACTAAAGTCCGGCAAGCCCCGCTCCGGCGGGGCTTTCCATCTCTCAGCGCGACAAAAGCGAAAGCGAGTGCACACACATGAAACTGAATGACATCCGCGACAATGCCGGTGCCCGCAAGGGCCGCATCCGTGTCGGCCGTGGTATCGGCTCGGGCAAGGGCAAGACCTCGGCACGCGGCCAGAAGGGCCAGAAGGCCCGTTCGGGCGTTGCCATCAAGGGCTTCGAAGGCGGCCAGATGCCGCTGCACATGCGTCTCCCGAAGCGCGGCTTCAACAACCCCTTCGGCAAGGACTACGCCGAGGTGAACATCGGCATGATCCAGAAGTTCATCGACGCGGGCAAGCTCGACGCGAAGGCTACCATCACCGAGGAAGCCCTGCGTAACGCCGGCCTCGTGCGCGGCGGCAAGGACGGCGTGCGTCTGCTCGGCAAGGGTGCGATCACCGCCAAGGCGACCTTCGCTGTGACCGGCGCGACCAAGGGTGCCATCGCGGCTGTGGAAGCTGCCGGCGGCAAGGTCGAAGTCGCGCCTGCCGCGACCCCGGAGCACGAGAAGAAGCTCGCGCGCCGCGACGCCAACAAGGCCGCCAAGGCCGCAAACGCGAAGTAATCGACAAAAGGTCATGCGCGGGGGTTCGACAAGAGCCCCCGCGCTTCCTATTTAGGCTCTCGCGTGCCGGGCTGGCCCTTTCGAGAGGGTGAAAAGCTGCAAACGGCTGCGCTGGAGACGGTTCGGACAAGGCGGTGCCAGCAGGCATCGCGGCCGGGCCAAGAGCTAGGATCGACGAGACGACATGGCATCACGCGCCGACAATATCGCGAGCAACCTCAACCTCGGCAATTTTGCCAAGGCCACAGAGCTTCGCCAGCGCATCTGGTTCACGATCGGCGCGCTGATCGTCTTCCGTTTCCTGAGCTTCGTTCCGCTGCCGGGCGTCAATCCGCTGATCCTCAGCGAGCTCTATGACAGCACCCGTGGCGGCATCCTCGATCTGTTCAACACCTTCTCGGGCGGCAGCCTCGAGCGTATGAGCCTCATCGCGCTCGGCGTGATGCCCTACATCACCGCCTCGATCGTGGTGCAGATGGCCTCGGCCCTGCATCCGGCGCTGGCCGCAATGAAGAAGGAAGGCGCCTCCGGTCGCCAGAAGCTGAACCAGTACACCCGCTACGGCGCGGTGTTCCTGTGCGCGATCCAGGGCTATTTCCTCGCGGTCGGCCTCGAAAGTTTCGGCGCGCAGAGCGGGCTGCAGGCAGTGGTCGATCCGGGCTACATGTTCCGCATCGTATCGGTCATCAATCTCGTCGGCGGCACCATGTTCCTGCTGTGGCTGGGCGAGCAGATTACCAGCCGCGGCATCGGCAACGGCGTGTCGCTGATCATCATGGCCGGCATTGTCGCCCAGTTTCCGACCTTCGGGACCAACCTGTTCGAAGGCGGCCGCACCGGGGCGATCTCGCCGGTGGTTATCATCGGCTTCATCGCGATGGTGGTGGTGCTGATCCTGCTGATCTCCTTCATGGAGCGCGCCCAGCGCCGGCTGTTGATCCAGTATCCCAAGCGCGCGACGCAGAACGGCATGATGCAGGCGGACCGCTCGCACCTGCCGCTCAAGATCAACACCGCAGGCGTGATCCCGCCGATCTTTGCCAGCTCGCTGCTGCTCCTGCCGCTGACGATCTCGCAGTTCGCGGGCAACTCGGTCGATGCCGACAGCGGCTTTGGCGAGTTCATCGTCACGCTCAACCAGTATCTCGCCCACGGCCAGCCGCTCTACATGACGCTCTATGCCATCGGGATCATCTTCTTCTGCTTCTTCTACACCGCGGTTGTGTTCAACCCCGAGGAGACGGCGGACAATCTGAAGAAGAACGGCGGCTTCATCCCCGGCATCCGACCGGGCAAGCGCACCGCGGACTACCTCGAATATGTGCTCACGCGCATCACCGTGGTCGGCGCGGTCTATCTGACGCTGGTCTGCGTGCTGCCCGAATACATGATCGCCCAGACCGGTATTCCTCTGTTCCTCGGCGGCACCAGCCTGCTGATCGTGGTGAACGTCACTGTCGACACCATCACCCAGGTCCAGTCGCACCTGCTGGCACACCAGTATGGCGATCTGATCAAGAAGGCGAAGCTCAAGGGCCGACTGCGCTGAGATCGGACGCGAGTTTCGATACTTGACGCGAAGTCAGCCATGGTTGAACCCGCAAGTCACTATTCCAGCCACCGGCAACGATCGGCGGCGATAACGGGGGACGGTTCGTGAACATCATTCTTCTTGGCCCTCCCGGTGCCGGCAAGGGCACGCAGAGCGCCGGCCTGGTCGAACGGCATGGCATGCGTCAGCTTTCGACCGGCGACATGCTGCGCGCCGCCGTCAAGGCGGGGACCCCGGTGGGTCTCAAGGCCAAGGAAGTCATGGAGCGCGGCGAACTCGTCTCGGACGAGATCGTCTCCGACCTGATCGACGCCGAACTGGCGGCGATGGGCCCGGAAACCGGCGCGATCTTTGACGGCTATCCGCGCACTGCCGCGCAGGCAGATTCGCTCGATGCGATCCTTGCCAAGAACGGCCGCTCGCTCGACCACGTGATCGAACTCGAAGTGGACGAGGACGCCCTCGTCGCCCGCATCACCGGGCGCTATTCCTGCGCCAAGTGCGGCGCGCTCTATCACGACACCGCCAACCCGCCCTCGACCGAAGGCGTGTGCGACAGCTGCGGCAGCACCGAGTTCAAGCGTCGTCCCGACGACAACGAGGAAACCGTGCGCACCCGCATGCAGGAATACCGCGCCAAGACCGCGCCGATCCTGCCGGGCTATGAAGCGCGCGGGATCGTCTCGCGGATCGACGGGATGGCCGCGATCGATCAGGTCGCGGGCGAGATCGACGCCATTCTGCGCAGCTGATTGGCGGCAGGCGCTTTCGCGAGCGCCTGCTTTGTCCTAAGCCTCCGCGCCAAGAGGGAGGTTGCTGCCATGCCGAAGTTCCGTTTGCTCCACGCGCTTTCCGCGCTTGCTCTGGCGTCTGCCGTTCCGGCGGCCGCGGAGGTTACGGGCAGCAGCCCTGCCGGTTTCGTCTCGCGCCATGAGGTCGTGGTCTCGGCCAGCCCGAAGGAAGTGTGGCTCGCGCTGATCTCGCCGGCCACATGGTGGACATCGGACCACACGTGGTCGGGCGATGCGGCGAACCTGACGCTTACCCCGCAGGCGGGCGGGTGTTTCTGCGAGAAGATCCCCGAAGTCGACGAGCCCGGGCGCTTCACGCTCGAAGGCAGTGTCGAGCATATGCGGGTGGTCCAGGCCTATCCCGAACGCGCGCTGCGGATGGTCGGCGCGCTCGGCCCCTTGCAGAGCGAGCCGGTGACCGGTGTGCTCACCATCGTCATCAGCAAGATCCCCGAAGGCACGAAGATCGTGTGGGAGTATAATGTCGGCGGCGCGATGCGTTACGAAGTGCCGGTGATCGCCCGCGCGGTCGATGCGGTGAATGGGATCCAGCTTGCCGCGCTCGCCAAGCCGCTGGGCGTGGTCGAGATGCCCGAGCCGCCCGCACCTGCGGCCGAGGAGCCGGCGGTGGAAGAGGCGCCTGCCGAAGAAACGCCTGCGCCTGCGCCCGCGAAACCTGCTGCTGCACCTGCGAAACCCGCCGTCGCTCCGGCCGCCAAGCCCGCCACCGCGCCCCGGATCGAGCCGGCGCTTGCGCCCAAGCCCGCACCGGCACCTGCACCGGCTACGGCGCCCAAGCCTGCACCGAAACCGGCCCCCAAGCCCTCGGCGCTTGATGATGCCTTCAGCGATCTCAAGGATGATCCCTCGCGCTGATTGCGGGGTGGGGCAGGGCAGGGTAACGCGCCTGTCGCTGCTGCATTTTTCGGAGATAGCGCAGGCCACAAGCCTTGCGGTTGACGGGGCGGGCGAATCAGCCTATGCGCGCGGCTCATTCGACATGTTCGAAGTCAGTTCGGCAGGCATCGCCCTTGCGCGTGCCGACCGGACTTTTTGCCGTTTGCAGTCCAGCCACCGTGCGGATTGTCGGGGCATCGGGCACGAGAATGAATGAGCGTTGAGATAGGGGTGCGGCCAATCGGCTCGTAAATCCCTGTGGAGCATGGAGAAATAAGTGGCTCGTATTGCCGGGGTCAATATCCCCACCAACAAGCGCGTGATCATCGCGCTCACCTATATTCACGGGATCGGTCGCACGACCGCCGTCCAGATCGCTGACAAGCTCGGCATCGCGCATACCGCGCGCGTGCAGGACCTCTCGGACGAGGAAATCCTGCGCATCCGCGAAACCATCGACGCCGATTTCACCGTGGAAGGCGACCTGCGTCGCAACACCGCGATGAACATCAAGCGCCTGATGGACCTGCGTGCCTATCGCGGCCTGCGTCACCGTAGCGGTCTGCCCGTTCGCGGCCAGCGCACTCACACCAACGCCCGCACCCGCAAGGGCAAGGCCAAGCCCATCGCGGGCAAGAAGAAGTAAGCTGAAGGGCTCAGGCCCACAGGCTTTTTCCTTCTGACGAGCTAGAGGAATATAGAAAATGGCACGCGAACCTGGCCGTATCCGGCGTCGTGACAAGAAGAACATCACCAGCGGCGTTGCGCACATCAACGCCAGCTTCAACAACACCATGATCACCATCACCGATGCGCAGGGCAATGCGATCAGCTGGTCCAGCGCGGGCATGATGGGCTTCAAGGGCAGCCGCAAGTCGACCCCGTATGCTGCGCAGGTCGCAGCCGACGATGCCGGCAAGAAGGCCGCCGAACATGGCGTGCGCACGCTTGAAGTCGAAGTGAAGGGCCCGGGTTCGGGCCGCGAGAGCGCGCTGCGCGGTCTCGCCGCTGTCGGCTTCAACATCACCTCGATCCGCGACGTGACCCCGATCCCGCACAACGGTGTCCGTCCGTCGAAGCGTCGCCGCGTCTGATCTGTCGGGATGGCGGCGGCAAATCGTGCCGTCGCCGCCCGATCGGGCCAGAAGCCGCGCCGCCTCGCAGAGCTTCCGGCCCATCTGGAATTTGAACCGCCCGTCAAAGGGCGAATTAGGGGAAATCCATGTCCGTCAACACGAAGAACTGGCAGGAACTCAAGAAACCCAACTCCCTGGAAATCAAGGATGGCGGCGATCGCTCGCGCAAGGCGACCTTCGTTGCCGAACCGCTCGAGCGGGGCTTCGGCCTGACGCTCGGAAACGCGCTGCGCCGGGTGCTGCTTTCGAGCCTTCAGGGCGCTGCAATTACCTCGATCAAGATCGAGAACGTGCTGCATGAATTCTCCTCGCTCGCCGGCGTCCGCGAGGATGTCACCGATATCGTCCTCAACGTGAAGCAGATCGCGCTGAAGATGGAAGGCGAAGGCCCCAAGCGGCTCCAGCTCTCGGCCACTGGCCCGGGTGCGGTGCGCGCTGGCGACATTGCCGTCACCGGCGATATCGAAGTGATGAACAAGGATCTGGTGATCTGCCAGCTCGACGAAGGCGCCACGCTCAACATGGAGCTGACCGCCGACACGGGCAAGGGCTACTCGCCCGCCGTGCAGAACCGTCCGGTGGACGCGCCGATCGGGCTGATCCCGGTCGACTCGCTCTACTCGCCGGTCCGTCAGGTGAGCTACAAGGTCGAGAACGCCCGCGTCGGGCAGGAGCTCGACTACGACAAGCTCTCGCTGACCGTCGAAACCGATGGCACTGTCACCCCTGAAGACGCCGTGGCCTATGCCGCGCGCATCCTGCAGGACCAGCTGACCCTGTTCGTCCACTTCGAAGACGGCATTCCGCAGCCGCAGAGCGCGATGATCGGTCACGCTGTGCAGCCGCAAGAAAGCGACGCAAACCAGCTCAACCGCTACCTCCTCAAGAAGGTGGACGAGCTGGAACTCTCGGTGCGTTCGGCCAACTGCCTCAAGAACGACAACATCATCTACATCGGCGATCTGGTCCAGAAGACCGAAGCCGAGATGCTGCGCACGCCGAACTTCGGCCGCAAGTCGCTCAATGAAATCAAGGAAGTGCTCTCGAGCATGGGCCTGCGCCTCGGGATGGACATCCCGGGCTGGCCGCCCGAGAACATCGAAGAGATGGCCAAGAAGCTCGAACAGGAACTTCTCGGCTGATGAATTGGGGAGCCCTCGCGAAAGCGAGGGCTTACCACGAGGGCAAAGGTTCGGGGCCCTGATCCGAACCAGCTACGGGCTACCTGACACGGGCCCATAACGAACGAAGGAAGATTACAATGCGTCATGGTATTTCGGGCCGCAAGCTTGGCCGCAAGACCGGCCACCGCCACGCCCTGCTGCGCAACCTCGCAGCCGCTCTGATCAAGCACGAGCAGATCACCACCACCCTTCCCAAGGCGAAGGAACTGCGTCCCTACGTCGAGAAGCTGATCACGCTCGCGAAGCGTGGCGGCCTGTCGAACCGTCGTCTCGCCATGAGCCGTCTGGGTGACGAAGCCCAGCTCAAGAAGCTGTTTGACGCGCTGGCCACCCGCTACGCCGATCGTGACGGCGGCTACACCCGCGTGCTGCGCGCCGGCATCCGTCCCTCGGACGCGGTGCAGATGGCGATCATCGAACTGGTTGACCGCGACGAAGCGGCCAAGGGTCAGGATTCGGGTCCGGTGGCCACGGAAGAATACGAAGACGCGTAAGCCGCGCCCTTCGACAAAGGCATGAACAGGGCCGCCCGGAGCAATCCGGCGGCCCTTTTCTTTTGTCTCGTGCGGGCTAGGGTGCGCGCCATGATCCGCACCATGCTAGCCGGAGCCGCGCTGCTCCTCGCCGCCCTTCCTGTCGCCGCACAAAACCCGCAGGCCGCGCTTCAGGCGCGCCATGATCGCGCGCTCGCGGCGGGCTACAAGGCGCTCATGCTGTGCAGCGGGATGGCCATTGCCGAGCGCAACGGTGCTGCCCGCAAGCCTGAAAGCGTCGCGGCGTGGGAGCTGAGCGGCATCCAGGCGCCGCACGATGCGCTGATCGGCGCGCTGCCCTTTTCCATCAAGCGCCGCCCGAGTGGCCAGATCAGCCACGTTTCGGTGACCTGGGCCGATGACATGCCCGCGCGCGTTGCAGGCTATTTCGGGCCGGACACCGGCTGCGCCCTGCTGCCCATTGGTGCCGATCCTGAGGTGAGCAACGTGGGCTCGCGGATGCGCCCTGCTGCGGCGCCCAACCCGCCCGGTCTTCCGCTGCTGAGCAATGATGCAGGCCTGTCGGCCCGGCTCGCTGCACCCTTTGCCCGCGCTTTCGAAGGCGGCTTCGGCCAAGGCACCCGCACCACCGCCACGCTGGTGCTGACAGGCGATACCCTCGCCGAACGCTATGCCCCCGGCTTCAATGCCCGTACTCCGCAGCGCACCTGGTCGGTCGCCAAGTCGATCGCCGCGACGCTGATCGGCGCGGCGGTGCAGGAAGGGGAGGCGAATGTCGATGAACCCATCGGCCTCAATTACTGGCGCAGCGGAGGAGGCAGCGATCCGCGCAATGCCATCACCCTCGATCACGCCCTGCGCATGGCCACCGGGCGCTATTCCGACACGCCGGGCAACCGCACCGACCCGCTCTATTTCGGCGGATCGAGCGTCGACGAGACCGCGATCAACTGGCCGGTGCTGCACAAGCCGGGGACCGTGTTCCGCTATGCCAACAACGACACGCTGCTGGCCGTGAAGGCGATCGATAACTGGCTGAGCTTCTATCCGCCGCATGAATTCTTCGCGAAGCTCGGGATGCACCACACCGTGGCCGAGACCGACAGCCGGGGCGGCTATATCCTCTCCTCGCAGGTCTGGACCACCGCGCGCGATCTGGCGCGCTTTGGCCAGCTCTATCTCGAAGACGGCAAGCTTGCCTCGGGCGAGCGCGTGCTGCCCGAAGGCTGGCGCGACTATGTCAGCCGGCCTTCAGGTCCGCAGCCCACCACCGGCACCTTCGGCTATGGTGCGGGCTTCTGGCTGATGAACAAGGAGCCAGGCGTGCCGGCCGATGCCTTCTCGGCCAACGGCAATCGCGGGCAATATGTCGTCATCATCCCATCGCGCCAGGTGGTGATCGTGCGGCGCGGCGAGGATCCGCCGGGCGCGGGCTTCGATATTGGCGCCTTCACCCGCGAGGTGCTGGCTGCGCTGGACAACTAGGAGCGTTCACAAAAGACGCCCTCAACATGAACAGCGCCTGACACTCCAATTCAGCTTCGCCTCACCGCGAATCGCGCATTTCTTGCCTGTCACCGGCGCAATCACGCATCGGTGCCAAGCGAGGATAAGACTGATGACGACCACCCCCACGAGACTGGCGCGGACCACGCTCGGCACGCTCGCTGCCGTCACGATGGCCGTCGCCACCGCTACCCCTGCCATGGCCGACGACCATCGCTTCCGCGACCGTGATCGCGGTGTCAGCGCGGGCGAGGTGATCGCAGGCGCTGTCGTGATCGGCGGGATTGCCGCACTGGCCGGCGCCTTTGATGGCGACCGCGACCGCGACCGCTGGGACCGCGGTGACCGCTGGGACCGCGACGGTTGGGACCGCGGGGGCTGGGATCGTGGCGGCTTCAATGGCGGTGCGCGCGGGGCAGTCGAACGCTGCGTGCGGGCAGCCGAGAACCAGGCGCGTCGCTTTGGCGGCTACCGCTTTGCCGACGTGATCGACGTGCGCGACGTTGACCGCCGCCGCTTCGGCTTCCGCATCGAGGGCCGGATCGAAGTTGGTGATGGTGGCGGACGCTGGGGTGGACGCGGGCTTGACCGCGGGCGCTTCACCTGCCGCCTCGACGGACGCGGCGCGCCGCTGGTCAATTTCGACGGGATCCGCGGCCTTCGCTGAGTGATCTTTCCGGCTCGTACCCCCCCCCCTCCTTTTTCACCCAAGTGCGAGCCTGCACTGGCCGCCCCGCCTTTCACCATGAAGGCGGGGCGGTTCACGTTCAGCCGCGCGTAAGCCTGGCGCGGTTAATCCCTCTGCCATCAGGGCGTTTGGTGGGCGCTCGTCTTGATCAGGGAGAGAGCATTGATGGCTCCGAATATCCGTGCGCTGGCGCTGGCCGGCGCGATTGCCACCACTCTTGTTGCTGTGCCCGCTTCTGCCGCGCCGCTAGCTCCGGCTGCTTTGGCTGCACCCACGGCTGCTTTCGATCACAGCCGCTTCGATCCGGCCAGCAATGTCGCCGACTGGCGCTGTCGTGGCTGGCGCTGCCGTGGCTGGCGCGGGCGAGGCTGGCGGCGTGACCGGGTCGATGCGGGCGACGTGTTGCTCGGCGCGGCGATCATCGGCGGGATTGCCGCGATTGCCAGCTCCAACAACCGCCGCGCGCGCGACCGCGATGTGGTCGTGGTCGAACGCGACCGCGACTGGCGCGATGACAGCCGCCGCCTTGATGATCGCGCCACGCCGCGCCGCAGCACGGGCGCGGGCGGGCTCGACAGCGCGGTCGACCAGTGCCTCACCCGGATCGAGCGCGATGTGCGGGTCGACACGGTCGACAATGTCGAGCGCAATGGTTCGGGCTGGGCGGTGAGCGGGACGCTGTTCAACGGATCGCCCTTCGCCTGCCGGATCGGCAATGACGGGCGGATTGCGGATATAGACTATGCCGGCAGCGGCAATTGGGGCGGGGCGAGCCTTGATCCCGCAGCCCCGCGTGCCGACGGGCAGTGGAGCGATGATCGCTATGCCGCCGCGCGTCTGGCGGCAGGCGGCATTGGTCAGCCGTCTGCGCCGGTCGCTACGCAGGATGCCGCGCAGAATTCCGGGCGCTCGCCTTCCTATCCCGGCGGCCCGATCCCGGGCGAGGTGATCCCCGATACCATCGGCGGCGATATCGGGGGCTAGTTGGTCCGGGCCTCGCCCGAATAGCTCGGCAGGCCCCATTCCCAGCGGATCGCGGCGGTGCGCAGGGCAAAGCCGCAAGCGAAGGCGAGGCTCCATGCGGCAGCCTCGCCCAGCCCCAGATGGGGCGCCGCGACCATGCCCGCAACAGTCAGCGCCGAAGTCAGCGCGGCGGGGGTGACATAAAGCTCGGGGCTCATGATGATCGAGGGGCGGCCCGCGACCACATCGCGGATGATCCCGCCGACGCAACCGGTGATCACACCCATCAGCGCGGCGGGGACGGGCGGGACGCCGTAAGCCAGCGCCTTGGCGCTGCCGAGCACGGCATAGGCGGCCAGCCCCGCGCCATCGGCATAGGCAAAGCCCTTGCCCTCCCACCAGCGCACGGGCGTGAACCACGCGATCAGCGCGGTGGCGAGGCAGACGGCGGCAACCCAGGGATCGTCGATCCAGAACACCGGCGCATCGATCAGCAGATCGCGGATGGTGCCGCCGCCGACCCCTGTCACCAGCGCGAAGAAGGCCATGGTGACGAAGGTCTGCCTGAGCCGCGCCGCCAGCACCGCGCCCGACAGCGCGAAAAGGGCGATGCCCGCCAGATCGAGCAGGTCGAGGATCGGGGTCAGGACAATCGGCGTCATGCCGCGCGGCCTGTAACCCGTGCCTTGCGGCGGCGGAACATCAGCACGCAGCCGATCAGCGCGCCCACCAGCGAGATGGCTGCGAAGATGATCAGCACCGGGTGGCTGGTATCCTCGCGCTCGGAAAGGTCCATGATGTGCAGGCCCCAGGCGAGGTCGAAGGCCCGCCACCAGCGGGTGCGCACCGCCTCGATCCGGCCGGTGTCGCGCCCGACATAGACATTGGTGCCGTCCTCCAGCGCAACCTGCCAGGTGGCAAGCGGGCGGCGGAAATCGAAGGGGGCGTTCTCGGCGGAAAACTGCGTGACCTTCGCCACCTTGTCCCCGCCGACGATTGCGCGGGCGACCAGCGCGCGGGCCGCTGCGGCATCGAGCGGGGGCAGGGGCGCTCCGGTGGCGAAATCGACCCGCCGCACGCTGCCGTCCAATGCGGTGAGGATCGCCACGGCGCGGCCCTGCTGCATCGTGACGTGCATCTCTTCGAGGTTCGCCCCGGCACCGGCCAGTGTGCTGCCGGGGATCGCCAGCGCCTGCTGCTCGGGAACCTCGCGCCGCAGATGATCGCCGCGCACCTGCTCGATCGGGCGGGCGACCATGAAGAGCCCTGTCGCGAGCCACATGGCAATCGGAACGCCGACCAGCCAGCCGAGCCAGATGTGCCACTTGGCGAGGGTTCGCATCGAGAGAAGGGGCTTCATTTCACTTACTCGTCATTGCAAGGAACCCCGCAGGGGGTGACGCGGCAATCCATGAACGAAGCGCCGCACAATCGGGCCGGTCAGGTGATGGATTGCTTCGCCGTTGGCTCGCAATGACGAAATGAACCTAGCGGTGCAAGATGTTCCCGATGCTCTCTGCCGCTGCGATGCAATCGAGATCGGCCCAGCGCGGCCCGATCACCTGCATCCCGCAGGGGAGCTGGCTGCCGAGATAGTCCGCGCTGCCGATAGGAAGCACCGTCGCAGGCAGGTTGGGGAAGGTCGCGATCCCCGCATAGACCAGCCCGCTGCCGCCCGGCACCTCCTCGCCGTTGATGGCGAGCGCCCCGCGGAACACTGCCTTGTCGGCATGCGGCACGGCCAGCACCGGCGCAGGTGGGACGAGCACGAAGTCATAGGTCTCGAACAGGGCTTCCCACTGGGCGATGCAAGCTGCCTGCGTGTTCATCAGCGCAAACCAGTCCGTCGCGGTCGCGCGCTTGCCATCGGGCGCAGGCGCGCCGCCCGACATGACGATGTTCATCATCTTGAGGTAGCTGCGGTGATAGAGCGCCTGATCGGGGAGCAGGTCGCTTGAGTGGTCGATCTTTACGCCCGCGCGCTCCAATGCAGCATAGGCGGCCTCGGTCGGCACGCGCACGCTATCGTCCAGCGGCCCGCCGGGCAGCTCGGTCAGCGCGAGGATGCGGCAATTCTTCAGCGGCTTGGCCCGGCGGCGCAGCGGCACCTCGGCCCCGGCGATGGTCAGCGCGGCAAGATCGGCGGCGTTGCGCGCCAGCGGCCCGGCGATGCTGAGCGGCCCGTCGGCAGCGGCGATGAAGCCCTCGCGCCGCGAGATGGCGGGGCTCTCATGCCCGTGTTTGGGGATGAGGCCCCAGGTCGTCTTGTGGCCCCATACCCCACAGAAATGGGCCGGAACGCGCACCGAGCCGCCGATGTCGGTGCCATAGTCGCAGGGCACCATCCCGCTCGCCACCGCCGCCGCGCTGCCGCCGGAGGAGCCGCCGGGCGAGCGCTCGGGATCATGCGGATTCATGGTGCGGCCATAGACCGGGTTGAAGCTCTGCCAATCGGTGAGATCGACCGGCACGTTGGTCTTGCCGATGATCACCGCGCCCGCCGCCTTCAATCGCCGCACCAGCAACGCATCGCGCGGGGCAATCTTGTCCTTGTGTTCCGGGTGGCCGAAGGTGGTGGGAAGCCCGGCGACGTCGAAGCTTTCCTTGATCGTCATCGGCACGCCGAACAGCGGCTGATCCTCGCGCGGCCCGGCGGCATCGAGCGCGCGGGCTTCGGCATAGGCGGCCTCGAAATTGGGGACGGCGAGGGCATCGATGCTGGCGTCGTCATGTTCGAGCCGCACAATCGCCGCGTCCACCGCCTCGGCGACGCTGAGCCGCCCTTCGCGGATCGCCGCCGCCGTGGCGAGCGCGCCCGGCTCATTGGTGAGCTGCGGATATGCCATGCGATTATTCCCCTCTTTCCCTCAGCGCCGATGCTAGCCTGCACCGCGCGCTGCCGGAAGCCCCCTGCCGCGATTTCCGGCTCAATCCAGCTTGCGCAGGCTCGCGGTGATGCGGGCGGTGACATCGACGGGGAGGTAGAGGCCTGCGCCATGGGCGCGGATGACGCCGGTTTCGACCGCTTCGATGGTGATCGCATAGTCGGTCAGCCGGCCTTTGCGGGCGGCCAGCGCGCGATCGATCTTGCCGCGCAGCTTGGCAAAATCGTTCTCGAAATTCTGTGCCAGCGCCCCGGTGATCGTGTCCTGAAGCTCGGGCGAATTGGCGAGCGCAAACAGGAAGGCCTCGCCGGTGATATCGGTCGCACCGCTGACCTTCACATCCACAAACCGCACTTCGCGCGAACCGGCGGTGTTGACGGGCTGGGCGGTGAGCCAGATCTGCCCCCTGGCGCTGGTGATCAGCGGCAGATCCGAGGTCGCGGCAAACCGCCCGCCGACCGCGATGCGCCCGTCGCTCGTGCCATAGACCTCGATATCCTCGAAGCTTGCGGTGACGGTGCCGTAATCCTTGATCGCGAAAGGCCGCGCGGCGCGCTTGGCGAGGGCCTTGGCGATCACGGGTTCGAGCACGGCATATTCGGCTACCACCGGAATATGCAGGACTGATTGGGGCGCGTCCTTGGCGCGGCGGGCCAGCGCGGGGAGCGGGCCGGGGGTGACGGGATCGGGCTTTGCGCCAAGGAAGGTTTCGGCCTGCGCATCGAGCCCCAAGCGCAGGGTCAGGCTGCGGCCTGTCACATCATAGCCGCCAAAGCGGAAGCGCTGCGGGGTGAGGCGGCCCCAAGCGGGCGGGTTCTCGCGGTTGAGATTGAACACCTGATGCGCCTCGCGCCAGCCTGCCGCCGCCGCGCTCTTGACCGGCAGGCGCGCCAGTTCGCGGGCGATGATCTGCTCGATTGCGCGCGTGACCGGGCGCAGCTCGCGGTCAGCCTCGTCGGTAAAGGTGATCCGCCGCCCGAGAAAGTCGATCCCCGGCGCGCGGGTCCAGCGGTAATCGAGCCGGGTGGTGCCGGCGAGCCGCCAGTCGGGGGTGAGATCGAGCCTGAGCGAGAGCGCCGCCTCGGCCGCGCCGGTGCCGGTCTCGCCCTTGAGCACGCCCGCGATATCGCGCGCCGCCAGCGTGCCGCGCACCGGCAGGGTCACGCTCAAGGCCTGTCCGCGCCCTGTCAGCCGCAGACGCCCGCGCGTCACCCTGCCGACAATCCGGCATTTGATGGTCGGCGATTTGACCTCGAACAGCGCCAGATCGACCGTCTTCGAGGGCACGCATTCGCTCTCGGGCTGATCGATCTGCCACAATTCGCGCGGCAGCTCGCGTTCGAGCGTCGCTTCGAGATCGGCCAGATCGACCTTGAGATCGACCGCGATGCTCGATGCCTGCTGCGGGATGATGATCGGATCGCTGGCGCGCGGCGGAGCGGCAGAAGCATCGGCAGCCGCCTTGCTGCAGCCTGGCAGCAGGGCGAGGGCGGTCGCCAGGAACGGAGCCAGGAGCGAGGCGAACCCGCTCCTCAGCCTTGCCCCTGCGCCCTCCACGCCCCGCACCCGATCACATGTGGATCGGCTTGCCCGTTACCGCCATCGCCGCTTCCTTGAAGGCTTCGGCGTGGGTCGGGTGCGCGTGGCAGGTGTAGGCGATATCCTCGGAGGTCGCGCCGAATTCCATCGCCTGCGCGGCCTGGGCGATCATCGTGCCAGCCAGCGAGTTGATCATCCACACGCCCACCACGCGGTCGGTTGCGGCGTCCGCGATCACCTTGACGAAGCCGTCGGTGTCGCGGTTGGCCTTGGCGCGGGAGTTGGCCATCATCGGGAACTTGCCGACCTTGACGGCGAGGCCCTTCTCCTTGGCTTGCTCCTCGGTGATGCCCACGCCCGCGATTTCCGGCGCGGTGTAGACGACGCTGGGGATCACATCGTGGTTCACGATGCCGGTAAGGCCGGCGATGTTCTCTGCCACGGCAATGCCTTCATCCTCGGCCTTGTGGGCGAGCATCGGGCCGGGCACGACGTCGCCGATCGCCCAAATGCCGGGGACACTGGTTCGGAAATCGTGGTCGATATCGATCTGCCCGCGATTGTTGACGGCAAGCCCCGCCTTGTCGAGCGCGAGGCCATCGGTGTTGGCGCGCCGGCCGATCGCGACCAGCACGTGGCTGGCGGTGACGGTCTTGGCCTCGCCGCCCGCCGCCGGTTCGACGGTGAGGGTAACGGTCTTGCCCTTGACGCTTGCGCCGGTGACCTTGTGGCCGAGCATCATGTCCATGCCCTGCTTCTTGAAGATCTTCTGCGCTTCCTTGCGCACTTCGCCGTCCATGCCGGGAAGCAGCTGGTCGAGGAATTCCACCACGGTGACCTTGGCGCCGAGACGCCGCCACACGCTGCCCAGTTCGAGGCCGATCACGCCGCCGCCGATCACCACGAGGTGCTCGGGCACTTCTTCAAGATCGAGAGCGCCGGTGGAATCGACGATGCGCTTGCCTGCGTTGTCGACCGCAACACCCGGCAGCGGCGTCACGCTGGAGCCGGTGGCGATGACGATGTCCTTGGCGGTGACCTTTTCGCCCGCGACGTTCACGGTGTGCGCGTCTTCGAAGGCGGCATGGCCCTTGAGCCAGGTGACCTTGTTCTTCTTGAACAGGAATTCGATTCCCCCCGTCAGCTCGCCCACGGCCTTGGTCTTTTCGGCCATCATCTTGCCGAGGTCGAGCGTCGGGGTAGCGGTGATGCCCCAGGTGGCGAAATGGCCGCCCGCGGCTTCCTCGAACAGTTCCGAGCCGTGCAGCAGCGCCTTCGAGGGAATGCAGCCGACATTGAGGCAGGTGCCGCCCAGCGTCTCGCGCGATTCCACACAAGCGGTCTTGAGGCCAAGCTGCGCGGCACGGATCGCCGCGACATAGCCGCCGGGCCCGGCACCGATGATCAGCACGTCGTAATCGTAATTATGGTCAGCCATTGGGGTGATCCTGTTTCTTCCTGCGTCTATGTGGTGACGCTAAACATTCTGGCGATGGGCAATCTCGGCGCGGACGGCCTCGAAGGTGGATGCGAGTGTGCGTCCGTGACGCGTGGTGGTTATCCCTGAGCGGATGATCCGGGCCGGATTTCCGGCGACGAGCGAGCCCTTGGGAACATCCTCTGTCACCACCGCGCCCGCGGCAATGATGCACTGGTCCCCGATGCTCACCCCCGGCAGGATGATCGCATTGGCCCCGACAAAACAGCGCGCCCCGATATGTGTATCGCGGTGATAGCCGCCGACGAAATCGTGGGTCAGGATGCGCGCGCCCGGAGCGATCATCGTGGCATCGCCGATATGCAGGCCCGCCGGATGGGTGAAATCGATAAAGGCCTTCCCCGAAATCCGCACATCCGCGCCGATATCCATGCCCCAGATCCCGCGCAGCCACACAGCCCGCACCTTTGTGAGGGCAATCTGCAGGCTGGTGCGCAACCGGACGAGCATGGCGCATCGGTTCCTTACAGGTCGATCAGCATCCGGGTGGGATCCTCGATCGCTTCCTTGATGATCTTGAGCGCGGTCACGGCCTCGCGCCCGTCGATCAGGCGGTGGTCGTAGCTGAGGGCGAGATACATCATCGGGCGGATCACGATCTGGCCGTTACGGACGACCGGGCGATCCTCGATGCGGTGGAGGCCCAGCACCGCGCTCTGCGGCGGGTTGATGATCGGGGTGCTCATCAGCGAGCCGAACACGCCGCCGTTGGAGATGGTGAAGGTGCCGCCGGTCATGTCTTCCATGGTCAGCGTGCCGGCCTTGGCGCGGGCACCGAAATCGGCAATGTCCTGCTCGATCCGGGCAAAGCCCTTCTTGTCGGCGTCGCGGATCACGGGGACGACGAGGCCGTTGGGGGCGCTGACAGCCACCGAGATATCGACATAGTCGTGATAGATGATCTCGTCGCCGTCGATATAGGCGTTCACCGCGGGCACGTCCTTCAGCGCAAGGCAGGCGGCCTTGGCGAAGAAGCCCATGAAGCCCAGGCGAATGTCGTGCTTCTTGGCGAACAGGTCCTTGTACTTGTCGCGCGCTTCGATGACGGCGCTCATGTCGACATCGTTGAAGGTCGTCAGCATCGCCGCATTGTCCTGCGCGGCCTTCAAACGCTTGGCGATGGTCTGGCGCATGCGGGTCATCTTGACGCGCTCGCTCCCGCGCGCGCCGCCAGTGGCGACGGGGGCAGGCGCTGCGGCGGGCGCGGCAGCGGTGGGAGCGGGAGTGGCCGGACCCTTGGCCTTGGCTTCGGCGGCGGCGAGCACGTCTTCCTTGGTCAGGCGGCCGTCCTTGCCCGAGCCCTTGATGGTCGAGGGATCAACCCCGTGTTCGAGCACCGCGCGGCGCACGGCGGGCGACATGGTCTGGGCCGGGGTGAGCAGTTCCTCGGTCGCCGCAGGGGCGGGGGCTTCGGCCTTGGCGGCGGCAACGGCGGGGGCTGCCGCAGCAGCGGTCGCGCCGGCTTCGATCACCGCGATCACCGCGCCCACTTCCACCGTGTCGCCCACGGCGGCGCGATGTTCGGACATGATGCCTGCAACCGGCGAGGGCACGTCAACCGCGACCTTGTCGGTTTCGAGGCTGCAGATCGGCTCGTCCGCGGCGACCGCTTCGCCCGGCTGCTTGAACCATTCGGCGATGGTGCCTTCGGTAACGGATTCGCCGAGGACGGGGACTTTGATTTCGGTGGCCATTTTAATGGGTTCCTGAAACTTGCTTTAATCTCGTGTGAAGTGTGGCGGGCCGTTACAGCCCCAGCGCGGCAGCGACGAGCGCTTCCTGCTGGGCCTTGTGGCGGCTGGCGAGACCGGTCGCGGGGGAGGCGGCGGCATCACGGCCGGCATAGACCGGGCGCATGCCTGCGTGGCCGGCTGCGGTGAGCGATTCCTCGATCCGCTCGTTCACGAAGAACCACGCGCCATTGTTGCGCGGCTCTTCCTGACACCAGACCACCTCCTTGAGGTTTGTCATGCGCTTGAGGCGGATCGCCAGCGGATCGCCGGGGAAGGGGAAGAGCTGCTCGATCCGGACGATCGAGACATCTTCCTTGCCCGCCGCATCGCGCGCTTCGATCAGGTCATAGGCGACCTTGCCCGAGCACAGCACCAGACGGCGCACCTTGTCGTCGGCAATGTCCTTCGTATCCGAGAGGATGCGGCGGAACTGCTTTTCGCCGAGGAAATCGGCCTTGGCGCTCTTGGCCATCGGGTGGCGCAGCAGCGACTTGGGGCTCATGATGACGAGCGGCTTGCGGAAGCTCCGCAGCATCTGGCGGCGCAGCACGTGGAAGTAGTTCGCCGGCGAGGTGATGTTGCACACGCACATATTGTCGTCGGCGCACAGCTGGAGGAAGCGCTCGAGGCGCGCCGAGGAGTGCTCGGGGCCCTGGCCTTCATAGCCGTGCGGCAGCAGCATCACGAGGCCGTTGGCGCGCAGCCACTTGCTCTCGCCGCTCGCCACGAACTGGTCGATCATGATCTGGGCACCGTTGGCGAAGTCGCCGAACTGGCCTTCCCACAGCACGAGGCTGCGCGGATCGGCCATGGCGAAACCATATTCGAAGCCGAGCACGCCATATTCCGAAAGGGTGGAATCGTGCACTTCGAACTTGCCATGCGGGAGCGTGGAGAGCGGCACGAATTTGCGCTCGTTCTTCTGGTCGACCCACACGGCGTGGCGCTGGCTGAAGGTGCCGCGCCCGGAGTCCTGCCCCGAGAGGCGCACCCCGTAGCCTTCCATCACCAGGCTGCCGAAAGCCAGCGCCTCGGCGGTCGCCCAGTCGAAGCCTTCGCCCGAGCTGAACATTTCGCGCTTGGCGGCGAGCACGCGGTCCAATGTCTTGTGGATTTCGAGATCGGCAGGGACTTCGGTCAGCACGCGGCCGAGCGAATCCAGCGTCTTGGGCTCGATCGCGGTTTCGACCGAGCGGCGCGCGGTTTCCGGGTCCGCCGGCTTGTTGAGCCCGCTCCAGCGGCCGCCGAACCAGTCGGCCTCGTTGGCCTTGTAGTTCTTGCCCGCCTCGAACTCGTCTTCCAGCAGAGCGACGAAATCGGCGGCGATCTGCTCGCGCGTGCCAGCCGGAACCACGCCCTCACGCACCAGCCGCGCTTCGTAGGAGACGCTGACCTTGGGGTGGGCGCGGATCTTGTCGTACATCAGCGGCTGGGTGAACTTGGGCTCGTCGCCCTCGTTGTGGCCAAAGCGGCGGTAGCACCACATGTCGATCACGACATCGCGGTGGAAGGTCTGGCGATATTCGACCGCGAGCTTGCAGGCGAAGGTCACCGCTTCGGGATCATCGCCGTTCACATGCAGGATCGGCGCCATCACGCCTTTGGCCACATCCGAGGGATAGGGCGAGGAACGCGCGAATTTCGGCGAAGTGGTGAAGCCGATCTGGTTGTTGATGATGAAGTGGACGCAGCCGCCGGTGTCGTAACCCGGCACGCCCGAGAGCGAGAGGCTCTCCCACACGACGCCCTGGCCCGCAAAGGCCGCATCGCCGTGGATGAGGACGGGGAGCACCTGATCCTTCTTCTTCAGATCGTCGCGGATCGCCTGCTGCGCGCGCACCTTGCCGAGCACCACCGGGTTCACCGCTTCGAGGTGCGAGGGGTTGGGCACGAGGCTCATGTGCACCGAAATCCCGTCGAACTCGCGGTCGGTCGAGGTGCCGAGGTGATACTTCACGTCGCCCGAGCCGCCGACATCATCGGGGCTGGCGCTGCCGCCGGAGAATTCGTGGAAGATCACGCGGTAGGGCTTGGCCATCACGTTGGCGAGCACGTTCAACCGGCCGCGGTGGGCCATGCCGTAGATGATCTCGCGCACGCCCGCGCTGCCGCCGTGCTTGATCACGGCTTCCAGCGCCGGGATCATGGATTCGCCGCCATCAAGGCCGAAGCGCTTGGTGCCGACATATTTCTTGGCGAGGAATTCCTCGTAGCCTTCCCCGCGCAGCACGGCGGCGAGGATCGCCTTCTTGCCTTCGGGGGTGAACTGGATCGTCTCGCCGGGCTTTTCGAACTTGTCCTGCAGGAAGCGGCGTTCCTCGGTGTCGGCGATGTGCATGTATTCAAGGCCGACCTTGCCGCAGTACACTTCGCGCAGGCGTTGGTGGAGCTTGCCGACCGTGGTCCACTCCATGCCCAGCACGCCGCCGACATAGACGTCCTCGTTCTCCTTGCCCGCAAGGCCGTGCCATTCGAGCGTGAGATCAGCCGGGCCTTCGCGGTTGCTGAGGCCGAGCGGATCGAGGTCCGCCGCCATGTGGCCGCGCACACGGTAGAGCCGCACCAGCGTCATCGCCGCGATCGAGAGCTTGGCCGCCTTTTCGATAGCCTGCGGATCAGCCGCCTTGCCGGCATCCTTGGCCGCCTTGGCGAGCGCGATCTTCATCTCGGTCGGGTCCATCGCCGCGGTGAGATCCGCGCCGCTGTCCGCCAGCGTATCGAGCCAGCCGCGCTTCGCCCACGAAGGGCCGGGCTGCGGGCCTTCCTGATCGCTGAAGGCCGGGATGAAGTTCTGCTGTTCGTTGCCCATGTCGGGACTCCTGGGGAGGAGAAAGGGGGAATTCATGGCCCCTCGCGTCACGCGTGCGAGGGGCCGTTAGTCGTCAGATCAGGCGTTCTCTTTCAGCATCGCGGCCAGCGTTTCGCCGAGCAGCGAGGGCGAGGGGCTGACGCGGATGCCCGCATCTTCCATCGCCGCGATCTTGTCCTCGGCGCCGCCCTGACCACCGCTGACGATGGCGCCAGCGTGGCCCATGCGGCGGCCCGGAGGCGCGGTGCGCCCGGCGATGAAGCCGACCATCGGCTTCGAACGGCCCTTGGCGCGCTCGGCCTTGATGAAGGCGGCGGCTTCTTCTTCAGCCGAACCGCCGATTTCGCCGATCATGATGATGCTTTCGGTTTCCGGATCGTCGAGGAACAGGTCGAGCACGTCGATGAAGTTGGTGCCGTTGACCGGATCGCCGCCGATGCCGACCGCGGTGGTCTGGCCGAGGCCTGCCATGGTGGTCTGGTGCACGGCTTCATAGGTGAGCGTGCCCGAGCGCGAGACGATGCCGACAGAGCCCTTCTTGAAGATGTTGGCCGGCATGATGCCGATCTTGCACTCGTTCGGGGTCAGCACACCGGGGCAGTTGGGGCCGATGAGGCGCGACTTGGAGCCCTGAAGCGCGCGCTTGGCGCGGACCATGTCGAGCACCGGAATGCCTTCGGTGATGCAGATGATCAGCTCGATCTCGGCATCGATCGCTTCGCAGATCGCGTCAGCGGCGAACGGCGGCGGGACGTAGATGCACGAAGCGGTCGCGCCGGTCGCAGCCTTGGCTTCGCGCACGGTGTCGAACTGCGGCAGGCCGATATGGGTGGTGCCGCCCTTGCCGGGGGTCACGCCGCCGACCATCTGCGTCCCGTAATCGAGCGCGGCCTGGGTGTGGAAGGTGCCGGTGTTGCCGGTCATCCCCTGGGTGATGACCTTGGTGTCTTTGTTTACGAGGATGGACATCAGGAATTGACCTTTTCGTCTTGGATTTCTGGGTTCGTAGGTTTGACCAGTCGGGCGATCAGGGTTCCGAGTAACAGCAGGAAACCCAAACCCGCTGCCGACAGGCCCAGGAAGGGGTAGATCAGCAGTGCCTGTCCGTCTCCGCAGCCACCACTATTCAGAGCTTCGCAAGGCAGCACGAACGGCACCGAGGCGATGATCGGGCCGATCACCATTGCCGCAACGCCGATCTTGCTGACCGTCTTCACGCAAGGCTGCCATCCAGCGCCTTGCACGCTTCAAGCAGTTCCTTGACCGCATCGACGCTGACGCCGAGGTTGGCCTTTTCCTCGTCGGTGAGGCTGATCTCGATCACTTCCTCTGCGCCGCCTGCGCCGATCACTACGGGGACGCCCACGTAGAGCCCGTCGACGCCGTACTGGCCGTCAACCTGCACCGCGCAGGGCAGGATGCGCTTCTGGTCATAGAGATAGGCTTCGGCCATCGCGATCGCGCTGGTGGCGGGGGCGTAATAGGCCGAGCCGGTGCCGAGCAGCGCGACGATCTCGCCGCCGCCCGAACGCGTGCGCTTGACGATCTCGCCCAGGCGCTCTTCCGAGATGCCCTTGATTTTGGCCATGTCGGCGACCGGAATGCCGTTGATGGTCGAGTAGGACAGCACCGGCACCATGGTGTCGCCGTGGCCGCCGAGCACGAAGGCGTTCACGTCCTTCACGCTCACACCGAATTCCCACGCGAGGAAGGTGGCAAAGCGCGCCGAGTCCAGCACGCCGGCCATGCCGACGACCTTGTTGGCGGGCAGGCCAGAAAACTCGCGCAGCGCCCAGACCATCGCGTCGAGCGGGTTGGTGATGCAGATCACGAAGGCATCGGGGCAGTTGGCAGCAATGCCTTCGCCCACAGCCTTCATCACCTTGAGGTTGATGCCGAGCAGGTCATCGCGGCTCATGCCGGGCTTACGCGCGACGCCTGCGGTGACGATGACAACGTCAGCGCCGGCGATGTCGGCATAGTCATTCGAACCCTTGATGCTGGCATCGAAGCCTTCGACCGGGCCGCACTGTGACAGGTCCAGCGCCTTGCCCTGCGGCACGCCTTCGACCACGTCGAACAGAACCACATCGCCAAGGCCTTTGGTGGCGGCGAGGTGAGCGAGGGTGCCGCCGATATTCCCGGCGCCGACGAGGGCGATCTTCTTGCGGGCCATGATTGAGGACTTCCTTCCCTGATCCATCGGGACGAAGTTGTTGAGGCGCATGCGAGAGCGTGACGCCGGTGCCAGCCCCCGTCCCAAGCGACCGGGCACCCGTTACGAGACGGGCGGTAGGCCGCTCAAAGGCCGATTGCAACCATCAAAAACCCGCTTTGGCCAACTATCTTTGCAAACAGTTCGCAGTTGCATTAAGCTGCTGCACCCAAGGCATCAGGGAAAGCGCGTAAGCGGCGTGAGGCCTGTCACGCCGGGATCAGATCGCGCTTTGCCGCTGCGGCAAGGCGGCGGTCGAACATTCCGGTGATCGCGATCCAGCGCTCCGTGGCCGGATCATTGCCTTCGCCAGCGGCATGAACCGCCTCGGCATGGGCGACGCGCGGTGCATCGAGCCCGTGGCGCGCAAAGTGGCGCAGTGCCTCGACCAGCACCGGATCGAAGGCACCGGGAACCGGGGCCTCATCCTCAGCGCCATCATCATTGGCCGCCAGCACCCGCACGCGCGTCACCAGCCCGCGCCCTGCCGCATGGCGACCGGCGGTGCGGGCGGGATCGAAGGCGGGGGCGAGGCGGATCGACATAGGGGGCGTGCGTCCTGTTAGCGGGGTTCGGATGAACCGCCCTAACGGCAAGCGCCTGAAGCCTTGGTGCCGAAACAGGGTTTCGGCGGTCTTAACCCTGTCATACGGGCAAGGAGAGGCGGAGATTACTGTCCGGGGGCGGCCGCAGCAGGGGCGGCGGCGGTATCGGCCGGACGCGCCTTCCACTGGCCAGCACGCGCATATTCCGCCTTCACCGCGCCCGTGCCGCTATAGGCGGGCGTGCCGGAAGCGGCGCCGGCGGGTGCCACAGGCGCAGCCGGCGTTCCAGCCTGCGCCGGAGCAATATCATAGCTGATCGCCGGACGGGCCGCGCCCGCATCCGGCAGGCTCGCTGCCGCGCTTGTCACCCGCGCCAGCGGGCCGCTTTCCAGCCCGGCATAGGCCGAATTGAAGGCGCTCTTCTCGCCCGCATTGCCGCGCAGCCGGTAAAAGCGGTGCGCGCCGATCGTGCCGAGATGGTCGAGCGTGCCCGCCCAATAGGGATTGACCCAGAGCGTGTGGTAATGGGTCGCAAGGCCGACGGGCGCATAGACGCTGCCCGAGAGCGCTTCCGCCGCGATGCGCTGCGCCCGCGCCCAGCTTGCGCCGCCCGGGCGGCGGGCAAGGCTGCCGTCGCAGGTGAAGGTGAACTGGCAGCCGGTCTTGCGCTCCGAGCCCTGATAGACGACCCCGCACACGCTCGACGGCCACGAGGGATGCGCCACGCGGTTAAGCACCACCTGCGCGACGGCGCGCTGGCCGGCCTCGCTCTCGCTGGCGGCCTCGTACCACACGGCCTGCGCCAGACATTCCTGCGCGCGGGCATGGCTGAGGCCGACGCCGGCGGCAAAGAACGGCTTGGCCGGAGCGCCGACATCGATCAGCGCGCCCAGCTCGCGCCCGTCTTCCGCGCCCATTCGCAGCGGATCGTCGGTCGGCAGGGCGACCAGCGCGGTGCCGGCGGGATCGGCCATGTAGAAATAGGCCGAGCCGGGAAAGCTCATGCCGGGGCGCTCGAAAGGCAGGGCGGCTTCGGCGGCCTGACGGGTGGCGAGCGCGGCGCTCGGCTCGATCGCGGGGCCGGGCAGGGCCAGAAGATTGCCGGGGGCGGCCAGCGCGGGGACGGCAATCGCGGCGGCCAGCACCGCCAGCCGCTTGCGCCACACGCTACCCGCACCGAAAGCGGCGGAAAGCGAGGCGAAGATCGCGTTGGGTTTGCGGGCGCGGGCCATAATCTGAGGCCTGCCCTAGCGCGCGCGAAACCCGCCCGCGAGCGCTGGCTTGCCTCGCGTCCCGAAACCGGACAGGCGGGCAGATAGATGTCAAACCGGGGGCACACCTTGCGTGGGGGCACCGCCCGCCCTATCGCTGGCGGGGCAGATGGAGCGGGATCGGACCAGCACGAAATGGCACTGCGCGCGCGGCTGGCTGGGGCTGGGCGCGGCGCTGCTCGCTGCCGCCTGCGCGCCCGCTGCTGCCGATGGCGTTCCGGCAAAGCACCCCACCATCGTCAGCCTCAACCCCTGCCTCGATGCGATCCTGGTGGAACTAGCCGGGCCCGAGCAAGTGCGCGCGCTTTCGCATTACAGCCGCGATCCCGGATCGAGCTCGATCCCGCAGGAAGTCGCCGCGCGCTACGGCGTCACCAGCGGCACGGCGGAGGAGGTGATCGCCTTGCAGCCCGATCTCGTCCTCGCCTCGGTCTATCTGCCGCAGCCGACCAAGTCTGCGCTCACCCGCGCAGGCCTCACCGTCGCCACCTTCGGCAGCCCCACCAGCATTGCCGAGAGCGCGGCGCAGGTGCGCGAAGTGGCGCGCCTCACCGGCCATGCGGCCGCGGGTGAAGCGCTCGCTACACGCATCGGTCAGCGCCCGCAAAACACCCTCCGGCCCGTCAGCGCGCTCCTGTGGCAGCCGGGCGAGATCGTCGCAGGCGAGGCGACCCTGATTGCCGAATTGCTCGGGCAGGAAGGCTTCTCCAGCCACGCAGCCGCCAACGGGCTGGGGCAGGCCGACCGCGTCAGCCTCGAATGGGTCATCAAGCATCGCCCCGCTGTGCTGCTGGTGGCGGGGGATTCCCAGGGCCAGCGCCATCCGCTGCTGAAGGGCGCGTGGAAGCGGATGCTGATCGCGGAGTTTGACCCCGCACTGCTCTATTGCGGCGGGCCGACCATCCCCAAGGCCCGCGACCGCCTGCGCGAAATCCGCCAAGAGGTGGAGCGCATGCCATGAACCGCGCGAGCCTTGTCTTCGCCGGTCTGCTGGCGGTGCTGCTGCCGCTGTCGCTGCTGGCGGGGCGCGTGTGGATCCCGCCGCTGGGCGACGGCACGCCCGATGCCGTGCTGATCCTGATGGAGCTGCGCTTGCCGCGCGCGGTGCTGGCGCTGGCGATCGGCGCGGGGCTGGGCGCGGCCGGGGCGGCGATGCAGGGCTACTTGCGCAATCCGCTGGCCGACCCGGGCCTGTTCGGCATTGCGCCGATGGCGGCCTTGGGTGCGGTGGCGAGCTTCTGGATCACGCCGCTGCTCCCCGCATCCCTCGCGCCGTGGGGCCTGCCGCTGCTGGCGCTCACCGGCGCGGGGGCGGGGATGGCGGGGCTGGCGCTGATCGCCGGGCGCACCGAGTCAGGCGCGGGCGGGGGGATTGCGCTCTTCACGCTGGCGGGCCTGATGCTGGCGAGCCTTGCCGGCGCGCTCACCGCGCTCGCCATCACGTTCGCGCCCAATCCCTTTGCCCTATCGGAAATCGTCATGTGGCTGAACGGCGCGCTGACCGACCGATCGTGGCACGAGGTCGCGATTGCCGCGCCGCTGGTGGCGGGCGGGCTCGCCGTGCTGCTGGTGGCGGGTCGCAGCCTCGATGCGCTGACGCTGGGCGAGGAGGCGGCCCGCTCGATGGGTCTCGATCCGCGCCGCCTGCTGGTGCTGCTGGTGGCGGGCGTCGGCCTGACTGTGGGCGCGGGCGTGGCGGTGGCGGGGATCATCGGCTTTGTCGGCCTGATCGTCCCCCATCTGGTGCGGCCCCTCACGGATCGTCTGCCCTCCAGCCTGATCGTCCCGAGCGCGCTCGCGGGCGCGTGCCTTGTGCTGGCGGCCGACAGCGTGGTGCGGATCCTGCCGCTGGTGACGGAACTCAGGCTCGGCATCGCGCTGTCGCTGATCGGCGCGCCCTTCTTCGGCTGGCTGCTGGTGCGGATGCGGCGGGGAGAGGCGTGATGCTGGCGGCCGAGAACCTTGCCCTGATGCGCGGTGGCAAGCGGGTGGTCGAGGGGCTGTCCGCCAGCCTCGCGCCCGGCACGATCACCGCGATCCTCGGCCCCAATGGTGCGGGCAAATCGAGCCTGCTGATGGGCCTTGCCGGATTGCTGGAGCCCGCGGAAGGACGGGTGATGCTGGATGGGCAGAGCCTTGCCGAGCTGCCGCCGCGCAAACGGGCGCGCAGCATCGGCTATCTTCCGCAGACCCCCGAGATTGCGTGGGATGTTGCGGTCCGCAATCTCGTCGCGCTGGGCCGCCTGCCTTGGGGCGATGACGGGGCCGATGCGGTTGCGGCGGCGATCACCGCGCTGGGGCTGGAGCCGCTCGCAAACCGCCCCGCGAGCCACCTGTCCGGCGGGGAACGGGCGCGGGTGCTGCTGGCGCGGGTGCTGGCCGGAACCCCGCAATGGATCCTCGCCGACGAGCCGCTCGCCGCGCTCGATCTGGCGCATCAGCTCGGCCTGATCGCCCACCTCAAATCCTGCGCGGCGGCAGGGCAGGGCGTGGTGGTGGTGCTCCACGATCTGGCGCTGGCGATGAACCATGCGGACCGCGTGCTGGTGCTCCACGAAGGCCGGCTGGTCGCCGATGGCACGCCCGCAGCGGCGCTGGGGGCGGAGGTGATCGAACAGGTGTGGGGCGTCAAGGCGCGGTGGCTGGGCGAGCCGGGGGCGCGGGCGCTGACGGTTTCGGACTAGGGAGTCAGGTTGAGGGGCAGGGCAGCCCGCAGGCATCCCGGCCCCTCAAGCCATCAGCACTGCATCCGGAACGGTTCACCTCCCGAGGTCGGGACAGTGACCCCCGGCGCGCACACGTTCCGGCGCTTTGCTGTTGGCAACCAACAGCCAGGTTGCGACCCTCAAGGGGACCCGGCCACATGCGGCAGCAAGGCCACCCTGATGCCGCAAAACGCCCATGCTGACGACTTCAGATTTTCTGTAGGGCGGCATAGATTTTCACCATCGCACTGAAAATGTAGCAGAAATTATCGGCCTTCCCTTCGCACAAGCAGACAGGCGGGGCGGCATGGTGCACTTGCACACAGCTGCGGGGAAAGCCGTAATTTCGCAGAAACCTCCGCGCCCTTCGCCCGTTGCCATAATGCTGCTGCATCCTATCTGCGGTGGCCTGCGGATAAACCCGTAGCAGCGCCCTTTACATCAGCGAACATTTGCGGAACACGTCACGCCCATGAGCCTTACCCAAATCAGCGTGCGCGGTGCGCGCGAGCATAATCTCAAGGGCATTGATATCGATCTTCCGCGCGATGCGCTGATCGTGGTCACGGGCCTGTCGGGCAGCGGCAAGTCGAGCCTCGCCTTCGACACGATCTATGCCGAGGGCCAGCGCCGTTACGTGGAATCGCTGAGCGCCTATGCGCGCCAGTTCCTCGAGATGATGCAGAAGCCCGATGTCGAGCATATCGACGGCCTCTCGCCCGCGATCTCGATCGAGCAGAAGACCACCAGCCGCAACCCGCGCTCCACCGTGGCGACGGTGACCGAGATCTACGACTACATGCGCCTGCTCTGGGCGCGGGTCGGCACGCCTTATTCGCCTGCCACAGGCGAGCCGATCTCTGCCCAGACCGTCAGCCAGATGGTCGACCGCGTGATGGCCCTGCCCGAGGGCACGCGCGCCTATCTGCTCGCCCCCGTGGTGCGCGGGCGCAAGGGCGAATATCGCAAGGAAATCGCCGAATGGCAGCGGCAGGGCTTCACCCGCGTGCGGATCGACGGGGAGATCTACCCGATCGAGGAGGCCCCCGCGCTCGACAAGAAGTTCAAGCACGACATCGAAGTGGTGGTTGACCGGATCGCGGTGAAGGACGGCTTGCAGACGCGGCTCGCTGAAAGCTTCGAGACCGCGCTGAAACTGGCCGAGGGGCTCGCCTATGTCGATCTCGCCGATGGCGTGGTGCCGGGGCGCGAGAGCGAGGCGCAAGGCGGCGCAATGAAGGGCGCAGGCCTGCCCGCCAACCGCATCGTCTTTTCCGAGAAGTTCGCCTGTCCGGTCTCCGGCTTCACCATCGAGGAGATCGAGCCGCGCCTTTTCTCCTTCAACGCCCCGCAAGGCGCGTGTCCGGCGTGTGACGGGATCGGCGAGAAGATGCTGTTCGATCCGCAGCTGGTCGTCCCCAACGAGGCGCTCACGCTCAAGCAGGGCGCGGTCGTGCCCTGGGCCAAGTCCAACCCGCCGTCGCCCTATTACATGCAGGTGCTCGCGAGCCTCGCCAAGGCATACGGTTTTGACCTCACCACCCCGTGGAAGGACCTCGCCCCCGACCAGAAGCTCATCATCCTCCATGGCACGGGCGGGCTGCCGGTGCCGCTGACCTTCAAGGATGGCCGCCGCGAATACACCGTCAACAAGGCCTTCGAAGGCGTCATCGGCAACCTCAATCGCCGCTTGATGCAGACCGAAAGCGCGTGGATGCAGGAGGAGCTGGCCAAGTACCAGACCGCGCAACCCTGCGAGACCTGCGGCGGCAAGCGCCTCAACGAGAAGGCGCTCTCGGTGAAGGTCGCCGGCAGCGACATCGCCACCCCGGTGGCGATGAGCGTGGCCGATGCCAAGGCATGGTTCCTCGCCCTCGACGCGCAGCTCACCCCCCAGCAGTCGCAGATCGCCAAGGCCATCCTCAAGGAGATCAACGAGCGCCTCGGCTTCCTCGACAATGTCGGGCTCGACTACCTCAACCTCGATCGCACCTCCGGCACCTTGTCCGGGGGCGAGAGCCAGCGCATCCGCCTCGCCAGCCAGATCGGCTCGGGCCTGTCAGGCGTGCTCTACGTGCTCGACGAGCCCAGCATCGGCCTCCACCAGCGCGACAATGACCGGTTGCTGGAGACATTGAAGCGCCTGCGCGATCTCGGCAACACGGTGATCGTCGTCGAGCATGATGAAGACGCGATCCGCGCCGCCGATCACATCGTCGATCTCGGCCCGGGCGCGGGCGTGCATGGCGGGCAGGTGGTGGCCGAGGGGACGCTCAAGCAGATCCTCAAGGCCAAGGGCAGCCTCACCGCGGACTACCTCACCGGCAAGCGCAAGATCGACGTGCCGGAGAAGCGCCGCAAGGGCAACGGGCACTTTATCGAGGTGAAGAACGCGCGCGCCAACAATCTCAAGGGCGTCACCGCCAAAATCCCGCTCGGCACCTTCACCTGCATCACCGGCGTCTCGGGCAGCGGCAAATCCTCGCTCACCATCGACACGCTTCAGGCCGGCGCATCCCGCGTGCTCAACGGCGCGCGGGTGATCGCGGGCGCGCATGACGAGATCACCGGCCTCCACCACTGCGACAAGGTGATCGAGATCGACCAGTCGCCCATCGGCCGCACCCCGCGCTCCAACCCCGCCACCTATACCGGCGCCTTCACCCAGATCCGCGACTGGTTCGCAGGGCTCCCCGAAAGCCTCGCGCGCGGTTACAAGCCCGGCCGCTTCTCCTTCAACGTCAAGGGCGGGCGCTGCGAGAAGTGCCAGGGCGACGGCCTCATCAAGATCGAGATGCACTTCCTCCCCGACGTCTACGTCACCTGCGAGGAGTGCCACGGCAAGCGCTACAACCGCGAGACGCTCGAGGTGAAGTTCAAGGGCCATTCCATCGCCGACGTGCTCGACATGACGATCGAGGACGCCGAGGAGTTCTTCAAGGCCGTCCCCCCGATACGCGAGAAGATGCGGATGCTCAACGAAGTGGGCCTCGGCTACGTGAAGGTGGGCCAGCAGGCGACGACCCTGAGCGGCGGCGAGGCGCAGCGCGTGAAACTCGCGAAAGAACTCGCGCGCCGCAGCACCGGACAGACGCTCTACATCCTCGACGAGCCGACCACCGGCCTCCACTTCGAGGATGTGAGGAAACTGCTGGAGGTGCTCCACCGGCTGGTCCAGGGCGGCAATTCCGTGGTGGTGATCGAGCACAATCTCGATGTGATCAAGACGGCGGACTGGATTATCGACCTCGGGCCTGAGGGCGGGGTGCGTGGTGGGGAGGTGGTTGCCGTTGGGACACCCGAACAGGTCGTCGAAGAACCACGATCATTCACCGGACAATACCTCGCGCCTTTGTTGGCGAAGTAATCCTCCCCTTCAGGGGAGGGGAACCATCCCGGACTTGATCCGGGATGGTGGAGGGGCGGGCTTGGCTTCTCCGAAGCCCCGTCATGCCGAACTTTTTCGCATCCAGCTCGCGAACCACACGCTCATTGCAATATATACATTGACATACAATATATATTGGCGTAAATATCGAATCATTCCACGAAAGGAGAATTGATATGTCGTCGAAATATACGAAGCTTACAGAATACCTCGCCTCGCTCGACACGAAGCGGTGGACTGCGACCTTTGAGCAGATCGAACGGGTGTTGAGGTTCCCCCTCCCGCAGAGCGCCCGCGAACACCAAGCGTGGTGGTCTAACCAGATGCGATCGCAAAGCCTTGGCTGGCAGCTCGCAGGATGGAAGACGGCCGATCTAGACCTGAGGAATGAGCGTGTGACCTTCGTGTATGTCGCAGGCGATGCTCCTCAACCGGAAATTCCGCAAGTCGAACCCTTGACTATTCAGGAAGCGAAGGAGGGGCTGGCAACGAGGTTTGGGGTCGATCCCAGCCAGATCGAAATCACTATTCGGGCATGATGACGCAGTAGCTGGGGCGGGTTCGACTTCTCCGAAGTCTGAAGTTACCGCCCCGTCATGCTGAACTTGCTTCAGCGTGCGCGCTAGTGTCCACTGCCCGTGCTCCCCAAAGGCGAGCAGACCTTTGAAAAGATAAGGGTCGCCAGCAGGCAGGAGATTAGTTGGCTAGTGGATTGTACTCGTTGAAGATGGCAATCCGCTAAGCGAGGATTGAGGCTATGGATCTAAAGTAAAAAGTTGCCGCAATGAGAACAATGCTGAGAGAGCATGTTGTTCCGAGCCCACCACCTTTGCATTCGGCAACTCGCTTCGCAGAGCTCAGCGGAGTAAGTTTCCCGCATTATAAGTATATGAAAGCAGAGTACGCCGAGAAATTCATGGATTCCGGTGAACTGCGAATTGGGACAATTTCAGATTTCTCCGACACAGGTCAGCACATTGAAAGAGTGGCGGACAGATTTGAAGGTGCGCGAAATTTTGTAGGGGGATCGGGTTTTGGAGCGGCGATGGCTTTTGGATTGAGCTGGACGCCTCGAAAAACCCTCGCATTTGATGGGCTGATTTGATTCAATGGCCCCCGTATCGAGCGGAGGCGATGATGGTTAGTCAGCCTGGTTTCTTTGATCTGTCGGACCGGTATGCGGCGCTGGGCGCGGCGGGTGATCCGCTTGAGCGGTTGGGGGCGGTGGTCGATTTCGAGATGTTCCGAGGGCCATTGATTGTGGCGCTCCGGCGGAGTGCCGGAAGCAAAGGTGGCCGGCCGCCGTTCGACCCCGTGATGATGTTCAAGATCCTGGTGCTGCAGGCGCTGTACTCGCTCTCGGATGAGGCCACCGAGTTCCAGATCAAGGACCGGCTGTCGTTCCAGCGGTTCCTCGGGCTGGGGCTCGACGGCAGGGTGCCTGATGCCACTACGGTATGGTTGTTCCGCGAGCGGCTCGTGCAGGCGAAGGCGATCGACAAGCTCTTCGCGCGCTTCGATGCAGCGCTGACCGATCGCGGCTACTTGGCGATGGGCGGACAGATCATCGATGCCACCGTGGTGCCGGCTCCCAAGCAGCGCAATACCGACGAGGAGAAGGCGGCGATCAAGGAGGGCAAGATCCCGGAGCGCTGGAAGGAGAGGCCTGCCAAGATCCGGCAAAAGGATCGCGATGCGCGCTGGACGGTCAAATACTCCAAGGCCAAGGTGAAGGAGGGCGGTGACCCCAAGGGCTTCAAGCCGGTCGATCTTGCCATCCCCATGTTCGGCTACAAGAACCATATCGGGATCGACCGGGCTCATGGGCTGATCCGCACCTGGGATGCCAGCGCGGCCAATGCCCATGACGGGGCGCGGCTGCCCGAGCTCATCAGCAAGCAAAATACCGGCTCGGGCGTATGGGCTGACACCGCCTATCGCTCGAAGAAGAACGAGGCGTTCCTCGAGAGGGGCATGTTCAAGAGCAACATCCATCAGAAGCGCATGCCGAGCCGGCCGCTGCCCGAGCACATCGCCAGAGCCAATGCCAGGCGCTCCGCTGTTCGTTCGGCTGTTGAGCACGTCTTCGCCGGTCAGAAGCACCGCATGGGGCTGTTTATCCGCACCATCGGCATCGCCCGCGCGCGCATCAAGATCGGCATGGCCAACCTCGCCTACAACTTCCAGCGCCTGGCCTGGCTCGAGGGGCGAAGTGCGCCCGCATAGCGAGAAAACGGGGTGCTGAGCTGCGCTCCGACCCCGAAAACCAAGGAAATAAGCCCAAAAAGGCCAGCCTTTGCCCGCCAAAGAACGCGATCAGACCCTTCACGCGCCCATCAGGCCGGAAACAGCGGGTTCTTCGAGGTGTCCAGCTGTATAAACGCCTACACATTTTGCACATCTAGAGCGGTTTCCATTCATTCCGGCTCATATCCGCAAGATTTGAAGTAATTGGCGCATTCGGCAGGCTGGAAGATGTCGACGAGCCGGCCGATCAAGTCCCACAACCCGCTGACGGTTCGCTCACCCGCCTTGCGGAGCATGGCTTTGAGCCGGGAGAATGCCTTCTCGATAGGGTTGAAGTCCGGGCTGTATGGCGGGAGGAAGCGCAGCGTTGCACCGGCCGCTTCGATCCTTTCCTTCACTGCCGCCCGTTTGTGGCTCGAGAGGTTGTCCATGATGACCACGTCACCGGGTTGCAACTCGGGCACCACAACCTGCGCCACATAGGCTTCGAACCAGTCGCCGTTGATCGGCCCGTCCAGCACCATCGGCGCGACCATGCCGGTCATTCGCAGTCCCGCGACCAGCGTGGTGGTCTTGCGGTGGCCGTGCGGGAAGCCCATCCGCAGCCGCTCGCCCTTCGGGCAGCGGCCATGGCTGCGGGTCATGTTGGTGGCGGTCCACGTCTCGTCGATGAAGACGAGGCGTTCGGGTTCGAGATCGATCTGGCCGTCGAACCAATGCTGCCGTTGCCTCAGGACGTCGGGACGGTCCTGCTCGATCGCGTGGCCGGTCTTTTTTTGCGCGTGATCCCGTGACGCACGAAGAAGCGATGCACCGTGCCGATACCGACCAGGGCCCCACGCTCGATCAGCCGCGCCTGAACCTCGACCAGGGTCATGTCGCCTTGCTCGGCGATCAGCTCCCGAATGAAGCCGCCGTGCGCTTCGATCTTGCCTGAATGCCGGTCACCGCCGCGCGGCTTGGCAACGGCCCGGCCATGCTCAAGCGCTCTTCGCCGCCAGCGGATCGCGCTCGACACGCTGACCCCAAAGCGCGCCGCCGCCGCGTGGCAGCTCAGGCCGCCATCAATCGCTGCAACGACCCTGTCCCGAAGATCCTGTGAAAGCGTTCGTGCCATCCGTGCTGGCCTCCTGCCACCAGCAGGAAGTCTGAATCACAACGGCGCCGCGAAGGGAATCCCTGACGAATCAGATCGTGTGGAAACCGCTCTAAACCGCGGGCGAACCTAACCTAACCACCCCCCCCTCATGACCCCCACCGATCCACCCCCCGACGCGCCGCTGTGGGAGCACGAGGACCCATACCTCGATCCCTCGGGCAACCTCCCGCTGGAAGAACTCCACCACCGCACCAATGTCGATGCGCTGATCGCAACCCTGCGCCTCGCGCCCTTGCTTATTGTGCCGGTGGTGCTGGTGCTCTTCGCGCTCTCGCTGGCCTTTGGCGATGTGGTGTGGCGCGTCATCGGACTGCTGCCGTTCCTCTATGTCCTCGCGATCCTTGCCGCGCCGCTCCTTGCGCGGCTGCGCAAGGGGGGTGAGCTAGGCGGCGCTCTCGGGGCCTGACAAGCGCAAGGCGCTCCTCACCGCGCTGGGGTTGACGGGGCTGCTTGCTGCGTATGTGGTCTATGGCGGGATGTGGGAGGTTCAGGCGGTGGAATGGCTGGCGGCGCAGGTGCGAGACTGGGTGGGATAGCCCCGCGCGGCGGTTTCCTACGCGGGTGGCTGCGTGATAGGCCTGCGGCCCGCGAAAAACGCTCCGGAGCGCGCATCTGGCCTTGTCTCGCCAGCGTGAAACATTGAAAATTGTGCGAAAACAGCGCTCTAGACATGAAACATCCCCGCCAGAGCCCGTTTCAGACCCCCGTTAGACCCCCTCTAGCCCCGATTTGACCCCAACTTGACCCCGAGTTGGCACGCACTTGACCCCCTCTTGAGCCTGCCTTGACCCCCTATTCGGCGGGGATTGCTTCGGCTGCGGGTTCGATCGGGGGAGGGGCTTCGCTCGCCGCTTCGGCAGGGATGGTCTTGCGCGCTTTCGGGCTCTCCGCCGGGGCCAGTTGCCAGCCCGTGGCAAGGAAGCTGCGCCGCTCCAGATCACCGCTCTCGCCAGCAGGGAAGACATTGATCGCGGCATAGCAATCGGGGACCATCAGCGCGATCTCGCACACGTCTGGCAGGGCGGAAATGTCGATCCGGTAGCGCCGCAGATCGGGGGCGATTTCCTCGTGCCGCAAGGGGAGGGGGGCAAAGCTGCGCGCATCATGGGCGGTGATGCCGTCATGGGTGATGCCGTTGATGACGGTGACATCGAAGGCCAGCACCTCCTGCCCCGCGCCGCGCCGCAGGGAGATGTCGCTGCGCCGTGCCGGCCCGGCCCAGTTGCCCGCGCCGTGGCAGGTTGCCTCGGACGGATACCACCCGCGCCGCAGCCACACTCCGCCGCCGCCTGCATGGAACACCCGCGCGGCATTGGCGGGATAGTCCCACGGGGCGGTCTGCTGCTGCACCTGTACGGCCCAAGCGGCAAAGCGGCTTTGCGCATATTGGTAGAGCACATTGTCGAGCGCAAACAGCGCCGGCCGCGCGCGGATCGCGGCCTCCAGCGCGGGCAGATCCACCCCGTCATCGGGCGCGTGATTGGTGGCATAGCTGCGCTCTGCCGCCTGCCGTCCGGTCTCCGCCTCCCACAGCGGGACGAAGGCGTCGATCCGGTCCGTCGGGACGAGCCAGCGCACCTGTTCCAGCACCTTGGGCAGGTGCTTTGCGGCGAGCGGCCAGAAGCCGGCACGCTCCTCCGCCAGCCCCAGCGGCATGAAGGCGGAGAGCAGGTAGCGGCTCTGGAAATCGGTGAAGAAGTCGCCGAAATGATCGAGGAAGGTGCCTGGATCGAGCTCGCGCGCGGCGCGGCTGAGGCGGCGCTCGGGCTCGCGCCGGATGTGGCGGAAATTGGAGATGATCTGCGCCACCGGCTCGCGCACCGTCACCAGCAGATCGCGCAAGGGACGTGCCGCGAGTAGCTCTCCGGTGACATGGGCTTCGACGAAATCATGGCCGGAAAGGCACACGGCAAGGCGCTCGCAATCATCGGGGTAGGTGAATTGTCCGGCCTGCAGATGCGCGCGGCCGGGCGGGAAGGCCGAGGCGATCCGGCGCGCAAGGGTCTGCCCGCCGGTCTTGGGAATGTGCAGATAGAACATTGTCTCTCCCCCGCAGCACCATGTGTGCGCAGCAAGGTTGTGTGCCTCGCATGCCTGTGCCGCAATCCGGATTGTCTCCGATCCGGAGCAGTCCCGAGGCGGCCGCGCCGATTTCTTAACCGGCCAAGGTGGGGCAACCCTTTGCGGGAAATGCGAAAAAATTCAGGCGGGGGTGGCGGGGGTTTCGGGCCTGCGGCGGGCGGCGAGGGTGACGGCGGCAAAGCTCGCGAACCCGGCGGCGATCATCCACAGGAAGGCGCCCTCGATCCCCAGCCACCAGTCGAGCACCACCAGCAATGTCGCCTGGACGATGATCGCGGCCATGCCTGCGCGCGTTCCCGCTCCGCGCCCGGCCAGCCCCATGATGATCGGCACCGCGAGCACCGCCGCGACGGCGCCGGCATCGAGCACCAGATCGCGCAAGGACTCGCCCGAAGCCGCCACCAGCGCGGCGATCACGCCCGCCACCAGTGTCGCCCCGCGGGCGGCGTGGAGCATGGTGCGCGGGGAGGCGGCGGGGTTGAAGCGGCGATACCCGCTCTCGGTCGCCACGGCCGAGACCGCGAGCAGGGCGGAATCGACCGAGGACAGGATCGCAGAGAGCAGCGCGCCGGTGAAGACGATGTGCAGCCATGCCGGAAACAGCGCCTCGGCCAGAGTGGGCAGGAAGGTCTCGTCGGTGGGCAGATCGACCCCGAGCATCGGCGCGAGCGAGGGGCCGAACAGCCCGAAGCTCACTGGAACGAGGCCGACCACGAGATAGATCGCCGCCCCTGTCAGCGCGCCCTTGCGCGCGACCTCGGGCGAGCGGGCGGCCAGCGTGCGCGACAGTGCCTCCTGGCTCACCATCGTCCCGGCTATCGGCACCAGCCACAGCTCGGCCCAGGCAACCCAGCTTTCGCCCGGCAGGGAGAAAGTCCAGGCCTCGCGCGGGACACTCGCCACGGCTGCGGTGATCCCGCCATGGGCGTCGATCATCAGCCAGCCGAGGATCGCCATGGCGGCGACGATCATCAGGCCCTGAATCATGTCTGTCACCACATCGCCCGCGAGGCCGCCGAACATCGTGTAGGTCATCACCAGCAAGGTTGCGCCCACCAGCGCGGTGGTGAAATCGAGCGCCGAGGCGGTGTCGATGATGGTGGCAAAGGCAAAGAGCTGGGCGGCCGACCAGGTGGTGGCGCTGATTGCGATCACACCCGCAGCGAGCACCTCGGTCCCCTCGCCGAAGCGGGCGCGCAGGAAATCGGCGATGGTGATGTAGCCGCCGCTGCGCAGCCGATAGGCAAAGAACAGCGCGATGGCGAGGATGCCGAGGGCATAGGCAAAGGGCTCGGTGCGCGCGCCGGCAAGGCCGCTGCTGGCCACTTCGGAGGAGGTGGCGATCAGGCTTTCGGAGGCGAACCATGTCGCAAACAGGCTCATCCCGACGGCAAAGGGCCCGAGCGAGCGGCCCGCGACGAGATAGTCGGCATCGGATTTCGCTCCGCGTCCTGCCCAGGCGGCAAGCAGCACCTGACCGAAGACGTAGAGCAGGATCAGTGCGAGTGTGATGGCGATGGTCCCCTGTGCGCCGGCCTGGCCCTAGCGCGCCCCCGCGCTGCCAGCGTGGTTGTCCTAGCTACGGCGTGGCAGGGTGCAAGAGGGGATGCATCCTTCCATTTCGTCGGGGCGTAGCTCGAAGCGACGGGACAGACACAAGGACGCTTCCCCATGCACCGAGCTCTCACCTTTTCGCGCCGTTCGGGCTTGCCGCTGCTGGCAGGGCTGGGCGCGCTGGCCCTAGGCTTCGCCGCGCCTGTCATGGGCGGGACGATCAATTCCGACTTGCAGATCGGGGCGGGCAAGACCTTTGAACTGGGCGGCGGACAGGAAGGCGCTTTTGCTGTCACCGGTCGCAATACCGGGCCGGTTGCGGTCGAGGTGCTCGGGCGGGCCGAAGGCAGCAGCGCGGCGCAGGTGCGCGGCACCGTGGCACCGGGCGGCGAGGTCAATGCGAAGTTTGCCTCGGGCGAGATGGCGCTGCTGCGCAACACCTCGGCCATGCGCATGGCGCGGCTCAAGCTGAAGGTCAGCGGAGATACCTCGGCGCTGGGGATGACCTATTCCGACAACCCCTGACACGGGGCGCCAGAAAGGCTCTAGCTTTCGAGCAGTGCGAGCTCGACCGTGCCGTGGCCGCGCGCGACGATGCCGAGTTCCTCGGCGGCTGCGCGGCTGACGTCGATCAACCGGCCGCGGCTGAAGGGGCCGCGGTCATTGATGCGCACCACGACGCTGCGGCCATTGGCGGGGTTGGTGACGCGCACGAGGCTGCCGAAGGGCAGGGAACGGTGTGCGGCGGTCATCGCGCCATTGTCGAAGGCTTCGCCGCTGGCGGTGCGGCGACCGTGGAACTTGCTGGCGTAATAGGACGCGCTGCCGCTGCCGATCGCGGTGCCGGTTTCGGCTTCCATTTCGACCGGCTGGCTTTCTGCCGGAGCAGCAACAGGCGCGGCGACGAGCGGCATCATTTCGGTGGCGGCAGCAATCTCGGCGCTGGCTTCGAGCGGGAGCGCGCCATCGGACGGGGTCGCAGCAGTCGATGCGGCTAGCGGGGCAAGGCCAAGCCCGCCCGCGATCAGCGCGTTGCGCAGGGTCCGTGCCGTCAGGCTGGTCATGGGGATTCCCGTCCACATGAGTTTGGCCTTAGGAGGCGGTTCTTACCGAAATCAAATCGCGGCAACGGCTCGTCGCCGGATCGGCTCGACCTGCCGCTCAGTTGCACGGCTTTTGCGGTGAAACGCAGATCCGGGGCGCTGCGCACACGAGCGTTTTGCACGCTGCGACTCGGGAAAAGCGGCGGTTCGCGGCATCAGGAAGGGGCAGGGTGCGGCCCAAAGCAAATGGGGCCGGCATTGCTGCCGACCCCACTCTCACCGGCGTGTGGACCCCCCGTTTGGCTTGGCTGACTTCCGGCGAACCTTCCGTCTTCCCTGCTTTTGCGGGGCGTGCTTGGCGCCCGATGTCTGGCCCCTGCGCGTCCGGTCTTGCGACCTTTCGCACCGGGATTGCTCACCGGCGCTCGCGCCGGCATCCGGCTTTCGCTCCTGCCCGCTAGCGTCCTTCGATCGGCCCGAAAGCCTGCCGAATTCTCGCTGCCTTGCGCAGTCGCTTGGCCGAGGCCTTGCCCTTCCTCCGATCCGGGCTTGCGGCGGTTTGGAACTTGCGTTCCTCTCCATCACCCGTTCCGGCCAGGTTCGCGGCCTGTCCGGTGGCTTTAGCGTCGCTCCCGCTTCAAACGAGCTGGCTTGCCTTTGGCCGAAGCCTCCTGCATGCCCTCTCTCGGCGGGCGCGTGGACAATTGCCACCGCCATCCTTGGGATTTTCCCCTCCGAACTTCAAGGCCTTGCGGCTTTCTGTTCCGGCTGGTTGGTGTCCCGAAGACAGGTTCAAAGTGCGCCTCAACCGGCGCTCTGGCAACATTCCGAAGCCTTAGTTTTCCACTCCGGGCGATTTGGCCTGTGGACACGAGTGGATAAATCAACGGCTCGTCGCATTTTGCGAAAATGCCTGATGCGCCGGGAACGAAACCGCCCGGCTGACGTCAGATTATCGCGCCCGTGCCCCCAAGCCGAGCGGCGCGACTCGCTTTTCCACGCTTGCTGAGGCCGATCAGGCGTCCCGGTTGCGGCGCGCAAGCAGACGCAGGCGCAGGCCGTTGAGCTTGATGAAGCCTTCCGCGTCCTTCTGGTCGTAGGCCCCGGCATCATCCTCGAATGTCACATGGGCCTCGGAATAGAGCGAATAGGGCGACTTGCGGCCGACCACACTCGCGAGCCCCTTGTAGAGCTTCAGGCGCACCGTGCCGGTGACCTTGTCCTGGCTGTGGTCGATCGCCGCCTGCAGCATCTCGCGCTCGGGCGAGAACCAGAAGCCGTTATAGATCAGCTCGGCATAGCGCGGCATCAGCTCGTCCTTGAGATGCGCTGCGCCGCGATCCAGCGTGATCTGCTCGATCCCGCGGTGCGCGCGGGCATAGATCTCGCCGCCCGGGGTCTCGTACATCCCGCGGCTCTTCATGCCGACAAAGCGGTTCTCGACCAGATCGAGCCGGCCGATGCCGTGCTTGCGCCCCAGATCGTTGAGCGCGGCGAGCAGGGTGGCGGGGCTCATCGTCTCGCCGTTCAGGGCAACGCCGTCACCCTTTTCGAAATCGACGGTGATGTATTCGGGCACATCCGGCGCGTCTTCCGGATTGACCGTGCGCGAATAGACGTAGTCGGGCGTCTCCTGCCACGGGTCTTCCAGCACCTTGCCTTCCGAGGAAGTGTGCAGGAGGTTCGCGTCGGTCGAGAAGGGGCTTTCGCCGCGCTTGTCCTTGGGCACCTGGATCTGGTGCGCCTCGGCCCATGCGATCAGCGCGGTGCGGCTGGTCAGATCCCATTCGCGCCACGGAGCGATCACCTTGATGTCCGGATCGAGCGCATAGGCGCTGAGTTCGAAGCGCACCTGATCATTGCCCTTGCCGGTCGCGCCGTGAGCGATGAAGTCCGCGCCGGTCTGGTGCGCGATCTCGACCAGGCGCTTGGAGATCAGCGGGCGGGCAATCGAGGTGCCGAGCAGGTAGTCGCCTTCATAGCGGGCATTGGCGCGCATCATCGGGAAGACGAAATCGCGCACGAATTCCTCGCGCAGGTCCTCGATGAAGATGTGATCATCAGGGATGCCCATCGCCTTGGCCTTGGCGCGCGCGGGCTCGATTTCCTCGCCCTGGCCGAGATCGGCGGTGAAGGTCACCACTTCGAGGCCACGCTCGACGCTCAGCCACTTGGCGATGACGCTGGTATCGAGGCCGCCCGAATAGGCGAGGACGACTTTCTGGGGCTGGGCCATGGCACGCTTCCTTGGGAATGATTGCGCGGGCCCGTATCAGGGCGCACCGCAAGAGGCAATCCGCGAGGGCGGGCATATCGCCTCGCGCAAACCTGTGGCATATGCGGATGAGGCTACGTCAGGAGACGCTCATGAGCGAGGCCAAGACCACGATCACCGATCAGGCGGTGGGAGACTTCATTGCCGCTGTCGAACCCGAGGCCAAGCGCGCCGATGCGCTTGTGCTTGACGCGATGTTCCGCCGGGTGACGGGGCAGGCGCCGAAGATGTGGGGGCCGACGATCATCGGTTACGGCGAGTACCGCACGACCTATGAGAGCGGGCGCGATGTCCACTGGATGCGCAGCGGCTTCAGCCCGAGGAAGGCGAAGCACTCGCTTTATCTGATGGGTGGCTATTGCGACGATATCACCGCTGCGGGGCGTGCGCAGATGCTTGCGCGGCTGGGCAAGTATTCGACCGGCAAGAGCTGTCTCTACATCAACAAGCTGGCTGACGTGGACCTCGGCGTGTTGGAAGAGATCGTCGCGGCCGACTGGGAAACCATGCTCAGGCTGTTTCCCGAAAGCTAGGCTGCGCGCTAGATACCCGCATACCACTGGTAGCCGGCATAATCCTCCCAGAACCCGCCGCCGCCCTTGCCGATGTCGGCGAAGCTTTCGACCGCCTCGATCACCTGCACATATTTGGCGTGCTTGTATCCCAGCTGCCGCTCGATCCGCATGCGCAGCGGTGCGCCGTTCTTTTCGGGCAGGGGCTCGCCGTTCAGCGCATGGGCGATGATGGTCTGCGGGTGATAGGCATCGACCATATCGATGCTCTCGTAATAGGGGTTGTTGTAGAGCGTATCGGCGCAGCGAAAGACGATGAAGTTCGCCTCTTTGCGCACCCTGGCCGCATCGAGCAGCACGGATAGCTGCACCCCGGTCCATTCGCCGATCGCGCTCCAGCCCTCGACACAATCTTGGCGGGTGATCTGGGTGCGCTGGGGCAGGGCGCGGATGTCGGCGAGGGTGAGAGCGAGCGGCTGATCGACCGCCCCGCGCACCTCCAGCTTCCAGTCCGGAAAGCCCTTGGCGAGCTGGTCCTGATAGAACGGATCGGTCACCGTTACCGAACCATTGCCCTTGAAGCTGGGCGAGCGCTCGGCACGGCTGTATTCGGGGGCCAGCCCCTGCTTGCCCGCCAGCGCGCGGTGGATGGCGCGGTGCCCGTCCTCGGCCGCTGCAAACAGGCTGCGGGTCGTCTCGCTCTCGTTGATCTTGGAACAGGCGGTAGCGCCCAAGGCGGCTATCCCGGCGAGCAGCGAACGGCGCGGCAGATCAACCATGGGCGGGCGCTCCTTCTGCGGCTTCGTCATCGGCTACGGGTGCGGGAATGCTTGCGCGCTCGCCCCCGGTGACCATTTCGAGGATCAGCCGCCAATCGGCCAGCGCCAGCACGATGTGGAGGAGAAAGAAGCCCAGCAACGCAAAGGCGGCGATGAAGTGCAGCGAGCGTGCGCTCTGCCGTCCGCCCAGCAGCTCGATCAGCCACGGCGCCGCCGCCTGAAAGCCGGGGCTGATCGCCAGCCCGGTGAACAGCATCAGCGGCAGCAGCACCCCGAAGACAAGGCCGTAGAGAATGCGCTGCACCGGGTTGTAGCCATGCGTCGTCCCTCCGCCCGAATGGGCCTTGAGCGAGGCGATCACGGCGGCCGGGGTCCAGTCGGCGCGGCGCGTCACGAGATCGCGGCGGAAATGTCCGTTCGCGAGCATCGCGACCCAGATGAACAGCACCCCCAGCCCGAAAGGCCAGGCCGCCAGCGTGTGCCAGTCGCGCGCCAGAGCAAGGTTGTAATGCCCCGGGATTGTCGCCCAGCCGGGGAAGCGGATCACCGCAAGCCACGCGTCTTTCGGGTCAAAGCCGTAATCGCCCCAGTAGAGATAGCGGTGGGCGTTGGAGATGTTGAGCCCGGACATGAACAGCACGATGATCGCGCCCGCATTCACCCAGTGCCACAGCCTTGTCGAGAATGCGTGCTTCTTCGCCATGCCGCCCCCCTAGGCCTGTTCGCGCGCCAGCCAGATCACGTCGCGCGGTTGATCCAGCAGGTGCTGGCCGCTGTCGATGAACAGGCTCTGCCCGCTGGCCAGCATTCCGCCAGCGAGGAACACCGCCACATCGGCGATTTCCTCCGGCCCTGTCTTGCGGCCGAGCAGGTTGAGGCGGTGCGAGAGTTCGGTTTCTTCCTCGCTCTGGTCGTGGCTGGCAAGGATCGCGCCCGGCGCAATGCCGTAGATCCGGTCCTGCGGCGAGGATGCGCCCTTGGCCAGCATTCCGATGGTGGCGGCCAGCGCGTGCTTCGACATGGTGTAGCTGAAGAAATCGGGATTGGTGTTGGCGATCTTCATGTCGGTGATCTGGATCACCGTGCGCGTCGCCTTGCTTGCCGCATGGGCGAGATAGGCCTGGGCCATGCGCGCGGGCGCCAGGGCGTTGACCTGCATCGCCTCGCGGCAGGTCGCCGGGTCGAGCGCCGTGACAGGGTCGTAATCGAACACCGAAGCCGAATTGACGAGGCAGCGCCAATCGGGAAGTCGGCCTGCGAGCGCGGTGATCGCTGCCACCGCTGCATCATCGTCGTTGAGATCAAAGCCGATGGTTTCGGCCGAGGGCAGGGTGGCGGCAAGGTCGTCAGCGAGCGTGGCCGAGGCGCGGTAATGGATCACCACATGCCAGCCCGCCTTGGCGAAGCCGCGCACGATGGCAGCGCCGATACGGGTCGCCCCGCCGGTGACAAGCACGGCGGGGCGGTTCATGCGGGGGTGATGATCAAGATGCGCATGGAGCGAAAGCTACCAGCGGCGGGGGGCAGCATCAATTGCGGATACTGCACGCCCCGGTAGCGGCGGATCAGCGGCAGCGCACCTCGCTGCGGTCGACTTCCCGGCCCAGCAGGCCGCCGCCGACGGCACCGAGCAGGGTGCCGAGCGTGCGGTCACCGCGGGTGTCGATCGCGCGGCCGATCAGCGCGCCGACCCCGGCACCGATCAGCAGACCGGTGGTGCCGTCGTCGCGGCGGCAGCGCCAGCGGCCGTCATCGCCCTGCCAGTAATCGCGGCCCCGCACGCGGCGGCCATTTTCCCAGCCGCGGTTGCGCTCGCGCCAGCGGCGGCTCTCGCGGCGATCGCGCCAGTCGTCGTCGTCATCGTCCCAGTCGTCGCGGCCATAGGCGGCCACCGGCGCGAAGGGCAGGGCGGTGTCATGGAAGCCGGCGAAGACCGGCAGTGCAGCGGGCGCGGCGGGCAGTTCGGCAGCCTGCGCGGGGGCGGCGAAAACCGCCAGCGACCCGGCGGCGGCGATCAGGGCAAGGTGTTTCATGGTGCGTTTCCTTGTGGCGGCTCCCCGATGGAGCCAGACTGTTTTCGTTCATCTCAGTCGAATGGAAGATGAACGAGACACAGGGGAAACGGTTAAGGTTGGGCGATTATTCCCACTGCCGGTCAGGGCGTTGCCGATGCGCGACGAATGGCCGCTTTTTCGCGCAATTTCGGGCTCAATGGGGCAAGAGCGGCGAGTTCCTCGAGCTCTGCCGCGCTCGCTTTTCCGGCCACCAGCGCGCGGAAAGTGCGGGCGACGCTCCAGTCGCTGGCGCCGATGCTGACACGTTCGAGCGAATCGCCCGCGCTCACTTCGCCATGCTCGATCACGCGGAAATACCAGCCGCTCCTCTCGCTGGTGATGATCCGGGCGACCATGCCCTTGTGGCCGAAGCGGTGCTCGATCTTCCAGCACGGCTGGCGCGGCTGGCTGACTTCGATCAGCGCGGTCCCCAGCCGGAAGCGCTCGCCGATATGGACCATCTCTTCGGTAAGGCCGGTGACCGCAAGGTTCGATCCGAAGCCGCCCGGCTCGTCCAGCGCGGGATGATCGCCGATGATCCCGCGCCACCACACATGGTGATCGAGCGGATAGAGGTGGAGCGCCATTTCCGGCCCGCCATGCACACTCCGGTCGGCCTGCTCGTCAGGGGCAAGACCTTCGGCCAGAACCTGCACCGGGCCCTCACGCGGGCGCTTGGCAATCGCGCTGGTCTCCGCGCCGTTGAAGGCGCGCGCGGTTCCGGTGCAGATGGCGGTGATGGTCCAGATAGTCATGGCTTTCTCACAGTGAGATCGATCCAGTCGCGCATGGTGCCGTCGGAGGCCTTGCCGGCATAGATCTCCTGCGCGGCGATGACAAAGCCGGCTGTCTCATAGGCGGCGATCAGCCAGTCGGAGGGCGGGAAATTGTGTAGCCGCCCGAGCAGATCGCGGCCCTCTGCCATGCCCAGCTTGAAGCTCGCAAAGTGCCATCCCCCCGGCACCAGAGCGCGGTGGATGCGGGCGAGCACATCGGGCAGCGCTTCGCGCGGGCAGTGCAGCAGGCAGGCCTGCGCCCAGACCCCGCCATAAGCAGCGCTTGTGTCCAGTTCGTGGAAGGCCATCACCCGCGCGCCCAGATCGAAAGCCTGATTGGCGCGGGTGACCAACGCCGGGGTGGCATCGGTCGCATCGACGGCAAAGCCGCGCGCGCGCATCCATGCCGCGTCGCGCCCGCCGCCGCAGCCCAGTTCCAGCACTGCCGCACCAGGCGGCAGACGATCGAGGAACGCATCAAGCTGGTGGCTGTGGCGCTCGCCCGAATGGAACACCCAGTGCGGCGCGCGCGCCTGATAGAAGGCGATGGTGTCGGGATCGGTGCTCACGTGCGATCAGGAAGCGGGCTTTTCAAGCGGCATGACGTTGTATTGCCGCACCTCGGCCTGGCTCAGGCAATAGCGGGTCGAGGGATTCTCCGCGCTCTTCACCGCCTGCTGTTTGTACATCACATCGGTCAGCAGCTTGCGGCTGATCCCCATGCGGATGAGGAAGTCATTATCCTCGCTCGCCAGCATCGCCGAGGACTGCTCGATGCTGCCGATGAGTTCGGTGGTGGCCTTGCTGCCTTCGATCACCGCCTCGTCGATCATCGCGCGATCCTGCGTGTGGGTGAACATGTGGACCATGAATACCCCGCCCTCATCGACCACCCGGCGGTCCCCGCCCATGAACACGAAGTTGCACGAGGAAAAGCACGCCCAGCCGGCAGGCACGCGGGTCAGCATCCCGCGATAGGAGCGGATGATCTTGCCCGCGGCATTGCCCGCCCGCGCGTCGCCCCCGCGCGATCGCAGCCACACTTCCTCGATCCGCTCGTCCGCCTCGATGGCCGCCTTGAGCCGGTCGGGCAGGGTGGCATCGATCGTCCCTTCGGCCAGCAGCACGCGCTTGCCGCCCTTGTCGGCCGGCGTCAGCGTCATCGCGGTCCGGGGGCCGAAATCTGGTTCGGCCGGGCAGGTGGGGTTGTCCTTGTCCATGGCGGTTGCCCCCGTCAGCAAGGCCAGTGCGGCGAGCGCTGCAAGGGGGCGGGCGAAGGCGATCACGCGACGATCGAATAGCGGGCCGAGCCCGGCGCACGGCACATGCGCTTTTCGGCGCGGGCTTCTTCGCCCTCGATGATCACCACATCGGTGACGGTAATGCAGTCGAGGCTGCCTTGCGAGGCATCGCGCGAGGTGACGGTGGAGGTGCCGCTCACATTCTCGCGCGTGGCCGAGGTCCATGATGCGCTCGCCCCGACTTCGGGCACGGCGTCCTCGCCCTCGGCGCGGGTGGCTTCGAGCGTGGCTTCGGCGGCCTGCTTCTGCTCCTCGGGATCGAGCCGGCAGGCGATGCTTTCGGAGAGCTGGTCGGAGAATTCGGGCACCGGAACCCAGGATGAAATCCCTGCGCTGCGGGCGAGTTCGTCAACCGCGCCGCCGAGCAACCCGCCGAGCGCCCCGCGTCCGCGATCCCCCTTCTTGCCCTTGCCGCAATTATCGGCCTTGTCCGCGCCGCGCTTGGAGGAATTGAGCAGGCTGCCGAACTGTGCGGTGGCCGGAACGGATGTCACCGCGAGCGCAAAAGCGCCGAGCAGCATGGTGATTTTTGGGCCGGTGGGCGTCATGCGGTCCTCCCTCGTCGAGGTGTCTGCAAGACTACGCCGCGTGGGCCATAGCGTCAATCAAGCGCGGCGGCAGCACCAGCAGCTGCTTCAGCCGCCTCGCGATCGCGCTGGGCGCGGGACTTCTTCTCGGCCGCCGTCTTCAATTGCCCGCAAGCCGCATCGATATCGCGACCGCGCGGCGTGCGCACCGGGGCGGAAAAGCCGCCTTCGAAGACGATTTCGGAAAAGCGGCGGATGCGTTCGGGGGGCGAGGTCTCGTAGCCCGCACCCGGCCAGGGGTTGAAGGGGATGAGATTGACCTTGGCGGGCAGCTTGTATTCCTTGAGCAGCCGGACCAGCTCGCGCGCGTCATCGTCGCTGTCGTTCTTGTCCTTGATCATCACATATTCAAACGTGATGCGCCGCGCGTTCGAGGCACCGGGATAGTCGGCGCAGGCCTGCAAGAGATCGTCGATGCCGTATTTCTTGTTCAGGGGCACCAGCTCGTCGCGCACATCCTTTCGCACGCCATGCAGGGACACGGCAAGGTTCACCCCGATCTCTTCGCCGCAGCGCTCCATCATCGGGATGACGCCGCTGGTCGAAAGCGTGATGCGGCGCTTGGAGAGGGCAAGGCCGTCGCCATCCATCACTAGCTTCAATGCATCGCGCACGTGATCGAAATTGTAGAGCGGCTCGCCCATGCCCATCATCACGATGTTGGTGAGCAGGCGTCCATCGGCGGTGTAGTGGCCCGCCTCGTCATCCTCGTCGATCACGTCGGCATCGCTGATCATCGTTCCGCGCGGCCATTCACCCAGCGCGTCGCGGGCAAGCATCACCTGGCCGACAATCTCGCCAGGGGTGAGGTTCCTCACCAGCTTCATCGTGCCGGTGTGGCAGAACGAACAGGTGAGCGTGCAGCCGACCTGGCTGGAGACGCACAGGGTGCCGCGCGTCTCGTCGGGGATGAAGACCATCTCGAAATCATGGCCGTCGGCGGTGCGCAGGAGCCACTTGCGGGTGCCGTCGACCGAATGCTGGGCCTCGACCACATCGGGCCGGCCGATCACGAAGCGTTCGGCGAGCCACGGGCGCATCGGCTTGGCGATATCGGTCATCGCCTCGAAATCGGTGACGCCGCGGTGGTAGAGCCAGTGGAACACCTGCTTGGCGCGCAGCTTTGCGGCCTTGGCATCGAGGCCCGCTTCCTCGAACAGCTCGCGGATGCGCGGGCGGGGCAGGCCGATGAGGTCAATACGGCCATCGGCACGCGGCGTGATGTCGCGCGAGGCGGGAACCGGGTCAACGAGGCCCGGAATGGTCATGAGTGCAGTATCGGCCATGGGTGGCGGCCCTATAGTGCGAGAAGCGCCGTTTGGCGAGTCAGCGCTTGGCACACCCGACAATGGCCGCGTCGATGGCGGTGGCGGCGCCTGCCAGCGTGTAGCGATCCGTGAAGCCGGGCCCAGACACGCTCATGCTGGTGGCGGAGCGCATGGCGGCGATAATCGCGGCATCGCCCTGCGGATCGGCAGCCCAGGCGTTGCGACCCTTGGCAACCAGCGTGAAGCGCTTGCTGCCGAGGCTGAGGCGCACGGCGCCTTTTGCGGCGACCTCTCGCGAGAGCACGAAATGCACCGCGCCGCGCACCTTGCGCTCCGGCCAGTTCGACACTGTTGCATAGGCCGGAGCGGCGGGGCCGCCTTGCGGTTTGGCAATGGCATAGCATCGCGCAGGGCTCGAATCGCGGAACGCGGCCCAGCTCTCATAAACGCCCAGACTGTCGCGCGCTGCAAGGGGTGTCGCGGCAAGGGCGAGCACAGCAAGGGGTAGGACGGCCAGCCTAGTCATAGGCGATGTCCATGACTTCCCATTCGCGGCTGCCCGAGGGCAGGGTGACAATGCGCAGATCGCCCACGCCAGCGCCCCTGAGCGCGCGTGCCAGCGGCGCGTTCCAGCCAATACGGCCCGCGCCTGCATCGGCCTCGTCATCGCCGACCAGTTGAACGGTCTGATGGTTGTCATCCTCGTCCGCGATGGTGACCCGCGCGCCGAAGAACACGCGGCTCCGGTCGACTGCTGTCGCCGGATCGACCACCCGCAGCACCTTCATCCGCCGGGCGAGGTGAGCGAGCTCGCGGTCGATTTCGCGCATCTTCTTGCGGCCATAGAGATAGTCGCCGTTCTCCGAGCGGTCGCCATTGCCCGCCGCCCAGCTGACGATCTCGACAATCGCCGGGCGCTCGGTGCCCAGCAGATGGTCATAGCGTGCCTTCAAGGCCGCCATGCCCGCTTGCGTGATGGGTGGACCCGCCGGTTTCATGGCTTTGCCGTCAGCGCAGGAAGGTGTTGATCGGGCGCGGTAGACCGGCCTCGCGCGGATACATGTGCGAATAGGTCACCGCATTGCCGATGACGCGCATGATGTAATAGCGCGTTTCGAAATTGGCGGGAATCTTCTCGACCCAGGTCACCCAGTCGATCGCTCCGGTGCGCGGATCGCCATTGAGGCGCAGCCATTCGTTCACGCGGCCCGGCCCAGCATTATAGGCCCCCACCGCAAGCGGATAGGCACCGCTGTAATAGCTGAGCATCCGCGCGAAATAGGCATCGCCCAGCTGGATGTTGTAAGAGGGCGAGCCGGTGAGATCGGCGGCGAGATAGCTCATGCCGAGCTTGCCCGCTTGCTCGCGCGCGGTGCCGGGCATCAACTGCATCACGCCGCGCGCACCGGCATGGGAAACGCGGGTGCGGTCAAACTCGCTTTCCTGACGGCTGATCGCGTGGACCATCGTCCAGTCATTGACCACCGCCGTGGCGATCACCGGAAAGCCGATGCGTTCATAGCCGGTCAGGCCGTTCTCGCCTGCCTTCATGCCAATCACCACCGCCATCTCATCGAGCCGGACTTCGGCGGCCAGTTGCGCGGCCATGGTGAGTTCCTGCGGGGTATCGGCCTCATCGCCCAGCGCCTCGAAGAAGCGCCGCTCGGTGCGCCAGTCGCGCCGGTTGCGGGCCATGGCGTGGATCGCCTGCACCAGCGCGTTGTTCTCGAAAGCGGAGCGGTCGGCGGCTGTGATCGCCACCTCGGGCAGGGGCTCGAAACGCGGCATCTCGCGGCCGAGGGCAGCAATCGCCAGCTGGCCGTAATAGTAATGCGGCCACTGGGCGGCGGTCTCGAACAGCCCGCGCGCTGCGGCCTCGTTCCCGGCCTGACGCGCTGCACGTCCGGCCCAGTAATAGCCCTTGGCCTTGGTCAGCGGCGTGCGCGCGGCATCGCCATAGCGGCGGAACAGCGGGGCAGCGGCCGCGCCGTCGCCAAGGCTCCACAGCGCCTTGGTGCCGCCGAGCCAGACGAGATCGGTGTAGCGATCGCGCAAGGTGAAGCTCGTCTTGGAGACATCCTCTCCCGGCGCAAACAGATCATCGACCCGCGCCGCGATCAACGCCGCTTCGCGCGCGGTACCGGACTTGGCGAGCGCCAGCATGTCGGCGACGAAATCCTCGGGATCGAGCGCCGGGCGGGTGAAATTCGGCCCGGTCGCCAACACCCGCACGGCTTCGGCATTCTGTCCGCTGGCGCGCAGGAAATTGACGAGGTTATAGACAAACCCCGGGTCCGACATGGCCGATGCAGGCGCGGTGATCCCGGCCTCGTCCGGGCGGCTGTGGCGCAGCAGGGAAAGCCGGGCGAGGGCCATCGGGCGGTCAGCCTCGGCGAGGTTGATGATCTGCCGCGATGCCGCATCGGCCTTGCCCTGCCAAAGCAGCGCATCGACCCGTGCGGCGTGATCCTCGGGCGTGAATTGCGGGCCATAGAGGCCGGCGAGATAGAGTTCGACCGGATCGGCCATTGCCCCGCCGCGCCAAGCCTTTCTCGCCTCTGCAAAGGCCTCGGGCCGCTGGGCTGCGGCGAGCGCCAGCGCATAGCGTGCCCGGGCAGGATTGGTGAGCGGCGGAAAGGCATCGAAATAGCGCAGGATATCGGCCTGCGACGGCGCATCGCGATCAAGCGCGTTCTCCGCGCGCAGCCGCAGGATCTCGGCGCGCGGGAAATTGGGATAGGCGAGCACGAAGCCGGCATAATCGACAAAGCGCATCTCGCGACTGGCCTGAAGTGCTTCCCAGCGGGCAAGGGCCGTGTCCATCTCCCCGCTTGCACGCGCCACCAGATTGCCGCCGTCAGCCGGTGTTCCCCAGCTTTGCGCCGCGGCCGGCACGCCCGCAAACCCCAGCACCGCCACCACCGCAGCGACAAGTCGGGCAGGCAGGCGGGTGAAGGTCTTCGTTGCGGGGGTATCGACCATGCTGGACATTGTGCCGATCGGCTCCTTAGTAGGCGCTTAACGAAGAGCGAGGCGGATTCATTCCATCCGTGCCGCTCGGGCAGTCTAGATGGCATGCAAGGACAAAAGCAATGTTCAGCGGATCGATACCCGCTCTGGTGACTCCTTTTCGCGGCGGGTCGTTTGACGAGGCGGCCTTCCGGCGGCTGGTCGACTGGCAGATCGAGAACGGCAGCGCGGCGCTGGTGCCCTGCGGCACGACGGGCGAGGCCTCAACCCTCTCCAATGCCGAGCATCACCGCGTGATCGAGGTGTGCATCGAGCAGGCCGCCGGGCGCGTGCCGGTGATCGCGGGCTGCGGCTCGAACGACACCCGCAATGCCCAGCTGCACATGAACTTCGCCAAGAAGGCCGGCGCGGCTGCGGGTCTGTGCGTTGCGCCCTATTACAACCGCCCGAGCCAGCGCGGGCTGATCGCGCATTTCAGCTATCTGGCGGAAAACTGCGAGCTGCCGATCGTGCTGTACAACGTGCCCGCGCGCACGGTGACAGATCTGCTCGACGACACTGTGGTGGAGCTGGTGCGCAAATATCCCGACCGGATCATCGCCATCAAGGATGCCTCGGGAGACCTCAGCCGCGTGGCGGATCACCGCATGGGGATCGGGCGCGAGTTCTGCCAGCTTTCAGGCAATGACGAGCTGTGGCTGCCCCACGCGGCAGCGGGCGGGCGCGGGTGCATTTCGGTGACGGCCAATGTCGCTCCGGCGCTGTGCGCGGAATTCCATGAAGCGATCGCCGCCAACGAACTGAAGAAGGCCCGGCAGCTGAATGATCGCCTGTTCCCGCTCCACTACGCGATGTTCTCGGACGCAAGCCCTGCGCCGGTGAAATATGCGCTCTCCCGCGTCCACGACTGGATCGCGCCCGAAGTGCGCCTGCCGCTCGTGGAGTGCTCGGACGAAGCCAAGCGCGCCGTGGACGAAGCGTTGGTGCTGGCGGGCGTGCTGCCGGCTTAGACCACTTCGTCCTCGTCGAGCAGTCGTTCGGCCGAGCCTTCGGGCTCGCTGGCGAGGATCGCATCGGTGATCGTGTCGATCCGCGCGCCCACGCGTTCGGGGTTGGGGATGGCAGCGATGTGGAACAGCGCGTCGCCCTGATGCACCACGGGCAGGGTAGCGTGGCCGATAATGATCCCGTCGATCGGGCTGACCAATTCGAGCGGATCATCGCCGAACAGGCCGGTGACGCGCGCCAGCACATCACCCTTGCGCACCGGATCCCCGCTCTTGCGCACGCGGTGAGTCACGCCCCCGCGCGGCGCTCTCACCCAGCTCGACTTGTTGGCGCGCGCCGGGATGCCGACTTCGGTGAGGCCGTCGTCAGCCTCGATCATGCCGAGATGGGCCAGCACCCGGTTCACGCCCGAAACGCCCGTCTCGATCGAAAGCCGGTCGAACCGCAGTGCCTCGCCCGCTTCCATCAGCAGCATGTCGACGCCCTTTTTCTGCGCAAGGTCGCGCAGCGAGCCATCGCGCAAGGGGCTTTCGATGATCACCGGCGCGCCGAAGGCCATGGCCAGCTCCACCAGCCGCTTGTTGCCCGAGGCGATGCGGATCTGCGGCAGGTTGTAGCGGTGGATCGCGGCGGTGTGGATGTCGATGCCAAGTTCGCAGCGGCCCACGATCTCGCGGTAGAAGATATGCGCCAGCTGCCCTGCAAGCGAACCGCCCGCACTGCCCGGGAAGGAGCGGTTGAGGTCACGCCGGTCGGGCAGATAGCGCGAATGGGTCATGAAACCGAAGATGTTGGCGACCGGTACCAACAGCACCGTGCCCGCCAGCGCCTGCGGATCGAGCGTCTGGGCGAGCCGCTGGACCACCGCGGTCCCGACGATCTCGTCCCCGTGGATCGCCGCGCTCACGAAGATCGCGGGACCGGGTCTTGCTCCGTGCAGCACCCGGACGCCCAGCGACGAGGTGTTTCCGGTCGCCATGGTGGTGATCGGAAAGGCGAGATCGCGCATCGTGCCCGGCGCAATCTCTTCGCCTGCAATGCTGAATGGCTGAACCGTCTCCATGATGCGCGTCGTCCCCCCTGACTTACCCCGCAAGTGGCCAAGGTTACCGCGCACAGGGCAAAAGCGCAAAGCCCCTCGCTTTTTGGCGCGCGCATCCCTAAATCGCGCGGTCTTATGGCACGTCCCAAACCCGTAACCTTCGACAAGCTCAAAACCGTCGCCGAGAACCGTCGTGCGCGTTTCGATTATCATATCGAGGACACTTTCGAAGCGGGGCTCGCGCTGCAAGGCACCGAAGTGAAGGCGCTGCGGGCCGGCGAGGCGAGCATTGCCGAGAGCTATGCCGAGGTGAAGGGTTCGCAGGTCTGGCTCGTCAACGCCAACATCCCCGAATACAGCCATGGCAACCGCCTCAATCACGAGCCGCGCCGCCCGCGCAAGCTGCTGCTGCATGAACGCGAGATCGAGAAGCTGTTCGGCGCGGTGGAGCGCAAGGGCATGACGCTGGTGCCGCTGTCGATCTACTTCAACCGCACGGGCCGCGCGAAGGTCGAGCTGGCGCTCGCCAAAGGCAAGCAGACCCATGACAAGCGCGCCAGCATCAAGGAACGCGACTGGAAACGTGACAAGGCGCGCCTGATGCGCGAGCGCGGCTAAAAAAACGCCGTTTCCGCCGGATTCACCTACTGGTCAGAAAACCGATGCTACCCATATTGCCTGACATGGTGGCTTGCATGATCCCCGCTCTTCCCGAAAGGCTGAAGGCTGCGCTTCGGCGCGTTGGCTCCGTGCGCGCGGGCAAGGTGCATCCATGACTGGCGAGCGTGGCGCAAAGAAGGGGCTGGGCTTTCGCTCCAAGACCTGGGCGATGGACATCATCCGCAAGAACACGCCCACGCGCGAGGAAATGGCGGAAAACCGCTTTCTCGCGCCGGTCGCCCACCGCGTGCTTTCGCCCGAGCTGTGGCGCTTCACGCGTCGCTCGGTCCCGCGCGGGGTTGCGCTGGGGCTGTTTGCGGCTTTCATCTTCCCTCTGGGGCAGATCCTGATCTCGACCTTTCTTGCCCTGCCGGTGCGCGCCAATGTGCCGCTGGCTGCGCTGGTCACCTTTGTCACCAATCCCTTCACGCTGCCCTTCTGGCTGGTGATCGCCAACCGCACCGGCGAATTCGTGCTGCAGTTCGGTGCGGCGGCTCCCGCCGTGGTCAGCGCCAAGGCCGGAAGCGGGGCCTGGGCCTATATGTCCGAGGCCTATGCCGTCGCCGGGGCGACGCTGGTCGGCTATCTGGTGCTGTCTTTCGTTGCGCCGGTGATCGGCTATTTCATCTCCGGCTGGGTGTGGCGCGCCGTGGTGGCCCGCAAACGCGCCAGACGGTTGAAGGTGATGGAAGCGCGGCTCGACCGCAGGCTCGGCTCGCGTTAGGAAAGCTGCCGGCCGGAGCGTGATTGAATCCGGCCCCGATCCAGCCACGGGAACATTAGCGCTTGTCCGAGCTCAAACGCCCTATTGCCAAACGCGAGAGTGATGTCGGTATGCCGTCGCCGACGGGTGCCGGGATGCCGCTCCCTCCGATCTCGCTGGCGGGCGGCCTTGCGGGGGCTCTGCTGGCGAGCGCGCTGGTGCTGTTTGTGGCGACCTCGAGCTGGCTCGTCGCGCTGGTTTTTCTTCTGGGTGTCGGTCTGCTCTTCGGCGCGGGGCTGATGATCGACCGGATGCGCACTGCGCCTGCGCAGGACCAGCAGACTTCTCCCGACTGGACCGTCACTGTTGCCGCGATCGAGCAGGCGGGCGAGGCGGTGGCGATCACCGACCGCGCCAACCGCCTTGTCTGCGCCAATAGTGCCTTCATCGAGACCTTCGGCACCACCGCTGCGCCACCAGCGCTGCCCTTCGCGCGCGGGGCGCTCGAAGCGCTGACGCGGCTTGCCCGTGACGCGTGGCGCGACGGAGCGGCAGCGATCGACAGCCTGTCGGATGGCGAGGGCGAGACGGAATGGCAGGTCTCTGCCCGCCGCGCAGGGCGAGGGGATGATCATCTGGTCTGGCGCCTGCGACCGATCACGCGGGCCAGCGGCGTGAGCCTCGGTGCGCTCGATCTGTCGGGGCCCTTCGGCAAGATGCTGAGCCGCGCCGGGATCGAGACCGCGATCACCACGGCAGACGGCGTGATCCGTGCGGTCAGCGCCGGATTTGCCGAACGCGCCTCGGGAGACGAGCGGGCAACGCTGGTCGGGCAGGATTTCGTCAGCTTTCTGCGCACCGACGAGCGCGACCGGATATTCTTCGCGCGCGAAGGGCGGGGCGGAACGCCGCAGACCCTCGTCGATATTCCACTCACTGATCCCGCGACGCAGGCTCAGCCCGCCGGGCCGGACGAGGCGACTTCGCTGATGCTGCTGATCGACAGCGGCGTGGGCATTGGTTCGGGCTGGGACGGCACCTCGCAGGCCGGTGTGGCGCAGCTCGATGCGCTGCTCGGGCAATTGCCATTGGGCCTTGCCATGACCGATCGCGACGGGCGCTTCCTGTTCGGCAACGAGGCCTTCCTCAGAGCCGTGGACCGCGAGGGGCGGGGGCTGCCGGCCTTCCCGACCGATCTGGTTACGCGCGAGGACAAGGCTGCGCTGTCCGACGCGGTGCGCCGTCACGGGCGTGGGCCTTCGACCAGCGGCGATGTCGCGGTGCGGCTGGTGAACAGTCCTGAAGAGCCGGTCTCGCTCGGCCTTGCAGGGGTGCGCGGGCTAGGTGAGGCAGCGGTGCTGCTCAGCCTGGCCGATTCGAGCCAGGAAAACCAGCTGCGCCGTCAGGTTGCCCAGGCGACCAAGATGCAGGCCGTGGGCCAGCTTGCGGGCGGGGTCGCGCATGACTTCAACAATGTGCTGACCGCGATCATCGGCACATGCGATCTGATGCTGCTGCGCCATATTCCGGGCGACAGCGACTATGACGATATCCAGCAGATCCGCGCCAATTCCAACCGCGCCGCCGCGCTCACCCGCCAGCTGCTCGCCTTCTCGCGCCAGCAGACCTTGCGGCCTGAGGTGATCCAGCTGCCCGATGTGGTGAGCGAGGTGAGCCCGCTGATCAAGCGGCTGCTCGGCGAGAGGATCACCTTTTACGTCCAGCATGATCGCAATCTGGGCCCGGTGCGCGCCGATCCGCAGCAGTTGGAACAGGTGATCATGAACCTTGCGGTCAACGCCCGAGACGCGATCCAGTCGCGTGGACCGGGGACGGGGCGGATTTCGCTCTACACCCGCCATTTGCACGCGACCGAAGTGGTGCAGCTCGGCTCGGAGGTGCTGCCGGCCGCCGACTATACCGTCCTGATCGTGCAGGATACGGGCGGCGGCATCCCGCCCCATGTGCTGCCCAAGCTGTTCGAGCCGTTCTTCACCACCAAGGAGCAGGGCAAGGGCACCGGTCTCGGCCTGTCCACCGCCTACGGGATCGTGAAGCAATCGGGCGGCTTCATCTTTGCCGACAATGTCCTGGACAAGCAGGGCCATCCGACCGGCGCGCGTTTCACGGTCTACCTGCCGGTGCACCGCGGCGAAGTGCCCAAGAAGCGCGAGACGAAAGCGCCGCTGGTATCCTCCGAATGGTCGGCAGGCGGCAAGGTGCTGCTGGTCGAGGACGAGGACATGGTGCGCGCGGTTGCGGAGCGCGCGCTCGCACGGGCGGGCTATGAGGTGAAGGCCTGCTCGGGCGGGGAAGAGGGACTGGCTGCAATTGCCGAGCCCGGTGCTGCCTTCGATATCGTGGTGAGCGATGTGGTGATGCCGGGCATGGACGGCCCCGCCATGGTGCGCGCGATCAGAGCCAAGCTGCCGAAGATGCCGGTTCTGTTCATGTCGGGCTATGCCGAGGAACAGCTGCGCCGCGACATCGACATCCCCGACATGCACTTCATCCCCAAGCCGTTCAGCGTGGCGGCGATCGGCGACAAGGTGGGCGCGGTGCTGCGCCAGGCGCGTGCCGAGGCGGGTGAGGCGGAAGCGGGCGCGAAATAGGCCACCCGGCACCGGTGCTGGCGCGGTAGGAAATATTTTTCGTTCCCTGCTTGTTCCATGAGAACAAATGCGATACAAGCTGCTCAAGGCGGTCGTCGAAAACTGGTGATCGCCACTAGGCAAGCGAAGGAGCGCGTGCGATGGCTACGTCATTGAAACTTGTAGAGAAGGAAAAGGACGTGGATCGTCAAAAGGCGCTCGAAGCCGCGCTTGCGCAGATTGACCGGGCCTTCGGCAAGGGTTCGGCGATGAAGCTGGGCCAGAAGGAAACCATGCAGGTCGAAGCGATCTCGACCGGCTCTCTGGGTCTCGACATCGCGCTTGGCGTGGGCGGCCTGCCCAAGGGCCGCGTGATCGAGGTCTATGGTCCGGAAAGCTCGGGCAAGACCACGCTGGCGCTGCATGTCATTGCCGAAGCGCAGAAGGCTGGCGGTACCGCGGCTTTCGTTGACGCGGAGCACGCACTCGATCCGGTCTACGCCAAGAAGCTTGGTGTCAATATTGACGAGCTGATCGTCTCGCAGCCCGATACGGGCGAGCAGGCGCTGGAAATCACCGATACGCTGGTGCGCTCGAACGCGATCGACGTTCTGGTGGTCGATTCGGTTGCGGCGCTGGTGCCGCGTGCGGAAATCGAAGGCGAGATGGGCGATTCGCACGTTGGCCTGCAGGCCCGCCTGATGAGCCAGTCGCTGCGCAAGCTGACCGGGTCGATCAACCGCTCCAAGTGCATGGTGATCTTCATCAACCAGCTGCGCATGAAGATCGGCGTGATGTACGGCAACCCCGAGACCACTACCGGCGGCAACGCGCTCAAGTTCTACGCCTCGGTCCGTCTCGATATCCGCCGCACCGGCCAGATCAAGGATCGTGACGAGATCATCGGCAACACCACCCGCGTGAAGGTGGTCAAGAACAAGGTCGCTCCGCCGTTCAAGCAGGTCGAATTCGACATCATGTATGGCGAGGGCATCTCGAAGATCGGTGAAATCCTCGATCTCGGCGTGAAGGCGGGCCTCGTCGAGAAGTCGGGGAGCTGGTTCTCCTACGATTCGATCCGCATCGGGCAGGGGCGTGAGAACGCCAAGACCTACCTCAAGGAAAACCCGGAAGTTTGCGACCGCCTGGAAGCTGCAATTCGCAGCCGGACCGACGCGGTGGCCGGGGAGATGATGACGGGGCCGGACGCGGACTCCGAAGACTGATCCCCAAGCGGGCGTGCGCGGGGACTGTCCAGCTCTCCGCCTGTCCAAGGGCGCCCGGAAAACCGGAAAGCCGGTGCGAGACCTTTCCTCAGGGCTCGTGCCGGCTTTTCGTTTGCGGGGCTTCCGGGGGGAAGCGGGTACTGAGCGAGGGGGCGGAATTGTGGACCGCAGGCCACACTTCAGAGCTGCGGTGAAGCGTGGCGATTGCGCGGTCCATTGCCTTAGAGCCGTGCATTGCCTAACTGCACCGCCATGAGCTCAACCAACGAAATCCGCCGGTCCTTCCTCGACTATTTCGGCAAGGCCGGTCACGCCGTCACGCCCAGCGCGCCGCTCGTTCCCTATAACGATCCGACGCTGATGTTCGTCAATGCGGGCATGGTGCCGTTCAAGAACGTCTTTACCGGGCTGGAGACCCCGCCTGCGCCGCGTGCTGCGTCCTCGCAGAAATGCGTGCGCGCCGGGGGCAAGCACAATGATCTCGACAATGTCGGCTACACCGCCCGGCACCACACCTTTTTCGAGATGCTCGGCAACTTCTCTTTCGGGGATTACTTCAAGGAGCAGGCGATCGAGCATGCCTGGACCTTGCTGACCGGCGAATGGGGCCTGCCCAAGGATCGCCTGACGGTCACGGTCTACCACACCGACGATGAAGCAGCCTCCCTGTGGAAGCGCATTGCCGGCCTGCCCGAAGAGCGCATCATCCGCATCAGCACCAATGACAACTTCTGGTCCATGGGCGACACCGGGCCTTGTGGGCCGTGTTCTGAAATCTTCTACGATCACGGCGATCACATCTTTGGAGGCCCTCCGGGCAGTCCGGACGAGGATGGTGACCGCTTCGTCGAGATCTGGAACCTCGTGTTCATGCAATACGAGCAGCAGGCCGGTGGCGCGCGCATCGACTTGCCCAAGCCGTCGATTGATACCGGCATGGGGATCGAGCGTGTCGCTGCGGTGCTTCAGGGCGTGCATGACAACTACGACACGGACACCTTCAAGGCGCTGATCGCGGCCTCGGAAGGCCTCACCGGCGTTGCCGCCCAGGGCGAAAACGCGGCGAGCCACCGAGTAATTGCCGACCACCTGCGCTCCACCAGCTTCCTCATGGCCGACGGGGTGCTGCCCTCCAACGAAGGCCGGGGCTACGTGTTGCGCCGGATCATGCGCCGCGCGATGCGCCACGCCCACCTTTTGGGCGCAGCCGAGCCGCTGATGCACCGCCTCGTGCCCGCGCTCGTCACCGAAATGGGCGCCGCCTATCCCGAGCTCACCCGCGGTCAGGCGCTGATCGAGGAGGTGCTCGAGCGCGAGGAAACCCAGTTCCGCCGCACGCTCGACAAGGGCCTGAAGCTTCTCGACGAAGCCACCGGCGACATGGCCAGCGGCGGCGAGCTCGACGGCGAGATCGCCTTCCGCCTCTATGACACCTACGGCTTCCCCTATGACCTGACCGAGGACGCGCTGCGCGCCCGCGGAATCGGAGTGGACAAGCCCGGGTTCGACGCCGCCATGGCCCGCCAAAAGGCCGCCGCGCGCGCCGCGTGGAAGGGCTCGGGCGAGGCAGCATCGGGCGAAGTCTGGTTCGACATTGCCGAGCGCGAAGGGGCGACCGAGTTCACCGGCTATGCCTCCACCAGTGGCGAGGGCCGGGTGGTCGCGATCGTCAAGGGCGGGGCCGAAGTCCAGAACGCCGCAGCCGGCGACCTCGTGGTGATTCTCACCAACCAGACCCCCTTCTACGGCGAAAGCGGCGGCCAGACCGGCGATGCCGGCCACATGGCCAGCCTTGCCGGCTTCAAGGCCAGCGTCACCGATACCGCCAAGCCGCTTGGCCGTCTTCACGCCCATCAGGTGCGGATCGAGGCGGGCGAAATCGCGGTGGACGACACGGTCGAGCTCAAGGTCGATGTCGAGCGGCGCGACCGCATCCGGGCCAACCACTCGGCCACCCACCTCGTCCATGCCGCGCTGCGCAATCGTCTCGGCGGCCATGTCACGCAGAAGGGCAGTCTCGTCGCCGAAGACAAGCTGCGCTTCGACTTCTCGCACCCGGTCGCTTTGACGCCCGATGACGTCACGGCAATCGAGGCCGAAGTGAACGCGGAAATCCGCGCCAACGAAGCGGTCGGCACCCGCTTGATGACCCCGGACGATGCCGTCGCGGCAGGCGCGCTGGCGCTGTTCGGCGAGAAGTATGGCGATGAAGTCCGCGTGCTTTCGATGGGCCGTGCAGGGCGCGAAGGGCGCAACTATTCGGTCGAACTCTGCGGCGGCACCCATGTGCGCGCCACCGGCGATATCGGCCTGTTCCGCATCGTCTCGGAAAGCGCCGTCTCCTCTGGCGTGCGCCGGATCGAGGCGCTGACCGGCGAAGGCGCGCGTCAGTGGCTGGTCGCACGCGAGGACGCGCTCAAGGCTGCTGCGGGCGTGATCCGTGCGACGCCGGATGAAGTGCCCGCGCGCCTCGCCGCGCTGATGGAAGAACGCAAGCGGCTCGAAAAGGAGCTGGCCGAGGCCAAGAAGGCGCTGGCGCTGGGTGGCGGGGGTTCGGCCGGAGCTGCGGCCACGGCGGACGAAAATGTCGCTGGCGTGACCTTTTCCGGGCAGGTGCTCGACGGGCTCGACCCCAAGGAACTACGCCCGCTGCTCGATGCCGCCAAACAGCGGATGGGATCGGGCGTGGCGGTGCTGATTGCGGTCAATGACGGCAAGGCGAGCATCGCGGCGGCGGTGACCGACGATCTTACCGCGCGCTTCAGCGCGGTCGATCTGGTGCGCGCGGGTGTCGAGGCGCTGGGCGGCAAGGGCGGCGGCGGCCGGGCCGACATGGCGCAGGGCGGCGGCCCCGATGGCGACAAGGCGGCAGACGCATTGGCGGCAGCGAAGGCGTTGCTCTCCGCGTGAGGCTTGGTGGCGACAGCGCGGCCCTCGCGGCGCTGGCGCTGATCACAACCCGTCCGATCGCGGCGCAGACCCGCGAACCCATCGTCTTTCAGGGCGAGGTGTTTGACCTGTCCGGTGCAGGCACCTTCGAGCTCCCAGAGCTTGACCGGGTCCTCAAGCCCTTCCGCCGCGAATTCCGCGACGGACGCAGCATTGCGCTGGAACTGGTGATCGATGCCGCAGGGTCTGTACAGGATTGCCGCATGGCATCGGGCGCCGGCCTGAGCCCTGCAGCGCGCGCCCTGTGCGCTCATGTCCGCACCGCCGGGCGGCTCCGGTTGTTACCTTCGATGGTGCTCGATTACACCCGGGGCACGCTGCGCCTGACCTTTCGTAGGCGCGATCCGCGACATGATGACCAGTCCGAATTCGCGTTCGAGCAGCCCTATCCGCTTGAAGGGCAGGGGGTGCGTTTCGGCGGCTACGAAATACCGCCAGCCGATCAGCGGCTGACCTTGAAAGAGGTGAGCTACATCCCGATGGACTACCCCTCCTCAGCGCTGCGCAACCATATCGAGGCGCGAGTAACGGTTGTGCTCGCCTTCAACGAGACGGGTCGGGTCGAATCGTGCCGTCCGGTCGAATCCAGCAACACAGCTCGGATCGCCTATGAGACCTGCCGCGCAGCCCGCCTGCGCTTCAAATTGCGCCAGCCGCCCGATGCGCGGGTTTTTGTCTTCAATACGCGCTGGGTGATCGGTTAGACCGGGACGCTGTTCGAGGTCCGCAGCTTCGGCTTTTCGCTGAGGCCGCCATCCCGCTCGAGTTGCTCGCGGTACTCGTCGCGCTTGGCATGGATCGAAGCGATTACCGGGCCCATCGCCACCCCGATATCGACCAGCACGGCCTCTGAAAGCTGGAGCGAGCTTTCGAGCGTTTCGGGCACGGCGTGGCTCGCCCCTGCGCGGTAGAGTGCGGCGGCGTGATCGGTATCGCGCGCACGGGCGACGATCAGCAGATCAGAGTAGTCGCGGCGCAGCTTTCCGACCAGCCGCTGGGCCAGCACCGGCTCGTCCATGGTCAGCACCACGGCCGGTGCGGTCTCGACCCCGAGGCGGGTCAGCGTGTCGCGCCGCGCCGCATCGCCGAAGGTCGCGCGGTATCCGTCCTGCCGGGCGGTGGTGACCAGATCGGGGTTCGAATCGATCATCACATAGGGCTTGCCATGGGCCTGCATCATGTCCGCCACCAGCCGGCCGACACGACCGCCGCCGACGATGATGGTGCGCGCCTCGCTGCTGTCGTCTTCGGGCGGGAGGGTGCTGCCATGTTCGACCCTGCGCGCGATTACCTGGCCCAGGCGCGCTAGCAATGGCGTGATGGTGAGGCCAATCGCGGTGACGGTCTGCCAGAACTGCGCGGTCTCGGTGTCGATCACCAGCGCCGCGGTTGCAGCGGAAAGCACGATCAGCGTGGTCTCCGAGGGGCTCGCCATCATCACCCCGGTCTCGGCCGCGGTGCCGCGCCGTGCGCCCATGAGGCGCAGCAGGATGCTCGTCACCACCGCCTTGAACACGATCACGCCGACAACCGCCAGGGCCAGCGCCCCGATCTGGCTGCCGATTTCGACGAGATTGATGCTCATGCCCACGGTGATAAGGAACACGCCGAGGGCAAGGCCCTTGAAGGGTTCCATGATCAGCTCAACCTCGGTGTGATATTCGGTCTCGGCAATCAGCAGTCCGGCGATCAGCGCGCCAACGATGGGCGAGAGGCCGACGAGCGATGTTGCAAGGCTGGCACCGATCACCACCAGCAGCGATGCGGCGAGGAACAGCTCCGGGTTCTTGGTGCGCGCGGCCTGCGCGAACAGGCGGGGCAGGGCAAAACGACCCACGACCAGCAGCACCGCGATCACCAGCCCGCCCTGCCATAGGGTGTCGATCAGACCTTCCCAACCTTCACTCTGCGCGTTGGGGGCAAGCGCGCCGAGGATGAAGATGATCGGCACGATCATGATGTCCTCGAACAGCAGCATCGACAGCGCCGCTCGGCCAACCGGCGTGCGGGTGCCTGAAATCGGCAGAACGATCGCGGTCGAGGAAAAGGCCAGCGCAAAGCCCAGCGCCAGCGCAGCGGTCCAGCCGAGCATGCCGCTCAGCCCGAGGACAGCGGCGATCGAGGAGCCGATGATGATGAGTTCCAGCGCGCCGAGCCCGAACACCAGCCTGCGCATCGCCCACAGGCGGTTGAACGACAGCTCCAGCCCGATCGCGAACAATAGCAGCACGATGCCGAAATCGGCAAAAGGCGTGAGCGCCTGGGGGTTGGTGATGGTTATATGTTCGAGCCACGGGAATCGCCCCACCAGCGAGCCCAGGCCATAGGGCCCGACAGCCACGCCAATCAGGATGAAACCGATGATCGGGGTGATGCGGAAGCGCGCAAAGACCGGGATGACGATCCCGGCCGCACCAAGGATCACCAGGGCATCGGACAGGATAGGAGAGAGGGTGAGTTCGCCGGCCACGGCCAAGGCTTAACGCGGGCGGGCAGGGCTGTCACCCATGGGCAGCGCAATAAAAAAGCCGGGCGATCCGCTGACCGCCCGGCTCCGTAGTGTTGTGCGGAAGGGCCGATCAGGCCGCGGCCGACATTTCCTTCTCGAGGTTTTCGACGATGGTCTCGAAGAACTGCTCGGTGGTCTGCCACGCCTGCCCCGGGCCGATCAGGAGCGCGAGGTCCTTGGTCATGTAACCCTTCTCGACGGTCTGGATGCAGACGCGCTCGAGCGTTTCGGCAAACTTCACCACTTCAGGGGTGTTATCGAACTTGCCGCGATACATCAGGCCGCGGGTCCAGGCGAAGATCGAGGCGATCGGGTTGGTCGAGGTCGCCTTGCCCTGCTGGTGCTGGCGGTAGTGGCGGGTGACGGTGCCGTGGGCGGCTTCGGCCTCCACGGTCTTGCCGTCGGGGCTGAGCAGCACCGAGGTCATCAGGCCGAGCGAGCCGAAGCCCTGCGCCACGGTGTCCGACTGCACGTCGCCGTCATAGTTCTTGCACGCCCAGACGAACTTGCCCGACCACTTGAGCGCCGAGGCGACCATGTCGTCGATCAGGCGGTGCTCGTAGACCATGCCCTTGGCCTTGAACTGCTCGGCAAAGCCTTCGTTGTCGAAGACTTCCTGGAACAGGTCCTTGAAGCGCCCGTCATAGGCCTTCATGATCGTGTTCTTGGTGCTGAGATAGACCGGCCAGCCAAGGTTGAGGCCGTAGTTGAAGCTGGCGCGGGCGAAATCGCGGATCGAATCGTCGAGGTTGTACATCGCCATCGCGACGCCGGCGCTCGGGAAGTCGAACACGTCGAGGTCGATCTTCTCGCCGTTGGCGCCGTCCCATACCAGCCGCAGCTTGCCGGGGCCGGGGATCAAGGTGTCGGTCGCCTTGTACTGGTCACCAAACGCGTGACGGCCGACGACGATGGGGTCGGTCCAGCCCGGCACGAGGCGGGGGACGTTTTCGATCACGATCGGCTCGCGGAACACCACGCCGCCGAGGATGTTGCGGATGGTGCCGTTGGGCGACTTCCACATCTTCTTGAGGCTGAATTCCTCGACGCGCTGTTCATCGGGGGTGATCGTTGCGCACTTCACGCCGACGCCGTGTTCCTTGATGGCGTTGGCGGAATCGATCGTCACCTGATCGTCGGTTGCATCGCGGTTCTCGATCGACAGATCATAATAGCGCAGATCAATGTCGAGGTAGGGCAGGATCAGCCTTTCGCGGATCCACTGCCAGATGATCCGGGTCATCTCGTCCCCATCGAGCTCGACCACCGGGTTGGCGACTTTGATTTTCTGCATTCGTGTTGCCCTATCCTTCTTGCCCCCTCGTCGCAGTTGCCTGCGAAGGGCTATGATTGTCCGACAGGAAGCTGTTCTGAGCCCGTCCAAAGGCCCAAAGATCCCGCGCGGGCTTTAGCAGAGGAGGGCGGGCTTGCAAGCGCGCGAGTTGCAAATGAAACGCAACAGCCGTTGCACTTTGCGGACGCGCCGATCGCGGGCACAAAAAAGCCCGCCGGAGTGGCGGGCTATTTGCTTTGGAAGCCGATGGTGGGCGTAGCAAGGATTGAACTTGCGACCCCTACGATGTCAACATAGTGCTCTACCACTGAGCTATACGCCCGCACCATCGGATCAGCGCCCTTTCGAGCGCGGAGCGGCCCTTTATCGCAGCCCTTTCGAAGGTGCAAGCGATTCGGGACAGCCCGGAAAACTAGACCCGCGCTTCGCCTGCGTCCTCGAACATGCGTTCGACCTCAAGCACCAGATCGCGCAGGTGGAAGGGCTTGGACAACACCTTGGCCGCCGGCTGTTCACGGCTGGCGCGCAAGCTGACGGCGGCAAAGCCGGTGATGAACATCACCTTGGTGTGCGGCGAGATTTCCGCGCAGCGTTGGGCCAGCTCGATCCCGTCCATCTCGGGCATGACAATGTCCGAGAGCAGCAGGTCGAAGTCGCCGGATTCGAGCAGCGGGATCGCCTCCGTCCCGCGATCGACCGCGTCCACCCGGTAACCGGCATTGGTCAGCGCGCGCTCCAGATAGGTGCGCATCGCCTCTTCGTCTTCGGCGAGCAGGATGCGGGGGGCAGTGGTCGATGTCATGCGTGGGGCGTAGCACGACGGACTTAAGAAATCTTTCCCCGAGGCTGCGAAATTGCCGTTGTCAGCCGGCAGCGACTAACGATCAGGCTTTGACAGCCTTGCCCAAAGGCGGCAGCAAGGCAGGTGTGATGTCGCGCACCTCTTCCGGCCATTCCGAACCTCACGCCGCAACACCAGACGGCGATCTGCTGCGCGTCAGCGGCGGGCGGGTGCCGGGGCTAGAGGGCAGGGCCGCCTTCACCTTTGCCGCGCCGCATCATGCGGGCCTGCCGGTGCTGGTGGCCGTGCCCCATGCGGGCCGGGCCTATCCGGCCAGCGTGACGGCGCGGATGCGCGATCCGCTGGCATCGCAGCTCCGGCTCGAGGATCGTATGGTCGACCGGCTGGGGCGGATGGTGGCGCAGGAGACCGGAGCGGGCCTGCTGGTCGCCCATGCGCCGCGCGCGCTGCTCGATTTGAACCGCGCCGAAGACGATATCGACTGGGACATGATCGAAGGCGGACGGCCCGATCATGTCGCGCCCCATGCCCCCAAGGCCGAACACAGCGGCAATCGCCGTGCTCGCAGCGGATTGGGGCTGGTGCCGCGTCGCCTGCCGGGCACGGGCGAGATCTGGCGCGGACGCCTGCCCCGCGCCGAGCTTGCCGCGCGCATCGCCGGGGTTCACCGCGCCTATCACGGCTTTCTCGGCGAGGAGCTGGCCCGCATCCGCAAGGTCTGGGGTGCGGCCTTGCTGATCGATCTCCACTCCATGCCGCCGCTACGTGCTGCTGAAGGCGAGGCGCTGGCCCCGCAGATCGTGCTGGGTGACCGGTTCGGGGTGAGCTGCGATCACGCATTGATGGGCAGGGCGCTGCACCATCTGGCGTGCTGCGGTGTGTCCGCCGCTCAGAACCGGCCCTATTCGGGCGGCTATGTGCTCGATCGCCACGGACAGCCCCAGCGCGGCATTCATGCGGTGCAGATCGAGGTGTGCCGCAGCACCTATCTCGATCACCGGCTGGCCGAGCCGGGCGAGGGGATGGGGGCGATGGCCACGGCACTAGCGTCGCTGGTCCGCACGCTTGGGGCAGAGACCGCGCGGCTCGGCGGGGGGGACAGCCTGCTGCAGGCTGCCGAGTAAGGCATTTACCCGGATCCAGACGCGAAACGGGCGGCCCCGCCTTGCGGAGCCGCCCGTCATCTTTTCGTTTCGCTGCCCGGCCCGATGGTGCGGGGCGGCGAGGTCTTAGTTCGCGGCGCCTTCGAGCGCCGGCATCTTGCCCTGCGCCATCTGGCGTTCGAAGATCGTGCGCATCAGGTTCAGCGAGAACAGGTGAGCGTGGATGACGATCAGCATGCCGTTCTTGTTGAGCTCTTCGAGGGTTGCTGCCGGCAGTTCGCGCAGCTTGTCCTCGTTGACCATCTGGAAGCCGCGATAGACGAAAGGCTTGTCCGGCTGGTCGGCACGGGTGATGGCGATTTCGCCGTCCATCAGGATGTCGAGCTTCTTGAGCTCGTCCATGAACGACTTGGTGCGCTGGCCGGCTTCCTCGAAGCGGCGGCAGAACTCCAGCACGCCCTGGGTGTATTCGGTCGGCTGGTTGCCGTCCTGGAACAGGGCGAGGCCCTCATCCTTCTTGCCGACCACACCGGCGCTCGGATCGAAGCACAGCGAGAGCTCTTCGGCTTCCGGGTGCAGGCGCGCCAGCATGTAGGGGTAGCGGCGCACATAGGCCGGCACGTAAACGACTTCGTTGAGCTTGTTGTCTTCGCCCATGAAGGTGTTGACGCCTTCGTTGAGGCCGAACAGCGCGATCGGCAGCGGGCTCTCGCCGATCGTGAACACGATCGGGAAATCGCGCTGGGCATCGATAAATTCGTCGGTGGTCAGCGGCACCGCATGCGTATCGGCCATGAATGCCGCGTCTTCAAGCGTGCCGACCTTCCAGTCGGCATGGTCGCGGCTGTTGAGCGGCATGAGGTCCTTGTAGAACAGCGGAAGGTTCGGTTGCGGCGCGCTGGCCATGAATTCGTCTCCGAGAAAAGTCAGTGGTGGGCGATCCCTGTGGCAGGTCACGCCCGCCGGACGCGGCGCCAATAGGCGTTTGCGCGCCTAGGTGCAAGCCGCAGGGGGCGTGATCACCAGCTTGCCGGGGTTAAGCAGGCCGAGCGGGTCGAGCGCCTGCTTGACGTTTCGCATCATGGCGAGCGCAACCGGGTCGTGCAGGCGGGCAAGTTCGGCGACTTTCAACTGCCCGATCCCGTGTTCGGCACTGATCGATCCGCCCCATTGCGTGACCAGATCATAGACGCGCGCGCTCACGGCCTTGCCCTCGGCCTCTTCCCATTCCCCGCGTATGGCACCGGTGGGCGCGAGAACGTGGAAATGGACATTGCCGTCGCCCAGATGCCCGAAGGCAACCGCCCGCGTCCCGGGGAAGGCCTGCTCCACAGCCGGGCTCGCAGCGAGGATGAATTCCGGCATCTTCTCGACCGGTACCGAGATATCGTGCTGCATCGCCGGCCCCAGCGCGCGCTCGGCGGCCGAGATGGAATCGCGAAGCTGCCAGAAATCCTCGGCCTGGCGATCATTGGCGGCGATCACCGCATCGGCCAGCAGACCGTCTTCCATCGCCGCAGCAAGGCTTGCCTCAAGCTTTTCGCGCAAGGTCTCGCTATCATCGCTCGCCGAGACACATTCGATCAGGGCGTTCCATGCATGGCGTTCGCTCAGTGGTGCGCGGGCGGCAGGCAGGTGGCCGAGCACGGAATTGAGGCAATGCGCGGGCACCACCTCGAAACCTTCGAGCGCCTCGCCTAGGTCGCGTTCCACCCGTCGCAGCAAGGTGCGCGCGTCGGTGATCGAAGCGAGCCCGGTCCACGCGGTCACCCTGCCGGTGGGCGCGGGAAGCAGCTTCAGGCAAGCCGCCGTGACGATGCCCAGCGTCCCTTCCGAGCCGATCAGCAGCTGCTTCAAGTCAAACCCGCGATTGTCCTTCTTGAGCGGGGTGAGCGCATCGAACACCGATCCGTCGGCCAACACTGCCTCCAGCCCCAGCACCTGCGCGCGCATCGTGCCGTGGCGCAGCACCTGGGTGCCGCCGGCATTGGTCGATACCAGCCCGCCGATGGTCGCTGATCCCTTGCCGCCGAGCGTCAGCGGGAAGCGAAGGCCCGCATCTCCGGCAAGATCGTGGAGGTGCTGGAGGATGACGCCCGCCTCGCATGTGATCTGTCCGGCAGCGGCATCCATCTGCCGCACCGCGTCCATCCGGCGCAGGCTGAGGATGATCGCGTTGCCGCTTGCATCCGGGGTCGCTCCGCCTGCCATGCCGCTATTGCCGCCCTGTGGAACGATTGGCACGCGGTGCCTTGCGCAAAGCTTCACCAGCGCGGAGACCTCGGCGGTCGAAGCCGGCGAGGCGAGTGCGAGCGCGCGTCCGGTGTAGCGGCCGCGCCAGTCGGTAAGCCAGGCGTCCATCCGATCGGGGTCGCGGGTCAGCCCGCGCTGGCCCAGCAGGCGCTCGGCTTCGTCCAGAAAAGCTGCAGAGGAGACGGGGGCGGGGGCAGTCGCAGTCATTGTTGCGGCCATGCCACAGTCTGCGGCAAATGTGCCAGTGGTTTTGCGCTGGCCTGCACGCCAGTTAAGCCGGGGTTCAATTGCGAACGTTAGGCGGGATGCTGCCTGAACCTCGTGTCCGCCGCAGCACACAACCATTTAACGGAGAAGTCCTTTCCAGCCATGAACAGCCTGTTTGCCCTTGCAGCGCCGCTTGCGCTGATGCTGCCCTTGGCAGCGGGCACGGGCCTGTCAGGCAGGCAGGAACCGTCCGCGCCGCAAGGCGATGCGGCCCAGCAATCGCACGCGCCGCAAACCAATCCGCTAGTGGCGTTCCATGCCCAGCAAAGCGCGCGGCAGGTGCGGATCGAACAGCGCGTGGTGGTGCGGATCTCGCCTGCCGTGCCTGCCGTGCGGCAGAACATGCTTGCCGATCTCCCCCAGCGCGCGACCTCGCGCTTCGAGGAGGCGGGCAAGGAAAAATGTGTTCCGCTAGAAGGGATTGCCGGCGTTCAGACGGGGAGCGGCAACCGGCTGGTGCTGTTCCTGCGTGATCGCCGGATGATCTCGGTCAACCTCGACAAGTCCTGCCGGGCCCGCGATTTCTATTCGGGCTTCTATGTCGAGCGCAGCAAGGACGGGCGGCTCTGCGTTGATCGCGACAAGCTGCAGTCGCGCACCGGCGCCAAGTGCGAGGTGGAATCGATGCGCCGTCTGGTCGAGGTTCGGGACTAGCGGCTGCCCGCGCCGGATACGCGCGTTTCCTTGACTTTTGCGCCCGTTTGCGGGAAAGGCGCGGCGGCCCGCTGCCGCGTATGATTGCAGCGAGAGCCAGCAATCCCGGCAGCCCGTCTGCCCGCCATTTTCGGACACCACACACCGCATGACTTTCGCCGATCTCGGCCTTTCGCCCGAATTGCTCAAAGCCGTGGAGGACGCGGGCTATACCACGCCGACCGCGATCCAGGCGCAGGCAATCCCGACCGTGCTGATGATGAAGGATCTCATCGGTATCGCCCAGACGGGTACGGGGAAGACGGCAAGCTTCGTCCTGCCGATGATCGATGTGATGGCCGCCGGCCGCCGCCGCGCCCTGATGCCGCGCTCGCTGATCCTCGAACCGACCCGCGAACTCGCCGCACAGGTGGCCGAGAATTTCGAGAAATACGGCAAGAATCACGATCTCAAGATGGCGCTGCTGATCGGCGGCGTGCAGATGGGTGACCAGCTGAAGGCCCTGTCTGACGGGGTTGACGTGCTGATCGCGACGCCGGGCCGGTTGATGGACCTGTTCGAGCGCGGCAAGATCATGTTGAACGGCTGCGAGCTGCTGGTGATCGACGAGGCCGACCGGATGCTCGACATGGGCTTCATTCCGGACATCGAGTTCATCTGCTCCAAGCTTCCCGAAACCCGCCAGACGATGCTGTTCTCGGCCACCATGCCTGCGCCGATCGAGAAGCTGGCCAAGAAGTTCCTCAACAACCCCAAGCGGATCGAAACCGCGCGCGCGGCGACGACCAATGCCGATATCACCGCCTTCAAGGTGCCGGTGAAGTCGCGCAGCAAGCGCGAGACGCTGCGCTGGTTCCTCGAAAACGATCTGGTCGAGAATGCGATCATCTTCGCGAACCGCAAGACGACGGTGCGCGAACTGAACCAGAGCCTTGGCCGTCACGGTTTCCGCTCGAGCGAGATTCACGGGGACATGGATCAGGCAAGCCGCATCAAGGAGCTCGAACGCTTCAAGGCGGGCGAGGTCAATATCCTCGTGGCCTCGGACGTTGCGGCGCGCGGGCTCGACATCAAGGGCGTTTCCCACGTCTTCAATTTTGACACGCCCTGGCACCCGGACGATTACGTCCACCGCATCGGCCGCACTGGCCGCGCGGGAGCCAAGGGGCGTGCCTTCACGTTCGTCTCGGAGGAAGATGCCGAGGCGATCGCTAATGTCGAGAAGCTGACCGGCAGCCCGATCAAGGTGTTCGGCAAGGAAGATGTGCGCGTCGATCTTTCCGAAGTGATCGCCAAGGCCGAAGCGGCCAAGGCAGCTGAGCAGCGCGAGGAACCGCGCGAGGAGCGCGCCGAGCGTAAGCCGCGCCGCGCCCGCGAGGAGCGTGAGCCGCGCGAGGAGCCTGCCGAAAGGCCGCAGCGCGAACGCGCCGAGCGCCGCCCCGAGCGTGCCGGCGGCGATGATCGCAAGGCCCGTCCCCGCCGCTATCACGAGGACGACGCTCCCGTTCCGGCAGGCGAATGGAACGGCCCGCGCCCGTCCTTCCTCGATATCGGCTTCGGCTGAGCGCGGCGCGATGCAGGAGTTCGATTACGCGGTTACGCTATTCGGTCTGCTGCTGGGATTGGCCCTGACCGAGGCGCTCGCCGGCCTTGCCCGGGCGCTGAAGGCGCGCCAGCATGTGCGGATCGGCTGGTCGACCGCCTTGCTCGGAATCCTTGTGGCCTGCGATGTCGTTACCTTTTGGGTGTTCGGCTGGGCGCTGCGAACCGAGATCGTGCCGACCTGGCCTATGATGTTTGCCGGGTTTCTGGTGACTGCCGTCTACTATGTCTCTGCCTCGCTGATCTTCCCCGAGACGGCGGATCAGGATCACGAAGCCCATTTCGCTGCCAATTACCGGCTGGTGCTGGCCGGCATGCTGGTTTGCAACACGGCGCTGTTTATCTGGACAGTGAGCATAGTCGGCGCCGAGAACCTGTTCAGCCTGCGCCAGTTCGTCATTAGCTGGTCGCTCTATCCCGCGATCGGGTTGGCGATCTTCGCGAAGGACCGGCGCATCGTGCTCGGCTGCATCTGCTGGCTGATCAGCCTCTATCCGCTTTCTCTGGTGTGGCTCTGACCCCGTTCCGGTGAAGGGTTAACGCTTTCTTGGCGACTGGGGCGTTAGCACCGCGCCCATGTTCGAGACTTTCTTCGAGACCGTCCGCTCGACCATCTTCGAGCTGGTGCCGACCGCGGCATTCTTCATCGTGCTCGCAATCATCATCAAGCGTGACAAGGTACTGCTCGGCTTGAAGGCTGCGCGGCGCGAGATCGGCACCAATCTCGGCCTTCTGTTGTTCAATACGCTGGTGGCGATCCCGCTTGTGGCGCTGCCCGTGGCGATGGTGCGCGATACGATCTACCACTTTGCCGTGCTGGCCGCGTTCTGGGAAAGCCTGCCCAAGGGCGCGACGCTGGTGGCGGCAATCGTCATCATCGATTTCACCGCCTATTGGCGGCACCGGCTGGAGCACAGCCCCGAGCTGTGGCGCATCCATGCGACCCACCATGCCGACGAGGCGATGAACTGGCTGACGCTCCATCGCAAGCACCCCTTCGGCGAGGTGCTGAGCCTGTTTGTCGATCTCGCGCTGGTGATTCTTCTGGGCCTGCCGGCCTGGGCTATCGTCGGTGCCGTGATGATCCGCTCCTCGTGGGGCTATCTGATCCACGCCGATGTTCCCTGGACCCTTGGCCCGCTCGGCAAGGTGCTGATCTCGCCCGCTGCGCACCGCCTGCATCACATCCGTGACGAGCAGTTGATGGGCGCCAATTTCGGCAACACCATCACGCTGTGGGACAAGCTGTTCGGCACCTATGTCGATCCCGCGCCCTATGTCGATTGCGAGACCGGCATTGCCGAAGGCACCCGCGATGTCGCAGGTGAATTGTGGCGGCCGTTCGAGGCGCGCTATAGGCGGCGGAGCAATCCCGATCTGGCGGCAGAACCGGCCGAGTAAGCCTCAGCCGGTGATCATTCCGGCGACCATCACGCCGGCCAGCACCACGATTCCCAGCCAGAACCCGGCCCACAGCGACCACAGCACCCACCAGCTCCAGTGCTGACCGAAGGGCGGCTTCAGCCCCGGAATGCTGAAGAACCCGAGAAAATCGGGCAGGCCCATCGCCTAACCGACCACTTTCACGAAGCTGTCGAGCACCCGCTTCTCGCCCGCGTCCTCGAACAGGATGGTGAGCTTGTTGCCCTCCTGATCGATCACGCAGCCGGTGCCGAACTTGTCGTGGGAGACCATCGCGCCGATCGCAATGTCGCTGCGCGCCGGTGCGGCAAAGCTGGCCGCAGACCGCGTGCTTTCGCGCACCCGCGCAGGCTTGGTCTCGTAGCCAGAGGTCAGCGCGCGCTGCCAGCCTGGGCCGCGTTGCTGCGCGTTGGCCGGATGATCGCGCGCAACATGGGCGAAGGGGTCTTCCTGCTCGCTCCAGTTCGCGCGCCACAGCGATGCACCGCCAGTGAGGGTGGTTTCCTGATCGATATGCTCGCCCGGCAACTCCTCGATGAAGCGGCTGGGAATCGAGCTTACCCACTGGCCGTAGATGCGGCGGTTGGCGGCGTGGAGGATGGTGCAGGTGCGCCGCGCGCGGGTGATCGCGACATAGGCGAGGCGGCGCTCCTCTTCGAGGCTTGCCAGCCCGCCTTCGTCGATCGCGCGCTGCGAGGGGAACACGCCTTCTTCCCAGCCGACGCAGAAGACATTGTCGAATTCGAGACCCTTGGCGGCGTGGATCGTCATGATCGTCACCGTCTCGCCCGCGTCCGAACGGTCATTGTCCATGACGAGGCTGACATGCTCCAGAAACTCGCCGAGGGTGGCGTATTCCTCCATCGCGCGGGCGAGTTCGGAGAGGTTTTCGGCGCGGCCTGCACTCTCTGGCGTGCGATCAGCAGCGAGCATGGCGTTGTAACTCGATTCCTCCAGCACCAGCCGCAGCAGATCGGACGGCGAGAGCACCTCGGCCTGTTCGCGCCAGTACAGGAACTGGCGCATCAGCCCGCCGATGGTGATCGCGGTGCGCTTGGGCAATTCGTCGCTGTCGGCCAGTTGCAGCGCGGCCGCCGCCAGCGGCAGGCCGGTGCGGCGGGCGTGGCTGTGCATCTGCTCCAGCGCCTTGGCACCGAGCCCGCGCTTGGGGACATTGTGGATGCGTTCAAACGCCAGATCATCCTGAGGCTGGGCGATCAGGCGCAGGTAGGCCAGCGCATCGCGGATCTCGGCCCGCTCGTAGAAGCGAAAGCCGCCGATGATGCGGTAATTGATGCCGATCTGGATGAAGCGGTCTTCGAATTCACGGGTCTGGTATTGCGCGCGCACAAGAATTGCGATCCGGTCGAGCGGGGCGCCTTCGCGTTCGAGCCGTTCGATCACCTCGCCCACCCGGCGCGCTTCCTCGGGCGCGTCCCACACCCCGATGACCTTGACCTTGTCGCCGCCATTGACCTCGGTCCACAAGGTTTTGTCGTGGCGCTGCGAATTGGCGCGGATCAGGCCCGAGGCCGCGCCGAGAATATGCGGGGTGGAGCGGTAGTTCTGTTCGAGCCGGATGACTTCCGCGCCGGGGAAATCCTTCTCGAAGCGCAGGATGTTGGCGACTTCCGCCCCGCGCCAGGAATAGATCGACTGGTCGTCATCACCGACAACGCAGATGTTCTTGTGCTCCTGTGCGAGCAGCCGCAGCCACAGATACTGGACTGCGTTGGTGTCCTGATATTCGTCCACCATGATGTAGCGGAAGCGACGCTGGTAATCAGACAGGATGTCGTGATGGCCGCGCAGGATGTTCAGCATGTGCAGCATCAGATCGCCGAAATCGCAGGCATTGAGCTGCTTGAGCCGTTCCTGATAGCGCCCGTAGAGCGCCGCGCCGCGGCCATTGGCATAGGCCTCGTTTTCCACCGCATCGAGATCGGCGGGGTTGAGGCCGCGGTTCTTCCAGCGATCGATCAGGCCGGCGAGCTGGCGGGCAGGCCAGCGCTTCTCGTCAAGCTCGGCTTCGGCAATCAGCTGCTTGAGCAAGCGGATCTGATCATCGGTGTCGATGATGGTGTAATTGTGTTGCAGGCCCACCAGCTCGGCATGGCGGCGCAGCATCTTGGCGCAGATCGAGTGGAAGGTGCCGAGCCACGGCAGGCCTTCAGCCCCCGGCCCGAGGTGGTGGGCGACACGCTCACGCATTTCCTTGGCGGCCTTGTTGGTGAAGGTGACGCACAGGATCTGCGAGGGGTAGGCGCGGCGGGTCGCCACCAGATGGGCAAGGCGCGCGGTGAGCGCGGCGGTCTTGCCCGTGCCTGCGCCCGCGAGCATCAGCACCGGGCCTTCGGTCGCCAGCACGGCTGCGCGCTGGGGCGGGTTCAGCCGTGCGGCATAGGCAGGCACAGCATCGGGCGCCGCAGCGGCGGGGGAGGGCAGGTGAGTGCTCATGATCTCATGCGAACAGGTAGGGAACAATCCGGGCGCGGGCAAGCATTCCCGGACGGCTTATCGACCGCGTAGCTTAGGCCCCGGACACGTCGAGCCGCAGCAGGCTGAGTTTGGCCTTCCCGACCTTGCGCGTCGTATCAAGCGCAAGGCCCTTGATCTCAGGATCCTCGTTGAACGCAGTCTCGAGGCTGATCCAGGTCTGCGGCCCGATCCAGCCCAATCGCAGCAGCCGGTCGAGCGCGACCTCGCCCGCGCCCGAATGATAGGGCGGATCGGCGAAGATCAGATCGAGCGGCTGGGGCATAGCGCGCAATTGCGTAGCCGAACCTGCCTCGACACGGGCCTGATCGCGCACGCCAAGCGCGGTGATATTGGCGCGGATCGCATCGAGCGCTGCGCGGTCCTGTTCGACGAAGAGGCAGGTTGCCGCCCCGCGCGAAAGCGCCTCGAGCCCGAGCGCGCCCGAGCCTGCAAACAGATCGGCGACCTGCAATCCTTCGAAATCGCCGAGGCGGCTTGTCAGCATCGAGAACAGCGTCTCGCGGGTGCGGTCGGCGGTCGGGCGGGTGGCATCGCCCTTGGGCGCGACAAGCTTGCGACCGCGCCACTGGCCGGCGATGATTCTCACTTGGCCGCGCCCTTGGCGCCGCCCCGGGCGAGGTCGGCGAGGAAGCGGTCGACCGGCTTGCCGGTCAGCTCCACCGCTTGGCCGCGGGGCAAATCGCCGAGGTGGAACGGACCGTAACCCACACGGATCAGGCGGTTCACCTGAAGGCCGAGATGTTCGAGCACGCGCCGCACTTCGCGGTTCTTGCCCTCGGTGATGGTCATCTCGATCCACAGGTTGCGGCCCGAGGAGCGCTCGAGATTGGCGTCGATCGAGCCGTAGCGCACGCCGTCGATCTCGACGCCTTCGATCAGGTCTTCGAGCTGCTCCTGGCTGACTGCGCCAAAGGCACGGGCGCGGTACGTGCGCGGCACGCCCGAGGCTGGCAGTTCAAGGCGGCGCTTCACTTCGCCGTCATTGGTCAAAAGCAGCAGGCCTTCGGTGTTGAGATCGAGCCGCCCGACCGGCATCACCCGGCCCGCGCCCTTGGGCAGGGCGTTGCGCAAGGCGGTGTAGATCGTCGGGCGACCGGCCGGATCGCGCTCGGCCGTGATGAGGCCGGTCGGCTTGTGGAAGGCGAACAGGCAGGTCGGCTCGGCAGCGGTCACGGGCTTGCCGTCCACTGTCACGCCCCTGAGGCCGGGAAGGATCGTCGCCGGGGTTTCGAGCACCTTGCCGTCGAGCGCGACGCGCCCGTCGGCGATCATCCGCTCGACCTCGCGGCGGCTGGCGATCCCTGCACGGGCGAGCAGCTTGGCAATGCGTTCGCCCTCGGGGCGATTTTCGGAGCGGGGGGGATGGGTGGGCATGGGGGCGGCGACTAGGCGCTCAGGGGGCCGCCCGCAAGGCTTCGCTGACGATCTGGTCGAACCGCGCGATCCCGCCTTCGAGCGTGCCGAGGGTAATGTGATCCACCGCGCCCGATGAAAGCCCCTGTTGGCCGAGTTCGGCGGCGCGGAAATCCTCGCTCGCAAAGACCCCGCCATCCAGCAGATTCCAGCTCTTTTCCCAGTGCGCCAGCGCCTTTTCGGTGGCCGGTGCCTCGGGGATGAGCATGAAATCCTCGACCAGCGTGAGGTCTGCGGACTGCGGCATCAGCACCATCACGTTCACGTAATCGGGGCTGGGGACAATGATGGTTGCGGGGAGCAGTTGGTAGGCGAAGGTCACCACGCGGCGCAGGGCCGCCATGTCGGTGAGATCGACGCGCTCCATCTCCTCCAGCCGGCCGACAGCGGAGCGCTGGTGTGGGCCGATCTGGTCGCCTGCGGTGATCCCGTCCTTGAAGAAGGGGCCGATTGTGGCCGCGTGGAGGCGCGTGACATGGTAGCTTTCGAGAAAGGCATCCATGATGAGCTTCCAGTTGCCCTTCACCGTGTGAAGCTTGCGCCGGAACAGGTGCGCCTTGCCGACTGCAAAGGCATCGAGATCCTCGCCCAGCCGCGCGGCATCGGTAAAGTCCGCGCCCGCGTCAGGGGCGAACCAGATCAGTCCGCCCGCTTCAAGGCTAGGCAGTTCGACCAGCCCGAAATCCGCCTTGTCGAGCCCCGGGAAGGTCTCGGGCCGGGGCAGGGCCATGAGGCCGCCGTCGAGCCTGTAGGTCCAGGCGTGATAGGGGCAGACAAGCCGCTTGGCGCATTGCACCTCGCTGCCTTCTACCAGCCGCGTCCCGCGGTGGCGGCAGACGTTGAGGAATACGTGCGCGCGGCCGTCATTGTCGCGAGTGATGAGCAGCGGCCGGCCGGTGGCATCATGCGGCACCGCCATGCCGGGCTCGGGCAGCAGAGCGGACGGCGCGATCACCTGCGGCAAGCGATCGAACAGCGCGGCCTTCTCGCGCGCGAAGTGATCGGGGCAGGTGTAATTGCTGGCAGGAACGGTCTGGATCCCGCCCGCCTGTCGCCCTACCCCGCCGCGGATCGCCTCGGCCAGCGCCAATTGGCCCGGCGTGGGGCGCAATGTGGGCATATCTGTTGCTGCGGCGTTCATCGCTCTTTTCTCATCCTCGTCTCCCAGCCTAGTGTGCCACGAAACCGGGCCGGCGCAAACCGCTGCCCGAACAGATGGGATCTGCCATGGCCGAAGCCGCTCTTGAAACCCCCTCGCGCCTGTCGCGCTGGCTGATGCTGGCAGCCTCACTGCGCCATCCCAAGACCGGCTATGTCCTGCTGTTCGGCTTTGCCAGCGGGCTGCCTTATGCGCTGCTGCTCGGCACGCTCTATGCGTGGCTGACCGACGCCAAGGTCGATGTCGAGACGATGGGCGTGTTTTCGCTGGTTGGCCTGGCTTACGCCTTCAAGTTCCTGTGGTCGCCCGCGCTCGATCGGGTCGACCTTCCGGGGCTGCGGCGGCTGGGCAAGCGCAAGCAGTGGATCGTCACCGCGCAATTGCTGCTCGGTGCCATTCTGGTGACCTTGTCCGTATTCGATCCTCTGTCCGCGCTTGGCGTGTTTTCGCTGCTGGCCGGGATCGGCGCCTTCGCGAGCGCGACGCAGGACGTGGTGATCGATGCCTGGCGGGTCGATGTGGCGGACGAGGTGGCGACCATCGACATCCTCTCGACCGTGCACCAGATGGGCTATCGCATCGCGGCACTGGTGGGCGGCGCGCTGGCGCTGTTCATGGCCGAGCGGATGGGCTGGCCCACAGTCTTTGCCAGCATGGGCGGAATTCTGCTGTTCGTCGGTTTCCTCGGCCTGTTCGCGCCCGATGCGGAACGCTCGGCCGCCGCGCTGGAGAGCGAGCGCGCCAATCTGGGTACGCTGCGCAGCGCCGGCCAGATCGTGCCCCGGGTGCGCGGCTTTGCGCTCGCAGCGGTCGCGCTGCTATGGGGCTGGGCGCTGGTGGTGGTGCTCGATTTCATGATCCGCTCATTGACCGCAACGCCTGAAGCACGCCCGGATTCGACCGAGTTCGTGAGCCAGATGGGCCCGCTGATCGTGATCGCGACGGTGGTGATCCCGGGGCTGATCGCGGGCTGGCTCGAAGCGATGCGCAAGCAGGGCCGCCATGTGCTGGCCACCGCTGCGCCAGCGAACGGCCCGCTCGATACCGCGCTCGATCATGGCTATCGCGCGCTGATCCTGCCGCTGGCAGAGATCATCGGACGATTGAAATGGGCGGCGGTGCTGGTGATCGCGCTGGTGCTGTCCTACCGCATCACCGATGCGATCTGGGGCAGCTTTGCCTACCCGTTCTATCTGGGCGAACTGCAATACACCAAGGACGAGGTGGCGATTGCATCCAAGTTCTTCGGTGTCGGCGCGCTGATCGTCGGGTTGGCGCTGGGCGGCACCCTGCTCAGCGTCATCGGCCGCATGACCACGCTTACGCTGGGCGCGGTGATCGCGGCGCTCACCAACCTGCTTTACGCCGATCTCGCGCTGGGCGGCGCGCGGATGCAAGCCGCGAGCGACCTCACGGGCTTCACCTGGCTGGCTGGCCAGTTCGGCGCGGATGATCGCATGGCGCGGCTGATGCTGACGATTGGCGCTGAGAACATCGCGGTCGGCATCGCGGGCGCGGCCTTTGTCGCCTACCTCTCCAGCGTGGTCGCCAAGGGCTACAGCGCGGTGCAATATGCGCTCCTCTCCTCGCTGACGATGCTGGTGGGGACGCTGGGCCGCCCTGCCTTGGGCCAGATGATCGAGGAGCGCGGCTATTACGACGTGTTCCTGCTGACGACCGGGATCGGCGGCTTTGCCGTGGTGCTGTGCGTGATCGAATGGGGACGGCAGGCGCGTTCGGGGCGGGCGGAAAATGCCCCGCCGCCTGAGCCGGAGCTCTAGTCCGGGATTTCGTCGTTCAGCCGCAGCACTTCGCCTGCGAGGTAGAGTGAACCGGCGATCAGCACCGGCAACCCATCGTCCGAAAGCATCGCCATCGCGCTCGGCACATCGAGAGCTGGGCGGGCATTGGGGCCAAAGGTAGAGGCCGGATGCCAGTCGTGCCCCGGCACCGGGACAGCGGTAATACTGGCGAGCGATGGTCCGAGCGGGCCAATCAGCGAGGCCGGATCCTTCCCCTCGATCATGCCGATCACAAGGTGGAGGCGCTGCCCTTCGAAGTGCGCGCCGATCATCGCGCCTGCCTGCGGGTTGTGCCCGCCGTCGAGCCAGACCTCGCGTGCGCCTGTCAGCGGACCCGCATTGAGGCGCTGCATCCGCGCGGGCCAGCGGGCGCCGGCTATGCCAGCCTTCATCGCGGCCTCGCTCACCTGCACCTTGTCCTGAAAGCGCAACATGGCGACCGCGAGACCCGCGTTCTGGATCTGGTGATGGCCGGGAAGCCCGATCGGGGGCGTATGGAAATAGCAGGCCTGGCCCTCGCCATAGATCAGCCGCCCGTTACCCCCGCCGGTCTTGGCGGCCCATGCGCCATAAAGGCCTGCCGGGTATATCGGCGCGCCGACCTTGGCCGCGACCTTCTCGATTGCCGTCCGGGATTCGGGCAGGTGCCAGGTGCCGAGCGTCACCAGCGGAACGCCACGCTTGGCGATCCCTGCCTTCTCGAAAGCGATCCGCGCCATCGGTTCGGTCGGCACGCCCTCCTCGGGCGCGAGCAGGAAGCGTTCGTGATCGAGGCCGAGCGCCGCGATCCCGCAGGCAGCCAGCACATCGGGCTCCAGCACATTGGTCGCGTCAAACCGCCCGCCCATGCCGACTTCGACCACGCAGACGTCGGCTGGCACCCGCGAAAAGGCGAGGAAGGCCGCGGCGATGGTGACTTCGAAGAAGCTGGGACCGAGGTCTTCGCCTGCATCCAGCACTTCAGCCAGCACATCGGCCAGCATCCCGTCGGAGATCAACTCGCCCGCCAGCCGGATGCGCTCGTTGTAGCGCACCAGATGAGGGCTGGTGGTGACGTGGACCTTGTAACCCTGCGCCTCCAGCATCGCGCGCAGGAAGGCGCAGGTCGATCCCTTGCCATTGGTCCCGGCGACATGGAACACCGGCGGCAACTTGCGATGCGGATTGCCGAGCCGCTCCATAAGCGCGCGGATCGTCTCCAGACCTAGCCGGCCTTGGGGAAGGCTCAGTGCGCCAAGGCGATCAAGCTGTGCCTGAACGCGCGGGTCGTCCGAGCGACCAAAGTCGCGCATGGGTGCGTTACGCCGCCTTCACCGGCTGGAGATAGTCGAGCACCTGCGCCAGCGTCTCCTTCAGATCGCGGCGGTGCACCACCATGTCGACCATGCCGTGCTTGTGGAGATATTCAGCGCGCTGGAAGCCCTCGGGCAGCTGCTCGCGGATCGTGTCCTGGATCACGCGCTGGCCGGCAAAACCGATGAGCGCGCCGGGCTCGGCAATGTGGATGTCGCCGAGCATGGCATAGCTCGCGGTGACCCCGCCGGTGGTCGGATCGGTCAGCACCACGATATAGGGCAGGCCTGCGGTCTTGAGGCGGCGCGTCATCACCGTGGCGCGCGGCATCTGCATGAGGCTGAGGATCCCCTCCTGCATTCGCGCACCGCCCGCCGCCGTCACCACGATATAGGCGCAGCGGCGATCCAGCGCCTTTTGCGCGCCCTCGCAGAAGGCCTGACCCACGGCCATCCCCATCGAGCCGCCCATGAAGCTGAAGTCCTGCACGCCGACCACCGCCGGCCGCGTGGCAATGGTGCCCGACCCGGTAACGAAGGCTTCCTCATGCGGATTGGCAGCACGGGCGGCCTTCAGGCGGTCAGTATATTTCTTGGTATCCTTGAAGCCCAGCGGGTCTTCGGTGACCTTGGGCAGGGGGAGAATTTCGTAGCCCGGATCAAGCAGCAGATCGAGCCGCGCATCCGCGCCGATCCGCCCGTGATGCTCGCATTTCGGGCAGACCGACTGGTTCGCTTCGTAATCGGCCACGAACAGCATTTCCTGGCACGACGGGCACTTGATCCACAGATCCTTCTCGGTGGTCTTCTTCTCCTGAGAGAAGCCAAGCGAATTGCGGACGCGGGTGAACCAGTTCATGTTGCGTTAGTCCTGTCGGGCGGTGTGGACCGCGTGGGCGAGAGCAGACGTCAGCTCCCTTAGCTTGGCCGGGGCCGCTGCGCCATACTCGCCGCAGATTTCGACGAGAGCTGAGCCGACCACCACGCCATCCGCCACCTTGGCGATCGCGGCGGCCTGTTCGGGCGTGCGCACGCCAAAGCCGACCGCGACGGGAATGGTGGCCGATTCCTTGATGCGCGAAACATTCTCTTCGATGCTTGCGATCTGCGCCTGCTGCTTGCCGGTGATCCCGGCGACCGAGACGTAGTAGAGGAAGCCCTCCGAGCCCTCGAGCACCTGCGGCAGGCGTGCGGCGTCGGTGGTGGGGGTGGCAAGGCGGATCGGGGCAATGCCCTTGGCCCGCAGCGCCGGGCCGAGCGCGTCGTCCTCCTCGGGCGGAATGTCCACGCAGATCACGCCGTCCACGCCAGCAGCAGCCGCCGCGTCAGCAAACCATTCAGGCCCGCGCCGCACCATCGGGTTGGCATAGCCCATCAGCACCAGCGGAACATCGGGGTGGCGGGCGCGGAATTCGGCGGCGTAGCGCAGCACATCGGCTGTGGTCGTGCCCGCACCCAGCGAGCGTAGATTGGCGCTCTGGATCGCGGGGCCATCGGCCATCGGATCGGTGAAGGGCATGCCCAGCTCGATCACATCCGCGCCGGCTTCCACCAGCGCATCGAGATTGGCCGCGGTGTCGCCATCGCCTGCTGTGATGAAGCAGACGAGCGCGGGGCGAGGGGCGGCGAAGGTGGTGGAGAGGCGGGTCATTTGAGTCGGCTCCGAAACGCCGGGGCGAGAATAGCTATTGCGATGATGACTGGCAGTCCGACAGCGAGCGCGGCTTCAGAACGAAACCATGGAATGACACCGCCGATGAGCCAGAATATCCCCAAGAGCCCAATGGTTACAGCGAGTGCGATCAGCGTGACGACCTGACGACCGTTCAAAGCTCAACCCCCAGACGCTCCGCGACGGTAAAGATGTCCTTGTCGCCGCGGCCGCACAGGTTCGCGAGGATGATCGCGTCCTTGGGCATCGTCGGCGCGACCTTCTTCACCGCTGCGATGGCGTGGGCAGGCTCCAGCGCGGGGATGATGCCCTCGGTGCGGCAGAGCAGTTGGAAGGCATCTAGCGCTTCTTCATCGGTGACGGCGGTGTAATCGACGCGGCCGCTTTCCTTGAGCCACGCGTGCTCGGGGCCGATGCCGGGGTAGTCGAGGCCCGCGCTGATCGAGTGGCCTTCGGTGATCTGGCCGTCTTCGTCCTGCAACAGATAGGTGCGGTTGCCGTGGAGCACGCCGGGCGAGCCGCCGAGCAGGCTCGCGGCGTGTTCGTCGCCGTCGAGGCCGTGGCCAGCGGCTTCCACTCCGAGCATCTTCACGCTGGGATCGTCGAGGAAGGGATGGAACAGCCCCAGCGCGTTCGACCCGCCGCCAATCGCCGCGACCAGCAGGTCGGGCAGGCGGCCCGTCCGGGCGAGCATCTGGGCGCGGGCTTCCTTGCCGATCACGCTCTGGAAGTTGCGCACCATCTCCGGATAGGGGTGCGGGCCGGCCGCGGTGCCGATGATGTAGAAGGTGTCGTGGACATTCGCGACCCAGTCACGCAGGCCCTCGTTCATCGCGTCCTTCAGCGTCGCGCCGCCGCTGGTGACGGGGACCACCTCTGCGCCGAGCAGCTTCATGCGGAACACGTTGGGCGACTGCCGCTTCACGTCCTCGGCGCCCATGTAGATCACGCAAGGCAGGCCGAAGCGCGCGCAGACCGTCGCGGTCGCCACGCCGTGCTGGCCCGCGCCGGTCTCGGCGATGATGCGGGTCTTGCCCATGCGGATCGCCAGCAGGATCTGGCCGATGCAATTGTTGATCTTGTGCGCGCCGGTGTGATTGAGTTCGTCGCGCTTGAACCACACCTGCGCGCCGCCGAGTTCTTCCGTCAGGCGCGGCGCGAAATAGAGCGGGCTCGGGCGGCCGACGTAATGCTCCAGCAGATCGTCGAATTCCGCCTGAAACGCCGGATCTGCCTGCGCCTTGCGGTATTCGCGCTCGAGATCGAGCACCAGCGGCATCAGCGTTTCGGCGACGTAGCGCCCGCCGAACTGGCCGAAATGGCCGCGATCGTCGGGAAGGTTGCGGAAGGAGTTGAGAGGTGTGTTCATAGGTGTGCCGCTTTGCAGAAGGCCGTGATCTTGTCCACGTCCTTGATTCCCGCAGAACGCTCGACCCCCGAGGATGTATCCACGAGCGGCGCATTGGTGAGCCGGATGGCTTCCCCGACATTGGCAGGGGTGAGCCCGCCCGCAAGCCCCCAGGCCACCGGCGCCTGCCAGTGGGCGATGAGGCTCCAGTCGAAGGCCGCGCCATTGCCGCCCGGCAAGCCCGAGGCTGGCGCATCGAGCAGCAGGCGGTCTGCCGCGCCGCGAAAGGCAGCGGCCTGATCGAGGTCAGACGGGTCTTTGACGCCGAGCGCGCGCCATGCCTCGATCCCGGTTTCGGTGCGGAAGCGGGCGAGCATTTCGGGGGTCTCGGCCCCGTGAAACTGGACGACATCGGGCGCTATGGAGCGTACCGCCTCGGCCAGCAGGGCGGGCGAGGGGTTGACCAGAAGCAGCACCGCCTTGACGTGCTCCGGAACCATGGCGCGCATTCGGGCGGCTTCGGGAAGGGTCAGATGGCGCGGGCTCTTAGCGAAATGGACAAGGCCGACATGGCTCGCCCCTGCCTGCACCGCTGCGGCGAGGGTGTCGGGGGTCTTGAGCCCGCAGATCTTTACGAGGGTCGACATGACCCGTCCCTAGGCGGCCCTGAGCGGCTTTTCCAGCACCACGAAATTGACCGGCGGATCGCGCAGCACGGGGAAGGGGCGGCGCTCGCCGGTGAAGCCATAGCCGCGCCGCTCGTACCACGCGATCAAGCTTGCACGGCTGTCGATCACGGTCATCTCCATCGCGGTGAGACCAAGGGCGCGCGCGTGATCTTCCGCCGCATCGAGCAGCCGCCGGCCGAGGCCTCCCGATTGCAGGGTCGGCAGCACGCAGAGCATCCCGAGATAGCCTAGCGCCTCATCCTTGCGGGTGACCGCGACGCAGCCGATCAGCGCCTCGCCGTCCCGCGCGGTGAGGATCGTCACCGAGGGATCGGCCAGCAGCGCCTCGACCTCGCCCGAGGCGACGCGTTCGTCATCGAGAATATCCGCCTCGTGGTTCCACCCCTGACGCGCCGAATCGCCGCGATAGGCGGCCTCGAGCAGGGTCTTCAATGCGGGGGCATCCGCTGCCGACGCGGGGGTGATCGTGATTTCTGGCATGGGGTTCAGTCGTTCTGGATGAGGCGGATGAGCGTGCCGTCCGGGTCGATCAGGTAGGCGATGGTAAGTCCGCTCGGATCGGGAGCGGCGGGGTGATAGCGTGGGATGCCGGCCCGCGCATCGGGCACGCCGCTGGCTTCGACCTGCGCCATGATTGCACCGAGATCATCGAGCCTGAGGCAGCACGAAAAAGACGACTGGTAGGGATCGAGATCGGGGTAGGGGAAGAACTCAAGCGTCGCGTTCCCGCGCGAGAGGATCATCCATCCTTCCGAGCGGTAGTCTTCCTCGAAGCCCAGCCGGGCATAAAACGCCGCCGTCTCTTCAAAGTCGCGTGCGGGGAGGTTGGGAGTGGCGTGGTCGGGCACGGAGCGCCTTTAAAGCGTCGCCTCGATCGCCCGTGCCGCCGCCGCTGGATCCTCGGCGCGGCTGATCGGGCGGCCGATGACGAGGACACTCGCGCCATTGTCGCGTGCCTGACGGGGGGTGACCACGCGCTTCTGGTCGCCCGTGCCGTTCCCGGCGGGGCGCAGGCCTGGGACGACGAAGAAGCCGTCCTTCCACGCCTTCTTGACCGCGCCGACTTCCTGCCCCGAGCACACGATCCCGTCGAGCCCGGCTGCATGGGCCAGTTCAGCGAGACGCATCACCTGCGTCTCGGCGCTGCCATAGACACCCGTGGCGGTGAGATCGTTCGCGTCCATGCTGGTGAGCATGGTCACTGCGACAACCTTGCAGCTCTCTGCGGCGGCGGCCTTGGCGTCCTCCATCATCGCGCGGCCCCCGCTCGCATGAACCGTGACGATCGCGGGCTGATAGACATGGATCGCCTGCATCGCCGAGGCGACGGTGTTGGGGATGTCGTGGAACTTGAGATCGAGGAAGATCGGCAGGCCCAGATGCGCAATCTCGTGCACTCCGTGCGCGCCATGGGCGCAGAAGAATTCAAGGCCGAGCTTCACCCCGCCGATATGCGACTTGACCTTGCTCACCAGCGCCTTGGCCGGTTCCAGCTGCGGCACATCTAGCGCGAGATAGACCGGGTTGCTCAACTGTCGCCTCCATCAATGCCGCCACTATCGGGGGCGAGCGGATCATCGCTGCCGCCGTCAGAATCTGCCGCGAGAGCCGGTGCCGGTTCCGCCTGGACGGTCTTTTCGGCCTCGTGCTGGCGCACCGCGGCGCTGTGCTTCAGTGAATTCTCGAGCGTGCGCACCCGCCGGCTCAACGCCCACTTCACGCTCAGGTGATAGGCATAGAGCGGCACGAAGCCGAGCGCGAAGGCCAGCAGCACCAGCACCGGCACCTTGGTTTCAAGCACAAGGTTCTGCCACAGGGTCAGCTCGACCGCCTGCCAGTTGTAGATCGCGAAGATCAGAAAGGCGGCGGCTGCCAGAACCCAGATGATGGTGCGAAGGATCTTCACGAGGCGCGCCCCTCCCGTTGGCCGGCTGGTAGCCCAAGCCTAGGGGATTTGGCGCATGAGTCCAGCATCGCCCGGCTCAGCCGAACACCCGCGCGAAGATCGTGTCGACGTGCTTGAAGTGGTAGCCGAGATCGAACAGCTGATCGAGCTGCTCTGCTGAAAGCCGCGCGGTTACATCCGCGTCGGCCTTGAGCAGATCGAGCAGCGAGAGCGCCCCGTCCGCTTCCCACACCTTCATCGCATTGCGCTGGACGAGACGGTAGGAATCGTCGCGGGTCAGACCCGCCTGAGTGAGCGCCAGCAGCACCCGCTGCGAGTGGATCAGCCCGCCCATGCGGTTGAGGTTCTTCTCCATCCGCTCAGGGTAGACCAGCAGCTTCTCGACCACGCCGGTGAGCCGCGCCAGCGCGAAATCGAGCGTGATGGTCGCATCGGGCCCGATATAGCGCTCGACCGAGGAGTGCGAGATGTCGCGCTCGTGCCACAGGGCGACATTTTCCATCGCCGGGGTCACGGCAGCGCGGACCATGCGCGCAAGGCCGGTGAGGTTCTCGGTGAGGATCGGATTGCGCTTGTGCGGCATCGCGCTCGATCCCTTCTGGCCGGGGGAGAAGTATTCCTCGGCTTCCAGAACTTCGGTGCGCTGCAGGTGGCGGACTTCGATGGCGAGCCGCTCGATGCTGCTGGCGATCACGCCAAGCGTTGCAAAGAACATCGCGTGGCGATCCCGCGGGATGACCTGCGTTGAGACCGGCTCGATGGCGAGGCCGAGCTGGTCCGCGACATATTCCTCAACCTGCGGATCGACATTGGCAAAGGTGCCGACCGCGCCGGAGATCGCGCAGGTCGCGATTTCGGCACGCGCCGCGACGAGCCGCGTGCGGCATCGGTCGAATTCGGCATAGGCCTGCGCGAGCTTTAGGCCAAACGTCACCGGTTCGGCATGGATGCCGTGGCTGCGGCCGATGGTGGGGGTGAACTTGTGCTCTTCTGCGCGGGTGCGGATCGCGGCCAGCAGCGCATCGAGATCGGCCAGCAGAATGTCACTGGCACGGGCCAGTTGCACCGAAAGCGTGGTGTCGAGCACGTCCGAGGAGGTCATGCCCTGATGCATGAAGCGCGCTTCTTCGCCCACTTGCTGCGCGACCCAGTCGAGGAAAGCGATCACATCATGCTTGGTCACCGCCTCGATCGCGTCGATGGCGGCAACGTCGATCACGGGGTTGGTCGCCCACCAGTCCCACAGCGCCTTGGCGGCCGACTGCGGCACCACGCCGAGATCGGCGAGTTTCTGCGTCGCATGCGCCTCGATCTCGAACCAGATGCGATACTTCGCCTCCGGCTCCCACAGGGCGGTCATGGCGGGGCGGGCGTAGCGGGGAACCATCGGAAACTCCGGTTGGGCAGGTGTGTGGCCGCGCGGTAGGCAAGCGCACCGCTCAAGGCAAGGGGGCGGGCGATGAAGGGGGCGGGGGTAACGCGGGCATTGTCCTGACGACGCGGGTGGCAGCGGCAAGGGTCATGTGGCTGCCGTCCCAGTAATTGAGCGTGCCATCCTGCAGCAGCAGGCAGCGGCCTGCGCGGCATAGCGGGCCTTGCGCATCGACATAGGTGATCTGTGGATGGCGCGCGGCAAACGCTGCGAGCGCAGCGCTGATGGCGCGGCCCTCGGCCTTTTGGGCGGGGTAGTCGGACGGACAATCAACATTGGCATAGGCGCGGCAGCGGCCCCAGCCTTGCTGCATCAGCGGGCCGGCAGCCCATGCGGTGGGCGAATTACCCATGATCACCACCTGCGTTTCGCGTGGCAGGCGAGCGATGGTGCGCTCCATCGCAGCGATCAGGAGCGGAGCGGCACGCTTGCCCGATTCGCCTAGCGCCGCGCCGCTGGCGCTGTCGAACAGCAGGCGATCCCAGCGCTGCGCCCAGATCACCACGGGGGCCTCGCGCTCGGTCGCCAGCTCTACCAGCGCATCGGACATGGCGATGCAGGTATCGCCCTCGGCGCTGTCCGGCTGCCAGTTGGACAGGCCATCGGCGGCAAGGCAGCCGGTTTCGGTGAGCAACGCGCCTGGGCCGAAGCGGGCATTGATGGCCGCGAAATACTGGCCCGCATGACTATCGCCGTAGAGAACATAGGGCAGGGGACCGGTCTTGGGGACGACGATCGGTGTCCACACGCCATCGGGCGTCAAACCGCCGAGCGCCTGCGCCTCCGCCCAGGAACGGGGGAGGAGCATCCGCTTGTAGCCCGCTGCGCCAATACCTGCCGCCAGCACCAGCGCCGCCCCGCAGGCCAGCATCAGCGCAGCCCTGCCCGCCAGCACGCGCCGTTTGCGTACCGGCTGTTCGATCCAGCGCCACGAAGCCGCGCCGAGCAGCACCGCAAGCGCGATCAGTGCGAGCTTGGCGAGCGCGGGCAGTCCTCCGAACCAGAGATAATCGCCGAAGAACAGGAGCGGCTGGTGCCACAGATAGGTGCCGAAGGAGACAAGCCCGAGACCTTTCAGCCAGCGCCAGCGCAGCATTCGTGCTGCCAGCGCATCATCGCTGGCAAAGCGGATGACCAGCGCCGCGCCAAGGGTGGGCAGCAGGAACAATGCGCCCGGCGCCGGGGTCTGCGGCCCGATCAGTGCAAAGCCTGCCGCAATCATCGCGAGGCCTGACCATGCGAGCGCACCCGAGGGTCGCCGCGGCGCAGGCAGCAGCGCGGCAATCGCGCCAAGCCCCAACTCCCACATCCTCGGCGGCAGGAGGTAGAAGGCACCCAGCGGCCAGCGTCCCGCCAGCCACAGGGCGAGCGCGAGGCTTGCGAGCGTAATGATGCAGGCAAATGGCAGCAGCGCCCTTGTTCGCCAGCGGGAAGCGAGCATCAGCGCGAGCGGGAACAAGAGGTAGAACTGCTCCTCCACCCCCAGTGTCCAGGTGTGCAGCAAGGCACCGCTGCCATCTGCCGAGCCGAAATAATCGACCCCGCGCGCAAACAGCAGGTTCGATCCGAACACGGCGGAAGCAGTGAGCGCCTTGGCGAATTCGTAGAAGTCCGTTGGCGTGAGAATGGCCCATCCGGCAAGGCTCACGCCCGCCAGCATTGCCGCCAGCGCAGGCACGATCCGCCGCACCCGCCGCTCGTAGAACCGGCTCAGGCGGAAGCGCCCCGCCGCAAGTTCGCCCGCGATGATGCCGGTGATCAGATAGCCGCTGATGACGAAAAACAGATCGACCCCGACAAAGCCGCCGGGCAAGACTTGCGGAAAGGCGTGGTGGATGACGACGGCGGCAATCGCGACGGCGCGCAGCCCGTCGATCTCGCCGCGATAGGCGAGCCCGCCCGCTGCCGCGTGCGCTGCTGGCACGGTTTGGTTCACAGTCAGATCAGGCCCTGTGCCCTGAGGCTGGTGTGGCCTTCGCGCCCGATGATCACGTGATCATGCACCGCCACGCCCAGCAGCCGTCCGGCTTCGGCGATGCGCTGGGTGATCTGGATGTCGGCGCGGCTCGGCTCGGGGCTGCCCGAGGGGTGATTGTGGACGAGGATCATCGCGGATGCGCCCACATCCATTGCCCGGCGGATCACTTCGCGCGGGTGGATGGCGGCCTCGTCAATCGAGCCGTCGTTCAGGTGATGGTCCTCGATCAGGCGGTTTTTTGTGTCGAGATAGAGGATCCGCACCCGCTCGACAGTCAAGTGTGCCATGTCGGTGGTGAGGTAGTCGATCAACGCCTGCCAACTGGAAAGAACCGGCTTCTTGATGATCTCGCCGCGGGTCATGCGCCGGGTCGCAGTGGCGACGGCCTTCAAGGCGGCAGCGCTGGTCTCGCCCACGCCCTTGATCCGTTGCAGGGCCTTGGGATCGGCATTGAGCACGCCCGCGAGGCTGCCGAACTGTGCGATCAGCGCCTTGGCGATCGGCTTGGTGTCGCCCTGCTTGATTGCGGCGAAGAGCAGATATTCGAGCACTTCGTAATCCGCCAGAGCTTCGGCCCCGCCAGTCAGCAGCCGCTCGCGTAGGCGTGCGCGGTGGCCTTCACCCGCAGACTTGCCGCCGGAAGCGCCGGGCTTTGGCTCCTCACCAAAATCGAATGCATCTTCACCTTCCGGCAATGCGACCCCCGGCAGGAAAACCCCTCGCGCCCACATTGCCTTTGGGCGACGATACGCGCAAGGGTTGCAAGCGATGCCGGTGGCTGACGAGCAGCAGATGGAGGAGCCGCAGGCGAGCGGCGGGCGGCGGCTCTGGCCGCGCCGCTGGCGCACACGTATCGCGGCGGGCATCGGTGCGGTTGCACTGGTCGGCGGCAGCGCCTCGTGGATCGACCGCGAGCGGATCGCCGGTTTTCTCGTCGACGATTACCTGACGAAAAACGGTGTCGCAGCGACCTATGACATCGCCAGCATCGATCCGAACCGGCAGGTGATCGAAAACCTCGTGATCGGCAATCCGGCGCGCCCCGATTTTACGGCAAGGCGGATGGTGATCGAACTGGGCGTCAGCTGGAGCGGACCCGAGGTGCAGCGCATCACGGTCGACGGCGCGCGTGCCTATGCGACCTTTGTCGGCGGGAAGTTCAGCCTCGGTGCGCTTGATCCGCTGGTGTTCGCCGACAGCAAGGAACCGCCCGCGCTCCCGGCGATCAATCTGGTGCTGCGCGATGCCCGCGCTCTGCTGCTGAGTGATTACGGCGCTGTCGGGGTGAAGCTCGAAGGTGCAGGGCGGCTGGATGACGGATTTGCCGGAACCCTCGCGGCCACCGCGCCGGGACTGGGGATCGAGGGCTGCCGCGCTCAATCCGCGACCCTCTATGGCAAGCTTACCACCAAGGATGGCGCCCCCGCGCTTGCCGGTCCGCTGAGGCTGGCTGGGCTTGCGTGCGAGGGCGCAGGTCTGGCGCGTGCGGATATCGGCACCAAGCTCGTCCTCAAGCGCGATTTCTCCCGTTCCGAGGGCGATTTCGCACTTGGCGGCGAGGGGCTTTCGCTGGGCGGGGTGAGCGGAGAGGCGCTTGGTGGCTCTGCGCGGGTGACTTGGTCGGAGGAAGGGGCCGTGCTGGCGCATGATCTGGCGGTGACCGGCCTTGCCGCGCCGCAAGGCCAGTTAGACCGCCTCGCACTGGAAGGGACATGGCGAGGTCCTGGCGATCTTTCTCAAGGCCAATGGCAGGGAGAATTGCGCGGCACAGGTCTGCGCGCGGATAGCGGCCTTACGGCTTCGCTCGCTTCGGCGCAGCAGGCAGCCGCCGGCACGCTGGCCGCACCGCTGATAGCCAAAGCGCGCGGGGGGCTGGCGGCGGCGCTGGCAGGCGCCGACTTCGATGTCGAGGCGATAATCCGCCACAGCCCCGAGCGCGCCTCGCTGGTGCTTCCCTATGCACAGCTCGTCAATGCAATGCGCGAACGGGTGCTGGCGCTCTCGCAGATCAGCGCGGGGATTGGCGGGCAGGGGATCACTGGCTTGCGCGGCAATCTGCTGGCGGGCGGGGCGGGGCTGCCCAGTATCAACGGCCGGATGGAGCAGGGCGCCGACGGCCTGTGGTCGCTGCGCCTTGCCATGGCCGAATATGCCGCGGGCGCGAACCGGCTCGCCATCCCCCGCCTTGCCCTGCGTCAGACCGCGAACGGCGATTTCGCCTTCGACGGGTTGGCGAGCGCCAGCGGCGATCTGCCCGGGGAGGGCAGCGTAAGCGGGCTGGCCATGCCGCTTCAGGGCAGCTGGTCACCGGCGCGCGGGCTGGCCTTGGGTACGCGCTGCACCCCGATCACCTTCCGCGCGCTCGAGGTGTCGGGCCTCGCCTTGCCCGGCCAAAGCCTGACCCTGTGCCCAGAAGGCGCAGCGCCGCTCCTCGCCTATGACCAGAGCCTGGTGATCGGCGCGCGCACCGGGCCGCTGGTGCTCGCTGGCAAGCTGGGCGAGAACCCCGCCCGCTTCGCCGCAGAGAGCATTGCACTGCGCTATCCCGCGCCATTTGCGGTTCAGGGCATTACCGCCCGCATCGGTGCATCCGGTAGCGAGGTGCGCCTGTCTGCGGTCAGGCTCACCGGGAGTCTTGCAGGGGAAATCGGCGGAGAGTTCGCGGGCGGTTCGGCCGCGCTTGACGCCGTCCCGATGGATTTGTCCGCAATGGCCGGGCGCTGGTCCTTTGCGGACGGGATGCTGCGGATTGCCGAGGGCGGCTTTGCTCTGTCCGACCGGCCGGAAGCAGGCGCGACTGCAAGGTTCAACCCGCTCGTCGCGCGCGGCGCGTCGTTCACCTTTGCGGAAGGGGCGATCACCGCCGATGCCAGCCTTCGTCACCGCGAATCGGACCGCGTCGTGGCCGGGGTGGCGATCCGCCATGATCTCGATAGCGCAGCGGGCATTGCTCGCCTGTCCGTTCCCGGACTTGCCTTCGATGACGGGCTTCAGCCCGAAGATCTCTCGACCCTTGCCAAAGGTGTGATCGCCTTCGCCAAGGGCAGTATCGCGGGCGAGGGCCGGATCGACTGGCGCGGGGAAGAGATCACCAGCGGCGGCACCTTCGCCAGCGAGGGACTGGATTTCGCCGCCGCCTTCGGGCCGGTGCGCGGGCTTTCGGGCACGGTGCGCTTCACCGATCTCATCAACCTGACAACCGCGCCCGACCAGAGGCTTGCCATCGCCGCGATCAACCCCGGCATCGAGGTGACCGGCGGCACGCTGCGCTTCGCCTTGCGCGACAATACAAGGGTGACGCTCGATGATGCGCGCTTCCCCTTCATGGGCGGGGAGCTGGTGCTGCGCCCGCTCGACATGGATTTCGGCAAGGTCGAGGAGCGCCGCTATGTGTTCGAGATCATCGGCCTCGATGCGGCGACCTTCGTGGCCCAGATGGAGCTGACCAATCTCGGCGCCACCGGCACGTTCGATGGCACCGTGCCGATTGTCTTCGATGCCGACGGGAATGGGCGGATCGAGGGCGGAGTGCTGCTCAGCCGCACAGGCGGGGGCAATGTCGCCTATATCGGCGAGCTGACCTACGAGGACCTCGGCACGATGGGCAATTACGCCTTCTCGGCGCTGCGCTCGCTCGATTACCGGCAGATGAGCATCGGCCTCGGCGGCGATCTGGGCGGCGAGATCGTTACCAATTTCGATTTCGACGGGGTGCGGCAGGGCGCGGGCACCAGTCAGAACTTCATCACCCGCCGCCTCGCCAAGCTGCCGATCCGCTTCAAGGTCAATGTCCGCTCGGAGAATTTCTACGAGCTGGCGACGATGGTGCGCTCGTTCTGGGACACCGACTATCTCGGCAGTCCGCTCGATCGCGGGCTGCTCAAGACCGAGAACGGCCGCTTCGTGCCCGCCAATCCGCCCCTCAAATCCGTTCAACCTCCCGAAAGCGAAAGCCAGCCATGATCCTCATGAAATTGACCGCGCCCCGCCACGCTGCCACATCCCCGCGCAGGACAGGCAAGAGGCAATGGCGGATGACGGGGCAGGGCAATGGAAAGCGCCGGGCCATGATGGCAGGGGCCGCGATCCTTTCGGCAAGCCTGGGCGGCTGCGTGAACATCGCAGCACCCGAGAAGCCGATCGTGATCGAGCTCAACATCAACATCCGGCAGGAAGTGATTTACCGGTTGGCGGAAGACGCCAAGAACACGATTGACCAGAACGCTGATATTTTTTGAGTGGGATTTTTTGATGGCCTAACGCTTCGCTGCCTTAGGCCCGCGCTCGAGGATGCGGCGACAAGGAGGAATGATGATGCGCAATGCAATAGTCCGGCAGATCATGGCAGCGGCGCTGCTGGGTCTTGTGACGGCTCCGGCGCTGGCCCAGCGCGATCCGGCCTATGCCGCTGCGCGCGAGGCCGGCAAGGTCGGCGAGCAGCCCGACGGCTATCTCGGCATTGTTGGTGCCGCGGACCCTGCGCTCCAGCGACTGGTGGACGACATCAATATCAAGCGCCGCGCGGTCTACGCCGAAAAGGCCAAGGAAAACAGCGCAACGCTGGAGGCCTATGCGTTGACCGCCGGGTGTCAGGCGATTGCCCGCACGACGCCGGGCGAGAAGTATCAGGCCCCCGATGGAACCTGGCAAACGCGGGGCGCCGGTGCCCCCATCCGGGATCCCCGCTGCCCCTGATATCTCGCACTTGCACAAAAGTCCCCGCTCCTGATGTTGACACGTATCTGCCCCCCTTCTAAGGGGGCGGCGCCCTCGGCGGGCACCTGGTTGCGCGTGCCTTGAATTCCTCTGTCTACGGAGACCGGCATGAGCGACGAGACACCCGCCCGAGACCCCATTGTCGAGGATGCGCGGATCGACGCGCTCGAAGCGCGGCTCAAGGCCGCACGCGAGCGTGAAGAGCAGCGCAACCGGCCGAAAGTGCAGGGCACCGATGCGAATTACCGCAGCGGCAACCGCGCTCTGGCCAATCTTCTGGGTGGGATCATCGGCGGCATGGTTATCGGCTTTGCGGTGGATTCGCTGGCCGGGATCGCGCCCTGGGGTCTGTTGACCGGCCTGTTCCTTGGAACTGCGTCGGCCTTCAGAAGCATCATCCTTGCGGCGAACACACGTCCCGAGGGGCAGGCCGATGGTGAGGACAAGCAGGGCTAGGCCCGGTTTGACTCCCCTTTGACCCCCTCATGGGGCGTGTTTCACGTGAAACATTTGAGGACCCAAGGTCGTGGCAGCCGAAGAAGGCAAGGTCGATCCGATGAAGCAGTTCACCATCGAGCCCGTGCTGGGCTCGGATTGGCAACTTGCGGATGGGTTCAACATCGCATTCACCAATTCCGCGCTGTGGATGGCTCTGACGGCCGTGCTTGTGTGGGTGTTCGTCGCGGGTGGGCTGAAGCGCCAGCTGGTGCCGGGCCGCTGGCAGATGGCGGTCGAGACCATGACCGGCTTCATCGACGACATGCTCGAAGCCAATATCGGCAAGGCTGGGCGCAAGTACGTCCCCTACATCTTTACGCTGTTCATGTTCATCCTGTTCGGGAACCTTCTCGGCCTCGTGCCGGTCGGCGTGATCCCCGGGGTGCATGCCTTCACCTTCACCAGCCACTTCACCGTTACCGGCGTACTCGCGATCCTGAGTTTCTCGATCGTGCTCGTTGTCGGTTTCTGGAAGCACGGGCTGCACTTCTTCTCGCTGTTCGTTCCCAAGGACACGCCCTTCATCATGGCGATCTTCATCGCCCCGATCGAATTCGTGTCCTTTATGGTGCGCCCCTTCAGCCTCGCGCTACGTCTGTTCGTCGCGATGATGGCCGGCCACGTGCTCCTGAAGGTGCTGGCGAGCTTCGTCATCGCCGGCGGCGGTGCCGGTCCGGCGCTTGGCGCTGCGGTGGGCATCCCCAGCTTCGTGCTGATGATCGCCATCAGCGCGCTCGAAATCCTCGTTGCGGGCATTCAGGCCTATGTGTTCGCACTGCTGACCTCGCTCTATATCAACGACGCGGAAAACCTTCACTGATCGCGCCCGCAGGGCCGGTCTTCGAAACCTTCAACAACCAACGAATTTTTCTCAAGGAGTTACTACCATGGACGCAACTGCTGCAGCTCTCCTGGGTGCCGGCCTCGCGGCGATCGGTGCCGGCCTCGCCGCTCTCGGCGTGGGCAATGTCTTCGCCTCGTTCCTCGAAGGCGCCCTGCGCAATCCGGGCGCTGCCGACGCGCAGCAGGGCCGTCTGTTCATCGGCTTCGCGGCTGCTGAACTTCTCGGCCTGCTGGCCTTCGTCATCGCCGTTCTGCTGATCTTCCGCTAAGATCGGACCGAAACGTATCCGGGCGGCGCGGGACATCCCGTGCCCCCGGTGCTTCGGTGCAATTGCAGCGCAGATAAAGGTCGATAATGCCTCAGATCGTTCAAATCGCTGACACGCTCACCAGCCAGGTTTTCTGGCTGCTGGTGTTCTTCGGCCTGACCTTCTTCGTGGTTGGTCTGGGCATGGTGCCCAAGATCATGGGCACGGTCGATCTGCGCGACAAGCAGATCGCCGATGACCTTGCCGCAGCCCAGGCTGCGCGCGATGCTGCTGACAGCGAGGAAGATGCCTGGCGCGCGCGGGAGAACGCAAACCGCGCGGCGGCCCAGGGCGTGATTGCCGAAGCCAAGGCCAAGGCGGCCAAGGCTTCGGAAACCAAGCTCGCCAAGGCGCAGGCCAAGCTCGACAAGCAGCTCGCCGAAGCCGAGGCCGGGATCGAAGCCGCGCGCACCAGCGCCATGGCCGAGATCGAGAGCGTGGCGGCCGATGCCGCGCGCGATATCGTCGCCCGCATCGCCGGCGCCGAGATCAAGCCCGCCGCCGCCGAGGCTGCGGTCAAGGAGGTTATGGCTCATGGCTGATATTCTCGCTCTGCTCGCAAGCGGTGCCGAAGGCCACCATGCCGAACCTTCGGTGCTGGGGCTCGATTCCTACCAGTGGGTCGCGCTGTCGATGCTGGTGCTGCTGGCTGTCTTCGTGTGGAAGAAGGTCCCCGGTGTGATCACCGGCGGGCTCGACAGCAAGATCGCGGCCATCCGCGATGCGCTCGACGAAGCCAAGACGCTGCGCGCCGAAGCTGAAGCGCTGCGTGCCGAATATGCCGCCAAGATCGCCGGCGCTGAAAAGGACGCCGAAGCGATGCTCGCCGGTGCTCGTGAAGAAGCCGATGCGATCCTTGCCAAGGCCGAGGCCGACAGCAAGGTCATGGTCGCTCGCCGCCAGCGTATGGCCGAAGACAAGATCGCCGCTGCCGAGCGCGCCGCGATTGCCGACGTCAAGGCCCGCGCCGTGACGGCTGCGGCTGCGGCTTCGAAGGTGCTGATTGCCAAGGCGCATGACGGCAAGGCTGACAAGAAGCTCGCCGACGAGGTGATTGCCTCGCTGTAAGCGGCACAGCTTACCGAACACAAGAGGGCGGTCCTGCGGGGCCGCCCTTTTGCTTTGGGGAGCAGAGGCTTGCTCGCTTGACCCGTCACCGCTCCCTTGGGTAGCCTTGGCCTCATGACAAAGCACAAAGGCCTTACCGTTCTGTCCCTTCTGGCGACAATCGTAGCCGCCGCACCGGTATTGGCTGCGCAGGGCACTCCTGTGGTGCTGTGGGGCCAGTTCACCACGGCGACCCCCAAGGCCGAGGCCAAGGTCTTCATGAACAGTCTGCCCAAACGCCAGATGGAGGTGATCCCCGGCTGTCCCGCGCCGTTCGGCTATCGTTCGGGCAAGGGCGGGCTGGTGACGATCAGCTTCATGGGATCGCAGGCGCCCGCCGCTTGTTTCCCCAAGCTGCGCCAGAAGTTCGAGGCAGAACTGGGCGAGCCGGAACAGGCTACCGCGCCCTTCGGCAGCATGATCGGCCTGGGGAACGGCGATCTCGACACAACGTCCGAAGGGCTAATGCTGGTGTGGCGCGAGGGCGACAAGAAGACCAAGCTGATCAGGACACCCTATGGCGGGTTCAACCTGATCATCACGGTGCGCGAGGACAAATACCTCTACTGATCGGCCGGCCTAGCTGCCCGGCACGAACACCACTTTGCCGACCAGCTCGCGATTTGCCATTGCCTCGAAACCTTCGTGCCAGCGGGATAGGGGCAGGATCCGGTCGATTGCGGGAGTAATGCGACCTGCTTCGGCAAGCGCTGTGATCGCGCTCTGGATCTGACGCCCGCGTTCGGGGAAGCGGCGGGCATATTCTCCGGCGCGCAGGCCGACGAGGCTGAAGCCCTTGATCAGCGGGATGTTGGTGGAAATCTCCGCGATCCGTCCGCTGGTGAAGCCCACCACCATCAGCTTGCCGCCAAAGGCGACGCAACGGGTCGATTCGTCGAACACATCGCCGCCCACGGGATCGAACACGATATCGGCCAGTCTGCCGTCGGTGAGATCAGCCACAGCCTCGCGGAAACGTCCCTCTGCGAGCAACACGGCATCGGGGGAGGCGAGGGCGGCAATCCGCCCGATCTTGTCGGCGCTTCCGGTTGTGGCGATGACCTTAGCGCCCAGCGCGCGGGCGAGGTCGCAGGCGGCAAGGCCAACCCCGCCGCTCGCCCCGTGGACCAGCACCCATTGGCCTTCCCGCAATCCGCCGAGTTCGACGAGGCCGGTATAGGCGGTCGAATAGGCGGCCCCCATCGCGGCGGCGGCGGGAAAATCCATCCCGCGCGGCATGGGCGAGAGCTTGGCTGCGGGCACGCTGGCGGTCTCGGCAAAGGCGCCGGTCTTGTTGCCGCCCATCACCCTTTCACCGGGGGCAAAGCCGCTGTCCGGATCGGCCTCCAGCACCTCGCCAGCAAATTCGAGCCCGCTGGTGAAGGGCACCTCAGGTTTGAATTGATACTCCCCCCGCGTCATCAACAGGTCAGGGAAGTTGAGCGACGCCGCGCGCACCTGAACCAGCACCTCGCCGGGGACGCGGGCCGGAGGGGGGAGATCGGCGAGCGTCATGCCGGACAGATCGTCCGACAGGCAATCGACCCTCAGGGCCTGCATGGGTCTAGAAATTGTCCTTTGCGGCCCGCAGCGCCGCGAAGGTCTCATGCGGGGCGCTGCCGCCCCAGCGGGCCATCATCGCGGGATCATCGGCCCGCAGGAAGGGATTGGTGGCAAGCTCGCGCTCGAGGGTGGTCGGCACCGTCCATTCGTCCCGCGCACGCTTGGCGGCGATTTCGTCCGCATAGGCTGCGAGGGCAGCGTTATCGGGATCGGCATGAAGCGCGAACCGGGCGTTGGAGGCGGTATATTCGTGCGCGCAATAGAGCAGCGTCTGCGGCGGCAGGGCCTTGATGCGCGACAGGCTCGCCCAGAACTGCTTCGGCTCGCCCTCGAACATCCGCCCGCAGCCCAGCGCGAACACCGAATCGCCGACAAAGGCGACCCCGACTTCCGGCAGGTGCAGCGCGATGTGGCCATTGGTGTGGCCCGAGACATCGATCACCTGCGCCTGTACCGCGCCGAGCGTCACTGTGTCGCCATGCGCGATGATCCGGTCGATCGGGAACTTGCCCTCGATCTCGGCCGGGCCGGAGATGGTGCAGCCGGTCGCTTCCTTGATCATGGCGTTGCCGCCCGCGTGATCGGGATGCCAGTGGGTGTTCCAGATCTGGGTGATCCGCCAGCCCTTGAGCTCGGCCTCGCGCAGATATGCGGTGGCATCGGGGGTGTCGATCGCCGCGGTTTCGTGGCTTTCGGTGTCGTGGACGAGATAGCCGTAGTTGTCGCTAAGGCAGGGGAACTGGTGGACGTGGATCATGCCCGCGACCTTACGCCGCTTGCCCCCAAAGGAAAAGGCCCGCCGCTCCATATTGGAGGGCGGGCCTTTCGTTTTGGCGGAGAAGGTCGCCCGCCCGCAAGGGGCGAGCGTCCCGCAATTACTCCGCGCCCTTCTTGAGGGCAGCGCCGAGGATGTCGCCGAGCGAAGCGCCCGAATCCGACGAACCGAACTGCGCAACGGCTTCCTTCTCTTCGGCGATCTGACGCGCCTTGATCGAGAAGTTCGGCTTCTTCGAACGGTCAAAGCCGATCACCATCGCGTCGACCTTGCTGCCGACCTGGAAGCGGTCGGGGCGCTGTTCGTCGCGGTCACGGCCGAGGTCCGAACGCTTGATGAAGCCGGTCGCACCGTCTTCGCCAACCTGCACTTCCAGGCCGCCGTCGCGCACTTCGAGCACGGTGACGGTGACGGTCTGGTTCTTGCGCAGGCTCGAGCCGCCGGTGGCGGCTTCAGCCGAGGGTGCGCCCTTTTCGAGCTGCTTCATGCCGAGGCTGATGCGCTCCTTGTCGACATCGACATCGAGCACAACGGCCTTGACCATCTCGCCCTTGCGGTGAAGCGCCAGCGCGTCCTCGCCCGAGATGCCCCAGGCGATGTCCGACATGTGCACCATGCCATCGACGTCGCCGTCGAGGCCGACGAACAGGCCGAATTCGGTCGCGTTCTTGACTTCGCCTTCGACGACCGAGCCAACCGGGTGCTTCTCGGCGAACTCGTCCCACGGATTGCGCTGGGCCTGCTTGAGGCCGAGGCTGATGCGACGCTTGTCGCTGTCGACTTCGAGCACCATGACTTCGACTTCCTGCGAGGTCGAAACGATCTTGCCCGGGTGGACGTTCTTCTTGGTCCAGCTCATTTCCGAAACGTGGACGAGGCCCTCGATCCCGGCTTCCAGCTCCACGAAGGCGCCGTATTCGGTGATGTTGGTGACGTGGCCCGACAGCTTCATGCCGACCGGGTACTTGGCAGCAACGCCATCCCACGGATCGCTTTCGAGCTGCTTCATGCCCAGGCTGATGCGCTGGGTTTCGGCGTTGATGCGTACGATCTGCACGGTCACGGTGTCGCCGATGGCGATCACTTCGCTCGGGTGGTTGACGCGCTTGTAGCTCATGTCGGTGACATGCAGCAGGCCGTCGATGCCGCCGAGGTCCACGAACGCACCGTAGTCGGTGATGTTCTTGACGACGCCGTCGATGATCTGGCCTTCGGCGAGATCATTGATGAGTTCGCTGCGCTGTTCGGCGCGGGTTTCTTCGAGGACCGCACGACGCGAGACCACGATGTTGCCGCGACGACGGTCCATCTTGAGGATCTGGAAGGGCTGCGGCACGTCCATAAGCGGGGTGACATCGCGCACCGGGCGGATGTCGACCTGCGAGCCGGGGAGGAAGGCCACCGCGCCGTCGAGGTCGACGGTGAAGCCGCCCTTGACGCGGCCGAAGATGCGGCCTTCGACGCGCTTGCCTTCGCCGAATTCGCTTTCCAGCTTGTCCCAAGCGGCTTCGCGGCGGGCGCGGTCACGCGAGAGCATGGCTTCGCCATCGGCGTTCTCGACGCGGTCAACGAAGACTTCGACTTCGCCGCCGACGGTCAGGCCGTGGTCGTCCTCGCCACGCGAGAATTCCTTGAGTGCGATGCGGCCTTCGCTCTTGAGGCCGACGTCGATCACGGCATAGCCGTTTTCGATTGCGGTGACGGTGCCCTTGACGACGCGGCCTTCGAAGCCGTCTTCGCCGGCGCCGCCGAGCTGTTCATTGAGGAGCGCCTCGAAATCGGCGCGGGTGGGCATTTGCGTTGCCATAGTGGAACAGGTCCTGTTTCGTTGTGCTACCGGCCACCGGTTTTTCCGGGGTCTTTCACCGCTTCCCGTGCACCATTGCGCGGGCTGGCGGGGCAAGAGGCAGACTTCCTCGCGCAGCCCCATGCTGGCGCGAAGGTTCCTTCAACCGATAAAGATTGCGAGAACGGCCGCGCGCCTAGGCGAGGGCGGGGCGAAAAGCAAGGAAAATGGCGGCTGGGAAGCCGCCCTATCGGCCCACGTACAGCATCGCCACGTCGCAGCGCTCGTAGCGCGTGCCGTAGTCGGCCATGATCCCGGCATCATGTGCGAAGCCCAGCTTCTCGTAGAGGTGGATTGCCGCTTCGCAGGCATGGTTGGTGAGAAGGTAAAGCTTGGTCGCGCCCATAGCCTGCGCGCGGGCGATGATTGCCTCTAGCAGGAACTCGCCAGCCTTCATGCCGCGCGCGGTTTCGCGCACACCCATCTTGGTCAGCTCAAAAGTGCCTGGTCCTGTCTTCTGCAAGGCGCAGGTGCCAACAATGCCAAGACCCTCCGCCTCGACGAAAAGAATTTCGCCGCCCGGCGTGATGATCTTCTCTTGCGGGTGTTCTAACACCTCGCGGTCGGTCGCCTCGAGCCGGAACATCGCTTCGATCCACTCCGCATTGATGTCGTGGAAATCGCCCGCGAGGCTATCCTCGAATGGCCTTATGCGCAGCCCGGAAGACGCACCCTGCAAGGTGAGCACGGCGTCGATCGCCGCTCCGATCGCCTCTTCGCGATTGAAAGCGGTGGTGTCGATCACCAGTGCGTCGGCGGCGGCGACCAGGGGCGCGTCCTTGCGGCCCATGTCGCGCGCGTCACGGGCGGCGATATCGGCCTCTATCGCTGCAAGAGCAACATCGCTTCCGCGGCCCGTCATCTCCAGCCAGCGGCGGCGGGCGCGTTCGGCAACGCTGGCGGTGACGAACAGCTTCACATCGGCTTCGGGGGCGATCACCGTGCCGATATCGCGCCCGTCGAGCACCGCGCCGCCGGGTTGCAGGGCGAAGGCACGCTGGCGCTCATAGAGTGCGCGGCGGACGGGCGGATGGACCGAGACCCGGCTCGCAAACCCGCCGACCTCCTCCGAACGCAGGACCTCGTCATCCAGCAGAGTATCGGCAAAGGCGCAGGCGGCCAGTGCGTCGTCGGGGCTATCGGGATTGCCGCCGTTCAACTGCACCTGCCGGCCGACTGCGCGGTAAAGCAGCCCGGTGTCGAGGTGCGGCAGGCCGAAATGCGCGGCCAGGGCCTTGGCAATGGTGCCTTTGCCCGATGCCGTAGGGCCGTCAACCGCGATGATCACCGCGCCGCTGCCTCTGCCAGCAACCCCATGAAGGTCGGGAAGCTGGTGTTGATCGGCGAAATGTCGTCGACTTCGACACCGCCGGTGCTGACAAGACCTGCGATGGCCATGCTCATGGCGATACGGTGATCGAGCAGCGACTTGACCCGCGCATTGCTGGTGCCGCGCAGCGGTTCGCCGGCGGTGCCGTGGATCGTGAGGCCATCCTCGTGCTCTTCGACCCGCGCGCCTGCCGCTGTCAGCGCGGCGGCCATTGCGGCAAGGCGGTCGCTTTCCTTGACGCGCAATTCCTCAAGCCCGGTCGTGCGGGTGGTGCCGCTGGCAAGGGCGGCAGCGACGAACAGCACGGGAAACTCGTCGATCATCGACGGGGCAATGGCGGGATCAACGTCGATGCCAGAAAGCTGGGCATGGCGTACGCGCAGGTCTGCAACCGGTTCGCCGCCGACTTCGCGGGCGTCCACTTCGGTGATGTCCGCGCCCATCTGGCGCAGCACCTCCAAAAGGCCCGCGCGGGTCGGGTTTAGGCCGACATTGAGGATCGTGAGGTCGCTGCCCGGCACGATCGTGGCGGCGACCATGAAGAAGGCGGCCGAGGAGGGATCACCGGGCACGACAACGTCCATCGGCTTCAAGTCAGCCTCGCCATGGATCGCGATCACAGTCTCGCCATTCTCGGTGCCCACTTCGAGCTTTGCGCCAAAGCCGGTCAGCATCCGCTCGGTGTGGTCGCGGGTCGGCACGGGTTCGATCACGCGGGTGATGCCGGGCGTGTTCAGCCCTGCGAGCAGCACTGCGCTTTTCACCTGCGCGCTTGCCACCGGCAGGCGGTAGGTGATCGGCACGGCAGGTGCTGCGCCGCGAAGCATCAGGGGGAGGGTGCCTCCCGCGCTTGCCTCGATCGACGCGCCCATCTGCGAGAGCGGGCCGATCACGCGGTTCATCGGGCGGCCCGAAAGGCTGGCATCGCCCGTAAAGGTGGCGGTGATCGCATGGCTCGCAACCAGACCCATGAGGAGCCGTGTCGATGTGCCCGAATTGCCCATGTCGAGCGCGGCTTTCGGCTCCAGCAGGCTGCCGACCCCGACGCCATGGACTGTCCAGATACCGTCATCTTCGCGGGTGATCTCGGCACCGAAAGCCCGCATGGCGGCGGCGGTGGCCAGCACATCCTCGCCTTCGAGCAGGCCGGTGATGCGGCTTTGCCCCACAGCAAACCCTGCGAACATCAGTGATCGGTGGCTGATCGACTTGTCGCCGGGAACGCGGATTGTCCCCCGCAAGGGGCCGGAAGGAGCAAAGCTATGACTGGTCATCAGGCGGCGGTCTTTGACAGCGCCCCGCGCTTCTGGCAAGGCGCGCCGCGCGCGGGGCCGGTCGCTCTTGTTCATGCTCTTGATAAAGGGCTTGCCGGAACCCACAATCCCACACATCCCGCCGGAAATGTGGTCAAGTTTTCGCCCGCCCTGTCCGGGGCCGGCCCCAATTGAGGAATGAAAATGGCAAAGCCCGAATGGGGTACCAAGCGTACCTGCCCCAAGTGCGGGGAGCGGTTCTACGATCTTGGCAAGGATGATCCGGTCACCTGCATCGAATGCGGCGAAACCTGGTCGCCCGAGCCGGTGCTCAAGTCCAAGCAGCCGATTCCCTTCGAGGAAGAGAAGAAGCAGGACGTCGAAGCCGATGCCGATCTGGGCGGTGACGATGATCTCGACGATCTGGAAGATATCGAGGACATCGACGACGACGGCGATTCGCCCGATAATGACGTCGATCTCGGCGGCGACGATGATCTCGGCGTGTCGACCGGCACGGGCGACGACGAAGATCACGAGAATTGATTTTTTCTCTTGCAAGGGTGGGGCGGCCCTTCTAATGGCCGCCTCCCGCAGGCAGGGCTTCCGCCCTTGTCCTGCATGATGACTGGCTCGGGGCCTTAGCTCAGCTGGGAGAGCGCAACACTGGCAGTGTTGAGGTCAGCGGTTCGATCCCGCTAGGCTCCACCAGTCATTCTGATCAAAGTCGGATTTGGCAGTCCCCCAGAGGGGCGCATTTTCGCAACGCTGGCCGACGAGGTTTCGTCCGCCGGCGTTTTTCGCATTTTCCGGGCGCTTAGGTTCCCGGCAGGAGGAGCAGGCGATGTTCGATACGCTGTCCGACCGTCTCGGCGGAGTGTTCGACAAGCTCAAGGGTCGCGGCGCGCTGCGTGAGCAGGACGTGCGCGATGCCATGCGCGAAGTGCGCATTGCTTTGCTTGAAGCCGATGTTGCCCTGCCGGTCGCCCGCCGCTTCATCGATGCCGTCACCGAAAAGGCCGTGGGTCAGGATGTTCTGCGCTCGGTCACGCCGGGCCAGATGGTCATCAAGATCGTCCATGACGAGCTGGTCGAGACGCTCGGCGGGCTTGAGACCGAAGGCCTGAATCTCGATGCGCGCCCGCCGGTCGTGATCATGATGGTCGGCCTGCAGGGCTCGGGTAAAACCACCACCACCGCCAAGCTCGCCAAGCTGATCCGCGAACGCCACGGCAAGAAGGCGCTGATGGCCTCTCTCGACGTCAATCGTCCGGCGGCGCAGGAGCAGCTGGCGGTGCTCGGCACCCAGGTCGAAGTGGCCACCCTGCCGATCATCGCGGGCCAGCAGCCGGTCGATATTGCGCGCCGCGCGATGGAAGCCGCGCGCCTCCAGAATTTCGACGTCCTGCTGCTCGATACTGCGGGCCGTCTCCACGTCGATGATGCGTTGATGGCCGAGATGAAGGCCGTCGCGGGCGTTTCGGCTCCCAATGAAGTGCTGCTGGTGGTCGATTCGCTCACCGGTCAGGACGCGGTCAACGTCGCCCAGAGCTTCTCGGGCGAGGTCCCGCTCACCGGCGTGGTGCTGACCCGTATGGACGGCGATGCCCGCGGCGGTGCGGCGCTGTCGATGCGCGCTGTCACCGGCAAGCCGATCAAGTTTGCCGGCACCGGCGAAAAGCTCGACGCGCTCGAAGTTTTCCGCCCCGGCAGCGTCGCCGACCGCATCCTCGGCATGGGCGATGTCGTCAGCCTGGTCGAAAAGGCTGCGGCCACGATCAAGGAAGAGGACGCTGAAAAGCTCGCCCGCAATTTCGAAAAGGGCAAGTTCGACCTCAATGATCTCGCCATGCAGCTGCGCCAGATGCGCAACATGGGCGGGCTGGGGATGCTGGCGGGCATGATGCCGGGCATGAAGAAGGCCAAGGCGGCGATGGCCAGCTCGGGCATGGACGACAAGGTTCTGATCCACATGGAGGCGATCATCTCCTCGATGACCGCGAAGGAACGCGCCAACCCCGATCTTATGAATGCCAAGCGCAAGAAGCGCGTTGCAGCGGGCAGCGGCACGGATGTGCAGACGGTCAACAAGCTCCTGAAGATGCATCAGGAAATGGCCCGCGCGATGAAGCAGATCAAGAAGATGGGCGGGCTCAAGGGCCTTGCCGCGATGTTCGGCGCCGGTGGCGGCGGTGGCCCGATGGGCGGAATGGGCGGCGGCGCAGGCGGTCTCCCGGGCCTCGGCGGCGGGGGCCTTCCCGGTCTCGGTGGGGGCGGTCTTCCTCCCGGGCTCCCCGGCCTTCCGCGCAAGAAATAGTTTCAAGTCAGTCGTTTCGTTTCAAAAGTTCAATTCACTCGAAAGGTAGTATCCCATGTCCATTTCCATCCGGCTCTCGCGCGGCGGTGCCAAGAAGCGTCCCTATTACCGCATCGTCGTGGCCAACAGCCGCTCGCCCCGCGACGGCAAGTATCTCGAGCAGATCGGCACCTACAACCCGCTGCTCGCCAAGGATTCGGCTGACCGCGTGAAGCTGATCGAAGACCGCGCCCGCTACTGGCTCGGCGTCGGCGCGCAACCGACCGATCGCGTCGCCCGTTTCCTCGATGCCGCCGGCATCAAGGAACGTGCGGCCCGCGTGAACCCGAAGAAGGGTGAACCGGGCGAGAAGGCCAAGGAGCGCGCAGAAGAGCGTGCCGCCAAGATCGCTGAAGCCGAAGAAGCCGCGCGCGCTGCTGAAGAAGAAGCCAAGGCCGCGGCTGCTGCCCCGGCTGCTGAAGAAGCGCCTGCCGCTGAAGAAGCGCCCGCTGAGGAAGCTGCTGCCGAAGAGGCTCCCGCTGCCGAGGAAGCTGCCGCAGAGGAAGCTCCGGTTTCCGACGAGCAGGCCGAAGGCTAAGCCTGTATGACCAAGCCTGTTACCCTGGCCGCCATTGCCGGCGCGCACGGGGTGACGGGCGAGGTGCGTCTGAAGCTGTTCGGCGAGGGTGTTGCCACGCTCGCCCAGCACAAGAGCTTCAATGATGGCGCGCTGACGCTCCTCAAGATCCGCGATGACGGCAAGGGCGGGGCCGTTGCCCGCTTTGCCCAGAGCACCAACCGCGCCGATGCCGAGACCTTGCGCGGCACCGTGCTGACGGTTCCTCGCACCGCGCTTCCGCCGCTGGCTGAGGGCGAATTCTACCATGCCGATCTGCTCGGCCTGCCCGTCGTCACTGATGCGGGCGAGGCTGTCGGCACTGTCGCCGCGATCGAGAACTTCGGTGCGACCGACATCATCGAGATCGCCCGCGCGCCCGTCCCCGAAAAGGGCCCCAAGACCTTCATGGTGCCGATGATTCCCGCTGCCGTTCATGGCTGGGACGAAGACCGGCTTGTGATCGGAGCCGCTTTCGTCGAAGACTGAAGGCGTGAGCCTGCCCCGCGACGAACTCTGGCAACGCATCGCCGATCACCACATCGGCCCTTCTGACGCATCGCTCACCTTCGCTGCCCGCCTTGCCCGCGAAAACTGTTGGGACGCTGCCCATGCCGAGGCGGTGATCGGCGAGTACAAGCGCTTCTGCTATCTTGCGGTCACTGCGCAAAGCGACGTCACGCCATCCGATGCGGTCGATCAGGCCTGGCACCTCCACCTCACCTATTCGCGCGACTACTGGCAGCTGTTCTGCCCGCAAGTCCTGCGCGCCGATCTGCACCATGGGCCGACCAGCGGCGGACCTGTCGAACGCACGCGCTATTACCGCCAATATGCCGATACCCTTGCGGCCTACGAGGCAGTGTTCGGCGCGCCGCCACCGCCTGCGATCTGGCCTTCGGCACAAAGGCGATTTTCCGTCGATCCGCGGGGAGTTCGTGTTAACTTTTCCGATGGTATCTTCGTTTCACGCCGGGTCGCGCTGGCGCTGGGTCTGCTTGCCGTGATGGGAGGCTGGCTCGCGGGAAGGATAATGTGATGCAGCTGTTCTCGTCCTGGACGGGCAGCGATTTCCTGTTCTTTTACATCACGCTGCTGGGCCTGAGTGCTGTGGCGGCGTGGTGGTGGATCCCTGCGCAATTGCGCCCGGCGGGACGGCATGGCGATGCCCTCGACGCCGAAGACCTTGCTGTGCTCGCAGGCGGACGCAACCGCTTTGCCGATTCGCTGCTGGCCGATCTGTTCGTGCGCGGCGGGCTGGTGGGGCCGATTGCTGGCAAGCTTGAGGTGGCGCAGCGTTCGATTCCGGTGGGCCCAGCGGGCAAGGTGCTGCTTGCCTATGGCGCCCCGATTTCGCTTGGTGATGCGCATAAGGTGCTCGCCGCCCATGCCGAGAGGGTGAGCGCAAGGCTGCGGCGCGCAGGATTGCTGCTGCGTCCCGACGAATTGGTGCGGCTGCGCTGGCTATCCATCGCGCCTTTTATCGCGCTCCTTCTGATCGGTATCTATCGCCAGCGGGCCGGAAGCGCGCTCGGCGAGCCGACCGGTTATCTGGTCATCCTGTTGCTGGTGACAGCCGGACTGGCGCTGGTGCGCTTTCTCAACGCCGATCAGCGCACCCGCGCCGGGCTTGCCGTGCTCGATGCCGAGCGCGCGCGGGCCTCGCGTATGTCCCGTGCGCCTCAGCCCGAGGAAGTGGCGACGGCGGTCGCGCTGTTCGGCACTGGCGTGCTGGTTGGCACCCCGTGGGAGCCGGTTCATGCCATGCGGCAGCAGGGCGGCAATTCGGATAGCGGGGGCAGCAGCGACAGCAGCGGCGATAGTGACGGCGGCGGAGATGGCGGCGGTGGCTGCGGTGGTTGCGGTGGCTGACACTCGCGCGTAAGCGCAGAGGCATGACGAAGCTTCCTGTCGCCGTTGTCCAAGCCCCTCCGCTCCCGCTCGATTTTCAGGGTGGCATCGACAAGGCGCTGCGCCTTGCGCGCGAGGCTATCGATGGCGGCGCGAAGCTGGTGGCTTTCGGTGAGACCTTCCTCGGGGGCTATCCCCTGTGGCTCGACGAAGCGCCCGCCGCCGCGCTGTGGGATCACCCTGGCACGCGCGCTCTTCATGCGGTCATGCTCGAACAGGCTGTTGTCGCCAATGACGAGCGGCTGCTCCCCTTGCAGGAACTGGCCGACACGAGCGGCGCGATCATCAGCATCGGTGCGCATGAGCGGGTGCGGCGCAGCCTCGTCAACAATCAGCTGACCTTTCGTCCCGGCCTTCCGCCGCTCGACCGCCGCAAGCTGGTGCCGACCCACGGCGAGCGTCTGATCTGGGCGCGCGGCGATGGCTCGACCTTGGGCGTGCATGAGGCCGAGTGGGGCCGGCTCGGCACGCTGATTTGCTGGGAGCACTGGATGCCCTTGGCGCGCGCGGCGATGCATAATCTGGGAGAGGACGTGCACGTAGCGGCATGGCCGACGGTGCGCGAGAGCCATGCGATTGCCTCGCGGCACTACGCGATGGAGGGCCGCTGCTTCGTGCTGGCGGCGGGGCTGGTGCAGGTGAAGGATGATTTGCTCGACGGGTTGGAGCGGGTGGGCGGGAATGATGCCGCGCGCGAATTGGTCGAAGCGATCCCCGGCGACGTGCTCAACCGCGGCGGCTCGCTGATCGCCGCGCCCGACGCCCGCGTGATTGCGCAGGCTGGCGAGGGGGAGGAGACGCTCTTCGCTGAACTCGACCTCGCGGAGGTAGCCCACGGGCTGACGAGCCTCGACACTGACGGTCACTACGCGCGGCCAGATGTGTTCGAGCTCACCGTGGATACGCGGGCAAAGGACGGGGTCGAGTGGCTATGACCTTCGCCGCCACCATCCTCACGCTCTACCCCGAGATGTTCCCCGGGCCGCTCGGGCATTCCATCGCTGGCCGCGCTATGGCCGAGGGCAAGTGGGCATGCGAAACGGTGCAGATCCGCGACTTTGCCGAGGACAAGCACCGCACTGTCGACGATACGCCCGCAGGCGGCGGGGCGGGGATGGTGCTGAAGTGCGATGTGCTTGCGCGCGCGCTCGACAGCGCTCCCGCCGCTGGCCGCCCGATCCTCGCCATGACTCCGCGCGGCAAACCCATCACGCAGGCCCGCATCCGCGAGCTGGCTCAAGGCCCCGGGGTCATCATCCTGTGCGGCCGCTTCGAGGGGTTTGACGAGCGCCTGTTCGAGGCCCGGCCCGAGATCGAGCAGGTCAGCCTTGCCGACATCGTGCTCTCCGGCGGCGAGATGGCGGCGCTCACCATCCTAGACGCTTGCATTCGGCTGCTTCCCGGCGTAATGGGCGCGCCTTCTAGCGGAGCCGAGGAGTCGTACGAAAACGGCCTCCTTGAATATCCGCACTATACCCGACCTCTTGAATGGGAAGGGCGCACGATCCCCGAAGTGCTGCGATCGGGGGATCATGCGAAGATCGCGGCGTGGCGAAAGCTGCAAAGCGAGAATGACACACGGTTACGCAGGCCGGACTTGTGGGAGCGTCATGAGGGCGCTCGGGTCCAGCCTGCCTCTGGCGCGCGGCAAAAACGTAAGGAACCGGACCAGTGAACCTGATCCAGCAGATTGAAGCCGAAGAAATCGCCAAGTCCGGCAAGGACATTCCCGAATTCCGCGCAGGCGATACCGTCCGCGTCGGCGTGAAGGTGAAGGAAGGCAACCGCGAGCGCGTGCAGAACTATGAAGGCGTCGTGATCGCCCGTTCGAACCGCGGCATGGGTTCCAACTTCACCGTGCGCAAGATCAGCTTCGGCGAAGGCGTCGAGCGCGTCTTCCCGCTCTACTCGCCGATCGTCGAGAGCATCACCGTGGTGCGTCGCGGCGTCGTGCGTCGCGCGAAGCTCTATTACCTGCGCGGCCGCACCGGCAAGAGCGCGCGTATCGCCGAGCGCAAGGCCCCCGCGCCCAAGGCGTAAGGCTTTCCGGCAAACCATTCGCGAAGGGCGGCACCGCAAGGTGCCGCCCTTTTCGTTTGTGCCCCTTGCCTTTCCCCGGCGTCATTGCGAGGAGCAGTGCGCGTCGCCCTTCCGGCGGCTTGCAATGACGAGGTGAGCTTTGAATGCGTTCGGTTCTTGCTGCGGTTGCTCTGTCTCTTTCAACCTGTCTGACTGCTCCGGCCTTGGCGGAGGACACTATGGCGGTTGAGGCCCCCACTCTCTCTTTCGAGCGTGTGTTTGGCTCGCCCGGGCTCGATGGGCCTGCGCCCCGACAGGTGCGGCTTTCGCCCGACGGGCGCTATCTCACGCTGCTCAGGAACCGCGCTGAGGATCGTGACCGCTACGACCTGTGGGGCTATGACATCGAGACCCGCGAATGGCGGATGCTGGTGGATTCGCTCGCCTTGGGCTCGGGCCGCGCACTGTCCGAAGACGAGAAAATGCAGCGCGAGCGCGCCCGGGTCGCGGGACTCAAGGGCATCATCACCTATCAATGGGCGAGCGACGGGACGGGCGTGCTCGTGCCGCTCGATGGCGATCTCTACCTCGCCCGGCTTGACGGCACCGTCACCCCGCTGACCGATACCGAGGGCACCGAACTCAATCCCAAGCTGTCGAGCAAGGGCGGCTATGTCTCCTTCGTGCGGGATCGGCGCCTGTGGACTGGGCCGGTCGGGGGCGAGGCCAAGCCCGTCACGCCTGCTGGCGAGGCGGAGACTATCCGCTGGGGCGAGGCGGAGTTTGTCGCGCAGGAAGAAATGGCGCGGCTCCAGGGCTACTGGTGGTCGCCCGACGACAGCCGCATCGTCGTCCAGCGCACCGATGAGGCGAGCGTCGGCATCGTCACTCGCGCTGCGATTGGCGCCAAGGGCACCAAGGTGTTCGACCAGCGCTATCCCGCGGCAGGCACGGACAATGCCGTGGTCGAGCTGTTCGTGATGAACCCCGATGGGACGAGCAGCGTGAAGGTCGATCTCGGCCTCAACATCGACATCTACGTCGCCCGCGTCGACTGGGCGCCGGATGGCAGCGCGATCTACGTCCAGCGGCAGGACCGCGCGCAGACCAAGATTGACGTCCTGCGGGTCGATCCGGCGACGGGTGCGTCGCAGGTGTGGTTCACCGAAAGCGCCGCGCGGCCCGATTACTGGGTGAACCTCTCCGACAATTACCGCTTCCTCGCCGACGGATCGCTGCTGTGGTGGTCCGAGCGCGACGGGTTCGGGCATTTCTACCGCTATGCCGCCGGCCAGTGGACGCAGCTGACCCACGGCCCTTCGCCCACCACCACGCTGGTCGGTGTGGACGAGGCAGCAGGCACCTTCACCTATCAGGCAACCGCCGGTGTGCTGACCCAGCAGATTTACCGCGCGCGGCTCGACGGGACGGGCGAGCCCGAACTGCTCACCGATCCGGCCTTTACCAATTCGGCGAGCATGGATGGCAAGGGGCGGCTGCTTTACGTCACGCGTTCCAGCCCGAACCAGCCGTCGCAGTCCTATCTGGCGACGCCCGACGGCGCGCAGGTCGCGTGGATCGAAGAGAACCGCGTGGAGGGCGAACATCCCTATGCGCCCTTCCTCGCGGGCCATGTCACGCCCGAATTCGGCACGATCCCGGCCGAAGACGGCACGCCGCTGCACTGGATGATGCTCAAGCCGAAGATGCAGCCCGGCAAGCGCTATCCGGTGTTCTTCCAGCACTATGGCGGCCCCGGTCCGCAGACGGTCACCAAGGGCTGGGGCGGGGCGCTGGCCCAGTCGATTGTCGACAAGGGCTATATTTACTTCATGCTCGACAATCGCGGCTCGGCCAATCGCGGCGTGGATTTCGAGCAGCCGCTCTATCGCGCGATGGGCGGGGCCGAGGTGCGCGACCAGAAGGCGGGGGCGGAATTTCTGAAAACGCTGCCCTTCGTCGATCCCGCCAAGATCGGGATCTATGGCTGGTCCTATGGCGGCTACATGACCCTGAAGATGCTCGAGGCCGATCCCGGGCTTTATGCGGCGGGGATTTCCGGTGCGCCGGTGACCCGCTGGGAGCTCTACGACACCCACTATACCGAGCGCTACATGGGTGATCCGCGCGAGGTGAAGGCGGCTTATGACAAGGCGAGCGCCATTCCGGAGGCGACGAAGATCGCCGATCCGATGCTGCTGATCCACGGCATGGCGGATGACAATGTGGTGTTCGAGAATTCCTCGGAGCTGATTTCCGTCCTTCAGGAAGCCAACGTGCCGTTCGAGATGATGCTCTACCCCGGTTACACCCACCGCGTGTCGGGCGAGAAGATCGGGCCGCATGTCTGGAACGGCATTTTCCGGTTCCTTGAAAGCCACGGGGTAAAGCCGCCGAGATAGGTATAGGTCTTCATACCCACCTTAGCAGTTGCGCTCGGGACAAGTGTCGCTATCTCGCAACTGCGAAATATCAGGAGAATGCCAAGTGGGTTACCGGGTGGCAGTGGTCGGCGCGACCGGCAATGTCGGACGCGAAATGATGCAGGTCCTCGCCGAGCGCGATTTCCCGTGCGACGAGGTCGCCGCGGTCGCCTCGCCGCGTTCGACTGGCACCGAAGTCGAATTCGGTGACACCGGAAAGATGCTCAAGTGCAAGAATATCGAGCATTTCGACTTTGCCGGCTGGGACATTGCCCTGTTCGCCGCAGGCTCCGGCCCGGCCAAGGAATATGCCCCCAAGGCTGCAGCTGCGGGCTGCATCGTGATCGACAATTCCTCGCTCTACCGCATGGACCCGGATGTGCCGCTGATCGTGCCGGAAGTGAACCCGGACGCGATCGACGGCTACAAGGCCCGCAACATCATCGCCAACCCCAACTGCTCGACCGCGCAGCTGGTAGTGGCGCTGAAGCCGCTCCACGATTTCGCCACGATCAAGCGCGTGGTGGTGAGCACCTACCAGTCGACCTCGGGCGCGGGGAAGGCAGGGATGGACGAGCTTTTCGCCCAGAGCCGCGCGATCTTTGTGGGCGATCCGGTGGAGCCGGCCAAGTTCACCAAGCAGATCGCCTTCAACGTGATCCCGCACATCGACAGCTTCCTCGACGATGGTTCGACCAAGGAAGAGTGGAAGATGGTGGTCGAGACCAAGAAGATCCTCGACCCCAAGATCAAGCTGACCGCGACCTGCGTGCGCGTGCCGGTGTTCGTGGGCCACTCGGAAGCGGTGAACATCGAGTTCGAGAACGAAATCAGTGCCCAGCAGGCGATGGACATCCTGCGCGAGGCGCCCGGCGTGATGCTGGTCGATAAGCGCGAGGACGGCGGCTACATCACCCCGATCGAATGCGTCGGCGATGCCGCGACTTTCGTCAGCCGCGTGCGCGAGGACCCGACGGTGGAGAACGGCCTCACCCTGTGGTGCGTCTCGGACAACCTCCGGAAGGGCGCTGCGTTGAACGCGGTGCAGATCGCTGAACTGCTCGGCCGGCGGCATCTGAAGAAGGGGTGATGCTCGAACTGCGCCCCGTGGCCGGTGAGCGGGAGCTTTCCGACCCTGCCGTCACGGGCGCGTTCGCGCAGGAAATGTCTGCCCTCGCTGCCACCCCTCAAGTGCCGCCGTGGTGCGGCTATATCGGCTGGCGCGATACTGTTCCTGTTGGGTTCGGCGGGTTCACCAGTGCGCCCGATCCCTCGGGTGTGGTCGAGGTCGGCTATCTCACCTTCCCAGTATACGAGCACACCGGCGTCGCCAGCGCAGTGTGCGCCGGCCTTGTCGCGATTGCCCGCAGTAGCGGTGCAACGGTGCTGATCGCCCATACCCTGGCTTCAGAGGGGCCATCGACGCGGGTGCTGTCAAAATGCGGCTTCACCCGTGACGGGGTGGCCATCGACCCTGACGAGGGCGAGGTGTGGCGCTGGCGCCTCGTGCTCGCGCCGGTCTGACGGAGCGGCAGGCTTGCGGGCAGATCCGTCGCGTAGCGGCCAATCCAATGGCATCCCGAATATCCAGCGCTGGATGCTGGGGGCTGTCATGCTGGGCGGGCCGCTGAGTGGCTGGGGTGCGCTCTATCCATCGAACACGTGGCTTCAGGTGGGGCCGGTGGCGCTGCTGCTGCCCTTTGCTTGCCGCAGCCTCCGCCGCTCGCCTGTCAGCAATCTTTCGGCCGCGTGCATGACGGCTTTCGTCCTTCTGCATCTGTTTGCAGCGCGCTGGTCCTATAGCTTCGTGCCATACGAGGAATGGCTGCCTATGGGCATGAACGCCGCGGCAGGCTTTGAGCGCAATATGTTCGACCGGCTGGTGCACTTCATGTTCGGCGTGCTGGCGATGGCGCCGCTTGTGGAGATCGGCGTCAGGTATTTGAGGCTTTCGCAGCGGATGGCGCTGGCTTTCGCGCTTCTGTTCGTGCTCGCTGTTGGTGGGCTCTATGAGATTTTCGAATGGAGCCTCACCCTGGCCCTCGCGCCTGACGATGCGGGGGCCTATAACGGCGAGCAAGGCGACATGTTCGACGCGCAGAAGGATATGGCCCTGGCAGGGCTGGGTGCCGTGCTGATGGCACCGTTCCTGCGCTCCGCAGTCTGGTGGAAAGGGGACTCCGAATGAAGCGTGCAATGGCTCTTCTCGCGCTGGCCGGCGCGCTGGCGCTTTCCGGCTGTGACAGCAGCGGGGTGCCGTCGCCGGCAGAAAGGCTCGAAGGCAAGACGGGCGAGACGCCGGTTGCGGCCAATGCGGTCGAACTGCGCGGCGAGGGGTTTGCCGCAGGGAGCGAGGCCTTCTACTTCGCTGCCGGGCAGAAAGAGGTCGAAGCCGCGCTCGCCAGGGCGTTGGGGGCAGCGCTGCGTTCGGGATCAAACCCCGAATGCGGGGCGGGGCCGATTGCCTTCACCGATTTTCCCGCAGGCCTCACGGTGCATTTTCAGGAAGGCCGTCTGGTCGGGTGGAACTGGCACCTCGCGCAGGATGGTGACACGCCGGCGAACGGGACGGTGAAGCTGCCGGGCGCGGTCCAGCTCGGTTCCCCGCGCGAGGCGGCCAGCACCGCACCGGGATATACCCCGGTCGAAGGCAGCACCTTGGGTGAGGAATTCGCGCTGGGCGAGGCAATCGGCGGGTTTGTGTCCAGCGACGGCAAGGTCGAGATGCTATACGCCGGCACCCAGTGCTTCTTCCGCTGAACTATTCCGACAGCGCCACCGGACCTACGGGCGTGCGGTTCTTTCGCATCAGCAAGGTGAGCGGCGCGGCGGCGAGCGTGATCCACATCATCAGCCAGTAATCATCGACATAGGCGATCATGGCTGCTTGCCGGTTTACCTCGGCATCGATGAGCACCATCGCGCTGTCGCCAAGCGCCTGGAAGCGGTCGATGGTCGAGACATCGACGAGGTTCCCGCTCGCGGCCGTGATGTTGGAACCCAGCTCCTCGTGCCCGGCCTGAATGTTGCGGCCGAGCAGCACCGTCATCCACGAAATCCCCGCCGAGGCTCCCAGCGAGCGGAACAGGTTCAATAGGCTCGATCCGTCGGTGCGCAGCTTCGGATCGAGCGTGGCGAAGGCGCTGACCTGCAAGGGAATGAACACCAGCCCCATGCCGAGGCCCTGCAACAGGCCGCTGATGATGACATGCATCTCGTCCACTTCGAGTGACCAATGCGCCATCTGCCAGAGCGAATAGGCGCAGATCACGAAGCCGCTCGCCACCACCGGCCTTGCGTCGATCCCGCGCCGCATCAGCAGACCCGAGATCTGCATCGAGACGAGAATGCCCACCCCGCGCGGCATCAGCACGATGCCAGTATCGATCACCCCGTAGCCGAACAGGTTCTGCAGCATCGGCGGCAGCAGCGCCATCACTGCGAACATCACGAGCCCGATAACGATCATGAAGCCCAATGCGATGGCGAAGTTGCGATCGGCAAACAGGGCACGCTCGAACATCGGGGCTTTTGCCGTGGCGAAGTGGATCACCACCATCCACGTCGCCGACAACGAGAGCAGCAGGTAAATCCAGATCTCGGGGCTGGCGAGCCAGTCCTGCTGCGTGCCGCGATCGAGCATCAGCTGAAACGCAGTGAGCGCCACCGCCATCATCGCAAAGCCCGCCAGATCGAAACGCCGCTCGCGCTGCGGACGGCGGGGCAGGAAGGCGACCAGCGCCGCGAGCGAGGCGAGGCCCACCGGCAGATTGACGAAGAACACCCAGCGCCAGTTGGCGGTCTCGGTTAACCAGCCGCCTAGAATCGGGCCAAGGATCGGGCCGATCATGATCCCCATGCCCCACACTGCCAGGATCTGCGGATGGCGTGAGGGGCGCGTCGCATCGAGCATGAAGGACTGGCTCAAGGGCGCAATGAAGGCGCCGGCCACGCCCTGGAAAGCGCGGAAGATCACCATTTCCTCAAGGTTCTGCGCGAGGCCGCACAGCATCGAGGCGAGGATGAATCCGGCGACCGAACCGATGAACAGCCGCCGCGCCCCGATCCGGTCGGCCAGCCAGCCGGTGATCGGCAGGGCCACCGCCGAGGCGATGATGTAGCTCGTCAGCACCCAGGTGATGGTGTCGACCGTCGCGCCCAGCGAGGATTGCATATGCGGCAGGGCGACATTGGCGATGGTGGTGTCGAGGATCTGGAGGAGCGATGCGGCCATCACCCCGATGATCATCAGCGGATAGTTGCGCGTTTCGAGTTCGGGCGCATCGGCTGCGGGTGGCGGCGCGGGCAGGGCGCTTTCGTGCCCGGTTGCAGGCGCGGCGCTGCTTGCCATGTCAGGGCTTTGCCGCTGCGTCGGTAAAGACCGTCACCTCGGTCGAAAGCCCGGCGATCAGGCGGCGCGGGCTTTCTCCCTCGATCGCGATGCGCACCGGCACGCGCTGGGTGACCTTGACCCAGTTGCCGGTCGCATTCTGGGCCGGAAGCACGGAGAATTCCGCGCCCGTGCCCGCGCCGATCGAGGCAACGCGGCCCTTCAGCACGAGATCGGGATAGGCGTCGAAACGGATCTCGGCGCGCTGGCCCACGGCCATGTCATCAAGATCGGTTTCCTTGAAATTGGCTTCGACATAGGTCGATCCCTCGCGGACCAGCGTCAGCACGGGGAGGTTGGGAACCACCTGCTGCCCCAATTGCAGGCGGTCAGCCTGGGCGATGCGGCCCGATGCGGGGCTGCGCACTTCGGTGCGGCGCAGCGAGAGCTCGGCGCTGGCACGGCGGGCCTGGGCCGCGGCGACCTGCGGGTTGACGCCCGGAACCGCCGCGCCGGTGGCAAGCTGCGCGCGGGCTTCACGCTGGCGATCCTCGGCCTGACGCACCGCTTCACGCGCCTGTTCGAGCGCCTGCTCGGCAGCCTCGTAATCGGCCTTGGTCGAAAAGCCCTTCTCGCGCAGCGCCCGCACCCGTTCGAACCGCGCGGCGGCAAAGCCCACATCCTTGCGGGCGGCAGAGATATCGGTGCCGGTAAGCTCGGAGGCATTGCTGAGAGCGATGACGTTGGCTTGGGCCCCGGCGATCGCGGCATCGGCCTCAGCCATCTGCAAGCGGAAGGGCTCGGGATCGATGCGGAACAGGAGGTCTCCGGCGGAGACCTGCGAACCATCGGCCACCATCACCTCGGTGATCCGTCCGCCGACTTCGGCGCTGACAGAGACCATGTCCTGCTTGATATAGGCATTGTCGGTCGACACCTTGCCCGCAAGGCTCTGCCAATAAAAGAAAGCGCCGGTTACCAGCGCGAGCGGCACGACCAGCATGGCCGCCCAGCGGCCCCATGGCTTGCGGGCAGGCGCGGCGGGCGCCTGGGTGGCGGCCTCGCGGGTGATGGCGGGATCGGCTTCAGCCATTGATCACCTCCGGCAGGCGCGCTGCGGCAAGATTTTCGGCAATGCGATCGAGCAGGCGGGCAAAGGTCTCGCGCTCGGCAGGGTCAAAGCCGCCGAGCATGTCTTCGAACAGCGCCTCGACCGAGCTGCGCAGCCGGGTGACGATGCCGCGGCTCTTGTCGGTAAGGTGGAGGATGCGCGCGCGCCGGTCGGCCGGGTCGCTCTGGCGCTCGATCCAGCCAGCGTCCTCCAGCCGGTCGACAATGCGGGTGAGGGTGATCGGCTCGATCTCCAGCCTCTCGGCATAGAAGACCTGGTTCTCGTTGGGATGGCGTTCGAGCGCGAGGAGCAGGCGGGCCTGCGGTCCGGTGAGGCCGAGATCGCGCACGCGCTCATCGAACAGGCGGCGCAGCTGGCGCGAATTGTCGGCGAGTCGGTATCCGGTCTCGATGCTCATGCGCCCCCTTATAATAAGCAGGCTTATTATCTTCAAGCACCCGCTGGCCCTGCGCCGCCAACCGCGCTAGCAAGCAGGCATGACACTTCACGCCGATCTGTTCTTCAGCTTTCGCTCGCCCTATTCCTATCTCGCTGTCGGGCGATACCGGGCGATGGCGGCCGAGTATGACCTCACCATCGGCTTGCGCACTGTGCTGCCGATTGCGATCCGCGATCCTTCGATCCTGTTCACCGGCAATCCGGCGGCGGGGCGCTACATCTTCATCGATGCCGCCCGCTCTGCGCAGATGATGGGAGTTCCCTATCGCTGGCCGCGCCCAGATCCGGTGGTGCAGAACCTTGCGACCCGCGAGATTGCGGCAGAGCAACCCCACATCCACCGCCTGTGCCGCCTGGGTCAGGCGGCCGAGCAGCGGGGCAAGGGCCTTGCCTTTGCCGACGAGGTTGCGCGGGTGATCTGGTCGGGCACGGTCGATAACTGGCACGAGGGCGATCATCTGGCTGAGGCCGCGGCGCGTGCAGGGCTCGATCTGACCGAGCTCGATGCCGAGGCGATTGCCGATGCGGACGCGCTGGATGCCGCCATTGCCGCCAATCAGGCCGCGCTCGATGCCGCGGGCCATTGGGGCGTGCCGACTCTGGTGTTCGAGGGCGAGCCCTTCTTCGGGCAGGACCGGATCGAAATGGCGCAATGGCGGATGGAGCAGAAGGGGCTGGTGCGCCGTGACACCTGAGCACTTCGCCAGCTTCGACGGCACGCAGATCGCGGTCCACACCGAGGGAGAGGGTCGTCCGGTGATCCTGCTCCACGGGCTGTTTTCCTCGGCCCACATGAACTGGATCAAGTGGGGCCATGCCGAGCGGCTTGCGGCGGCGGGCTTCCGCGCGATCATGCCCGATTTCCGTGTGCATGGAGAGAGCGAGGCGCCCCATGATCCGTCCTCCTATCCGCCGGGCGTGCTGGTCCGCGATGTCGCCGCGCTGATCGATCATCTCGGGCTGGAGGAGGGCGAATATGACCTCGTCGGCTTCTCGCTGGGCGCGCGCACGGCAGTGCATGGCTGCGCCAATGGCGTGTTCGCCCCGCGCCGTCTGGTGCTGGCGGGGATGGGCGTGTCGGGCCTTGCCGACTGGACGCGCCGTTCGGCCTTCTTCAAGCGCGTTATCGACGAATTCGACACCATCGGGCGGGACGATCCCGCATGGCTATCGCGCCAGTTCCTGAAGTCGCAAGGGGTGGACCGGGTGGCGGCGCGGCTGCTGCTCGATGCCTTCGAGGATCTCGATCTGGCTGGCCTCGCCAATGTCACCACGCCCACTCTGGTGATCTGCGGGGTGAATGATCAGGACAATGGCTCGGCCCGCGATCTGGCCGCGCTGCTGCCGGATGCCACCTATGCGGACGTCCCCGGCGGCCACCTCGACAGTGCGATCAAGCCCGAGTTGGGCGAGGGCATCCTCCGGTTTCTCAGCGCTTGATTCGCAGGGCCTTGGGGTTCACATCCGGTATTGCCTTGATTGTGCGGGGGGAGTGGCGATGAAACTGGGTCTGGCGGGCGGCTTGCTGTTGACAGTGCTGGCCGGCTGCGCGCCATCCGCTGCGCCGCAATCGACCGGAGCGCAGGCCATGGCGCCGACGCTGTTCGTCGCGGCCAAGCGTGGCAATACCCTGTCCAAGGTCGATCTCGCCACCGGCAAGGAATTGCTGCGGCTGCCGAGCTGCACCAACCCGCACGAACTCGCGACATCGCCCGATGGGCTGCACGTCGCGCTCGCCTGCTATGGCGGGACCACAGTCGATATCTTCCGCACCAGCGACCTGAAGCCGGTCGCCAGCTACGATCTGGGTGAGAATGCCCGCCCGCACGGGATTGTGTGGCACGCGAACGGACGCATCTACGTGACGGCCGAGGGGCGGCAGGAGATCGTTGAGATTGCCGCTCTGGTCCATCATCTCATTCCGCCGCCGATCCGCTATGCCACCGGCCAGCAGGGCAGCCACATGCTCGCGGTCAGCCCCGATGCGCGCACCGCATGGACGACCGATCTCGGCTCGCGCACGGTCACGCGGATAGATCTCGTTACCCGCCGCGCGCCGCTGTCGGTAATGGTGGGCGAGGAGCCCGAGGGCATTTCGCTTTCGCCTGACGGAAAGACGCTGTGGGTATCTGCCCGCGGTTCCAATCAGGCCTTCGCGCTCGATCCGCAGACGATGGCAGTGCGCAAGACCGCGGCAACGGGCCGGTTCCCCTTGCGCATCGCGGTGCGCCCGCAAGGCGATGTCGCGGTCACCTCCGACCTTCAGGACGGCAGCCTCAGCGTGATCGACACCGCCACGGCCAAGGTGATCCGCACCATTCCTGTCTCCGGCCCCGCCGAGGCACAGGCACGCTTTCAGGTCACCATTCTGTGGTCGGCTGACGGGAGCCGCATCTATGTCGCCGAGACTGCCAGTGATACCGTCGCCGAAGTCGATTACGCCAGCGGCAAGGTGCTGCGCCGTCTGCCCGGGGGCGAGGGCGGGGACGGCATGGCGATCCTGCCTTGAGCCGTACGCGCACCCTTACCATCGTCGGGTGGCGCGAGCTTGTGAGCCTGCCCGAGCTCGGCCTTGCCGGGATCCCTGCCAAGATCGACACCGGCGCGCGCACCTCTTCGCTCCACGCCCATGTGCTCGACGAATTCATGCGCGAAGGCGAAAGATTCGTACGCTTTGCGGTTGACTGGGGAGGCGCGCGTCACCATTGCGAGGCCATTCACGTCGATCTGCGCGGCATCACCAGCTCCAATGGCGAGCAGCAGGATCGCTTTGTCATCAAGACGCCGCTCTCAATCGGTAATCTCACCTTCCGGGCGGAAATCAGCCTGGCGGACCGGTCCCAGATGCAGTTTCCGATGCTGATCGGGCGCACCGCGCTCCGGCGTCGGATGGTGGTTGATAGCGGTCACTCGTGGCTGCAATCGCCGCCTGAGGCTCTGAAGGACATGCCCGCCGGGAACCTGCCGGAATCGAAAGGCCTGTCATGAAAATCGCCATGCTGGCGCGCAACCCGAACCTCTATTCGCACCAGCGGCTGAAAGTGGCTGCCGAGGCGCGGGGGCACTCGCTCGACATTCTCAACACGCTGCGCTGCACGGTGCACATCGCCAGCCATCGGCCCGAGGTCTATTACAACGGCGCGCCGATTGCCGCCTATGACGCGGTGATCCCGCGCATCGGCGCCTCGGTCACCAATTATGGCCTCGCGATCCTCAGGCAGTTCGAGATGCGCGGCATCTGGTCGCTGAACGAGAGTGTCGCGATTGGCCGCAGCCGCGACAAGCTGCGCTCACTTCAGATCCTCGCCAAGCATGGCCTCGGCCTGCCGCTCACCGCCTATGCCAATGATCCCAAGGCTGCCGAGGAGATCATCAAGGCGGTGAAGGGCCCGCCGGTGGTGATCAAGCTGATCGAGGGCACGCAGGGCATCGGCGTGGTGCTGGCCGAAACCATGAGCAGCGCAAAGTCGGTGATCGAAGCCTTCCGCGGCGCCAACGTCAACATCCTCGTGCAGGAGTTCATCAAGGAAGCCGGCGGCACGGATATCCGCGCGCTGGTGGTGGGCGGCAAGGTGGTCGCGGCGATGAAGCGCACCGGCGCGCCTGACGAATTCCGCTCGAACCTCCATCGCGGGGGCTCTGCGCAGGTGATCAAGATCACGCCCGAGGAACGCTCGACCGCCGTGCGCGCAGCCAAGCGCATGGGGCTGAACGTGTGCGGGGTCGATATGCTGCGGTCCAATCACGGCCCCGTGATCATGGAGGTCAATTCCTCCCCCGGTCTCGAAGGCATCGAAAGCGCGACCGGCAAGGACATTGCTGGCCAGATCATCGATTTCATCGTCGCCAATGCCAAGGGCGGGACGACCAAGACCAAAGGCAAGGGCTAGCCCGGTTTTGCGCTGAAATCAGCCGATGTTTCACGTGAAACATCGCTGGATCTGCCTGCTAACCGGGGGTCAAAGGCGGGCTAGAGGGGGTCAGGCGTTGCGTGCCATCAGCCCGCCATCGACCGGGATCGCGACCCCGGTGATGTAGCTTGCCGCTGGCAGCACCAGCGACAGGGTGATGTGCGCGACTTCCTCGGGCTCGCCGTAGCGCTTGAGCGCGGTGCGGCGCTTGGCGAAGATTACCTTGTGCTCTTCGGCCACGGCATCGGTCATCGCGGTGCGGATCGGGCCGGGGCAGATGCAGTTCACTGTGATGCCTTCAGGCCCGAGATCGACGGCGAGGCCACGCGTCAACCCGATCACTCCGGTCTTGGCGGCCACATAAGGCGTATCGCCGGGGGTCGCGCCAAGGCCTTCGGTGCTGGCGATGTTGACGATCCGCGCAGCATCGCTCTGGCGCAGCCACGGCAGGCAGCTGCGCACCATGCGCTGGTGCGCGGTCAGCATCACGCCAATCGCGCGGTGCCAGATATCCTCGTAGGCGGGATCATCGAGGGCGCAGAAGCTCGACACCCCGGCATTGTTCACCAGAATGTCGATGCGCCCGAAATCCTCGGCAATCTGCGCCACAACCCGCGCGATGGCCGTGTCATCGGCTACATCGAGCGCATAGGCGCGCGCGCCATTGCCGCATTCCGCTGCCACCGCTTGGCAGGCGGCAGGATCTAGATCGATCACCGCCACAGCCGCGCCCTCGGCTGCAAACAGCCGCGCTGTCGCACGCCCCATGCCGCTCGCCGCCCCGGTGACAATTGCCACGCGCCCGGCGATCGAGCGGGAAGGGGAAGGGTGAGGCACGGGCAATCTCCAGCGTGATCGGTTGCCAAGGCTAGCCCAGACCCGAAGGCATGGCTAGACTGAGGCCTTGGCGCTTCATCGCTATCTGCAAATCTTCGCAATGACGGATTTATCCAAGCCAGCTTGCGGAAAATGCAGCTAATGAGGGCGTCAGGGTCGTCGCCATTACTCAGGAGAGAATTTGATGCTCACTCGCCGCGCCAAGTCGCTGTCTGTCCTTGCCCTTGCGGGCTTCGCGCTTGGTGCTGCGGTGCCGGCCGCTGCCGAAGATGCCAGCGTTGCCAGCCGGCTCGATCGCGCCGGCCTCAAGTATGAGGTCGATGCTGACGGGGACTACAAGCTCACCTTCAACTACAAGTCCGAAGGCCGCAGCCAGCTGGTGTTCGTCGGCGGCCGGACCGAAACCGTCGCCGGGATGACTGTCCGCGAGGTCTTCTCCCCCGCTGCGAAGGTGGATGAAGATGGCATCACGGGACGCAAGGCGCTCGAACTGCTCGAGGAATCGAGCAGCAACAAGCTGGGTAGCTGGGAAATCCGCGGCGGGGTGCTCTACTTCGTGATCAAGCTGCTCGACGATGCCTCCGCGACCCAGTTGTCGAGCATGCTCGATATCGCCGCCGAGACCGCGGATAACGAGGAAATCAAGATCTCGGGCGACAAGGACGCGCTCTGATCAAAATTTTCGGCCGCCGCTTCATCACGGAGCGGCGGCCTCTATTCTTAACGGAACGGCGGCTCGTTGCCGCCGCCCTTCACCTGAAGGGCGGTTCGTTAAACGCGCGCAGCTTGCGCGAATGGAGCCGGTCGCCTTCGTCGCGCAGGGCCGAGCAAGCGACGATGCCGATCTGCAGGTGCGCCGCGATGGCTTCCTCGTAGAACTTGTTGGCCTGCCCCGGCAGCTTGATCTCGCCGTGGAGCGGCTTGTCCGATACGCATAGCAAGGTGCCGTAGGGCACGCGGAAGCGATAGCCCTGCGTGGCGATCGTGGCGCTTTCCATGTCGATCGCGATCGCGCGGCTCTGCGAGAAGCGCTTGGCCGAGGAGGAATAGCGCAGCTCCCAGTTGCGATCATCGGTGGTCACGACTGTGCCGGTGCGCATGCGCTGCTTGAGGTTGGCGCCCTGAACGCCCGAGACCTGTTCGGCCGCCAGCGCCATCGCCTGCTGGACTTCGGCAATCGGCGGGATCGGCACTTCGGGCGGGAGCACCGGATCCAGCACGTGATCATCGCGCAGATAGGCGTGGGCGAGCACGAAGTCGCCGATCTTCTGGGTGGAACGAAGCCCGCCGCAGTGGCCGATCATCAGCCATGCATGGGGACGCAACACCGCGAGGTGATCGCAGATCGTCTTGGCGTTGGACGGGCCGACGCCGATATTGACGAGCGTGATCCCGCGCCCGTCCTCGCGGATCAGGTGGTAGGCGGGCATCTGGTGGCGGCGCCAGGCGGTGTCGTTCAACTGGTCCTGCGCGTGCGGGGTGGCGACGCGGATATCAAGCCCGGCAGCCCCGGTCAGCGCGACATAGCCGTTGGATCCGATCTGGGTGGCACCCCAGTTCACAAATTCATCGACATAGCGGTGATAGTTGGTGAAAAGGATGAAGTCCTGAAAGTCGCTAACTTCGCTCCCGGTATAGTGCTTGAGGCGGGCGAGCGAGTAGTCGGTGCGCAGGCCGTCGAACAGCGAGAGCGGCATGTCCTCGGCGCCTTCGAACTCGATCCCGTCAGCCAGCTCGTCGCCGATCAGGGCGAGGTCAGTCGAGGGAAAATGCGCGGCAATGTCCTGCGGCGCGATCCCGACCATCGCCGCGCCCGCCTCGCCGTCGAGCACATAGGGAAAGGGGATTTCCTGGCGCGAACGCTCGATGCTGACCTCGACCTCGTATTCGGCGAGGATCAGCTGGAGCTGTTCGGTGAGGTAGGTGGTGAACAGATCGGGGCGGGTGATGGTGGTGGAGTAGGTGCCGGGCATCTCGAGCCGGCCAAAGGCGCGGCTGCGATCGCGCGGGGCGCCGACACCGGCATAGCGCAAGGTGATCTGCGGATAGGCGTAGGAGCCGTCCTCGCGCCGCGATTGCGGGGGCAGGGTGCCGTCGCGGCCAAAGGCGATCACGTCGTCGCGCAGGGTGCGGACCGCGTCGTCATAATGCTGCTGGAGCTGGGCGAGGATAGCGGGAATGTCGATCATGGCAGTTGTTCTGCTCCCTTGTTGTTATCGTTGTGTGTCAGCACCTTCGCTCGGAACTGCGCTGTTTACAAGAAGGGCGCGAAGATCGAGATGACCTTCGCGCCCTGCTGTGTGTCTATGCCGAAAGGCCGGGATGCTTACGCGTCCTCGCCGCCTTCGAGCAGCTCGGCCGGGATTTCGCCCGGTTCGAGGCTGGTGTCGATGCGGGTGGCATCGGCCTGTTCCTCGATCGCGCGCTGTTCGTCTTCGAACATCGCGGCGAGCACGTCCACGCCTTCGCTCTGCAGCTTGGCTTCGTCATCCGAGCGGGCGACGTTCGCCTTGACGGTGACGCGCACTTCGGGGTGCAGGGCAACGGTCACGTTGTGGATGCCGATATTCTTGATCGGCGCGCCAAGGATGACCATGCGCTTGTCGACGTTGTGGCCCTGTTCGGCGAGACCGACGACGATGTCGCGCACGCTCACCGAGCCGTAGAGCTGGCCGGCGTTCGAGGCAGCGCGGATCAGCACCACTTCAGCGCCTGCAACCTTTTCGCCCATGGTTTCTGCATCGGTCCGGCGAGCGGCGTTTTCGGCCACCAGACGGTCACGATTGGCCTCGAAAACCTTCTTGTTGGCTTCGTTGGCGCGCAGGGCCTTCTTCTGCGGGAGCAGGAAGTTGCGGGCGTAGCCATCCTTCACGGTGACGACGTCGCCGATCGAACCGAGCTTTTCGATGCGCTCGAGGAGAATGATATCCATGTGTCCTTCTCCTCTTACTTCACGATGAAGGGCAGCAGGCCGATCTGGCGCGCGCGCTTGATCGCCTGGGCCAATTCACGCTGCTTCTTCGCCGAGACGGCGGTGATGCGCGACGGCACGATCTTGCCACGCTCGGACATGAAGCCCTGAAGCAGGCGCACGTCCTTGTAATCGATCTTGGGGGCGTCCTTGGCCGCGAACGGGCAGGACTTGCGGCGGCGGAAAAACGGGCGGGCCATCAGTCGCGCTCCTCACGGGTTTCGCGACGCTTACGCTCGCGTTCGTTCTTTCGCATCATCACGCTGGGGCCTTCCTCGTGGGCTTCCACGCGGATGGTCATGTAACGGATGACGTCTTCGTTGATACGGGTCTGACGCTCGAGTTCCGCGACCACCGAGCCGGGGGCTTCGATGTTGAGCAGCACGAAGTGCGCCTTGCGGTTACGCTCGATCTTGTAGGCGAGCGACTTCAGGCCCCAGGTTTCGGTCTTGGTGACCTTGCCGTTGCCGGCTTCGACAATTTCGGTGGCTTGCGCCGCCAGCGCGTCAACCTGAGCCTGGCTCAGATCCTGACGCGCGAGGAAGACGTGCTCGTACAGAGCCATCTCGCGTCCTTTCACTACCTGCCGATCGCTGGCTGATCCGTCCGCTACTGGACGGGGCCCCTCCGGCTTTCTTCGATGATCGCAAGGGCGGATCCCTGTGCGAAGCGGCGGCCCCTACAGCATCGCGTGCCAATTGCAAGTCTTGTCCGGCGGGAACCGGACGGGCAGGCGAGCGCTATACTTGCACGAATCGCAAAGGGGGAATTGTCCGTGCCTTCAGGACTGGTCGCACTGCTTGACGACATTTCGGTGATTGCCAAGGCCGCTTCGGCCTCGGTCGATGATGTGGCGGTCGCCGCCGGGCGCGCGGGCACCAAGACTGCGGGCGTGGTGATCGACGATGCGGCGGTCACCCCCAGCTATGTCACCGGCCTCTCGCCGGCGCGCGAATTGCCGATCATCTGGAAGATCACCAAGGGCAGCCTCAAGAACAAGCTGGTCTTCCTGCTCCCCGCCGCGCTGCTGTTGTCGGAGTTCCTGCCCGCCGCGATCACCTGGCTGCTGCTGCTGGGCGGCTCCTTCCTTGCCTATGAAGGCGCGGAAAAGGTGATGGAGAAGCTCGGCGCGGCCAAGCATGGCGCGACGCTGGAGGACGAGATCACCGATCCGGTCGCCTTCGAGAACGAGCGCGTGGGCGGGGCGATCCGCACCGACTTCATCCTCTCGGCCGAGATCATGGCGATCGCGCTTGCCGAAGTGGCCGACGAAAGCCTCGTCATGCGCGGTGCCGTGCTCGCGCTGGTGGCGGTGGCGGTGACGGTCGCGGTTTATGGCGCGGTCGGCCTGATCGTGAAGCTCGACGATATCGGCCTCCACCTCACCCAGAAGGCGAGCAAGAGTGCGCAGAGCTTCGGACGGTTCCTTCTCCATTTCGTACCCAAGCTGCTGACGACGCTGTCGGTCGTCGGCACGGTGGCGATGCTGTGGGTGGGCGGGCACATCATTGTCGACAGCCTCCACAAGCTGGGTTGGGACGGGCTCTACGCGCCGATCCACGGGGCCGAGCATGTGGTCCACGAAATGGCGGGCGCGGCTGGCGGCGTGCTGGGCTGGCTGACGGCGACCACGCTTTCAGCCATCGTCGGTCTGATCCTCGGCAGCATCATCGCCTTTGTCCTGCACAAAGTGCTGGGTGTCGGCGCGAAGGAAGCCCACTAAGCCGCCAACCATGACCACACCTGTTCTCTACACCTGCGCACGTTCTCGTGGGTTGCGCGCGACCTGGGCGGCGGAGGAAGCCGGCGTCGATATCGACCTCAGGATCCTGCCTTTCCCGCCGCGCTACCTTGCGCCCGATTACATGGCGATCAATCCATTGGGCACTGTGCCGATGCTGGTCGATGGCGAAACACGGATGACCGAAAGCTGCGCCATCGCGCACTACCTCGCCACCCGCTCGGGCTATACCCCGCTCGCCATCGCCCCGGGGGAGCGCGATTACGGCGAATACTGCGACTACACCTACCACGCCGACGCGACGATCACCTTCCCGCAGACGGTCTATATGCGCTTCTGCCTGTTCGAGAAGGACAAGGGATTGCAGGAGGCAGGCCACGCCTATGCCAAGTGGTTCCACAAGCGGCTGATCAAGGTCGAGCAGCGCCTTGAGGGCCGCGAATTCCTGTGCGCCGACCGCTTCACCGTCGCCGATATCTGCGTCGGCTATGCACTGATCCTCGCCGAGAGTGTCGGGCTGGATGAAGGCGTGCCGCAGAGCCTCAAGGAATATCGCACCCGCCTGACCGAACGACCCGCCTACCAGCGGGCCTTGGCGCGCGAGGAAGCGGGCAGGGCGGCGCTGGAGAGCCAACGGGGCTGAGGGGAAGAAAGGGTTGAGGTGGCTTGCCGAGCATCGCGTCAACCATCCCACGTCCCTGTTGCGCTGCGGCTTCTTCACGTCTGACTGCGGCGGACTCGCATGATCCAGCCCGCGTGCTCCTGCGCGCCACCCATCGGCTTGAGGCCGAGCAGCGGTCGCAACCAGTTCACCCGCCGCGCGATTTCGTAGGTCAACGCGCAGCCAAACAGGGTCGTCAGAAGGATCACCCCGAATGCGAGCTCCGGCTGCGCTCCGGCTTGGTTGATCCAGAAACCGGCCGCGATGATGATGGTCTGATGGGCGATGTAATAAGGGAAGATCGCCTCCGTCAGATAGCGCCGCACAGGACCATCGTAGTGCAACCGGGTCTGGGCCAAGCCGAGCAGACCAAGGATCGCGCTCCATGCCAGAACGGCGCGCGACAGCAGGCGAATGGTTTCCCATGCCTGCGCCTCTACGCCCCAGCAGTGCCCCGCAAACATTGCAGTGCAGGCAAGCCCAGCAAGTCCTAGCAAAGCGCGCCAGTGCGCAAGGATCGCGCCCCAAGCGGTTGAAGAACGTGCCAGAGCCACGCCAAAGAAGAAGGCAAAGCCGTAGACCGCATGGGCATAGGGATCATCGATCAGTGCGTGGGTTTCGCCGAAGGCCGGGTGCAGCACCAGCCGTGCCATTGCCAGCCACCCGATCGGCAGAACCACCAGTCGCCAGCCGGAAATCATGGCATCAAAGCCATGCTGCAAGCGGGTCCTCAACGTGGCGGGCAGCGCCGCCAGTGCTGCCAGCCCCAGCGAATAGACCCACAGATAGGCAACGAACCACAGGTGGTTCCAGGTTGGGAGAGGGGAACCGCGACTGCCACCAAATTCGAAATAGTCATTGATCCAGAAATGCACGAACCCCGCATCATAGACACCGCGGTCGCGCAGTTCGAACCATGGCTGCGGGGCCACGAACAGCACCATTCCCGCCAGCAATGGCACCGCAAGCCGCATCGAACGGCTCCATGCAAAGCCGCCTGACGTTGAGAACTTCGCCAGCAGGGTGCGCGAAACCACGCCGGAAATCACGAACAGCAACATCAACCGCCAGGGATTGACCGCCATCATCGGCCAAACCGCCCATTCGACCGGTGTGGAGGCCTTCACATGCCAGCCCCACGGCACGAAGAACATTCCGATGTGATAGAGGATCAGTAGCGCAAATGCGCCGATCCTGAGCCAGTCGAGGCCAAATTGTCGGCCACTCATCACTGTGTTGGCTTGCATGTCACGTCTCCATCGCATCTAAGCTTGGGCCGATATCTGCTGCGTCGGATCGCGCTGTCGCGGCGCAAGTGACCGGCGGCGGAACGGGCGGGACGAAATGCGGAGCGGGTTGTGACAAGCGGCGGCGAACGAGGGGCGAGCGGAGGACCGGCCAAAACCGGCCGTCTGCACGATCCGCGCGCCATAACCTTGCTCGCCTATGCGGGTTTCGGCTTGCTCTACATGGCGGTTAACGCGGCAAGCCTGATCGATGATCGCCGTGCGCTGGGTCAGCCGATTGCCGCGTGGCAGGCCTGGGTGCTGGAAGGTACGAGCTTTGCCGCCTGGCTGGCGCTTTTGCCGATGGTGCTGGTGCTGGCGATCCGGCTCGCAATGCGGCCTCTGTGGCAGGCAGTCATTGGCCATATCCTGGGCTGCATCGCGGTTTCTTTGGCGCACTCGGCGCTGATGTCAGGGCTGCGCAGCGGCGCCTTTGCCCTTGCGGGACTTGCATATTCTCCGGCCGAGCTGTGGTCGGATCGCCTGCTGTTTGAAGCACGCAAAGACGTGATCACCTATGTCTCGATCCTTGCGGTATTTCTGCTGGCTCGACGCCTCGTGGCGCGATCCAGGGAACCCTTGCCGCAGCCATCCGAAGCGGCTGCGCTTATCGAAGTGCGCGATGGTAGCCGGGTCGTGATGCTGCGTCCCGCCGAGATCGAATGGGTGAGTTCGGCCGGAAATTACGTTGAAATGCACGGAAGCTTCGGGAGCCAGATGGCAAGGCGTACGATGGCAGATGTGGAAGCTGAGCTCTCGCCGTACGGCTTTGTCCGCGTCCATCGCTCACACCTCGTGCGGCGCGCGGCGATTGCGACGACTGAAACACGGCAAAGCGGGGACTTCGATATCACTTTGCGATCAGGCAAGGTGATCGGCGGTAGTCGCAGGTTCAGGCAGAACCTGGCTCTGCCGACGTTGAAGGAATAGGCACTCAATTCGGAGAATGCCCCACGGCAGCCTTGCCAAAGCCCACAATCGGGTCGCCTGCCTAATGGCAGGTTTTGGCGCGAGACCGGGCCGAACGGCCGTTGGCCCAAAGACCTGCCCGCCGAATGCCTAACCCCGTCCGCTTCTGGTAGGTCTCAAGCCGCCTGATCGGGCGTGACTGGCCTTGCCGAAAGCTCGCGCCGCAAGAGCTTGCCGATCGGATCGCGCGGGAGCTGGTCGACGAATTCGATGTAGCGCGGCCGCTTGTAGCCGGCGATCTGGCCCTTGAAGCGCTCGGTGATTGCTTCGCGGGTGAGGTGTTGGCCGGGCTTCAGCACCACGAAGGCCTTCACCGCCTCGCCCCATTGCCGGTCCGGCACACCGCAGCAGCCTGCATCGGCCACCTCGGGCATGGCAGCGAAGATCGCATCGACCTCGGCCGGATAGACATTCTCGCCGCCGGTCTTGATCAGCTCCTTGGCGCGGCCAAGCAGGTAGCCGCGGCCACGCGAGTCCATCGTGCCGAGATCGCCAGTGCGCAGCCAACCGTGGCCGAGCGCCGCATGACTTGCCTCCTCGTTGCGCCAGTAGCCGAGCATCACCGAGGGGCCACGCAAGGCGAGCTCGCCCTCTTCGCCCGGGGGCAGGTGGTTGCCTTGCGCGTCGAGCACGGTCATCGTCACATGCGGCAGGGTCCAGCCGATCGAGCGCGGCGCCTCCAGCATGTCGGGGTAGTCGATGAAGGTTGCAAAGCCGCAGATCTCGGTCTGGCCGTAGCCGCCGATAACGCGGGCGTCCCACTCCTTCTCGATGAACTCATACATCTGCGGCCGGCCCATGCCCGCGCCGCCGGTGTAATTGGCGAGCGGCATCCGGCCATCGCGGATCGGCTCCATCGCCTGCCACGGGAAAGAGATGGTGGGAAAGGCGCTGGTGGTGGTGCAGCCCTCGCGGTGGAGCAGATCGAGGATCGCGGCGCTGTCATCATCGCGGCCTGCGAACACCGATGTGCCCCCGCAGGCCAGCATCGCGGCGACCTGCTGCATGCCCACGACATGGAACAACGGATTGACCGAGAGCAGCACCTCGTTTTGCCGGAAGCCCCGATGCTGCGCGAAGCCCAATGCCGAGGCGGCGACCGCGCTTCCGGCTTGCAGGCACCCCTTGGGTCGGCCGGTCGTGCCGCTGGTATACATCATGTAGAGCGGGCGGTCGGGGGCGAGGGATAGGTCGAGATCATAGGCATGCGGCACCGGCTCGTGGGGAGTGGCGACAGCGGTCTCGAAGAAGCCGTCCGCGGCGTGGCTCTCGTCCACCATGTGCACCTCGCCAGCCTCGGCCTCGACCAACAGATCGGCGAAGCGGGGGTTGGCAAAGGTCATTGCCGGTTCGGCATTGCCGCAGATCCACGCGATCTCGGCCGGGGCGAGCCGCCAGTTGAGCAGCACCGCGATGGCTCCGATGCGGGAGGCTGCAAGCAGGGTGGTAAGAAATGGCGCGCCGTCGGTCAGCAGCAGGGCAATGCGGTCACCCGGGGCAATGCCGCGCGCAAGCATCCAGCGCGCCAGATTGGTGACCCGCGCATCGAGATCGGCCCAGGTGAGGCGCTGGGCGGCGTCGATCGTGGCAAGGCGGTGGGCATGGCGCTGGGCGCAGTTCGCCAGCAGCGTATCGAGGGAGAAATCGCGCGGGTGCATGAGGTGGTGCTAGCCCGCCTCAGCCCCTTCAACCATCAGCGATTTTGTGGGTCAGGAAAGCCCCGCCAGCAGCACGCGGGCGAAGTCGGTCAGCGTATCGTCGCGCGCGCCCATCACCACAATCCGGTCACCCGGACGGGCAAGCGCGGTGATCCGCGCAGCGCAATCCTCGCGCGTGGGGATATGCTCGGCATGCCCACCGGCGGTGTTGATCAGGCCGGTGATCCGTTCGCTGCCTTCGCTGCGATCGACCGTGCCGCCGAAATAGACCGGATCGCTGAAGATGGTGATGTCCTCCGGCCCCAGTTCCTTGGCGAAGGTCTGGGCGAGTTCATGACCCATCTGGCGCAAGGGGCCGTAGCCGTGGGGCTGGAAGAAGGCGATGACGCGTCCGGGCGTGGCCTTGAGGGTGCGCAGCGTGGCGGCGCATTTCTCCGGGTTGTGGCCGAAATCGTCGATCACCGTGACGCCCGAAGGCGAGGTGCCGATCACGTCGAAGCGCCGTGCGAGGCCCGCAAAGCTGCGCAGGGCATAGACCGCATGGCCGACCTGGATGCCCGCCGCGCTTGCTGCCGCAATCGCTGCCAGCGCATTGGACAGGTTGTGCAGCCCCGGCATGGGCAGGATCAGCGGAAAGACCTCGCGACTGCGATTGTCGATCACCGCGGCACGGATGCCGAGCTCGCTCTGGTCGATCGAATCCGGCTCGATGGTGATGTCGGCTGCCTGATCATTGACCGCGAAGGTCACGCACTGGTTTGCGCGATGCGCGAGATGGGCGGCCTCGTAGCTGTCGAGATTGATCGCGGCTGCGCCAGAGTCGGCGAGGAAATTGCCGAACAGCACACGCAATTCCTCGATGCTCTTGTGATCGAGGCTGACATTGAGCAGCACGGCGACTGTCGGACGATAGAGCGCGATCGAGCCGTCGCTTTCGTCGACTTCGCTGACGAACAGGTTGCCGCTGCCGATCCGCGCGCTGGCGAAAGGATTTTCGGGGCTGACGAAGTTCTTCATCACCGCGCCGTTCATCACGGTGGGATCATATCCCCCTTCGTGGAGGATCCACGCGATCATGCCCGTGACGGTGGACTTGCCCGATGTGCCGCCAACGGCAATCGCAAAGCCAGTAGCGTTGAACAGGGCTGACAGGAGCTCGGCCCGGCTCATCCGATCGCAGCCCAGAGCCTTTGCACGGGCGACTTCGGGCACAGTGTCCTCGATTGCCGCAGAGGCGATCAGCACCTGATCGGGCGAGGTGACCCCGCTGCCATCCTGCGGGAACAGCGCAAAGCCCTGAGCCTCGAGCCAGGCGAACTTCTCCGGCGTGCGGCCCTGATCGCGGCTGCGGTCCGATCCCGCGACGGACATGCCAAGGCCATGCGCGATCTGCGCGAGGGGCAGCATGCCCGACCCGCCAATGCCGCAAAAGAACAGCGGACGCCCTGCAAGCGCCCCGGCCTCGACCCCGTTATCCATATGCCGGGTGGTTATTGACTTGCGCCCCCACTGACAAGCGCCATAGGCTGCGTTTCATGACGAATATCGCCATCTGTGCACCGGCAACGCCGATCACGCGCGAACAGGCCGCCGCCTGCCAGGAACTGGTCGCGGCCGAGTTCCCCTCGCACCGGCTTACGTTCCACGATCAGTGCTTCGAACAGGCCGGGCATTTTGCCGGCGATGATCTGCGGCGCCTCACCGCCCTGCTCGAATGCAGCAATGATCCGGCGTTCGATGTCGTATGGTTTGCCAAGGGCGGCTACGGCTCGAACCGGATTGCCGAAGCGGCAGTTGCGCAGATGAACCAGGCGGCGCGGTCCAAAACCTATGTCGGCTTTTCGGACTGCGGCTATCTTTTGGCCGCACTCTATCGTCACCGCATCGGACAATCGGTCCACGGCCATATGCCGGTGAGCGCGCGCTCGGAAGGCGGCAAGGAAGCGATCCGACGGGTGCTGCGCTGGCTGGGCGGTGATACCAGCGGGCTCGAACCCAGCCTCGACGGGGCGACCCCGGCAGCGGCCTTCAATCTCATCACGCTGGCGATGATTTCGGGCACGCCGCTGATGCCTGATCTCACCGGCCATGTGGTGATGGTCGAGGAAGTGGCCGAACACTTATACGCGATCGACCGATTGTTCTTCCACCTTGCGGCCACCCTGCCACGGGTCGCAGGCCTCAGGCTCGGCGCGATCACCGACGTGCCGGAAAACTATGTCGAATTCGGGCAAAGCGAGGAAGCAATCGCGCAGTACTGGTGTGCTCGCGCCGGCATTCCCTATCTCGGACGGGCGCAGATCGGACACTATTCTGCCAACAGGGTTGTGCCCTTCGGCCTTGCCAGTCCGCCCGCGCGGACGTAACGGCGCGCGCCAAAATCACGACAAAAACGGGGTCAGGGATGCGCGCGTTTATCTTTCCGGGTCAGGGCAGCCAGAAGGTCGGCATGGGAACCGAGCTTGCCGAGGCAAGCGCGGCAGCGCGCGACGTGTTTGGCGAGGTGGACGAGGCGCTGAAGCAGAAGCTCTCGACCTTGATGCGCGAAGGGCCGGACGACACGCTCACCCTGACCGAGAATGCACAGCCCGCGATCATGGCCAATGCTATCGCCACGCTGCGGGTGCTGGAGCAGGATTTCGGCGTGAAGCTGGCGGAGAAGGGCCACTGCGTGGCAGGCCATTCGCTCGGCGAATATGCCGCGCTTTGCGCTATCGGCGCCTTTGGCCTTGCGGACACCGCGCGGTTGCTCAAGCTGCGCGGTCAGGCGATGCAGGCCGCCGTGCCGCTGGGCGAGGGCACCATGGCGGTGCTGCTGGGCGCGGATATTGATCAGGCCAAGGCGCTCGCCGAAGCGGCTGCGCAAGGCGAAGTGTGCGAAGTCGCCAATGACAATGACCCCTCGCAGGTCGTGATTTCGGGCCATACCGCTGCGATCCAGCGGGCTGTCGAGATGGTCAAAGATTTTGGGATCAAGCGCGGAATGATTCTCAATGTCTCGGCCCCGTTCCATTCCTCTCTGATGGCGCCTGCCGCCGCGCGCATGGCCGAGGCACTGGGCGAAACCCCGCCTGCGGCTTTCACCCTGCCGCTCTACGCCAATGTCACCGCCGCGCGGGTCGATGATCCTGAAGAGGAACGCGCGCTGCTGGTCGAACAGGTCACCGGCCGCGTGCGCTGGCGCGAAAGCGTGCTTGCCATGCGCGCCGACGGGGTAGAAAGCTTCGTCGAACTTGGCGGCAAGGTCTTGGGCCCGATGGTGGGCCGGATCGACAAGGAAGCGGCCGTCACGAGCCTTGTGACCATGGCCGACCTCGAAGCCTTCGCGAAGGAGATCCTCTGATGTTTTCACTCAAGGGCATGAATGCACTGGTCACCGGCGCGAGCGGCGGGATCGGGTCGTCGATCGCGCATGCGCTGGCCTCGCAGGGCGCGCGCCTGGCGCTGTCGGGTTCGAACGCGGCCAAGCTGCGCGCCTTCCGGGACGAGCTCAACGAAGCCTATCCGCACCACGATCATGACGGCCATGTCGAGATCACCTGCGATCTGGGCAATGCTACGCAGGTGGAAGAGCTGGTTCCGGCCATGCTCGACACGCTCGGCACGATGGACATTCTCGTCAACAATGCCGGCATCACCCGCGACAATCTCGGCATGCGGATGAAGGATGACGAGTGGGATCAGGTGATCCGCGTCAACCTCGAGGCCGCATTCCGCCTGATGCGTGCCGCCGCCAAGCCGATGATGAAGGCGCGCTTTGGTCGGATCATCAACATCACCTCCGTGGTGGGCGCGACCGGCAATCCGGGCCAGATGAATTATTGCGCTGCCAAGGCGGGCCTGACCGGCATGACCAAGAGCTTCGCGCAGGAAGTCGCCAGCCGCGGGATCACCGCCAATTGCGTCGCGCCCGGCTTCATCCGCACCGCGATGACCGCCGCGCTCGACGAAAAGCAGCAAGCCGCGATCAATGGCCGGATCCCGATGGGCCGGATGGGCGAGGGCGCTGAAATCGGTGCAGCGGTCGCTTTCCTCGCGAGCCGCGAGGCCGCCTATGTGACGGGCGAAACGCTGCATGTGAACGGCGGGATGGCGATGCTGGGGTGATTGTAACCCCCTTATCCCCAGCCGTGTCGCCGCTCGCGCGGGCGCCTGCTTGCCCCGATGATTGTCCGCGCTAAGGTTTTCCGGCAGATTCCGGCGTCTGGAGGCGATTCCTCTCTCTCCGACGCCAAACACAGGAACGATAGGGACACGCGATGAAGGCCACGATCGAACGCGCGACGCTGCTGCGGTGCCTTTCCCATGTGCAATCGGTGGTGGAGCGTCGCAACACCATTCCGATCCTCTCCAACGTGCTGATCGAAGCCAACGCCAGCGGCGCTGTGCGCGTGATGGCGACCGACCTCGATCTTCAGGTGGTCGAGACCATGTCGGCTTCCTCGGTCGATCAACCCGGCGCGATCACTGTCTCGGCGCACCTGCTGTTCGATATCGCCCGCAAGCTGCCCGAAGGCAGCCAGGTCAGCCTCACCACCAATGACAACCGTCTGGAAGTGAAGGCCGGCCGCTCGAACTTCAAGCTGCCGACCCTGCCGCGCGACGACTTTCCGGTGATCGTCGAGGGCGATCTGCCGACCAGCTTCGAAATCCCTGCGCGCCTGCTCGCCGAACTGATCGACCGCACCCGGTTCGCGATCTCGACCGAGGAAACGCGCTACTACCTCAACGGCATCTTCCTGCACGTGACGGACGAGGACGAGCCGCTGCTCAAGGCTGCAGCGACCGACGGCCATCGCCTCGCCCGCTTCACCATTGCGCGCCCCGAAGGCGCGGCCGGAATGCCCGATGTGATCGTACCGCGAAAGGCCGTGGGCGAGCTGCGCAAGCTGCTTGAAGAGGCGCTCGACAGCAGCGTGCTGATTGATCTTTCGGCGAGCAAGATCCGCTTCACGCTCGGCGGCGAGGGCGGCATGGTGCTGACCAGCAAGCTGATTGACGGCACCTTCCCCGATTACAGCCGCGTCATCCCGACTGCGAACGACAAGCTCCTGAAGGTTGATCCCAAGCTGTTCTTCTCGGGCGTGGACCGCGTCGCGACCATCGCCACCGAAAAGACCCGCGCGGTCAAGATCGGGCTCGACAATGACCGCGTGACGCTCTCGGTCACCTCGCCCGACAACGGCACTGCGGCCGAAGAACTGGCAGCCGATTACAAGGCCGAGGGCATGGAGATCGGCTTCAACGCCAACTACCTCAAGGACATTCTCGGCCAGATCGACGCCGAGATGGTCGAACTGCACCTCGCCGATGCCGGCGCACCGACGCTGATCCGCGAGAACGAGGCCAGCCGCGCGCTTTACGTGCTGATGCCGATGCGGGTGTGATCCCCGCCTGAGAGGAGGGGAATGCCGATGAATGCCGTTCAGGTCCACGTCCGCAAGGGGGCGCTTGGCGAGGCCGCGATGGTCGAAACGCCGCTGGCTCCGCTCGCCGACGGCGCGGTGCGGCTCGCGATCGAGAGCTTCTCGGTCACCGCCAACAACGTCACCTATGCGGTGGTGGGCGACGGGTTCAAGTACTGGGACTTCTTCCCCGCTCCCGAAGGCCTGGGCATCGTGCCGATGTGGGGCCATGCCCGCGTGATCCTCAGCAACCACCCCGAGATCGCCGTTGGCGAGCGGGTCTATGGCTATCTGCCGATGGCGAGCCACCTTGATGTGCGCCCGGGCAAGGTGAGCGCGGGGGGCTTCCTCGATACCACCGATTATCGTCAGCCGATGAGCCCGGTCTACAACAGCTACACCCGCCTTGCTGCCGATCCCGAGCATGATCCCGCGCGCGAGGCCGAGCGGATGATCTTCGGCCCGCTGTTCCGCACCGGCTTCCTGATCGAATATTTCCTGCGCGGGCAAAGCTGGTTCGGCGCCGAGCAGTTGATCGTCACCAGCGCCTCCTCCAAGACCGCGATGGGCCTCGCCAGCGTCGCCCGGCAATCCTCGCCCGGCATCCGGCGCATCGGGCTGACCTCCAAGGGCAATGTCGGCTTTGTCGAAGCCAGCGGGCTTTATGATGAGGTCGTTGCCTATGACGATTGCGAACGCCTGCCCGTGGTGCGCAGCGTGAGTGTCGACTTTGCCGGGAATGCCGAGCTGCTGGCGCGCATTCACCGCCACTTCGAGGACGCGCTGGCGCATTCGGCGCTGGTCGGCGCGACCCATATCGAAGCGCGCTCGGTGTTCGGCGGCGGCGAACCGCTGCCTGGCCCCAAGCCCCAGCTGTTCTTTGCCCCCGATCATGCGGTCGCCTTCTTCAAGGCGCATGGCCAGATCGAAGGCGGCAAGCTGGTTGCCGCGGCGTGGCGCGAGTTCCTCAAGGCGGCCGAGGGCACCATCGCGATCGAGCGTCACGACGGGCTGGCAGCGGCGCGCGATGTGTTTGTCACCATGCTGTCAGGCCAGATCGACCCGGCCAAGGGGATCGTGATCGAGCCCTGACGCGGCGCCAGAGGCGGCGGATTACTCCGCCGCTTCGGCCATCTCCACCCGCTGCGGGCCACGGATCAGGCCGCCCGGGGTCGCTCCCGTCCATGCGCCGTTTTCAAAGGTCACCACGCCGTTCTTGATCGTGGCAACATAGCCCTCGGCCTTCTGCAGCAGCCGTTTGCCGCCTGCCGGAAGGTCGAAGGCGAGCCACGGCTTGCCGAGCTTCAGCGCTTCCAGATCGATCACGTTGATGTCCGCCAGATAGCCCGGCGCAATCACGCCGCGATCCTCGAGGCCATAGAGCACTGCCGTGTCGCGGCACTGGCGCTTGATCGCCTGTTCGAGGCCGATGCGCTCGCCCCGGCTGCGGCCCTTGACCCAGTGTTCAAGCATGAAGGTGGGCGAGGCGGCATCGCAGATCGTCCCGCAATGCGCGCCGCCATCCGACAGCGAGTTCACCGTGTCGTCGGCGTGCTGGAGGGGATGGAGGAAATCGAGATTGCCGTCGGCATAGTTGAGGATCGGCAGGTAGATGAAGCCCGTGCCTTCGCCCTGGCACAGCAGGTCATAGGCATATTCCTGCGGGGCCACGCCGGCTGCCAGCGCGCGAGCGTTGATACTGGCGTCGGCTGCGGGCTCGTAGTCGAAATCGGGGTCCATCTCGTATTGCAGCGTCCAGCCCATGCTGATCGCCATCACCACACCGCCGATATCCTTGGGGGCATCGGTATAGTCATTGGGCTCGGCGAGCAGCTGCGCCTTGAACGACGGGTCGAGCAGCCTGGTCTTCTGCTGCTCCCAAGGGAGATTGGCGATCGCCATCCAGCTCGGGCGGAAACGGAAGGGGTGGACGGTGCCTTGCCACGCCATGATGATCCCGTTGCCGCGCAGCGCGATCTGCGCGACGATATTCGCTCCATTGTCGTTCTCGGCCCGCATTGCAGAGATCTGTTCGTCGAGGGGCATTTCCTTGGCGATCGATTGCAGCGCGGCGAAGGTGACGGGGATTCTTGCCTCGCGCGAGAGCTTGCCCATCCATTCGAACTCGTTCCATTCGCGCTTGAGGTCGCTCGCGATCTCGAACACGGCATGGCCACCCGCGGCCTTGGCGCGGCCCATCGCCTTGCCGATGGCGACCAGCTCTTCCGCGGTGGCGGTGGTGCCGGGGACCAGCTCGCCATCGACCGACTTGTGGAGCACGGTGCGCGAAGTCGAGAAGCCCAATGCTCCCGCGCGCACGCCTTCCTCGACAATCGCGCTCATGGCCGCGATGTCGTCAGCGGTCGGCACAGCGCCGGGTTTCTCGCGGTCGCCGAGCACATAGGCGCGCACCGCGCCGTGGGGCACATGGGTGCCGATATCGATGGCGCGGGGGAGCTTTTCGAGCGCGTCGAGATATTCGGGGAAGGTCTCCCAGTCCCACGTGATCCCTTCGGCGAGCGCGGTGCCGGGGATATCCTCCACCCCTTCCATCAGGCTGATCAGCCATTCGTGGCGATCCGGGCGCGCAGGCGCAAAGCCCACGCCGCAATTGCCCATCACCACGGTGGTCACCCCGTGCCAGCTCGACGGGGCCATTTCCTGATCCCAGGTGGCCTGCCCGTCATAATGGGTGTGGATGTCGACAAAACCGGGCGCGACGACTTTGCCGCCTGCATCAATTTCCCGGTCTGCCGAGCCGGTGATCTGACCGAGCGCCGCGATCAGCCCGTCCTTCACCGCCACATCGCCGGTGAAGCCCGGGGCTCCCGTCCCGTCGACGATCGTGCCGCTGCGGATGATCAGATCGTAATGCGCCATTCTCACTCTCCCTTATGGAAGAGAGGATGTCGCAAACCGGGCAGGCTGTCCAGCGGCGGGCTTATGCCGCCGCTGCGCGCCTGACTTCGTTTTCGGTGGCGGGTGCATCGAGGAATTCGCGGATTGCGGCCACGCTTTCATCGGCATGGGTGAGCAGGAACAGGTGCCCCCCGCCCGCAAAGGTCTGAAGCCGCGAATTGGGGATCATCGCCTTCAGGATCTTGCCGTTGGCGAGCGGGACGATCTGGTCATCCTCGCCCATCATGATCAGGGTTTCCTTGTTCATGAAGGGCAGGGCGGGAAGGCTGGTCCAGCCGAGCATGCAGAGCAGTTGGTACATGTAGCCGCGCGGGGAAGGGGGCTTCAGCCGGCCGATATGGCTGTCTTTCTGGTGTGCCGCGCCGTCCACGTCGACCCCGCCGTAAAGCGTGGCGAAGTGTTCGTTCATGAATTCGGGATCGATGTAGCGGCGCGGATCGGCCATCTTGGTGAAAGCGGCAGGGTTCCCCGGCACCATCGCCATGCCCGGCGTCGTTGCGATGAGGGTCAGGCGGCGGGTGCGGCCGGGATGCTGGAGCGCGAAGTGCTGCGCCATCGCGCCGCCCCACGAAACGCCCATGACGTCGACTTCATCGAGGCCGTATTTCCCCAGCAATTGGGCTGCGGTCCAGCTCATGGTGAAGGGGTTGTAGGGCACCAGCGGATCGGGCGATTCGCCGGTTCCGGGCATGTCGAACATGATGAACCCGCGCTCGGGCAGGGCTGCGGCCAGCGGGGCAACAGCTTCGATATTGGCGCCAATGCCGTTGAAGAACAGGATCGGCAGGTGATCGGAGGGCATATCGAGCCGCCACGCAGCAGTCCGTAGCGTCCGGCCGCCCACTTCGACCATCGAGACGACCGCGTCGTCCATGGGATTGCTCACGAATTCACGTCCTTTCTGTCGCCCCCGCAAGGGGGGCGGGTTGGGCGCGCGCATCGATCCCTAAACGCGCGCGCCCACAGATTTCGCGCGTAAGGGCAGGCCTTTCGGCACGCCCCGGCGCGAGGTCGCCTTATCAGACTTCTTCGACGACGTAGAGTCCCGGCGCGGCTTCAAGCGGCTTGTAGCTCGCGTTGCCCACGGCTGCGGGGGCGGCAGTCTTCTTGCCCGAACGCGCCTGAACCCATTCCATCCACAGCGGCCACCAGCTGCCCTTCACCTCTTCGGTACCCTGCAGCCAGTCATCGGCAGTCTCGGGCAGCTTGCCCTTCTTGGCCTGGACGTAATATTTGGCCTTGGGGTTGCCCGGCGGGTTGAGGATCGCCTGCATGTGGCCCGACTGGCTGAGCACGTAGGTAACGTCCTTGGAGCCGAACAGCTGGGTCGAACGATAGGTCGCCTTCCACGGGGTGATGTGGTCGGTCACCCCGCCAAGGATGAACAGATCGGCGGTCACCTTGCTGAGATCCACCTTGTGGCCGGCCATCTCGACCTCGCCCTTCTTGGTGAAGGCGAGGGTTTCGAACAGGGTCAGGAAGTCGCCCATCAGGCTGGCCGAGAGGTTGGTGGCATCCGCATTCCAGAACAGCACGTCGAAGGCCGGCGGATCCTGCCCGAGCAGGTAGTTGTTGATGACGTAGTTCCAGATCAGATCATTCGGACGCAGCCAGGCAAAGCCGCGTGCCAGATCATCGGCCTTGATCACGCCCGCCTTCATCGCGCGCTGGCGGGCGAGCTGCATGCCGTTCTCGCTCACCAGCGAACCGGCTTCGATATCGGTCGGCTTGGGGTGCAGCACACAGACCATCAGCGTCAGCGTGCCGAGGATCGGATTGCCGGTCGCGGCAAGCTTGGAGGCAAGCACAGAGGCGGTCTGTCCGCCCGAACAACCGGCCGAGACGTTAACTTTCTTCGAGCCCGAAATGTCCGACACCACCTCCAGCGCCTTTTCGCAGGCAGCGATGTAATCGGCCATGCCCCAGTGGCCCTGGTCCTTGCTGGGATTGCGCCAGGAGATAACGAAGGTCTGGATGCCGTTATCGACCTGCCACTTGATCACCGATTTGTCGGGCGACAGATCGTTGATGTACATCTTGTTGATCTGCGGCGGGATGGTCAGCTGCGGGATCTCGTAGACCTCGTCGGTGGTGGGCGCATATTGCAGCACCTCCATGATCTCGTCGCGGTAGACGACATTGCCCTTCGAGGTCGCAATGTTCTCGCCCAGCTTGAACGGACGCTTGTCGACCTGGCTGACCATGCCCTTGTTGTGAACGAGATCGTTGTAGGCGTTCTGCAAGCCCTTGATCAGGCTGAGGCCCCCCGAATTGATCACCTGCTTCTGCGCGGTGGGATTGCCGGCCAGCGTGTTGGTGGGGGCAAGGCCATCGAGAATGATATTGGCGATGAAATTCGCCCGGTTGCGCTCGAGTTCGTCAAGCTCCAGCTCCTCCAGCCAACTGCGCATCCCCTTCTGCACGGCGAGGTAATACTGCGCCCCGGCGCGGAAGAAGGGGTTGTACTGCCAGGCCGGATCCATGAACCTCTTGTCCTTGGGATCGGGGGCGAGATCGCTCTTGCCGGTCATGATCTTGACCATGTCCTGCGCCATCGCAGTGCTGTGACGGATGAAGCGCGAGGGGTCCGAAGCGGTCTCGCGCAGCAGCAGCGCCACCGCGCTGACAAAATCCTCGCGGGCCACCCCGATCAGCGGCCCCAGCGCATTGGTCGACTGGGCGGCTTCGTTCTCGAGACTGACTTTGCTCTTGGCCATCGGATCCCCTGTGTATCTGTTGTCTTTGAACCGGCATGCGCCGCTGGGGCCAAGATGCAGCGCCCCTGCGCAACTTGCAAGCACCCGCAAAGGGTTCCTCGCGGGGCGCCGCCGGCGCAAGTGTTGCCAAGTATTTACCCTGATGATTCACGCTTTCCGAACAGGCGCGCGGGTAAGATATTGTCATGTCCGGGTCGCACGCCATTCTTGCAGCGGAAGAGGACGCTTTTCCCGAGGGGGAAGGCGCGCCTTTCGGCGACCGCGAAGACGTTGCCACGCAGCGCGAGGGTGACGAGCGGCGCGGGGCCGAAAGGCTCGCACCCGAACGCCTCGCCGACCTTGCCCAGGAAGCTCTCGAGCCCGAAGAGGAACAGCAGTTCTTCCTTCCCCGTCATGCCCGCGGCATGGCGATTTCCCTGCTGGTAGCCCTCGGACTTGCCTTTGCGGTTTCGGCGCGGATGCCGGCCTGGCCGGTGGGGCTGGCAACTCTTGTCTCTGCCGGGCTCTTCGCAGCCTATCCGTGGTTTGCCGCAATCGAGCGCCGCTCCGAGACCGAGCGGGCGATGCGCATCGGCCTGCTGGTGATCGCGGTGATCGTGCCGATGGGCTGCGGCGGCTATGCGCTCGGCTCGGCGCTGGCGACGGGGCTGGCCTGGCAATGGGCGGTGGCCACGCTGGTGTGCATCAATGCCGCCTCGGCGGTGCTGTTCTCGGGCCGTATCGCCTCGCTTTTTACCGCGAAGCTGGCCAGTTGGGCGGGCTTTGTGGCGATGGCGGCACCGGCGCTCGTGACCTATGCCGCCTTGCTCGGCGCGGGGCTTACACTGGCCCTGATCGCCCGGGTCGAATGGCGCGCGGCCGAGCGTCGCCGGTCCCTGCGCGAAGCGCGCGAGCGGGTGGCGGCGCGGGCCGAGGATATCCTGCGCAGCTTCGAGGAAAGCGGGCAGGGCTGGTTCTGGGAAACCGACCGGCGCGGGCTCATCACCTATATCTCGCCCAAGGCGGCCCATGTGCTGGCGCGCGATCCGGACGCGTTGCGCGGCAGCCCCTTGCGCGCGCTCATCGCCACAGGCGCGCAGACGGCCGAAGCGGAGCGGGCGCTCGCCTTCCACCTCTCGGCGCGCTCGGCCTTCCAGGATCTCGAACTGCGCGCAGCAGCATCCGGCGAGGAGCGCTGGTGGGCGCTGACCGGGCGACCGGTTTACGACAGCTACAAGAACTTCTGCGGTTTCCGCGGCCACGGCACCGATCTGACCGAACAGCGCCGCAGCGAGCAGCAGGTCTCGCGCCTTGCGCTGTATGATTCGCTCACCGGCCTCGCCAACCGCGTGCAGATGAGCCAGGCGCTCGAACAGATCCTCGCCGCTCCCGCCAAGCGCGAGCGGACCTGCGCGGTGCTGATGCTCGATCTCGACCGCTTCAAGCAGGTCAACGATACGCTCGGCCACCCGGCGGGCGATGCCCTGCTGCGGCAGGTTGCCCAGCGGCTTGAGCGGGTGATCGGCGCCGACGGGCGCTGCGGCCGGTTGGGCGGTGACGAGTTCGAAGTCATCATCCCCGGCAACCGCAGCCGCGACAAGCTCGACGCCATCGCGCGCGACATCATCGCAGTGCTCTCGCAGCCCTATAACATCGAAGGTCAGACCGTGGTGATCGGCGCCTCGGTCGGGATCGCCTGTGCGCCCGAGGACGGGGCCAGCAGCGATGTGCTGATCCGCAATGTCGATCTGGCGCTCTATGCCGCCAAGGATGCCGGGCGCGGGGTGGCGCGCTTCTATGAACCCGGGCTCCATGCCGCGGCCGAGGAACGCGCCGAGCTCGAACAGGATTTGCGCGATGCGATCGCGCGCGGCGAATTGCAGCTGCATTATCAGCCGGTGGTCTTCGCCGCGAGCGAGACGATCGTCGGTTTCGAGGCACTGATGCGCTGGGATCACCCGCGCCGCGGCCCGCTCTCGCCTGCGCGCTTCATTCCCATTGCCGAGGACGCCGGGCTGATCGACCGGCTCGGCCAATGGGCCTTGCAGACCGCCTGTGCCGAAATGTCGCGTTGGCCCGACAATATCCGCTGTTCGGTTAATGTCTCGGCGCTGCAATTCTCCAATCCCGAACTGCCGACCATCGTCGCCTCGGCGCTGGCGCATAACGGGATCGATCCGTCGCGGCTCGAGCTCGAGATCACCGAAAGCGTGTTCGTCAGCGACACCCCCGGCACCGAGGCAACCTTCCGCGCCCTGAAGCAGCTTGGCGTGCGGCTCGCGCTCGATGATTTCGGCACGGGCTATTCATCGCTCGGCTATCTGCGCAAGGCGCCATTCGACCGGATCAAGATCGACCGCAGCTTCGTCAGCGGCGCGACCGAACAGGGCAGCCGCAACGGCGCGATCATCGCCGCGATCAACAGCCTTGCCGAAGTGCTCCACATGGATACCACTGCCGAAGGGGTGGAAACCCATGACGAGCTGGAACTGGTGCGTCTGCTGGGTTGCAGCCATGTCCAGGGCCACATCTATTTCGCCCCGATGCCTGCCGATCAGGCCACTGCGCTGGTCTGCGGCGACCTCGCGGCCCGCGCCAGCGGCCCGCAATCGGCGCGTCCGCCGCGCCATGTATTGCTGCGCCGGGTGGTGGTGGGGCACAAGGGCGAGCGCCATCAGGCGACCTTGCGCAACCTGTCCGAGGGCGGGGCGATGATCGAGGGTCTGTGGAGCCTTGGCGAGGGCAGCGTGGTGCGGGTCGAATTCACCCCAACCCAGACGGTCACCGGACAGGTTCGCTGGTCACGCGAGAACCGGGTCGGGATCGAGTTCCACACGCCGCTGCGCGCCCGCGAGGACGGCACCTTCACCCTCCCGCGCGCCCGCGAGGGCTGATCATCCGGCCATTCCCCGCATCTGGCGTCAGGACAAAGATGGTTAGCCCGGCGTAAGCCTTGTTTCTTTGGGGCCGGGCTTAGCCAAAAAATAACCATCCAGCTTTACTCGGGGGTGATGCACCGGCCGAATCCCTCGGGGTCTGCCGGAGAGCCACTGGGATTGGAGGTAGTGTCCAAGGTGTCCCTCAAGGGTCTCTTGTCATCGCGCGGGCCGTCCGCATTGCGCTCCTTGCGCGGAGGCGCCGCATCGGCACTGTCCGATGGCGAACGGCTGGCGATGCTGGACGAGCTGGAAAAATCGGGCCTTGGCTGGTTCTGGGCCAGCGATGCCGAGGGGCGGCTGACCTACATCTCCTCCGCGATCGCCGAGCGGCTTGACGTGCCGCTGGCCGATCTTCTGGGTCAGCCGATGACCACCATCTTCACCGCCGCCGAGCGCGAGGGACGGGCCAAGTCGCTCTCGCTGATGCTGGGCGCACACAAGGCGTTTACCGGAATGGCGGTTCGCGCCACGCGGCGTCCCGACGGTGCCGTGCTGCGGCTGGCAGGCCAGCCGGTGTTCGGCACGGGCGGGCGCTTTGCCGGCTTCCGTGGCACCGGCGCCGACATCAGCGAGGAATTCCACCGCGAGGAGGAAACAGCGCGGTTGGCGCGCTACGATTCGCTCACCGGTCTGTCCAACCGCCACCGCATGGCGCACCAGATCGACAGCACCCTGACTGCCTTCCGCGCCGCCAAGCGCAATTGCGCGGTGATGATGCTCGATCTCGACCGTTTCAAGCATGTCAACGATACGCTCGGCCATGCGGCGGGGGACGAATTGCTCAAGCAGGTTGCTGAGCGGCTGACCCGCGCGATCGATCGTGAATGCGAGATCGGGCGTCTGGGCGGCGACGAATTTCAGGTGATGATCCCGGATGTGGATGATCGCGGCGTGCTGGGCGAACTGGCAGCCAAGATCATCGCGATGCTGCGCCAGCCCTACAGCCTCGATGACGGGCGCTGCGTGATCGGTGCCTCGGTGGGGATCGCGATTGCGCCTCATGACGGAGTGACCTGCGAGGAAATCGTGCGCGCCGCGGACCTTGCGCTTTATGCCGCCAAGAACGGCGGACGCGGGCAGTATCGCTTTTTCTCGGGCGAACTGGAGAACGAGACGATCTTCCGCCGCCGCCTCGAACAGCACCTCGGCGAGGCGCTGCGCGAGGAGCAGCTGTTCCTGCGTTACGAGCCGATTGTCGATGCTGCGGCCCAAACTGTTCAGGCCGTGGAAGCCCATGTGTGCTGGAACCATTCCGAGCGCGGGATCATCGACGAGGAGGAATTCGCTCAGATCGTCGAGGGATCGAGTCTGATCGGCGATGTCGGCATGTGGGCGATCCGCGAGGCCTGTCGGCGCGCGGTGCTGTGGCCGGACAGCGTGCGGATTGCGGTCAACGTGCCAGTGCCGCTGTTCCTTTCCGAGAACTTCGTCGGCGAGATCGAGGGCGCGCTGACCGAAGCCGGGCTGACGCCCGGCCGGCTCGAGCTGGAGATCAGCGAGGCGGTGTTCTTCGGCGAGACCAGCATTGTCGACCGCACACTCGCGAACCTGTTCAAGCTCGGAGTGCGCATGACGCTCGACGAGTTTGGCTCAGGCTATTCCTCGCTGGCCTATCTGCGGCGTGCCCCGTTCGATTCGATCAAGATCGATCAGAAGCTGGTCGCCGAGGCTGAGCGTCACGACAGCCGCGAGCTGGGACTGGTGCGCGCGATCGTGGCACTGGCCGGCGCACTGCAAATGGACACCATCGCGAACGGCATCGAAAGCGCGCCGCTTCTCGCCGTATTGAGCGATTGCGGCGTGCGCTATCTGCAGGGGCCGATTTTCAGCGAGCCGGTCGATCAGGATGTGCTGGAGCAGGAAATCGCCGACGGTTCGTGGAAGATTGATCCGGGCGCCGAACGCACCCGCCGCGCCCGCCGACGCACGGTGTTCCGCAAGATCGAGATTTTCCACGATGACTATGCCTACGAGGTGACGCTGCGCAATCTGTCGCGCACAGGCGCGCTGATCCAGGGGCTGGCGAATGTACCCAAGGGCACGCAGTTCGTGGTCGATCTCGGCGGAGGACAGTTGGCGGTTGCGACTGTGACGCGATCAAGCGGAGACACCCAGGGGCTCGAATTCGAACAATCGCTGGTCGATGACGGCTCGGGCGGATTGTGCACGCGCAACCGCGTCTCCCCCTATGCGCTAGCCTCCGCAGGCACTCCGCTCGCCGCACTTGCTCCGGGCAGTTATCAGGGCATGGTCGGCGGCCTGATCGATCAAGGCGGCGCCCCCAAATTCGGCTACGCTCCGGGGGGGCGGGGGGACTGAGGGCTGTTGCGTTTTTCTCGAATGACTTTGCCGCAGTGCAACGCTAAGTCGCTGGCGCAATGACTGACCTTTCCAAGATCCGCAATTTCTCGATCATCGCGCATATCGACCATGGCAAGTCGACGCTGGCTGACCGGCTCATCCAGTTTACCGGCGGCCTCACCGAGCGCGAGATGTCCGCGCAAGTCCTTGATAACATGGACATCGAGAAAGAGCGCGGCATCACCATCAAGGCGCAGACCGTCCGCCTCACCTACACCGCCAAGGACGGCGAGACCTATCAGCTCAACCTGATGGACACCCCCGGCCACGTCGACTTCGCCTATGAGGTCTCGCGCAGCCTAGCCGCCTGCGAGGGCGCGCTGCTCGTGGTCGACGCTGCACAGGGCGTCGAAGCCCAGACCCTCGCCAACGTCTACCAGTCGATCGAGCACGATCACGAGATCGTCCCCGTCATCAACAAGATCGACCTGCCCGCCGCAGAACCGGAAAAAGTCCGCCACGAGATCGAGGAAATCATCGGCCTCGACGCATCGGACGCCGTCCTTGCCTCCGCCAAGTCGGGGATCGGCATCGCCGAAGTGCTCGAAGCCGTCGTCACCCGCATCCCCGCGCCCAAGGGCAAGATCGACGCGCCGCTCACCGCCAGCCTCGTGGACTCCTGGTACGACCCCTATCTCGGCGTCGTCATCCTTGTGCGCGTGATCGACGGGAAGCTCACCAAGGGCCTCAACATCAAGTTCATGCAGGGCGGCACCCAGCACCTTGTCGACCGCGTCGGCTGCTTCACCCCCAAGCGCACCGACCTTGCCGAACTCGGCCCGGGCGAAATCGGCTTCATCACCGCCCAGATCAAGGAGGTGGAGCAGGCCCGCGTCGGCGACACCATCACCACGGTCAAGAACGGGGCGACCGAAGCCCTGCCGGGCTACAAGGAAGTCCAGCCGGTGGTGTTCTGCGGGCTCTTCCCCGTCGATGCTGCCGACTTTGAAAAGCTGCGCGAGTCCATCGGCAAGCTGCGCCTCAACGATGCCTCCTTCTCCTACGAGATGGAGAGCAGCGCCGCGCTGGGCTTCGGCTTCCGCTGCGGGTTCCTCGGGCTGCTCCATCTGGAAATCATTCAGGAGCGCCTGAGCCGCGAATACGACCTCGATCTCATCACCACCGCGCCCTCGGTGGTGTACCGCATTAATCTCGGCCATTCCAAGACCGAGGACGCCAAGGTGATCGACATCCACAACCCCGCCGACTGGCCGGATACCAACCGGATCGAGGTGATCGAGGAGCCGTGGATCAAGGCGGTGATCTATACGCCGGACGAGTACCTCGGCAGCATCCTCAAGCTGTGTCAGGACCGCCGCGGCATCCAGACCGAGCTCACCTATGTGGGCGGCCGCGCGCAGGTGACCTATGAACTGCCGCTCAATGAAGTGGTGTTCGATTTCTACGACCGCCTGAAGTCAATCAGCCGCGGCTATGCCAGCTTCGACTACGAACAGATCGGCAGCCGCGAGGGCGACCTCGTGAAGATGAACATCCTCGTGAACAACGAGCCGGTCGACGCGCTCAGCCTGATCGTCCACCGGAGCGTCGCCGAAGAGCGCGGGCGCGGCATGTGCGAGCGCCTCAAGGACCTGATCCCGCGCCACCTGTTCAAGATCCCGATCCAGGCCGCAATCGGCGGCAAGGTGATCGCCCGCGAAACCATCGCCGCCCTGCGCAAGGACGTGACCGCCAAGTGCTATGGCGGTGATATCTCGCGCAAGAAGAAGCTGCTGGAGAAGCAGAAGAAGGGGAAGGCGCGGATGAGAGAGTATGGCAATGTGTCGATCCCGCAGGAAGCTTTCATCGCTGCGCTGCGGATGGGGGAAGAGTGAAGCCCCGCGACTAGCGCAGGCGATTGCGCAGCAATCGGCAAGCTAGGAGCGAGAGGCTGCAACTCCGGCCAGCGGGTCTGCGAAGCAGAACCCGTCTGACGCAGGCCGCGGCTTTGCCGCGGCTAACCTTCCTTTGACTTTCGGGCTGAGCCGGTGTCGCTGTGCGACAGTTTCGCTTCCGAAGCCCCGTTCTTTCTTTCAGCCTTCACACGCAACCAAAGACAATACAGTCCTTCGACAAGCTCAGGACGAACGGTTCTTGGGGGAAGGTCTGGGCATGATCCTCCCCGAAACGGGGAGGGGGACCATCCCGGACTTGATCCGGGATGGTGGAGGGGCGCGCAAGGGTTCGCCGTCCAAGTCGCTAGGTGGCTGTTCTTCTCCCCTCCCGCTCGCGGGAGGGGCTGGGGGTGGGCCCCTAAAAGTGCTCGCTTCGCTCGTTCCCACCCCTAACCCCTCCCGCAAGCAGGAGGGGGATTGAGAACACTTCAGCTTCTGCTTGACTTCAACATGTTACCGCAAGATCAAATGCCAATGGCGTTTGGCGTTTTCATGCACAAAGATGGGTCGATCTACGACGATATCCCAGAAGTGCATTATCAGTTTCCGAAGGCATATCTCAGTCGCGCCAAGCAGATGGTTGGTGACTGGATTGTTTATCGTGAGCCAGTCAAGCTCCCGCAGTCGAAAGGCTTCTTTGCGGTGGCAAAGGTTCAACGAATTATACCTGATCCTGCGATTTCGGATCGGTATCGTGCGTTGATCGAGCCGGGCAGTTATTTGCCCTTTGAACCGACGGTTCCACACATTGTGGACGGGCTACCGGTCGAGCGCGATTTGGCAAATGCACAAGCCGCAGTTCGCCCGCTGTCACCTTCGGACTTCGCACGCATTGTTGCTCTTGGATTGCCAAAAGAGGATGTTCTTCCTCGTGTTGGCGACCCGGAACCGTTGAACGTTGTCCGCGAGGAACGCACCCCCTTCGAAGTCGAGCGCCCTCTCGTTCAATCGCTTCTTAATCGCCCCTTCCGCGACCGGGCATTTCGCCGTGCAGTGCTCCATGCCTATGACGGACGCTGCGCTGTCACCGGTTGGCGTCTCGTCAATGGGGGAGGGCGGTTGGAGGCTGAGGCGGCCCACATAAAGCCAGTCGAGCATGGCGGGCCGGACTCGATCCGCAACGGACTTGCACTGTCTGGCACTGCCCACTGGATGTTCGATCGAGGGTTGATTGGTGTAGCCGACAATCACGAGATCATCATTCACCGAAAGGTCAATGACCGCAGTGGGGTTGAGGCCATCATCAATCCGACGGGAAAACTGATCCCGCCCCCGAGAGAAGCGGACCATCCCCACCCGCAGTTTTTGAACTGGCATCGGGAATTTCACGCGTTCGCCGCTTAGAGGCTACCCGCAACCCGCCCCTCCACCATCCCGGATCAAGTCCGGGATGGTCCCGCTGACCCGCAAGCGGTCCGTCTTCGACTCCCCCTGAAGGGGAGGATCTTCACTCCCTCAGGGCTTCCCGAAATCCGGATCAGTAAGCGTCCACTCCGTCCGCGCAGGCGGGGGCTCGGGCGGTTGCCATGTCTTGCCCCTCGGCCAGTACGAACATTCCGCCAGCACCCCGCGCCCCACCAACCCCCGCTCATCCTCATCCGCCGCAGCCGCCACCAGATCCCGCTCGCGCAACGCAACAAACGCCGCCCAAGCCGCGCGCGTCTCCTCTGACAACCTTGCCCACATCGCCGCCTCCTCGGCTTCGACGCGGCGGCGCACCTCCTCGATCTTGCGGTCGATGCTGGCGCGCACCTCGGCGGTGCTGACGGGCTTGTGTTCGGCCTCCCATTCCTTGCGCCACTGCTTCTTGTGGCGTTCCAGCTCCATCAGGTCGATCGCGTTGAGCGCCTTGGGCCGGCCGTCGGCAAAGCGATCGGGCGCGCGGTTGCGCAAGATGAACATCAGCAGTCGGTCATTATAGCGGCGGCGGGTGCCGATGAGCTTGCCGTAGGAGTAGAGCGGTTCCTCCACGCCGTTGAGGGCGCGGTCCATCACCACGTCCTCGACCCGGCTCACGCCGAGCTGGAGCGCGCGTTCCCATGCGGCGCGGAAGCTCGCACCTCCGGACTGGCGGCGCAGGTGATAGGCGCCGACGGTGCTCATGTTGACGGCCTTGCACGCGGCGTCGACCGAGCCGGTGTCGGCCAGCGCCTCGATGAAGTCGCGCTGGCGCTGCGGGGTCCAGCCGTTGTGGCGGTTGCACTGGCGCGGGACGGGGGTGAAGGCGGGCAGCTCTCCGGCGGGAACGGGGAGGCGGGTGGTGCGGGGGTCGCTTCTTCTCGTCATGGAAATGATGGGACCACAAAAGCGCCGAGTAGGAAAATGTGGGCGGATGGCGCCGGGCTTGCGGGCTTCACTTGGCGTTCAGCGATGCCCCCGCTATAGACCCGGCCATGGTGACTTCAGCTTCTTCCCGTATCGCGCGCGCGGCTCTGCTGGCTGCGACCCTCGCACTCGTCCCGGCCTGCGCCGGCAAGACCGAGGGCAAGGACGTCGCCTATGTCGCGCGGGACGTCGAATCGCTCTATTCCGAGGCGCAGCGGCGGCTGGACCGGGGCAATACGCTTCAGGCCGCGGCGCTGTTCGACGAGGTGGAGCGCCAGCACCCCTATTCGCCCTGGGCCCGCCGTGCGCAGCTGATGAGCGCCTTCAGCTATTACATCGCGCGCGACTACAACAAGGCGATCCAGAACGCGCAGCGGTTCCTGTCGATCCACCCGGGCAACAAGGATGCGCCTTACGCCTATTATCTGATCGCGCTCAGCTATTACGAGCAGATCAGCGATGTGAACCGCGACCAGAAGATCACCGAGCAGGCGCAGACCGCGCTGCGCGAGGTCAACCGGCGCTTCCCGCAGACCGAATATGCGGCTGACGCGCGCCTGAAGCTCGATCTGGTGGCGGATCACCTTGCGGGCAAGGAAATGGAGATCGGCCGCCATTACGAGCGGATGGGCATGTGGCTCGCCGCCGACATGCGGTTCCGCAACGTGGTCGAGAAGTTCGACACCACCAGCCACACCCCCGAGGCGCTGTTCCGCCTGACCGAGACGAGCCTTGCGCTCGGCATCCCGCAGGAAGCGGTGAAGTATGCCGCGGTGCTGGGAGCGAACTATCCGGGCACGGAATGGTACGAGAAGGCCTTCAAGCTGGTCGAAAAGCACGCCGCCGGCGTCACCGCCTCCTAGGCCTCCCCGCAGCCCCTGCGCAGAGCCGCGCCTTAACAAACACGGGGCAGCGCTTAACCGCATCTGTTGATGCAGCGGTGGGGGGATGCTTGCAATATCGGGCACCGGACTTAGGGTTCGACCATCAAAGCCGGCATTCGCACCGGCGCGGGGGCAGGGGTTGCAGCACTTTATCCTGAAACGGGCCTGGTTCGCCTTCGCTGCGCTGCTGGCCTTTGCGCTCGTGCCCGGCGCGGCGCAGGCGCAGTCGCAGCTGCTTGTGCCCTCGGTGCTCGAAGAGATGCGCCTCGTCACCGCCGACGATAACGCCGCCACCTTCATCTTGCGCTTTTCCCCTGCCGAGCCGCGCTATGCCGTGGTCGAGCGCAACCCCACCCGGCCCGAACTGGTGATGGCGACCTCGCTCAAGACCGGACGCGTGCCCGACCGCCAGAGCTTCCGCGGCCTCGTCCGCGCGCTGCTGTTCGTGGGCGAGGGCAGCAGCCTGGTGCTGCGCTTCGACACCGCGCGGCCCGCATCGATCAAGGCCGAGAAGGTGGGGAACAATTCCCTCCAGGTGCGCATCGAATAGGCCCCGGGCGACGAGACCCTCGGCGTCCGCCCGATCGGCTCGACCGGCGAGAACGTGGTGCCCCAGCAGCAACTTGCGCGCTCCCCGGTCGATGCCTTTGCGCCGGGCGATGCCTACGAGATGATCTTCCTCAAATATGCCGATGTCTCCGAAGTCGTCGGCCTGCTCGCCGAAGGGCTGGAGATCGCCCCCAACGATGTCTTCATCCGGCGCGAGCCGGGCTTCGGATCGCCCGCCAACAACCAGCAGGGCGCCTTCATCGCCGCGACCCCCCAGACCAATGCCGAACAGGCCCCGCTCGGGCAGAACTTCGGCAACGGCCTTGCTATTGACCGCCGCCTCAATGCCATCTGGGTGACCGGCACGCCCGAGCGCATCGAGCTGGTGAAGCGCCAGATTGCCCTGATCGACGTGCCGGTCGACAGCGTCATCCTCGAAACCCAGTTCGTCGAACTGAGCGAGACCGGCGCCCGCAATCTGGGGATCGATTACAACAACCAGAACGGCCAGCTGGCCGTGGGCGATGTCTCGACCGGCTCCTTCCTGCCCTTCGGCATCAATCCCACCGATATCCTGCCCTCGGGCCAGTTGCAGGCGGCGATCCTCGCCCAGATCCAGAAGGGCGAGGGGCGGATCGTCTCGCGCCCGCGGATCGCCGCGCAGAGCGGATCGACCGCCAAGATCATCACCGGCGATGCCCTGCCGATCCTCACCTCGATCCAGCTCTCCGGCGTCAACGGCGTGTCGCAGCAGGTGCAATATGTGAATGTCGGCGTGACCTTGCAGATCGCCCCGCGGGTGAGCAGCGACGGCTACATCACCTCCAAGATCTACGGCGTGGTCTCCAGTGTCACCGGCTTTTCGCAAGGCTTCCCCACCATCAGCCAGCGCGAGGCCGAAACCAGCGCTTCGGTGCGTGACGGCGAGACTTTCGTGATCGGCGGGCTGACCCAGGAAAACGTGCTCACCACCAAGTCCAAGGTGCCGCTGCTCGGCGATATCCCGCTGATGGGCGCGCTGTTCCGCAACGAACGCTCCAGCACCTCCAAGACCGAGCTCTATATCGTCATCACGCCGCGGATCGTGCGGCACCGCCGGTTCGAGACCGAAGCGGCCGAAGACGCCGAAGCGCAGAGCGCGCCGGAGGTTCCGGCCGGGTAGCCTGCGCGCGCCGGGGCGCGATCCGTTCCGAAGCCATGCGGCCCCGCGCCCTGCCAGCGGCGGCGCGGCCTCGCGCCGCCAAAAATCCCAAATAATACAAGTTAGTTAACCGAGTTTATGACAATTTTTCTATCGACAATCGGATGTGTCATGATAGCTTCCTCCGATCGGTCGCGATCCCGAGGGGGGATGTGATCGGGGGCTTAATATTGGAGAGATCACAGATGAAGATGAAAGCCCTGGCCGCGATTGCCGCGCTGCCGATGATCGCGCTGGCCGCGCCCGTTCAGGCGCAGCAGGCGGGGGACAAGATCCCGGGCAGCTATATCTGCGTGTTTGATGCCAACAAAGTGTCGCGCGGCAATGCCATGGCCGAAGCCCAGCGTTCGGCGCAAGCCGCGTAGGGCCAGCTGCGCCACGTCTACAGCGTTGCGATTCGCGGCTTTGCCGTGAATGCCGCACCGCAGGCGATCGCCAATATGCAGGCCAACAATCCGAACATCTCCTATTGCGAACAGGATCAGGTGATGACCGTGATCCAGCGCAAGCCCGGCGGTGGCGGCACCACCACTCAGCCGGCGCAGCAGACCCCTTGGGGCGTGGCGCGGGTCAATGGCGGCCGGCCCGGAACTTTCGCCACCGCATGGGTGATCGACAGCGGTGTCCAGCTCAATCACCCCGATCTCAATGTCGATACCGTGCGCTCGCGCAACTTCACCGGCAGCGGGGACGCCAGCGACCAGAACGGCCATGGCACCCATGTCGCCGGCACGATTGCGGCAATCGACAACACCATCGGCGTGATCGGCGTTGCCCCCGGCGCGCCGGTGGTTTCGGTGCGTGTGCTTGATCGTCGCGGTTCGGGCTCGACCTCGGGCGTGATTGCCGGCGTGGATTACGTCGCGCAGTTCGGCCGTCCCGGTGACGTTGCCAACATGAGCCTTGGCGGCGGGATCAGCACCACGCTCGACAATGCGGTGATCGCTGCCTCGGCAGGCGGCGTGCGCTTCGTGCTGGCGGCGGGCAATGAATCGCAGAATGCGGCCAATTCCTCGCCCGCGCGTGCCAATGGGCCGAACATCTACACGATCTCGTCCTTCGCGGTCGGCGACAACTGGTCGAGCTTCTCGAACTTCGGCAACCCGCCGGTCGATTTCGCCGAGCCGGGTTCGGCGATCAAGTCGACCTGGATCGGCAGCGGCTACAACACCATCTCGGGCACTTCGATGGCAGCGCCGCACTTTGCCGGCATCCTGCTGCAGGGCGCACCGGGCAATGGCGGCCGGGTCAACGGCGATCCGGACGGCAACGCCGACACGATCGGTGTCGTGCCCTAACCAGCCCGGCTGATGGATTTGCAGACGGGGGTCCGGTTCGCGCCGGGCCCCCGTTTGCTTTGGGCAGGCCGGCCGCGCGCTGTCCCTTCTTTTGTCCTTCCACGGCAGCGGGGTGGCGGGGGGTTTTTGTCCCCCTTTCGCTGCGCTACCTAAGGGAGGAGCGCGCGCGAATCCGCTCGCTTGCAATACATAGGGGACGTTTCTTCATGCGCCGATCCATGCGCCTTGCCGCCGCCTTCGCAGCTTGTGTCAGCTTCTCCGCGATGGCGGCCGCGCAGGAGGACGGCTATCGCACGCCGCCCGCGGCCGTGGCCGACATCGTCACCCGCGCGCCGAGCCCGAGCGTTTCGGTCTCGCCGGGGGGTGACCTGTTGCTGCTGATCGAGCGCGAGGCGCTGCCGCCCGTCGCCGATCTTGCCAAGCCGATGGAGAAACTCGCCGGCCTGCGCCTCGATGCGGCGACCAATGATCGCCACCGCACCCGCGCGGCGGTCGGGCTCAGCTTGCAGACCATCGCCAGCGGCGAGACCCGCAAGGTCACGCTGCCCGCCGGTGCCGATCTGTCGCGCTTTGCCTGGACGACCGACGGTTCCAAGGTGGTGTTCGCCAACACCCGCACCGACGGGGTCGATCTCTACGTGCTCGACACGGCCAAGGCGACGGCGCGCAAGGTGATGAGCGGCGGGGTCAATCCGATCTTCCAGTCGCCCGAATGGCTCGCCGACGGATCGCTGCTGGTGCTCACCATCCCCGAGGCACGCGGGCCGATGCCGGTGGAATCGCTCACCCCGCGCGGGCCGGCGATCCAGGTTGCGACCGGCGGCAAGCAGGCCCAGAACCGCACCTATCAGGATCTGCTCGAAAACCCGCATGACGAGGCCATGTTCGAATGGCTCGCCACTTCGCAGCCGGTGATCCTGTCCGCCGACGGGAAGAGCAAGCGCGCCATCGGGCCTGCGCGCATCTACACCTCGGTCACGCCTTCGCCCGATGGCAAATATCTGCTGATGGAGTGGCTCGAAAAGCCGTTCTCCTATCAGGTGCCGTGGTCGCGCTTCCCGCTCACCAGCGCGGTCTATACCCGTGACGGCAAGCTGGTGGAGACCATCGCCGCCCAGCCGCTCGCCGATAGCCTGCCGGTAGACGGCGTGCCGACCGGGCGCCGCGAAATCCAGTGGCACCCGAACGCGGATGCGCTGTTGATGTGGGTCGAGGCGCAGGATGGCGGCAACCCCCGCACCAAGACGGCGGTCCGCGACCATCTGCTCGCGCTCGCGGCCCCCTTCAGCGGTGAGGCCCGGGTGCTCGCCCGGATGGAGGACCGCACTTCGGGCGTGATAGGGATCGAGGGATCGGACGATCTCATCGCCTATGATTATGACCGCGACACGCGCGAGATCCGCCAGACGCTGGTCGATGTCACCGGCACCAATGCGCCGCGCCAGATCGGCATCCGCAATGCGCAGGACGCCTATAACAACCCTGGCAGCCCGCTGATGACCTGGACCGATCGCGGCACCCGCGTGGCGCGGATGAAGGATGGCAAGCTGCTGCTGTCCGGCCTTGGCGCGACGCCGCAAGGCTTTCGCCCGTTCCTGCGCCGCTTCGATCTCGCCACGCTCGCCACCGAGGAGCTGTGGCGCAATGCGGGCGAGCAGTTCGAAAGCGTGGTCGATGTGCTGGCCGAGGACGGCAGCGCCTTTGTCACCTCCTACGAAAGCCCCAGCAATCCGGGCAATTTCCGTCTGCATCAGGCAGGCAGCAATGCGCGGTTCCTCACCAATTTCCCCGATCCGCACCCCGAACTGACCGGGATCAAGCGCGAGCTGGTGACCTACAAGCGCGCCGACGGGGTCGATCTCACTGCGACGCTTTATCTGCCCGCCAGCTACAAGCCGGGGGACAAGCTGCCGGTGGTCGTCTGGGCCTATCCGATGGAATATAGCGACGCGGCGACCGCCGGTCAGAACCGCGACAGCCCGTGGCGCTTCACCCGCGTCGGGGGATATTCGCCGCTGTTCTTCCTGACGCAGGGCTATGCCGTGCTCGACAATGCCGCCATGCCGGTGGTCGGCGCGGACCCTGAAACGGTCAATGACAGCTTCATCGAACAGGTGGTGTCGAGCGCAAAGGCGGCGATCGATTTCACCGTCGCGCGCGGCTTTGGCGACGGGGAGCGTGTGGGCGTGGGCGGGCACAGCTACGGCGCCTTCATGACCGGGCACCTGCTCGCGCACAGCGATCTGTTCCGCGCCGGGATTGCCCGTTCGGGCGCCTATAACCGCACGCTCACCCCCTTCGGCTTCCAGTCCGAACGGCGGGTGTTCTGGGATACGCCCGAGACCTATTACCGCCTCAGCCCCTTCATGGTGGCCGACAAGATCAAGGAACCGGTGCTGTTCATCCACGGGCAGAACGACAGCAATCAGGGCACTTTCCCCGAGCAGTCGGAGCGGATGTTCGCGGCGGTCAAGGGCACCGGCGGCACGGCGCGGCTGGTGATGCTGCCGCACGAGGACCACGGCTATCGCGGGCGGGAATCGGTGCTCCACACGCTGGCCGAGATGATCGACTGGTTCGATCTCCACGTGAAGAACGCGCCAGCTCCCAAGGGAGAATAGCGGGGGCGAGCCTTGGGGATTGGTGCGTGTTGCGCAGGTGACGCGCGGGCAGGTGTGCGCTATCTGTTCCGCCGATGCTGACCCGCCTCTCGATCCGCAACATCGTCCTTATCGAAGCGCTCGACCTCGATTTCGCGCGCGGGCTGGGCGTGCTGACGGGGGAGACAGGGGCGGGCAAGTCGATCCTGCTCGATGCGCTCGGCCTTGTGCTGGGGGATCGTGCCGAGACCTCGCTGGTGCGGGCCGGGGAAGAGAAAGCCTCCGTCACCGCCGCTTTCGAATTTGCCGCGCTCCCCGCTGCTATTGCCGCCGCGCTCGATGATGCGGAGATCACGCTCGAACCGGGCGAGCCGCTGCTGATCCGGCGGCAGGTGAAGGCGGACGGCGGCTCCAAGGCCTTCATCAATGATCAGCCCGCGAGCGTCGCCCTGCTGCGCGAGCTTGCCCCGGCGCTGGTCGAACTCCATGGCCAGCATGATGATCGCGGCCTTGTGAACCCGCGCGGGCATCGCGCCCTGCTGGATCGCTATGCAGGGACCGATGTGGCGGGGCTCGAACGCGCCTTTGCCGATTGGGCGCGGGCCGAAGCCCAGCTGTCCGAAGCGCGCGCCAGCGTGGAACAGGCCAAGGCCGATCAGGACCTGCTGATCGCGCACCTCGCCGAACTTACCGCGCTGGAGCCGGTCGCAGGCGAGGAGGAACGCCTCGCGCTGACCCGCGCCGATATGCAGAAGGGCGAGAAGCTCTCGGGCGATCTCGAAGATCTGCGCCACCTGTGGGAGGGTTCGGATTCGTCGCTCGCCGCGCTGCGCGTCGCTGCGCGCAAGCTTGACCGGATTGCCGAACAGCACCCGTTGCTGGCCGAGGCGCTCGCCGCGCTGGACCGCGCGGTGATCGAAGCGAGCGAGGCGGAGGACAAGCTCGCCAAGGCCGCCGAGGCGCTGGTGCATGATCCGATGGAACTGGAGCGCGCCGAAACCCGCCTGTTCGATCTGCGCGCGGCCGCCCGCAAGCATCGCTGCGAGGTCGATGATCTGCCTGACCTTGCACGCACCATGCGCGCGCGCCTCGATGCGATCGAGGGCGGGGAGGCGCAGCTGGATGCGCTCGAAGCCGCCGCGAAGGAAGCCCGCAGCGCCTATGTGACGGCGGCGGAGAAGGCCCATGCGGCGCGAACGGCGGCGGCGGGCAAGCTCGATGCGGCGGTGGCGGCGGAGCTTGCGCCGCTGAAGCTCGATGCCGCGAAGTTCCGCACCTCTGTCACTTTGCTGCCCGAGGAACGCTGGGGCGCGCATGGCATGGATGCGGTCGAGTTCCTGATCTCGACCAACCCGGGGGCTGACTTCGCGCCCTTGAACAAGATCGCGTCCGGCGGTGAACTCTCGCGCTTCATTCTCGCGTTGAAGGTCGCGCTGGCGGAGAAGGGCGGGGCGGCCACGATCATCTTCGACGAGATCGACCGCGGCGTGGGCGGGGCGGTGGCCTCGGCCATCGGCGAGCGTCTGGCGCGGCTGGCGGCGAACGAGGGCCAGCTGCTGGCGGTCACCCACTCGCCGCAGGTCGCGGCGCGCGGCGGCCAGCACTACATGATCGCCAAGGCCTCCAGCGGCATGGTGACGAAGACGAGCGTGGTGCTGCTCGACAGCGCTGGCAGGCAGGAAGAGATCGCGCGGATGCTCTCGGGCGCAGAAGTGACGCCTGAGGCGAGGGCGCAGGCGGACCGGCTGCTGGAGGGGGTGTGATATGAAACTACGTGAGATGATATCGCGCGCAGTTAGGCCGCGGCTACATACCCGATTTTCAGAAGTTGGTCTCGATGTTCCCGAGTTCGATGAAGATGATCAGCATCTTGAACCTCTCGAAGACATCGAGAATGTAGGTGGGTTAAGTGTTGTAATCGAATACTTAGATGCCAAGGGCAATGTATCCCAACGCCTTATCACTTGTCGGAAAATTTCTGTTCGCGCCGGCAAGGATTATCTTAACGCCTATTGCCATCACCGAAAATCGCCTCGGTCATTTCGAATTGACCGGATCACCGACATTTTTGATGCAACTACCGGAGAGTCTCTTAGCCCCGCGCAAGCATTCTTTGCCAATTTCCAGCCTGATGAGACATCAAGCTCGGGACTGTCTTGGGGGCTTTCAGTTGGCCGTCGTGCTGATCTGATTGCAATGCTTAACGCGTTGATTTTCATTGCGCGTTGCGACAAGGATTTTCACTTTGCGGAGCGTGAAAGCCTTGAGAAGGCTTTGACCAGCTTCTGGCTCAGGCTGGAAATTCTGGGCGATCCTGACTTCGATGATTTGCTCCGATACGCAGACAGACTTGCACCTGATGGAGAGACGTTCTGGGTCGCCATGCATCGGTTCAAGGAAGATGCTGTGTTGGCGGACATATTCGCGCGACACGCAAATCTTCTGATCCAAGCTGACGGCGTGATCCACCAAACGGAAGCGTATTGGTCCGTCGAGATCGCTGATTTCTTTTCCGATGTATAATCGTCTCCTCCCCATCCTCCTGCTCGCCGCCGCTGCTGCCTGCACGCCTGCCACCCCCGCGCCCGAGGAGGCTGACCTGATCGCCAAGCCCAACAACGCCACCTACGGCACCGACGCCAATCTCGGCGCGTCCGAGCCGGATGCGGTGCTGCGCTATGCCACCCACCAGCGCGGGTTTGCCGAGCTGCGGCTGCCCGAAGGTACAGGCCCGTTCCCGCTCGCGGTTATCTATCATGGCGGGTGCTGGAAGACCGGCATCGCCTCGCAAGCCTACATGGCCCCGCTCGCGACCCGCTGGCAGCAGCAGGGCATCGCCACCCTCAATGTCGATTACCGTGAAGTTGGCGACGGGGGCGGCTGGCCGGGATCCTTCACTGACTGGGCCGCGTCGGCCAAGCTGATCGAGGAGGTTGCGGCCAAGCATCCGATTGACCGCAAGCGCGTGACGCTGGTGGGCCATTCGGCGGGGGGCTTGCCCGCAGTGTGGCTGGCGAGCGATTCCGGCAAGGATGGCCCCGTCGGCAAGCGCAAGGGGGTGAAGGCGCGTGCGGCGATCGTGCTCGACGGGCCGGGCGATGTCGGGCCCGAGCAGCCTGCCTTTGATGCCCTGTGCCAGTTCTCCGCGGTCCAGCCCTTCATGGGCGCCGCGCCCGCCGCCGCGCCGCAGCTTTACGGCGCGATCTCTCCCGCCGCCCATGCGCCGCGCCTTGAGGAGGTGCTGTTCGTGCAGGCCAAGCTCCACGCGCCTTCCGCCGCAACGCAAAGCGCGCTCGGGAAAGCGGGTGCCAAGGTGAACGTGCGCGAGAATGTCGGCCAAAGCCACTTCGCCATCATCACGCCGGGCAATCCGGTCTACACCGCCAACGAAGCGGCGATGCTGGCGGTGCTCAAGGGTGCACCCTGAAGCGGGTTTTGCACCAGTACCGCCCCGCGCTATGCTGCCGGAAACTGAGGGGAATCATTGCCATGAAACATGCTGCCGCTGCCACGCTCGCTATCGATTTTGCCCTCACCGCCTGTGCCGGGGGAGAACCCGTCGCCAGCGCGCCAACCGGGCCGGATGCGCGTTTCGCGGTGACCGACAGCAAGGACTATGATCCTTTCTCGGTCAACGCCGTCCCGTCCGATCCGGCGACCGCAAAGATCGCCTATGGCTCTGCCTCCGAGCGGCAATATGGCGAACTCAGGATGCCCAATGGCAAAGGGCCTTTCCCGCTCGCGGTGATCTGGCATGGCGGCTGCTGGGTGGGGATGGGCGGCACCGCCAATGTTGCTGCGCTCGCGAGCTTCCTTGCGAAGAACGGCGTGGCGGTGTGGACGCCGTCCTACCGCGAACTCGGCTCCGACGGCGGGTGGCCCAACACCTTTGCCGACTGGGCGCAGGGCCTGGGCTATGTGAACACCCTCGCCAAGACCTACCCGATCGATCTGAAGCGCATCACCGTGATGGGCCACTCGGCGGGGACGACCCCGGTGATGTGGCTGCCGACGGGGGACAAGGGTGACGCCGTGCTCAAGGCCGGGCTTCCGGCGGTGCAGGCGGCGGTGGTGCTCGACGGGCCGATGCGGCTGCGCGATCTTGTCGGCATGGACGCGATGATCTGCGGCCAGCCGGTGGTCGCACCGCTGGTGGGCGGCACGCCTGCCGATGTGCCTGCGCGCTATGCTATGCTCGATCCGCTCGCCAATACGCCGCTGGTGAAGAAGCTGCTGGTGGTCCACGGCGCGCTGCCCGATCCCGATCCGGCGGTGATCGCGGGGCTCAAGGCCAAGGGCATCGCAGTCGAGGTGATCACCATCGACCAGAACCAGCACTTCAACCTGCTTGTGCCGGGCACAAAGGATTTTGCCGCCATCGGTCCGGCGCTGCTTGCGATTGCAGGCGGTCGCTGAAATAGCGATCGGCATGAGCACCGAAGGAATGTCCGAGGCGGATGCCGCCAATGAATTGATGCGCCTTGCCCGCGCCATCGCCAAGCACGACCGGCTCTATCACGCCGAGGATTCGCCGGAGATCTCCGACGCCGAATATGACGCGCTGGTGCGGCGCAATGCCGAACTGGAAGCGGCTTTCCCGCATCTGGTGAGGCCGGATTCGCCGACGCAAAAGGTCGGCCACCAGATCGCCGCCTCGCCCTTGGGCAAGGTGACCCACGAGGTTCGCATGATGAGCCTCGACAATGCCTTTTCGCCCGAGGAAGTGGGCGAGTGGCTGGCGCGGATGCGGCGCTTTTTGAACCTGCCCGACAGCGAGCCGCTGGCGCTCACCGCCGAGGACAAGATCGACGGGCTGTCCTGCTCTCTGCGTTACGAGAATGGCGTGCTGGTGCGCGCCGCGACGCGGGGTGATGGACAGGTGGGCGAGGACGTGACGGCGAATGTCGCGCATATTCCCGATATCCCGCAAACCCTGCCCGCAGACGTGCCCGCTATCTTCGAGGTGCGCGGCGAGGTCTATATGGAAAAACAGGCCTTTACCGCACTCAATGCTGCGCAGCATGAAGCCGGCGAAAAGGTGTTTGCCAATCCGCGCAATGCCGCTGCCGGAAGCCTCAGGCAGAAGGATGCGAAGGTCACGGCCAAGCGCCCCTTGCGCTTCTGGGCGCATGGCTGGGGCGCGGTTTCGCAGCTTCCCGGAAAGACCCAAAGCGAGGTCGTCACGGCCCTGCGGGAGTGGGGCTTTCCGGTCTCGCCGCACTTCACCCGCGTGGTGGGCGGGGCGGACGAACTGGTCGCCCATTTCGATGCCATCGGACGCGCGCGGCCGGGCCTTGCCTATGATATCGACGGGGTGGTCTACAAGCTTGCCCGGCTCGACTGGCAGGAGCGCCTCGGCTTCGTCGCCAAGGCTCCGCGCTGGGCGCTGGCGCACAAGTTCCCGGCCGAGCGCGCCGAGACCGTGGTGCAGGGCATCGACATACAGGTCGGGCGCACCGGCAAGCTGACGCCGGTGGGCCGCTTGGCGCCGGTGCTGGTGGGCGGGGTGACTGTCACCAATGTCACGCTCCACAACCGCGACGAGATCGCGCGGCTCGGCCTTCGCGTCGGCGACCGCGTGGTGATCCAGCGCGCGGGCGATGTTATCCCGCAGGTGGTCGAGAACCTCACGCGGGAGGAGACGCGCCCCGCTTTCCCGTTCCCCGATCACTGCCCCGAATGCCAGTCCGAGGCCGTGGCAGAGGAGGGCGAGGTCGATGTGCGCTGCACCGGCGGCCTCATCTGCCCGGCCCAGCGCACCCAGCGGCTGGAGCATTTCGTCAGCCGCAAGGCGCTCGATATCGAAGGGCTGGGCGAGAAAACCATCGCGCAGTTCTTTGCCTTGGGCTGGCTCGAAAGCCCCGCCGATATCTTCCGCCTGCGCGCCCGCCGCAGCGCAATTCTGGCGCTGGAGGGCTGGCAGGAAAAGTCGGTCGACAACCTGCTGGCCGCAATCGAGGCCAAGTGTGCGCCTGACGCGGCGCGGCTGCTGTTCGCGCTCGGCATCCGCCACGTGGGCGAGGTGACCGCGCGCGATCTGATGAAGCATGTCCACGAATTGCCTGCGCTGCGGGCGCTGGCCGAGCGTGCCCATGAAGGCGACGACGAGGCCGCAGCCGAGATCACCGCGATCGACGGCATCGGTCCGAGCGTGGTCGAGGCGCTGGGCGATTTCTTCCACGAGCCCCACAATGTCGCGGTGTGGGATGCGCTGCTCGCCGAAGTCACCCCGCCGCGCTACGAGGTCGAGACGATCGCCAGCCGCGTCGCCGGCAAGACCGTGGTCTTCACCGGCAAGCTGGAGACCATGAGCCGCGACGAGGCCAAGGCGCAGGCCGAACGGCTGGGCGCGAAGGCAGCCGGCTCCGTCAGCGCGAAAACCGATCTGCTGGTCGCCGGGCCGGGCGCGGGATCGAAGCTCAAGAAGGCGGCCGAACTCGGCATCGAGACCATGGACGAGGCCGGCTGGGCGGCGATTGTGGCCGAAGCACTGGGCAGTTCCGGGGGCGGCGACGGAGGATGAGCGGCATGCGCAGGCTCGCACAGGGGTTGGCAGTGCTGGCGCTGATCGCTGCGATCGGCCTTGCCGCCGCCTGGGCAACCTCGCCCGATCCCAGGGGCAATCCCGCCAGTTTCGAAGATGCAGCCCTCGATCCGCAGCTGGCGCCGCTGGCGGAGGCGGTGACCCTGGCGCTCTATCGCGGGGATGACGGACAGCCGGCAACGCTGCTGGTCACCGGCTTTGACGCGAGCGGCGTAACAGGCATCCCGCTCGCGGCGCTGGGTGCTGCGACGACCGGCGATCCGCTGCGCGATCTGGCCAGGCTCCCCCGCCTGCCGGATGCCGCCGCCGCGCTGCCAGCCAGCCCGCGCATCCGCCTCACATACGAAGCGCTGCTCCCGTCCGCGCCCTCCGGCACGATCCATATCGGCACCGGCACCAATTTCCCCGAGCACGCCGCCGAGGCCAGCAGCGGCGCGGTGTTCCAGTTTCCCAAGTTCGGCACCGCCACGCCCGCCCGTACCCGGATCGCGGCGCGGCCGGGCATCCTGCTCGATTACGAAGTCGAATTGTGCATGCGCTTCGACCGCGACATCGCCAGCCTCGCCGATTTCGACGCGGCCACAAAGGGCGTGTTCCTGTGCGGCGATTTCACCAACCGCAACGCGCTGGTGGCGTTGGCCGATCCGGACAATCTCGATTCGGGCACCGGCTTTTCCGATGCCAAGAGCGGCCCCGGCCAATTCCCCTCCGGCCCCTTCCTCGTGGTGCCGCGCGACTGGAAGCGGTTTGTCGCCGATGCGCGCATGACCACCGAGGTCAATGGCGAGCGGCGGCAGGACGCGCGCGGGGGCGAGATGGTGATGGATTTCCGCGCGCTTGTTGCAAAGGCGCTGGGTGACATGCAGCGCCCGCGCTTTCTCTATCGCGGCGGCTTCTACCCGCTTGCGCCGCAAGGGCGGATCACCCGGGACATGACCTTGATGTCGGGCACGTCGGAAGGGGTGATCTTCACACCGCCCACCCGCGCCGACATGATCGAGGGACTGCTCGCCTACGGACGGGCCGGCGGGCCGCTTTCGGGGGCCGGACTGATCGACATGGTGAAGCGCGAATTTCTCGCCAACGAGCTGGAGAGCGGACATTTCCTCCAGCCGGGCGACCGCGTGCGCCACGGATCGAACCGGCTTGGCGACATGCTCGTGGAGGTCACCGTGCCATGAGCGGCCGCTTTGCCGAACGCGCCCCCCGCTGGCTCGCGCCTGCGCTTGGCGCGGCCTTGCTGCTTGGCTTGCCTGCCCCGGCGATGGCGCAGAGCGAAGCGCCGCCTGCCTCCGTCGCCGAGGAAGCGGTGGTCATCCCCTTTGCCCCTCCGCTCGGCACGCCTGTCACCTACGCCCTGCGTTTTGAACGCAAACGTCCCAGCGGCGACAGTGTGATCGAATTCGAGCAGCGGCTGACCTTCGAGCGGCTCGGCAGCGGCTATCTGATGCGGCTCGAAACCCTGTCCTTTGCGAGCGGCGGGCGGCGGTTCGAACTGGCCGACAAGCGGGTGCTCGATGCCGTGCCGCCGGCGCTGCGGATCTATCTCCTGCCGATGGCGGTCGAGCTCGATTCCTCGGGCGAAATGGTGCGGATGCGCGACTGGGAGGCGATGCGGGCGGGCCTGCGCTCCATGCCCGAGGCAGCGGCGGCGCTTTCGGGCGCGCCACTGGATGAGGCTGCGCTGGCGGCAATGCAGCGCTTGCTCGATCCGATCATCAACGCCTCTGCGGAGGAAGGGCCTGCGCTGATGATCCGCGGCTGGCCAGCCTTGCTCGGTTATGGCGGCGGAGAATTCGTGCTGGGCGAGCCTGTCGAAGTGGACACCGAGGTGACCGGCGGGCTGCTCCCCGGCGCGGTTCCTGCCACGATGCAGGGCGTGGTGACCCGTACCGCCGAGGGCCATTTGCGCCTGATCCAGACGGCGCGCTTCGATCCTCAAGCGATGCGCGCGGCAACGCTCGCGATGATCGGGATGATGCGGACAGCAGGGGCGGGCAGTGGCCGTGCGGCGGCCGGCGAAGAGACGATCGAATCCTTGCAGATCACCGACGAGGTGGAGATCGCCTTCGATCCCCTCACGGGCCTGCCGGTCAACGCCAGAACCGCGCGTGTGACCAGTGTCGTCACCAGCGCAGGAAGCGCAGTGGGGGGCGAAGTTCTGACCCTGCGGCGGATCACGCCATGAGCGACCTCCTCGCCGAACTCCATCCCCAGGCGCTGCGCATTGCCGCGCTGCTGCGCGCTCGCGGAGAGAAGGTGGCTGTGGCCGACGGGGCGACGGGGGGGCTCATTGCGGCCACCTTGCTCACGGTTCCCGGCGCGCTCGATTTCTTCGTGGGCGGGGGCGTGGTCTATTCCCTGCGCGGGCGCGATGTGCTCTTCGCTCTGCCGCGCGAGGCCTACAAGGGGATGCGCGGGGCGACCGAGGAATACGCCCTGCTGCAAGCCCGCGCCATCGCTGCCAATTTCGGCGCGGAATGGGGGCTGGCGGAGAGCGGTTCGGTCGGCGGATCAACGCACCCGAGCGGGGCGCCTGCGGGGCGCTCTGTTGCCGCACTGGCAGGCCCGGCGGGCGAGGAGCACACGCGCCTCCTTGAAACCGGTTCCGACAATCGCATCGCCAATATGGCCGCCTTCACCCGCAATGCCCTCGCGCTGCTGGAGGATGCTCTCTCGGCCTAGCGCACCCGCCGCCAGTCGCGCCGCCGCCTGAGCCACAGGATCGCCCAGTCGCCGCGCTGGAGCCTTGCGGCCATGCGGAAACCGGCAAGGCCCATGGCGCGCCTGACGGCGGCTTCCTGATCGCCTGCCAGCAGTCCGGCGAGCAGCAGGCTACGGCCCGGCGATACGGCGCGGGCGAAATCGGGCGCGAGTTCCACCAGCGGGCCTGCAAGGATGTTGGCGATGAGGAGATCGTAAGGCCCGCGCACCTGAAGCAGCGGATCGTCCATCCCGTCGGCCACGATCATCACCGCTTCGCCCGGCGCAGCGCCCATCATCACGCCGTTGGTGGCGGCATTCTCTTCGACCACCGGCACGCAGACCGGATCGATATCGGTGAGGGTGAGCAGCGCGCGCGGCCACAGGGCCAGCGCCGCAAAGCCCAAAAGCCCCGTGCCCGTGCCGATATCGGCGATGTTGCGGGCGACCACGCCGCTCGCCTTCATCGCGTCGAGTATTTCGAGGCATCCGGCGGTGGTCTTGTGCTGGCCGGTGCCGAAGGCCTGACTGGCGGGAATCACGAAGTCGATCGCGGCAGGGTCAGCCGGATAGTCCGGCGTGTGGACATGGAAGCGCCCGGCGCGGATCGGGGTGACATTGTGCTGGCTCAGCGTCACCCAGTCCTGCGGCGCGAGTTCCTCGATGGTGACCGGCGGGGCCTTTCCTTCGAACAGTCCGGCAAGCGCGGCTTTCTCGGCCTTGCCGGGTTTCCTCGGATACCAGCCTTCGAGCACCCAGTCCTCGGGCTTGTCCTCGGCCACCTCGCGGCCCGCGATGACGAGCTCGTAATCCCAGTCGTCGATTTCGTCATGCACGAGCAGCGCCGCCTGGACGACGCGCTTGGGGGCGTAGAGCGAGAGCTTCCACGTCGTGTCAGCGGACGCCATCTTACCGGACAAAGCTTGCTCCATTGGCGTCGATCACCGCGCCGGTCATGCTCGGCGGCGCATCGAGGGCGCAGAAGGCGATGATGCTGGCGATTTCCTCCGGCGTTGCCACGCGGCCGAGCGGAATGTCGGCGAGCAATCCGGGGCCGCCGCGGCTGGCGAGGTAGTCGCCCGCCATGCTGGTGTCGGTAAAGCCCGGGGTGACGGCAAAGCTCAGGATCCCGTCCCTGGCATAGGCGCGGGCGATGGTCTTGTGCATCCCCACCATCCCGCTCTTGGCGGCGGCATAATGCCAATGCGCCGGGGAATCGCCGCGATAGGCCGCGCGGCTTGCGACGTGGACCAGGCGTCCGGCAAATCCGCGTGCCTGCCAGTGCAGCACCGCAAGGCGCGAGAGTTGCGCGGCGCTGGTGAGGTTGACCCGCAAGGTGTCCTCCCAGGCATCGAGCCATTCGATGTCCGAGCGGTCCAGCCGGTTCGCCTCGAAGCGTCCGGCATTGTTGACCACCACGTCGATTTCCCCGCCGGCGATATCCAGCGCTTCTTCCCACAGCGCCTGTGCGGCGGTGGGATCGCCGAAATCGGCGGCGATGATCGGCAGGTTGTCTTGCGTTTCGGCAGGCTTGCGTGTGGCATGGCCGACGACCTTGGCCCCGCGTGCCGCGAGAGCCTCCAGCGCTGCCCTGCCGATCCCGCGGCTCGATCCGGTTACCAGAATGTGTCCCATGCAATGGCCTATCCAGATTTTTGCATGCTGTGTCCATAACGTCGCGGCTTGCCTCCATCGCCAGCGGCGTTAAGTGGGATGCGACAAACAGGGACACGACGGGATCATCATGAACCAAAGACCGCTTTCTCCCCATCTCCAGATCTGGCGCTGGGGGCCGCACATGCTCGTATCGATCCTTCACCGCGCCACGGGCGACGGGATGGCGCTGGTCGGGCTCGGGGTGCTGGTGTGGTGGCTGGGCGCGCTCGCAAGCGGGCCGGAAGCCTACACCACCTTCCAGGAGGTCATGGGATCGCCGCTCGGCATGATCGTGCTGATCGGCCTCTCCTGGGCCTTCTTCACCCACATGATGAGCGGGCTTCGCCACTTCGTGCTGGATATCGGCGCGGGCTACGAGCTCGATACCAACCGCATGTGGTCGATCGCCGCACCGGTGATCGCGATTGTTCTCACCGCGGCCTTCTGGGCCCTGATCTTTACGCGCTGAGGAGGGACGGCACATGGGTAACGGAACTTCCATCGGACGCGTGCGCGGGCTGGGTCCGGCGCATCACGGCGCGCATCACTGGCTGGTGCAGCGCTTTACCGCGATCGGCATTGTGGTGCTGATGAGCTGGCTGCTGGTCAGCCTCGTGATGCTCGGTGACTATGGCCATGCCACGGTTTCCAAGTGGCTCTCCCACCCGCTCAATGCCACCGCGATGATCCTGCTGGTGTTCAGCCTGTTCTGGCACGCGCGGCTCGGCCTTCAGGTGCTGATCGAGGACTATGTCCACGAGGCCGGCGCCAAATTCGGGGCGCTTGCTGCGCTCAATCTTGCAACTATCGGCGGCGGCGCCTTCGGGATTTTCAGCGTGGCCGCGCTCGCATTCGGAGGACAGGCCTGATGGCTACCGCAGCAGCACCCGGCACCGCCAACGATGTTGGCGGCGCGCATCTGAAGGGCGCTTACAAGATCATCGATCACACCTATGACGTGGTTGTGGTGGGCGCGGGCGGATCGGGCCTGCGCGCGACGATGGGCGCGGCCGAAGCCGGGCTTCGCACCGCCAACATCTCCAAGGTCTTCCCGACGCGCTCGCACACGGTTGCAGCGCAGGGCGGGATCGCCGCGTCGCTGGGCAACAATTCGCCGGATCACTGGACCTGGCACATGTACGACACCGTCAAGGGGTCTGACTGGCTGGGCGATCAGGACGCGATCGAATATCTCGCACGTGAAGCGCCGGCGGCGGTCTACGAGCTGGAGCACGCGGGCGTGCCTTTCAGCCGCAATGCCGATGGCACGATCTACCAGCGTCCCTTTGGTGGTCACATGCAGAACATGGGTGCCGGCCCGCCGGTGCAGCGCACCTGCGCCGCGGCTGACCGCACCGGCCACGCCATGCTCCACGCGCTCTACCAGCAGAGCCTGAAGTATGACGCGGACTTCTTTATCGAGTACTTCGCGCTCGATCTGATCATGTCCGAGCGCGACGGCCAGAAGGTCTGCGTCGGCGTGATGGCGATGTGCCTCGATGATGGCACGATCCACCGCTTCCGCGCCCAGTCGGTGGTGCTTGCGACCGGCGGCTATGGCCGTTGCTACTACACCGCGACCTCGGCCCACACCTGCACCGGCGACGGCGGCGGGATGGTGCTGCGCGCCGGCCTGCCGCTGCAGGACATGGAATTCGTCCAGTTCCACCCGACCGGCATCTACGGTGCCGGCGTGCTCATCACCGAAGGCGCGCGCGGCGAGGGCGGCTACCTCACCAACTCCGAAGGCGAGCGCTTCATGGAGCGCTATGCCCCGTCCGCGAAGGACCTCGCCTCGCGTGACGTGGTGAGCCGTTCGATGGCGCTCGAAATGCGCGAAGGGCGCGGCGTCGGGCCGGATGGCGATCACATCTACCTGCACCTCGATCACATCGATCCCAAGGTGCTGGCAGAACGGCTTCCGGGCATTACCGAGAGCGGCAAGATCTTTGCCGGTGTCGATCTCACCCGTCAGCCGCTGCCGGTGACCCCGACGGTGCATTACAACATGGGCGGGGTGCCTTGTAACTATCACGGGCAGGTCGTCACCTTGGGGCCGGACGGCAATCCGGACACGGTCATCCCCGGCCTCTATGCCGTGGGCGAAGCGGCGTGTGTGTCGGTGCACGGGGCCAACCGCCTCGGCTCGAACTCGCTGATCGACCTCGTGGTGTTCGGCCGCGCAACCGGCCATCACCTGCGCGACAACCTCGTGCCCAATGCCAAGCAGCCCGAACTGCCGGCCGACAGCGCCGACTTCGCGCTGACCCGCTTGGATCACTTCCGCTATGCGCAGGGCGGCTCGCCCACCGCGCAGATCCGTGCGGAAATGCAGAAGGCGATGCAGAAGCACTGCGCCGTGTTCCGCGACCAGAAGCTGATGGACGAGGGCGTGGCCAAGCTGGCCGAGCAGAACAAGCGGATGGAGGACATCCACGTCACCGACAAGTCGCTGATCTGGAACTCGGACCTGATCGAGACGCTCGAACTCGACAACCTGATGGCGCAGGCCAATGTCACCATGGCATCGGCGGCCAACCGCAAGGAAAGCCGCGGCGCCCACGCCCACGAGGACTTCCCCGATCGCAACGACAAGGAATGGATGAAGCACACCATCGCCTGGTTCGACGGCTGGGGCGGGCGCGGCTCGAACGGCCGGATCGATTACCGCCCGGTCCACGAATACACGCTGACCGACGACATCAAGTATATCGAGCCCAAGGCGCGCGTGTACTGATCGGCACGCATCGGTGAAACAGCAAGGCCCGGTCCCCGCGAGGGATCGGGCCTTTTGCTTGGGGGGCTTGGCAAGAAGGACGCTTGACGACCTGCGCAGCGGTCGGCAGCTTGCTGGGCGCATGAACAGGGGCGCGATCATGAGCGGGGTTCTGGCGGCATTGCTGGCCGTGCCTGCGGTATCGCAATCCTCGGCGCAATCCACGCCTGCAAACCAGCCGCCTCCGCACACGCTGCCCTATCCCGATCTTGCCAGCGGGACGACCGAGGCCGAGCGTCGGCGATCCTATGAACTCTCGCCCGAATTGCATCGCGGTGTCTCGCCCGCCGCGATCCGCGCGCAGGCCCGCAAGCTCGATGCGGCGCTCGGGGCGCTCCAGCCGCAGACGCCCGGCACGACCGACGCTTTCGTGATTTCCATCGCACTCGATAGCGATCCGGTCTTCGCCCGCGAGGCGCGAGAGGCCGCAAAGGTGCTGGGGCAGCGTTACGGGGCCGAGGGGCGCACGCTGGTGCTGGCCGGCCCGGACGGCGCGCGCGACGATGCACCGCAGGGCTCGATCACTGCGCTGCTGCTCGCGCTTGCCCATGTGGGCAGCCTGATGGACGGCAAAGAGGACGTGCTGGTGCTCTACACCACCAGTCACGGGGCCGATATCGGGCTGGCCTATCACTACGGCGATAGCGGCTACGGCATCCTCTCGCCGGTGCGCCTCAAGGCAGCGCTGGAGGAGGCGGGGATCCGCCGGCGGGTGCTGATCATCTCGGCGTGCTATTCAGGGGTCTTCGTGCCGCACCTCGCCAGCCCCGACACTGCGATCCTTACTGCGGCGGCGAGCACGCGCAGCTCCTTCGGCTGCGTCGCGGAGAATGACTGGACCTTCTACGGCGACGCGCTGATCAACCGCGCGCTGCGCCAGCCGGTGGGGCTGGAGGATGCGGCGCGCAAGGCGGTCACAGACGTGGCCGAGTGGGAGAGCAAGGCGCGGGTGCTCGCCTCCTTGCCGCAGACCAGCATCGGCGCAGGTGCGCGCCAGTGGCTCCCGCAGATCGAGGCGCGCATGCCGCGGATCGCCAGCGCGCCGGTGGGCAGGCCCGCCTTCGATCCAGCGCAGTTCACTCAGGCGGCGCGCACCGGTCAGAAGTAACCCGGCGCGCAGCCCCGTAGCCGGCACCTCCAGATCATCCGCCGGTCGGCGGCGGGGCCTTGCACGCGCTTGACGCATTCGCGCAGAAATGTATCCAGTGGATACATACTTCCACAGCAAGGACGAATCCCGTGAATCCTTTCGCCATGATCAAGGCCCAGCTGTCCGCCGCCGTACCCTTTGCCGCCCATGTCGGCGTGGTGCTGGACGAGATCGGGCCGGGCACCGCCAGCGCCACGCTCGACCAATCGCATGCCACCAGCAACCACATCGCCACGATGCACGCCGGCGCGCTGTTCACGCTTGCCGAGGCAGCCTCTGGCGCGGCGATGGCGGGGATGTTCTTCGAACGGCTGGCAAGCCTGCGCCCCGTCGCCGCCAGCGCGACGATCGATTACATCAAGCCAGCGCGCGGCCAGATCACCGCCCATGCCCGGATCGATGACAGCAAGGATGCGCTATTCGCCACGCTCGATGCGCAGGGCAAGGTGCGCTTTGCCGTGAGCGTGGCGATGGTCGATGGCGAGGGGCGCGATGTCGCGAAGATGCGCGTCGACTGGCACGTTGCCGCGCTCGCCAAGGCCGCCTAGACGATGGCCTATGGTTCAGCGCAGCGCGTATCATCACGGCGATCTCGCCGCCGCGACGGTCGAGGAGGCGCTGCGCCTGATCGCCGCCGATCCGGCCGCAAAGCTCTCGATGCGCGCGCTGGCGGAGACGCTGGGGGTGGCGCACCGGGCGCTCTACAACCACTTCGAAACACGCGAGGCGCTGCTTGCAGCCGTGGCGGCGCGCGGGTTCGATCGCTTGGCGACGCTGCTCGCCGCCGCGCCTGATGCGGGCCGCTTTCTGGCCGCCTATGTCCGCTTCGCTCTGGCCGAGCCGGGGCTTTATGATGTGATGACCCAGCGCAACCACGCCCAGATCAATGCCGATCCTGCGCTGCGGGCTGGGGTGGACCGGGTAATTGCGGTGGCGCTCGGTGTGCTGGCGAGCCCGGGGGCGGATGATGACACCCGGCGGCGCGAGGTGATGCGGGTGTGGATGCTCGCCCATGGCGGCATCGGCCTGCACCGCGCCGGGATGCTGCGGCTGCGCAGCGACACGGAATTTGCCGAGGAGATCCTGCAAATCGCAGGGCTCGAGAACAATCAGGAGACACCGTCATGAACCCCGCTGACGCCATGCCTTTTTCGAAGTTGATGGGCGTGACCATCACGGCTGCCTCGCCAGAGGGGGTCGAGGGCGAGATCACCGTGCGCGATGATCTGTGCACGGCCGGAGCCATCATGCATGGCGGCGCGATCATGGCCTTTGCCGATGCGCTGGGAGCGGTCGGCGCGGTCGCCTGCCTGCCCGAGGGCGCCAAAGGCACCACCACCATCGAGAGCAAGACCAATTTCCTCGGCGCAGCGCCTGCGGGAAGCCTCGTCAAGGGCAGGGCGGTGCCGCTCAAGACCGGCCGGCGCATGTCGGTGTGGCAGACCACCATCACCACGGCCGAGGGCAAGGATGTGGCGGTGGTGATCCAGACGCAGTTGGTGCTCTAGGGCGCAGGCGCGCGGCGGACGGTGATGATCGTCACCGGCTTGGCCAGCATTTCGCCCTTCATCCAGCCTTCGCCCTTGTCGGGATCGACGGGCGTGGCGTGGATCTTGGCCACCACGTCCATGCCGCCGATGACATAGCCGAACACGGCATAGCCGTTCTTCCACACCGGATCGCTCGCCGAAGGATCGGCGTTGAGGCCGGTCTGGTCCTCGATCATGATCGAGAAATCGCCATTGGCCGTCCCCGGCGCGCCCATCGCCATCGAGACTGCGCCGTGGGTGTGGGTGAGGCCGGTCTGCGAGGTCGGCTCGTGCGGGATGCCGGGCAGGATGCGCTTGGCCTCCCAGCGCGTGCCGCCTTGCAAGAGGCCATTGGGCGCAGGCTCGCGGTCGAGCCGCATGGCGCGGTAGAACACGGTGCCGTCGAACCGCTTTTCATCGACATAGCGCAGGAAATTCTTCGCGGTCACCGGCGCGCGTTCGGTTTCGAGCGCGATGGTGATGTCGCCCAGCTCGGTGGTGAGCACCACGTTGACGCTCGCGGCCTCCGGGAAGGGGCGCTTGCCCGGACGTCCGGTTTCGGGGCGCGGCGGCACGGCAGCGACCGGCGCGTCAGCTGAAGGCGCGGGGTCATCGCCGATCGCGAATTTGTAGAGCAGCGTGCGCTGGCATCCGGCGCCGGGCTTCACCTCGCAATTGCGGAAATTGTCGTCGGAGATGACGTAGAGAAACCGCCGCGCGCCCTCTTCGCGCAGGGCCAGGCCTTCGAAATTGTCGAGCTTCAGGGGCGGGGCCAGCACGCCGAGCGTCTGGGCGGTGTTATCGGGGGCGAGCGCGACAAGGCCCGCGCGGTTGCCCTCTGAGGGGTTGTAGCTGCGGAACAGGACATAGCAGGTGCCGTCGGATGCGCATTCGGCATCGGTCGGCACGCCGCCCGCTTCGGCAATGCCGGCGGGCGCGGCGAGGTGGAACGGCGCGGCGCCGCTATCGGTGATGCGCAGGCAATTGGGCCGCGCTGCATCGACCCACTCGCCGCAGGCCAGCAGCCCGCCGGGAAAAGCCGCGAGGGTTTCCAGCCCGCCATTGGCCTCGGCCCCGGCGGTGAGGGTTGCGGCGCGCGTCTCGCTGCCGGTGGCCGGACCTTCGAGATCGGCATAGCGCCAGATACGGTGCTCCTGCTCGAAGGCGACCAGCCATTCACCGCTTTCAAGCCGTGTCAGCGCCTCGGCGTCGCCGCGCTGTTTGGCGCCCAGCATCTTGCCCTTGTCATCCAGCAGTGGGCCGAGCCGCACACCCGCCACATCGACCAGCCGGCCGGCGACTTCGCTGATCTCGAATTCCATCCAGCGCCCGTCATCGGTCACCGCAAACAGCGCACCATCGTGCCAGGTGAGGCCCGAGACCCCGCCGATATCCGCCTTGTCGGGCGCGATCTCGACCCCGCCGCGAAACACAAGCTCGCCCGCCCTGGTCTGGTTTTCGCCTTCGGTCAGCGTCACCGGCGTCGTCATCGGCAGGAAGGCATCGGGGGCCTGAGCGGACAGGGGCGCTGCGAGCGGGGCGGCCAGCATCAGGGCGGCGAGTGCGGCGGGAAGAGCGGGGCGCGATGCCATCCGTCCGAACATATCGGCGCTTTATCGAGGCGCAAGCGGGCAAGCGGTCTGTTCATCGGGCGGCAATGTTTACAGATGTAGTCGCTTTGACTACAGGTGTAATCAATCCTCACGGGAGTCCGCTTGCCATGAGCCTCGACAATCCGAACCCCGAACGCATCACCGATGCCGAACACGCGGTGATGGAAGTCCTGTGGGAGCGTCCGCGCCAGACCGCGACCGAGGTCTGCGACGCGGTTGGCGGGCAGCGCGGATGGAGCCTTGCGACCGTCAAAACCCTGCTGTCCCGGCTGGTCCAGAAAGGCGCGCTTGATGCCGCGCCCGATGGTCGGCGTTTTCTGTATACGCCGCTGATCGCGCGCGAGGCCTATGTCGGTGGGGAATCGCGCCGGCTGGTGGACCGCCTGTTCGGCGGCAGCGCGGCCTCGCTGGTGGCCCATCTGGCCGAGACCGAGGCGCTCACCGAGGATGATCTCGCCGAAATCGAGGCGCTGCTGAAGGAGCTGCGCCCATGAGCCCGGTGCTGCCCGAGGCGCTGGTCTGGACGCTGGCATGGACCGGCGCGCTGATTGCTCTGGTGCTGGTGCTGCGCCGTCCGGTGGCAAAGATGCTGGGGCCGCAGACCGCCTATGCCCTGTGGGCCCTGCCGCTGATCCGGCTGGTGCTGCCGCCGCTGACGCTGCCGGCGTGGATGACGCCCATCATCCCTCAGCCGCAAGCCCTGCCTGTGTCCGATCCGGTGCCCGAGATCATCCCGCCCGCCGAAGTCCTTCCGTTTGCGGCTGCAAGCGAGCCGCTGGCTCTGGCCGCAGCGCCTGCCGATCCCGGCTTCGATCTTTTCGCAAGCCTTGCCGATCTGCCGCTGGCCGAAATCGCCGTGACGCTGTGGCTGGGCGGGGCGGCGGTGTTCCTGTGGCGGCGCTTTGCGAGCTATTTCGCCTTGCGCGATATCCTGCTGGCCGATGCCCGCGAGGTTGGCCGGGTGCGCGGGCGGCTGGGTGTGATCCGGCTGGTCGAGACCCCCGGCACGGCTGCGCCCATTGCTTTCGGCGTGCTCGATCCGGTGATCGCGCTGCCGCCCGGCTTCATGGCGCTGCCCGACCGGCGCGCGCGTGACCTCGCGCTGGCGCACGAAATCGCGCACCATCGCGGCGGTGATCTGCTGATCAACATCGCGGTCCAGCCGCTGTTCGCGCTGCACTGGTTCAATCCGCTTGGGGCCTATGGCTGGCTGGCGCTGCGGCGCGATCAGGAAGCGGCCTGCGATGCCCGCGTGATCTCCGCGAGCAGCCCCGAAGAGCGCGCTGCCTATGCCCGCCTGATCGCCGCTTATGCCACGGGCGCCAACCTTGCCCCCAATGCCGCACTGACCGCCCCGATGGTCTGTCCGGTGCTGGGCGAGAAATCCATTATCCACCGTTTGAGGAGCCTTTCGATGTCGCAATTGTCCTTCCGCCGCCGCCTCGCCGGACGCGCCCTGCTGGGCCTGGGCGTGCTCGCCCTGCCGCTTACCGCCTCGGTTTCCTATGCCGCGAGCGAGGCCGCTCAGGAGGTGCCGGAACCGCCTGCGCCGCCGGCACCGCCGGCACCGCCTGCCGCTCCTGACGCGCCGACCCCGCCCGAAGCGCCGATGGAGGTCGTCATCATCAAGATGGATCCCGACGCGCCCGATGCGCCTGACGCACCCGATCTGCCCGAGGGCAAGGATGACCGCGTGATCGAGCAGGTGTTCAAGGACGAGGACGGCAAGGAGCGGCGCGTGCGCATGGTGCTGCGCGGCGCGCCGGGCGCTCCGGGAGCGGGAGCGGAACCGCGCATCATCATGCGCCGTATCGGTCCTGATGGTGCAGGCATGGCCAAGGGCGATCACGATGCCATGATGATCGAACTGCGCGAGAGCCTTGCCGAGGCCGACCGCGAACTCGCCGATCTGCCGCGCATGATCCGCGAGGCCGAGGTCGAGGCGCGGGCTGCACGAGGCGAGGCGGGCCGTGCCCGCGCCGAAGCCCGCACCCGGGTCATGATGTCGCGCGATTGCAAGCCCGGCGGCAGCGAGCCGACCGAGACCACCACCGACAAGGATGGCACCACCCGCGTGATCGTGTGCGAACGCCGCGTCTATCGTTCGGCCGTGAGCGGCCTTCAGGAAGCGCGCGACGAGATCGCCGGCAACAAGGACATTCCCGAGGACACCCGCAAGGAAGTGCTGCGCACGCTCGACGCGCAGATCGCCCGCTGGAAGGACAAGTAAGGCTGATCCGGGGCTATTTGCCCTTGGGCTGTGACTGGGGTTTGGGCCGCGCGGGATATTTGCACCCGCGGCCCAGCCCCACACCCTTGAGGAACCCGCGCCGCACCATCCCGGCCGTATAGGCGGCGCGAAGATTGCGTTCGTGACCGGCAGCGCCGGTCACCTCGCGCAGGATCCCGCGGAAAGGGATCACCGAACCCACCACCTTCTGGCCGATCCGTCCGGCGCTGATATCCGGCTTGCCGTCGGTCTCGCTGGCGATGTCGTAATCGGTGCCGAGCAGCTGGTCGAGCTCGGCAATCTCGGTGATGATCGCCTTGCAGGTGGCAAGCCCGGCGGTGTCATAGGGGTTGGTCTGCAGGGCGATGAGCTTTTCGGGAATGTCGCGCGCATCGATATTGAAATCGCGCAGCGGGGTCTTGGCGACCTCGGTGGCGTCGGGCTCGGGCATGACCTGCGCGGCGAGCGGCAGCGGCAGGGCGAGGGCCGCCAGCAGGGCGAGCGCCGCGGCCCTATGAGGCATTGAAGAACGCATCGCAGGCTCCATCATCTTTCGCCTCAAGCCCCAGCCTCAGCGCTGCCATGCGCTGGCGGCTGGTGCCGTGGGTGAAGCTTTCGGGATTGACCGATTGCCCGGCATTGCGCTGGAGCGTGTCGTCGCCGATTGCGCTGGCTGCGGCGAGGCCTTCCTCCAGATCGCCCGGCTCCACCCTGTCGCGGTTCTGGCCCGCCCACATTCCGGCATAGCAATCGGCCTGCAATTCCATCGCCACCTGCAACCGATTGGCGGCGGAGGGATTGCGCTGCTGCTCGCGCCGCACCTCGGATGACAGGCCCGTGATGTTCTGGATGTGGTGGCCATATTCATGCGCGATCACATAGAGCCGCGCGAAGTCTCCGCCATTGCCCGCCATCTGCGCCAACTCGTCATAGAAGCTGGTGTCGATATAGATGCCCTTGTCGGCCGGACAGTAGAACGGTCCGGCTGCCGAGGTGGCGCTGCCGCAGCCCTCGGTCGTCACCGCGCCATTGCGGTAGAGATCGAGCACCGGGCGGCTGAAGGGGATGTTGTTGCGCGCAAAGGCGACCTCCCAGGTTTTGTTGAGGCTGGCGAGCGCGGCGCAGGCTTCCTGCGCATAGGCGCTGGCGCCGCAGACCTCGGCCTCGCTCATGTCGGATGCGTCGGCACTGGCGGGCGCGGTCTGTTGCTGCACGCCTTGCACCATGCCGATGGTCTGCATCGGATCGAGCCCGAACACGAGCGCACCGATCAGCGCGATGACAATCGTCCCGCAGCCGATCCCGCGTGCGCCGCCCATACCCCCGCCGCCGCCGCTGGAGCGGACCTCGATATCCCCGCTGTCGAAAGGCCCGAGCTTCATCCCCCATCCTCCTTGCAGTTCAAATCGCTGGACAGCCCGCTCGCGCGCGGCAAAAGCAAAGCCAAGCAGACTCAAGGTGCAGGACTTGCCGCCAATGCTCAAGGAAAAGCGCGCTCTGGTGACCGGCTCGACCTCGGGCATCGGCCTTGCCATTGCCCGCGCGCTGGCGGCCGAGGGGGCTGAGGTGGTGCTGAACGGGCTGGGCGATGCGGACGCGATTGCTGCCCTGTGCGACGAGCTTGGTGCGAGCTACAACGGCGCGAACCTGATGGATCCTGCTGCCATCTGCGCGATGATGGCCGAAGTTGGCCCCGTCGATATCCTCGTCAACAATGCCGGGATGCAGCACGTATCGCCGGTCGAGGATTTCCCGCCGGAAAAGTGGGACGCGATTATCGCGCTCAATCTGTCGGCGGCGTTCCACACCACGCGCCTTGCCGTGCCGGGGATGAAGGCCAAGGGCTGGGGGCGGATCATCAACACCGCGAGCGCGCACTCGCTGGTCGCCTCGCCCTTCAAGAGCGCCTATGTCGCGGCCAAGCACGGGCTTGCCGGCTTCACCAAGACCATCGCGCTGGAACTGGCGACCCACGGGATCACCGCCAATTGCATCTCGCCCGGCTATGTCTGGACCCCGCTGGTGGAGAACCAGATCCCCGACACCATGGCCGCGCGCGGGATGACCCGCGAGCAGGTGATGAACGATGTGCTGCTCGCCAAGCAGCCGACCAAGAGCTTTGTCCTGCCCGAAGACGTCGCCGCCATGGCGGTGTTCCTGTGCTCGGATGCGGCGCGCAATATCACCGGCGCGAACCATTCGATCGACGGAGGCTGGACCGCCGAATGATCGCCCGCGCGCCCGGAATGCAAATGCGCCTGCGGCTGCTGGCCGCGCTGCTGGCAAGCCTCGTGCTGGCGGGTTGCATGCCCGCAGGGGTCGAAAGCGCGCCGGTCAACCAGCGCGGCGAGATCGAGACGCGGCTGCGCGCCGATATCGCGGTGCTGGCCAGCGACGCATTGGGCGGGCGCAAGCCGGGCACGCCCGGCGGGCAGGCGACGTATGAGTATCTCGAAAAGCGCTATGGCGAGGTCGGGCTGGTCACCGGCACCAATGATCCCGGCTCCTATTGGCGCATGCCGGTCGATCTGGTGGAGATCCATCCCCAGACCAGCCAGCTTACCCTCGTTCAGGGGCGCCGCAGCGTGGTGGTGCCCGAGGCCGACGCGCTGGTGTTGACCCCGCGCCGCCGCGCGATTGCCGCTAGCGGGCCGGGGACGGGCGTGCCGGTGGTGTTTGTCGGCTATGGCGACGGTTCGGTGCTGGGCGATGCTCTGGCGGGCGCGGTGGCGGTGATGCTGGCCGAGCCCGGGCGCGACCGCGCGCGGCGCGACGCCCTGTTCCGCCAGCGCGCCACGGCGGTCGTCACCGTGCTTCCCGATGCCGATGCCCTGGCGCGGATGCGGCGGCGCCTGGCGCGGGGGGTGACCCAGCTTGCGAGCGAGGAGCAGGACACGCTCTCGGCCTATATCACCGACAGCGCTCTGGCAGGCGTGATCGGGGCCAAGCGCTGGGAGGGGCTCAAGGCCGAGGCCCAGCACACCGATTTCGCCCCGCTCGAACTCAACCTCGCGATGAATATCGAGGCCACATCCGAGCGCCGCGAGTTTTCCAGCCAGAACGTGCTCGGCCGGATTCCGGGCAGCGTGCCGGGCTCGGGCGCGGTGCTGCTGCTCGCGCACTGGGACCACCTTGGCGAATGCGGGCCGCCTGACGCCGCAGACCGGATCTGCAACGGCGCGGCAGACAATGCCAGCGGCGTCGCGATGATGATCGAACTGGCGCGGACGCTTAAATCCGGTCCGCCGCTGGGGCGCGATATCTATGTGCTGGCGACCACGGCGGAAGAGGTCGGGCTGCTCGGCGCGCGGGCCTTTGCCAAGGCCTCGCCGGTGCCGCTCGAAAACATCGTCGCCGCCTTCAATCTCGACATGATGGCGGTGGCGCCCGCGGGCAGCCCGCTCGGCTTCATCGGGCGCGGGCAGACCCCGCTTGATGCCGTGATCCTCGAAGAGGCAGAGCGCAGCGGCCGCACCATCGGCGATCAGGCGCTGGCGGACAGCTTTGTCCAGCGGCAGGACGGCTGGGCTTTGTTGCAACAGGGCGTGCCCACAGTGCTGCTGTCGAGCACCTATGGCACCCGCGCGATCCTCGATCCCTTCACCGCTTCGCGCTATCACCGCGCAGGGGACGAGGCCGCTGCGCTCGAACTGGGCGGCGCGGTGGATGATCTGCTGCTCCACGAGCAATTGATCCGCCGTCTGGCCGATCCCGCGCGCTATTCCCCGCCCGCGCGTCCGCAGCCCTAGCGCAATTGCAAAACCGCGGTTACATGGGCCGCCACGAATCTCCCGCCAGAGGAGAGACCTCTACTCAGCTTCAGAAAGTGGCGCGCCATGGATATCCCTCTCGGTCTGACCTTCGATGACGTGCTGCTGCGCCCGGCGGAAAGCAGCGTGCTGCCGAGCATGGCCGACACCTCGACCCGGCTGACCCGCGATATCCGGCTCAATATCCCCGTGCTGTCCTCGGCGATGGATACCGTGACCGAAGCCGACATGGCGATCGCCATGGCGCAGCTGGGCGGGATCGGCGTGCTCCACCGCAATCTCGATATCGATGCGCAATGCGCTGCGGTGCGCGCGGTCAAGCGTTACGAGAGCGGCATGGTGGTGAACCCGATCACCATCCACCCCGACGCGACGCTGGGCGAAGCGCAGGCGCTGATGCAGGCCAACCGCATCAGCGGCATTCCGGTGGTGGATGCCGGCGGCCGGCTCGTTGGCATTCTCACCAACCGCGATGTGCGCTTTGCCGAAAATCCGCTCCAGCCGGTGCGCGAGCTGATGACGACCGAGAACCTCGCCACGGTCCCGCTCGGCACCGGGCAGGAAGAGGCGCGCCGTCTGCTGCACGCCCGCCGGATCGAGAAGCTGCTGGTGGTGGACGATGCCTTCCGCTGCATCGGCCTCATCACGGTGAAGGACATCGAAAAGGCGGTGAACTATCCGCACGCGACCAAGGATGATGCGGGCCGCTTGCGCGTTGCCGCGGCGACCACGGTGGGCGAGGCCGGCTTTGCCCGCACCGAGGCGCTGATCGATGCCGAGGTCGACGTGATCGTGATCGACACCGCCCACGGCCACAATGTCGAAGTCGCCCGCGCGGTCGAACGCGCCAAGAAGCTCTCCAACGCGGTGCAGGTGATCGCGGGCAATGTCGCCACCGCCGAAGCCACGCGTGCGTTGGTCGATGCGGGCGCTGATGCGGTCAAGGTCGGGATCGGGCCGGGCTCGATCTGCACCACCCGCGTTGTCGCAGGCGTGGGCGTGCCGCAGCTCACCGCGATCATGGAAAGCGCCGCCGAAGCGGCCAAGTCGGGCGTGCCGGTGATCGCTGACGGGGGCCTGCGCACCAGCGGTGACGCGGCCAAGGCGCTCGCGGCAGGCGCATCCTCGGTGATGATCGGCTCGATGCTGGCAGGCACCACCGAAAGCCCGGGCGAGGTGTTCCTCTATCAGGGCCGCTCCTACAAGGCCTATCGCGGCATGGGCTCGGTCGGCGCGATGGCGCGCGGCTCGGCTGACCGCTATTTCCAGCAGGACGTTTCGGCGATGAAGCTCGTGCCCGAAGGGATCGAAGGCCAGGTGCCGTTCAAGGGCCCGGCGGCGGACGTCGTCCACCAGCTGGTCGGCGGGATCAAGGCGGCGATGGGCTATACCGGCAGCCGCACGATCACCGATCTTCAGGAACGCGCGCAATTCGTGCGGATCACCAATGCCGGCCTGTCCGAAAGCCACGTCCACGACGTTGCGATCACCCGCGAGGCGCCGAACTATCCCACACGCTGAGGCCTCGAAATGACACCCGCCGCTAGAATACAGGCGGCGATCGAGCTGCTCGATAGCATCATTGCGGCTGCACGCGCCAAGGGCGCGCCGGCGGACCGGATCATTGCCGACTATTTCCGCGCTCGCCGCTATGCCGGATCGAAGGATCGGCGCGCGGTGCGCGACCTCGTCTACCGCGCCGTGCGCCTGTGCGGGCCGGTGCCTGCGAGCGGGCGGGCGGCGATGCTGGCGGTCGTCGCGCAGGAGCCTGCGATTGCCGCGCTGTTCGATGGTTCGCCCCATGGCCCCGCGCCCCGCGCCGAGGGCGAGGAAGCGGCCAAGACCGGGCTTGCTCCCAAGTGGCTTGCCGCGGCCCTGCGCGCTTCAGGGCTCGACGGGCGAGCGATTGCCGCGCTGATGGACCGCGCCCCGCTCGACATCCGCGTCAATGCCCTGAAGGCCGACCGTGCGACGCTGGAACTGCCCGAAGCAGGCGAGCCGCTCGCGGCGCCACAGGCCTTGCGCTACCCCTCCGGCACCCCGGTCGAAAGCTGGGAGGCCTATGGCGAAGGGCTTGTCGAGGTGCAGGATCTCGGCAGCCAGCTCATCATCGAGGCCCTGCCGCTTCGCGAAGGCGACACCGTGGTCGATCTGTGCGCGGGCGGCGGCGGCAAGACGCTGGCGCTCGCCGCAAGGCTGGGCAACGCGGCGCGGATCATCGCCGCCGATACCGACAAGCGCCGTCTCGGCAATCTCGCGCCCCGCGCCGCACGCGCCGGGGCTGCGGTGGACGAAATCGTCCTGCTTGATCCCGGCCGCGAGATGGCCGCCCTCGCACCGATCGCGGGGAAGGCCGATCACGTGCTGGTCGATGCGCCCTGTTCGGGCAGCGGGACGTGGCGGCGCAGCCCGGAAGGGCGCTGGCGACTCGATCCGGCGGAGCTGGCGCGGCTTAACCACTTGCAGGACCGCGTGCTCGATATCGCGGCACAGCTGGTGCGGCCTAGCGGCACCATCGCCTTCGTCACCTGCTCGCTGCTCGATGCCGAAGGCGCAGACCGCATCACCGCCTTCCTCGCCCGTCACCCCGGCTGGCAGGTGGAGCCGATCGCCCTGATGCTCGGTGCATCCCACGGGCCGGGCTGGCGGCTTGAACCGCTCCGCGACGGGACGGATGGTTTTTTCATCGCGGCCTTGCGTTCACCATGATAGTTTCCGATGCTATGAGCCAGAATTCCGGTTCCCGGCCTCTAGCACTGAAGGAGCTTCTGATGCGTTTTGCAGCCCCTGCTGCCGCCCTCTCGCTGTGTTTGGCCATGTCGGCGAGCGTGCTCACCGCTGGCACGGGCCGCACGCCCGATCCGCGCGCGGCGAGCCTGATCGCGCAGGGACAGGCATCGCTTAAGGCGGGCGAGGCGCAGGCTGCGGTGGACGCTTTCGAGGCCGCGCTGGCGGTCGATCCGGCGCACACGCCGATCCTGATCGATCTGGCCGAGGCCGCGCGCCAGCAGGGCCTGCAGGGCAAGGCGATCCGCTACTACCGCGAGGCGCTGGAGCGCGATCCGGGCAACTTCGCCGCGATTTCGGGCGAGGGCGCGGCGCTGGTCGAAAAGGGCGCGCTGGAGAAGGCCAAGCGCAACCTTGCCAAGCTGCAATCGCTGTGCGGGGATTCGTGCCCCGAGACGGTCGCGTTGGAATCCACCATCGCGCGCGGCGTTCCGGCGCGGCTTGCGGCGGAAAGCAAGGGCAGCGCGGCGCCGGTCTCCAACTGAGTATTCAGATGAGGTGGCAGAACTCCGCCAGCACTTCCTCGTAAACCGCCCGCTTGAACGGGATGATCAGCTCGGGGAGGCGAGCGGGCTCGATCCAGCGCCATTCGTTGAATTCGGGCGGATGATGGGCTTCGAGGTCGATATCGGCGTCCTCGCCCAGAAAGCGCCCGAGGAACCAGTGCTGTTCCTGCCCGCGATATTTGCCCTTCCACACGCGGCCCTGCAATTCGGGCGGCAGATCATAGCGGATCGGGCGCGTGGTTCCGGCGATCACTTCGACCATATGCGCGGCAACGCCGACTTCCTCGTGGAGTTCGCGCAAGGCGGCTTCGCGCACATCCTCGCCCTTGTCGATCCCGCCCTGCGGCATCTGCCAGAAGCCGTGGGCTGACGGATCGATGCGCTGGCCGACAAAGACGAGCCCCTCGGCATTGACGAGCATAAAGCCCGCGCAGGGGCGATAGGGCAGGTGATCGAAGGTCATGCCGGATTGCCCAGCATGAAGCGCATGGCGGCGATGATGCGTTCGAGATCGCGTTGCGTGCTCGGCACCATTTGCCGCAGGTTGACGAAGGAGTGCGTCACCCCGCGCATTTCGAGGAAGACGCAGTCGCGCCCGGCATCGACCAGCGCGCGGGCATAGGCGCGGCCCGAATCGCGGATCGGATCTAGGCTGGCGGTGACGACGATGGTGGGCGGGGCGTTGTCGTGACGCCCAAGGATCGGGAAGCCGCGCGGGTCGCTGCGGTCGGCCGCGTAGGCCGCATCGAAGAAGGCCATGGTCTCGCCGGTGAGCACATAGCCTTCGGAAAACTGCGCCATCGAAGCCGAGCCATTGGCGTCTTCCACCAGCGGGAAGATCGGCACTTGCAGCACCACGGGGACTTCGGCCGGGGCGGCGGTGAGGAGCTGGCCCACCACCACCGTGGCATTGCCGCCAGCGCTGTCCCCGATGGTGATTATCCCGCTGGCGGTGCGGCCAAGTGCAGCGGGGCTGGAGGCGACCCAGCGCGTCGCCGCCTCGCAATCGAGGATCGCGGCGGGGAAGGGCCCTTCGGGCGCGCGGGCATAGTGGACCGCGACGAGCGGCAGATCGATCAGCGCGGCGATCTCGCTGCACAGTGCATGGTGCGTGTCGAGATCGCCGATCACGAAGCCGCCGCCGTGGTAGAAGACCACGACGGGCGTGGCCTCGTCGCGGGCTTCGCGCGCGTCATAGAGCCTGAGCGAGATGTCGCCGTTCCGGCCGGGGCAGGCCAGATCGCGGATCACCGGCAGGGCGCGCGCCGGGCGGTCGGCAATGCCATGCAGCTTCACATAGGATTCGCGCGCCTCTGCGAGTGTCATCTCGGCCATTTTCGGCCCCTTCACCTGCGCCATCATGTCGATGAAGGCCTTCATGTCAGGGCGGATGTAAGGGGTGTCAGTCATGGTCGCAGTCTCTCCTTGCGGGAGCGATAGGCGAGGCATGGGCGGATTTCCAAGCGGATTTGCGGTTCCCTTGGGCAAAGCTGCGCGCTAGCCTCGAAACATATGGACAATCTGACACATAGCCTTGTCGGCGCGGTGCTGGGGCAGGCGGGGCTGAAGCGCACCACGGGGCTCGCCATGTCCGCGCTCATCATCGGCGCGAACCTGCCCGATGTGGATGCGGCGTGCTTTTTCTGGCTCGAGGGCACCGAGCATCTCGCCTTCCGCCGCGGCATCACCCACGGCCCACCCGCGCTGGTGCTGCTGCCGCTGATCTTGGCGGGGCTGCTATGGGGCTGGGACCGCTGGCAGACGCGGCGCGGGACGCGGCCCGAGGCGAGGCTGCCGGTGCGGTTCGGCTGGCTCTATGCGATGGCCTTCATCGGCTGCCTCAGCCACCCGTTCTTCGACTGGCTCAACGTCTACGGCATCCGGTTGCTAGAGCCGTTCTCGTCGCAGTGGTTCTACGGCGACACGCTGTTCATCATCGACCCGTGGCTGTGGGCGGTGATGATTGCAGCGGTGTGGGTCTCGCGGCGGCGGGAGAAGGTTGGGGCGGAGTGGATGCGGCCTGCGCGGGTGGGGATTGCGGCGGTGCTAGCCTATATCGGGGTGAATGGGTGGATCACGACCCGCGCCGGACAAGATGCAGAGCCGATTGCCCAAGCCCATTCCTTTGCCGAACATGGGCGAACCGTCATTGCTAGTCCTGTGCCGCTGCAATTCTGGAAGCGTGAAATGATCACGACTTATGGCGATGGCAAGTGGTCGATCGGCTCGGTTTCGGTCGGAAACTGCAATGTCTGGAGAGCGATGGAAAGCGCACGCGGGAGCCCGCAAGCCGACGCCTTCCTGTTCTGGTCACGGGCTCCCTTTGCCGAGTGGGCGCCGGATGGTTCGGTGATCCTACGCGATGCTCGCTTTACTGATCCGCGCGTGTTGGACCGGTTTTCGGTTTCATTGCCGAGCGTGAAGTGCATTCCGCTCCATCAAATTCCGGGGATCGATTTACCGGAACCTGCCGCGCCCTAGGCGCATTACCTCCCCACACCCGTTCGGGCTGAGCTTGTCGAAGCCCTGCTTTTTACTTTCTCGCTCAGAGCCAGAAGAAGGACAGTCGTTGACCCTGCGGGTCAGCTTCGCTTCCGACAAGCTCAGGGCGAACGGAGGTTTGTCTTGAGTTCCCCCCAAATCGTATGGCTGCGGCGCGACCTGCGCTTGGCTGATAATCCCGCGCTTTATCACGCCGCCAAGGCTGGCCCTGTGGTGGCGGTCTATGTCCTCGACGACGAAAGCCCGAAGCACCACGCATATGGCGGGGCGTCGCGTTGGTGGCTGCATCATTCGCTGGCGAGCCTCGCCAAGCGCCTTGAGGCGAGGGGCAGTCGCCTGATCCTGCGGCGCGGGGAGGCGGTGGCGGAGCTGACCAAGCTGGCGCAGGAAACGGGCGCGGCGACCATCCACGCCAATTGCCATTACGAACCGTGGTGGCTGAACGCCGAGCGCAATCTGGCCAAGAGCCTCGACCTGCAACTCAACCACGGCAATTACCTGATGGTGCCGGGCAGCATCACCACCGGCACCGGCGGGCAGTACAAGATCTACACCCCCTTCAGCCGCGCCGTCCGCGCCGAATTGCCGCCGCGCGATGAACTCCCCGCGCCCGAGCGGCTGGACGCGCCCGCCAACTGGCCCCCCTCGGACGACCTTGCATCGTGGAACCTGCTCCCGACCAAACCCGACTGGTCGGGCGGCATGGCGGAGTTCTGGGAGGTCGGTGAAGACGCCGCCCACGCCCGCCTCGCGGCATGGGAGGCGGACGTCGATGCCTATGACGACAAGCGCAACCTGCCCAGTGTCGACAAGGTCTCGCGCCTCTCGCCGCATCTGCACTTCGGCGAAATCTCGCCGATCCAGATCTGGCACGCCCTGAAAGACCACACTTCCAAAGGCTGGGAAACCTTTGAGGGCGAGCTGATCTGGCGCGACTATTCGGCCAATGCGGTGCTGCAATTCCCGACATACGCGACGCAGAACTATCGCGAGGATTTCGACCGCTTTCCCTGGCGCGATCCTGCGACCGATCCCGCCGCCGCGCGCGATCTCAAGGCATGGCAAGAGGGCCGCACCGGCTACCCGATCGTCGATGCCGGGATGCGCCAGCTGTGGCAGACAGGCTGGATGCATAACCGCGTGCGGATGATCACCGCGAGCTTCCTCATCAAGCACCTGCTGATCGACTGGCGCGAGGGGGAGAAATGGTTCTGGGATACGCTCTGCGATGCCGACTACGCCTCCAACGCCACCAACTGGCAGTGGACGGCGGGGACGGGCGTCGATTCCAACATGTTCAGCCGGATCATGGCGCCGCTCTCGCAGTCGGAAAAGTTCGATGCGGCGCGTTATATCCGCACCTATGTGTCTGAACTCAAGGGCTTGGAGGAGCCATATGTCCACGACCCTGAAGAGTTCGGCCGCCGTCCTGCGGGCTATCCGCGCAAGATCGTTGCGCACCGTGCCGCCCGCGAACGCGCGCTGGCGGCATTGAAGACCCTGAAGGACAGTTGACGCCAAGGACAGGACAGGGGCTTGCCCGCGCCGCCCGCTCCCGCCTATGCCCTGCGGCAACAACACAAGACGGGAGAGAGCAATGAACGGGATCAGACACGCGGTTTCGGGGCTGGTGCTGGCAGGACTGCTGGCGGCCACCGGTGCCAGCGCAAAGGAGCAAGGCCCGGCCGCGCCCGAGGTGACGCTGACCCAGCCGCCGGCGCGCGACCAGTCCGACCTTCAGGTGCTGTTCTGGAGCGATGCCCAGCGCGCCGAACGTTTCCGCGCGATGGAGCAGTGGTTCGCCGGTCACGAAGTTCCCGCCGCCAAGGTCATCCGCGCGCTGCCCAAGGGTACGCCGCTGAGCCCCGCGCTTCAGGCCGAGATCACTGCGCTGATGCAGGCGACCAAGACCGCCGGTGTGATGGTGCTCGCCGATGGCAAGGTGGTGCACGAGGAATATGCCCTCGGCATGGGCCCGAAGGATCGCTGGACGAGCTTCTCGGTCGCCAAGAGCTTCACCTCGACCCTGCTCGGTGCGGCGGTAAAGGACGGGTTCATCGCCAGCCTCGATGATCCGGTGACGAAGTATATCCCGGGCCTTGCGGGCTCGGCCTACGAGGGCGTCACTGTGCGCCAGCTCGCCACCATGACGAGCGGCGTGAAGTGGAACGAGGATTACACCGATCCCAAGTCCGATGTGGCGCAGATGAACCGCTTCGTGGTCGAATATGGCGCCGATGCGATTGTCGCCCAGATGAAGGCGCTCCCGCGCGAGGCGGAACCGGGGGCGAAGTGGGTCTACAAGACCGGCGAGACCAACCTCATCGGCGTGCTGGTGGAAAATGCCGTGGGCAAGCCGCTGGCCGAATATGCCAAGGCCAAGATCGTCGATCCGGCGGGCTTTGAAAGCGGGCTGTTCTGGATGGTCGATCCGCGCGGCGGCAATATCGGCGGGTGCTGCCTGTCGATCACCCTGTCGGACTATGCACGGATGGGGCAATTCGCGCTCGAAGGCGGGAAGGGCGCGGTGCCGGAGGGCTGGTTTGCCGCAGCGACCGACAGCGCGGTGGACTTCGGCACAAGCGGCTTCGGTTATGGCTATCAGTGGTGGACCTACCCGCAGGGCACCTATGGCGCGCAGGGGATCTTCGGGCAGGCGATCACCCTGTTCCCCGACAAGCAGGTCGTGTTCGCCTATATCGGCAATTGGAAGACGGCGAGCGGCGGGCCGGAGCGGGGCCAGTTCCTCGATCTCAGCCGCAAGGTGGCAGCCGAAGCCAAGTGATGGGTCGGGGGCGCGTGAGCGCTCCCACTCAGATCACCTGACGATAGACCCCGACATTGCTGTAACGCTGCAGGATGTTGTCGTGCACGATCGGGCTCAGCAGCTCCGAGAAGGCGCAGCCGACGATGCAGTTGTCCCACCACACGACCTCGGCCTGAAGCGATTCGAGGCCGGGCAGGGTCAGCCAGCACAGCTGGCCTTCGTGCATGCGGTTGATCGAAGCGGCCGAGAAGCCCGAGATCGACAGATCGTGGACGACGCTCTGGAAGGCGCGTCCGCCCGATGCGCGAAGCGTGGCCGGAATGGTCAGGCGCGTGCGCGGGCTGCAGCGATCTTCCTGCGCAGCCAGGCGATAGGGATCGTGATCCAGGGGCATCGCTGTCTACCTCATCTCGCGAGCCGTCGCCGCCGGACGCAGCGCGGTCTTTGATGAGCCATGCCATCGCAAGCCTTAACAAATCGTTACCCTGTCAGCTTAACAAGCTTTTAGGGAATTGGAAAAGCAGGATAATTTTTTAGCTAACGCGCTCGCGGTGGAGGCTGTCGAAACCGTCCACCAGCAGCGTGACCAACCGGTTCGCCACGGTTTCGGGCGGCTTGACGGTGGAGGCATCCTCGCCCGGATAGGCGCGGGCGCGCATTTCGGTGCGGGTTGCGCCGGGATCGATGATCGCCACGCGAAGGGGCGACAGGCGCTCGACTTCGGCGGCATAGGTTTCGAGCAGGTTCTCGAATGCGGCCTTGGTCGAGGAATAGGCGCCCCAGTAAGGACGCGGCGCGGCGCCGACCGAGCTGGTGAGGCCGATGATGCGGCCTGCCTCGGCGCGGCGCAGCATCGGATCGAAGGCCGAAATCAGCGCATGGGTGGCGACCACATTGGTGAGCAGCGCCTGGTTGAACTGCTTGGGCTCGATCTGCGAGAGCGGGGTGAGCTCGGGCAGATAGGCGGCGGCCAGCACCATGATGTCGAGCGTCTGCCAGCGTCCGGAAATCGCGGTCGCAAGGCGGGTGACGGAGTCGGGCTCGGTCAGATCGAGCGGGGCGATGGTCGAGGTGCCGCCGGCGGCGTGGATCGCGTCCTCGACCTCTTCCAGCGCCTTCACCTTGCGCGCGACGAGGATCACATGCGCGCCCGCGGCGGCCAGTTCCTTCGCGGTCGCAGCGCCGATCCCGCGGCTCGCGCCGGTGACGAGCGCGGTGCGGCCGGCAAGCGGTTTCACATTATCGGTGGTCATGGATTACGCAGCCTTGGGGTCAGCGAAAGGGAGTTCGGCGCTCTTGGCTTCGGCGAGCGCCAGATCGGTCAGCGAGGTGGGGTAGTCGCCGGTGAAGCAGGCGTCGCAGAACTGCGGGCGCACGGCATCGCGGCTCTGGTGGCCGACCGCGCGATAGAGCCCGTCGATCGAGATGAAGGCGAGGCTGTCGGCCTTGATGAATTCGCGCATCGGCTCCAGCTCCATGCGTGCGGCGAGCAGCTTGGAACGTTCGGGCGTGTCGACCCCGTAGAAGCAGGAATGGGCGGTGGGCGGGCTGGCGACGCGGAAGTGGACTTCGGCCGCGCCCGCCTCGCGCATCATCTCGACGATCTTCAATGAGGTGGTGCCGCGCACGATCGAATCGTCGATCAGCACGATGCGCTTGCCTTCCACGAGGGCGCGGTTGGCATTGTGCTTGCGCTTGACGCTGGAGTGGCGCGCGCCGTCACCCGGCTGGATGAAGGTGCGGCCGACATAGTGCGAGCGGATGATGCCAAGCTCGAACGGGATGCCCGAGGCCTGCGCAAAGCCCAGCGCCGCCGGCACGCCGCTATCGGGCACGGGGACGACCAGATCGGCCTCGCACGGGGCTTCGATGGCGAGCTGCTCGCCGATCGCCTTGCGCGCCTGATAGACCGAGCGGCCTGCGAAGACGGAATCGGGGCGGCTGAAATAGACGTGTTCGAAGATGCAGGGGCGCGGCGGCGGGCTGCCGAAGGGGCGGACCGAGCGGATTTCGCCGGAGAAATCGACCAGCACCAGCTCGCCCGGCTCGACCTCGCGGATGACCTCTGCGCCAACCACGTCGAAGGCGACGGTTTCGGAGGCGAACAAGATCGATTCGCCCATGCGGCCCATAACCAGCGGACGGATGCCGAGCGGATCGCGGCAGGCGATCATGCCTTCAGGCGTCATCACGATCAGGGCATAGGCACCCTCGACCAGCCGCAGGGCGTCGACCAGCCGGTCGGCAATGGTGGGATAGCGCGAGGTGGCGACAAGGTGGATGATCACCTCGGTGTCCGAGGTCGACTGGAAGATCGAACCCTTGGCCACCAGATCGGCGCGCAGCATCATCGCATTGGAGATATTGCCGTTATGCGCCACGGCAAAGCCGCCACTGGCGAGATCGGCATAGAGCGGCTGGACATTGCGCAGCCCCGCGCCGCCGGTGGTGGAATAGCGCACATGGCCCGCCGCCATATGGCCAGGGAGTTCGGCAATGGCTCCGGAAGAGGAGAAGTTCTCCGCCACATGGCCAAGCCCGCGCCGGACATAGAATTCGCTGCCGTCGAAGCTGACGATCCCGGCTGCTTCCTGTCCGCGATGCTGGAGCGCATGGAGGCCCAAGGCGGTCGCCGCAGCGGCGTCGGCCGCGTTGATCGCGCCGAAAATCCCGCATTCCTCGCGAAGCTTGTCGCCATCCGCGTCGAGGAAAGGGTGGGTCACATTGATGGGTGTCATCGGCATCACCAGACCTGTCCGAAGCTTGGGCCTTGAGGGCGCCCGGCCCCAATGGCGATGTGACGGATCAATTACAAGGGAAAGCATGGGGCCAGCCCCCGCATTTTTGCTGACCGCGATGTGACATAGGCTGTGGGGGACATGACCCTTCCACGGGATTGCAGGAGGTTGGCGCGCATTCTACAGGCAGCGTTCACCATACAGGCAGCACGCACCCTCTCATGCTCTCTCCGTTCGAATGGATGATCGCCAAACGCTACCTCTGGCCGGGCAAGGGGGAGGCGTTCATTGCGCTGGTCGCGGGGATTTCCGTGGGCGTGGTGATGCTCTCGGTCGCGATGCTGGTGATCGTCATGAGCGTGATGAACGGCTTTCGTGCCGAGTTGCTCGACAAGATCGTCGGATTGAACGGCCATGCCATCGTCCAGGCCTATGGCGGGCGGCTGGAGAACTGGCAGAGCGTGCTCGCCAATGTCGAGCGCACGCCGGGCGTTGTCGAGGCCAGCCCGCTGATCGAACAGCCGCTGCTCACCAGCTTTGACGGCCGGGTGGAAGCCGTGTTCGTGCGCGGGCAGACCGACAAGGACATCGCCACCCTTGGCGAGAAGGTGGTTGTTGGCGACATCCGGAGCTTGCAGGATGGATCGGGCCGCATCGCAATCGGGATGCGGCTCGCCCAGAACCTCGGCATCCGCGTGGGCGACACCATCACCATCATCAACCCGCAAGGGCGCACCACGCCCTTCGGCACCTCGATCCGCCAGATCGGCTACGAGGTGGGGGCGATCTTCGAAGTCGGCATCTATGATTATGACGAGAAGTTCGTGGTGTTGCCGATCAAGGACGCGCAGACCTTGCTGCTGATGGGCGACAAGATCGGGATGATCGAAGTCACCGTCGAGGACCCTGACCGGGTGGGCGAAATCCTCGCTCCGGTGGCGGAAAAGCTCGAAGGCAAGGCGGTGGTGTCCGACTGGAAGACCATCAATTCGGCCCTGTTCGAAGCCTTGCAGGTCGAGCGGGTGGCGATGTTCTTTGCCTTGTCCTTCATGGTCTTGGTGGCGGCTTTCAATATTCTGTCGAGCCTCGTGATGCTGGTGCGCGCCAAGACCCGCGACATCGCGATCATGCGCACCATGGGGGCAACGCGTCGCAGCCTCACCAAGATCTTCGTCACCACCGGCACCACGGTGGGCGCGATCGGCACGGCGGCCGGATTGCTGCTCGGCTTCATCGTGCTGTTCTTCCGCGAGCCGATTGTCGATTTCATCGCCTTTGCCACGGGACAGGAAATCTGGGACCCGCAGGTGCGCTTCCTCACCACGCTGCCCTCGCGCACCGATCCGTGGGAAATCCTCGGCATCGTCACCCTCGCGCTGGTGCTGAGCTTCCTCGCGACGCTCTATCCCGCGCTCAAGGCTGCGAACACCGATCCGGTACAGGTGCTGCGTTATGAATAGCGGCCAGCCGATTGTCTCGTTGAAGGGGCTGAAGCGCGCCTTCGAACAGGGCGGGCAGCGCATCGAGGTGCTGCGCGGGGTCGATCTCGACATCATGCCGGGCGAGATCGTCGCGCTGCTCGGGCCCTCGGGCTCGGGCAAGTCAACCATGCTGCAAGCGATCGGCCTGCTCGAGGGCGGGTTCGAAGGGTCGATCGCCATCGCCGGCGCGCAGGCCGAACACCTCTCCGCCGACGAGCGCACCGCGCTGCGGCGCGAGCATCTGGGCTTTGTCTACCAGTTCCACCACCTGCTGCCCGATTTCGATGCGCGCGAGAATGTGGTGATGCCGCAGATGATCCGCGGCGTCCCGCGCGGCGAGGCCGAGCTGCGCGCGGACAGCCTGCTTGCCAGCCTCGGCCTGGGCGAGCGTCTGACCCACCGGCCGAACCAGCTTTCGGGCGGGGAGCAGCAGCGCGTCGCGGTGGCGCGTGCGCTTGCCAACAAGCCGACGCTGGTGCTGGCCGACGAGCCGACCGGCAATCTTGACGAGCACACTTCCGACGCTGTGCTCGCCCAGTTCCTCGCGCTGGTGCGGGGCGAGGGCAGCGCGGCGCTGGTTGCGACCCATAATGAACGCCTCGCCGCGCGGATGGACCGCGTGGTGCGTCTCAGGGATGGGGTGCTGGTCCAAAGCGGCGCCTGATAGGTGATTCCTGCCCTGTCAGCATGGCTGGAGTGCCCGGTTTTGAACGATGGGCCGTTGATCGGCTGCCGATCTCGTGCAAACCATCGGCAAGGCAAGGGGAGAACACATGTCCACACGTGATTGGGAAGCTGAGGCGAGCGTTCACGAGCGCGACGATGGCGGTTCTGAGCTTCAGTACAATTTCACCGTGCTCAAGAAGGGCACCTTGCGCGAGATGGTGGCCCATGTCGCCGCCATGGAAAGCGCGCAGCGGGCGCGGGTGGTGATCGAGGTAGCGGGGGGCGCATCCCTCAACATCGGAGAAATCCTGCAACTTGCAGAACAGGAGGGACTGGCATGAGCGCGACGATTGCCGATTTTACCGTCACCACCAATCGCGGGGCGGAGCTTGATCTGAAGGAAAAGCTCGGCAAGGTGCTGCTGGTGGTCAACACCGCGTCCAAATGCGGCTTCACCCCCCAATATGACGGGCTTGAGAAGCTCTATCAGGATTACAAGGACAAGGGCTTTGAAGTCCTCGGCTTTCCCTGCAACCAGTTCGGCGCGCAGGAACCCGGCAATGCCGACGAGATCGAGCAGTTCTGCAAGATCAATTTCGGCGTCACCTTCCCGCTGATGGCCAAGATCGACGTCAACGGCGCGGATGCCTCGCCGCTGTTCGACTGGATGAAGAGCGAGAAGAAGGGCCTGATGGGAACGACGGCGATCAAGTGGAACTTCACCAAGTTCCTGATCGACCGGCAGGGCAACGTGGTGAAGCGCTACGCCCCGACCGACAAGCCCGATGCGATTGCGAAGGACATCGAGAAGCTGCTTTGATGAGCAAGTCGGAGTTGCACGCGCTCGCTACCCCCTCGCGGCGCGAGCTGCTGGCGGGCGGGGCCGGGCTGTTTGCGGGTGGCCTGCTAGGCGCGCGCGGGCTTCCCCTTTCGGCCCAAACCCCGCCGCCACGCACGCCTCTTCCCGAGCGTTTCGACATCAGCGACCTGATGGGGCCGGTCAAGGATCAGGGCGAGCGGATGACCTGCGCCGCATTCGCTGTCGTCGCCGCCGCTGAGGCCGCGATTGCGCGCGACACAGGCCGCCGGGTGATGCTGTCCGAGGAATATCTGCTCCATATGAGTTATGCCGGCGCGCCGCGCCCGGCCGACGAGTCTACGGCCGCTGGTGACTTGATCAATATTGCTGAGAAACACGGTTTCGCTCGCGCCGAGGACTGGCCTTATCAGCCCAATATCTGTCATTCGGGCTCGCAGGAGCAGGGCTGTCCGGTTTTCCCGACCGATCTGGCCGCGGTGCAGCGAAATGTCGAAAGGCTCCCGGATATAACTTCGAATTCGGTAACGGTCGGCTTTTCCGGCGGCGGTCAAGATCGCGCCGACCCGCGCCAGCGCGGCCTTGCCGATCTCATCGCCCGCCGCCGCATTGCGCCGATCTTCGCGTCGGTGATCCCTGAGGATCGTCAGGGCTGGGGGGATGACGGGGTGTTGTCGGTCCCGGACATCGTCGCGGGTCTGAGCAGCGATGAAGCGACAGATTTGCCGATGCATTTCGCGGTGCTGACGGGATATGATTTTGCCCGGCGCGAATTCTATTTCAAGAACAGCTGGGGGACAGGCTGGGGCAGTGATGGCTATGGCACGATACCCTTTGCGCTGATCGACTCAGTCGCTTTCAGCGAGAATTTATTCCCGCTGGTCGACATACGCCCCGCAAGCCGCTGAGCGCGTCCCTGTGGAGAATTATTCGGGCGGGACGCTTTGAGAATCGCTCCAAAGGCATAGAGTAGCGCCATGCCTTTCGCTCCCTTCGTCCCTCTGCGCGTGCTGTCGTCCTATTCGATGCTCGAAGGGGCGATCGATCCCAAGGGGATCGCCAAGCTGGCCAAGGAGCGCGGCTTTCCCGCTATCGCCATCTGCGATCGCAACGGGCTCTATGGCATCATGGCCTTTGCCGCGGCCTGCAAGGGCGAAGGCGTCCAGCCGCTGATCGGCGCGCTGCTGGGCGTGGCGCGCGAAGGCGTCGAAGGTGCGTCGGCGCGCACCATCGATTACCTGCCGCTGCTGGTCCAGAATGACGAAGGCTACGGCAATCTGTGCCACCTCGTCAGCGCCGCGCATCTTGATCGGCCACTGGAGCTTGATCCGCACGTCACGCTCGCCGATCTCGAAGGGCGCACCGGCGGGTTGATCGCACTGACCGGGGCGGGCGAGGGGGGGCTTGCGCGCCTTCTCGCCGAGGGTCAGCACGATGCGGCGGCGAAGCTCGCCGATCGGCTGGAGGCGCTGTTCCCGGGCCGGCTCTATATCGAACTGGCCCGCGGCGGCGATGATGTGTGCGAGCGCGCCGAGGAAGCGCTGATCGAGCTCGCCTATGCCCGCGATCTCCCGCTCGTGGCCAGCAATCCGGCGAACTTTGCCGAGCCGCATATGCACAAGGCGCATGACGCCATGCTGTGCATCGCCCATTCGACCCAGATCGAGGCCGAGGACCGCCCCCATTCCAACCGCCAGGCCTTCGTCAAGTCCGACCGGATGATGGCCGAGCTCTTTGCCGATCTGCCTGAAGCCATCAACAATACCCTCGTCGTCGCCCAGCGCTGCGCCTTTGCGCCGCCCTATCGCAAGCCGATCCTGCCCAGCCTTGCCGGTGACCTCGCGGGCGAGGCGCGGATGCTGGCGGAGGATTCGCGGGCAGGTCTCGAAGCGCGGCTTGCGGCCTATCCCGATCTCACCGAGGACGAGCGGAAGGTCTATTTCGACCGTCTCGAATTCGAGATCGACGTGATCGTGAAGATGGGCTTTCCCGGCTACTTCCTGATCGTTGCCGACTTCATCAAATGGGCCAAGGAGCAGGGCATTCCGGTGGGGCCGGGGCGCGGTTCGGGCGCGGGCTCAGCGGTGGCCTGGGCGCTGACCATCACCGATCTCGATCCGATCAAATTGGGCCTGCTGTTCGAACGCTTCCTCAATCCCGAACGCGTGTCGATGCCCGACTTCGATATCGACTTCTGCGAAACGCGGCGCGGCGAGGTGATCCGCTACGTGCAAGCCAAGTATGGCAGCGATCACGTCGCGCAGATCATCACCTTCGGCAAGCTGAAGGCGCGCGCGGTGCTGCGCGATTGCGGGCGCATCCTGCAGATGAGCTACGGACAGGTGGACCGGCTGTGCAAGATGGTGCCCAACCATCCGACCGACCCCTGGACCCTGCCGCGCGCGCTCAATGGCGCGGCTGACTTCAAGCGCGAGTATGCTAACGACAACGAGGTGCGCCGCCTCGTGGATCTGGCGATGCAGCTCGAAGGCCTGCCGCGCAATTCCTCCACCCACGCGGCGGGCGTGGTGATCGGTGACAGGCCGCTGGCGCAACTGGTGCCGCTCTACCGCGATCCGCGCTCGGACATGCCGGTGACGCAGTTCGACATGAAATATGTCGAGAGCTCAGGCTTGGTGAAGTTCGACTTCCTTGGTTTGAAGACACTGTCGGTGCTGAGGAAGGCGGTCGATCTGCTCAGCTTGCGCGGCATCACCATCGATCTGGGCGCGCTGCCATTGGATGATGCGGCGGTCTATGATCTGATGAAGGCGGGTAACACGGTTGGCGTGTTCCAGCTGGAATCGGAAGGCATGCGCCGCACCCTGAAGGCGGTGAAGCCGACCAATTTCGGCGACATCATCGCGCTGGTCTCGCTCTACCGTCCCGGCCCGATGGACAACATCCCGCTGTTCGGCCAGCGCAAGGCTGGGCTGGTGCCGATCGAATATCCGCACCCCAAGCTCGAAGGCATCCTTGCCGAAACCTACGGCATCTTCGTCTATCAGGAGCAGGTGATGCAGGCCGCGCAGGTGCTGGCCGGTTACTCGCTGGGCGATGCAGACCTTCTGCGCCGAGCCATGGGCAAGAAGGTGCAGGCCGAGATGGACGCGCAGCGCGGGCGCTTTGTCGAGGGCTGCAAGGCCGTGTCCGAGATCGACGCCAAGCGCGCCAACGAGCTGTTCGATTTGATCGACAAGTTTGCCGGCTACGGCTTCAACAAGTCGCACGCCGCAGCTTACGCGTTGCTCGCCTATCAGACCGGCTGGATGAAGGCGCATTATCCCGAAGAATTCTACGCCGCCTCGATGTGCTTCGACATGCACCAGTCGGACAAATTGAATGTGTTCGTCGATGACGCGCGCCGCTACTCCAACGGCATGGGCGGGGTGCAGGTGCTGGCGCCCGATATCAACGCCAGCATCGCCGAGTTCACTGTCGAGCAGACCGATACCGGCTATGCGGTGCGCTATGCGCTCGCCGGGATCCGCAATGTCGGCGAAAAGGCGATGGAAGCGATCGTTGCCGAGCGGAGCGCGGCCGGGCCCTTCACCAGCCTCAAGCACTTCTTCGAGCGCCTGCCGCAGGGCACGATGAACCGCCGCCAGCTCGAGGGGCTGATCTGCGCCGGCGCGCTCGATTGCCTCGAGCCCGACCGCGCGCTGCTCCACGCCAATGCCGATCTGCTGCTGGCGGTCGCCGATGCGGCGATGCGCGAGCGTTCGAGCGGGCAGGCCGGGCTGTTCGGCGGCGAGGAGGATGCGGCAGAAGACCTGCGCCTTGCGCCGGTTCCGCCATGGACCCGGCCCGAGCGCATGGCGAAGGAGCGCGAGAATTTCGGCTTCTACTTCTCCGCCCATCCGGTGCAGCAGTATCGCGAGATCGCCTCGGCCAATGGCGCGCGCACCTATCAGAGTCTGATGGAGGGCGGCGCGCCTGCGGGCGGGCGCGGCGCGGCGGTGATGGCGGTGCTGGTTGAAGGGATCACCAAGGCCCGCACGCGCAAGGGCGGGACCTTCGTGCGCGCGGACTTCTCCGATGCCTCGGGCCAGTTTTCCGCCGCCTGCTTCGAAGAATCGCTGGTCGGCCAGTTCGAACGCTGGGCAGATGTCGGCGAGTGCCTGCTGCTGACAGTCGAACTCGATTCCCCAAGCCCGGACGAGCCGCCGCGCCTCACCGTGCGCGGGGCCCGTCCGCTGGCGGCGGTGAGCGGCGGCACCGCGATGCAGCTGAAGGCCGATATCGCGACGAGCGAGGCGCTCTACGAATTGAAGCTGGCGCTGGAGGAAGATGCCACCCGTTCGGGCAATGGCGAGGTGCTGGTGCGCATCGCGCTGGACGGCGGCGGCCATGCGCGATTGCGGCTCGGGCGCAGCTTCGTGCTCGGCGGGGAGCTGGCTGAGAGGCTGGCCGAGGTGCCGGGCATCAGCAATGTCGAACTCGCCCCCGTCAAGGGCAAGGCCTCGCTGCGCCTCGTTGCCTGAGGAAGGCCCGAGCAGGGCCATCCCGCACCATCCGCAAAATCTGTGCGCAGGGGCAATTGCCAAGCACCATGGGCCAAGGCATGAGGTGCGCCGGATATATCATCACGCGCAGCCCCAAGGGCGCGCTTCAGTCAGGGAGAGAGACGGACAATGGCCATGACCAGGCTCGGAGCCATGCAGGACTGGACCATGCGGGTGACCGCGGTGATCGATCACGCCGCGCGCGAAGCGCCGACGCGCGAGATCGTCAGCCGCTGGGCCGATGGCAGCGAGACCCGCACCGACTGGGCGGGCATCCGCCGCGACGCGCTGAAGATGGCGCAGGCGCTGGTGGCTCTGGGCCTCAAGCCCGGCGACAAGGTCGCGAGCCTCGCGATGAACCATTCGCGCCACCTCGTCAGCTGGTATGGCGTTGCGGGCATGGGCGGGGTGCTGCACACGGTGAACCCGCGCCTGTTCGACGATCAGCTCGAATATATCGTCAATCACGCCGAAGACCGCGTGCTGTGCTACGATGCCGCCTTCCAGCCGATTGTCGACCGGATGAAGGGCCGCTGGCCGACGGTCGAGCACTATATCTGCTACGATAGCGGCGCGAATGCTCCGGCCTTCGAAGACTGGATCGGCGCGCAGGACGGCGATTTCGAGTGGGTTACCGGCCCCGAAACCGATCCCTGCATGATCTGCTACACCTCGGGCACCACCGGCAATCCCAAGGGCGTGCAATACGAACACCGCTCGACCGTGCTTCACGCGATGGCGGGGCTGCAGCCGGCGGCGTTCAACTTCTCCAGCTCATCGGTGATGCTGCCGGTGGTGCCGATGTTCCACGCGGCAAGCTGGGGCCTGCCCTATGCGGGCGCGATGGCGGGGATCAAGTTCGTATTCTCGGCGGTGAATGACCCCGCCGTGCTGCACGATCTGATGCTGCGCGAGGGCGTGACCGACAGCGCCGGCGTGCCGACCGTGTGGCTCGCGCACTTCCAGTATTGCGATGCGGGCGGCCTCGATCTGCCGCCCCTGAAGGCTGCCACCATCGGCGGCTCGGCGGCGCCCAAGTTCATGATCGAGCGGCTGATGAAAAACGGCACCCGCGTCCAGCACGCCTGGGGGATGACCGAAACCTCGCCCATCGGCACGGTCGGCGGGCCGACCTGGGACTGGGACACGCTCACGCTGGAGCAAAAGGTCGAGAAGACCGCGATGCAGGGCCGCCCGATCTTCGGCGTGCAGTTGCGCACGGTCGATCTCGACGACATGACCACCGAACTGCCGCGCGACGGCAAGACCTCCGGCGCGCTCCAGATCCGCGGGCCGTGGGTGATCCGCCGCTATTTCAAGGCGGACAAGGACGCGACCAACAACGAGGGCTGGTTCGACACTGGCGACGTCGGCATCCTCCACCCCGACGGCACCCTGCAACTGACCGACCGCACCAAGGACGTGATCAAGTCGGGCGGCGAATGGATCAGCTCGGTCGAGCTCGAAAACGCCGCCTGCGGGCACCCCGCCGTGGCCGAAGCGGCCTGCATCGGCATCTACCACCCCAAGTGGCACGAGCGCCCGGTGCTCTTCGTCGTCAAGAAGGCGGGCGCCGATGTGTCGGGCGATGATATCGTCGAGCATCTGAAGCCGCTGATCGCCAAGTGGTGGCTGCCCGATGCGGTGGAGTTCGTGGACGACATTCCCCACACCGCCACGGGCAAGATCAGCAAGAAGGACCTGCGCGACCGCTTTGCGGACTACAAGCTTGCCTGACCTCGCGATCCGGCCTGCGACCGTCACCGATGCGCAGGCCGTTTGCGAGATCTACGCGCATCATGTCGCGCACAGCACCGGCACCTTCGATATCACCGCGCCCGATGTGGCGGCGTGGGAGGCGAAGATCGGCGCGATTGCGGAGCGCGGCTGGCCCCTCCTCGTCGCCGAGCATGAGGGCGCAGTGGCGGGCTATTGCTACTGCACCCAGCTGCGCGAGCGCGAGGCCTATGCCCGCACCTGCGAGGATTCGATCTATGTCCGCCCCGGCATGGAAGGGCAGGGGATCGGCAAGCGGCTGCTCACCGCCCTGATCGCGGCGGCGCGGGATTGCGGGTTTGAACAGATGATCGCGGTGCTGGGCGGAGCCGGGCCGGTCTCGGCCGCGCTCCATGCGGCTTGCGGCTTTGTCGAAGTCGGACGGCTGCGGAATGTGGGCTTCAAGTTCGGTCGCAGGCTCGATACGCTCTACATGCAACGCGATCTGACGAGAGAGGATAGACCCACGTGACCTGCGAAACCTATATCGACCCGTCGCCCGTCAACTTCCAGGCCTTCAAGGACCTGCCGCGCGACACGCCGATCAATATGCTCAATCTGCTGCTCTACCGCGATGTGGCCGAATATCCCGAGGGCCACGAACACGCCGGCAAGGGCTGGAGCGGGCGGCGCGCCTATGAGGAATATGGCGTCACCAGCGGGCCGATCTTCCGCAAGCTCGGCGGCCAGATCATCTGGCGCGGGCGGTTCGAGACTGTCGTCACCGGCCCCGAGGGCGAACGCTGGCACGATGGCTTTGTCGCGCAATATCCCAATGCGGGGGCCTTCTTCGCGATGATCAAGGATCCGGATTATCAGCTCGCCGTGGTCAACCGGACCGCTGCGCTGGTCGACAGCCGCCTGGTGCGTTTCGCGCCCGGAGAGGTGGGCGAGGGGTTCGGGTGAGGCTCGACTAAACCTCTTTCAATCGCGGCATCAGTTCGACGAAGTTGCAGGGACGATTGCGGCTGTCGAGCTGTTCGGCAAGGATTCCGTCCCACCCGTCCTTAACCGCGCCGTTCGAGCCGGGCAGGGCAAAAATATAGGTTCCCCGCGCCACCACCGCGCAGGCGCGCGATTGCACCGTGCTGGTGCCGATCGACTTGAAGCTGAGCCAGCGGAACAGCTCGCCGAACCCGGGGATGTCACGCGCGCCGGAGATCATCGAAAGGGCTTCGGGCGTCACATCGCGGCCTGTGAGGCCGGTGCCGCCGGTGCTGACCACCGCGTCAATCGCCGGATCGTCGATCCATGCATCGAACTGCGCGGCAAGAAGCGTCGCGTCGTCCCTGACGATCAGGCGCGCGGCAAGATTGTGTCCGGCGCTGACCACACGCTCTGCCAGAATATCGCCCGAGGTGTCGTTCTGAGCCGTGCGCGTGTCCGACACGGTCAGCACCGCGATATTGATCGGCTTGAAGGTGCGGGTGAGATCGATCGCCATTTTACGGCTCCAACCGGGCCGAGCGCATCGGCGCCGGACGCGGGAATTCGGGCCAGCGGCCCTGCGCCAGCGCGCGGCGGCTGGGCGAGGGCGAGCCGGTTGCGCGTTCGTACATCCAGTAATTGCGCATCACGATCGCGACATAGCCGCGGGTCTCCCAATAGGGGATCGATTCCATCCACAGCAGCGGATCATTCTGGTCGTTGATCTCGCTGTTCCAACGCCCGACCGGCGTGAGCCCCGCGTTATAGGCCGCCATGATCTTGGGGAGCGCGCCGCCGGTCGCCGGACTATCGCGCAGCATTTCCAGATGGCGCTGGCCATAGGCGAGGTTGACCTGGGGGTCGTTCAGGTCCTCGTAGCTCGCGCCGAGGCTGAGGCGGCCCGAATGGTCGCGCGCGGTGCCGGGCATGATCTGCATCAGGCCGCGGGCATTGGCTGGGCTCACCGCATTGGCGCGGAAGTTCGATTCCTGCAGCGCATGGGCAAAGGCAAGCGCAGGATCGACCTGCCAGCCGCCCACCGGCTGCCAGCGCGCCACGGGAAAGCGCAAGGAGGGATCGCTGCGGGTGCCATAGGGCGCGTTGTGCGCCATCCATAGCTGGGTCGAGGGCAGGCCGATCTCGCGTGCCAGCCGCGAGAGCGCGCCATATTGGCCCGAGGGTCCGATCTGCGCTTCGTGGCGCAGGACTTCGTCAGCCAGCGCCGGGCGGCCGATCTCCGTGAGCGCAATCGCCACGCGCACATTGTCGCGCCGGGCGAGCATATTCCAGTCGTCACGCGCGAACGGCGCGGGCGGCGCGTGGGCGGGCAGTTCCACGCCCATCTGGTCGGCCGCGAGCATGCCGTAGAGCGTTTCGTCCATCCGTGCGGCGGCGGCGAGGTGCTGCTCGGCCGCTGCCGGTTCGCGGCAACGGATTGCGGCGCGGTGCGCCCAGTAATGGCCGGCGGCTGCCAGTTCGACATTGGAGGCAATCGCGGCTGTTCGCGCAAAGGCCTCGCCCGCCAGCGAGCAATGGCCGAGCCGCCAGGCAGCCAGCCCTTCGACCCATGCGCCCTCGGCCACCCATTCGCCCGTGCCTTCGACCGCCGTGCGCGCGAGTTCGAGCGCGGCCGTGTCGTTGTTCTCGATGTAATAGCTCCAGGCGACGCGCTGGCGCCATTCGGCGCGGGCATCCCCCGACAGCATCGGGTCGGCTTCGGTCAGCAGGCGCTGGGCCTCGACCGGATTGTCGGCCTTGATTGCGGCGAGGATTGCCGAGGCGGTGGCGCCCGGCATCGTCCCGTCATTGACCGAACGCGGCAGGATGCGCTTGGGCGCGGAAGGCTGACGCGCAAAGCCCTGCGGTGTGGGCAGGAACGGCAGGTCGGTCACCCCGCGCTTGGCACCCATGCGGGCGATCTGCTCGGCCTGGGGCAGATCGGTGCCGGCGGCAAACCAGGCGGTGATCTGCTCGGCGGAGATCTTGGGGCTCTTGGCGTGGGTGTAATATTCGGCGCGGGCGGCCTGCGTCAGCACACCGTCAGGGCGCGCGGCCAGCAGGCTGTCTACCTCGCCCCACTGCTCGGCATCGATCATCGCGAAGAGCTGGCGGTAGAAGGTACGCTCTTCCGAGGACAGCACCGGCGCGATCACGCCTTGGGCAGCCGCGCAATTGTCCCAGCGTGCGACCAGATCGCCCGATTGCGCAGCAGCAGGCGCAGCGGCGCAGGCGAGGCTCGCCAGCGTCATCGCTGCCAGCGCCGGGCTGATGCGCTTCAGAGTGTCGCCGACCATTCCATCCATCTCCGCCAGAACCGGGCCTTGAGCCTGGGCATGTGCAACATTGCTTCGAGCGTATCGCCGAAGATCACCGGGAGCTTGCCCCCGGCATGGTTGAATTCACGTAAACCATTCTCGGCCGTCCCGCCCAGCATCGGGGCGAGGCTGCCGCCCAGCACCAGCAGGCGCTGCGGCGCGGCAAGACCGATATGGTGTGCGGTGACCGCGTCCATACCGGTTGCGGCAAGGCTGGCAAGATCGGTCATCGGGCGGTGGGCGGGCAAGGCTGCGGCAAGGTAGATCTGTTCCGGCGTCAGGCCCATCGCGGCGAGCATCGCGGCCAGCAGACGGCCCTGCGGTCCATCGAGCAGCGCCTGCCGGTCACTATCCTCGGGCTGCGGCACCAGCACCATCAGCTTGGCGCCCGCTTCCCCGCGCGGCGGAACCCGGGGAAAACCGCGCGCGGTATCGAGCGTTCCTGCCTCCATCCACCAGGCGCGAAAGGCAGCAAGATCGGCAGGAGGCGATTCGCCCAGCAGGTTCTCGCGTGCGGGCACAAGCGGCGGCGGGGCGGGGGCGAGGCGATCGATCGCCGGACGCTCTTTCGTGGCTGCCGGATTGTCGTTTTGCCGGGCATCGCGCACCGAGGCAGGCGGTGCCGCACCATCGCTGCCTTGCCCGATCTGCTCTTCGGCCAACCACGCCGTAGCGTCATCGTGAAAGTCGCAGTCCACGCCTGCGGCCTGCCACCAGGCAAGGGCGCTTGCGAATTCGCGCGCGAGGGTGGGCTGAGGACTGTTCATGCGAGGCTGGTGCTATCAACTGGAGGTCTTGACTGTCCCTGCGGGCCTTAGCAAGTGGAGCGCACAAGCAATTCGCCGGAATGTGCGGCGGGCGCGGCCAACACACTCGAGGATCAGGAAAGCCCCATGAGCGAACGTGAATCAATGCCCTGCGATGTCGTGATTGTCGGCGGCGGGGTGGCGGGCCTCGCGGCGGCGATCAAACTGAAGCAGATCAATGCCGAACTCGAAGTGATCGTGCTCGAAAAGGGCTCGGAAATCGGCGCGCATATCCTCTCGGGCGCGGTGGTCGATCCCAAGTCGCTGGATGAACTCCTGCCGGAATGGCGCGAGATGGGTTGTCCGATGGCGCAGACCCCAGTGACCGATAACTGGCACTGGGTGCTATCGAAGACCGGCAAGACCTCGATGCCGCACGCGATCATGCCGCCGCTGATGAGCAACCACGGCTGCTACACCGGCTCGCTCGGCAACCTCGCGCGCTGGCTGGCCGAACAGGCCGAGGGCCTCGGCGTCATGGTGTTCCCGGGCTTCCCGGCGGCCGAAGTGATGATCGACGAGGACGGCCGCGTCGCTGGCGTCATCACGCAGGACATGGGCATCGCCGCGGATGGCAGCCACAAGGGCGAATATACCCCCGGCATGGAGATCCACGCCAAGTATACCCTGTTTGCCGAAGGCGCCCGCGGGCACCTCACCAAGCAGATGAAGGCCAAGTATGATCTGGAGGCCAATTGCCAGCCGCAGGTCTATGGCATCGGCATCAAGGAGCTGTGGGACATTGATCCCAAGAAGCACAAGCCGGGCCGCGTGATCCACACGCAGGGCTGGCCGCTCACGGAAAGCGACAGCTGGGGCGGGGGCTTCCTCTACCACCAGGCCAATGGTCAGGTGGCCTTGGGCTTCGTGACCGCGCTCGATTACAAGAACCCCTGGGTTTCGCCCTATCAGGAATTCCAGCGCTGGAAGCAGCACCCGGCGATCCGCGAATATCTCGAAGGCGGCAAGCGCGTCAGCTACGGCGCGCGCGCGATCAACGAAGGTGGCTGGCAATCGGTGCCCAAGCTCGCCTTCCCCGGCGGCGCGCTGATCGGCTGCGCGGCGGGCTTCGTAAACGTGCCGCGCATCAAGGGCAGCCATACCGCGATGAAGAGCGGGATGCTGGCGGCCGAGAGCATCGCTGCGGCAATTGCTGCCGGTAACGAGAAGACCGAGCTTGCCGATTATGATGCGGCGGTGCGTTCCAGCTGGATCGCCAAGGAATTGCAGCTGGTGCAGAACGCCCAGCCGGCGGTCGCGAAGTATGGCGGCGATATCGGCACCGTGCTCGCCGGCGTCGACATGTGGATGCGCACGCTCGGCCTTGGTCTTCCGGTGAAGATGAAGCACACGCCCGACTATACCTACACCGGCCGCGCCGATCTCTACCCCAAGATCGACTACCCCAAGCCCGACGGCGTGATCAGCTTCGACCGCCTCACCAATGTCGCCTACAGCTACACCAACCATGCCGAGGACCAGCCGGTCCACCTGCAGGTGAGCGACCTCGGGCTTCAGGCGGACAGCGAGCTGGCGGTTTTCGGCGGGCCCTCTGCCCGGTACTGCCCGGCGGGGGTCTATGAGTGGCTTCAGGAGGCGGACGGGACCCCCAAGTTCCAGATCAACTCGCAGAACTGCGTCCACTGCAAGACCTGCGACATCAAGGACCCCAACCAGAACATCAACTGGGTGACGCCCGAAGGCGGCGGCGGGCCGAACTATCCGAATATGTGATGGAGGGCGTCGGGCAATCCTGCGAGTGCGCGACGCTCGGTGACTTCGCTGTTGTAGGCATGGGCGGCGATAGGAGGGATGAGCGCGTCTTCGCCACGCTTGCTGAAGTGGCAAAGCACAGGGGCGACGCGTGGTGGCTCTACGCGTCCCGCTGTTCTGCCTGCGGACAGGATTGGATGGTCGCGCAGGAAGAGCGGATCCACGACAACTTTTATCTGAAGCGCCTTGCAGTTGCGGAGATGAAGCTGATCGAGGAGCAGGGCACATGGCCGCCGGATTTTCTGCGCTTCGAGGATGTCATCAGGCTCGGTCCCGATCACAAGCAGGTCGCACGATTCTTCGACACCAATGACCTCACCGATACCGTGAAGGAACTCATGGAAGCGCGCTCCGACATTTCGGCCAGCGAGATTTCCTATTTGTTTGTATTGTCGAAGCGTGAGGCCAGTAGATTGATGGATCGCGCGGCACGCATGAGCTGGAAGCAGCTTCGTCCTTTCGCATGACTCTCACCGAAACCGCCTACGCCAAGATCAACCTCGCGCTGCATGTCCGCAGGCGGCGGGAGGACGGGTATCATGAGCTCGAAACCCTGTTCGCATTCGTCGATGCGGGCGATGTGCTAACGGCGAAGCCCGCCGCGCAGGACAGTGTCACCACGCTGGGCGAATTTGCGGGCGGCCTAGACAATCCCTTCGACAACCTTGTGGCGAGGGCGCTCACCGCGCTGCTGCGCTCTGGAGGCTTGGCGGTGACGCTAGAGAAGAACCTCCCAGTCGCGGCTGGCCTCGGTGGCGGGTCGGCGGATGCGGGGGCGGTGTTCCGGATTGTCGAGGCGCTTCACGGCCTGCCTGATGGTTGGCAGGCCAAGGCGGCGAAGCTCGGCGCTGATGTGCCCGCCTGCGTCCTCAGCCGCACCCATATCGGCCTCGGCACTGGCACCGAGCAGCTTGCGGTGGAGGACGACCTCGCCGGAACTCCTGTCCTGCTGGTCAACCCGCGCGTGCCGCTGTCGACCGGGCCGGTCTTCAAGGCGTGGGATCAGCAGGATCGTGGTCCGCTCCCCGAAGGCCCCGCCAGCCGGATCGCGCGCGAAGGGCGCAATGATCTCGAAGCCCCCGCCATCAGCCTGTGCCCGGCGATCGCCGACGTGCTGGCGGCGCTGGCACAGACCAACCCATGGCTTGCCCGCATGTCCGGCTCGGGCGCGACCTGTTTTGCGCTCTACGACACCGCCGAGGCTCGCGATGCGGCGGCGGCGGCCATGCCGTCCGGCTGGTGGACCATGGCAGGGCTGCTGCGGTGATTTTGCTAACCACCCAAACCGTTCGTGCTGAGCTTGTCGAAGCACCGCACTTCTTTTTCACCGTGTCCGAAGTGAAGTGCAGCCCTTCGACAAGCTCAGGGCGAGCGGAGTTGGGAAAGTGACCGAAGCCTTCCGCCAACGCGGCACGCCATCCCCCGGCGGGATCGTGCTGGTCGCCGACCACGCCTCCAACGCCGTCCCCGCCGACATAACCCTCGGCATCCCCGCGCACCTTCTGCACGAGCACATTGCGGTCGATATCGGCACCGAGGCGATTGCCGAAATCCTCGCCCACGAACACGCAATCCCCGCCCATATTGCCGCCGTGAGCCGTCTCGTCTGCGATCTGAACCGCGAGGAGGCCGCCCCTGGCCTCGTCCCCGAAACGAGCGATGGGCATCGGATCCCAGGCAATGTCGGCGTGGACAGGGAAGGGCGGCTGGACCGGTTCCACCGCCCCTACCACACCGCTCTGGCCGATTGGCTCGCACAAGCGGAGCCCTCGCTGATCCTCTCGTTCCATAGCTTCACCCCGCGCCTCGAAACCTCGGATGCTGCGCGGCCTTGGGAGGTGGGGGTGCTCTACAATCAGGATGATCGCGCCGCGCGCATCGCCATTCCGCTGCTCGAGGCCGAGGGGCTGAATGTGGGCGACAATCTCCCCTATTCAGGCCGCGATCTCAATTACACGATGAACCGTCATGCCGAGGCCGAGGGACGCGCCTATCTCGGCATAGAGCTCAGGCAGGACCTCGTGCAGACCACCGAGACCCAAGCCCGCTGGGCGCACATTTTGGCAGATATTGCGCAAAGGGTTGCGTCGGCGCTTCGCTGAAGGCAGGGACGTTTCGCAAATCGCGTTCCACAGGAAATCTTATGTCTCAGCGTTTCGACAAGTCCAAGCTCCCCAGCCGCCACGTCTCGGTCGGCCCGGAGCGCGCTCCGCACCGCTCCTATTACTACGCGATGGGCATGACCGAGGAAGAGATCGCGCGGCCGTTCGTGGGCGTGGTCAGCGCAGGCAATGATTCGGCGCCGTGCAACACCACCCTCAACGCACAGGCCGATATCTGCCGCGAAGGCGTGATCGCAGGTGGCGGCACCCCGCGCCGGTTCAACACCATCACTGTCACCGATGGCATCGCGATGGGCCATCAGGGGATGAAGTCCTCGCTCATCAGCCGCGAGGTGATTGCGGATTCGGTCGAGATTTCGGTGCGCGGGCACTGCTATGACGCGCTGGTCGGCTTTGCAGGCTGCGACAAGAGCCTGCCGGGCATGATGATGGCGATGCTGCGCCTCAATGTGCCCTCGATCTTCGTCTATGGCGGCTCGATCCTGCCCGGCACCCACCGCGGGGCTGACGTCACGGTGGTCGATGTGTTCGAGGCCGTCGGGCAATTCGCCGCCGGCAATTGTGCGCTGACCGAGCTGATCGCACTCGAAAAGGTCGCCTGTCCCGGTCACGGGGCGTGCGGCGGCCAGTTCACCGCCAACACCATGGCCTGCGTCGGCGAGGCTATCGGTTTGTCCTTGCCGAACAGCAATATGGCGCCTGCTCCTTACAGATCGCGCGATGATATTGCGGTGGCGGCCGGCAAGCAGGTCATGGAGCTCGTCGCCCGCAATCTGCGCCCGCGCGATATCTGCACCCGCGAGGCTTTCATGAACGCCGCGCGCGTGGTCGCTGCCACCGGCGGCTCGACCAATGCTGCGCTCCACTTGCCTGCCATGGCTAGCGAATGCGGCATCGACTTTGATCTGTTCGACGTTGCCGAAGTCTTCAAATCCACGCCTTACATCGCGGACTTGAAGCCTGGCGGGAAGTATGTCGCCAAGGATATGCACGAGGCGGGCGGGGTCTACATGGCGATGAAGACGCTGCTCGACGGCGGTTTCATCGACCCCAACCCGATCACCGTCACCGGCAAGACCATTGGCGAGAACCTCGAAGAGATCACCTGGAACCCCGATCAGAAGGTGTTCTACGATGTGAAGACCCCGATCACGCCGACTGGCGGTGTCGTCGGCCTCAAGGGCTCGCTTGCCCCTGATGGTGCCATCGTGAAGGTCGCCGGCATGGCGCGGCTGCAATTCACCGGCCCCGCGCGGGTGTTCGATTGCGAAGAGGATGCCTTCGCCGCCGTGGAACAGCGCGACATTGTCGATGGCTGCGTCATCGTCATCCGCTACGAAGGGCCCAAGGGCGGCCCGGGCATGCGCGAGATGCTCTCGACCACCGCCGCGCTCTACGGGCAGGGCATGGGCGAGAAAGTCGCGCTGATCACCGACGGGCGCTTCTCGGGCGCGACCCGCGGTTTCTGCATCGGCCATGTCGGCCCCGAGGCGGCCGATTGCGGCCCGATTGCGCTGGTCGAGGATGGCGATATCATCAGCATCGACGCGGTGGCGGGCACGATCGACCTCGAAGTGGCCGAGGACGTGCTGGCGACACGCCGCGCCAAGTGGCAGCCGCGCACCAATGATTACCAGTCGGGCGCCCTGTGGCGCTACCAGCAGGTGGTCGGCAAGGCGCGCTACGGGGCGCTCACCCATCCCGGCGCCAAGGCGGAGACCCATGTGTTTGCGGACATCTAGCCCTCTGGCCCTGCTCGGCCTGCTGGCGGCGTGCACCAGCGAAAGCCCGCCGCCGCCGGGGGACGAAATCGAATGCGCGATTGGCGCAGGCGCGGATTTCTCTGCCGTCTGCACGCTGGAACGGGTGAGCGGGACGCAGACGATCATCCTCCACCATCCCGATGGTGGCTTCCGGCGGCTGAGCTTCGATCCGGCGAGCGGCACGATTGCCGCCATCGACGGGGCGGACCCGGTGGTGCCCGAAGCGGGCGAGGGCGTGATGCAATTTGCAGTCGGCGCGGATCGCTACCGTCTGCCGCGCGGGCCTGCGCCGACGCCCGGGCCATGAGCGCCGCCCAAGTCCTCACCGCAGCGCAGATGCGCGCTGCCGAACAGGCTCTGTTCGATGCGGGGGCGAGCGTTTCCGACCTCATGGAAGTGGCCGCTGGCGGTGCTGCCGAATGGATCCGCCGGGTTGCTGCGGGCCGCTCTGTCACCGTGCTGTGCGGTCCGGGCAATAATGGCGGGGACGGCTATGTCATCGCCCGTGCCTTGCGTGAGGCGGGCAATGCGGTCACGGTCATCGCACCGCTCGATCCTGCAACCGATGCGGCGAAGGAGGCCAAGCGGCGCTGGAACGGGCCGGTCGCCACGGCGGCCAGCGCGGCAGGCGATGTGTTTGTCGATTGCCTGTTCGGCTCGGGCCTCGCGCGGCCGCTGGTGGCCGAACACGCGCTGCTCCTGCGCGATCTGGCGGCGCGGCACCGCTACAAGGTCGCGGTCGATGTGCCGTCCGGCATTGCCAGCGATAGCGGCGTGGTGCTGAACGAGCGCCTCCCCGCCTTTGATCTGACGCTGGCGCTGGGGGCATGGAAATTCGCGCATTGGAGCCTGCCGGGGCGGTCGCTGATGGGGCAGATGCGGCTTGTGCCGATCGGCATTGCGCCGGTTGAGGGCGCGGCGCAGCTGGCCGACCGTCCGCGCATTGCTGCGCCAGCGACGGATAGCCACAAATACCGGCGCGGGCTCATCGGGATTGTCGCTGGAGCCATGCCGGGGGCGAGCCTGCTTGCCGCTGCCGCCGCGCAGCACGCGGGCGCGGGCTATGTGAAGCTCCTTTCGCCGCAGACCGATCCGCGAACGCCTGCTGATGTGGTGAGCGACACGGCCCCGCTCGGGCAAGCGCTGGCCGATCCGCGCATGACGGCGGTGCTGGTGGGGCCGGGACTGGGGCGGGACGAGGCGGCCCGCGCGCGGCTCGGCGCGGCGCTGGCGCAGGCAAGCGCGTTGGTGGTGGACGCCGACGCCCTGATGCTTCTGACGCCGGACATGCTTGCCCGCAAAGTGCCGATCCTCGCGACCCCGCATGATGGCGAGCTCGAAACCCTGTGCCGCAGCTTTGGCGTCATTGCGGAAGGGCGGAGGGACCGCGCGCTGGCCCTCGCGCGGATCAGCGGGATGGTCGTGCTCGCCAAGGGACCGGATTCTCTGGTCGCTGCGCCCGATGGCCGTCTTGCTCTGGGCCTGCCTGCGCCCAGCTGGCTGTCTGTGGCGGGGTCGGGCGATGTTCTCGCCGGAATTGCCGCGAGCCGGATGGCGGCCGGATGCAATCCTTTTACCGCTGGTACAGAGGCGCTGTGGCTGCATGGCGAGGCGGCGCGGCGCGCAGGCCCGGCTTTCACGCCTTCGCTGCTTGCCGAGAGGGTATCCGAGGCGCTAGCGGCCTGCCTGTGAGCATTTCCGAACCCATCATCCGTCTCGCCGCCAAGGGCGACGGGGTCACGCCGTCCGGTCGCCATGTCGCGGGCGCTGTGCCGGGCGACAAGCTCGATGCCGATGGCGTCATCACGCCGGGCGCGCACCATATCGCGCCGCTGTGCCGCCATTTCGCCACGTGTGGCGGGTGCCAGTTGCAGCACGCCGATGACGCGGTGCTCGCGGAGTTCGTGCATGAGCGCGTGGTCAACGCTGCCAAGGGACAGGGGCTGGAGCCGGACGAGGTTCTGCCTGTCCACCTCTCGCCGCCGCACACGCGCCGCCGCGCAGGACTGCATGGCCTGCGCACCGCCAAAGGCGCAGTGCTCGGCTATCGCGAGGGCGGATCGCACCGGATTGTCGACCTGTCCGAATGTCCGGTGCTGCACCCCGCGCTCGCCGCCCTGATTGCCCCCTTGCGCGCCTTTGTGGCGGCCCATGGCCCCAAGGGGATGGTGGGGATAGATCTGACGCTGGCGGATCAGGGCGTCGAGGCCAATCTCCTGCACTTTCCGCTCGATGGCCTCGGGCCAACCGAGGCGGCGCTCGATTTCGCGCGCGAGCAGGGGCTGGCGCGGCTCACAATCGATCAGGGCTATGGCCCCGAGACGCTGTGGGAGCCCGAGCCGGTGACCGTGACGCTCTCGGGTGTGGCGGTGGGCCTGCCGCCCGGCGCTTTCCTGCAGGCGACCGCCGATGCCGAAGCGCGGATGCTGGCAGACAGCTCTGCGTGGCTGGGTGATGCGCGTATCGTGGCCGATCTGTTTGCGGGGCTGGGCACCTTTGCCTTTGGCTTGCGCGAAGGCAGAAAGGTGCTCGCGGTCGAGGCTGAACAAGCCGCGCACCTCGCCTGCAAAGCCGCAGGCGCACGCGCGGGCGGACAGGTGCTGGCGCTGCACCGCGATCTGTTCCGCAGCCCTCTGCAACCGGCCGAGTTGAACCGCTTCGACGCCGTGCTGCTCGATCCCCCGCGAGCAGGCGCCAGAGCGCAAGTGGCCGAGATTGCCGCAAGCACGCTTGCGCGGGTGGTTTATGTCAGCTGCAACCCGTCAAGCTGGGCGCGCGATGCCGCGGTGCTGACCGAAGCGGGCTTCCGCCTGACGAAGCTGCGTGCCGTCGGCCAGTTCCGCTGGTCTACGCACGTAGAGCTTGTGAGTCTGTTCGAGCGTTAGGCTCGCAAGGCCGAGAGTAACTCGGCTTTCAGCCAGTCCCGGTGTTCCGGCCCGACATAGGCGTGGCCTGCGCCTTCGCAGCGGCGGATGCGCGGATCGTGCTTGTCCCATGCGGCTTCGAACACCTGCGCGGTGCGGTCTGCAGTGGCGATCAGGATGCGCACATCGCCGCCGAAGCCCGCCAGCCCCTCGCGCATTTCCTGCGCAAGGCTTGAAGGCGGCGGGGCAGGGCGCAGCGATTGCACCAGACCACGCGCGAGTTTTCCGAGATCAACCCCGCCGCCGAGCAGCCGGGCAATCTCGCGCGGATTCTTGAGCTTTTCGGCATAGCGCGCGCGGATCGCTGCCGGGGGCGGGGTTGCGTCAGGCTCGGCTGCACTCTCGTCCTGCTCGATCGTCCAGGGGTTGGAGAGCACCAGCCCGTCGCAGCCCGTACCGCCTGCCAGCATCAGCGCCGAGGCCGCATCGCAATTGCCGAAAGCCACCACACGTTCGATCTGCGGGGCCATGGCGCGGAAAGCCTCGATCGCGGCGGCGATATCCTTGGCCGAGCGGCGGAACCCCCGGTTCTCGCCCTCGCTGTCGCCGATCCCGCGGCGATCGAAGCGGAACACCGGAAAGCCGGCGCGGGCGATGCGCGCGGCCAGCTCGGCCTGCCCGCCGAATGCGCCCGAGCGGATCTCGTTGCCGCCGCTAACGATCAGCAGGCCGCACGTGCCCGGAGCGGTGTCGAGCGTGGCGGCAAGGCGCAGGGTGCCGCAGCCGAAGGAGAGGGGCAGGCGGCTCATGCAGCGTCTCCGGCGATGATCGCTGCGAGCGCTTCGCTCTGGCGCGGGTCCTCGTCCGGCTCGGCGCGCAGCCACAGACCGGGGCCACCGAGCGCGCTCTGTGCGATCTCGCTCTGGCCGTCGGCGAGGCGCGGCTCGACATCGACGAGATAGCGGATCATCGACGGTCCAAGCGACCAGCCGCCCAGCACCAGTCCTTCGGAGCGACCCAGCGCCAGCAGCGCCTCGGCCTTTTCCTCGCGCCCTGCCTCGCGCGCGGCGATGGTGCGGGCGCGGATCATGCCGCGCAGGGTCTTGTTGCCGGATTGCGGGGCATAGAGCCAGCCGGGCAGGTGATCGGGGGCAAGCAGCGCACCGGCACGGATGGTCAGCACATGGGTGGCTTGGAACTGATATGCAGCGCTGGCCATTCCGGCCTTCCAGCTGGCCAGCGTCTGGGGGGCGAGCGGCGCGAGGCTGTCATTGCAGCCGGGCAGATCGGGCAGGAAGCTGTCGATCCCGACCTTGTCGAGCCGCCGCATCACCTCGATGGTGAATCGCCTCAGCTTGTTGGCCTCGTCGAACCATGCGGGGCAGATGAGCACGCGCATGCTCCGCGCCTTGTCGAAGGCCACCAGCAGTTCCTCGCCGGTCGCGCCGTCGGCGCCGGAGATGGTCCAGGTGGAGATCACGCGGGGGCGAGTCTAGCGGGCGGCGAGCTTGGCCGCGGCAAAGGCCAGCAGCCCGCCATAGGTTTCCAGCATCTCGCCATCGACGTCATCGTCTTCGATCACGATGCCGAGCCGGTCTTCCATTTCGGTCAAGAGGCCCGCCACTGCCATCGAATCCAGTTCGGGAAGGTGGCCGAACAGGCCCGATTCAGGGCCGAAGGCGGCTGCCCGTGCCGGATCAAGCCCGAGCACATCGGCAATCAAGCCCTTGAGTTCCTGATCAAGCGCGGCGGTGTTGCCTGCGTCCGGAATGGTCGGAAGTGCGTTCATGGGTTCGCCCAAAATCCCTGTGTTCGGCCGTGGCGGCGGGGCTTAGCCATGCGCGGGGCCGCGTGCAAGCGCGCGCAACATCCGCTTGGTCAGCGGGGCCCACGCTTTGGGCTGTGCTGGATCAAGGCAATCGATCCGGAAACGCGGGCGCACGGCCTCCATCCAGTCGGCCTTGTAGCCCTGATCGCCCGTGCCGAAATCGACGAGATTGACCTTGTCGGTATCGATCACGTGCTGGAACAGCGCGGCGCTCAGCGTGGTCCCGGCCGAGAGCGGCTTGTGGCTTTCGAGATGGGCGAGCTTGTGGATGTAGGCGACGCCGTTCTCCACCGTCCAGCACTGCGCGGCAACCGCCAGCCCCTCGGCCCGCGCAATGCCGAGCCGCAGGCGGCCTGCCTCGCCTTCGGCCTGCGCAAAAGCGCGGAGCATCGCGGGCTGATCCTCGGCTGGTTTCCAGCTGGCGGCGTAGATCGTCTCGTAGGCGTCCCAGGCTTCGTAATCGAAGCGGGTGAACACCTGCGTCTCGACCTTCTTTGCCTTGCGCTTCAGCGTGGTGCGCAAGGGGCCGGGGCGGGTCTCCCAATACTCGGCAAAGCTGCGCCCAGCGACATCGAGGATGTGGTTGGTGTCGCACGGCTCCTGCCTCACCTGCCAGCCCGCAGCCCGGAACGCGCGGGCGAGCCGATCGGCAGACCCGTCCTCGCCGGGCACGGGTTCGAGCGTGACGCGGTGGCCGCGGGTCTTCAACTGGCGGGCAATGGCTTCGAGCAGCCGGTCCCCCGCCGCGCTTTCCGGCGCAAGCTGTCGCCATGTGAAGGAATACCAGTTGCGCAAGGGCGTGATGTGCCCGCCATCAGCGATGAGCGCCAGCGCTGCGGCGTTCTCGGCATCGCTGGCAATCGCGATCAGCGGGGTGAGGCCGGTATCGGCCAGCAGGGCATACCACTCCGCCCGGTCAAAGGGCGCACAGGCTTCAGGCGCAGTGAGCGCTTGCAAGACGTTAACGCTATCGTGATACCGCGCTTCGATCACTACTGAGAATGCTCCAAATCATGCCGCAACTGCCCGATCCTCTCCCGCGTCCGCTAGACCACCTTGCCGAATTGGCAGGGGCTGCGGGGCGTGGGGAGCGCCCGGCGCTGGTGTTGCGCGAGGTGACGCTTAACCACAATCAGTTAAGACAGCGTGTCGGCCAGCTGGCGATGTGGCTGACCGATAGGCTGCCCGAGCCCGGTGCGCGGGTGGCAAGCTGGGCGGCCAAAGGCGAGCTTACCTGTCTGCTGCCGCTGGCGGCGGTGCGGGCAGGGCTGGTGCATGTGCCGATCAACCCGCTTCTGAAGCGCGCACAGGTGGCCCATATCCTCGCCGACAGTGGGGCGAAATTGCTGATCGGCACGGGCTCGCGGCTTGCCTCGCTGGAGCAGGGCGATCTGACCGGGGATTGCAGCGCGCTGGAGGAAGGCGAGGCGCTGAAGCTGGCGGAAGCCTATGGCGCGCTCGGCCCGTCGCAGGCCGACCCGGACGCATTGGCGGCAATCCTATACACCTCTGGCTCCACCGGCAGGCCCAAGGGGGTGATGCTGAGTCATGCCAATATGTGGCTCGGCGCGGTGAGCGTGGCGCATTATCTCGCTCTGGCGGAGGATGACGTCACGCTGGCAGTCCTGCCGCTGTCCTTCGATTACGGGCAGAACCAGCTTTTGAGCACGTGGTTTGCCGGTGGCTGCGTGGTGCCGCTCGATTTCCTCTTTCCCAAGGACGTGGCCAAGGCCTGCGCGAAGCATGGCGTCACGACGCTGGCGGCGGTACCGCCCCTGTGGGTGCAACTGACCGAGATCGACTGGCCCGAAGACGCGCGCGCGCCCTTGCGGCGACTGACCAATAGCGGCGGAGCGCTGACCGTGGATTTGGTGCGCAGCTTGCGGGGGATGTTCCCAGAGGCGCGGCTGTTCCCGATGTACGGGCTGACGGAGGCATTCCGCTCGACCTATCTCGATCCGGCAGTTACAGATTCGCACCCGACTTCAATGGGTAAGGCAATACCTTTCGCAGAGATTCTCGTTATTGATGAAGCAGGTGACGTCACCGCCGATAATGCGGAAGGCGAACTCGTCCATTGCGGGCCGCTGGTGGCGCAGGGCTATTGGCAAGACCCGGAGCGCACCGCCGAGCGCTTCAAGCCTGCGCCCGCTGCCTCGGCCTATGGCGGCACCGCAGTGTGGTCGGGCGACCGGGTGCGGCGCGATGCGGATGGCTTGCTCTATTTCGCCGGACGGCACGACGCGATGATCAAGTCTGCGGGCAACCGCATCTCCCCGCAGGAGATCGAGGAGGCAGCGCTTGCCACCGGGCTGGTGGCCGAAGCCGTGGCGCTGGGCGTTGCCGATGCGCGTCTGGGGCAGGCGGTCCATCTGGTGGTTCGCGGTGCGGGCCATGCTGCCGACGCCGCCGAGGAACTGCCCAAGCGGCTCCAGCGCGATCTTCCCAATTTCATGCAGCCACGCCACATCCACTGGCGCGAGGCGATGCCGATCAATCCCAATGGCAAGATCGATCGCACCGCCTTGCAGGCCGAACTCAATCAGGAATTTGCATCATGAAACCCGTCGGCCCGATCCCTTCCGGCTATGAAACCATCGGCGGCGAGCTTGCCATTGGTGGCAAGCGCGCGAGCGAACTCGTCGCCGAAGCAGGGCGCACGCCGCTGTTCGTTTATTCGCGCAGCCAACTCGATGCCCGCATCGCCCAGCTGCGCGCAGCCCTGCCTGCGCGGGTGGGGATCAACTACGCGGTCAAGGCCAACCCGCTGCCTGCCGTGATCGCCCACATGGCGCCGCTGGTGGACGGGTTCGACATCGCCTCCTCGGGCGAATTGGCGCTGTGTCAGGCGGTCGGCATTGATCCTGCGCGGATCAGCTTCGCCGGCCCGGGCAAGCGCGATGACGAGCTCGAAGCCGCGATTGCCGCCGGGGTCACGCTCAATTGCGAGAGCGAGGGCGAGGGGCGGCGCGCGCTGGCGATCGGCGATCGGATCGGCAAGGCGCCGCGCATCGCGATCCGCGTAAACCCCAGTTTCGAGCTCAAGGGTTCGGGCATGAAGATGGGCGGTGGCGCCAAGCCTTTCGGTGTCGATGCCGACAAGGTGCCCGATCTTGCCCGGTCGCTGATTGCGGGCGGGGCCGAGTGGCGGGGCCTCCACATCTTCACCGGCAGTCAGGCACTGAGCGCTGATGCGATCATTGAGGCGCAGGGCAATGTCATCGATCTCGCCGCCCAGTTGACCGAAGCAATCGGCCACGGCTGTCCCAAGCTCAACATGGGCGGGGGCTTCGGGATTCCCTATTTTCCGGGGGACGAGCCGCTCGATCTTGTCCGCGTGGGCACGGCGTTGGCAGACCGGGTGGCGCATTTGCCCGATGCCCTGGCGCAATCCGCGCTCTGTATCGAACTGGGACGCTACCTCGTGGGCGAGGCGGGGGTTTACCTGTGCCGGGTGATCGACCGCAAGGAGAGCCACGGCGTGGTCTATCTTGTGACGGACGGAGGGTTGCACCACCAGCTGGCGGCCTCGGGCAATTTCGGCACGGTTGTGCGGCGCAATTATCCTTCAGCAATTGCAACGCGTTACGGGGCCGAGGCGACAGAGGAAGTCAATATCGTCGGCTGCCTATGCACCCCGCTCGACAGGCTGGCCGACAATGCCGCCATGCCCCATGCCGAGGTGGGCGATCTGGTCGCGGTGTTCTGCGCCGGAGCCTATGGCGCGAGCGCCAGCCCGACCGCATTTCTCGGGCATGGTGCAGCCGCCGAAATGCTCGTCTGAGGCCGTCGCGCGGGGGCCATGTTAACCCCCGCAAGGTGCCTTTCCCGAAGCGGGATAGGCCCCGATTTGGCGCTGTATAACTAACAATATGTTCACCATTTCCGGCGAGAAGACAGGCATCGCCCGTCTCGCACAGGTTGCAGGTCGCTCCTGCAAGCCGCCTGTGTCGGGGTCGGGCGGAAAAATGGCCAAGGATCCTCGTCAATGCTGCAATCGCTGTTCCCCGTCCGTCTCGCCACCCTTCTGCTGGCGCCGCTCGCGCTTGCGGGCTGCGGGGGCGCCGGCACCGAATTGCCCTCAGCCAGCTACGCCAACGCTCCGATTGCGCCGTCCGAGGAATACACCATCGGGCCGCTCGACGAGATCACCATCCATGTGTGGCGCAACCCCGAACTCTCGGCCGACAAGGTGCGCGTGCGCCCCGATGGCCGTCTGACGATCCCGCTGGTCCAGGACATTCCCGCCGTCGGCAAGACCTCCACCCAGTTGCAGGAATACATCGCCGGCGAGCTGTCGAAATATATCGAGCAGCCGATTGTCTCGGTGATCGTCAACACGCCCGAAGGCAACTTCACCCAGCAGGTGCGCATCATCGGTGCGACGCCGCAGCCTGCCTCGCTGCCGTTCCGCGCCAACATGACCGTGCTCGATGCGATGATCGCGGTTGGCGGGCTCAACGAATTTGCCGCCGGGAACCGCGCCAAGCTGATCCGTCAGGACCGCGAGACCGCCAAGCAGCTCGAATATCGCCTGCGCCTGTCCGATCTGGTGCGCAAGGGCGATGCCAGCGCCAACGTCATGCTGATGCCGGGGGATACGATCATCATCCCGGAAAGCCGGTTCTAACGGAGCGCGCGCCGAAATGAACGATCTTATCGAGGATCTGCGCGCCGCCATGTGGTCGGTATGGCACCGCCGCTGGATTGCGCTGGCGGTGGCCTGGGGCGTGTGCCTTCTGGGCTGGGTGGTGATCGCGATGATCCCCAACACCTACGAATCCAAGGCCCGCGTCTATGTCGACGTGGAGGACGTGCTGTCCAAGCAGCTCGGCATTGCCGGTGACGGCAAGGAAGAAATCATGCGCGTGCGCCAGACCCTGTCGAGCGCCAAGAACCTCGAAAAGGTAATCACCGCCACCCGCCTTGGCGAAGGCGTGACCGAGCGCGGCGCAATCGACGCGATGACCGGCGAGCTCGAAAAGAAGGTGAAGGTGACGAGCGAGCAGGACAACCTGTTCGAGATCACCGCCGAAATCGGTCGCGGCGATCTGAGCGATGCCGAAAACGCCGTGCTGGCGCGCGATGTGGTGCAGAAGCTGCTCGACATCCTGCGCGAAGAGCACGTGGTCGGCAACCGCGCCGGGATTTCCTCCGCGATCGGCGATCTCGACCGCCAGCTCGAAGAGCGCAAGCGCGAGCTTGAAGCGGCCGAACAGCGCCGCCTTGCCTTCGAGGCGCAGTTTCCCGATCTGGTCGGCGGCACGGACAGCCTGTCGAGCAAGGTGCAGGCCTCGCGCGCCGATCTGCGCGCCGTCGATGCCGATCTCGCTGCGGCGCAGAGCGCGCTGGCCGCGATCTCTGGCCAGCTTTCGAGCACGCCGCGCAGCATCATCGGCGGACCGCAGGCGACCGGGCCGCGCGCGGCACTGATGCAGGCCCAGACCCAGCTCGCCGAGCTGCGCTCGCGCGGGCTCACCGATAGCCACCCCGATGTGGTCGCCATGACCAAGCAGGTCACGCTTCTCACCCGTCAGGCTGCCGCCTATGGCGAGGATGCGGGTGCAACCCCCAATCCGGCCTATGCCTCGCTGCTGGCGATCCGCACCGAGCGTCAGGCGACCGTCGATGCCCTGCAGGCCCGCCGCGCCGCCTTGCAGAGCGACTTTGCCGCGCTGATGGCAAGTCAGGCCTCCGAGCCGACAGTTGCCGCTGAAGCCAACCGCATCAGCCGCGATTATGACGTGCTGCGGACCAATTACGAAAAGCTGCTGCAGGACCGCGAGGCACTGAAGACGCGCGGCAAGGTCGAGGACAAGGCCAGCCAGTTCCGTTTCGACGTGATCCAGGCACCCAGCGTTCCGCAAAAGCCGGCCGCGCCCAACCGCCCGCTGCTGCTGCTTGGCGTGCTGATCGTCGGCCTGGGTGCGGGCGTTGCGGCGGCCTATGCGATCAGCCAGCTCAAATCGAGCTTCGCCACGCCGCAGCAGTTGGAAAAGGCCTTCGATCTGCCGGTGATCGGCTCGATCTCGCTGACCATTTCCGATGCCGCCCGGGCGCTTGAAGCCAAGCGGATGAAGCAGTTTGCCGGGGCCAGTGCCGGCCTTCTGGGCATTTTCGTGATCCTTGTCACCATCGAGTTCGTCTCGATCGGGACGATTGCGTGAGGACGGGGAGAGCGCAATGACCGACCAGGGCAAGATCAATCGCGCGGGCGCCAAGCCTGCTTCGCTGTTCGAACGGGCCGATGCGACCTTCGGGCTGGGGCCGCTCCATGGCGCGCCCAAGGTACCGGCAGTGCCCCCGGTCGCCGAGAGCCTGCGCCGCGCGCCTGCGCCTGTCGCAGCGCCTGCGTATGCCCCGCAGCCGGTGGCCGCCGCGCCACAGGCAGCACCTGCCCCTGCACCCGAAGCCCCGCGCGCAGTGCGCTTTAGCGGGCCTCACGCTGCCATCGACCGCGATCATCTGCGTGATGCCGGGCTGATCGTGCCGGAAGATCCGGTGACCGGCCTGCTCGAGGAGTTCCGCATCATCAAGCGCGAACTGCTCGCCGATGCCCGTGCCGGAGCCAGCGGCCGGTCGCGCCGCATCCTCGTGTGCTCGCCCCATCCGGGCGAGGGCAAGACCTATTGCGCCACCAACCTCGCGATTGCGCTGGCGGCCGAGCGCGATATCGAAGTGCTGCTGATCGACGCCGACGTGGTCAAGCCGAGCGTGTCGCGCCGGCTCAGGATCGAAACCACCCGCGGGCTGATGGATACGCTGGCCGAGCCCGCGATCCAGCCCGAAAGCGTTGTCATTAGCACCGATATCGAAGGGCTGTTCGTGCTGCCCGCCGGTACGGCCACCGCGCGCGATGCCGAATATCTGGCGAGCGCGCGCACCGGCGAAGTGCTCGAGCGGCTGACGCAGGGCGCGCCCAACCGGATCGTGATTTTCGACACGCCGCCCGCGCTCGCCGCGTCGGCCGCCGCCGAGCTTGCCCAGCATGTCGGGCAGGCCTTGCTGGTGGTGCGCGCCGATGAAACGTCCCGCGCGGCGCTGGAAGATGCGCAGCAGCTGCTTTCGGCCTGCGCGGATATCAAACTGCTCCTCAATGCCGCCCGCTACAGCCCTTCGGGCCGCAGCTTCGGCACCTATGGGGCGAGGGGGTGAGACCCATGCGTAGAGCCATTTTTGCTATGCCGCTGGCGCTTGCGGGTCTTGCCGCAGCCGCGCCGGCATGGGCGCAGAACCAGCCGATGGGCGCAGGGCAAGCCCAAGGACAGGGTGCCGGACAGGGGCAGGGCGGCGGTGCCGGCAGCCAGCGCACCAACCGCGTCGTCCAGCCCTATATCGAAGTCGGGCAGGTGCTTTCGGCCGAATTGTCGCCCGGCGATGACGTGCTGACCTTCACCACGATTGCGGTCGGGGTCGACATCAATGTCCAGGGCCGCAACAGCGGCGCGGCGGTCTCGCTGCGCTACGAGCGCAATATCGGCTATGGCAATGACAGTGTCGATACCGACACCATCAGCGGCGTCGCACGCGGCACGCTGGCGATCATTCCCAATGCGCTGAGCTTCGAGGCGGGCGGTCTGGCCGCGCGCACGCGGGTCGATGGCGGCGGCGGCACCACCGCCAACCCGCTGGTGCGCGAGGATGCCGAAAGCCGTTTCTACAGCGCCTATGCCGGGCCGAGCCTCAACACCCGTGTCGGCGATGTCGACGTGCAGGGCGTGGGCCGCGTGGGCTATAACCGCTTCGAGAACGACGCGGTGCTGACCAATGCTGCGGGCCAGCCGGTCGACGTGTTTGACGACAGCGTGACCTATCTCGGGCAGGTGCGCGCGGGCTTCCGTCCGGACACCGTGCTCCCCGTGGGCCTTGCGGTCACCGCCGGGGGCTTTCAGGAAGACATTTCCAACCTGGACCAGCGCGTGCGCGATCTTTACGCGCGCGCCGACATCACCGTGCCGGTCAGCCCCTCGGTCGCGCTGGTCGGCGGGATCGGCTACGAGAATGTCGAGATTTCCAGCCGCGACGCGCTGCGCGATGCCAATGGCGATCCGGTGGTGGGGGCCGATGGCCGCCTTGTCACCGATCCCGCTTCGCCGCGCATCCTCGCTTTCGATGTCGACGGGCTGCTGTGGGATGTGGGCGTGATGTGGCGCCCCTCCTCGCGCACCTCGCTCGAGGCGCGTGTCGGGCATCGCTATGATTCCACCACCTATTACGGCACCTTCACCTATGCCCCGAGCCAGCGCAGCGCCTTTGCGCTCAGCGTCTATGACGGGGTGACGGGCTTCGGCGGGTTGCTCAACAATTCGCTGGCGGGCCTTTCGAGCGACTTCGAGGCGATCCGCAATCCGGTGACGGGTGATTTCGGCGGACTGGTCAACGGAACCGAGGGACAGGCGCAGATCGGCGGGCTCGGCTCGGTGCGCTCGGCTGCCTTCCGCGGTCGCGGCGTGCGTGCCTCGTGGCAGCGGCAGGTCGGCCGCACCACGGCAGCACTGGGCGCAGGCTATGACCGGCGCACCTTCATCGCGGCGCCCGGCACCGCGCTCGCCGCGCTCGATGGGCTGACCGACGAGAGCTACTACGTGGTCGGCGGCCTCACCCGGCAGATCGGGCAGAACGCCAACCTCACCACCAATGCCTATGTGAACTGGTTCGACAGCGCCAATGCCAATGGCGACGTTACCGCTGTCGGCGGCTCTGCGGCCTATAACCAGTCGTTGACCCGCCGCCTCACCGCCCGTGCGGCGATCGCCTTCGACTATTTTGACAGCGATTTCACCGCCGAGGACTTTGCCTTTGCGACCGCGCTTGTCGGCCTGCGCTACGATTTCTGATTGGGGAGCGAGACGCTCATGTACGAACAATTCTATGGCTTTGCGGCACGCCCGTTCCAGCTGACGCCCGATCCGCAATTCTATTTCGAAAGCGTCAGCCACAAGAAGGCGATGAGCTATCTGGGCTATGGCCTCGGACAGGGTGAGGGCTTCATCGTCATCACCGGCGAGGTGGGCGCGGGCAAATCGACTCTGGTCGCCCATCTGATGGAGCGGATCGACCCTTCGGCGCTCACCGTCGCGCAGGTTGTCACCAGCGCGCTTGACGGTGCCGAGCTGGTCCATGTCGTGGCGCAGGCCTTCGGGCTTGCGGTCGAAGGGCATGACAAGGCCGGCGCATTGGGCGCGATCGAACGCTTCTTGCAGGACGAGGCCCGTGCCGGACGGCGCTGCCTGCTGGTGGTGGACGAATGCCAGAACCTTGATCTCGCCGCGCTCGAAGAGCTGCGGATGCTGTCGAACTTCCAGCTCGGCTCGCACCCGCTGCTGCAAAGCCTGCTGCTCGGCCAGCCCGAGTTCCGCCGCACGCTGGCCCATCATCCGGGGCTGGAGCAGCTGCGCCAGCGGATCATCGCATCGCACCACCTCGAAGCGCTCGATGAGAGCGAGGTCGAGGCCTATGTCTGCCACCGCCTGCGCCATGTCGGGTGGGTCGGCAATCCGGGCCTGAGCGAAGGGCTGCTCGATGCGCTCTACCGCCAGACCGGCGGGATCCCGCGCCGCGTCAACCAGGTGATGAACCGCCTGCTGCTGCTCGGCGCGATCGAAGAACGCGGCGAATTGACGCTGGCGATGCTCGATGACGTGGTCGCCGAAATGACTGCCGATCAGACCCGCGGCGCGCATGGACGCGGCGATCTGCGCGCGGCCCCGGTGCCGGTGAACGTGGCTGCGCCCGCGCATAGCGGCGACAGTCTGCCTACGGCCGAAGTCGCTGCCATGTTGGCCGACCGCGATGCTCGCACCGCCGAACTCGAAGCAGCGATCAGCGAGCTTCAGGCTGCCGGCAGCCAGCACCGCGCGGCCAGCGGCGAGGCGCTCTCGCCCGAGGAAGTGCGGATTGCCGAGGCCCGCTTTGCCGCCGAACTCGAACGCATCGAAGCGCGGCTTGAAGAGCAGGAGCAATCCTTCCGCCACGTGCTGACCATGCTGATCGAGTGGCTCGAGGAAGACCCGTCGCGTCAGGCCGCCTGACATGAACGCTCCGGTTGATCCCTTGCGCGAAGGCCCCGGCCGGCGCGTCGTCAACGGCCTCTCGGTCGATGTCGAGGACTGGTTCCAGGTCGGCGCCTTCGAGAAGGTGATCGCGCGCGGCGAATGGGACGCGATCAGCACCCGCGTCGAGGACAATGTCGCGCGGGTGATCGACCTGTTTGCCGAGGCCGATGTGCGCGCCACATTCTTCACGCTTGGCTGGGTCGCCAAACGCCACCCGGCGATGATGCGCCGGATTGCCGATGCGGGCCACGAAGTCGCCAGCCACGGCTATGATCACGCGCGCGTCTTCACCTTCACACCCCGTGAATTCGCCGAGGATATCGCCAAGGCCCGCGCGATCCTCGAGGATTGCACCGGACAGGCGGTCAGCGGCTATCGCGCGCCGAGCTTTTCGATCGATCACCGCACGCCCTGGGCGTTCGATGTGCTGGCAAGCCAAGGCTATGCCTATTCCTCCAGCGTGGCGCCGATCGTGCATGATCACTATGGCTGGCGCGAGGCCCCGCGCTTTGCCTTCCGCCCGATTGCAGGCGCGCCGCTGGTCGAGATCCCGGTCACCACCGCGATCCTTGGCGGACGGCGTGTGGCGGCGGGCGGCGGCGGCTTTTTCCGGGTGCTACCCTATGGCTTTTCGCGCTGGGCGATCCGGCAGGTGAACCGCGCCGAGGGCCGTCCGGCAGTGTTCTATTTTCACCCCTGGGAGGTCGATCCCGATCAGCCGCGCGTGGGCCTTGCACCGCTGCGCTCGCGCGTCCGGCACTATACCGGTCTTGCAAAAATGGCGTGCAAGCTCAGCGATTTGGTCCACGAATTTGCATGGGGCCGGATGGATGCCATCGCACGGCGCGAAGCCCTGCGGGCCGAGGTCATCCCGGGTCTGGTGCGGGAGCCTGCGGAATGAACGCGCCGCTTCGCGCCGGGCACCAGTTGCGCGTGCTCGACTGGAGCGATGCGGGCGAGGTCTCCCGGATCGAGGGCTTTGTCGCCGAATGTGGCGGCAGTCTGTTTCACCGCCCGGCATGGCTTCGCGCTGTGGCGGCGGGCACTGGACAGCGGCCAGCCGGGCTCGTCAGCGAGCGGCTTGGTGTGGTCACGGGTTGGCTCCCGCTCACCGAAGTCCGCTCGGCACTGTTCGGCAAGGCGCTGGTGTCGAGCGGGTTCGGCGTCGGCGGCGGCATCCTTGCCGAAGGGCGCGAGGCCGAGCGGGCCTTGGCGAGCGCAGCGGAAGATCACGCAGTGCGTCATGGCTTTTCCGGTATCGAACTGCGCGGCGGCCCGATCCCCGAACATTGGGACGCATGGGACGACAAGCATTGCGGGTTCGAGCGGCCGCTGGCGGGCGATGACGAGGCCGAACTCACCGCCATCCCGCGCAAGGCCCGCGCCGAGGTGCGGAAGGGTCTGGGCTTTGGCCACCGCATCACGATCGGGCGGGCCGCAGGCGATCTCGCCGCGCACTATGCCTGCTTCAGCGAAAGCGTGCGCAATCTCGGCACGCCGGTCTTCCCGCGTTCGCTGTTCAAGGCCATGCTGGAGGCCTTTCCAGACAGCAGCGACATCCTCACCGTGTGGGACGGGACACGTCCGCTGGCGAGTGTCCTCAGCTTCTATCACGCCGGCGCGGTGATGCCCTTCTGGGGCGGCGGCGTATTCGCCGCCCGGGGGGCGCGCGCCAACGAAGTGATGTATTACGAATTGATGCTTCACGCTCGCCGACAGGGGATGACCCGTTTCGATTTCGGGCGCTCCAAGACGGGCAGCGGGCCTTTCGCCTTCAAGAAGAACTGGGGCTTTGCGCCGCAGCCGCTCACCTATGGCGGATGGACCGCGCCCGGCCAGCCTGCCCGCAATATCGATCCGACCGACGCGAGCTACAGTCGCAAGATCGACTTGTGGAAGAAGCTGCCGCTGCCGCTCGCCAACACCTTGGGGCCGTGGATCGCACGCGGATTGGCGTGATGGGAGGGATCCTGTTCCTCGCCCACCGCGTGCCGTTCCCGCCCGATCGCGGCGACCGGATCCGCGCGCATCATCTGCTCAAAGGTCTGGTCCGGCTTGGCCCGGTGCATGTCGGCTGCTTTGCCGAGGGGCGTGGCGGCAAGGGCGAGGCGGAGCTGGCGGAACTCGCCGCAAGCTATTGCATCGCGCCGCGCACCAAGCCCCTGCCGCTAGCGGGAATCGAGGCGGTGCTGGCAGGCAAACCGGTGAGCCTCACCGCCTTTCACAGCCGCAGGCTTGAGGATTGGGTGCGCGATACCATCGCCCGCCACCAGATCGAGGCGATTGTCGTGTTCTCGGGCCAGATGGGGCAATATGTCCCGGATGACTTTGCAGGGCACGTGGTGATCGACCTGTGCGATGTCGATAGCGCGAAGTTCGCCAGCTATGCGCAAGGCGGCGAGCGGGTGTGGCTCAACGCCCGCGAAGCGCGGCTGCTGGCGGCAGAGGAAGAGCGCCTCGGCCAGCGTGCCGATGCGACGATCCTGATCTCGGAGGCCGAGGCTGCGCTCTATCGTAGCCGCCTGACCGCGCCGGACCGGGTCAATGTGCAGGTGATCGGCAACGGTATTGATGCGGACTTCTTCGATCCGGCAGCTGCCCGTCCGCATCCGGCCCTGAGCGAACAGGCGGGGCCGCATTTCGTGTTTACCGGCCAGATGGATTACCGCCCCAACGAACAGGCGGCGCTGTGGGTGATCGAGGCGCTGCTGCCGAAGCTGCGCGAAGTCCTGCCGGACGCGAGGTTCCATGTGGTCGGCCGCAATCCGACGGCAAGGCTGATGGCGCATCACGGCGCACCGGGCGTCCACGTCTGGGGCGAAGTGCCCGATGTGCGGCCCTTCATTGCCGCAGCCGATGCCGTACTCGCCCCGCTGCTGATCGCGCGCGGGGTGCAGAACAAGGTGCTCGAAGCCATGGCCATGGCCAAGCCTGTTGTGCTCACCCCCGATGCGGCGACCGGCATTGCCGCAAGCCATGAAGAGCACTGGCTGGTGTGCCCGCCAGATCCCGCCGCCATGGCGCAGCGTATCGCGGGGCTGATTGCCGATCCGGCGTCACAGGCGCGCGTCGGCGCTGCGGCGCGACGGTTCGTGCTCGATCATCATGGCTGGGAAGCAATGCTTGCCCCGCTCGCCAATCTGATTGGCGTGACCAAGCAGGGGGTGCGCCATGCCGCCTGAGCCTGCCGCGCTCACCCTCCCGCTTGACGGGAAGGCGCAGGCCATCCCCGGGCCGTGGCGCACGGCGCTCGGCCTGCTGGGCCTCGCGAGCGCCGCGCTGATCCTGCTGGCCGCGCGCGAGTGGGCCGAGATGCTGCACCAGTGGTGGAACATCGACACCTATAACCACCTGCTGCTGATGCCGCCGATCCTTGCGTGGCTTGTGCTGCTCAAGGCTGATGAGCTTGCGCAGGTCACGCCGCGCAGCTTCGCGCCGGGGTTGGTGCTGGTGCTGGCCGCGCTCGGCCTGTGGAGCATGGGACGGGCGCTGGGCATCAATCTCGTCGCTCAGGCTGGCGCTGTCGGCATGGTGCAGGGCGCGGTGGTCACCGTGCTGGGCCTTCGCGCGTCGGTGCTGCTCGCTCTGCCGCTTGCCATGGCGGCGTTCCTCGTGCCCTTCGGTGACGAGATCATTCCCCCGCTGCAAGCCATCACGGCCGAAATCGCCGTGACGCTCACCCATCTGAGCGGGGTTCCGGCGCGGGTCGAGGGGCTGCACATCGATACGCCCGCTGGCCTGTTCATCGTTGCCGAGGCGTGTTCGGGCGTGAAGTTCCTGATCGCGATGGTCACGCTGGGCGTGCTGGTATGCTTCACCCGTTTTGCCAGCTGGCGGCGGCGCGCGGTGTTCTTGGCGCTGTGCGTCATCGTGCCGATTCTCGCCAACGGCGTGCGCGCATGGGCGACGATCTATGCCGCACAGTTCATCGGTGCGACACGCGCGACGAGCTTTGATCACATCATCTATGGCTGGGTGTTCTTCGCGCTCATTACTGCAGGGCTGCTGGGCGCGGCGTGGCGCTTCTTTGAACGCGAGCCGGAGACCTATGGCTGGCGTGCGGCCGATCTGACCTCGAACCTTGCCCTTGCGCGGGCTGAGACCGGCGCGCTTGGCCCGCTCGGCGCTGCCTTTGCGATCATCGCCCTTGCGGTGATTGCCGCGCTCGCCGGCCTGCTCTAGGCCTGACAGCACCATGTGCGGGATTGCCGGGATATTTCATGCCGAAACGCCCAAGCCGATCGATCCTGTGCGGGTCGAGCGGATGTGCGACGCATTGGTTCACCGCGGGCCTGACGGGGCAGGGGTGTGGACCGATCACGGGGTCGGCCTCGGCCACCGCCGCCTCTCGATCATCGACGTCGCCGGATCGCCCCAGCCGATGCATGCCGCCGATGGCCGCGCGGTGATCGTCTTCAACGGCGAGATCTACAATTTCCGCGAATTGCGCCGCGAGCTTGAGCAGGCGGGCTTCACCTTCCGCACCAATGGCGACACCGAGGTGATCCTTGCCGCATGGCAGCGTTGGGGCCCGGATTGCCTCAAGCGCCTCGACGGGATGTTCGCTTTTGCCCTGTTCGACCGCGAAAAGCGTCAGCTGTTCCTCGCGCGCGACCGCTTCGGGGTGAAGCCGCTGTTTCTCGCGCACCTCTCGGATGGCAGCATCGCCTTTGCCTCGGAGTTGAAGGGGCTATTGGCGCATCCGTTGCTGCGCCGCCGCGTGAACCCGCAGGCAATCGAGGCCTACATGGCCTGGGGCTATGTGCCCGATAGCCATGCGATCCTTGCAGGCGTCGAGAAGCTGCCCGCCGGCCACTTCTGGCTGATGGAGCAGGGCAGGGCGCCGGGCCGTCCGCAGCGCTGGTGGGACATCGACTTTACGGCCCGCGAGAAGGGCAGCGAGGCCGATCTCTCCGCCCAGCTTGTCCACTTGCTGCGCGAAGGCGTGCGCTCGCGCATGGTCGCCGATGTGCCTCTGGGGGCGTTCCTTTCGGGCGGGGTCGACAGCTCGGGTGTGGTCGCGCTGATGGCCGAGGCCAGCGCTTCGCCAGTGCAGACCTGTTCGATCGGATTCGATGTCGCCGCCTATGACGAGACCTCCTACGCCCGTCAGGTCGCCGCCAAGTTCGGGGCGGATCATAAGGAGCGGATCGTCGCCACCGATGATTTCGCCGCCATCGACACCCTGGCGGGGATGTTCGACGAGCCCTTTGCCGATGCCTCGGCCCTGCCGACATGGCGGGTGTGCCAGCTGGCGCGCGAGCGGGTGACAGTGGCGCTGTCGGGTGACGGCGCGGACGAGGCCTTTGCCGGATACCGCCGTCAGGTGTTCCACCATCACGAGGAGCGCACCCGCGCGGTCCTGCCTGCGGCTTTGCGCCGGCCGCTGTTCGGTTCATTGGGGCGCGTCTGGCCCAAGGCCGATTGGGCGCCGCGCCCGCTGCGTGCCAAGGCGACCTTGCTGGCGCTCGCGGAAAGCGGCGAGGAAGGATACGCCCGCGGGCTTTCGGTGACGCTGCCGGGCGCGCGCCATGCGCTCTATTCCGATGGTTTCGCGGCCAGCCTCGATGGCTTCCGCGCCGAGGACGAGCTGATCGCGCTCATGCGCGCCGCGCCGGGCCGCTCGGGCCTCGACCGCGCGCAATATGCCGATCTCACCTTCTGGATGCCCGGCGACATCCTCACCAAGGTCGATCGCACCAGCATGGCGGTGAGCCTCGAAGCGCGCGAGCCGCTGCTCGATCACCGGCTTGTCGAGTTTGCCGCAAGGCTGCCCGAGGGGATGCGGGTGCATGGCAGCACCGGCAAATACCTGCTCAAGAAGTCGCTCGAACGCTACCTGCCGCACGACATTCTCTATCGGCCCAAGCAGGGCTTCGTCACGCCGATTGCCGAATGGTTGAAGGGACCGCTCGCGGGGGCTGCCCGAGGGATAGCATCGGGTAGCCTTGCCCAGACCGGGTTCTTTGATCCCAAGGCGATTGCGGGTCTGGCCGAAGCCCACATCGCAGGCCGCGCGGATCACTCGCGGACGCTCTGGCAGCTCTTGATGCTGGAAAAGTCCCTGGGACAGCTCGGGGTCAGCGCCTAGCCTTCGGCGCCGTGGCCCAGCGCCATGTAGGTGTCGGACTGCATCTCATTGAGCCGGCTCACGGTCCGCTCGAATTCAAAGGCACCGTCGCCTGCGGGGTAGAGTTGCTCCGGCACGGCGGCGGCGGTGACGAAGAGCTTCACGCGGTTCTCGTAAAGCGCATCGATCAGCTTGGTGAAGCGGATCGCCTCGTTGCGGTTTTCCGGCCCCATGATCGGGATGCCGACGAGGATCACCGTGTGAAAGGCCTGCGCAATGGCGAGATAGTCCGCCGCCCCGCGGTTTTCGCCGCACAGCTTCCTGAAGCTGAACACCCCCACGCCCTTGAGGCTCTTGGGCACATGCAAGGTCCGCCCGCCGCCAAGGTCGAGCTCGCCGCTCGGCACGTTGGCGGCATCCTCGGGGGCGAAGTCGGTGAGGCGGAAGAAGGCCTCGCGCACCTGCGCGGTCGCCGCATCGCCAATCGGCGAATGCCACAGGGCAAGCCCGCCGATCCGGTCGAGCCGGTAATCAGTCGGGCCGTTGAGGCTGAGCACGTCCATCCGCGCTTCGACCAGATCGATGAAGGGCAGGAAGAGCGAGCGGTTAAGGCCGTCCGTGTAGAGATCGCGCGGCGGGCGGTTGGAGGTGGTGACGATCACCGTGCCCGCTTCCATCAGCGCGGTGAAGAAGCGGCCCATGATCGCCGCGTCGGCGGTGTTGGTGACTACCATCTCGTCAAAGGCGAGGCATTTGAGGCCGCTCGCCATATCGTTCGCGACGGCGACCAAGGGATCGCGCAACTGGGCCTTGCGCGCCTCGGCAATGCGGCGGTCGACTTCGAGCATGAAGGCGTGGAAGTGCACGCGGCGCTTCGCCGAAATCCCGAGGGTCTCGACGAAAAGGTCCATCAGCATCGACTTGCCGCGCCCGACCCCGCCCCAGATATAGAGACCGCGCGGCGGCGGCGCAGGCTTGCTGCCGAAGAGCTTGCCGATCAGGCCGGATGCGGCGGGCGGGGATTCGAGTTCGGTCTGAAGGGCGGCCAGTTTCACCGCCGCTGCGCGCTGGTCCGCATCGGCTCGCAATTCGCCGCTGGCGATCAGCGCGTCATAGCGGGCGAGCAGGCCGGGCACCGCGCGTCAGTCGCGCGAGCGCATCTTGCGCACGATGCCCGAATAGGAGGCGATGATGTCCTCGCCGCCATCTGCGCGCGGCTGCGTCGCAAAGCCCCGCAGGAACAGCATCCGCCCGGTTTCGCGCACGATCTCGCTGACCGCGTCGAGCGGACGCGAGGGGTCACCGCCGCCCACGAACTGCGTCGACAATTCCACCGTCACCGACGGGCCGGCCTCGCCGCTGCCGTTGATGTGCATCGCGGCAAACAGGGCGATGTCGATCAGCCCGAGCGTGACCGCGCCGTGGATGTTGTCGACAAGGTTGGTGTGGCGGCGCTCGGGGAACATGCGCAAGCGGCAATGCGCGCCTTCGCGGCGTACCCGCATCTCGCCCAGCACAGCGGTGTTGAACCGGGTGCGGTCGACCATGTTCCAGGTATACCAGTCCGCCTCGCCGCCGCACTCCTCGGGCGCGAGCGGGCGATACTCGAACGGCGCGTTGATCGGTTGGTGGTCAGCCATGATGCCGCGCCGGCGCTGTCTGATCGCTGCCGATCAGATCGCGCGCTCGGCCATCATCTTCTTGGTTTCGGCGATCGCCTTGGCGGGGCTCAGGCCCTTGGGGCAGACATTCGCGCAGTTCATGATGGTGTGGCAGCGGTAGAGGCGGAACGGATCTTCCAGATCGTCCAGCCGCTCGCCGGTCATCTCGTCGCGGCTGTCAGCGAGCCAGCGATAGGCCTGGAGCAGGATCGCCGGGCCGAGGAACTTGTCCGAATTCCACCAGTAGCTCGGGCACGAGGTCGAGCAGCAGGCGCACAGGATGCACTCGTAAAGCCCGTCGAGCTTTTCACGCTGTTCGGGCGATTGCAGCCGCTCCTTGCCCGAGGGCGTGGGGCTGACAGTCTGGAGCCACGGACGGATCGAGGCGTACTGCGCGTAGAAATGGGTGAAGTCGGGCACGAGGTCCTTGATCACGTCCATGTGCGGCAGCGGGGTGATGCGGATTTCGCCCTTGAGATCCTCGATCGCGGTGGTGCAGGCGAGGCCGTTCTTGCCGTTCATGTTCATCGAGCACGAACCGCAGATCCCCTCGCGGCACGAACGGCGGAAGGTCAGGGTCGGGTCGATCTCGTTCTTGATCTTGAACAGGGCGTCCAGAACCATCGGCCCGCATTCGTCGAGATTGATCTCGAACTTGTCATAGCGCGGGTTCTGGCCGCTGTCGGGATCGTAGCGGTAGATCTTGAACGACTTGACCCGGCCGCCTTCGGCCTTGTGGACCTTGCCATTGGCATTGATCTTGGAATTCTTGGGAAGAGTGAAGGTTGCCATGACGTGATCCCGCGTTGCAATTTGCACCCTATCTAACGGCTCTGCCGACGCTGGCAAGCGGGCGGTTACCCCCAAATCTTGCATGATTTCGCACAGGGGTTGAGCCTGCCACACCTTGTGGAACCAAGCGGGCGCGGATGCGCTTTGAGCAGCGATGGCAATGACAGGACAATTGGCGGGTGAGGCAGGGGCGTGGCCGCGCAGCGCGGCGGTGTTCGGCGCGTCCGGCGGGATCGGACGGGCGCTGGTTGAAGCACTGGCGGCGCGCGGGACGCAGGTGATCTATGCGGGATCGCGCAGCGGCGCCGCCCCCTCGCTGTCAGGCGTCCGCCCATTTGCTTTCGATCTTGCCGACGAGGCGAGCATTGCCGCCTCAGCCGAAGCGATGCGCGATGATCCGCCTGAATGGGTAATCGTTGCCACCGGCGTGCTGACACTGGCGGACGGGACCGGCCCTGAGCGCACATACAAGCGGCTTGATCCGGCAAGCATGGCGGAGGTGCTGGCATTGAACACGATCGGCCCGGCGCTGATTGCCAAGCATTGCCTTGCGCTGATGCCGCGCGGGCGGGCGTTCCGCTTTGCCGCGCTTTCGGCGCGGGTCGGGTCGATTTCGGACAACCGGCTTGGCGGGTGGCATTCCTACCGCGCGTCGAAAGCCGCACTCAACATGCTGTTGAAGAACTTCGCGCTGGAAATGGCGCGCACGCATCCGGAGGGCGTGATCGTCGGCCTGCATCCCGGGACCGTGGATTCGGTGCTCTCGCAGCCCTTCCAGTCGAACCTCGCCGAAGGCCAACTGACCGCGCCCGAAGATGCAGCCGCCAACTTGCTCGGCGTGTTGTCGCGCTTGCAGCCCGAACATTCGGGCCGGGTGTTCGATTTTCGCGGCGAGGAAATCCCCGCCTAGATCAGCCCGTGGCGCGCGAGGCTTTCGGCCACCAGCGTCTCGATCAGCTGTTCCTGCGTCCAGCCGGCCAGCTTGGCCGCGCGCCCGAACACCTTCTGCGACCACAGGTTGCAGTTGAGGTTCAGTTCCAGGAAGGTGATGTCGCCGGTTTCCTCGTTCACCCGGAATTCGAAGCGGCCGTAATCGAAGGGGCGATATTCCTGCATCGCGGCCTTGGTATATTCGGTGATCTTGGCGATCATTGCGGGGTTCTCGAAGGGATCGAGCGAGTATTTCTGGCTGCGATCCACCAGATCGCGCTTTTCCTGATAGGTGCGCAGGTGCGAGGGATCGGCCTGGCGGAAGATCATCATCGGCAGGATCACCGGCTCGTTGCCAATCGTCACCACCGGCACTTCCACGTCGCTGCCGTCGATGAAGGGTTCGACCAGCGCGTCATGGCCCAGCTCGTGAACGCCATGGATCGCTTTCTCGACGCTCGGCCAGTCGGTCGCGTCCATCACGCCCCAGCTCGCCGAGGAATTATTGGGCTTCACCACGAAGCGCGTGCCTTCGGGGCACTTGGACGGATCGATCGGCGCGCCGCGGCGGTAGATTGCCCAGGGTGCGGTCGGCACGCCAGCGTCGCGCACGGCGCGCTTGGCAAGATGCTTGTCGTCCGAGAGGCCGCGCAGGATCGGGCTTGCGCCAAGATAGGGCAGGCCGGCGCGCTCGCAGAGCAGCGGGCAGAGCATTTCCGAATTGAAGAAGCCCGCGCGGTTGAGCAGCGGGAAGACGAAATCGACCTCGGGCTTGTCAAACAGCACTTCGAACTTGTCCTCGACCCTCAGGTTGAGGCCGAGCCCCTTGAGCACTTCGCGCATCTCGACGTGATAGGTCGCGTGGTTGCCGTCCTCGGCGCTGCCCGAGCCATCCCACAGCGCGTTCTTGGCGATGAACAGGATCTTGAGCCGCTGCTTGGCTTCCTCGGGAATGCGGAGCGGGGCGGGGTAGCTGGTCATGTTCGGCAAGCCTCTTGCAGGAAGGGGCGCCATGTAGTGCGCGAGGGACAGCTGCGCCAGATGCATTTTGCGGTTTTATTGGCGCAGCGGTTTCTCTAACACGCGGCCAAGCCGGCCTTGTGCCCCCCGAAAGGTTGCCATCTTGCCCCCTCTCAATCGCCCGCTTGATGGGTTTGACGCCTCAGCAAATGCGCGCGCGCTGGTCGCAGCGCTGTCGGGCGGAGGCGATGCACGGATCACGCTCGATGACGCGAGCGGGCTCAACAAATATCTCTCCGCGCCCTATCCGCGCGCTGTTCTGGCCTATTCCTCCTCGACCGTGAGCGACATTTCCGCAGACGCCTTCGCGCATCTGCTGGCGGCCGAGGGCGAGCGGGCGGGGCAGAGCTATGCCGCGCGGCTCGAGGATGTGCGCGGTCGCATCCGGGCGGCCTATGGCATTGATGAGGCCTGCGATATCGTCTTCGCGCCGTCGGGCACCGATCTTGAATATGTAGCGCTGGCGGTGGCCCTGGGGCGCGGACAGGCGGGCATCCACAACATCCTGCTGGGCGCGGACGAGATCGGATCGGGCTGCATCCATTCCGCGCATGGCCGCTTCTTTGCCAATGAAACCGCGCTGACCGAAGGCGTCGCGCCGGGCGAGGATGTGGCCGGCATGGGCGAGATCACGCTGGTCGATGTGCCGGTGCGCTGTCCTGATGGCGAGGCCCATGCCAGCGCCGGGATCGCCGCCGCCATGGCCGAAGGGATTGCCGCTGCCCGCGCTTCGGGCAAGCATAGCGTGGTGCACTGCGTCCACGGCTCGAAGACCGGGCTGGTCCTTCCCCAGCTTGGCGATCTTGACGCGCTGCTGGCCGAATTCGGCGATTCCGCGACCTTCGTGGTCGATGCCTGCCAGGCGCGTATCACCAGCGCGGCGATTGCCGATTATCTGGCGCGCGGTGTGATCGTACTGATGACCGGATCGAAATTCGTCGGCGCGCCGCCCTTCAATGGCTGGGCGCTGGTGCCGCGCACGCTGACCACGGGCGCTGCGCCGCTGCCCGAAGGTTTCGCGCGCATCTTCCGCCGTGCCGAATGGCCCGCCGGTTGGCCGGGAGCCGAGCGGCTCGAGGACAGTGCCAATGCCGCCCTCGCGCTGCGGCTCGAAGCGGCGCTGTTCGAGATCGAACGCTTTCAGGCGATCCCCATGCCGCGCGTCGAGGCGATGATTGCCTCCTTTGAGGACGGTCTTCGCGATCACCTGCTCGCTCCTCTTGGTCTTGCACGGGTGACCCCGGGCAGCGGCGACGAGGGTGACAGCCCGATCGAGATGCGCACGCTGGCGACGCTCGACCTGTCAGGGCTGGCGGGGCTCGAAACCTTCGATGCCGCACAGGCCGCGCACAAGGCGCTGGCGCTGGATGGCATCCGTCTCGGCCAGCCGGTCAAGTGCGTGCGCGTGGATGGCGGTTGGGGTGGGACGATGCGCGTCGGCCTCTCCATGCCGCAGCTCACTACATGGGACGCGCTCGATCCGGCGACCCGCGATGCCGGCATTGCCGATGATATGGCGCGGATTGCCACGGGCCTCAAAGCCGTCGCCGCAAAGATGGCAGGCTGAAGCCGCTTTCCTCACGGCGGCTTTGGGCTAGTATCGCCCAAGGGTCGCCGGAATGGAGAGCAGGGGATGGGCCTTTCGGGCTGGTACGAAGCCAATATCATGCCGCGCCTGATCACCTGCGCCTGTTCGCAGGGTCAGGTGATGAAGCGTCGCAGCGCCGTGGTGCCCAAGGCTGCGGGTGATGTGTTCGAAGTCGGATGCGGCGGCGGGATCAATCACGAATTCTACGATGCTGGCGCGGTCACGTCCTATGCCGGGATCGACCCGCATGAGGGCCTGCTCGATGCCACCCGCGCAGCGGCTGCGGCCAAGGGCTGGGCGGCGGACCTCAGGCAAGGGCGGGGCGAGGCGATCCCCTTTGCCGACGACAGCTTCGACTGTGCGGTGTGCACCTTTACCCTGTGTTCGGTTGATGATCCGGCACAGGTGATGCGCGAGATGCGCCGCATCCTGCGCCCCGGTGGCCGTCTGCTGTTCCTTGAGCATGGCCGCGCGCCTGATCCATCGGTGCGCCGCTGGCAGGAGCGGATCGAACCCGTCTGGAAGCACCTTGCCGGAGGCTGCCATCTGACCCGTCCGATCACCTCTGCGTTGGCAGGGGCAGGCTTTGCCGTCGAGCCGCTGGGGGAAGGCTATACGCCCAAGGCCCCGCGCTTTGCCGGATGGATGGAGTGGGGCATCGCTCGAAAGCCCGCCTGAGCAGCCGCACATGAAAAGGGGCGGGAGTGGCTTGCCGCTCCCGCCCCTTTTCGTTGCTTTAATGTCAGCGACTACTCGCCGAAAGTGCGGCTCCACCAGCCTTTGCGCGGCTTGGCCTCGCCCTCGTCCTGCGCCGCTTCGGGAGCCGGCGCAGGGGCAGGGGTGGAGACTTCGGCCACTTCGGCAGGCTCGGCCTCGGCGACCTTCGCCTTGCGCGGCGCACGCTTGCGCTTGGGCTTTTCGGCTTCGGCGGGCGCTTCTTCCGTCACTTCGGCAGCCGGTTCTTCGGCAGCGGGAGCTGCTTCGGCCTCGGCTTCGGCTTCGGCTTCGGCTTCGGTCACCTTGGGCTTGCGCGGAGCGCGCTTGCGCTTGGGCTTTTCGGCCGGAGCCTCTTCGGCCACTTCCGGTTCGGCTGCGGGCGCTTCGGCGGCGGCTTCGGCTGCTTCAGCCTCGCCTGCTTCGACCTCAGCTTCGGCGCTATCATCGCCGGTTTCGCCTTCGGCGCCTTCGTACGTGCCGTCGCGACGCTTGCGGCCGCGACCGCCGCGACGACGACGCTTCTTCGGACGACCTTCGCCATCCTCGCCGGTTGCAGCTTCGGTGCGGGCCTCGCCCTCATCCTCGCCATCGGTGGCTTCACCGATCTCGTCGGCCTCGCCCTCGGCACCGTCTTCACGATCCTGACGATTGCGACCGCGGCCGCCACGACGGCGGCGGCGCTTCTTCTTGCGGCCGCCATCATCATCGCCCTCGGCGCTGTCACGACGTTCGCGGCGTTCGCGCGGGGCGCGCTCTTCTTCCTCTTCTTCCCAGGCTTCTTCTTCCTCGAGAAGTTCCTCGTCCTCGTCCTCGTCGATGATCGGATCGAAGCGCGGGGCCTGGGCTGGACGCGGACCGGCGCTGGAGACGCTCATCTTCGCGCCTTCATCCTCGCCTTCGGGGACAACCGCCACGGTGACGCCGTAACGCTGTTCAATCTCGACCAGGTCTGCGCGCTTTTCGTTGAGGAGGTAGATCGCCGCCTCGGTGCTCGCGGCCAGACGGATCTGCGTGCCCTTGCCCTTGGCTGCCTCGTCCTCGATCAGACGCAGTGCCGAAAGGCCCGCCGACGATGCCGTGCGCACCAGACCCGTGCCATCGCAATGCGGGCAGGGGCGGGTGGTGGCTTCGAGCACGCCGGTGCGCAGGCGCTGGCGGCTCATTTCCATCAGGCCGAAGGAGCTGATCCGGCCGATCTGGATGCGCGCACGATCATTCTTGAGCGCGTCCTTCATCGCCTTTTCGACCTTACGGACGTTGGAGGAATACTCCATGTCGATGAAGTCGATCACGACCAGGCCCGCCATGTCGCGCAGGCGCAGCTGGCGGGCGATCTCGCGCGCCGCCTCGAGGTTGGTGTGGAGCGCAGTCTGCTCGATATTGTGTTCCTTGGTCGAGCGGCCGGAGTTGATGTCGATCGAGACCAGCGCCTCGGTCGGGTTGATGATCAGGTAACCGCCGGACTTCAGCTGCACCATCGGATCATACATCGCGCGCAGCTGGTCTTCCGCGCCATAGCGCTGGAACAGCGGCACCGGATCGGAATAGGCTTTCACCCGCCTTGCGTGGCTGGGCATCAGCAGCTTCATGAAGGCCTTGGCTGACTTGTAGCCTTCCTCGCCCTCGACGACGACTTCCTCGATTTCCTTGTTGTAGATGTCGCGGATCGCACGCTTGATGAGATCGCTGTCCGAATGGATCAGTGCGGGCGCAACCGAGGCGAGGGTCTTTTCGCGGATCTCGTCCCACACGCGGGCGAGGTAATCGAAGTCGCGCTTGATCTCGGGCTTGGTGCGGCTCATCCCGGCGGTGCGGACGATCAGGCCCATGCTCTTGGGGAGCTTGAGGTCCGAGACCATTTCCTTCAGGCGCTTGCGATCACTGGTCGAGCTGATCTTGCGGCTGATCCCGCCGCCATGCGACGAGTTGGGCATCAGCACGGTGTAGCGGCCGGCGAGACTGAGATAGGTGGTGAGCGCTGCGCCCTTGTTGCCGCGCTCTTCCTTGACGACCTGCACCAGCAGCACCTGACGGCGCTGGATCACGTCCTGGATCTTGTAGCGGCGGCGCAGGGCCATGCGCTTGGCGCGCACTTCGTCTACCTGCTTGGCGCGGCTGCGGCCACCCTTGTCACCGCCCTTGCCCTGACGGCGGCGGCCACGGCCACGACGGCCGCGATCTTCGCCGCCCTCGCTGTCTTCGGCGGAGTCGTCGCTCTCGCCGGTCTCGTCGTCCGAGCCATCTTCGTCCGAAGCGCCATCCTCGATGGTGGCGACATCGTCCTTGTCGGAAGTGTCGACTTCCTCGACGCCGTTCTCGGCAAAGTCTTCGGCGAGCGCTTCGCCGCTGTCATCCTCGGCGTCGTATTCCTCGCCGGGCGAGATGCCCTCGTCCTCTTCCTCGGCCCGCAGGCGCTCTTCTTCCTCGGCGGCCTCGGCCTCTTCGGCCAGCAGTGCGTCGCGGTCTGCCTTGGGAATCTGGTAGTAGTCGGGGTGGATCTCGCTGAAGGCCAGGAAGCCGTGGCGATTGCCGCCGAAATCGACGAACGCCGCCTGAAGCGACGGTTCGACCCTGGTTACCTTGGCGAGATAGATATTGCCCTTGATCTGCTTGTGTTCGGCAGATTCAAAGTCGAATTCCTCAATACGGTTGCCCTGCAGGACCGCCACCCGGGTTTCTTCCGGGTGGCGCGCATCGATCAGCATGCGCGTTGCCATTGAATAGTCTCCATGCGTCCAGCCTTGCCCGCGAGGGGCTGAAAAGGGGACGCCGATTGTGGGATGAACCGGCCAGCCCGGAAGGGCGACCGGAAGGGATTGTCACGCCCGGGCCGCGATGGGCCGGAGGCGCGAAGCTCGTGTCTGGAGCGACAGGACTGCGGCGCTCGGCCGCGCTCCGGCCCGCAACAACGCAGGCGGGCAAAGCACGCACTGCACGGATTTGCGGGGAAAAGCGTCTTGTCACAACATCAACCTGTTCTGGAACCGGGAGCCGTAAGAAGAAGGCGGCCCGGTGCGAGAGGCGAGCTGTTCGGATGCCATGGCATCAGGATGCAGCCTCTCGTGAAAGCTTGCTAGCAGCATGGGACAAAGCCCGCAACTCTATTGCGTTATCACAGGGCAAGAACGTAAGCGAAAGACGACATGAGCTTTCGCACCCTGCTGCTGATCGTGCTGCTGGTTCCCGCGCTGCTGCTGGGCGGTGCGGCGGCGACAGGTTTGCGCGTTCCGGTGCCGGCTCTGGGGCGCGACTACGTGCTGCATTTCCCGCTAGGGCCCGGCGACATGCCGGTCGATCTGCCCGCGATTTCCGGCCCCAAGGATCCCTCGCTGCCGCTGGTGGTGATCGACGCCGGGCATGGCGGGCGCGATCCCGGGGCGATCGGGTCCGACGCGCAGGGTCGCAAGGTGCAGGAGAAGGACATCACGCTCGCTCTTGCGCTGGCGCTGCGCGATGAGTTGCTGCGCTCGGGCCGTATCCGCGTGGCGCTGACCCGCGAAGATGATCGCATCCTGCCGCTGCCGCACCGGCCCGAGGTCGCGCGGTTGCTGGACGCTGATCTGTTTGTCTCGATCCACGCCGATTCCGCCGGCGAGCAGGACAATGTCAGCGGGGCGAGCATCTACACCTTGTCGAACGACGCATCGAGCGAGGCCGCCGCCCGCTTTGCCGCGCGCGAGAACGATGCCGACCGGTTGAATGGCATCGCTATTGAGGGGCAGAGTGAGGCGGTGAGCGCAATTCTGGTCGGGCTGTCGCAGCAGCGTGCGCAGGAAGCCGCGATGGCCTTTTCCGGTCTGGTGCTGCGCGAGGGGGAGGGCAGGCTCGCCTTCCATCCCCAGCCGAGCCGCTCGGCTGCGCTGGCGGTGCTGCGTGCACCAGATGTGCCCTCGGTGCTGTTCGAAAGCGGGTTCGTCACCAACCAGCTCGATCGCGCGCGCCTTACCACGCCGCAGGGGCAGGGGCAGATGGCCGGGGTGCTGGCACAGGCGATCCGGGTCTATTTCGCGCGGGCCAGCGATGATGGAGCAGGCGGAGAATAGGCCGGAAAAGCCGCTTTCCTTGGCCAAGTCCCCCATGCTAGTTGCGCCTCGCCCATGACCGAGCCGACCCCCACCCCTCCGCAGGACGCCCCCGCGCAATCCGCCTGGGCCTATCTGCGCTTCCGCGTGAACCGCGATATCGGCATGGCGCTGGCATGGTTCCGCAGCAAATGGGCGCAAAGCCGCCTTTTCCGGATCATGGCGAGCCTTGCTGGCGCAGGCCTTGCCTTGTGGATCGCGGTGTTCGTGTGGCTGGCGAGCGATCTGCCCGAGGCCGAGACGCTGCTCACCTACGAAACCCCGCTACCCACGCAGGTGCGCGGCTATGACGGCGGGATCGTCCATTCCTATGCGCGCGAGCGGCGCGTGCAGCTGCAATATGCCGATTTCCCGCAGAAGCTGATCGAGGCCTATCTCGCTGCCGAGGACAAGACCTTCTTCAGCCACGGCGGGGTCGATTTCCTCGGCACGGCCAATGCGGTGTTCGACTATGCCCGCAAGGCCGGCACCGGCGAGCGTGCGGTGGGCGGTTCGACGATCACCCAGCAGGTCGCCAAGAATCTTCTGCTGGGGGACGAATATTCGGTCACCCGCAAGTTGAAGGAAATGATCCTCGCCGGGCGCATCGAACAGGTCCTGACCAAGCAGGAAATCCTCGAACTCTATCTGAACGAGATCCCGCTCGGGCGGCGCTCTTTCGGGGTGCAGGCCGCATCGCGCGCCTATTTCGACAAGGATGTCGATGATCTCGAACTGCACGAGATGGCCTTCCTTGCGATCCTGCCGAAGGCGCCCGAGCGCTATGGCCGCAAAGGGCAGGAGCAGGCCGCGCTTGAACGCCGCAATTTCGTGCTGAACCAGATGGAAGCCAACGGCTTCATCACCGGCTCCGAGCGCCGTGCAGCGGCCGCCAAGCCGCTCGGCATTGTCACCCAGCGGCGCGAACGCAGCGTCGATGCGGGCTATTTCCTTGAGGAAGTCCGCCGCGAGCTGATCGAGCGTTTTGGCGAGAATGCCGAGGACGGGGCGAATTCGGTCTATGCCGGTGGCCTGTGGGTGCGCACCAGCCTCGATCCGCAGATCCAGCTAGCCGCGCGCGACGCGCTGCGCGAAGGCTTGCTGCGCTATCACGGCGGACGCGCCTGGACCAAGCCGATCGCCACCATCGATGTGCGCGAGGGCAATTGGGCAAGCCAGCTGCAATCCTCGCCGCTTGGCATAAGCTATCGCGACTGGAAGATCGGCGTCGTCACCAGCCGCAGCGGCACATCGGCACGGATCGGTTTTGCCGATGGCAACGAAGCGCCGCTCTATGGATTGCCCGACGCGCTGAAGACAGGTCATGTCATCGCCGCGAGCCCTTCGGGTAATGGCTGGAATGTCCGCACCATCCCCGAGGCGCAGGGCGCGCTGGTCGTCCAGAACGCGCAATATGGCCGTGTGCTGGCGATGCAGGGCGGGTTCGACAACCGCCTGTCCGATTTCAACCGCGCCACGCAGGCGATGCGTCAGCCGGGTTCGACCATCAAGCCGTTTGTCTACGCCACCGGGCTCGACAATGGGATGACCCCTTCGACCCAGATCGATAACTCGCGCTTCTGCTATTATCAGGGTGCCAATCTCGGCGAGAAGTGCATCCGCGGCGGACCGGGCGGCGGCGGGCAGCATCCGATGCGCTACGGGCTTGAGCAGTCGCAGAACATCATGACCGTGCAGATCGGCATGAGCGCCGGAATGCCCAATGTTGTGAGCGCGATCGCCAAGCTCGGCATCGGCAAGTTCGATCCCTATCCCTCGACGGCTCTCGGCGCGGGCGAGACGACGCTGTCCAAGATGGTCGCCGCCTATTCCGCGCTCGCCAATCACGGACGCCTGAACCAGCCCACCGTCATCGACTATGTGCAGGACCGGCGTGGCAAGGTGCTGTGGCGGGCCGACATGCGTGAATGCCGCGGTTGCAGCATGGCGAAATGGGACGGCAAGCCGATGCCGCGCCTCGGGCTCAAGGGCACGCAGGCGATGGATGCGCGCACCGCCTTTCAGGTGATGCACATGCTGCGCGGCGCGGTCAGCCGCGGGACGGCGACCGTGCTCAATCCGCTGGGCCTGCCGCTATTCGGCAAGACCGGCACCACCACCGGCCCCAAGGACGTGTGGTTCATCGGCGGCACCCAGCAAATGATCGCGGGCGCCTATGTCGGCTTTGACCAGCCGCGCAATATGGGCGGCTATGCCTTTGGCGGCACGATCTCAGCGCCGATCATCAAAAGCCTGATCGAAAAGACCCGTGCGAAATGGTCCGATCTTCCCCCCGTGGCGCCGCAGGGCGTGCGCATGGTGCGGGTGGACCGGCGTTCGGGCAAGCGCGTGCTCGATGGCTGGCCGACCGATGATCCCAAATCGGCGATCATCTGGGAGGCTTTCAAGCCCGATACCGAGCCCGAGCGCTATACCCGCCAGGACGAGATCGCCGCGCGCCGCAACGAGATCCTCCAACTGATCCGGGCCGGTCGCCAGAGCGCCGCTGGGGCAGTGGTGGACGACAATCCCGACGCGCTGCCGGGCATGGCCGAAGAGCAGGGCGGCACCGACTGACAACAACCCAGCATCGCCGGGGAACCGGCAGCGCCCAGAAGGATTGCGACAGCATGACCAGAAACCTTGCCCCCATCATCGCCGCAGCCGCTCTTGCGTTTGCCGGCCTTTCCGCCACCACTGCCTCGGCAGAACTGCCCGTCGGCCAGAAGGCACCTGCCTTCACTACGCGTGCCGCGATGGCCGGCAAGGAATTCGGCTTCTCGCTCAGCGCCGCGCTCGCGAAGGGGCCAGTGGTGCTCTATTTCTACCCCAAGGCCTTCACCAGCGGCTGCACGCTCGAAGCCAATGCCTTCGCCGAGGCCATGCCGCAGTTCAAGGCGGCCGGCGCCAGCGTGATCGGGATGTCGAACGACGATATCGAGACCCTGAAGCGCTTCAGCAAGCAGGAGTGCCGCGATGCCTTTCCGGTCGGCGTGGCCGTGCCCGGCGTTATTTCCGGCTATGACGTGGCGATGGGTACTTCGGGCCTCACCACCCGAACGTCCTATGTGATCGCGCCCAGCGGCAAGATCGTCGCGGTCCATTCCAACAGCGATTATCGCGGCCACGTGGAAAAGACCCTCGCTGCGGTGCGCGCGCTCAAGAAGTAAGCCGATGGGGGCGGGCGGTGTGCCGCCTGCCGCTTTACAATCGCGCCGCCCGCGCTAAGCGCAGGGCCGGAATTTCCGCGCCCTTTTGGGGCTTGCGCTCAGTAAAGGATCAGCCATGCGGGCCGAGGCCCACTCATATATCAACCGGATCGAAGCGGCGATGGCGCTGGTGCGCCTGTCGCTCGACTGGGAGCGCGCGCTGCGCCGGCTCGACGAGCTTAATGCTCGCGTGCAGGACCCGAATCTCTGGGACAATCCCAAGCAGGCCCAGGCGATCAGCCGTGAGCAGAAGACGCTCGAAACTGCGGTCAATACGGTGAACGAGATTGCCGCCGAAATGGCCGATGCGATCGAATTCATCGAGATGGGCGAGGCCGAGGGCGAGGAAGCGATCGTCGAGGATGGCCTGGCGACGCTCGCCGCGCTCGCTGACCGGGCCGATGCCGACAAGGTTCAGGCACTGCTTTCGGGCGAGGCAGACGGCAACGACACTTACCTCGAAATCCACGCCGGCGCAGGCGGCACCGAAAGCCAGGATTGGGCCGAGATGCTGCTGCGCATGTACGCCCGCTGGGCCGAGCGGCGCGGCTTCAAGGTCGATACGGTCGAATATCAGGCAGGCGAGCAGGCCGGGATCAAGTCGGCCACCCTGTTGATCAAGGGCGACAATGCCTATGGCTATGCCAAGACCGAGAGCGGTGTGCACCGCCTCGTCCGCATCAGCCCTTATGACAGCTCCGCGCGCCGCCACACCAGCTTTTCGAGCGTCTGGGTCTATCCGGTGATCGACGACAGCTTCGAGATCGAAATCAATCCGGCCGATCTCAAGATCGACACCTACCGCGCGTCAGGCGCGGGCGGTCAGCACGTCAACACCACCGATTCGGCGGTGCGCATCACCCACCAGCCGAGCGGGATCGTGGTGGCCAGCCAGCAGGACCGCAGCCAGCACAAGAACCGCGAAATCGCGATGAACATGCTGAAGGCGCGGCTTTACGAAGCCGAGATGCGCGCCCGCGAGGAAGCTGCCAGCGCGGAGCATGCTTCCAAAAGCGATATTGGCTGGGGCCACCAGATCCGTTCCTACGTCTTGCAGCCCTACCAGATGGTCAAGGATCTGCGCACCGGCGTGGTCTCGACCTCGCCCGATGCGGTGCTCGATGGTTCGATCGATCCCTTCATCTCGGCCGCGCTCGCCCAGCGGGTGACGGGCGAGACGGTCGAGATCGAGGACGTCGAATAGGCATGAGCCGCGCTCGCGCGACACGGGGCGGATGGCTGCTGGCAGGCGCGCTGGCGCTGACCGGCTGCGACCAGCTGATGCCGGTCACGGCCGAGCGGCCCGAAAGCGCGATGGAGTTTCCCAAGCCTGACCGCCCGGTTGCCAAGGTCGTCTCCACCCAGTTCGCCAACGAGGACGCACGCGACGAGCGCGACGAGGCCCAGATCGTGATGGACCTCGCCGAAATTCGCGCAGGGATGACAGTCGCCGACATCGGCGCGGGCGAGGGCTATTACACCGTCCGCCTCGCTGAAAAGGTCGGTGGCGATGGCCGGGTTCTGGCGCAGGACATCAGCCGCGATGCGCTCCAACGGCTCGGGCGGCGGGTCGAGAAGGAGCGGCTCGAAAACATCTCGATCAAGCTGGGCGAGCCGGACGATCCGCAGCTTCCGGCTGACAGCTTCGACCGCATATTCCTGGTCCACATGTATCACGAGGTGACCGAGCCCTACGCCTTCCTGTGGCGGATGTGGCCCGCGCTCAACGCCGAAGGGCAGATCATTGTGGTGGAAAGCGACAGTCCCGTCGGGCGCCACGGTCTGCCGCACACGCTCTTGTTCTGCGAGTTCGAGGCGGTCGGCTACGTGCTGGTCGAGTATATCGAACGCCCTGACATCAAGGGCTATTTCGCCCGCTTTGCGCGCGGCAAGGCGCGCACCGATCCGGAGGCGATCCAGCCCTGCAATATGGGTTAGGCTGGACGTTTTCCTCAGAGATTGCGGCGCGGGCTTCACGCGACTATGCACCACCACGAAATGCGCGCCACAGGGACGGCGCGAAAGGGAGTTTTCATTGTTCAAGGGATTGAGCCCGATCGTCTATGGCGGGCGTGAAGTCTGGCCGCTGGTTGAAGGCGGCAAGGGTGTTTCGGCAACCAACCACGCAAGCTCGGGGGCCTGGGCGGCTGCGGGCGGGATCGGCACGGTCAGTGCGGTCAATGCCGACAGCTATGACGACAACGGCAATGTCATCCCCCAGATCTATCACGGCCGCACCCGCGAGGAGCGTCATCAGGAGCTGATCCGCTACGCCATCGACGGCGCGACCACGCAGGTGAAGAAGGCCTACGAGATCGCGAACGGCAAGGGCGCGATCAACATCAACGTCTTGTGGGAAATGGGCGGGGCGCAGGCCGTTCTCGAAGGCGTGCTGGAAAACACCCGCGGCATGGTGACCGGCGTCACCTGCGGCGCTGGCATGCCCTACAAGCTTGCCGAGATCGCGGCGCGTTTCAACGTGTGCTACCTGCCGATCGTCAGCTCCGGCCGCGCCTTCCGCGCGCTGTGGAAGCGTTCCTACCACAAGGTGCCCGATCTGATGGCGGCGGTGGTCTATGAAGACCCGTGGCTGGCGGGCGGGCATAATGGCCTCTCCAACGCCGAGGATCCGACCAAGCCCGAAGATCCGTACCCGCGCGTGAAAGCGCTGCGCGATGTGATGCGCGCCGAGGGCGTGGCCGATTCTGTGCCGATCGTGATGGCGGGCGGCGTGTGGTATCTGCGCGACTGGAACGACTGGATCGACAATCCCGAGCTCGGCACCATCGCCTTCCAGTTCGGCACCCGTCCCCTGCTGACGCAGGAAAGCCCGATCCCGCAGATCTGGAAGGACATGCTGCGCACGGTCGAACCGGGCGATGTGCTGCTCCACAAGTTCTCGCCCACCGGTTTCTATTCGAGCGCGGTGAAGACCCCGTTCCTCTATGATCTGATGCACCGTTCGGAGCGCCAGATCCCCTTCTTCAAGCGCGGCGCCGAAGAGGGCACCGTCCAGCTTGGCGAAGACGGCAAGGCCCGCAGCTTCTGGGTCAAGCCCGAAGACAAGACCCGCGCCGAAATGTGGATGCGCGCCGGCCATAGCGAACCGCTCAAGACGCCCGACGACACGATCGTCTTCGTCACGCCCGACGCGCGCGAGACGATCCGCAAGGACCAGCAGGATTGCATGGGCTGCCTGTCGCATTGCGGTTTTTCCAGCTGGAAGGACCACGACGACTTCACCACCGGCCGCTTGGCCGATCCGCGCAGCTTCTGCATCCAGAAGACCCTGCAGGACATTGCCCACGGCGACGATCCCGACAGGAACCTGGCCTTCGCAGGCCACGCAGCCTACAACTTCAAGACCGATCCCTTCTATTCGAACGGCTACACCCCGAGCGTGGGCGAGCTGGTCGAGCGGATTTTGACGGGGGATTGACCGCTCTGCGGGCGCTGGCTGTTTAGCGCACCAGCGCCGTCAGCACCTGATCGGGCGGGCGGTGGCCGTCGGCCCACATGCGGATATTGGCGATCACCTTGTGGCCAGAATCCTCGCGGCCCTCGGTGGTGGCGCTGCCGATGTGGGGGAGGGTCATGACATTGGGGTGCTCGATCAACCGGCGGTCGACGTTCGGCTCGTCCGGATAAACGTCAAGCCCAGCGCCCGCGAGATGCCCTGATTGCAGCGCAGCGACCAGCGCATCGGTGTCGATCATCTCGCCGCGCGCGGTGTTGATGATGCTGCTGCCCGGCTTCATCATGGCAATCCGCCGCGCATCGACGAGATGGCGGGTCTCCTCGGTCAGCGGGCAGTGGAGGGTGAGGATATCGGCCTCGCCCATCAGCGTATCGACATCGGCGACATAGCGCGCACCGAGCATGCGCTCCAAGGCCTCGGGCAGGCGCTTGCGGTTGGTATAGGCGATCTCCAGCCCGAAGGCGCGGGCGCGGTGGGCCACGGCTTGTCCGATACGCCCCATGCCGATGATCCCGAGCACCTTGCCTGCAAGCTTGCGACCGAGCAGGCCCGAAGGCGTCCAGCCGGTCCATTCCCCGCGCCGCACCAGCGCCGTACCTTCGCGCACCCGGCGCGGCACGCCGATGATCATTGCCATGGCAAGGTCGGCGGTGTCGTCGGTGAAAACGCCGGGGGTGTTGGTGACAAGGATTTTTCGCGCGGCGGCGGCGGCGAGATCAATATGCTCGGTCCCCGCTCCGAAATTGGCGATCAGGCCAAGGCGCGGGGCAGCGCCCGCGATCAGTTCGGCATCGATCCGGTCGGTGACGGTCGGTACCAGCACGTCGCAATCATGCATCGCGGCGGCAAGCTGCTCGCGGGTCAGCGGGACATCGCCTTCGTTGAGCACCACGTCGAACAATTCGCGCATCCGCGCCTCGACTTCGGGCACCAGATGGCGGGTGACGATAACGCGGGGGCGTTCAAGCGGGGTGCGGGTGTCTGGCATGGTCCATCGGCTAATGCGTGAGGGCCGTGATGGTCAAGCAGGGATACGGCACGCGGACCTTGAATCGCCCGCGCACATGGCGCTATCGCATCCCATGATGATGGGATTACGACTTTTCAATTCAATCGGACTTTTGGCGCTGGCCGGCGCGATGCTGGCTGGCTCGCCAGCCCGCGCGCAGGAGCGCGAGGTGCCCTATTGGGCAACCTTGCGCTATGACGAGGTGCGCATGCGCGTCGGCCCGAGCGAGGAATATCCGATCGAATGGGTCTACAAGCGCAAGGGCCTGCCGGTGAAGGTGGTGCGGGTGCGCGAGGGCTGGCGACTGGTCGAGGATCCGCAGGGTGATCGCGGATGGATCGCGCGCAGCCAGCTCGATCCCGAACGCGGCGCGCTGGTGACGGGAAGCGGACTTGCCGATGTGCGCGCAGGCCCCGAAGCGGGTTCGGCGCTGCGCTGGCGGGCTCAGGCCGGCGTGGTCGCGCAGCTCAAGGGCTGCAAGGCGGACTGGTGTGAAGTCGATATCGCCGGGCGCAAGGGCTGGGTCGCGCGGACCCGCCTGTGGGGCGTCGAGGATTTGCCGGGCGACGAATAACCGCCGCCTGGCGTTTGACCCTCAGACCAGTTCAACCGCGATGGCGGTGGCTTCCCCGCCGCCGATGCACAGGCTGGCGACGCCGCGGGTCTTGCCCTGCGCCTTGAGCGCGGCAATCAGAGTCACTACAATCCGCGCGCCGCTCGCGCCGATCGGGTGACCGAGAGCGGTACCGCCGCCGTTCACGTTGATCTTCTCGTGGGCAATGCCGAGATCGCGCATCGCGAACATGGCGACGCAGGCGAAGGCCTCGTTCACTTCGAACAGATCGACATCATCGACGCTCCAGCCGGCGCGGTCGAGCACCTTCTGGATCGCGGGGATCGGTGCGGTGGTGAACTCGGCCGGGGCCTGTGCATGGGCCGCGACGGCAACCACGCGGGCGACAGGGGCAAGGCCCTTGGCCGCGGCAACACTGGCGCGGGTCAGCACGAGGGCTGCGGCACCGTCCGAAATCGAACTCGAGGTGGCAGCGGTGATCGTGCCGTCCTTGGCGAAGGCGGGCTTCAGCTGCGGGATCTTGTCCGGGCGGCCCTTGGACGGGGCTTCGTCATGTTCGACCACGATATCGCCCGCGCGGGTCGCCACCGTCACCGGCACGACTTCATCGGCAAAGGCCCCGCTGGCAATGGCGCGGTTGGCGCGGGCGAGCGATTCGATGGCATAGGCGTCCATCTCCTCGCGGGTCATCTGGTAGGCGTTGGCGGTGTCCTGCGCGAAGGTGCCCATCGCGCGGCCCGGCTCGTAAGCGTCTTCCAGACCGTCGAGGAACATGTGGTCATAGGCGGTGTCATGGCCGAGGCGCGCGCCCGAACGGTGCTTCTTCAGAAGGTAGGGCGCATTGGTCATGCTCTCCATCCCGCCAGCCACCACCATGTCTATGGTGCCGCTGGCGAGTGCTTCGGCGCCCATGATCACGGTCTGCATGCCCGAGCCGCAGACCTTGTTGACGGTGGTGGCCTGGACCGACTGGGGGAGACCAGCCTTGATCGCCGCCTGACGGGCCGGCGCCTGACCGAGCCCTGCGGGCAGGACGCAGCCGATATAAGCGCGGTCGATATCCGCACCGGCGACGCCGGCACGCTCGACCGCGGCCTTCACCGCAATCGCGCCCAGATCGGTCGCCGCAACCTCGGCCAATGCGCCCTGCATCGCGCCCATCGGCGTGCGCGCGTAAGAGAGGATCACGATTGGATCGGCGGGGGAGAGCTGGGTCATGGGACGTCCTTCCTGCGATGTCTTGTGTTTGGCCGACGCTCTAATGCTGCATTGCGGCATTGGCAATCTTGCGAGGCGAGGGGGCAAGCACCTTGTCAGGCGGCAGTCTTTGGGCGAAGACGATAGCAAATCAAAACCAATCCATGACCGAACGGGAGAACGCCATGGCCGATGATCGCCGCGAAGAACTCGAAGCCCTGCTTGCGCGCCAGCGCGCCGCCTTCACCGCCTCGCGCCCCGAGCCGCTGTCGCAGCGCAAGGACCGCATCAAGCGCGCGATGGCACTGGTGAAGGAGCATGGCGAGGAATTTGCCAAGGCAATGAGCGCCGATTTCGGCAGCCGTTCGGCGCATCAGTCGATGCTCACCGATATCGCCGCAACGGTCGGCGCGGGCGCCCATGCGCTCAAGCACATCGATAGCTGGACCAAGATCGAAAAGCGGAAAGTCCAGTTCCCGCTCGGCCTGCTCGGCGCCAAGGCCGAGGTGCGTTACGAGCCGAAGGGCGTGATCGGGATTCTTTCGCCGTGGAACTTCCCGGTGCAGCTCGCTTTCGGGCCGCTGATGCAGGTGCTGGCTGCGGGCAACCGCGCGATGATCAAGCCGTCGGAATTCACCGAGCGTACCAGCGAGCTGATGGCCAAGCTGACCGCCGATTATTTCGCACCTGAAGAAGTGGCGGTGATCACCGGTGGGCCGGAAGTCGCGGCGGCGTTCTCGTCGCTGCCCTTCGATCACCTCGTCTTCACCGGTTCGACCGCGACCGGGCGTCGGGTGATGCAAGCGGCGGCTGCAAACCTCGTTCCGGTGACGCTGGAACTCGGCGGCAAGTCGCCCGTGATCATGGGCCGCAGCGCCGATTTCGCCAAGGCGGGCGAGCGGATCGCGATCGGCAAGATGATGAATGCCGGCCAGATCTGCCTCGCGCCTGATTACCTGATGGTGCCCGAGGACATGGCGGATGAAGCCGTCGCCGGAGTGACCGGGGCGGCAGCGGCGATGTATCCGCGCGTGCTCGACAATGACGACTACGCCTCGATCGTCTCCGACCGCCATTTCGAGCGGCTTCAGGGCCTCGTCGCCGATGCGCGCGACAAGGGCGCCGAGGTGATCGAGGTCAATCCGTCGGGCGAAGACTTCGCCAATGCCAACCAGCGCAAGATGCCGCTGACGGTGCTGCGCGGTGTCGATGACAGCATGACGGTGATGCAGGAGGAAATTTTCGGCCCCGTGCTGCCGGTGATGACCTACAAGGCGGTCGATCAGGCGGTCGACTACATCAACGAGCATGACCGCCCGCTTGGCCTCTACTATTTCGGTGAGGACAAGGGCGAGCAGGAGCGCGTGCTGACCCGCACCATCTCGGGCGGGGTGACCACCAATGACGTGGTGTTCCATGTCTCGATGGAAGACCTGCCGTTCGGCGGGGTCGGGCCTTCAGGGATGGGCTCCTATCACGCGATCGAAGGCTTCCGCGAATTCAGCCATGCGCGCGCGGTCTATCACCAGCCCAAGATCGACATTGCCAAGCTGGGCGGTTTGAAGCCGCCCTATGGCAAGGCGACCGAGCAGGCTACGGCGCGCATGATGAAATGAGGGCACTTGCCGCTGCGCTGGTGCTGGCCCTTGCGACGCCGCTTGCGGCGCAGGGACCTGCACCATGGCGCAGCGTCGATGCGGCGACCGGCCAGATCACCGAACTGGCAGCGCTGGAGCGCCTCGCGCGCGACTTCCCCGACAGCACCAGCGTGCGCCTGCGGCTGCTGAATGCGCAGCTTGCCGGGGGCGAGGGCGATGTGGCGCTTGCCAGCCTCGAATGGCTTCGCGAGCGTGGCCATGTGTTCAGCCAGCCTGCGCAGGCACAAATCCCGCAATTGATCGGCGCGGCCCACGCCGAAGCCGCGCGCGGATTGCTTCTGCCCGCCGCCGAGGTGATCGCCGCAAGCACCATCTTCGACACGGTGCAGGCCGAAGCGGGTCTGATTGAATCGGTGTTTGTTGCGGATAACGGCATGGAGGCGATGGCCTCTTCGGTGTCCCGCCGCGCGGTGTTTGTGCGCAGCGGCGGTGCAGAATGGACCGCGTTTCCCATCACAGGCGCTCAGTCCCTTTCGGGTATCGCGTCGGCTGCCGACTCCAGCAGGGGCTGGATCGCCTCGGCCGATATCGATGGCTCGTCCGGCAATTTGGGAGGATTTACGGGGATATTCGAGGTCACCGGCGATTTCGGCAATCCGCGCCGGATCGCTGCGCCACCGGGCGTGAAGGTGTCGGATCTTGCGGCCGGACCGGATGGCACTGTCTATGCCAGCGACCCGGAGGGCGGCGGTATCTACCGCGCGCCTGCCGGTGCGACAGAGCTGAGCGCGCTCGTCGCTCCCGGAACCCTGCGCTCGCCGCAGGGGCTGGCGGTGAGCGCGGACGGGCAGAGGCTCTATGCCAGCGATTACCGCTATGGTCTGGCGGTGATCGACCTCGCCACCGGTGCGGCCTCGCGGCTCGCGAGCGACGTGCCGATTGCGCTCGACGGGATCGATGGCTTGTGGCGGTACGGCGACGAGCTGGTCGCGGTGCAGAACGGCACCTCTCCGATGCGGATCATCGCGCTGCGTCTATCGGATGATGGCACGCACATTGTCGGCCACCGCACGCTGGAACAGGCGCATCCCGACTGGACCGAACCGCTCGGCGGGAGTGTTGCTGACGGCGCGCTTTACTACGTAGGCAACGGGCAGTGGGAGCGGTTCGAAAAGGGTGCGCCGAAGCCTGATTTGCCCGCCTTGCCGACGCAAATCCGCCGTTTGCCGCTTGGTCTGTAAGCAGCGCCAAGCTTCTGCGAATCTTTCACCGCAACGACTGTTCGATTTCATGCAACATCTCTAAGGGGTTTTGCCCGAGTCGCAGGCTTGCGCGGTGCGCGCGACAGGCTTAGGGCGACCGACGGGATTAATAGCTTGGACATCGCCGTGATCGATCTCAGCCAGTATCTTCCGATACTGTTGTTCATTCTGATTGCCTTCGGGCTTTCGGTGCTTTTTGTGTTCGCGCCGATGGCGGTGTCGCGTCTGACCGGCGCCCACAACCCCAATGCCGAGAAGCTGTCCGAATATGAATGCGGCTTCCCCGCCTTCGAGGACGCGCGCAGCCAGTTCGACGTGCGCTTCTATCTCGTCGCGATCAGCTTCATCGTCTTCGATCTCGAAGCAGCCTTCCTGTTTCCCTGGGCGGTGAGTCTCGATCAGACGGGTTGGACCGGTTGGGGCGGCATGATGGTGTTCCTGTTCATCCTCGCGGTAGGCCTTGCTTACGAATGGAAGAAGGGGGCGTTGGACTGGGAATGAGCAACGCAAGCATCACAGCCGCGAGCGCAGCAACGATTGCTGCCAACGCGACCATCACTGCGGCCAATTCCGCTGCGGGCGTCGTGCGCCAGCCTGACGCCGATTTCTTCAATTCGCTCCAGAGCGAGGTCAACGACAAGGGCTTCCTCGTCACCTCGACCGAGGAGCTGTTCCAGTGGGCGCGCACCGGCTCGCTGTGGTGGATGACCTTCGGGCTCGCCTGCTGCGCGGTCGAGATGATCCACGTCAACATGCCGCGCTACGACATGGAGCGCTTCGGCATCGCCCCGCGCGCCTCGCCGCGCCAGTCGGACGTAATGATCGTGGCGGGCACGCTGTGCAACAAGATGGCCCCGGCGCTGCGCAAGGTCTACGACCAGATGTCGGATCCCAAATACGTCATCTCGATGGGCAGCTGCGCCAATGGCGGCGGCTATTATCACTACAGCTATTCGGTGGTGCGCGGCTGCGACCGCATCGTGCCGGTCGACATTTACGTCCCCGGCTGCCCGCCGACCGCCGAGGCGCTGCTCTACGGCGTGATGCAGTTGCAGCAGAAGATCCGCCGCGTCGGCACGATCGAAAGGTAAGGGCGCCCGGACCATGACCTTTGTTCATTCCGCCCCCAGGTTCGCTTCCAACGAAGGCGTGATCGACGCCGTATCGGAGACCATCTCGGTCTGGCTGATCGAGGCTGTCGAAGCGCATGGCGAGGTGATCTTCCGCGTCGAGCGCGATGCGGTTGCCCGCGTGCTCGAAATCCTTCGTGACGATCACCAGTACCAGCAGCTGATGGAGATCGCTGGCGTCGACTATCCGGCGCGCAGCGAGCGCTTTGAAGTCGTCTACATGCTCCAGAGCCTGACCAAGAACCACCGCGTGATGGTGAAGTGCTCGGCCTCTGAAGATATGCCGGTGCCCACCGTCACCACGCTGTGGCCCAATGCGGGCTGGCTGGAGCGCGAGGTTTTCGATCTTTACGGCGTGACCTTTGCGGGCAACCCGGACCTGCGCCGGATCCTCACCGATTACGGCTTTGAAGGCCACCCCTTCCGCAAGGACTTCCCGCTCACCGGCTATACCGAACTGCGCTATTCCGAAGAGGAAAAGCGGGTGGTCTATGAACCGGTCGAGCTCGCGCAGGAAATGCGCAGCTTCGATTTCCTGTCCCCGTGGGAAGGTGCCGATTACGTGCTTCCGGGTGACGAGAAAGCTCCTCCCAAGCCGGAAGGAGATGCCAAGAAATGAGCATGATCCGCGAAGAATCGCTCACCACCACCGGTGAGGTGATCTCCAACTACACGATCAATTTCGGCCCCCAGCACCCGGCCGCGCACGGCGTGCTGCGCATGGTGATGGAATTGGACGGCGAGGTGATCGAACGCATCGATCCCCATGTCGGCCTACTCCACCGCGGCACCGAAAAGCTGATCGAGCACAAGACCTATCTGCAGGCGCTGCCGTACTTCGACCGGCTCGATTACTGTTCGCCGCTGTGCATGGAGCACTCCTATGTGCTCGCCATCGAGAAGCTGCTGAACCTCGAAGTGCCGATCCGCGCGCAATATCTGCGCGTGCTGTTCGCCGAGCTGACCCGTATCTGCAACCACATGCTCAACATCGGCGCGCATGTGATGGACGTGGGCGCGATGACGCCCAACCTGTGGGTGTTCGAGCTGCGCGAGGATTGCCTCAACTTCTTTGAACGCGCTTCGGGCGCGCGCATGCACTCGGCCTGGTTCCGACCGGGCGGCGTGCATCAGGACGTGCCGGAAAAGCTGCTGGTGGATATCGGCGACTGGCTCGACAACCGCCTGCCGCAGCTGTTCGGCGACGCGATGAGCCTCGTGATCGACAATCGCATCTTCAAGCAGCGCAATGTCGATATCGCGGTGGTGAGCCGCGAGGACGCTGTGGCCTGGGGCTTCAGCGGCCCGATGATCCGCGCTGCCGGCATTCCGTGGGACCTGCGCAAGAGCCAGCCCTACGAGGTCTATGACCGGATGGAGTTCGACATTCCGGTCGGCACCAATTCCGACTGCTATGACCGCTTTATAGTGCGCGTGAAGGAAGTCTACGAGAGCGCGAAGATCATCAAGCAGTGTCTGCGCGACATGCCGCAAGGCCCGATCGCCAGCACCGATGGCAAGGTCTCCCCGCCCAAGCGGGCTGAGATGAAGCAGTCGATGGAAAGCCTGATCCACCACTTCAAGCTCTACACCGAAGGCTTCCACGTCCCCGCGGGCGAGGTTTACGTGGCGACCGAAAGCCCCAAGGGCGAATTCGGCGTCTATCTCGTCAGCGACGGCACCAACAAGCCCTACCGCTGCAAGATCCGCCCCACCGCCTTCTCGCACCTTCAGGCGATGGACTTCATGAGCCGCGGCCACATGCTGCCCGATGCGACCGCCATTCTCGGCGCGATCGACGTGGTGTTCGGAGAGTGTGACCGGTGATCGCGATCTACGGCATCGCAGCGGCCCTCGGTGTGCTGGTCTTCTGGGCCGGCATCCTCTGGATTGCTGCGCGTGCCGACCGCAAACATCTTGAGCGCGAACATGCCGAGCGCGTGTTCGGAGATGAGAAAAACAATGGCTGACCGCACCCCCGCTCCCGACACCCCCGAACAGCGCGCCCGCTGGGGCGGCTTCGCGTGGACGCCGGAGAACAAGACAACCGCCGACTGGCATATCGCCAAGTATCCCGAGGGGCGTCAGCGTTCGGCGGTGATGCCGCTGCTTGATCTGGCCCAGCGTCAGGTGGGCGCGGAGACCGATACGCAAGGCTGGCTGCCGCTGCCGGTGATCGAATATGTCGCGGCCTATCTCGACATGCCGGTGATCCGCGTGCTCGAAGTCGCCAGCTTCTACTTCATGTATAACCTGAAGCCCGTCGGCAAATTCCACGTGCAGGTGTGCGGCACCACCCCCTGCATGCTGCGCGGCTCGGACGAGATCATGTCCGCCTGCAAGAAGCGCGGCATGGTGAAGGGCGGGATCTCGGCCGATGGCTTGTGGACCCTCACCGAGGTCGAATGCATGGGCAATTGCGCCACCGCGCCGATGGTCCAGATCAACGACGACAATTACGAAGACCTGACGCCCGAACGCCTCGATGCGGTACTCGATGCGCTGGCTACCGGGCAGACGCCCAAGGCCGGCACGCAGGAGCCGGGCCGTCACACCTCCGAGCCTTCGGGCGGGCCAACCACGCTCACGGCGATGGTGGGTGCCAACCACGATTACCGGGGTGAATGGTAAGGTGACCGCGATCGGATCCATCCTCGGCGCACTCGTGCTCGCCTTCATCGCCTACAAGGTGCTGATGGGGCTCGTGCGCGTGGGTGTGATCCTGCTGATTATCGGCGTGCTTTACGCGCTCTACAGCACAGGGGTGATCGGATGAACCCGCTCACGCTCCTGTTCGCGATCCTCGGCCTCACCGGCTTTGCGCTTGGCGCGGTGCTGACTGCGACCGGGCCATACGAGATGGGCGTGATGATCATGGGCCTCGGCCTCGTGTTTCAGGTGATTTCGCTGGTGCGGCTGAAGCGCGCCAAGAACAAGGGAATGCAGTGATGCTTGGCGATAAGGATCGCATCTTCACGAACCTCTACGGCTTCCAGGACTGGGGGCTGAAGGCAGCGCAGGCGCGCGGTGATTGGGACAACACCAAGGCGCTGCTCGCACGCGGGCAGGACGCGATTATCGAAGAGATCAAGGCGAGCGGTCTGCGCGGGCGCGGCGGGGCGGGCTTCCCGACCGGCCTCAAGTGGTCGTTCATGCCCAAGGAATCGCGCGATGGTCGCCCGAGCTTCCTCGTCATCAATGCCGACGAATCCGAACCCGGTTCCTGCAAGGACCGCGAGATCATCCGCCACGATCCGCACAAGCTGATCGAAGGCGCGCTGGTCGCGGGCTACGCGATGCGGGCGCGCGCGGCCTATATCTACATCCGCGGCGAATATATCCGCGAGGCCGAGACGCTCCAGAAGGCGATTTCCGAGGCCTATGACGCAGGCCTGATCGGCAAGAACGCCTGCGGTTCGGGCTATGATTTCGACGTCTTCATGCACCGCGGCGCGGGCGCATACATCTGCGGCGAAGAGACCGCGATGATCGAAAGCCTCGAAGGCAAGAAGGGCCAGCCGCGCCTCAAGCCCCCGTTCCCGGCGGGCGCGGGTCTCTATGGCTGCCCGACCACGGTCAACAATGTCGAGAGCATCGCAGTCGCACCGACGATCTTGCGGCGCGGCGCTGCGTGGTTCTCGAGCTTCGGGCGCGAGAACAACAAGGGCACCAAGCTGTTCCAGATCAGCGGCCACGTGAACAAGCCCTGCGTCGTCGAAGAGGCGATGAGCATCAGCTTTGAAGAGCTGATCGAGAAGCACTGCGGCGGCATTCGCGGCGGGTGGGACAATCTGCTGGCGGTGATCCCGGGCGGTTCATCCGTGCCGCTCGTTCCCGCCGCGCAGATCCGCAACGCCCCGATGGATTTCGACGGGCTGAAGGAACTGGGCTCGGGCCTCGGCACGGCAGCGGTCATCGTCATGGACAAGTCGACCGACATCGTCCGCGCGATCAGCCGCCTCAGCTACTTCTACAAGCACGAAAGCTGCGGTCAGTGCACCCCCTGCCGCGAAGGCACGGGCTGGATGTGGCGCATGATGGAGCGCCTGCGCACCGGTGACGCCGCGATCGAGGAAATCGACATGCTGCAGGAAGTCACCAAGCAGGTCGAAGGCCATACCATCTGCGCGCTCGGCGATGCCGCCGCGTGGCCGATCCAGGGCCTCATCCGCCACTTCCGCCCCGAGCTTGAGCGGCGGATCAACGAACATAACGCGCAATTCCAAGAGGCAGCCGAGTAATGCCCAAGGTCACCGTAGACGGTCAGGAAATCGAGGTCCCGGCGGGCGCGACTGTGCTGCAGGCGTGCGAGCTGGCGGGCAAGGAAATCCCGCGCTTCTGCTATCACGAGCGCCTGAGCATCGCGGGCAATTGCCGCATGTGTCTGGTCGAGGTGAAGCCCGGGCCGCCCAAGCCGCAGGCCTCCTGCGCGCTGCCGGCTGCCGAGGGTCAGGAAATCCGCACTGACAGCCCGATGGTCAAGAAGGCCCGCGAAGGGGTGATGGAGTTCCTGCTCATCAACCACCCGCTCGATTGCCCGATCTGCGATCAGGGCGGCGAGTGCGACTTGCAGGATCAGGCGGTGGCCTATGGCCGCGGCGGGTCGCGCTATCACGAGAACAAGCGCGCGGTGACCGAGAAGTACATGGGCCCGCTGATCAAGACGATCATGACCCGCTGCATCCACTGCACCCGCTGCGTGCGCTTCTCGGAAGAGATCGCCGGGGTGGACGAGATCGGCGCGCTCTATCGCGGCGAGGATATGCAGATCACCACCTATCTGGAACAGGCGGCGGCGCACGAGCTTTCGGCGAATGTGATCGACCTGTGCCCGGTCGGCGCGCTGACGTCTCGCCCGTACGCCTTCGAGGCGCGGCCGTGGGAGCTGAAGAAGACGCTCAGCATCGACGTTTCGGACGCGGTGGGCGCCAATATCACGCTCCACTCCAAGGGTCGCGAAGTCATGCGCGCGTTGCCGCGCATCAATGACGACGTCAACGAGGAGTGGCTGTCGGACAAGGGCCGCTATCAGGTCGACGGGTTGACCAAACGCCGCTTGGACCGCGTCTGGGTGCGCCGTGACGGCAAGCTGCAACCGGCAGAATGGACCGAGGCTTTCGGCCTGATCGCGGGCGCGCTCGGCAAGGACAAGGCCAGCATCGCGGCCGTGGCGGGCGATCTGCTCGATGCGGAAACGATGTTCGCGGCCAAGACGCTGGTCAATGCCTGCGGATCGCAGCTCACCGAAGCGCGCCAGACCGGCATGACTTATGACGTGTCGAACCACGCGGCGGTGAACTTCAACAGCACTTTCGCCGGTATCGAGACGGCCGACGCGATCCTCATCATCGGCAGCAATGTGCGCTGGGAAGCCGCGCTGCTCAATGTCCGCCTGCGCAAGGCGGTGAAGGCGGGGGCAAAGGTCTTCGCGATCGGCCCGCAATGGGATCCGACCTATCCGGCGACCTTCCTCGGCAATGATCTTAAGCTTCTGAACCGCATCCCCAAGGAATTGGGCGACGCGATGAAGGCGGCCAAGCGCCCGGCGGTGATCCTCGGCGCGGCGGGGCTGGCCAAGGGCGCGCTGCCGGCCGCGCTCAAGCTGGTGGACAAGTTCGACCTCGTCCGTGAGGGCTGGAACGGCTTCAACGTGCTGCACATTTCGGCCGCTCGCATGGCGTCGCTGATGCTCGGCTTCACGCTTCCGGGCGGGATGGGCGATATCGCCGCCGCGAGCCCCAAGGTGCTGCTGAGCCTCGGCGCGGACGAGATGGACTATGCGCCCTACGCCAAGAGCCTCAAGGTCTATATCGGCCACCACGGCGACAAGGGCGCGCATCACGCCGACATTATCCTGCCGGCCGCATCCTACGCCGAAAAGGACGGGACCTACGTCAACGCGGAAGGCCGTGTGCAGTTCGCCGAGAAGGCGGTTTACGCCCCGGGCGACGCGCGCGAAGACTGGACGATCTTGCGCGCGCTCGCAGATAGCCTGGGCGTCACCGTCGGCTTCGACAGCTTCGAACAGCTTCAGGCCAAGATGATCGCTGCCGTGCCTGCGCTGGGCGAAGAGGGCCTTGCCGATTACGGCGCGCTCCCCAAGGCGGATAGCGGTGCGAAGTTCGAGGGCGAGATTGCCGGCTATCCGGTCAAGGACTTCTACCTCACCAACCCCATCGCCCGCGCGAGCGAGGTGATGCAGCGGTGTTCGGATGAATTGCTCCACGGCGCGGACGTGAAGGAGGCCGCGGAATGACCGCTTTCTTCCAGTCGCTCGGCCTGCCTTACGAATGGGCCTGGACCGTCGCCACTGTAGCCGCGATCGTCATCGTCTCGCTGCTCGTCATGTTCTCGGTTGCCATGGTGATCTATGTCGACCGCAAGGTGCTGGGCGCGATCATGCTGCGGCGCGGGCCCAACGTGGTCGGGCCGTTCGGGCTGCTCCAGTCCTTTGCGGATGGCCTCAAGGTCTTCCTGCAAGAGACGATCATTCCGAGCGCCGCGAACAAGGGCATCTTCCTGCTTGCGCCGATCATCACCTTCACCGTCGCGCTCGCCGCCTGGGCGGTGATTCCGTTCTGGGACGGCGGGGTGATTGCCGACATCAATGTCGGCCTGCTCTACATCCTCGCGATCTCCTCGATGGGGGTTTACGGCGTGGTGATGAGCGGGTGGGCGTCGAACTCCAAATACCCGTTCTTCTCGGCGATGCGCGCTTCGGCGCAGATGATCTCCTACGAGGTGTCGATCGGCTTTGTGTTGGTCTGCGTGGTGCTGTTTGCCGGCACCTTCAACCTCTCCGGCATCGTGAGCGCGCAGAAGGGCTTCGGGCTGGGGCTGATCAACGCCTATGCGATCCACCCGCTGCTCTTCCCGATGTGGGTGGTGTTTTTCATCTCCGCGCTGGCCGAGACCGCGCGCGCGCCTTTCGACCTCACCGAGGCCGAGAGCGAGCTCGTCGCAGGCTACCAGACCGAATATTCCTCGATGAGCTTCGCGCTGTTCTGGCTCGGCGAATATGCCAACATCCTGCTGATGTGCTCGCTCAACACGCTGCTGTTCTGGGGCGGATGGCTGCCGCCGCTCGACATTCCGGTGCTTTACGCGGTGCCGGGGATCGTGTGGTTCCTCGTCAAGACCTTCATCTTCTTCTTCATGTTCAGTTGGATCTGGGCGACCGTACCGCGTTACCGCTATGACCAGCTGATGCGCCTCGGGTGGAAGGTGTTCCTGCCGATGAGCCTGATCTTCGTCGCCGTCACCTCCGGTTACCTCATGGCCATTGGGCACTTCGCATGACCACCGTTTCGCACCTCATCAAATCGTTCACCCTCTGGGAATTCCTCAAGGCCCACGCCTTGACGCTGAAGTATTTCTTCAAGCCCAAGGCAACGATCAATTACCCCTTCGAGAAGTCGCCGCTGAGCCCGCGCTTCCGGGGTGAACACGCCCTGCGGCGCTATCCCAACGGAGAGGAACGCTGCATCGCGTGCAAGCTGTGCGAGGCCGTGTGCCCGGCGCAGGCGATCACCATCGAGAGCGAGCCACGCGAGGACGGCAGCCGCCGCACCACCCGTTACGACATCGACATGACCAAGTGCATCTATTGCGGCTTCTGTCAGGAAGCCTGCCCGGTCGATGCGATCGTCGAAGGTCCGAATTTCGAATACGCCACCGAAACCCGCGAGGAGCTGCTTTACGACAAGGCCAAGCTGCTCGCGAATGGTGACAAGTGGGAACGGGCCATCGCGGCCAACCTTGAAGCCGACGCACCCTATCGCTAGGGCGCGCCGAAAATAGAACAACACCCGCTTGGGGCCTGCTTGCCAAGGCCCTCTCGCGGAACTCGGGTTTAGTAAGGACGGGCCTCTGGCGAGCTCCTGGCGGAGCGGATCGGGGGGTAGGGATCATCATGATACAGGCCATCGCCTTCTACTTCTTCGCGACCATTGTTGTCGCCAGCGCCGTGATGGTGGTCATGGCGCGCAACCCCGTTCATTCGGTGCTGTGGCTGATCATGGCGTTCTTCAACGCCGCCGGCCTGATGGTGCTGGTGGGCGCGGAGTTCATCGCGATGCTGCTGGTAATTGTCTATGTCGGCGCGGTGGCGGTGCTGTTCCTGTTCGTCGTCATGATGCTCGACATCGATTTTGCCGCGATGCGCGCAGGCTTTTCGCGCAATGCGCCGCTCGGGCTTGTGATCGCAGGCATCCTGCTTGCCGAACTGCTGCTGGCGGCGGGGGCCTATAGCGCGGGCGGGTTGACCCTCGGCAAGGCGGCGGGTGACGCTGTGCAGGCGGCCGGTTCCAGCAATATCGAGGCCTTGGGCGGCCTGCTCTATGGCCGTTACATCGTGCTGTTCGAGATCGCAGGGATCATCCTGCTGGTCGCCATGATCGGCGCGATCGTGCTGACCTTCCAGCCGCCCAAGCCCGGTGCGCGTGCGCGTCAGGACGTGGGCAAGCAGATCCGTCGCCGTCCGGAAGATGCAACCGTCATGAAGAACCCGGAAGTCGGGCAGGGGGTCGAGCTGTGATCGGCATCGAACATTATCTCACCGTGGGCGCGATCCTGTTCGTGCTCGGCGTGCTGGGGATCTTCCTCAACCGCAAGAACGTGATCGTCATCCTGATGGCGGTCGAGCTCATTCTGCTGGCGGTAAACATCAACCTCGTCGCCTTCAGCGCCTTCATGCAGGATCTGGTGGGCCAGATCTTCGCGATGCTGGTGCTGACCGTGGCGGCGGCCGAAGCGGCCATCGGCCTTGCGATCCTGGTGATCTACTTCCGCACCCGCGGCTCGATCGCGGTCGACGATATCAACCGGATGAAGGGGTAAGAGGCTCGTGCATCCCATCCTCATCATCGTATTCGCGCCGCTGCTGGCTTCGCTGATCGCGGGGCTCGGCAACCGCATGATCGGCAATGTCGCGGCCAAGAGCGTGACCACGGCCGGACTGTTCCTTGCCGCTGGCCTGAGCTGGCCGATCTTTCTCGGCTTCCTTTGCGGCACCGCGACGGCTGAGGTCGTGCCGGTGCTCAAGTGGGTGCAGTCGGGCACGCTGACCTTCGACTGGGCACTGCGTGTCGACACCATGACCGCGATCATGCTGGTCGTGATCAACTCGGTTTCCGCGCTCGTGCACCTCTATTCGTGGGGGTACATGGAGGAAGACCCGGATCAGCCGCGCTTCTTCGCCTATCTCTCGCTGTTCACCTTCGCGATGCTGATGCTGGTGACGGCCGACAACCTCGTCCAGATGTTCTTTGGCTGGGAAGGCGTCGGCCTTGCCTCCTATCTGCTGATCGGCTTCTGGTTCAAGAAGCCCTCGGCAGGCGCGGCGGCGATCAAGGCCTTCGTGGTCAACCGCGTGGGTGACCTTGGCTTCATGCTCGGCATCTTTGGCACCTATCTGGTGTTCCAGACCACCTCGATCAGCGAGATCCTGGCGGCGGCTCCGGGGATGAGCGGTTCCACGATCACCTTCGTCGGCATGCGCCTCTACACGATGGATATCCTGTGCATCCTGCTGTTCATTGGTGCGATGGGCAAGTCGGCGCAGCTGGGCCTTCACACCTGGCTGCCGGACGCGATGGAAGGCCCGACGCCGGTCTCCGCGCTGATCCACGCCGCGACCATGGTGACGGCGGGCGTGTTCATGGTGTGCCGCCTGTCGCCGATGTTCGAGACCGCGCCGACCGCGCTGACCATCGTCACGATCGTCGGGGCTGCCACCTGCTTCTTCGCGGCGACCATCGGCACGACCCAGTGGGACATCAAGCGGGTGATCGCCTATTCGACCTGCTCGCAGTTGGGCTACATGTTCTTTGCCGCAGGCGTCGGCGCTTACGGGGCGGCGATGTTCCACCTCTTCACCCACGCCTTCTTCAAGGCGCTGCTGTTCCTTGGCGCAGGTTCGGTCATCCACGCCATGCACCACGAACAGGACATGCGCTATTATGGCGGCCTTCGTAAGCACATCCCGCTGACCTTCTGGGCGATGATGGCGGGCACGCTGGCGATTACCGGGGTCGGCATCCTCGGGGTGTTCGGCTTTGCGGGCTTCTATTCCAAGGACGCGATCCTCGAGGCGGCCTATGCGCGCCACAACGGGGCGGGGCAGTTCGCCTTCTGGGCCGGCGCGATCGCGGCGCTGCTGACGAGCTTCTACTCTTGGCGCCTGATGTTCCTGACCTTCTGGGGCAAGCCCCGGTGGGAGCAGTCGGAGCATATCCAGCACGCGGTCCACGATGACCATGCGCATGGGCACGATCACCACCATGCGCACGCATCGGAAGACGGCACCGCGGGCTATCACCCGCATGAAAGCCCGCTGCCGATGCTGCTGCCGCTTGGCATCCTTGGCCTTGGTGCGGTGCTGGCGGGCTTTGTCTTCCACCACCAGTTCATCGACGATCCGGCCTTCTGGGGCGAAGCGATCTTCTACAACGAGGGCCTGATCCACGCGATGCACGCCGTGCCGCTGTGGGTGAAGCTCACCGCGAGTGCCGTGATGCTGCTCGGTCTGGCCGGGTCCTATCTGGCCTACATCGCCAAGCCCGAACTGCCGGGCAAGTTCGTGAGCGCCTTCGGACCCTTGCACAACTTCGTGTTCCGCAAGTGGTACTTCGACGAGCTCTATGACGCGATCTTCGTGAAGCCTGCCTTCGCTCTCGGCCGCGTCTTCTGGAAGTTCGGCGATATCGGCACGATCGACCGCTTCGGCCCCAATGGTATTGCCTGGGTGGTCGAGCGCAGTGCGGTCGCGGCCAAGTCGGTCCAGTCGGGCTACGTCTACACCTATGCGCTGATCATGCTGCTCGGGCTGGTCGCCGCTATCACCTACGTTCTGCTTTAGGAGCGCGCTTCGTAATGGAAGGCCTTCCCATCCTGTCGCTGATGATGTGCGTGCCGCTGGCGGGCGCCTTTGCGTGCCTGTTCGCAGGCGCCAATGCCGCCCGCTGGATTGCATTGGGGGCGACGCTTGTCACCTTCGTGCTCGGCATCGTGCTGTGGTCGAACTACCAGATCGGCGGGCCGCAGTGGCAGTTCCCCGAGGAAGCGAACCTGTTCGCCGGGTTCCAGTACAAGCTCGCGATCGACGGCATTGCGCTGATGCTGATCATGCTCAGCGTCTTCCTGATGCCGATCTGCATCCTTGCCAGCTGGGACGCGATCCAGAAGCGCGTCGGCGAATACATGGCCGCCTTCCTGTTAATGGAAGTGCTGATGATCGGCACCTTCGCGGCGCAGGACCTGTTCCTGTTCTACGTCTTCTTCGAGGCAGGCCTCATCCCGATGTACCTGATCATCGGGGTGTGGGGCGGGGACAACCGCATCTACGCCAGCTACAAGTTCTTTCTCTACACGCTGCTCGGCTCTGTGCTGATGCTGATCGCGATGTTCTGGATGGTCGCTGAGGCAAACACCTCCGACATTCCGACGCTGATGGAATACGGCTTCCCCGCTGGCGCGCAGACTTGGCTGTGGCTGGCCTTCTTCGCGAGCTTTGCAGTGAAGGTACCGATGTGGCCGATGCACACCTGGCTGCCCGATGCCCACGTGCAGGCACCCACCGCAGGCTCGGTGATCCTGGCCGGCGTGCTGCTGAAGCTGGGCGGTTATGGCTTCATCCGCTTCAGCCTGCCGATGTTCCCCGAGGCTTCCGCGCAGTTCGCATGGCTGGTCTTCGCGCTGTCGATGGTCGCGGTGGTCTACACCTCGCTGGTCGCGCTGGTGCAGTCCGACATGAAGAAGCTGATCGCCTATTCGTCGGTCGCGCACATGGCGATCGTCACGGTCGGCCTGTTCGCCTTCAACGTGCAGGGTCTGGAAGGGGCAATGATCATCATGCTCTCCCACGGCCTCGTCTCGGGCGCGCTGTTCCTGTGCGTGGGCGTGATCTACGACCGCCTGCACACCCGCGAGATCGCGCGCTACGGCGGCCTTGCGATCAACATGCCCTATTACGCGCTGTTCTTCCTGCTGTTCACCATGGCGAGCATCGGCCTGCCGGGGACGAGTGGCTTCGTCGGCGAGTTCCTGGCGCTGGCGGGCATCTACCAGACATCGAGCCTTGTCGCGCTGGTCTCGACCACGGGTATCATCCTTGGCGCGGCCTATATGCTCTACCTCTATCGCCGTGTGGCTTTCGGCGGGCAGACCAATGAGGACGCGGCGAAGATGGGCGACATTTCTCCGCGCGAGTGGATCATGATGGCGCCGATCGCTGCCGCGGTGCTGTGGATGGGCGTATACCCTGAAAGCTTCCTCGCGCCGATGCGTGCCGACATTGCCCTTCTGGACGCTCGCCTCGCCGCGGCTGCACCCGCTTCCGATGCGCAGCTCGCCCCCGGCGCGCCGCGTGCCGAAGCAGCCAATGCGATGGGCCATCATGGCGGCAGTGAACATTCTGGCGATGCAACGAAAAGCGCCACGGAGGGCGCACACTGATGGATTTCGCACCTTCCTTTGCGCTGGTTGCGCCTGAACTCCTGCTCACCGGAGCGGGCCTTGCGTTGTTGCTGGTCGCGGCCTGGGGCGGCGATAAGGCAGCGCGCCTGATCGCAATTGCCGGGGCTGCCGCACTGTTCGGGGCGGGGCTGATGCTGGTCCCCGGACTGCACCTTGGCACCGATGGCCCGGCGACTCTGGCTTTCGGCGGGCTGCTGAAGGTCGACAGCTTCGCGCTGTTCGCCAAGGCGCTGATCTATCTAGCCGCCATCGGCGCGCTGGTGGTGGCCCCCGCCTTTTTCGCGGGTGCCGCTGCCGGAACCGAGCGCGGGATGCGTGCCGAATATCCGGTGCTGATCCTGTTCGCCGCTGTCGGCATGAGCATTATGGTTTCGGCCAACGACTTCATGAGCCTTTATCTCGGGCTCGAGCTGAACAGCCTTTCGGCCTATGTGCTGGCGGCGATCCTGCGGCGCGACACGCGCTCGGGCGAGGCGGGGTTGAAGTATTTCGTGCTCGGCGCGCTTGCTTCGGGGATCCTGCTTTACGGGATGAGCCTGCTCTATGGCTTTACCGGCGGCACCGGCTTTGCCGCTGTGCGTAGCGGACTGACCGGCGAGCTCGCCTATGGCCCGCTGTTCGGCCTGATCTTCGTGCTCGCAGGCCTTGCCTTCAAGATCAGCGCCGTGCCGTTCCACATGTGGACGCCGGACGTCTATGAAGGCGCGCCGACGCCGGTCACCGCCTTCTTTGCCACCGCACCGAAGGTTGCTGCCGTGGCGCTCACCGCGCGGGTGGTGTTCGAGGTGTTCGGGGCGCAGGTTGCCGCGTGGCAGCAGATCGTGATGTTCACCGCCTTGGCTTCGATCGTCTTCGGCGCGCTGGGAGCCATCGGTCAGGAGAACCTGAAGCGCCTGCTGGCCTATTCCTCGATCAACAATATCGGCTTCATCCTGCTGGGCCTTGCGGTTGCCAATCAGGACGGGGCGAGCGCCATGCTCGTCTACCTGTTCATCTATGTCGCCATGAGCCTTGGCAGCTTTGTCGCGCTGCTGATGCTGCGGGACGAGGAGGGCGCGCTGTTTGAAACCTTCGCCGATATCCGCGGGCTTTCGGTCACCCGTCCGGCGATTGCCTGGGCGCTGCTGCTGTTCATGTTCAGCCTGGCCGGTATTCCGCCGCTGCTCGGCTTCTACAGCAAGTTCGTGGTGTTTCAGGCGACCATCGAGGCCGGGCTGGTTGCCTTTGGCGCGATCGCCATCGCGGCTAGCGTGATCGGTGCGTTCTACTACATCAAGTTCGTCAAGGTGATGTTCTTTGACGAGCCAGCGGGCGTCGTCACCGGCAAGAGCGGGGCAGGGCACTGGGCGCTGCTCGGTCTTACCGCGCTGATCATCTCGCCGCTGGGCTATCTCCTCACCCCCTCGCTGACCGATCTGGCCGACAAGGCCGCAGCCTCGCTGTTCCTCGCGGTTTGAACGGCCCCCAGGTCATCACGCTGGTCGAGGAGACCGGGTCGACCAACGCCGATCTGGCTGCCGCGATCCGCTCGGGCGAGGGCTGGGCGGAAGGGACATGGCTCGTCGCCCGCCGCCAGACCGCAGGGCGCGGACGACAGGGTCGTGAATGGTTCGACGGCGCGGGCAATTTCATGGGATCGACCGCGGTGCAGCTGGGAGAGGGCGCGCCGCCGCCTGCCACACTCAGCTTCGTGGCCGCACTCGCGGTGCGCGATGCAGTGGCCGGGGTGCTGCCGGATGACGTCGCTCCGGCGCTCAAATGGCCCAATGACGTGATGCTGGATGGCGGCAAGCTCTCGGGCATCCTCTTGGAAATGGTGCGCGGGCACATCGTCGTGGGCATCGGCGTGAACCTCGCACGCGCCCCGCAACTGCCTGACCGCAAGACCGCCGCGATTGCCGATATCGCCCTGCCGGCTGAGCTCGAAGGTTTCGCTGCCAGCCTTGCTGCCGCCTTCGACCGGCGGCTCGAAGCGTGGCGCACCTATGGCCTTGCCGCGACCCTTCACGCCTTTCTCGGCGGCTCGATCCACGCCGCAGGCTCGCCCGTCACGGTCCACGATACCGATGGCTCGGTGCTCACCGGCAGCTTTGCCGGGCTCGATGAAAGCGACGGCGGATTGCGGCTGCGCTTGGCGGATGGCAGCGAACGTGTCATTCGCGCCGGTGACATATCCTGACAGAAGGACCACGATCCATGTTGCTCGCCGCCGATGTCGGTAACACCAATGTCGTCTTCGCCCTGTTCACCTATGACGAGGAGGGGCGCCATTCGATCCGTGCGCGCTGGCGCATCGCCACCGATCCGCGCCGCACGGGCGATGAATATGCGGTGTGGCTGCTCCAGCTGCTCAAGATCGAAGGGCTGGAACGCTCGGATATCACGCAGATCATCGTCGCTTCCGTGGTGCCGCGGGCCGACCACAACCTGACCGTGCTGTGCCAGAAATATTTCGGCATCACCCCGCTGTTTGCAGGGCAGGGCGCGGCGCGCTGGCGCTTCGATATCGATGTCGATCAGCCCTCCTCGCTCGGGGCCGACCGCGCGCTCAACATCCTTGCCGCGCACCACAAATACGGCGGCGATCTGATCGTCGTCGATTTCGGCACGGCCACCAAGTTCGAGGCGGTCGATTTCACCGGCGCCTACAAGGGCGGATCGATCGCGCCGGGGATCAACCTCTCGCTTGATGCATTGGTGGGCAAGACCGCCAAGCTGCCGCGCATCGCCATTCGCGCACCTGCCAGCCGCAGCGTGATCGGTCGCAACACCGAAGACCAGATGCTGATCGGCGTCTATTGGGGCTATGTCGCGATGATGGAAGGCATGGTCGCGCGGATGCAGGCCGAGATCGGGCGCCCGGCCAAGGTCGTGGCGACAGGCGGCCTTGCCATCCTGTTCGACGATGCGACCGAAATCTTCGATTACGTCGATGCCGACCTCACGCTGGACGGACTCGCGATCCTTGCCCGGCAGGCCGAAACCGCCTGACTGCGCACAACGTAAGAGACATTGTGAAGAACGATTTTACCCCCGAAGACGAATTGCTGTTCCTCGCGCTCGGCGGCTCGGGCGAGATTGGCATGAACGTCAATCTCTACGGCTGTCAGGGCAAGTGGATCATGGTCGATCTCGGCATGACCTTCTCGGGCACGGAATATCCGGGCGTCGATCTGGTCTTCGCCGATCTCGAATTCATCGAGGAGCGCAGCCGCGATCTGCTCGGGATCGTGCTTACCCACGCGCACGAGGACCATATCGGCGCGGTGCCCTATTTCGCGGGGGAGCTAGGCGTTCCGCTTTACGCCACGCCCTTCACCGCCGATCTGGTGGCGAGGAAGCTCGAAGAGGCCGGCCTGCTCGGCAAGGTCGAACTCAATATCGTGGGCGATGACGATCCGGCCCTTGAGCTCGGCCCTTTCACTGTCTCCTATCTCCCGCTCGCGCACTCGATTGCCGAGGGCAATGCCCTGCTGATCGACACGCCTTACGGGCGCGTGTTCCATACCGGTGACTGGAAGCTCGACGAGGAGCCGATCATCGGCGAGCCCGCGACCGAGGCCGATCTGCGCGCCATTGGCGAGGACGGCGTGCTGGCGCTGGTGTGCGATTCCACCAATGTCTTCAATCCCAAGCCCTCGGGCAGCGAAGGTGCGGTGCATCAGGCGCTGATGGAGGAGATTGCGCGCCACAAGGGCAAGCGGGTGGTCGTCACCACCTTTGCCAGCAATGTCGCGCGGCTCCAGACGCTGGGCGATGTCGCGCGCGAGACGGGCCGTCAGATCTGCGTCGCGGGCCGCTCGCTCGACCGGATCATCGAGGTGGCGCAGGATAATGGCTATCTGGAAGACTTCCCCACGCCGGTCGATTTCGACACGGCCATGGGCCTCCCGCGCGGTGAGGTGCTGATCATCGCCACCGGCGGGCAGGGCGAACCGCGCGCGGCGCTGGCCCGCATGGCCGAAAGCAACCATCCGATCGAACTGGTGGCGGGCGACGTTGTGCTGTTCTCCTCGCGCCAGATCCCGGGCAATGAAATCCCCATCGGCAAGATCCAGAACCAGCTCGCCGCGCGCGCGATCACCATGGTGACCGACCGTCAGGCCTTCATCCATGTCTCCGGCCACCCCGGACGTCCTGAGCTCGAAGCGCTTTACGACTGGCTCAAGCCCGAGATCCTGGTGCCGGTGCATGGCGAGATGCGCCACATGGCCGAGCAGGCGCGGGTCGGCAAGGAATGCGGCATCCCTGCGCAGGTGGTGCAGAAGAACGGCGATATCGTCCGCCTTGCCCCGGGCAAGCCGGGCAAGCTTGCCGAAGTGCGCGCCGGGCGTCTGGTGCTCGACGGCGATATCATCGCGCCCGCCAATGGCGAGGCGATCACCATGCGCCGCCGCATCGCAGGCGAGGGCGTGATGGTGGTGGTGCTGGTGCGCGGGCAATCGCCGGTGATCGAGGCCATCGGCCTGCCGCTCGACGAGGATATGCCCGCGTTCCTCGAAGAGACGGCGAATGACGTGCTGAATGCCATCACCCGCCTCAAGGGCAAGGACGGGCGCGATCCGGCCGCCGTGCACGAGGCTGCGCGTCTGGCCGCCCGCCGTGCAGCGCAGCGCTGGTCAGGCAAGCGGCCGCAGGTGCGGGTGGTGATGCCGGGCGGGGCGGGGTGATGCAGATCACCTCGATTGCCGCGATCTATTTCCTGTTCTGGGTGATGAGCGCTTTCATCATGCTGCCCTTCGGCGTGCGCACGGCGGACGAGGCGGGCGTGGCGAAGGTGCCGGGACAGGCGGACAGCGCGCCGGTCAATTTCCGCCCTGGAAAGCTGCTGCTGCGGGCCACGATCATCGCTGCGCTATGCACCGCGTTGTTCGTCGCCAATTACCAGTATGGCTGGATCAGCGCCGCCGATATCGATTTTCTGCCGCAGCCGCCCAAGGCTGACTAGTTAGTTGCGCAGTCGCTGGATCGCCTGGGCGAGCACGACATAGAGCTTGCCCATGTCCGAACCCAGCATGGTCACGCTCAGCACGTGGCCATCGCGGGTCGAGAGGGTCGCGCGCAGCATCGCTTCGAAATCGTGGATGTAGCGGCTGACATTGGCCTTGAAGGCGTCGTCGCGCTGGTAGAGCTCGGCAATGTCGCGCGCGCCGCCATTGTCGATCAGGCGGACGGCGCGGCGGGTGAAGATCCCGCGATCGCCCTTGAGATAGGCGTCCCATGCGGTGTCTGCGACTTCGCTTGATAGCGCACCGCTGATGTCGATGGCGGCCGAATTGAGACTGTCGGTGATCAGCGCCATGCGCCGTGCGAAGTCGTTGTTGACCTGCTCCTCGGCCAGTTCGCGGGCGCGAGTGACCCTTTGTTCGAGATTGCCGGTAAGCTCGTTCACCTTCACCAGCTGGTCGCGCAGCTGCACCACCACCTCGCGCCCGACGCCCGAGGCATGGGCGGCAGCGGCTTCGATCTTGCCGACCGAAGCGGCGGTCTCGTTGCGCATCGTGCGTTCCAGCGCCTGCACCGCTTCCCCGCCGAGGCTTGTCGCCAGCGCCGCCGCCTTTTCGCGCGCGCCTTCATCGAGCGTGGCAAAGGCTTTGGCGATGGCTTCCTCAAGCGTGGCAAGCGCCGTGCGCAATTGCTCCTGCGTCTCGCCCGCCAGCGTGCCGCTTTCTTCGTTCAATCGCGCAAAACCGCCACGCAGGCCCTGAAGCCTGGCGAGCGCCTCGTCCGACTGCTCGGCGAGTTTCGCGCCAAAGCCGGCAATCGCGGCGTCGGCCGCAGCGATCTCCTCGCGGGTCATGATGAGATAGGCCGAGAGGTCCTTGCCGCTCTCGCCAGAGGCCAGCATCAGCTGGCGCACATCGCCCGCCCGGCCTTCCACGCCCGCCAGCGTCTCGCTTGCCGAAGTGATGGCCTGCTGCAATTCCTCACGGCTCGTGCGCGCGCCTGACTGGATGATTTCGAGCAGGCGCACCCCGCTTTCGGTCAGCTGGGCAAGCCGCGCCTCGGTCTCGGCGAGGGCGGCGCGCTTGGCAGCAAGCGTCTGGTCGAGCGCGTCAAAGCCGTCGGACAGGCTGCTGCGTGCAGCATGGCCGCTGGCGGTGATCTCGGCCAGCAGTGCGCCGAAGTTATCGAGCTGCGCGGTGATTTCCTCGCCATGTGCCACCAGCCTCGCGGTGTCGGCGAGCTGCGCCTCGCGCCGCTGGGCGAGGGCATCGTCGAGCGCGGTGAGCCGCTGGGCGAGGACTTCGCTGGCCTGCGCCTCGCGCGTTTCAAAGGCCGACTGGCGCTGCTCGACAGCCTCGGCAAACTGGAGGTCGCGGGCAGCCAGACGCACCTCGATGGTGTCGGCTTCCTCGGTGATCGCGGCAATCCGGCTGCGGGCCGTGGCAAGTGCGCTGGCCTCGGCCGCTTCGACCGCCTTGAGACGGGCGGCGGCTTCGGCATCGAGCGCTTCCATCTCTCCGCGCAGACCCGCGCGGGCGGCCTCTTCGGCTTCGCGCAGCCTTTCTGCGGCGGCGGTGATATCGGTTTCGAGCTGCGCGGTCTGGGTGCGCAGGGCATCGAGTGCGGCGACTTCGAGCGCTTCCACGCGCTCGCGATAGGCGGCGGTCTCGCCCTGCAAGCGGGTGAAGCGGTCGCTCACCAGTGCCTCGATCCGGGCAACCTGCGCTTCGAACCCGGTCAGCGTTTCGCCCACCGTGGCGCTGAGGCTCTGGACCTGCGCCTCGCTGGCGGTGCCGATGGTGCCGATGCGCTCGAACCCGATGGTCAGCTGATCGAGCTGTTCCTGAGCATGGCGACCGGCATTGCCGATCTGGTTGGTCACATCGCGGGCGGCATTGGCGATCACGGGAAGATCATCGCGCAACCGGTTCATATTGCCGAGCGCGGTTTCGCTCGCCGAGCCGATGGCTTCGACCTGCGCGCCATTGGTGGCGACCAGCGCCTGCAATTCGGCGGCATGGGTGGAGATGCGCTCCGCCGCGATCCGGCCGAGGGCTTCGAGGTCGCGGGCTTCCGCGGCGAGGAATTCCCGCGCAAGGCTGAGCTCGCGGTTGACCACCTTGAGCCGTGCCTCGAGCTCGGCACTTTCCCGGCTCAGCAGCGCGGCGCTGGCGGCAAAGCGGCTCGCCTCGGCGCGCGAGGAGCGCATTGCCAGCAGCCAGAGAATGCCGATCAGCCCCATCGGCACCGACCACGATACGATCCAGCCTGCCCATGTCCCCGGAGCGGCACCCGCCAGCGCCTCGGCGCTCACCGTCCAGCCGAAGAATCCGGTCCATCCGGCCATGGCCAGCAGCGCGAGAGCAGGGGCGATCCATGCGCCTCTGGTGGAGGGAGCGGTATCCGCGGACGGCTCTTCCCAGCTTTCCTCGAGCAGTATCTCGCCGCTCTCGGGCGCGGCCTCACCCTCGGGAATTGCCGCATCGCCAGCGTCATCCGCGCCGCCCTTGCGCCCCAAGGCGCGTATCTGGTGCCGTCCTGTCATGGCTGGCATCATATCACAGGCGGACTCGGGATAAACCCCGCTTTAACCTAATCGCCTGTAATCGGGCATCATGGCCTATGATAATGGTGCTCTTGATGCGACACTAGCGGCAGCAGCCGGCGAAAACGCCGCGCTGATGCGCGAGCTGCGCGGGGCCTTCCTCGACAGTGCAGCGCGGCAGCTCGATCTGCTCAAGCGGGCGCGTTGCGATGGCAACTGGAACGTGGCCGCGATGCGCCTCAAGGGTCTGGCCGCCAGCTTCCATGCCGATGAATTGCAGGCCGCTGCCGAACACGCGCTCAATTCCGCGCCCGGTGAGCCCTTCGTGATCCGCGAGATCGAAGCGGTGCTGGCGCGTTTCAACCGCTCGATGAAGCGCTGAGCGCCTAACACTTCCGCAGACAGATTTCGGGCACAGCCGCGCAGGCATGGCTTGAACCTCGCCGGTGAAAGCGGCAATTCTCCCAAGGGAAACCCCCTTGCGGGAGGCGGGATATGCGCACGGCCCTGATCGCGGCCCTCAGACGAACCGGAACGGGCACGTTGCGTGCCGGACTGCCGCTGGCGGGACGATCGGTGCTGGCGCGGCAGGTTGATCTGCTGCGCAGCTTCGGGTGCGAACGGATCCTGTGCCTCTGCGAAAGTCCCGATGCGGAAATCCTGCGGGTGCAGCAGGCGGTGGAAAGGGCGGGGGGCACGTTTCAGGCTCTGCGCGGTTTCCTTCACCTGCCGGCGCTGGTGCGGGCCGAGGACGAGCTGGTGATCCTGGCCGACGGGTTGCTGCCCGATCCCGCCGTGACCGCGCGTCTGTTTGCCGAGGCCACGCCGCCGCGCCTTGTCGCCTGCCTGCCATCGGACAGCCCGCTGGTCGCCGCCCATCCCGATGATTTCGAGCGCATCGATGCCGCGCGCCATTGGGGCGGGGTTTTGGCGATGCGCGGCGCGCCGGTGCAGCATCTGGCCGATTTCCCGCCCGATGCCGACGCGATCTCGCTGCTGCTGCGGCTTGCGCTTCAGGCCGGAACGCCATGCCGCGATCTGCCCGCCGAGGTTTCGGCCGGCGGCTCATGGCTCCTCGCCAGCGACGAGAGCGCGTTGGTAGCGCAGGAACAGGCGCTGATCATGCGGGCTGCGGGCGAGGCCGACTGGCGGCGGCCTTCGGCCAGCCTCGCAGGCCTAGCGGCGCGGGCGTTCTCTCCGCGCGGGCTGGCGCAGGGGCCGCTGTTGGCGCTGGCCGGATCGGGGCTGCTGCTGGCAGGCGGCATTGCTGCGGCGGCGGGCGGGCTATCGGCAGTGGGGCTCGGGCTTGGCGCCTTGGGAGCCTTTGCGGCAACCTTTTCGGGCGCTCTGGCCGCGATGAAGCATGCCTTGCTGGGCGAGGGCGCAGGCCCGGGCAAGCGGGCGTGGCCGCAGATTGCGGTCGATTGCGCCGCTTCGGCCATGCTGGTGCTGGCGCTGTCTGCGCCGGCCACCTTCGTGCCGCTGGCGCTGCTGGGTGCAGTGCTGATCGGCCTTGCCCGCCTTTCGTTGCCGCCCGCGCCGCTCGCGCCACTGGCGGACCGGAGCGTGCTCCTCGCGCTCCTCGCACTGGCTGCCGCCTTTGGCCTCTTGCCCGAGGCAACCGCGCTCGTTGCGCTGCTCTTCACCGGCGGAATGCTGCTCCCGCAAACCCGCGATCTGGGCTAACGCGGATTTAACCAAGCCTGCACTATGCGGGCAGGATGGGCGACGAGACCATGGACCTTGCTGACGGCGGAGCTCTCGAGGCTGCCTTGCGCGATGAACTCGCGCGCGAGACCCGTGCGCTTGGCTCGCTCGTTCCGGTGCTGCGCCATATGCTGGCAAGCGACGGGCACAGGCTGGTGAGCGACGCGGCGCTGGCGCGGGTGCGCGGGATGCTGTCCGACCTTGCCGCGCAGCTGCTTGCCGCCGCCGCCGGACGCGATCCTTCTGTCCGTCTGCCCGCCGATGCCGACCGCCGCGCGCATGATGCGCTGGCCGATGCGCTCGCAGGCGATCCGCTGCTGCTCGCCCATTGCCATGCGCTGGCCGCCGAAAGCCTGACGGCCGAGCGGCTCCACCAGCACCATGGACTCGATCCGGTGCTGAGCCCGCTGCTTCAGGAGCTGATCGCTGCCGAAGATCCGCTGGTGGCCGAGCTTGCCATGAACACGCTCGCGGCACAGTCACGCTTCATCCAGAGCCAGCGCCGGATGGAGCTGCCGCTCTCCGAGCTTCCGGCCGAACTGTTCCACGCGCTCACCGCGCGCCATCTGGGGCAGGGCGACGCGGCGCGGCGGCTGCACGAGACCTATGATGAAGGCGCGAGCCGCCTCGGTCTGCTGGCCCGGCTTGTCTCGGCCATGCGGCGCGGCGCGATTGCGGCGCTGGCGCTCGACCATGCGGGCCTCGCGCTGTTTGCCAGCGCGGTGGCGGCGCTGGGCCGCGAGGAGCGCGAGGATGCCGTGCTCGCCTGTCAGGAAGGGCAGGGGGCAAGGCTCGCGCTGATGCTGCGCAGTGCCGGAATGTCGCCCGAGAATATCGCCCGTATCTTCCCGCTGGTCGATCCCGCTTCCCGTGCACCGCAGGGACTGGAGGACATTGCGCCCGAGCGTGCACGGCTGTTGCTGGGCCTGACGGCATGAATACGATGGATCGCCGCGATACCCTGCTTGGCGCCCGCGGGGTGACCGATGCGCGCGACTGGCTGCTCAATGCCGACGAGCCGCTCGCCGAATTGCAGGCGCGCTGCGGCGGGCGAGTGCCGGGGCCGCTGGCGATCCCCGAACTGCTCGATCTGGTGCGTCAGACCCGCCGCATGGGGCTGAAGATCGCGCGCGAATTCTCCGCCTTCGATGGCGAGGCGATGGTCTCCGGCTTTGCCCGCATCCACCCGGCGCGTTCGGGCGAGGATGACGGCAAGACCGGGTGTGAGGTGCTGGTCGAGAATTGGCAGCGCAGCCTTCCGCCTGCAACCGAGGGCCGCGCCTATGCCGAAAGGCTCGATGCGATCGACCGCGCCGCAGCCGAAGTCAGCGCGCGGCTCGATGCCCGCCAGCGCCTTCAGGTGCTGAGCGCGCTCGCGCCCGATGCGATGGAGCTTCAGGCGGCGGGCATGGCAGCGGCCGGGCAGGTGTGGAGCGAGCTGGTCGAATTGCAGGGCATCGCCCACCACCAGCCGCTGCACTGGCGGCTGCTCGACGGGGCGCTGTGCCGCTTTGCCGGATCGCGGCGCGAATGGCGTGTGCGGCTGATCCCGCTCGGCCCCGATGCGCAGAACCCGGCAGGCTTCGAACTCCTGCTGATCGCTGACGAACCGCTCGCCCCCGGTGCGCATCAGCCTGCCGCGCCCGAGGGTGAGGCCAGCGCAACGCGCCTGATCGGTAGCGCGCTTGCACCGGTGCTGCGCCAGCCCGTGGCGCGGATCATCGCCAATGCCGAAACCATCCGCGCGCGGCTCGCCGGGCCCTTGCGCGATGAATATTCCGACTATGCCGGCACCATCGCCAGCGCAGGGCAGCACCTTGCCGCAATGCTCGGCGACCTCGCCGATCTCGAAGTGGTGGAGACCCCGGGCTTTTCGACCGCGCGCGAGAAGGTCGATCTGGCCGATGCGGCGGCGCGTGCGGCAGGCATTCTCGGCGTGCGGGCGCAGAACCGCGAGATCCGGCTCGTGACACATGGGGAGCCGGGCGCGGCGCTGGCCAACGCCGAATTCCGCCGCGTGCTGCAGATCCTCATCAACCTCATCGGCAATGCGATCGCCTATTCGCCTGCGGGCAGCACGGTGACGATCACCGCGGCGCCGGCGGGCGAAGGACGCGTCTGCGTGAGCGTTGCCGACGAAGGCCCCGGTATCACGCCCGAACAGGCCGAACATATCTTCGACAAGTTCGAACGCCTCGGTCGCGACAGCGACGGCGGCAAGGACAAGGGTTCCGGCCTCGGCCTCTACATCTCGCGCCGCCTGGCCGAGGCGATGGAGGGCGAACTGTTGGTCGGCGCGGCAGAGAGCGGCGGGGCGTTGTTCACGCTGGAGTTGCCAGCTTTCGCAGTCTGAAAATCAGCCGCGCGGGCGGCGAAAGGCCCACCACAGCATCACGGCCCCGAAACCTGCGGTAATCGCGCCGTTGCGCGCCCATGTGCTGTCGGCGAGCATGAAGCTGTCGGCGGGCCAGTTCAGCAAGCCGAGGCCCTGAAGGGTCCAGATGGTGCCCATGGCCAGCAGGAACATGCCTGCGGCCTTGAGCACCGTCCGGAACATATCGTTTCTGGCTTACCGTGCCGAGAGCGGCACGTAGTCGCGCTGCGTCGGGCCGGTGTAGAGCTGGCGCGGACGCCCGATCTTCTGGCCGGGGTCGCTGATCATCTCGTTCCACTGCGCCACCCAGCCCACGGTGCGGGCGAGGGCAAACAGCGCGGTGAACATCGTGGTCGGGAAGCCGATCGCCGAGAGGATGATCCCCGAGTAGAAGTCGACGTTGGGGAACAGCTTCTTCTCGATGAAATAGGGATCATTCAGCGCGATTTCTTCGAGCCGCAGTGCGGTCTCGAACAGCGGATCATTGACCTTGAGCGCATCGAACACCTCGCGCACGGTCTTCTGCATCACCGTCGCGCGCGGATCGTAGTTCTTGTACACGCGGTGGCCGAAGCCCATCAGGCGGAACGGATCGTTCTTGTCCTTGGCCCGCTCGATATAGTGCGGGATCTTGTCGGGCGTGCCGATTTCCTTGAGCATGTTGAGCGCGGCTTCGTTCGCGCCGCCATGCGCCGGGCCCCAAAGACAGGCGATGCCCGCCGCGATGCAGGCAAACGGGTTTGCGCCCGAGGAGCCGGCAAGACGCACGGTCGAGGTCGAGGCGTTCTGCTCGTGATCGGCGTGGAGGATGAAGATGCGGTCCATCGCCCGTTCGACCGCCGGGATCACCTCATAGGGCTCGGCCGGCACACCGAAGGTCATGCGCAGGAAGTTGCCGGTGTAGCTCAGCGAGTTGTCCGGATAGATGAAGGGCTGGCCGACCGAATATTTGTAGGCCATCGCCGCAATCGTCGGCATCTTCGCGATCAGGCGGTGCGAGGCAATCATGCGCTGCTGCGGATCGGAGATGTCGGTGCTGTCGTGGTAGAAGGCCGACAGCGCGCCCACCACGCCGCACATGATCGCCATCGGGTGCGCGTCGCGGCGGAAACCGCGATAGAAGGTCATCAGCTGCTCGTGCAGCATGGTGTGACGGGTGATCGTATGGGTGAAATCGTCGAGCGCCGTCTTGCTCGGCAGTTCGCCGTTCAGAAGCAGGTAGCTCACTTCCATGAAGCTCGAATCCTCGGCCAGCTGGCCGATCGGATAGCCGCGGTGCAGCAGCACCCCTTCGTCACCATCGATATAGGTCAGCGCGCTTTCGCAGCTCGCGGTCGAGGTGAAGCCGGGGTCGAAAGTGAAGGCACCCGTCTGCGCGTAGAGCTTGCGGATGTCGATGACATCGGGGCCGGTGCTGCCTTCGAGCACGGGATACTCATAGGTCTTGCCGCCCAGTTCGAGCTTCGCCAGCTTGTCTGCCAAGGTCTGTCTCCTGTCCAATTAACCCCTCCCTTGCACCCTCTTCTACGCCGCCTGGGCGTCAAGCCGTGCAAGGGCCTCGTCCCGGCCCAGAAGGACCAGAACATCAAAAATCCCGGGTGATGTGGTCGTCCCGGTCAGCGCAGCACGCATTGGCTGCGCCAGCTTGCCGAGGCCCAATCCAAGCTCCTCCGCAAGCGCCTTCGTAGTGGCTTCGAGCGCTTCGCTTGTCCAGTCGTTTTCGGCCCTCAGGCGCTCGTAAATCTGACCTAAAATCACCGGCGCATCGCCTTCGAGCAGATGGGCGGCCTTTTCGGTGATGGCGAGCGGGCGCTTGGCGAAGAGGAAAGCTGCGCCTTCAACCACTTCGTTGAGGTTCTTGGCGCGCACCTTGAGCACCGGCATGGCCTGCGTCAGCAGCGCCTCGTCAGCCCCTTCGCCGATCCGGGCGGCGACCAATGCGGCGAGGCGCGCATCATCGGCCTCGCGCAGGTAGTGGCCGTTCAGATGTTCGAGCTTCTTGATGTCGAAGCGCGACGGGCTCTTGCCCACGCCATCGAGATCGAACAGCGCGATGGCTTCCTCGCGGGTGATTTCCTCGCGGTCGCCATGGCCCCAGCCCAGACGCAGCAGATAGTTGAACAGCGCTTCGGGCAGGATGCCGAATTCGTCGCGATAGGCCTCCACGCCCAGCGCCCCGTGGCGCTTGGAGAGCTTGGCCCCGTCCGCGCCGTGGATCAGCGGAATATGGGCATAGACCGGATCGGGCCAATTGGCGCCGCCGGTTTCTTTGGCGATGGCGTTCATCGCGCGAATGATCGGCAGCTGGCGGAAGGCGTTGTTCAGGTGATCATCGCCGCGGATCACGTGGGTCACGCCCATGTCGTGATCGTCCACCACCACCGCGAGCATATAGGTCGGCGTGCCGTCGGCCCGCAGGATGATGTAGTCGTCGAGTTCCTCGTTCTTCACCGTCACCGCGCCCTGCACGCGGTCGTGGATCGTGGTCTCGCCTTCGTTCGGGGTCTTGAGCCGGATGGTGAAGGGCGCGCCTTCCGGAGCCTCGGCCGGATCGCGGTCACGCCAGCGACCGTCATAGCGCAGCGGCTTCTTGTTGGCGCGCTGCTCCTCGCGCATGGCTTCGAGTTCTTCGGGCGTGGCGAAGCACTTGTAGGCATGGCCCGCCTTGAGCAGCTGCCATGCGACTTCGGCGTGGCGCTCGGCCCGGTCGGACTGGAACAGCGGGGGCGCGTCGTAATCGAGGCCCATCCACTCGAGACCCTCGATGATCGCGTCGATCGCTTCCTGGGTGCTGCGCTTGCGGTCGGTATCCTCGATCCGCAGCAGGGTGCGGCCGCCATGGTGGCGGGCGTAGAGCCAGTTGAACAGCGCGGTGCGCGCCCCGCCGATATGCAGGAAGCCGGTGGGCGAGGGCGCAAAGCGGGTCACCACCTCGCCGCTCCCGGACTCGCTCGTCACGCTGCTTTCGCTTGCCATGGCCTGTCAATTCCTGTTCACTTTGAGCGGCTTGGCAATGGATTGCCCGGTCACAGGACAAGCCGATGCGCGATGTGCCGATCATTCCGATGGGAGACACCCCCGGCAGCACGCCTGACGGGAGCGGTGTTCCGGCGCGCCCTTGGCAAAGCGCGCGGCCAATGTCCAGCACTCGCACGGGTGGAAATGGCTCCGGAGGCAAGGGCCTTGGCAGCGCTGTGGCGGCAAGGGCGGAGCGCTTTCTGGCCGAGGCAGGGTTTGACCGCGCGCCGTGGCTGACGGTGATCTTCATGGCCGGGATCCTCGCATGGTTCGCCCTGCCGACGCCGCTGGCATGGCTGGCGGCGCTCGCGGGCGGGGCCGGACTGGCGCTTGCCGCATGGCGGATCTGGCCGGCGGGGAGCGCGGGCGAGGATGCCCATGTCCACCTGGGTCAGGCGCTGATCGCTGCGGGGCTGGTGTTCGCGGCCGGCATTGCGGTGATCTGGGCGCGCTCGGAGATGGTCGGCACGCCGCCGCTCGCGCAGCCGGGCATGGCGTTGCTGCACGGCCATGTGCTGGAGCGCGAGGACCAGCCCGCCGAGGGGCGCATCCGTCTGACGCTGGCGGTGCGCGATGCGGCAAGCAGCTCGGCTTACAAGGTGCGGATCAACGTGCCGCTCGACAAGCTAGGCAATGCGCCGATTGCCGAAGGCGCGGTTGTGCGGCTGCGCGCGAGGCTGATGCCGCCCGCCGCACCGATGCTGCCGGGGAGTTATAACTTCGCGCGCGCTGCCTGGTTTCAGGGACTTGCGGCAACCGGCAGTGCAATCGGCCCGGTCGAAGTCGTCAGGCCCGCTGCCACCAGCGGCGGCACGGCGAGCGTGCAGCGCGCCTTGGCGAACCATGTGCGGGGGCGGGTCGAGGGCTCGGCGGGCGCCATCGCGGCGGCCTTTGCCAGCGGTGACCGGGGAAGCATCAGCACGGCCGACGAGATCGCGATGCGCGATTCGGGGCTCACCCACCTCCTCTCGATCAGCGGGCTGCACGTGAGCGCGGTGATCGCAGCGGCCTATTTCGTGGTGATGCGCCTCCTCGCCCTGTGGCCTGCGCTGACCTTGAGAGTGCGCCTGCCGATCGTGGCGGCGAGTGCGGGGGCGATGGCGGGGATCGGCTACACGCTCCTCACCGGCGCCGAGGTGCCGACCGTGCGCAGCTGTGTGGGCGCAATGCTGGTGCTCGGCGCGCTGGTGCTGGGGCGCGATGCCCTGTCCTTGCGCATGCTGGCGGTGGCGGGCGGCTTCGTTCTGGTGCTGTGGCCCGAAAGCGCGATCGGGCCGAGCTTCCAGATGAGCTTTGCGGCGGTGCTTTCGATCATCGCCTTCTCGACCAGTGCGCCGGCCTGCGCTTTCCTTGCCGCGCGTGACGAGCCGTGGTGGGCGCATGGCTTGCGGCGGGCGGCGATGCTGTTTGCGACCGGCATGGTGATCGAACTCGCGCTGATGCCGATCGTGCTGTTCCACTTCCACCGCGCAGGGCTTTACGGGGCGGTCGCCAATGTCGTGGCGATCCCGCTGGTGACCTTCGTCTCGATGCCGCTGATCGCGCTGGGGCTGGCGTTTGATCTGGTGGGGGCAGGCGCGCCCTTCTGGTGGGCGACCGAGCGCTCGCTCGATCTGCTCCTGTGGATCGCCCATGTCACCGCCAGCCAACCGGGGGCGGTCAGGCTGATGCCGCAGATCGGGATGGGGGCCGTGGCGCTGTTTGCGGGCGGGGGCCTGTGGCTTGCGCTGTGGAGCGGACGGGCGCGGCTCTGGGGCTTTGCGCCGGTGGCGCTGGCCAGCGTGCTGGTGCTGCTCACCCCTGTGCCCGATGTGCTGGTGGCGGGCGATGGCAAGCAGGTGGGGATCACCATCGCGGGCGCTGATGGAGAGCGGCATCTGCTCTCCTTGAGAGACAGCCGCTCGTCCTACGCGCGGGACAATCTGATCGAGCTGGCGGGCGTCAAGGCCGATCCCGTGCCGCTCGCCGAGTGGGAGGGCGCGCGCTGTTCCACGTCCTTCTGCACGCTGGTGCTGGAGCGGGGCGGGCGGGATTGGGTGATCCTGATGGCCCGGACCCGTGACCGGATCGAGGAGCGTTCTCTCGCGGCGGCTTGCGGCAAGGCCGATATCGTCATTGCCGATCGCTCGCTGCCGCGTTTGTGCCGGCCGCGCTGGCTCAAGGCGGACCGCCGGATGCTGTACCAGACGGGCGGCCTTGCGATCCATCTGGCCGATCAAAGGATCGAAACCGTGGCCCAGAGAGAGGGCCGTCATGGCTGGTGGCAGGCGGCCGAGTGAGGCCGGAAAACCCGCTTCAGGCGGGGGTCAAGTGCCGCTCATCGGGGGGTCATCTCGGGGTCAACTGGGGGTCAAATGCGGTCAAGGCCGCCCTTGGGAACCCTCAAAAGCGGCCTTGAAAACACATAAGTCATTGATTTTGAATAATCGGACGAAAAATCCGCCCGGAAAAATCAGTGATAGCGGCGCAAAAGCCCGGCGAGCTTGCCCTGCACCTGCACTTCATCGGGGCGGTAGTACTGCGGATCATAGGCCGCATTGGCCGGATCGAGCCGCACCTGGCCGCCTTCCTTGCGCAGATATTTGAGCGTCGCTTCCTCGCCGCGCACCAGCGCCACCACGATCTCGCCGTCGCGCGCGCTATCCGTGCGGCGCACCAGCGCAAAATCGCCGTCGAAGATGCCGGCTTCGATCATCGAATCGCCCGAAACCTCGAGCGCATAATGCTCGCCCGGGCCAAGCAGGGCGGCAGGGACGGGGAGGGTCGACTGCCCTTCCAATGCCTCGATCGGCGCGCCGGCAGCAATGCGGCCATGCAAGGGCAGTTCGATCACGTCATTGGCAGGCTCGGGCTGAGCAGCGCGCGGCGCAGGCATGGGCACGACATTGTCGCTGGCCGCAGAGCCACGCGAAGGCGTCGTGTCGCCCGGCTCCCGGATCACTTCGAGCGCACGCGCCCGGTTGGGCAGTCGGCGCAGGAAGCCGCGTTCTTCCAATGCGGAAATCAGCCGGTGCACGCCCGACTTGCTCTTCAGATCGAGCGCTTCCTTCATTTCTTCGAAACTGGGCGAGATGCCGGTTTCTTCCAGCCGCTGCTGGATGAAGACGATCAGCTCGCGCTGCTTTGCGGTCAGCATTGCTCCAAACTCCTGTGGTCGCACTCACGACGCGCCCGTCAGGCCCGCCGTGCCATCCCTTGCGTGCGCCAAGAGGCACCAGCCCCTTTTCAAGAAGGCATCAGGTGCGTTGCCTGCACTCGTCGTTCCGCCATTAAGGTGAACGAACAAGGAACAATTAGGCAACCATGGAACGCGAGTCAAGCGCGCTGGACAGCGAAGCCCAGCGGTTCAGCCAATCCGGAGCGGAAACACCCGCAAAGCCTCACCCGCCGCAGCCGCAGGCGCATGGGCCGCGCGGTCGATCAGGCAATCGGCCGCAGCCAGCGCGCTGAGGGCCGAAGAATCCTGCGAACCGGCAAGCCGCACTGCGCCGCCTTCGATCACCGCGCGCAGGAATTCGCGGCGCGGACCGATCGCGGGCAGGGGCTCGCCCGCCTGCATGGTCAGCGCGGCGGGCAGGGGCGCAACATCGCCTTGCAGCGCGCGCACCAGCGGCAGGGCAAAGAGGAAGGCGGTGACGAAGCTAGATACCGGATTGCCCGGCAGGCCGAGGATCACCTGCGTGCCCCGTGTGGCCACCAGCAGCGGCTTGCCGGGCTTGATCGCCACGCGCCAGAAGGCGGTCTCGGCGCCCCAATTGGCGAGTGCGGGCTTGATCAGATCATGATCGCCGACCGATGCGCCGCCCGAGGTGACGAGCACATCGGCCCCCTCGGCTCGTGCCAGCGCGGCTTCCAATGCGGCCATATCGTCGCCCACCGGGCCGAGCCGCAGCACCTCGCAGCCCAAGGGCGCGAGCATGGCGGCAATCATCGCACCATTGCTGGCGGGGATCTGGTGGGGGAGGCAGTTTGCGGGATCGACGCTGAGCTCGTCCCCGCTATCGAGCACGGCCACGCGCACGGGGCGGGTGACGCTCACGGACCCATGCCCGCCTGACAGCGCCAGCGCGATGCGACCTGCGTTGAGGCGCGTGCCGCGGGGGAGCAGCAGATCACCGCCATGAAAATCAAACCCGCGCAGGCGGATATGGCGACCGGTGGGTGGCACTTCGCTGGCGGTAACCATGCCGTCTGTGACGCGCGCATCTTCCTGAAGCAGCACACGGGTGCCGCCCTCTGGCACATTGGCGCCGGTCGAGATGCGCACGCATTCCTGCGGAGCGATGACGCCCGCAAAGGGCGCGCCCGCGCGGCTTTCGCCCACCAGCGCCCACGGCCCGTCGCTCGGCCCCAGCGCATAGCCGTCCATCGCGGAAAGATCGGCGGGGGGCTGGGTGCGGGTTGCGTGGAGGTCTTGAGCCAGCACCCGCCCGAGTGCGGCTTCGGTGGTGATGGTTTCTGCGGGAAGCACGGGGGCGAGCGCCAGCAGGCGGGCCTGCGCTTCCTCCAGTGCCAGCGGCGGGTTCAAATTGCGGCTTTCCAGTCGCCCGACTTGCCGCCGGACTTGGCGATCAGGCGCACCTCAGAAATGACCATGCCCTTGTCGAGTGCTTTTGCCATGTCGTAGATTGTGAGGAGTGCGACGGAAACGGCTGTCATCGCTTCCATTTCGACGCCCGTCTTGCCTGTCAGCGAGGCCGTGGCCGTGGCCCGGATCGCGCCCTCTTCGTAATCGAAGTCGATATTCACCGCTTCCAGCCCGAGCGGGTGGCACAGCGGGATCAGCTCGCCCGTGCGCTTGGCCGCCATGATCCCGGCGATGCGCGCCGTGCCCAGCACGTCGCCCTTGGGGGCATTGCCGGCGCGGATGGCTTCGAGCACCTCTGCCGACATGGTGATCCACCCGCTGGCGACCGCGCGGCGGGCCGTGGCCGCCTTGCCGCCGACATCGACCATGTGGGCCGAACCATCTTCGCCGAGGTGGGTGAGCTTGTTCATTCGTCCCCTCTAGCCGTTCGTGTCGAGCGAAGTCGAGACACCCCGCACAGGCCTCTCGACTGCGCTCGAGGCGAACGGGTGCCGTGCTATTCTGTCCCCAGCAGCGCGCGCGTGGCACTCGCAATATCGTCAGCGCGCATCAGGCTCTCGCCCACAAGGAAGGTGCGCACGCCGCAGGCTTCGAGACGCTGGCAATCGCTGTGGGAATTGATCCCGCTTTCGCCCACCAGCAGCGTGCCTTGCGGCGCGAGCGGGGCGAGGCGTTCGGTGGTGGCGAGGCTGGTGGTGAAGGTCTTGAGATCGCGGTTGTTGACCCCGATCAGGCGCGACTGGAGGACGCGCGCGGCGCGCTCCATCTCGGCCTCGTCATGCACTTCGACCAGCACGTCCATGCCATATTGGCGCGCTGCGGCTTCGATTTCGGCCATCCGGCTGTCCTCCAGCGCGGCGACGATGATCAGGATCGCGTCGGCTCCGAGGCTGCGGGCTTCGAGGCATTGCCACGGATCGACCATGAAGTCCTTGCGCAGCACCGGTAGCTTGCAGGCGGCGCGTGCGGCGACGAGGTAATCCTCGTGGCCCTGAAAATAGGGCGCGTCGGTGAGCACCGAGAGGCAGGCGGCGCCGCCCGCTTCATAGGCGGCGGCATGATCGGCCGGGCGGAAATCGGCGCGGATCAGGCCTTTGGAGGGGCTCGCCTTCTTGATCTCGGCAATCAGGGCATAGGAGCCGCCCGTGGCCCGCGCACGCAGCGCAGCCTCGAACCCGCGCGGGGCCGTTTGCGCGGCAGCGGCGGCTTCGAGCGCGGCGGTGGTGGTGGCGGCCTTGCGGACGGCGACTTCTTCGCGCTTGGTGGCGCAGATTTCTTCGAGCTTGTTCATGTCACTTTGCCATGGCGATCCAGCGCAGGAGGAGATCGAGCGCCTTGCCGGAATCGAGCGCCTCTGCGGCCATTGCGGCGCGTTCGGGCCAGCTTTCGCCGCGTCCCGCCACGGTGAGCGCGCCAGCGGCATTGAACAGCACCGCGTCCCGGTATGGCCCGGGGGTGCCGATCAGCAGCGCCTTCAGCGCCGAGGCATTATATTTCGCGTCATCGCCCCTGATCGCGGTGATCGGGGCGTGGGGCAGGCCCGCTGCCGAGGCGTCGATGCGCTCCATCGTGAAGGCATTGCCCGTCACCACAGCGACTTCATTGCCGCCTGCAAGGCTCAATTCGTCGAGCCCCTCGTCCCCCGAGACGATCAGTGACTTGCCCGTGCCGAGCCGTGCCATGGCGCCGGCATAGATCGGGACATATGCGGGGCGCGCGATGCCGATCAACTGGCTTGTCACCTTGGCCGGGTTGGAGAGCGGGCCCATCAGGTTGAAGATCGTGCGCTGGCCGATCCGCACCCGGATGGGCTGGATGCGCGCCATGGCGGGGTGATGGTTCTTGGCGAAAAGGAAGCAGATGCCGATTTCGGCCAGCGTCTTTTCCGCCGTGCGTCCGGCTGCGTCCATGTCGAGGCCGAGGGCCTCCAGCGTGTCCGCCGCGCCTGCCTTTGACGATGCCGCGCGGTTGCCGTGCTTGGCCACTGGTACTCCGCAGGCCGCGACGACGAGGCTGACGGCGGTCGAGACATTGAGCGTGTGGTGCCCGTCGCCCCCCGTGCCGCAGACGTCGATTGCGCCTTCGGGGGCATCGATGGGGATCAGCCTTGCGCGCAAGGCCCGCGCCGCGCCGGCGATCTCGTCAGACGTCTCGCCGCGCGCGGAGAGCGCTACGAGGAAGTCGGCGATCTCCGTTTCGGAAGGGCTGCCGTCGAGCAGCACGCCGAAAGCGGCTTCGGCCTCCGTCTCGCTGAGCGGCGTGGTGATGTCGGGCAGGGCGCTCATGCCGAGAGCCTTGCCGGCATCACCGGCTCCAGCCCGCACAGACGGACGAAATTGGCGAGGAGCGCGTGGCCATGCTCGGTGGCGATGCTTTCGGGGTGGAACTGCACCGAATGGATCGGGAGGGTCGCGTGGCGGAAGCCCATGACGCTCGGATGATCGGCCCCCGGCGTCTCGGCATGGGCGTTTGCGACCAGCTCAGCGGGCACATCCACCACTTCAAGGCTGTGATATCGCGTGGCGATGAAGGGGCTGGGGAGGCCTTGGAACACCCCGGTCCCGTCATGGGTGACAGGCGAGGTCTTGCCGTGCATCAATCCGCCGCGCTGCACCGTGCCGCCGAAATGCTGGCCGATCGCCTGATGACCGAGACACACGCCCATCAGCGGCTTGCCCGCATCGGCACAGGCAGCGACCAGATCCAAGCTGATCCCCGCTTGCGTAGGCGTGCAGGGGCCGGGCGAGATGAGGAAGCCCGCCGCATTGGTCCGCAGCGCTTGCGAAGCGGTCAGCGCGTCATTGCGCTCGACGCGCACCTCGGCCCCCAGCTCCATCAGGTAATGGACGAGGTTGAAGGTGAAGCTGTCGTAATTGTCGATGACGAGAATCATTCCGGCGTCTTACCCTCTTGCTTCGTCACAACAATGATCGGACCCACGCGGCCCTTGTCCATGCGGCCCCTCGCCGGGTCCCACAGGCTGGAGATCGCCCCGTCGAGATAGAGCGCGTTCTTCACCTGGAGTTCGTCACGGAAGAAGCGCGCCAACTGCCCGAAGCTTACCGGCGCATCGGAAATCACGAAATGCGCCCTTCCGCTGGCATCCACGCCCACGCCGTTGCGCACTGCCTTGGAAGGGCCATCGTCCTGGATCTCGGGGTGGAGTTTGCCGTCCACCAGCAGCATCGGCCCGGACTGGGTGCCGAAAGCCGGCCGGTCACCCACGGTCTCGAAGAAGGTGTTGCTGCCCAGCACGCGCCATGCGCCGCCAGAGCCGAAGAACACCCCGTTGGGCTTCATGTAGAAATTGCCGCCACCTTCCTTGGCCCCATCCCCGCGATCCAGCTCCTTCAGCCGCTCGCCGCCCTCGACATAGTAGCCAATGGGTTTGAGGTCATCGCCATACATCCCGCCATTGATGGCAAAGGCGATGCCGCCCGCGTCAACGCTTTTTGCGAAGGCGCTGATCGAGCCGAAAGGCTGCTTGTCCGGGCCTACGTTGGCCATGTCGATCCGATGCTTTGCCGGATCGGCGGTGCAGACCGTGAGCGGCACTACCTCGAAGGTCACCGAACGACAGGCCGATTCCGCCTGGGCAGTCGGCTCGGGCGAGGGGCTGGCGCTCTCGGCCGGATTGGCTCCGTCCAAGCGGCTGCGCACCACGGGCTCGCCCGCAGGCGCTTCCGAACAGGCGGCAAGAACCAGCACGGCGGAGAGGGCGAAAAGCGCCGACCTCACGGATGTTCCTCCATGAAGCGCAGCAAATGTTCCATCCACAATTGCGGGCGACTGTGCGAGCCGTGACCAAAGGTCTCCGCGCTCGCCGGAATCAGCACGAAGCGCGCGTTCGGCATCCGTTTTGCCAGCGCCTCGGGTTCGCCAAGCCCCTCGGGATTGATGAAATCATCGGCCGAATTGATCCACAGCACCGGCGCGGTGATCTCTCCAAGGCGCGGGGCCGGGTTGTAATTGCGCGAGGCATCATACTGGTAGATCGTGTCATTGGGATCGGCCGCGCGCGCCAGCAGGCGTGCCTTGCTCGCCGCGAGCAGGCTTTGCGCGGCCTCCAGCGTCGGGGCTTCGGCCTGCATGCGGTAGGGATTGCTGCCCGCGATCAGCGACATGTTGGCAAAGGTTTCCTGACCCTGCTTCAAGGCCGCAGGATCGGCGTAATTGCCGCCCGCGTAAGCCGGATCATTGCGGAAGCCGTCGATCACGATCTGGCGGAACATCCGGTTGCGTCCCGCAATCGGGATCGCATTGCAGGCGAGCGGCACGTAGCGGCGCACGAAACCGGGGTACATCGGCCCCCACACGAAGGACTGCATGCAGCCCATCGAGGTGCCGATGATCATGTCGAGCCGCGCAATGCCGAAGCCTTCGGTCAGCATCCGGTGCTGGGCGCGCACCATGTCGTCATAGTCGTAACGCGGGAAGGCGAGGCGCAGCCCGTCGCTCGGCTTGCTGCTCTTGCCGTGGCCGAGGCTGCTGGGCGAGATGACGAACATCCTGGTGATGTCGAGCGGGGCTCCGCGCGCAAACATCAGGTCGCCGAAATGGGGCTGGAGCAGCGAGGTGGCATCGCCGCCCGTGCCGTGGAGCAGCATCACCGCATTGACGATCTCGCCCGCCGCATTGCGGCGCGGGGTCCCCAGCGTGAGGGCGTGCATGGTGATCTCGGGAAGGGTCTCGCCCGTGCCGAAGCGGAAATCCTTGAGCGCAATGCTGTGCTCTTTCGCCTGTGCGCGCCAGTCCTCGGCGCGGAGCGCTTGGCCCGGCAGAGCGAGCGCGAGCACCAGCATCAGCGCCAGCGAACGGATGGCGGCAGCGATCATTGGCCATACCCCGGCTCGCCTGCGACCCGCGCTGCCTCGCGCGCGGCGGCGATCAGCGCACCGGCCTTGGCGCGGCATTCGGCGAGTTCGTAATCGGGATTTGAGTCCGCGACGATCCCTGCGCCCGCCTGCACATGCATCACCCCGTCCTTCACCACCGCGGTGCGCAGCACGATGCAGCTATCAAGGCTGCCGTCGGGCGCGAAATAGCCGACGCCGCCGGCATAGGCGCCACGGGTTTCCGGTTCGAGGCTCGCGATGATCTCGCAGGCGCGGATCTTGGGCGCGCCCGAGACGGTGCCTGCCGGGAAGCCCGCAAACAGCGCATCGAGCGCGTCCTTCGATGTGTCGAGCTCGCCCACCACATTGCTGACGATGTGCATCACGTGGCTGTAGCGCTCGATGGTGAAGCTGTCGGTGACCTCCACCGTGCCTGCCGCCGCGACGCGTCCGACATCATTGCGCCCGAGATCGAGCAGCATCAGGTGCTCGGCCCGCTCCTTGGGATCGGCCAGCAGGGAGGCTTCGTTGGCGATGTCCTCTTCGCGCGTGGCCCCGCGAGGACGGGTTCCGGCGATAGGTCGGATGGTGACTTCGCCTTCTCTCACCCGCACGAGGATTTCCGGGCTGGAGCCGACCAGCGCGAAGCCGGGCAGATCGAGGAAATAGAGGAAGGGTGAGGGGTTCACCCGCCGCAGCGCGCGGTAGAGCGCCAGCGGGGGGAGCGGGAAGGGGCAGGTGAAGCGCTGCGCCAGCACCACCTGAAATATGTCGCCTGCGAGAATGTAGTCCTTCGCCGCCAGCGCCATCGCCTTGTAGTCATCGGGCGCGATCACCGGCGAAAGATCGGGCAGGGTATCGGGCAGGGCAGCGGTGTCTGCCGCCGGAATGGCGGTGCCAAGCTGGGAGAGGGCGGCATCGATGCGCTCGCCCGCGCGTTCAACCGCCGCTTCCGGGTCAGCCGCTTCCCAGATCGGCGCGATGGCGAACAGCGCATTGGTGAGCCCGTCGAACACCAGGATCACTGTAGGGCGCACGAACAGCATGTCGGGCAGTTGGAGCGGACTGTCGGGCGCGCGCGGCAGGGTCTCGACAAGGCCGATGGTCTCGTAGCCGAGATAGCCCACGAGGCAGGCGAGCGCGGGCGGCAGGCCTTCGGGCATGGGATCGATACGACAGGTCGCGGCAAGATCGCGCAGCGCGGTGAGCGCATTGCCTTCGCACGGGGCAAAGGCTTCGCGGTCGAGCTTCCAGTCGCGGTTGATCTCGGCGCTCTCGCCGCTCGCACGGAACACCAGATCGGGATCGAGCCCGAGCAGCGAGTAGCGCCCGCGTACTTCGCCGCCCTCGACGCTTTCGAGCAGGAAGTCGCCACGCCCCGGCACGATCAGCCGCCGCGCTGCGCCAACCGGCGTGTCGCTATCGGCAATGATCCGCCGCCACACCAGCGCCGGGCGCCCGGAGGCGAGCAGGGCCGTGGCAGCGCTTGCGTTTTCAGGCAGTCCGGTTGCGGTCACGCCCTGGCCTATTGCTCGCCCGCAAGCTGCTTGCGCACCGCATCGATGGCGGCGTTGTTGCGGGTCGTGCCCAGTTCCTTGCGCATCGCGGCCGCGGCCTGGCGGCGATATTCCTCGCTCACCGTCGGGGCGAGCTGGCCGCGGGTCTGCTGGAGCAGGCCGGGTTCCTTGTCGACCGGATCGGTGGCGATCTCGTCGAGGCTGACGATGTACCAGCCGATATTGCGCGGGCCTTCGAGCAGCTTTACCGAGCCTTCGGCCATCGAGAACATCAGCACCAGCGGCGGCGGGATGCGCTGGCCGCGCTGGGCGATCAGGGCGCGGCGTTCAAGATTGATCGGCTCGATCTCGAAGGGCTTGCCTTCGGCGCCGAGCGCGGCGCGCAGATCGGTCTTGGCGCGCACCTTGCCGAGGATGCGGTCCGCCGCGGCGCGGGCCAGCTTGGCGCCCTGCGCCTGCTTCCACCCGGCTTCGGCCTGAGCGCGCACTTCGGCGAGCGGCGGGGCGGCGGCTTCATCGACGCGCGCAACCTCGAAGATCACGAATTGCTGGCCGGGCACGACTTCAGCCAGCTGCGGCTCGCTCTCTTCCATCTGGAAGGCGGTCTGGAGCACGGGGGCAAGCTGCGGCACGATCTGGACACTGGGCTGGCCATAGGCCTGACCATTGCCGAGAAGGGCCGGCGTGGTTTCGACCTTGAGGCCATAGGACTTGGCGACTTCGGCGAGCGCGGTGCCCCCGTCGATCTCGCTTTCGATCTCGGCGATGAGATCGGCGGTGGCGGCGCTGCGCTTTTCCGTGCCGATCTGCTCGGCAATCGCGCCGCGCACTTCGGCAAGGCTGCGCGCCGGGATCTTCTCGACGCTGTCGAGCCGCGCGACATACCAGCCGAGCGTGCCCTTGGCCGGCTCGACCACGCCGCCCTGGGTGGCCTTGAAGGCGTTTTCGGCAAAGGCGAAGCTGGTGGCGGTGGCCATCTCCTCGCGGGTGCGCAGTTCTGCCTTGGAGGCGCTGAACCCGGCATCGCGGGCAGCGGCCTCGAGCGCAGTGCCGGAGCGGATGCGGGCAGCAAGCGCCTTGGCCGCGTCTTCGGTGGGCACGACAAAGGTGGTGACAGCGCGGCGTTCGCGCGCCTGATAGAGGCCTGCGTCCTTCTTGTAGCGCGCGGCGATTTCGGCCTCGGTGGCGGCGGGGTTGACCTTGAGGCTGTCGGTCCCGAACACCGCAAAGCGCAAGGTGCGCCGCTCGGGCCGCAGGAACAGGCTGCGATTGGCGCCGTACCATTCGGTCAGCTGCGCCTCGGTCGGGGCTGCGGCCGGGGCAAAGGCGCTCGACGGGATCAGCGCGATCTCGCCGACGCGGCGTTCGAGCACCAGTGCGGCATATTGACGCGCGACCTTTTCCGGCAGCTGCGGCGCGGCGAGCGCGGGCAGGAGCAGCTGGTCTTCCAGCAGGCCGGCCACCAGATCCTTGCGGAAGGTCGCATCGGTCAGCCCGCGCTGGCGCAGGGCCGCGAGATAGGTCTGCTCGTCGAACTCGCCCGCCAGCGACTTGAAGGCCTGGATCTGGAGGATCTCGGAATTGACGAGGTTGTCGCCCGCGGCGAGATCATATTTGCGGGCATATTGCGAAATGGCGAAGCGGTCGATCAGCTGGCGCAGCACTTCGTCGAAGGCGCCGGCGCGGATGAATTCGGGCATGGCGAGGCCCGGGTTCTGCTGGCGCACCTGATCGAGCGCATTGTTCGCCGCCAGCACCACCTCGCCCGTGGCGATCGGCTCGTCGCCCACCACCGCGATATTGTCATTGCCCGAGACCGTGCCGAAGCTGCTGCCCGTGCCGGTGATATCGGCCACCGCAAAGGCGAGCGCCATCAGCACCAGAAAGCCGAGGAAAATCGGCAGACCGATCTTCGACTGGAAGAATTGGCGGAAGAAGGTGAGCATTGCTGGCGTGATCCCGGGTGGTCAGAACGGCTGCTGGACGCCGCTTCTACAACCGGCGCGAGGCGCGCTTTATCGGCCCTGCGTCCGCGCGGCAACAGGTCTGGGGGCCTTTTGTTGTTTGTGGATGCAGCCTTTTGACTGGACGCGGATGTTCGGCTAGCGGACACGGCCCCTTGGCCCTAAGGCCCAAGAACATTGGCCCTAAGGCCCAAAAACAATCGCCATTCCCTCTCTCAAGGTGCAGGACACACCCATGACTCGCCGACCCTACATCGTCGGAAACTGGAAAATGCATGGCACCCGCGCGATGCTTTCCGAAGCGCGCGCGATCGATCGTGCCGCCCAGCGCCACATGAAGGTCGAGGTCGCACTCGCGCCGCCCTTCACGCTGATCCACCCGATCCACCGCGAGGCCGAGCAGATCTCGGTCGGGGCGCAGGATTGCCACCACGCCGATGGCGGGGCCTTCACCGGCGATATTTCCGCCGCGATGGTGGCCGATGCCGGCGCCAAGTTCGTGATCCTCGGCCATTCCGAGCGCCGTCAGGGCCATGGCGAGAGCGATGCGCTGGTGCGCGCCAAGGCGACCGCAGCGCTCGGTGCAGGCCTGCGCATCATCATGTGCTGCGGCGAAAGCGCGCAGACCCGCGATTCGGGCAAGGCCGTGGCCTTCGTGAAGAAGCAATTGAAGGCCTCGCTGCCCGCACCCGCCGATGCGCCGGCCGATATCGCCGAGCGGATCACGGTCGCCTATGAACCGATCTGGGCGATCGGCACCGGCAATGCCGCGACCACCGATGACATTGCCGAAATGCACTCCGTCATCCGCAAGCTGCTCGTCAGCCTCTACGGCGCCGAGCAGGGCGGGGATGTGCGTATCCTTTACGGCGGCTCGGTAAAGCCGGAAAACGCGGCCGAAATTTTCGCCGTGCCCGATGTCGGCGGCGCGCTGGTGGGCGGCGCAAGCCTCACCGCCGACAGCTTCATGGGCATCGTGCTCGCTGCCGGCGAGCCGTCCGACCACTAAGCCGGTAGAGCAGGGGCGCGCTCAGGCCCCCGCCCACCCTTGCCGATTTCGCCCGCGCAGCCTACATGGCGCCCAAAGACGTTTCCCGGGTGCGCACACGCGCCCTTGCCAAGAGTATCCTTCATGTCGCTGTTCCTTTTCCTCACCGTGATCCAGGCCATCGTGGCCGCAGCTCTCGTCGGCGTGGTGCTGATGCAGCGTTCGGAAGGCGGCGGGCTGGGGATCGGCGGCAGCCCGTCTGGCGCTTTCGGTGCGCGCGGGGCAGCGGATTTCCTGACCCGGGCGACCAAGTGGCTGGCGATTGTCTTCGTCACCCTCGCCATCGTGCTCGCGGCGCTGGCCGTGCGCGAAAGCCGGGTGGGCACGGTCAGCACGACGCTGGAACGCGCCACCGGCGCTCCGGCCCCCGCGGTTGACCCGCTGGCCGAGCCGGTCGCACCCGTTGCGCCTGCCCCTGACGCACCCGCAGCGCCTGCCGGGGCTCCGCAGGGCCAGTAAGCCCCAACGCCCGCGCCCCGCTCAGGCGGCTGCGCGGCGCATTTGTCACAGGGCTGTGGATGGCAGGCCGATCGCCTGCTCAATTCGCTTGCCCCGAATCCCTCTCGCTGCTTAAGGCCCGACTCCCATGGCGCGGTTCATTTTTATCACCGGCGGCGTGGTCTCCTCGCTCGGCAAAGGTCTCATGGCAGCCTCCTTGGCGGCCCTCCTGCAGGCGCGTGGCTACAAGGTCCGCATCCGCAAGTTCGATCCCTATCTCAACGTCGATCCGGGCACGATGAGCCCCTATCAGCACGGCGAGGTCTATGTGACCGATGACGGGGCCGAGACCGATCTCGACCTTGGCCATTACGAGCGCTTCACCGGCGTTTCCTCGCGCCAGAGCGACAACATCACCTCGGGCCGCATTTACCGCGACATCATCGCCAAGGAACGCCGCGGCGACTATCTCGGCGCGACCGTGCAGGTGATCCCGCACGTGACCGACGCGATCAAGGCCTTCGCGCTCGCCGATCAGGGCGATCATGATTTCATCCTGTGCGAAATCGGCGGGACCGTGGGCGACATCGAATCGCTGCCCTTCATGGAAGCGATCCGCCAGCTTCGTAACGAGCTCGAACCGTTCCAGACGGTGAGCGTCCATGTCACGCTGGTGCCCTATATCAAGGCGGCGGGCGAGCTGAAGACCAAGCCCACCCAGCACTCGGTGCGCGAGCTTGCCAGCCTCGGGATCAAGCCCGACATCCTGCTGTGCCGCGCCGAACATCCGATCCCCGAAAGCGAGCGCCAGAAGATCGCCAACTTCTGCAACGTGCGCAAGGAAGCAGTGATCCCGGCGCTGGATGCGCCCTCGATCTATTCGGTGCCGCAGCAATATCACGCCGAAGGGCTCGACAAGGAAGTGCTGCGCGCTTTCGGCATCACCGATGCGCCCGAGCCCGACATGGCCGCGTGGAGCGACGTCACCGACCGCTATTTCAACCCCGAGGGCGAGGTAACGATCGCTGTCGTCGGCAAGTATGTGGGCCTGCCCGATGCCTACAAGAGCCTCAACGAGGCGCTGGTGCATGGCGGGCTTGCCAACCGGGTGAAGGTCAATATCCGCTGGATCGACGCGGAAATCTTCGAAGGTGACAATTCCGAGATCGCGGCCGCGCTGGAGCCGATGCACGGCATCCTCGTGCCCGGCGGCTTCGGCGAGCGCGGGAGCGAGGGCAAGATCGCCGCAGTTACTTTCGCGCGCACCCGCAATGTGCCGTTCTTCGGCATCTGCCTCGGCATGCAGATGGCCTGCATCGAAGGCGCGCGCGCGGCCGGTTTCGCCGATGCCTCCTCGACCGAATTCGGCGAGACCGATACGCCGGTGGTGGGCATCATCACCGAATGGATGACCAAGGAAGGCATCGAGCAGCGCGAAGCGGGCGGGGATCTGGGCGGCACGATGCGTCTGGGCGCCTATCCGGCCAAGCTGGCCGCCAACAGCCACACCGCGCGCATCTATGGCGGGGCGGAGATCATCTCCGAACGCCACCGCCACCGCTACGAGGTCAACAGCGCTTTCATCGAGCCGCTGGAGAAGCAGGGCCTGATCTTTGCGGGCATGAGCCCGGACGGCCTGCTGCCCGAAATCGTCGAGCGGCCCGATCACCCGTGGTTCGTGGGCGTGCAGTTCCATCCGGAGCTGAAATCGCGCCCCTTCGATCCGCACCCACTGTTCGCCGGCTTCATCGCCGCAGCCCTGGAACAGTCGCGACTCGTCTGATTTTTTCGACACAATTGTGACAGGGCAGCAGGGCGGTTTTCGCTGCGCTGGACGCGGGTATGGGCCGTTTTGTTACAAGGATTTGAGCGGCGCTGTCGCTTCCTTACAACTTTGTAAGTTTACGCTTGCGTGAGATTGCGTTTCCGCATTAGACGCTGGCCCAAGGAAGGGATTTGTAAGGTCCTCCCCGGGTAGAGCACAGCGTCTCACCGGGTTGCCGATGCGGCAGACCGGACCTGTTTTACGGTCCTTTCATGGTCACGAGCTTGCCGCGTTTTGTCCGTCTTCTGCGACCCGGACGGACAGGATCAGGCAAGGCGGCGTAAGCCGCGGGGGCGGATCGCAAGACCCGCCCCCTACGGCCCTCAGTTTTCCATCAATTCGGATGTTCAGGCAGCGCTCGAGGCCTTGTCCGCGTCGTCCAGCGGCACAGCGGTCAGCCGTGCGGCGCCATTGATCGCGATCTTCTTGGGCTTCATCGCCTCGGGCACTTCGCGCACCAGATCGATGGTCAGCAGCCCGTCGGCAAGGTCGGCGCTTTCGACGCGCACGAAATCGGCCAGTTCAAAGCGGCGCTCGAACCCGCGATTGGCGATGCCGACATGGATCAGCTCCGATCCGTCCGCGATCTCGTCGCGCTTGCGGCCCTGCACGACCAGCAGGTTCTGCTGCGCGGTGATGTCGATATCGCCCGGACGGAAGCCCGCCACGGCCAGCGTGATGCGGTAATTGTCCTCGCCCGAACGCGAGATGTTGAAGGGGGGATAATTGTCGCCGGCGTTGAGGCGGGCCTGGTTTTCGAGCAGGTCGAACAGGCGATCAAAACCCACAGTGCTGCGGCGATAGGGAGTGAAATCGAAACGCGACATTGTTGCAAATCCTCGTGTCTGAGCAATTTGGTCTGGCGCGGGCCTGCCGGATGCAGCACCCGCCTGTCACCGCAGATGTTCCCCGAGACTGGCGGAACGCGGCAACAGGCTTTATCTGGGCTATCGCAGCACGCTTTCAAGAGGACATGATGGCTGGCCCACAGATCGATATCTACACCAAGTTCGCCTGCCCCTTCTGCGTGCGGGCGAAGCGCCTTTTGACCGAGAAAGGCGCGGTCTTCACCGAATATGACATCACGCTGGGCGGGCCGAAGCGCGAGGAATTGCTCGCCCGCGCGCCGCACGCGATGACCGTGCCGCAGATCTTCATCGGCGAGGTGCACGTGGGCGGGAGCGATGATCTCGCCGCGCTGGAGGCTGCGGGCAAGCTCGACGCGCTTCTGGCCGGCTGATGCCGCGGATCGCAGTCTTGCAGATGTGCTCCGGGATTGATCCGGGGCGCAACTTCGACACGATCGCGCGCGCCGCCTCTGATGCTGTGGAGGGCGGGGCGCAGATGCTCTTCACCCCCGAAATGTCGCTGCTGCTCGATCGCGACCGCGCGCGCGCCGCGCCGCATATCGTGTTGCAGGACGCCTCGCCCTTCGTGCCGATGCTCGCCAATCTGGCCGAGGAGCACGGGCTCACCATCGCGCTCGGCTCGATGGCGGTGGCGGCGGGGGGCGGGCGCAATGCCAACCGATCGATGGTGTTCGCACCCGACGGCGAGCGACCCGACACCTACGACAAGATCCACATGTTCGATGTGGATCTCGCAAACGGCGAAAGCTGGCGCGAGAGCAATGCCTATCGCCCCGGTGAAGAGGTGGTGGTGATCGAGGACACGCTGGTCGGGCGGCTTGGCCTCACGATCTGCTACGACCTGAGGTTCCCCGCGCTGTTCGGAGAGTTGGGCGACCGGCGCTGCGAGACAATCGCCGTTCCCGCTGCTTTTACCCGTCCCACGGGCGCAGCGCACTGGCATGTGATGCTGCGCGCCCGCGCGATCGAGGCCTCGGCCTTCGTCATCGCCGCAGCGCAGGTGGGCCGCCACGAGGACGGGCGCGAGACCTATGGCCATTCCCTCGTGGTCGATCCCTGGGGCGAAGTGCTGCTCGACATGGGGGGAGAGGCGCCTGGGCTCGCGTTCTGCGATATCGACCTTGCCCGCATTGCCGAAGTGCGCGCGCAGGTGCCCGCTCTTGCCAATCGCCGCGCAATTCCCAAATCCTGACTGCCATGATCGTTTTCGACCTCTCCTGTCAGCAAGGCCACCGTTTCGAGGGCTGGTTCGGCTCCTCGGCCGATTACGAGGATCAGCACGCGCGCGGATTGCTGGCCTGCCCGACCTGCGGTTCGGGTGAGGTGAGTAAGGCGCCGATGGCGCCGGCCGTGCCTGCCAAGGGCAACACCCGCGCCGATGCGCCGGCCCCCGCCGCCGCGCAGCCGATGGCCAACACGCCGATGCCGCCAGAGGTGCAGAAGGCGCTGGCTGCGCTCGCCAAGGCGCAGGTCGAAGCGCTCAGAAACTCGACATGGGTGGGTGACAAGTTCGCCGATGAAACCCGCAAGATGCATTATGGCGAGCGCGACGAAGCCCCGATCCACGGGCAGGCGAGCCTCGCCGAGGCGAAGGCTCTTATCGAGGAGGGCGTGCCGGTCGCGCCGCTGCCCTTCCCCGTGGCCCCGCCGGATAAGTTGAATTGAAGGAAGTGGATGCTAAGAGAGCCACGGGACCCCGTAGCTCAGCCGGATAGAGCACCAGATTCCTAATCTGGGGGCCGCGCGTTCGAATCGCGCCGGGGTCACCATATTTTCATAGACTTATGCTGCGCTGCACCCCTTTCTTCGGTCGATAAATTGGCTGGGGTAACAAACGGGGTAACAGGTAGTGTGCGAATGTTTGCGCATCGAAGCTGTGGAAAAGCTTGCCTGAATCTGCCCGATGATCCTATGCGGCTGCCAATGGCCTCGCGAGCGCCCCCCGCAAGCGACGGTCAGGGGGCGGCGCACCGCGACCCAGCGCCGCCCCACACTTCACAGACAGATACGGAAAAGGCCCGCCTGCCGAAGCAAGCGGGCCTCCCGTTGAACCATCCAGCGCCCAAGCCCGAAGGCTCCGTCAGTGAGCGCGGGAAGGATTCCTTTACGCGGTCAGAGTCACCACAGTGAACGCGCCCGGATGCCGGACGGCCACGTCGGCCAACTGATACGCATATACGTTCACGGTGCCGGTGCTGCCGTTCGTGTAGGGATCGATAACGAGATCGAGACCGCCCCACATGCCGATCATGCACTCTTCAAAGTTCCCGACATACGCCTTGCCAGCGGTGGCTTGCGTGGTCTCGATCACGCGGCGGCCCAAGATGGCACCGTCCTCGTAAACGAAGCGCCCGCTGCCGCTGTCCTTTGCGGTCGAACCAAGCGTCGCGCCACCGGCAATGCCAGACATTCCCTGCTGGCTTCATCGATGACCGATAGGATGCGGAACTTGCGGCCCTCGTGGGTTCGACCTTCAACAAAGTCATAGGACCACACGTGCCCTGGATACTCAGGCCGAAGACGGATGCACGATCCGTCATTGAGCCAGAGTCTTCCACGCTTTGGTTGTTTCTGCGGCACCTTGAGCCCTTCGCGGCGCCAGATGCGCTCCACCCGCTTGCGGTTCACCGTCCATCCTGCATCGCGCAACAACGCCGAAATCCGGCGATAGCCATAACGACCATATTGGCGCGCCAGTGCCACGATGTCGTCAGTGAGCGCATCTTCGTCATCGGCCCTGTGCGGAACCTTGCGCTGCGTCGATCGATGCTGGCCAAGCACCCGGCAGACCCGTCGTTCGGATACTGCCAGCTCGGTTCGCACATGATCGATGCAGCGCCTTCGCCGCGCAGGACTCAGAAGTTTCCCCGGGCTGCCTCCTGCAGGATCAACTTGTCGAGCGTCAGGTCGGAGATCGCACGCCTGAGCCGGAGATTCTCCTTCTCGAGATCCTTCATGCGCCGAGCCTGGTCGGTCTTCAGACCGCCATATTCCTTGCGCCTGTCCCTCGTCAGCACCAATGGCACAGATTTGAGGTTGTGATTTAAGGAGGGTTGGGGCTTCGTCGTAGTGACGAAGGAACGAAGATGAAGACCCAATCCTCCTTGAAAAAATCGGCACCCAAAAAGCCCCCCGCTGAGCGGGTTGTGAAGGACATCCGGCGGCAGACCTGTCGTCATTTCTCGGCTGAAGACAAGATCCGGATCGTGCTCGATGGGCTACGCGGTGAAGACAGCATCGCCGAGCTCTGCCGCAAGGAAGGCATCGCCCAGAGCTTGTATTACACCTGGTCGAAGGAGTTCATGGAAGCGGGCAAGCGCCGACTTGCCGGTGATACTGCTCGTGCCGCAACCACCGGCGAAGTGCAGGATCTGCGCCGCGAGGCCCGTGCCCTCAAAGAATGCGTTGCGGACCTGACGCTCGAAAACCGTCTGCTGAAAAAAAGCATGATCGCGGATGGGGAGGGCGAAGAATGAGGTATCCCGCATCCGAGAAGCTTGAGATCATCAGGGTCGTCGAGCAGTCCCACCTGCCCGCCAAGCGGACGCTCGACAAGCTGGGCATCGCCCGTCGGACCTTCTACCGCTGGTATGACCGCTATCTCGAGGGCGGGCCGGAGGCGCTGGAAGATCGCCCTCCGCGCCGAGCCGGGTGTGGAACCGCATCGCGCCTGAGGTGCAGGATCAGATCGTCGGACTCGCGCTGGATTACAGCGAGCTGTCCCCACGCGAACTGGCCGTGCGATTTACCGATGAACGCCAATACTTTGTGTCCGAAGCCACGGTTTACCGCCTGCTGAAAGCACACGACCTAATCACCAGCCCGGCCTATGTCGTGGTGAAAGCGGCTGATGCGTTCCATACCAAGACCACCCGGCCAAACGAGATGTGGCAGACCGATTTTACCTACTTCAAGATCATCGGGTGGGGCTGGATGTATCTCTCCACCGTGCTCGACGACTTCTCGCGCTATATCATCGCCTGGAAGCTGTGCACCAACATGCGGGCCGAGGATGTGACCGACACGCTGGACCTCGCCCTGGCAGCTTCCGGCTGCGACAGCGCCACGGTGCTGCACAAGCCAAGGCTGCTCAGCGATAATGGTCCCAGTTACATCGCGGGAGAACTGGCGGAATACATCGAGGCCAACAAGATGAGCCACGTGCGCGGCGCCCCGATGCACCCGCAAACCCAGGGCAAGATCGAGCGCTGGCACCAGACCCTGAAAAACCGCATCCTGCTGGAGAACTACTTCCTGCCCGGCGACCTCGAGGCCCAGATCGAGGCCTTCGTCGAGCACTATAACCACCAGCGTTATCACGAAGCGCTGTCCAACGTGACACCCGCCGACGCCTACTTCGGCAGGGCCCCAGCCATCATCAAACAGCGTGAAAGGATCAAGCGACAGACCATCGAACATCGGCGCTTGCAACACCGCAACCTCGCCGCGTAACATCAACCCCCGGACGAGGCCCGCACTCCGCTAATTTACGCCCCGTGTTGTGCCGAATGTTCTGACGACGGACAGTGAGGGGGGGATTGGCCCGTCATTCGGTTTCTGGCCTGAACGCCTTTCATTGACCGGACTAGCGGAAATTTCCTAATAAAATAATAAGCTTGACACTTTTCCTGTCAGGCGGCCTCAGCATCACCCAGCCTGCGCCAGCGCCGCTCGGCATAGATCGCAAGGCTCAGCACGGCGCTCGACATGGCCAGCAGCAGCGCGCAGGCCGCCGCCCAGCCGCCCGCCTCGTAGATCGCCGTGCCCGCAGCAGAGCCGATCGCGCCGCCCACGAACATGGTGACGATATAGCTGGTGGTGAGCCGTGTGCGGATGTCCGGGGCGAGCGTGAACAGCGTCATGCGGCCGGTCACATCCACTGTCGGGCCGACGAGATTGACGATGAACAGCGGCACCAGCACCGCCAGAATCGAAAAGCCCAGCGGATAGAACAGCGCGATGCCGACGAATTGCACCAGCGCTGCCGCGATCCGCGCGCGGCGCGGTCCGACCCGGTCCGCCCAGCGCCCGAGCCGCGGCGTGGTGACGACGCTGACCGCCGCGATCCCGGCCAGAAAGCCGACATCATCCGTGCCATATCCCATCGCCGGGCTGGTCAGATGCAGCGCGAGGGCTAGCCATGTGGCCGTGAAGGTCGCAAAGTTCAGCCCTTGCATCGCTGCCGAGAGCCGCATGTCGGGATGCCTTGCCGCCAGCGTGAAGACCGAGGCGATCAGCGCGCCATAGCTGGCCCCGGTGCGCTTGGGTGCGGTGCCTTCGCTGCGCATGGCGATCGGCAGAAATCCGGTCACCACCGCCATGATCGCAAAGGCGCAGACATAGACCGTGTGCCAGTCGGCATGTTCGGCAATCACGCCTGCGCCGACGCGCGCCACCAGAATGCCGAAGATCACCGCGGCGGTGAGCTGGGCGGTGACCTGTCCGAGACGCTCGGGCGCGACCCGCTTCGAGGCGAAGGCGGGGATCAGGTAGGGCGCGATGGTGAAGAAGCCGAGCAAGGTCGAGGCGGCGGTGAACAGCACGAAGCCGGGCGCCAGCACCATGCCGCCAAGACACAGGGTCTGGCCCGCAACGAAAATCAGGCACAAGCGGCGGTTGGAATAGAAATCGCCCAGCGGCAGCAGCAGCAGGATCCCGAGCGCGAGTGCCAGCTGGTTGAGCGCGGGGACCAGCCCGATCTCGCCCTCGCCAACGCCAAAGGCGCGCGCCACCTCGCCGATGATCGGGTGGATGTAATAGGCATTGGCCGTCACCACCGCGATGGTGAGCGCCAGCGCGCGTTCCTGCGTGCGGGTGAGATAGGCGAGGGGAGTGGGAGTCGTCACGCGCGGTCAGTATCAGATCGAAACGGGATTGCCACGGGAGAGCCGCGTGGCAAAAGCGCATAAATTCGTCAGGTGGACTTGTGGCGCGCAAGCGTTCAATCCGCCCGCCAGGTTGAAGGAGAGCATCGCGTGTCCACCGCCCACGAGCCCGAGGAACTGGCCGAAATCCGCCGCGCGGTCTCAAGCCTGTGCGATGGCTTTCCGGGCGAATATTGGCGCACCAAGGATGCCGCGCGCGCCTATCCGGGCGAATTCGTCGATGCGCTGACACAGGCAGGCTTCCTTGCCGCGCTGATCCCGACAGAGCATGGCGGCAGCGGTCTCAGCCTTGAGGCGGCTTGCGTGATCATGGAGGAAATCCAGGCGTCGGGGTGCAACGGCTCTTCTGCCCATGCGCAAATGTACATCATGAACACGCTGCTGCGCTACGGCAGCGAGGCGCAGAAGGCGGCTTATCTGCCGCGCATAGCCAGCGGGGAATTGCGGCTTCAGGCCTTTGGCGTGTCGGAGCCGACCAGCGGCACGGATACCTTGAGCCTCAAGACCCGCGCCGTCCGCGATGGCGATGAATATGTCATCTCCGGCCAGAAGATCTGGACGAGCCGCGCCGAACATTCCGATCTGATGCTGCTGCTCGCCCGCACCACCCCGCGCGAACAGGCGGCGAGCAAGACCGAAGGGCTTTCGATCTTCCTCGTCGACATGCAGGCTGCGCTGAAGAACGGCATGAGCATCAAGCCGATCCGCACGATGATGAACCATTCCTCGTGCGAGGTGTTCTTCGATGATCTGCGCATCCCGGCCTCCGCGCTGGTAGGCGAGGAGGGCAAGGGCTTCCGCTACATCCTCTCCGGCATGAACGCCGAGCGCATCCTGATCGCGGCCGAGTGCATCGGCGATGCCAAGTGGTTCATCCGCAAGGCGACCGACTATGCCAAGGATCGCAGCGTGTTCGCCCGCCCCATCGGGCAGAACCAGGGCGTGCAGTTCCCGATCGCGCGCTGCTATGCCCAGATGCGCGCGGCCGAGCTGATGGTGCACCATGCCGCGCGCGTTTACGATGAAGGGGGTAACCCGGGCGAAGAGGCCAACATGGCCAAGCTTCTCGCCTCCGAAGCCAGCTGGGCCGCGGCCGACATGTGCGTGCAGACCTTCGGCGGCTTTGGTTTTGCCGAGGAATATGACGTCGAGCGCAAGTTCCGCGAGGCGCGGCTCTACACTGTCGCGCCGATCTCGACCAATCTCATCCTGTCCTATCTGGCCGAACATGTGCTCGGCCTGCCGCGCTCCTATTGAGCCGAGCGCCCCAGTCTTTATGGGGGCGGCATGCTTGGTGCTTGCGGTGCGGGGCCAAGTGTGATTCTTTAGGTCCGTCGGCAAGGGAGAACAGGTCAGCCATGCGCAAGCCGGGTTCGAGCGAAAGAGGCAAGCAGATGATCGCGCTGCTGGTGCTGCTTGCCATCGCGGGCTTTGCAGTCGCGGGCCCCACCGGGCTGCTCGCATGGAGCGAGAATGCCGCCGCCCTCAAGCAGCGCGACGCCGAGATCGTTCGCCTCAAGGCTGAACGCGATGCTCTGCGCAACCGCGTCAAGCTGCTCGACCCTGACGCTGCTGACCCCGATCTGGCCAGCGAGCTGGTGCGCGAACAGCTGGGCGTGATCCACGAGGATGATGTGGTCATCACCCTCGAGGACGAGAAATAGGCGCCCGAGCCTTATTTGCTGATTTCGTATGCGCGTGCGTGGCTGAAGGCGCGCTTGACGTTGCGTCGCGGGGCATTCCCCGACTATACGATTATTGCGCGCCGCTCCTCCCCTGATGCGCGCACGGGAAGGGATCGAGATTTTGGCCAAACAGCCTGCAAAGCCGCCGCGTGCGGCAAAAACCCCCGCATCCGCCATGGATGATGAGGATTTCATCCTGCACTCGCTGCAGGACGCCTTTGTCGCGAAGAAGCGCTATGCCGCGTCCAAGGCGGAGATGCTGGAATTCTACCGCCAGATGCTGCTGATCCGGCGGTTCGAGGAGAAGGCCGGCCAGCTTTACGGCCTCGGCCTGATCGGCGGCTTCTGCCACCTCTATATCGGGCAGGAAGCGGTCGCCATCGGCCTCCAGAGCGCGCTCGACGGCGCGCGCGATTCCGTCATCACCGGTTACCGCGATCACGGCCACATGCTCGCCTACGGCATTGATCCCAAGGTGATCATGGCCGAGCTGACGGGGCGCGAATCCGGTATCTCGCGCGGCAAGGGCGGCTCGATGCACATGTTCTCGACCGAACATAAGTTTTACGGCGGCCACGGCATCGTCGGCGCGCAGGTGGCACTCGGCGGCGGGCTCGCGCTCGCGCACCAGTACAACAACGACGGGGGCCTGTGCCTTGCCTATTTCGGCGACGGCGCGGCCAACCAGGGGCAGGTCTACGAGACCTTCAACATGGCGGCCCTGTGGAACCTGCCGATCGTCTTCGTGGTCGAGGACAACCAGTATGCGATGGGCACCGCGTCCAAGCGCTCCTCGGCCGAAACCCGGTTCTACCGCCGCGGCACGGCGTTCCGCATTCCCGGCATGGAAGTAAACGGGATGGACGTGCTCGAAGTGCGCGCCGCTGCCGAGGTCGCTTTCGCTCATGTCCGCGCCGGCAAGGGCCCGGTGCTGATGGAGTGCAACACCTATCGCTACCGCGGCCACTCCATGTCCGATCCGGCCAAGTACCGCACCCGCGAGGAGGTGCAGGAACAGCGCGAACAGCATGATCCGATCGAGGGGCTGAAGAAGACCCTCATCGAGAACGGCTGCACCGAGGACGAATTGAAGGCGATCGACAAGGCGATCCGCGCCGAAGTCGCGGCTGCTGCCGATTTTGCCGAAACCTCGCCCGAGCCGGAGATGGCCGAACTCTACACCGATGTTCTGGTGGGGGAGTATTGAGCCATGGCAATTGAACTGAAGATGCCGGCCCTCTCGCCGACGATGGAGCAGGGCACGCTCGCCAAGTGGCTGAAGCAGGAAGGTGACCGGATCGAGCCGGGCGATATCATCGCCGAGATCGAGACCGACAAGGCGACGATGGAATTCGAGGCGATCGATGAAGGCGTGCTCGAGAAGATCCTCGTGCCTGCCGGGACCGAGGATGTGGCGGTTGGCGCGGTGATTGCGCTGATCGCCGGGGAAGGGGAGGTGGCCGCACCTGCGCCCGCTCCTGTCGCAACGCCTGCGCCCGCTCCGGCTCCGGCCCCTGCGCCCAAGGCGGAAAAGCCTGCTCCGGCAGCCCCCGTTGCTGCCCGCGATCCGGCTATTCCCGCCGGCACCAGCCTCACCAGCACCACGGTGCGCGAGGCGCTGCGCGATGCCATGGCCGAGGAAATGCGGCGTGACCCGCGGGTCTTCGTGATGGGCGAGGAAGTCGCGGAGTATCAGGGCGCCTACAAGGTCACGCAAGGGTTGCTCGCCGAATTCGGCCCCAAGCGCGTGATCGACACCCCGATCACCGAATATGGCTTTGCCGGGATCGGCACGGGCGCGGCGATGGGCGGTTTGCGCCCGATCGTCGAGTTCATGACCTTCAACTTCGCGATGCAGGCGATCGACCACATCATCAACTCGGCCGCCAAGACCAACTACATGTCGGGCGGGCAGATGCGCTGTCCGATCGTGTTCCGCGGCCCCAACGGCGCGGCCTCCCGCGTCGGCGCGCAGCACTCGCAGAACTACGGGCCGTGGTATGCCAGCGTTCCGGGCCTGATCGTGATCGCGCCCTATGATGCGGCTGACGCCAAGGGGTTGATGAAGGCCGCGATCCGCTCGGAAGATCCGGTGGTCTTCCTCGAAAACGAGCTGGTCTATGGCCGCAGCTTCGATGTGCCCGATGTCGATGACTATGTCCTGCCGATCGGCAAGGCGCGGATCATGCGCGAAGGCAGCGACGTTACCATCGTCAGCTATTCGATCGGCGTCGGTCTGGCGCTTGAAGCGGCGGCCACGCTGGCGGACGAGGGGATCGATGCCGAAGTGATCGACCTTCGCACCTTGCGTCCGCTCGACAAGCAGGCCGTGCTCACCAGCCTTGCCAAGACCAACCGCGTGGTGGTGGCCGAGGAAGGCTGGCCGACCTGCTCGATCGCCAGCGAGATCATCGCGATCTGCATGGAAGAGGGCTTCGATCACCTCGATGCGCCCGTCATGCGGGTGTGCAACGAGGATGTGCCGCTGCCCTATGCCGCCAACCTCGAAAAGCGCGCGCTGATCGATGCCGCGCGTATCGCAGAAGCGGCGCGAAAGGTGTGCTACAAATAGGACGGAACTGGCGCCGCCCGGCCGCAATCAGGTCGGGCGGGCCGCCGAAAAGACGTTGCACGTCGCCGTCGGGCCATCGTCGTAAAGCTGCGTCAGATCGCGCGAATCGCGGATGTTGAAGGCGGCGGTGTAGGTGATCACGTTCCCGTTATAGGCCTGGAACGGGGTGAGCGAGCGGTAGTCGTAAGCCACCTCGACAAAGATCACTGCCGTGCCGGGGGACGCCGTGATGAGGTTGCCGGGCCGGCCCATGCCGGCAAAGCTGGTGCCGGTGGCACCCGTTCCTTGCAGGCCGAAGCTCGAGGTGTGGTTCTTGGCCCCGCGGCAACGCTGCCAGGCGATCCACTGGCCGCCTTGTCCGTTCCGCTGCAGGCTGGAGACGATCACCCGCCCGCGATCGAAGATGCCGAGATTGGCGCCCAGCTTTTCCGCGCCGACGAAGCTTTCGTTGATATCGCTGTCGAACACCCGGCGTGCGGTGAGAACGTCCTGTTCGCCCACGCGCGAGACGTTGTCGGCCACCTGCATCGCCAGCTGGCTGACCTGCATATGTGCGATCACGAAATAGGCGGTCTCGGTGCCGAGCAGGCCCATCGTCAGCACCACCGGTGCCGAGAGTGCGAACTCGACAAAGGCCACCGCCGAATTGTCGCGCGCAAGGCGGCGGCGCAGCTGGCCGAGGCGCTTGCCGAAAGCGGCAGCCGCACCCATGCCGACAGCGGGCGAGGCGGGAAGGGTGACGGGCATCATGTGCAATTCCCCGTAGGCGCGTTGCGGTCCTGTTCGTCGTAGGGCTGGTTGCGCAGCACGGTCGTGGCGCGCAGGGTCACGTTCTGCGGCATGCCGGCGAGCTGATACATCGGGAACAGGCGCGGATAGGTGACGATCGCAGTGTAGAGCACCGCGTCGCGTGCGCCGCCGATGCCGTTGGTGCCGCGATTATTATCCCGCGTACCGTTGCTGTTGTCGTCGACGAAAACCTCGTTGTTGTTGCACACGCCGTCGTTGTTATCGTCCGAAAATTCCTCGCCTTCACCGATATCGCTGAAGTCGAAGTGCGACAGCGCCTCGAACCGGATCGTGGCTGTCGGCGGGACGACCTGGCGCACGCTGTTCGCGACCCGGGTGTTGATGTTCGCCATGGTGGTCCCCGCGCCTTCGAGCGTGAGATCGCGTCCGGCCTTCTGCAAGGCGCCGTTGAGCATCGAGTTGGTGTATTGCGTATGCGCCATGTCGAACAGGCCCATGATCATCAGCAGCAGCACCGGCGAGATCAGCGCGAACTCCGTGAGGGTCGCAGCATGGGTCTCGCCGATGAGACGACGCAACAGGCCGGGCAGGCGGGGGGACGGGCGGCGCATCACGAGGTGAGCCTCAGCGCCGCGATCTTCTGCGCAATTTCACGGAATTGGGCCGTCAGCGTGGCATTGTCATTGGCCTGGAAGGCGCGGCCGGGCGATGCGCAATCGATCAGGTTCTGCGTCAGCGTTGTCCCGAAGGCGACCACCCAGACGGTGATGTTCTCGGCGCGGGCAGCCCGGCACACGGCTTGCAGACGGGCGGCGCGGCGGGTCGCTTCGGTCGTGCCATTGCCATCGGATGTGATGCGGCGGTCCCACCACTCGATCCCGTGGGTCGAATAGTTCTCGTTGCTGGTGACGAGCATACCGTCGGTCATGAAGATGATGTGGCGCTGGATCGCATCGCCGTTGGGGGCGGTGGCGTTGTCGGCAGCGAACATCCCGCGCGGCGAGATCAGGCGGGCGCCCCACACCATCCCGATATCGTGATAGGTGTTGCCGCTGGCTACGAGAGCGTTGACATAGGTCTGCAGGTTCGCGCGGGTGATCTCGGTCATGCGGAAAGCGGCGCGCGGGCAGGTGTAACCCGGGCGGCTTTCGTCGGTGGTCTGGTAGAGCCAGCTCAGCGTATTGGTGGTGCCGGTGCCGTCCTCGCGCTTCCACACCGCGTTGCGCAGGGCCGGCTTCCAGCGCTGGTCTTCGGTGGTGGGCACAAGGTTGATGTTGAGGTCGTGCGCGCCGGCGGGCAGCGGGTCATAGGTGCCGGTCACCACGGTCTGCGGTTCCTCGATGCAGCCGTCCCAGGTCACACTGGTGAAAGCACCATTGGCACCGAGCGGCATGTTGATGGTGTTGTTGGTGTAGAGGTTGGCGAGGTTGACCGTCTCCCAGCCAGCCGGGCTGCCGGCAGGATTGTTGACGTTGCACGGATTGGTCGCGCCGGTGGTGACGGGGCAGTAGATCCAGTCGCGGAACTGGATTTCGCTGCGATAGGTATCTGGGATGACGTCCGCCAAAGTCGCCTGACGGCGCTTGATGATCCGGCCCGAACAGCCCGCACGATTGTTGAGGCTGCCGCTCTGCCACACGTTGAGCGTGTAGGTGTCGGTCAACACTTCCCAGCGCTGTGCGCCAACAGTGTAGGTGCGTCCGTCATAGGTTTCGCACAGGTCGCGATCGGCGTTGTTGGTGCGGGTGGGATCGCCGCTCCGGTTGTTGAAGCGGTAGTGATCCTGGTTGGCCGAACCCCAGTTGGAAAAGCTGCGCGGCATCCACTCGGTCTGGTCGGAAATGACGATCCAGTCGCCCACGCTGATGCCGTTGCCCGGCACCAGGATCTGCACGGTCTGGTAGCGCGGCACACGCGACTGGTAGGTGTGGCTGCTGGCCATCATCGCGCGCGGAATCAGCCCGCCGACATTGACCTGCTGCGAATAGGGGACGATCCCGTACCGCACCTGCGCCGAATTGGAGGTGGCGGCCTCGACCGTGTCGTAGAAGCTCATCACTGCCGAGCGCAGGGCAACAATCTTGGAACCGGAGCCGGAAGCGCAGTCGGAGCCATCCGGGCAGTCCGCCATCGATCCGGTGACGTCGAGCACGAACATGATGTCGCTGTTCGAGATGTTGATGTCGGCCGTGCAGCGCACGTTGATCGAGAAATTGCCGAAGCCGAAGGCGCCCATGATGCTCGGCGGCAGGCTGCCGCTGGCCGTCCCGGTGACGGTGCCCTGACCGTCGCTGGTGTAGTTGCGCGTGCCGCTGACGAGGCCGAACATTCCGTTCGAGAAGTTCTGGTCGTAGAAATTGAGGCCGATGGTGCGGTGGGCGGTGGTGAAGGTATCATCCACCATTGCTCGGCGTGCAGCCAGAGCGCCTGCGTCACACGCAGCCTGCATACGTGATGCGGTCATGAAATAGCGGCTCGCATCCACTCCGCCGCCGACCATCGCCATCAGCGGAACCATTGCGGCCGCAGCAATGACAATGGTGTTCGCTGCGGTGTCGCGAAACAGCGACCGCAGGAGCCTTTCAAACCATGATCTGCCATGCGTCATCGGATGCAGTCCTTTTGACGAGCGTCCCTCCGATCAACCGGAGAGACCCCTCAACCAGTCTGCCTCTTAAGCCTTGTCTGGTAAGCGGATTGCCAAAGACCATGGTTAAGCAAAGTCTAAGAGGCCGCTTCCCTCCAACCTTGCGCGAAGCGTGCCGGAGCGGGACAGATCGCTTGTCAAAGGCTGACGCAGACAGCTAGGCGGCGGCCATGACTTCCGAAAATCCCGAAAGCCTGCCGCCCGAAGCGGAGCTTGCGCTGGCATGGAGCGGGCCAAAGGTTCGCGCGCCGTTAAGCACAGCTCTTCAGCTTGATCGGCGGCTTGCGCGCATCGTTTCGCGCACCACCGAGCCGATGCTGGGGCAGATGCGGCTTGCATGGTGGCGCGAGGCGTTAAACAGGCCCTCGGTAGAACGCCCGCAGGGCGATGTGGTGCTCGATGCGATCGGGCGCGACTGGGCCGGGCGCGAGGCAGCGCTCGCGGCGATGGTCGATGCCTGGGAGGTGTTGATCACAGCAGAGCGCCTTGAAAACGTTAAGATTGCCGAATTTTCTGCGGGGCGCAGCGCATTCTTTTTGGCGCTGGATCCGGATCTTCCGGCGGCTGCCGTGCCGCGAGTCGCCACAGCCGGCATACGCTGGGCGACGGCCGATGCGGCCTGCGCGGTGACTGACGAGAGCGAACGCGCGGCGCTGGTTGCGACGGGGCTGGCGGCGGGCTCTGCCGGGCCGCAGCGGCTGCCCGCATCCTTGCGCGGTATCGCCGTTCTCGACGCTCTGGCGCGGCGCTCGCTCGCGCGCGGAGGGCGGCCGATGATGGTGGGGCGGGGCGCGCCGCTTGCTGCGCTCAGGGCGGCTATCTTTCTGAGCTGATTACGTATATTTCCAAAAGTGCAACAGCAAGGGGGGAGCAGACCCGTGCGGCAAGCAGTTTTGGGTGTAATCGCTGGGCTGGCGCTGGCCGGTGTCGGGGTGTTCTGGTGGCAGGGCCGCGCGGCCGTGGAAAACAGCGCTCCGCCGCCGCCTTCGGGCGCTCCCGGCAAGACTGATCCCATGGCGCTGCCCCAGAGCGAGCCCGGCGCGGCCAAGGGCCCCGCGCCGCCCGAGGTGAGCGAGCTGACCAAGGAGGAACAGCGCTTCTTCCGCTATGATCGCAACCGCGACCGGCTGATCACCCGCAACGAAATGCTCTCGACCCGCTCGGACGGCTTCCGTGCGCTCGATGCCGACGGGAACAACCTGCTGACCTTCGAGGAATGGGCGGTGACGACGGTGGACCGCTTCGAGAGCGCCGATGGCGACCGCGATGGCCGGCTCACCCCGCGTGAATTCGCCGCGACTGTGCCCAAGCCCGCCCCGAAGAAACCGGCCTGCAAGTGTTGAGGCCCTAGGCCGGCACCGCCTCGCGGCTTGCGGCAATCCACGAGGCCAGATCGGCCTTGGCGCGATTGGTGTAGGCTTCCTTGCGGCTCTTCTTGCCGACCTCGTGGAGCGGCGGGAACAGCCCGAAATTGACGTTCATGGGCTGGAAGGTCTCGGCCTCGGCATCGCCGGTGATGTGGCTGAGCAGCGCGCCCAATGCTGTGGTCGCGGGGAGCGGCTGCCAGTCATGCCCGGCAAACTCTGCCGCCGTCATCATGCCCGCGACAAGACCGATGGCGGCGCTTTCGACATAGCCCTCGCAGCCGGTCACCTGCCCTGCAAAGCGGATATGCGGCGCGGCGGTGAGGCGAAGCTGGCGATCGAGCACCTTGGGCGAATTGAGGAAGGTGTTGCGGTGGAGGCCGCCGAGCCGCGCAAATTCAGCATTTTCCAGCCCCGGAATGGTGCGGAACAGCTCCACTTGCGCGGCGTATTTCAGCTTCGTCTGGAAGCCGACCATGTTCCACAGCGTGCCAAGCTTGTTGTCCTGCCGCAGCTGCACCACGGCATAGGGCCAGCGGCCTTGCGGGAATTCGGGCGTCACATCGAAGGGATTGTCCAGCCCCACGCCCTTCATCGGCCCGTAGCGCAGCGTCTCGACCCCGCGCGCGGCCATCACCTCGATCGGCATGCAGCCGTCGAAATAGGGCGTGTCCTTTTCCCACTGCTTGAACTCGGTTTTTTCGCCCTCCATCAGCCCGCGGTGGAAAGCGAGGTACTGCTCCTTGTCCATCGGGCAGTTGATATAGTCGCCGCCTTCGTTCGAGGCCTCGGTCCGCTTGTTCCAGCGCGACTGGATCCAGCATTTCGACATGTCGATGGAATCGTGGTGGATGATCGGCGCGATGGCATCGAAGAAGGCGAGCCGTTCGGAACCTGTGGCGCGCACGATGTTACCAGCGAGGGCCTCGGCCGTCAGCGGTCCGGTGGCAACGATGGTGAGCCCGGCTGCGGGGAGGGCGTCCACCCGTTCGCGCACGATGGTGATGTTGGGGTGGGCTTGAAGCGCCTTGTCCACCTCGGCGGAGAAGACATCGCGGTCCACCGCCATCGCGCTGCCCGCCGGAACACGCGCCACTTCGCCTGCGCGCATCACCAGACTGTCCAGCATCCGCATCTCGTGATGCAGCAGGCCGACCGCGTTCTTGGTGTCATCATCCGAGCGGAAGGAATTGGAGCACACCAGTTCGGCCAGGCCATCGCTCTGGTGGGCAGGGGTCATATTGTCCCCGCTGCCGCGCATCTCCGACAGGCGGACCTTCAATCCGCGCCGCGCCAGCTGCCAGGCCGCCTCGCTCCCGGCGAGCCCGCCGCCAATGATGTGAACATCGTGAATTGTCGGTGTTGCAGTCATGGTCGCCCGCGTAATTGCGTGTTAGCCCGAGGGCAAGCACAACGGCAGGTCATGCCGGATTGGACAGGCGAGGGAGGCCATGGCGAAACAGGCGCTGATCGAGCAACGTCCGTGGCTGCTGGCGAGCATTGCCGCAGGCACGGCCTTCTTCTTCCTCAAGGATAATCCGATTGCCGAGGGCGTGTGGGGCATCCTGCTCAAGGGTTCCGCGGTGGGCTTGCTGGCGCTTTATGTCGCGCTCCGGGTGCCCGGGGGCAAACACCGCGCCGACGGGTGGCTGCTGGTGGCCGCGCTCGTGCTGGCGGCGCTGGGCGATATGGCGATCGAGCTGTGGTTCACCGCCGGTGGGGCTTTCTTTGCCGCAGCGCATTGCGTCGCGACCGCGCTTTATCTGCGCAATCGTCATGCGAGGCCGTCTCCGGTGCAGAAGGTGGTCGGGCTCGCCCTGCTGATCGGCACCCCACTGGTTAGCTACTGGCTGAGCGGCGAGGTGGCGATTGCGGTCTATGCGGGGTTCCTCGGGATGATGGCATCGACCGCGTGGATGAGCCACTATCCGCGCTACCGCGTCGGCACCGGGGCGGTGCTGTTCGTGGTGAGCGACTGGCTGATCTTCTCGCGCGGCGCGCCGCTTGATCTGGGCGTGCTGCCCGACCTCCTGATCTGGCCGCTCTATTTCGGCGGGCAGGTGATGATCGCGACCGGCATTGTGCAGTGCTTGCGAGGCGAACAGCCGGTACGCTGAGGCCCTGCCTGTTTTGAAGGCACATGAAAAAAGGGGCAGGGGGCGCCTTCACCCTCTGCCCCTTTTTTGATCACCGCACTGGCGAGCAGGCTATTCGGAGGGCGCCTCGCCCCCGTCAGCCATTTCGGCAGCAATGGCTTCCTCGGCGGCGTTCTCCGGTTCCTCGGTCTCGTCGATCAGGGCCGCGCCGACGATGTGCTCGTCCTTGGCGACATCGAAGATGCGGATACCCGACGAGCCGCGTCCCGAGATCGAGAAGCCCTTGAGGCTCTCGAACCCGCCTTCGATCAGGTGACGGAAACCGATGTCGAGGCGGATCAGCTTGGCCTGATCGGTCACCAGCATCAGCTGCGAGCCATGCTTGACCGGGAAGCTCGCCACCACCGGGCCATTGCGGTCGGGATTGCTGTCGGGCGTGCCGATATTGGTGATCCCCTGGCCACCGCGCGAGGTGGTGCGATATTCATAGGCCGAGGAAATCTTGCCATAGCCGTTGGCGGTGATGGTGAGGATGAACTCCTCGGCTTCCGCCATCGCGGCGACTTGTTCTGCCGGGAGGGTGGAGACCGCGTCGTTGTTCTTCCACGCCGCCGCGCGCAAGTAAGCCTCGCGGGTTTCCATGTCGGCGGTGAGCGGATCGACCACCGCCATGCTCACGACCTTGCCGCCCTTCTTGAGGCTCATGCCGCGCACGCCGATGCCGGTGCGGCTCTTGGTCTCGCGCGCGTCGGTGGCAGAGAAGCGGATCGCCTTGCCGCTATCGCTGGCAAGGAAGATCTGCTGTTCTTCGGTGAGGAGCTGCACCCCGATCAGCCGGTCACCCGAGCCCTCGACAAAGCCCATCGCATATTTGCCCGCCGTCGGGATGTTGGCGAAGGCGTCCATCGAATTGCGGCGCACCATGCCTTGTTCGGTGGCAAAGACGATGTTGAGATTGGCCCAGCTCGCCTCGTCCTCGGGCAGGGGCAGCACGTTGGTGACGCGCTCGTCCTCGCCCAGCGGCAGGAGGTTGACCATCGGGCGGCCCTTGGTGGTGGGCCCGCCTTCGGGCAGCTTCCACACCTTGAGGCGATAGACGCGGCCGGTGTTGGTGAAGAACAGCACCGGATTGTGGGTGCTGGTGACGAAGAGCTCGACGACGGCATCCTCGTCCTTGGTCGCCATGCCCGAGCGGCCCTTGCCGCCGCGACCCTGCGCGCGGAAGGTGGCGAGCGCGGTGCGCTTGATATAGCCGTCATGGGTGACCGTGACGACCATGTCCTCGCGCTCGATCAGGTCCTCGTCTTCGAGGCCGTCCCAGGCGGGCGCGATTTCAGACAGGCGCGGCGTGGCATAGGTGGCGCGGATTTCGGTCAGTTCTTCCCGCATCACGCCATAGAGCTTCACGCGGTCTGCGAGGATCGAGAGATATTCCGCGATCGCTGCGGCCAGCTCCTTCAGCTCGTCGCCGATCTCGTCGCGGCCGAGCGCAGTCAGGCGGTGGAGGCGCAGTTCGAGGATGGCTTTCACCTGCCGCTCGGACAGGCGATAGGTGCCGCCGCTCTCGTCATCGGACGGATCAATCGCCTCGACCAGCCGGATGTACTGCGCAATGTCGCCGATCGGCCATTCCTTGGCGAGCAGCTTGCCGCGCGCTTCGGCCGGATTGCGGGCCGAGCGGATCATCGCCACCACCTCGTCGAGGTTCGAGACCGCGACCACCAGACCCAGCAAAAGGTGCGCCCGCTCGCGCGCCTTGTTGAGCTCGTACTTGGTGCGCCGCGTGATCACTTCCTCGCGGAACGCGATGAAGCTCTGGATGATGTCGCGCAGGGTCAGCGTTTCGGGCCGGCCGCCGCGGATCGCCAGCATGTTGGCGGGGAAGGAGGCCTGCGCAGGGGTGTGGCGCCAGATTTGGTTGAGCACGACCTCGGGGGTGGCATCGCGCTTCAGATCGACGACAACGCGAACGCCCTCGCGCGAGCTTTCGTCACGAATGTCGGAGATGCCCTCGATCCGCTTGTCCTTGGCGGCCTCGGCGATCTTCTCGACGAGGTTCGACTTGCCGACCTGATAGGGGATCGAGGTGAACACGATCGAGCGGCGATCATTGCGCCCGGTTTCCACCTCGTGACGGCAGCGCATCAGGATCGACCCGCGCCCGGTGGTGTAGGCCGAACGCGCGCCATGCGTGCCGAGGATCAGCGGCGCAGTGGGGAAATCGGGGCCGGGGATGAACTGGATCAGCTCTTCGGAAGTGATGTGCGGATTGTCGATGAAGGCCAGACAGCCGTCGATCACCTCGCCAAGGTTGTGCGGCGGCACGTTGGTCGCCATGCCGACCGCGATCCCGCCCGCACCGTTGACCAGCAGGTTGGGAAAGCGTGCGGGCAGCACCGTCGGCTCCTGCCGGCTGCCGTCATAGTTCTCCGTGAAATCGACCGTGTCCTTGTCGAGATCGTCGAGCAGGCTGTTGGCGACCCGCGCAAGGCGCGCTTCAGTGTAACGCATCGAGGCCGGCGGATCGGGGTCCATCGATCCGAAATTGCCCTGACCGTCGATCAGCGGCACGCGCATCGACCAGTCCTGGGTCATGCGGGCGAGGGCATCATAAATCGCGCTGTCGCCGTGCGGGTGGTAGTTACCCATCACGTCGCCGACGATCTTTGCGCTCTTGCGATAGGGGCGCCCGGCGACAAAGCCGCCTTCCTGGCTGGCGAAGAGAATGCGGCGGTGGACCGGCTTCAACCCGTCGCGCACATCGGGCAGGGCGCGGGCGACGATCACGCTCATCGCGTAATCGAGGTAGCTCGACTTCATCTCGTCGACGATGTCGATGCGTTCAAAACCGCCCATCGGTGCGGGCGGGGTGGAATCGAGGATGTCGCTGTCGTCGCTCAAGGGTGGTGCCGTTCTTGTCTGTTGTCGAAAAGCTGCTCGGGCAGATCAATCCGCGCCATGGCGGCCGAGCATTTGCCTTGCCCTGCTATGTAGGCCTCCGCCCGCGCTTTCGCCACCTTGGCAGGCGATAACAGGGTAAATGGGCGCCGTTTTTCCACACTTGCAAAACCCTAATGCGACAGGCTCCGGCAAAGCGCCCCGCAACCATTCAAAAGCCGTTCAGCCGCCGGCGCCTAGCGGGAATTGCAAATTGGCTGCAAGCCGTCCAAAGGCTGAGGCGATATGACACCCGGCGGCAGGCCCATGTGCCCGCCTTGCGGGAGACCTGTGGAGGATGAATTGAGCAAGCTGACTTCGACCCATCACCGCACTGCGGGCTTCACCCGGCACCTTGCGCTGGCAATTGCGCTGGCCGGCGGCACTGCGATGCTGGCTGTCCCCGGCCTCACCGGCGAGGCCCACGCACAAAAGCGTGACAAGAAGCAGGAAGCCGAAGCGCCCAAGCCGCAATATTCCAAGGAATTCGTGGCCGCCTACCAGCCGCTCAACACCGCGCTTGCAGCGGCGGGCACCGATGTCGCCTCGCTCAAGCCGCAGATCGAGGCAATGGTGGCGCTGGCCAAGTCGCCTGACGAGCTGAACGCGAGCGGCAGCCTGATCTACAACGCGGGCAGCAAGCTGTCGGACCGCGTGATGCAGCTGCGCGGCATGGAAATGATGATCGGCAGCGGCAAGCTGGCCCCGGCAGATTCGGCGCGCTACAATTTTGTCGCCTACCAGCTGGCCAATGCGCTGCAGGATTATCCCCGCTCGCGCGGCTTTCTCCAGAAGGCGATCGACGGCGGCTTCACCACCGAAACCATCGGCAAGGCCGATCTCGAGATCACCATGGCCGAGAGCTATTTCTCGGCCAGCGAGTTCCTCGCCGGTCTCGATTATCTCGATCAGGCGATCAAGGCCCGCAAGGCCGCCGGCCAGCCGGTCGATGCCCAATGGTATCGCCGCGGCATCACCGTTGCCTACAACAACAAGATCGCCCCGCAGATCTATGACCTCGTGACCCTGTGGCTGGCCGATTTCCCGACCATCGACAACTGGCGCGACGGGATCAACCTGACCCGCAATCTCAATGATTACGAAGGTCCGGAAATCCTCGACCTGCTGCGCCTGTCGCGCAAGGCCGGGGTGCTGAAGGACAAGCAGGACTACCTCTACTACGTCGAATCCGCCGATCCGCGCCGCCTGCCCAAGGAAGTAAAGGACGTGATCGACGATGCCTACGCCAAGAACGCGGTGAGCAAGGACGATATCTTCGTCACCGATTCGCTCGCCACCGCCACCGGCCGCATCAAGACCGACCAGGCGGAGCTTCCCGTGCTCGAGCGCGATGCCAACGCCGCTGCTGCGGGCGTGCGCACCGTGTTTGCCGCAGGGGACGCTTTCCTGAGCTATGGCCAATACGCCAAGGCCGCGGGCTTCTATGAAAAGAGCCTCGGCATGGCCGGCGTTGATCGCAACGTGGCGATGACCCGTCTCGGCATCGCGCAGGTTGGCGTGGGCGATTATGCCGCTGCGCAGGCCACCTTTGCCAAGGTCGAGGGCAACCGCGTCCCGCTCGCCAAGCTGTGGAGCGCCTATGCCAAGCAGCTGGCCGCAGGCGTGGTGATGGCGCCGCCCGCGAGCTGATCCGTTTCACCGGACGGCTGCACGAGAAAACGGGCGGCGGGCGCAGGCTTGCCGCCCTTTTTTGTGTCCGGTTGATGCAAAAAAGGCAGGCCTGCCGGTGCTTGCGGGACGGGCCTTGCGCGCCTAAATGCCGCTCATGAACGACCTCGCCAGCACCCCGCCGTCCGATCCGTCCGCCGAGCGTCCGGCCCGCCAGCGCAAGCCTGACTGGATCCGTGTGCGCGCACCGGTGAGCGAGGGCTATCACGAAACGCGCCGGCTGATGCGCGAGCTCAATCTCAACACCGTGTGCGAGGAAGCGGCCTGCCCCAATATCGGGGAGTGCTGGACCAAGAAGCACGCCACGGTGATGATCCTCGGCGACGTCTGCACCCGGGCCTGCGCCTTCTGCAACGTCAAGACGGGCATGCCGCGCGCGGTCGATCCGATGGAGCCGGAAAACACCGCGATTGCCGCAGCCAAGATGGGGCTGGAGCATATCGTCATCACCTCGGTTGATCGCGACGATCTGCCCGACGGCGGGGCGAGCCAGTTCGTCAAGGTGATCGAGGCCCTGCGCCGCACCACGCCGAACACCACGATCGAAATCCTCACGCCCGATTTCCGCGGCAAGATGCGCCGCGCGGTCGAGATGATTTGTGAAGCTGGCCCCGATGTTTACAACCACAACCTCGAAACTGTCCCAAGGCTTTATCCGACCATCCGCCCCGGCGCGCGCTACTATGCCTCGCTGCGCCTGCTGGAAGAGGTGAAGGCCCACAATCCGCTGATCTTCACCAAGTCGGGGATCATGCTGGGGCTGGGCGAACAGCGCCTCGAAGTGCACCAGGTGATGGACGACATGCGCTCGGCCGAAGTCGATTTCATCACCATGGGCCAGTATCTCCAGCCCACGCCCAAGCACGCGGCGGTCGAGGAATTTGTCACCCCCAAGGCTTTCGCCGCCTATGGCGCGATTGCGCGAGCCAAGGGCTTCCTGCAGGTCGCCTCGAGCCCGCTGACCCGTTCGAGCTATCACGCGGGCGACGATTTCGCCAAGATGCGCGCCGCGCGCGAGGAAAAGCTGGCGCGCGATGCAGCCCGTTCTGGGGCCAGGGTCCAGCCCTAGTGCCCGGCATTCGCGAGACTCGGCGGCTGCCTTACTCTGCCGAGCAGATGTTCGATCTGGTGGCGGATGTGGCCCGCTACGGCGAATTTCTGCCCTGGGTGATCGCCACCCGTGTGCGCAGCAACTCGGATACCGAAATGGTCGCCGACATGGTGGTGGGCTTCAAGAGCTTGCGTGAAAGCTTCACCTCGCGCGTCGCCAAGGAACGCCCGCGCGAGATCAGGGTCCACTATGTCGACGGGCCGCTGTCCGATCTCGACAATGTCTGGACCTTCCGCGCGGTGGATGATCACACCTGCGAAATCGACTTTCTTGTCGAATTCACCTTCCGCAACCGCCTGTTCGAGAAGATCGCCGGGCAATATTTCGACAAGGCCTTCCGCAAGATGGTGGAGGCCTTCGAAACCCGCGCTGCTGAACTTTACGGCAGCAACAACTCGAGCGCGCAGAGCGTCGCCTGACGGCGGATCTCGGCGCGGCCATCGGGTGCCTCGCCGCCTTCGAAGAACTTGAGCTCTCCCCCGGGCTCGCCCCCGGCATTGCGGCACACCCACGCAAACACCACCGTGCCGATCGGCTTCATCGCTGTGCCGCCGCCCGGGCCTGCCACACCGCTGATTGCCACGGCAACATCGGCCTCTGACCGTTCAAGCGCGCCCTTGGCCATCGCCCAGGCGCAGGCAATCGAGACTGCGCCGAAGGTTTCGATGATGTCTTTGGAAACACCCAGCATCTGCATCTTGGCTTCGTTGGAATAGGTCACGAAGCCGCGATCGAGCACGGCGGAAGAGCCGGCGATCTCGGTGATGGCGCCCGCCACCAGACCGCCGGTGCAGCTTTCCGCTGTAGCAAGCTTGCGCCCGAGCGCGGCGTTTTCCGCCACGACCCGGGCCGCAAGCTCGGTGATATCATCGGGTAGCAGCATGGCAGACCTAGCGCGCAGCAACGGGCGGATTGGCAGGGCAGATCTCCGGGTTCTTGATATCCGAGAGTTCGGCCACGAAGGCCAGCAGTCCGGCGATGTTTTCGGGCGGAAGCGGGCTCAGCAGCTCCATCCCGCGTTCGATCTTGTCGCAGCTGTCGGGCTTGATCTCGCCGGCGATCATCTGACCCACCAGCCCGTCGACGAAGGGACGCAGCGAGCTTTCGGGGAGGGCGGCGATCATCGCGGCCATGCCATCGTCCTTGCCCCCTTCGGCGGCTTTGTCGCTCGCCATGAAGGTCTTGAGCAGGAGGAAGGCGCCCGGCCATGCGGCGTCCTGCTTGGCGCGGAAGCTCTGGATGAAGCGGCCCTTGTCGCGGGCCAGAAAGCCGTCGGACTTGAGCTGCTTGCCGCAGGTGGTGCTGACCGCGTCATAGGCAAGCGGCATGGCGTAGAGCACCGCATCGCCGAGATCGGCCGCTTGCACGCAGGCCTGCTGCTGCGCCTGCGCAGTGGTCGCAGTGGCAAGCGCAAGGACGGCGAGAGCGGGGGCAAGGACGCGGGTTTTCATCACGGGTGATCCTCTCATTGCAGGGAAAGCAGAACGATGGCCTGAGCAGCGATGCCTTCGCCGCGGCCGGTGAAACCCAATCTTTCGGTGGTGGTCGCCTTGATGCTGACCGCGGCTTCGCTGGTGCCCATGATTTGGGCAACTGCCGCGCGCATCGCGGGGCGGTGCGGGCTGATCTTGGGCGCCTCGCAGATCAGGGTGAGATCGACATTGCCTATCTTGTAGCCAGCCTCGCCGGCCAGCTTCACCGCATGGGCGAGAAACTGGGCAGAGCGTGCACCGCGCCATTGCGGATCGCTGGGCGGGAAATGGGTGCCGATATCGCCTGCACCAATCGCGCCGAGCACGGCATCGGTAATCGCGTGCAGTGCAACGTCTGCATCGGAATGGCCGGCGAGCCCCTTGTCATGCGGGATCTGCACCCCGCACAGCCACAGCTCCTCGCCCACCTCGAGGCGGTGCACGTCATATCCCTGTCCGATCCGGAATGCCGGGGCGCTGGCCTGATCCACCAAATCCTCCGCGAAGGTGACTTTCTTCAAACGCTCGTCTCCATCGACCAGCGCAACTGAACCTGAGCTTGCGCGCAGCACCTGCGCATCATCGCCGGCATCGGTGTCGCCCTCCCATGCGCGGTGGGCCGCGAGGATCTCGGGATAGCGGAAGGCCTGCGGGGTCTGGACCCGGCGCAGGCTCTCGCGCGGGGCTGTGCCGGCCATCACGCTCGCATCGTCCAGCGCAAGGCTGTCGACCACCGGTAAAACCGGGATCGCGCCGGGATGCGCGGCGAGGGCTGCGAGCAGCCGGGCAATGACCGGCGCGGGCAGATCGGGCCGCGCGGCATCGTGGATCAGGACATGCTGGGGCGCATCGCCCGCCAGCGCCTCAAGCCCGGCACGCACCGAATCCTGCCGGGTCGCTCCGCCGGTGACAAAGCGGATGCCGGAAAGGCCAGCAAGCGCAGCCTCGGTATCCCCAAGCGCATCGGCGCCGATCACGATCACGAGGGGGCTCGCGCCTGTCTCGAGCAGCGCCTCGACTGAGTGGCGCAGCAGCGGTTTGCCGCGCCACATGCGGAACTGCTTGGGCACATCGCCGCCCACGCGCAGACCCTTGCCTGCGGCGACCACGATTGTGGCAAAGGAGGGAAGGGGGGGCTGGCCTGTCATCCGTGCCAGCGCTTAAGGTCTGGACGGGCTTTCGGCAATCCACTATGCGGCTGCCCAAATATTAGGCACACCCCCCGATCGACATGACCCAGCTTCCCCAACCGCCGGCCTTGAAGCCGATCGCCATCGGCCCTGTGACCGTTGCCGAACCGGTCGTGCTTGCGCCGATGACGGGCGTCACCGACATGCCCTTCCGGACGCTGGTGCGCCGCTATGGTTCGGGCCTCAACGTCACCGAAATGGTCGCGAGCGAGGCTGCGATCCGCGAGACCCGCGTCAGCACGCAGAAGACCGCGTGGGACCGGATCGAGGAGCCGGTTTCGATGCAGCTGGTGGGCTGCGATCCGGCCTCCATGGCCGAAGCCGCCAAGATTCAGGAAGGCAATGGCGCGGCGATCATCGACATCAATTTCGGCTGTCCGGTGCGCAAGGTCGTCGGCCAGTTTGCAGGCTCTGCCCTGATGCGCGAAGTGCCGCTCGCGGTGCGGCTGATGGAAGCGACGGTGAAGGCGGTGAAGGTGCCCGTCACCGTCAAAATGCGCATGGGCTGGTGCCACGACAGCCTCAATGCCCCCGAGCTTTCGCGCATTGCCGAGGATCTCGGCGTGCAGATGATCACGGTCCACGGCCGCACCCGCAACCAGATGTACAAGGGCAGCGCCGACTGGGCCTTCGTGCGCAAGGTCAAGGATGCGGTGAACATCCCCGTCATCGTCAACGGCGATATCTGCGGGGTCGAGGATGCAGCCAAGGCGCTCGAACAATCGGGTGCGGACGGGGTGATGATCGGGCGCGGCGCCTATGGCAAGCCGTGGCTGCTGGGTCAGGTGATGCACTGGTGGCGCACCGGCGAGGCCTTGCCGACGCCGGGCATGGCCGAACAATATGCCGTGCTGGTGGAACACTACCACCGCATGCTCGATCACTATGGCCGCGAGACCGGGGTGAAGATGGCCCGCAAGCATCTGGGCTGGTACACCAAGGGCCTCCACGGCTCGGCCGAGTTCCGCAACATGGCCAATTTCATCGACGATCCCGATCAGGTGCTGGGCGAGATCGAGCGGTTCTATTCGCCCTTCCTGCTCCAGCAGGCGGCCTGAGGGACGATGCGACCCGACAAGGCAGCAGGCGAGGCGGGCCGTCCGGATGCGCGCTCGCAGCTTTCGGGCATGATTTTCGCGGTGCTGCTGATCGATGGCGAGGGGATCATCACCGAACTCAACCATGCGGCGGAAAATCTGCTCGGCACTTCGGCCAGCCGGCTGATCGGAACGCACCTGATCGACCGCATCGGTCCGCTCGACGAACGCGTGGAAGCGCGCCTGATGCAGGGCGACGAGGCGCTGGTGGCGCGCGATCTGGCAATCGGCAGTGGCGGCAATGAATTGCGCATCAACCTCACGGTCTCGCCTCTGGGTTCATGGCCGGGCTGGCGGGTGGTGACGCTTTCGGAAATCGGCCATGATGATCCGGTCCACCAGCAGGGCGGCGAGGCGATGCTTGGCGCGCCGGCAGTGCTGGCTCACGAGATCAAGAACCCGCTTGCCGCGATCCGCGGGGCAGGCCAGCTGATCGCCCGCAAGCTGCCCGATACCGACAAGAAGCTCGCCCGGATGATCACCGACGAGGTCGACCGCATCGCCCGTCTGATCGACCGGATGCAGCAGCTTGGCAGCACCCGCACCGGCGCGGTAGAGCCGTGCAATCCGCACGAGGCGATCCGCTCCGCCATCGCAACGATGCGCGCGGCAAGCTCCGAACTTGGCGAGGTGGTGATCCACGAGGAATTCGATCCCTCGCTGCCCCCGGTGCTGGCCAATCGCGATGCGCTGGAACAGGTGCTGATCAACCTTGTCTCCAACGCCCGCGATGCCGCGCTCGGATGGAAGGGGGCAGACCGCGCCTCGGCCGAAATCGTGGTGCAGACCCGCTTTGTCAGCGGTCTCGCGTTCAACGCCATCCGTCAGGGCCGCGCGGTGCCGCTGCCGATCGAGATCACCGTCAGCGACAACGGCCCGGGGATCGATCCTGCCCTGCGCGATCACGTGTTCGAACCCTTCGTCTCGTCCAAGCCTTCGGGCCAGGGCCTCGGCCTGTCGCTGGTGCGCAAGCTGGTGCGCGACATGAACGGCAATATTTCTCACGACCGCGATGCCCGCGCCGGCCTCACCCATTTCCGCCTGCATCTCCCGCAGGCCAGACGCTAGAGCCACGCCCCATGCCGACAGCTGCCCGCAACATCCTGCTGGTCGAAGACGACGCCGCCATTGCGACGGTGATCATCGCCGCGCTGGAGGACGAGGGCTTTGCGATTTCGCACTGCACCAGCATTGCCGAGCGTGACCGGCTGATCGCGGCTGAAAGCTTTGCGGTGATGCTGACCGACGTGATACTCGAGGACGGTGACGGGCTCGCCAGCCTTGCCGCCGTGCGCGAGCATGCGCCCGACATGCCCGTGATCGTGCTTTCGGCACAGAACACGCTCGATACGGCGGTGCGCGCGAGCGAGAGCGAGGCCTTCGAATATTTCCCCAAGCCCTTCGATCTTGACGAGCTGGTTCATGCCGTGCGGCAGGCGGCGGGGCAGCGCTCTGCTCAGGCGGACGACGCCGAACTGCGGGGCGAGAGCGAGAGCGAAGGCGCGCGCATGCCGCTGGTGGGCCGCTCGCCTGCCATGCAGACGGTCTACCGCATGATCACCCGTGTGCTGCGCAATGATCTCACCGTCCTCATCACCGGCGAAAGCGGCACGGGCAAGGAGCTGGTGGCCGAGGCGATCCACGAACTCGGCAGCAGGCGGACCGGGCCTTTCGTTGCGGTCAACACCGCTGCGATCCCTGCTGACCTCGTGGAAAGCGAGCTGTTCGGGCACGAGAAAGGCGCCTTCACCGGCGCCATTGCCCAGGCGATCGGCAAATTCGAACAGGCCAATGGCGGCACCCTGTTCCTAGACGAGATCGGCGACATGCCGCCCGAGGCACAGACGCGGCTTCTGCGCGCGCTGCAATCGGGGCGCATCCGGCGCGTGGGCGGGCGGCAGGAGATTGCGGTCAATGTCCGCATTGTCGCTGCCACAAACCGCGATCTTGCCCCGATGATCGCTGCGGGCACCTTCCGCGAGGACCTGTTCTACCGCCTCAATGTCGTGCCGATCGAGCTGCCACCCCTGCGCGAGCGGCGTGAGGATATCGGTGCATTGGCCCAGCATTTCCTTGTGCTGGCGACCGAGGATGGGTTGCCGCGCCGCTATCTTGCGCCCGAAGCCATTGCCCGGCTCGAACAGCGAAATTGGCGCGGCAATGTCCGCGAGCTGCGCAATGTCGTCTATCGCTGCGCGCTTATGGCGCGTGAGGACCGGATCGATGCCGAAAGCCTGATCGACATGATCGGCGAGGAAATCGCCCCTGCCTCTGCCACCGTCGCCGCTGGCGAAAGCGGCGGTTTCGGCGAAGCGCTCGGTGCATGGCTGGCGAGCGAGGCCCCGCCTTCGGGCACTCTCTATCACCGCGCTCTCGCCGCCTTTGAAAAGCCGCTGATCGAGCATGCGCTCGGCCGCACCGGCGGCAATCAGCTGCGCGCCGCCCAGCTGCTCGGCATCAATCGCAACACACTGCGCAAGCGGATCGGCGAGCTCGGGCTGGAACCTGATCGCTTTTCTCCACCGTCCTGACGCAAGCAGGCAGGCGGCGCGGTATTAGCCCCTTGCAAATTTGCCACACCATTGTTGTAACGGTGCACCGATGGAGACCCAGCGACCGCCAGTGACGAGCCCGCCGCCGCGCCAACTGCCGCGCTGGTGGCGGTCTTTCATCATCGCCTCGCGCCGGGCCAATATCTTCTTCTGGCTGGAAGTCCTTTCAGGCGTAGCCTTGCTGGCAGCCGTCGGGGCAACGTGGCTCACCTATGGCCAGGCGAGCGCGCCCGATGCGCTGCTGCCGACCATTCAGGTCTCGGCCCTCTTGATGGCAACGCTGGTGCCGGCGATGGCGCTGCTGGTGCTGTTCGGGCGGCGCGTGGCGCTGCGCCGCGCGGCGGGGAGCACGGCGCGGCTGCACGTGCGGCTCGTGTTCTTCTTCTCGATGGTCGCAGCCTTGCCGACCCTGCTGGTCGCAGGCTTTGCCGCGATCCTGTTCCAGACCGGCGTCGACTTCTGGTTCTCCGACGATTCGCGCGGGCTGATGGAGAACGCCAACGCGCTGGCGCAGAACTATTACGATGCGAACCAGCGCGATGTGCAGCAGGAAACGCAGGCGATGGCGAGCGACATGCGCTTCATTCTCGAGCGCGTGACCATCACGGATGACGACTTTCCCGATTTCTATGCCCTACAGACGCAGGGTCGGAAGATTTCCGAGAGCGCGATCCTCCAGCGCATGCCCGACAAGTCGCTGCGCACGGCCGCGATCCTCAATCTGACCGAAGACAACAGCCCGCTCGATTTCACCGCCACGGCCCTGCCGCGGCTCGAACAGGGCGAACTCGTGGTCGTGGTGGGAAGCCCTGAACGGATCGAGGCGCTCGCGCCGATCGATGCGGCAAGCGGCATCTACCTCTACAATGCCCGCACCACCGAAGAGAGCATGTTCAATTCATGGTCGCGCGCGCAATCGATCGTCTCGGCCTATGATCGTCTGACGAGCAGCGCGCGCATGCTCCAGTTGCGCTTCAACATCGCGTTGGTGGCGGTCAGCCTGCTCTTGGTGGGCGTGGCGATCTGGTTCGCGCTGCGCTTTGCCGATCGGCAGGTGAGGCCGCTGACCGATCTGGTCGGCGCGGCGCGCAAGGTGGGGCAGGGCAATTTCGCGCTGCGGCTTGAGGGCCGCACCGGGGCGGACGAGATCGGGCTGCTCAATCGCGCCTTCAACCGTATGACCGCGCAGCTCGACAAGCAGACCCAGGCGCTCGTCAGCGCCAATCGCCAGATCGATGATCGCCGCGCCTTCACCGAAGCCGTGCTCGAATCCGTCACCGCAGGCGTCATCTCGGTCGATGCCGAGGCGCGGGTGACTCTGATGAATTCCTCGGCGCAGGCTCTGCTGGTGCCCGAGGGCGCGGCCTCGATGATTGGCCAGTCGCTGGAGGTGATCGAGCCCGAACTGCTGCGCATGATCGCCGAGGGCAAGGAACGCGCGATCATCACCCATGCGCGCGGCACCGAGATACTGACCCTCGCGGTCAAGGTCGCACCCGGCACATCGGGCCATGTGATCACCTTCGAGGACATCACCCGCCAGCTGCTGGACCAGCGCCAGGCGGCATGGTCGGATGTGGCGCGGCGCATCGCGCACGAGATCAAGAACCCGCTCACCCCGATCCAGCTGGCGACCGAGCGCCTGAAGCGCCGCTACCGCACGCAGGTGGAAGATAGCGAGCGCGACCTGTTCGACGATCTCACCAGCACCATCGTGCGGCAGGTCGGCGACCTCAGAACCATGGTCGACGAATTCTCCTCCTTCGCGCGGCTGCCCAAGCCGGTGTTCCGCGACGAGGACGCGCTCGATCTCGTCCGCCAGGCGGTGTTCCTGCAGGAAGTCGCCCATTCGGGCATCGCCTTCTCGGTTGCCTCAACCGGCCTGCTCGACCGCGAAGTGCGCTGCGATCGCCACCAGTTCGGCCAGGCCATGACGAACGTGCTCAAGAACGCGGTCGAAGCGGTCGAGGCGCGCGCGGGCGAAGGACGGGGCGAATATGCCGGCGAGATCGCGGTTACGATTGCCGACGCGGGCGAGGCGATCACCGTCACCATCGAGGACAATGGCATCGGTCTTCCGGCCGACCGCGAGCGGATCACCGAACCCTATGTCACAACCCGCGAAAAGGGCACCGGCCTCGGGCTCGCCATCGTCAACAAGATCGTCGACGAGCATGGCGGCGCGATGAGCTTTGCCAGCACCACCACCGGCGGCACGCGGGTCACCTTGCGCTTTGCCCGCAATCCGCAACCTGTCGAAGGAGGCAGCGCATGATCGCCCGCCTTTCGCCCGACTGCATCCAACCCCAACCGCTACCTGAGGGATCCTGAAAATGGCGCTCGAAATCCTGATCGTCGATGACGAACGCGATATCCGCGAACTGGTCGCGGGCGTGCTCGGCGATGAAGGCTATGTCTGCCGCACCGCAGCCGACAGCACCGAGGCGCTGGCCGCGATCGACGAGCGCCGGCCGAGCCTCGTGCTGCTCGACGTGTGGCTTCACGGCAGCCAGATGGACGGGCTCGAACTGCTCGATGCGATCAAGGCGCGCGAGCCGGGCCTGCCGGTGATCATCTTCTCCGGCCATGGCAATATCGACACGGCGGTTGCTGCGGTCGGGCGCGGGGCGATGGACTTCATCGAAAAGCCCTTCGAGGCCGAGCGCCTGCTGCTGCTGGTCGAACGCGCGACCGAGACCGAAAGGCTGCGGCGCGAGAACTCGCGTCTGCGCGAAGGCAGTTGGTCGAGCGCCGAATTCACCGGCAATTCGCCCACCATCAACTCCGTGCGCGCAACCTTGAAGCGGGTCTCCAACACCGGCAGCCGGGTGCTGATTTCCGGGCCTCCGGGAGCAGGCAAGGAAGTTGCCGCGCGCTTGCTCCACGCATGGAGCGGGCGGGCCAATGGCGCTTTCGTGCTGGTCAACTCGGCGCGCATCACACCCGAGCGCTTCGAGCAGGAATTGTTCGGCGAGGAAGTGAACGGCAAACAGGTGCGCCCGGGCCTGCTCGAACTCGCTGATGGCGGAACGCTCTATCTCGACGAAATCGCCGACATGCCGCTCTCCACCCAGGCGCGGATACTGCGTGTGCTGACCGACCAGAGCTTCGTGCGCGTGGGCGGCACGCGGCAGATCGGGGTGGATGTGCGCGTGGTCTCCTCGACCACCCGCGATCTCACCGTGGAAATGGCGGAAAAGCGGTTCCGCGAAGACCTGTTCTATCGCCTTAATGTGGTGCCCGTGGCGATCCCCTCGCTGGCCCAGCGGCGCGAGGATATTCCCGTGCTGGCCGAGCATTTCTTCACCCGCTACTCCAATGATCAGGGCCTTGCCCCGCCGGAGATTTCGAGCGAGGCGATGGCGGCGTTGCAGGCCTATGACTGGCCGGGCAATGTCCGCCAGCTGCGCAACGTGGTCGAGCGCACGATCATCATGACCCCGCGCGAAAAGCTCACCACTGTCGAGCCCGACATGCTCCCGCCGGAGATCACCGGGGGGCAGATCGGGATGACGGGGGAGAACCTCTCGGCCATCATGGGCGTGCCGCTGCGCGAGGCGCGGGAGAGCTTCGAGCGGGAATATCTGGCGATCCAGATCCGCCGCTTCTCGGGCAATATCTCGAAAACCGCGAGCTTCATCGGGATGGAACGCTCCGCGCTCCACCGCAAGCTCAAGCTGCTCGGTATGGCTGACCGGCGGGACGACAGCGAAGGCGGCGGCGAAGGCGAGGGCGAGTAAGTCCCGCCAAATCAAACCCAAAACAAACCTTGTCCCAAGGGTTGGCAATCGCCATTATGGCATCTGGAGTCACGCTGCACGGATCGGCAGCAGGGCTTGCAAACTCGCGGACCGCAAAAACCGGCCGCCAAGAACAGGAGCCAAGACCATGTCCACAGGGCGAACGCTCTCCCCTCGTCCGGTCACCCGCACAGCCGCTCCGGCAGAAACGCGCGGGTCAGATGGCGGCGCAGGCCGTCAGGGCAATCTTCAGGACGCCTTCCTCAACCTGCTGCGCAAGAACAAGATTCCCGTCACCATGTTCCTGGTGAAGGGCGTGAAGCTGCAGGGGATTGTCACCTGGTTCGACAATTTCTCGATCCTGCTGCGCCGCGATGGCCAGTCGCAGCTGGTCTACAAGCACGCGATTTCGACGATCATGCCCGGCCAGTCGCTCGATCCCGAACAATTCGCGAGCGGTGCGGGCGGACGCAAGCCCAAGCTTCTGCAGGACGTGTTCCTCAGCCGCGTCGCGGAGGCCGAGGTGCAGGTGACGATGTTCCTCGTCAACGGCGTGATGCTGCAGGGGCGGATCGCCGCCTATGATCTGTTCTGCATGATGCTGGAACGCGACGGCGCGGTGCAGCTCGCCTACAAGCATGCGGTTTCCACCATCCAGCCCGCAGGGGCGGTCGATCTCAGCGTCGATGGCGACGATGAATTCGATGACGACGGGGCCGACGACTGAGCTTCGAGAGCGAATTCGATAACGAGGTGACCCGCGGTGCGCGGGCGCTGGTGCTGTGCCCTGATATCAAGGCGCTGCGCTATGATCTCGACGCGCGCGAGCGCCTCGCCGAGGCCGAAGGGCTGGCCCTGGCGATCGGCATTGTCGTCTCGCATTCGGCGATCCTGCCGATCCGCAAGATGCAGCCCAACACGCTGTTCGGATCGGGTCAGGTCGAGAATATCGCGATCTGGTGCGAGCAGTACGAGGCCGAACTGGTGATCGTCGACGGCGCGCTCACCCCGATCCAGCAGCGCAATCTCGAAGACCGGCTGAAGCGCAAGGTGATCGACCGGACCGGACTGATCCTCGAAATCTTCGGCGAACGCGCGGCGACGGCCGAGGGTCGCTTGCAGGTTGAGCTTGCCCATCTCGATTACCAGCAGAGCCGGCTCGTGCGCAGCTGGACCCACCTTGAACGCCAGCGCGGCGGCTTCGGCTTCCTTGGTGGTCCGGGCGAGACCCAGATCGAGGCTGACCGCCGCATGATCCGCCAGCGCATGGGCCGCCTGCGCCGCGAACTGGAGCAGGTGCGCAAGACCCGCACGCTGCACCGTGAACGCCGCGGGCGCGCGCCCTGGCCGGTGATTGCGCTTGTGGGCTATACCAATGCCGGGAAATCCACGCTTTTCAATCGCTTGACCGGCGCCGAGGTAATGGCCGAGGATCTGCTCTTCGCCACGCTTGATCCCACCATGCGCGCGATCCGTCTGGCCGGTGTCGAAAAGGCGATCCTCTCCGACACTGTGGGCTTCATTTCCGATCTGCCGACGCAGCTGGTGGCGGCCTTCCGCGCGACACTGGAGGAAGTGACCGGCGCGGATGTGATCTGCCACGTGCGCGACATGGCCAATTCCAGCCATGCAGCGCAGAAGAAGCAGGTGATGGAGGTGCTCGCGGATCTCGGCGTCGTCGACAAGGAGAACGGCGAGAGCTCGATCCCCATCCTTGAAGTCTGGAACAAGTGCGATCTGCTGGACGCTGAAGCTCTTGAGGAATTGCGCGAGAGTGCCGAAGGGCAGGGGGCGGTTATCCTCTCTGCGGTGACGGGCGAGGGGATGGCTGATTTCGAGGCGCGGATCGCCGGCATGCTTACCGGAACCGCGCGGGAGGTGAGCTTCATCCTGCCCCTGTCAGACGGACGGCGCCTCGCCTGGCTTCATGCCCATGGCGATGTGCTGGCCGAAGAGGATGCGGGCGATGGCGAGGCAGGCCCTCAGCGTCGCATTACTGTGCGGCTGAACCCCAAGGAATTGGGGCAATTCGCCACTTTAAGTTAGTAAATCAAGTGACTTGCTCGCCTTTCTTGGCGCGTTGCCACAATTCCTCCTGAGCTTCGAGCGAGAGCTTGGGAAAGTCCTCTCCGGCCAGATGTTCCATCCCGCGGAAGCGCCGTTCGAACTTGGCATTGGCCGCACGCAAGGCATCCTCGGCGCTGATCCCGTGGGCGCGGACGAAGTTGACCACGGCGAACAGCAGGTCACCGGCTTCCTCGAACCTGTCTGCCTCCGAGGTGGCGGCCTTAAGTTCATCGATTTCCTCGGCGATCTTCAATTCCGAGCCCCTGGGATCGGGCCAGTCGAAGCCGGTGCGCGCGGCGCGCTTCTGGAGTTTCTGGGCGCGCATCAAGGCTGGCAGCGACAATGCGACACCGTCCAGTGCGCTGGTGACGCCCTTCGCAGCGCGCTCGGTTTCCTTGAGATCTTCCCAGCGGGCTTCGGTCATAGCACCGCCGGCATCGGCAAAGACATGCGGATGGCGCGCGAGCATCTTGTCACTGATTGCCGCGGCGACATCGGCGAAGGAGAAGTGTCCGGCTTCCTCGGCCATGCGGGCGTGGAACACGACCTGGAAGAGCAGGTCGCCAAGTTCGTCACGCAGGTCGATCATGTCGGAGCGCGCGATTGCGTCCGCGACTTCGTAAGCTTCCTCGATCGTATAGGGCGCGATGGTACCGAAGTCCTGCGCGAGGTCCCAATCACAACCAGCGTCAGGATCGCGCAAGCGCGCCATGATCGCCAGCAAACGCTCGAGAGGGGGGAGATCGGCAAGCTCGCTCATGGCAATCCTTGAGATGGATAATATATATTATGTAAACTTTAGATCAGGGCGCTGGTGGTGTCCTGCGCCATCAGGAACCACACAGTCAGCAGATATAGCCCCGCAAAAATCGCCAGCCAGATCAGCGCGAGCCGGACATTCTTCCACAAACCCAGGCGATGCGACTTCAATTCGGCCACCACCAGAACAAGGCAACCAATCGTCGCGATCACGAGGTAGATCGCATATTCGTTCAAGCCGTGATCTCCAGACAGTCATATCCGACGGTTACGAAATCCGGCACCTCATCGCACAGCGCGCGATAATCCATGCTCTTGTCGAGATGGCTAAGCACCACGCGGCCGGCCTTGCAGGTCTCGCCGAGTTCGATCGCCATCCCAAGATGCGCATGCGTAGGATGCGGTTCGCGGCGCAGACAGTCGCTCACGAGAATATCGACCTTGTAGAACAAATCGATCATGTCATCGGAAATTGCACTAAAATCTGTGGCATAGCCAATGGATTTTCCATCAGCTTCAAAGCGGAAAGCGGTAGTTTCGCCCGGTCCATGCTCCATCTGGCACCACTCGACGCCGAAACCCGCGATCATCTTCAACCGGTCGAGCGTGTCGATGGTGCAGATCGTGGGATAGCCTTCCTGCCCGGCAAACACATAGCCGAAGCGCTGGCGCAATCGCCGCACGGTTTCGCTTGAGGCAAAACCCGGGATCGGGCCGGCACGGCCATAGCGCAGCACCCGCAAATCATCGATGCCGTGGCAGTGATCGGCATGATCATGGGTCCAGAACACCGCGTCGATGCTGCCGATCCGGTTGGCGAGCAGCTGTGCGCGGCAATCGGACGAGGTATCGACCAGCAACCGACGGCCTTCATCGCTCTCGACCAGGATCGAAACCCGTGTGCGGCGGTTGCGCGGCTCGTCCGGATCGCAATCGCCCCAGTCGCCGGTGCCATCCGGCCCGCCCAGTCGCGGCACCCCGGTCGAGGTGCCAGAACCGAGCATCACCAGCTTCACGGGCGTGCCTTGCTGAAAAGATTGAAGAAGTTCTTGGTGGTAACCTGTTTCAGGTGTTCCACATCCGTTCCGCGCAAGCCCGCGACGAAGGCGGCGGTATCAGCCACATAGGCCGGCTCGCACACCCTCCCCCGATGCGGCACGGGTGCGAGGAAGGGGCTGTCGGTCTCGACCAGCAGGCGATCCTCGGGGATCACCTTGGCGACCTCCTGCAATTCGCGCGCGTTCTTGAACGTGACGATCCCGGAAAGCGAGATCGTCAGCCCCAGCGCGAGCACCTTGTCGGCGAAATCGGCCGAGGCGGTGAAGCAGTGGATCAGCGCGGGGAAGGCCCCCTTCCCCATCTCCTCGGCAAGGATCGCGTGGGTATCTTCTTCGGCATCGCGGGTATGGATGATGAGGGGCAACTGGGTTTCGCGCGCAACATCAATATGCATGCGGAACAGCGACTTCTGCGCCTCTCTGTCCGACTTGTCGTAATAGTAGTCGAGCCCGGTTTCGCCGATCGCGATCACCTTGGGGTGCTGCGTCGCTTCCAGCAGGGCGGCGCGACCAAGATCCTGATGCGCGTCCGCCTCGTGCGGGTGGATGCCGACAGAGGCGAACACATCGGGCTCGCGCGCGGCGGTACCGACCACCTGATCCCACTCGCTCTGGCGGGTCGAGATATTGAGGAAGGCGCCGATGCCCGCCGCCCGCGCGCGCTCCAACACGCCCTCGCGGTCCTCGACGAGGCCTTTGTATTCGAGGTGGCAATGGCTATCGACCAGCATCAGGCGGATGCCTCCTCCGCCGGCAGTTCGAGCCGCGGGAACAGCGGGGTCGGCGGGGCGAGCTGGTAGTTGCTCTCGGCCAGTGGCGAATACCAGTGGCCGCGGATACCTTCGAGATCGCGAAGATTTTCCGGAATACCGAGCATATCGAGCAGCTTGGAAGCGCTTGCCGGGATCACCGGGCTGATCGCTACGGCAAGCTGCGCGATGCAGATGTAAAGCGTGGCGAGCACTGTCTCCATCCGTTTGGGATCGGTCTTGCGCAAGGTCCACGGTGCCTGCGCGTCGATATAGGCGTTGCAGGCGAACACGGCCTGAAGCCAGGCTTCGACCGCCTGCTGAAGCGCAAGACTTTCGAATGCCTGAGGAATCTCCGTCGAGATCGCACGATCAACCGTCTCGAACAGCGCGCTGTCGGCATCCTGGTGCCCGTGGATCGCAGGAAGATAGCCTTCGAGGTTTTTGGCGATGAAGCCCAGCGTGCGCTGCGCAAGGTTGCCGAAGGCATTGCCGAGTTCGCCATTGGCGCGCAGCACAATCGCTTCAGGCGAGTACGACCCGTCCTGACCGAAGGCGACTTCGCGCATCAGGAAATAGCGCAAGGCATCGACACCGAAAGTCTCCGCCAGTTCAAGCGGATCGGTGACATTGCCGAGCGACTTCGATTCCTTCTGCCCGCGGTTGAGCAGGAAGCCGTGGCCGAAAACCTGCTTTGGCAGCGCCAGATTGGCGCTCATCAGGAAGGCGGGCCAGTAAATCGTGTGGAAGCGCACGATGTCCTTGCCGATCAGGTGCAGGCTGGCGGGCCAGAAATCACCCATGTCTTCAGGATAGCCGAGACCCGTCAGATAGTTGGTGAGCGCATCGACCCACACATACATGACATGCCCCTCGCTGCCGGGCACCTTCACGCCCCAGTCGAAAGAGGTGCGGCTGACCGAAAGATCGCGCAGGCCCTGTTCGACAAAGGCGATCATCTCGTTGCGGCGGCTCGCCGGTTCGAGGAAGCCCGGCGTCTTCAGCAATTCAAGCAGTTGGCCTTGATACTTCGAAAGTCGGAAGAACCAGCTTTCCTCGACCGTCCATTCGACCGGCGTGCCTTGCGGGGAGAGCTTTGCCCCGCCCTCGCCCTCGACCAGTTCGCTCGCGTCGTAATAGGCCTCGTCACGGACCGAGTACCAGCCTTCGTAGCAATCTAGATAGAGATCGCCCGCAGCTTCCATCGCCTGCCAGATCGCCTGACTGGCGCGGTGATGATCGGGTTCCGACGTCCGGATGAAACGGTCATAGGACACATTCAAAGCATCGCACATCTCGCGGAAATAGCCGGACATTTCGTCGGCAAGCTCGGACGGAGTGCGGCCCTGCTCCTCGGCCTTGCGGGCCATCTTCAGCCCGTGCTCGTCGGTGCCGGTCTGGAACCGCACGCGGCGGCCCATCAGCCGCTGGAAGCGCGCTATCACGTCGGCCGCAATCGCCTCATAGGCATGGCCGATATGCGGCCGCCCGTTGGGATAGGAGATCGCGGTGGTGATGTAGAAGGGAGTGGTGTCGGTCTCAGCCATGGGCCGGTTCGCTAGCGGGGGCGGCCGCGACAAGCAAGCTGCCGATCTCGAAGGGGAGCATCCCGGGATCGAAATTGGCGGTCGGTGCCTCGGCGGCGAGGCTGAACAGCGCGGCGTGGGTATCGGCAAGGCGCAGGCGGCGCTCGCTGTCCTCGCTTGCCCGCGCGGCCCGCGCGACGAGCGACTGCGCCAGATCGAGCACAGCCTGCACCCGCTCGCGATCAGCCCTTGGGCCGATCAATCGTGCAAGCTCGCCGCGTCCGGTCATCCCGCTGTCACCGGCGGCGACGAGTGCCGAAATCACTTTGGCAATGGGCGCGAGATCCTGCGCGGCAAACCGCAGGGCCGCGCCGAAGGACCCCTCCGCCGCAGCGATCGCACCGGGATCGGGCGGAAGGCCTTCATCCGCCAGCATCGCGGCAAGCTGGCTGTCCGAGAGCGCGGGAAAGCGCAAGGTGCGGCAACGCGATCGGATGGTCGGCAGCAGGCGCGCGGGACGGTGGGTTACCAGCAGGAAGAACGTGCCGGCGGGCGGCTCCTCAAGGCTCTTGAGCAATGCGTTGGCGGCGGCCTTTTCCATGTCGTCGGCCGGGTCGATGATGATCGCGCGGCGGCTCCCCAGCGTCGGGCGGGTGACAAGGCGGCGCTGCATGGCGCGGATCTGCTTGATGCGGATCGAACGCGCGAGCTCGAAGGGTTTGCCATCGGCGGCGGCGCGCTCGGCCTTGTCGTCCTTGGGACCATAGGTGAGCGTGATGATATCGGGGTGATCGCCCGAAGGCTGCGGGATGCCGGGCTCTGCCACCAATTCGCGCGCGGCGGCCATGGCGAAGTCGCGCTTGCCGAGGCCGGCCTTGCCCGCGAGCAGCCAGCCATGATGCATCCGCTCCCCACCCAGAGCATCGCGCCACTGACGCCACGCCTCGTCATGATTGGGCCAGTCCGTCACGGAAGAAGCCCCGCGATGGCAAACATGATCCGCGTATGGACGTCCTCGGGCGTGCCCACGGCATCGATCCGGGCAAAGCCTTGCGGGTCCCCTTCCGCCAGAGCGCGGAAGGCCGCGGCGACGGCGCGGTGATACTCCGCCGGCCGGCCTTCGATGGCATCGGCGTCATTGCCGCGTGCGGCAAGGCGTGCGGCGAGTGCTTCCTCGCTGCCTTCGAGCAGGATGACCGCATCGGGCCTCATCCCCTCGCTGCCGAACTCGTGGAGCGCAAGGATCGCGTCGTCCCCCAGTCCGCCAGCCCCGCCCTGATAGGCGCGGCTTGAATCGACGAAGCGGTCGCAGACCACCCATGTGCCGCGGGCGAGCGCCGGACGGATCAGGTGCGCGAGGTGATCGGCCCGGGCGGCAGCGAACAGCAGGGCTTCGGCCTGCGGCATCCAGCCTTCGGCACCTGGCGGGGCGAGCAGAAGCGATCGGATCGCCTCGGCCCCCGGGGTGCCGCCCGGCTCGCGCGTGACGACGACATCGATCCCGCGCGCACGCAAGGCTTCGGCCAGCAGCCGTGCCTGCGTGGACTTGCCCGCCCCCTCCCCGCCCTCGAAGGCGATAAAGCGACCCCGCGCGCTGCTCACGAGAACAGACCTGCCACAGCATTGATGACCCGGTCAAACGGCCCGGCCACGCCCACCGCTTCGGCCGCGTAGAGCGGGATGCGCGCTGGCGATAGGCCGGGGGCGGTCACTTCCAGCACCGCGACTTCCTGACCGGCAGCGATGGGCGCGCGCAGCGGCCCGTCATAGCGGATGCGAGCTGCGAGCTTTCCCGAGGCATCGCGCGGCAGGTTGATCGCCACCGCGCCCTTGCCGACCAGCGCCACGCTGCGCGCATCGCCGTTCTGCACCCGCGCCGCGCCGACTTCGGCACCCGGATCATACAGCCGCCGCCGCTCGAAGGCGGAAAAGCCCCATTCCATATAGGCCCTGGCGACTTTCGCACGCAGTCGCCCGTTGTCGACCCCGCCCAGCACCAGAACGAGCCGTTTCCCGTCGCGCCGCGCAGTGCCGAGGTAGGAGAAGCCGGATTCATTGGTGAAGCCGGTCTTGATCCCGTCCGCTCCCGCAAGGCGGCCCAGCAAGGGATCGTGATTGACCTGCGCGATGCCTTTGTAGTCGAAGCCCGGGCGGCCGATGTAATAGGCGAACTTGTCCGGATGGCGGGCGATCATCGCGCGCGCCAAGGTCACCAGATCGCGGGCGGTGGTGAAGGTTCGCCCCTCGTCGGGAAAGCCGTTGGGGGTGCCGAAATGGCTACCGCTCATGCCGATCCCGCGCGCGGTCGCATTCATCTTCGCCGTCCATGCCGCAACCGATCCGGCCTGTCCTTCGGCCAGCACCGCCGCGCCATCATTGGCCGAGACATTGGCGATGCCGAGCAGGAGATCATCCACCCGCACCCGCTCGCCCTGCACAAGGAACATGGTCGAACCCTTGCGCCGCCATTCACGCGCGACAACCGGGCTCATGCTGAAGATCTGCGCCGGATCGAGCTTGCCCTCTTCGATCAGATCGAAGGCGAGATAGAGCGTCATCACCTTCGTCACCGAGGCGGGCATGAAGCGCCGATCGGGATTACGGGCGTGGAGCACCTGCCCGCTGGTGATGTCGACCAGCATCGCCACCGGCGCTTCTTCCGGCGTGGGAACTGCCGGAATCACCCGCTCGCCAAACCGCTGCGCATGGGCAGGGCTGGCCAACAGACCGAGAAGAATCAGGGGCAGCAGCAAGCGGTGTTTCAGAGCCATCATCACGCGCGCGGCTATACCCGTGCACCTGTCCCTTGGCGAGGCGCGCAAGGGGCTCAGTTCACGATTTCGTCGGCCAGCAGCCCCACGCTCAGGGCATAGTAGCTGGAGCAGTTATATTCGAGGATGACGCGGTAATTGCCGGTCACCAGCCAGGCGGGCGAGCCGGGGCCATCGGGCTGGAACAGCGAGACCATCACGTCATCGGCGAGGCCTCGCTGCGCCACAACGCCAAGGCTGCGCCATTCGGCCACGGTCTTCCACATGGACAACCGCTCGTGCACGCGCGGACACTGGGGTGCGGCAATGCGGGTCTTGTAGGCTGCGGCATTGAACCCGTCCGGCACCGCCGCGCGCACGCCCCAGGGCTGGCCAGCGCGCCATCCGGCATCGCGGAAGTAATTGGCGACCGAGGCGAAGGTATCGGCGCGGTTGGCGAAGATATCGGCCCGCCCGTCTCCGTCCCCATCCACTGCAAGCCGCAGATAGACGGTGGGGAGGAACTGCGGATTACCGAAAGCCCCGGCATAGCTGCCCACGAGGCTGGCGCGCGGGTAGCCCTTGTCCGCAATCTTGAGCAGCGCGACGAATTCGCCGGCGAAAAGCTCGCGCCGCCGCCCTTCCCATGCCAGCGTGGCGAGGCTGCGGGCGAGATCGAAGTCGCCCTTGACACGGCCATAGCTGGTCTCGTGCCCGAAGATCGCGATGATAATCGCACCCGGCACGCCGGTCTCGGCCTCGATCCGGGCAAGCTGGTCGCGATGCTGGGCATAGACAGAGCGTCCGCCGCCGATCCGCGCAGCATCGACATGGGTGGCGATATAGCCCGACATCGGCGGATAGCCGCGGGTGGTGGCACTGCCGGGCTGGTTCTGGTCAAGCGCGATCACGCGCATATTGGGCGTGAGACCCGCCGTCATCCGCTCGATCGTACCCGGGCTCACGCCTTCGCCCCGCGCGCGGGCCTTGAGGAGTTCGAGATAGGCCACAAAGTCGATCCCGTCGCTCGGCGATGCTTGCGCGGCCGCAGGCGCGCTCGCGGGCGGCAGAGCGCCCAGCACCAGCGCGGCAAGGCCAAGCACAAGGGCAGAAGAGATGCGGGGAATCATCTGCCTAGGGATGTCACACCTTGGCCGAATCCCCAACAACCGGATCGGCGTTCTCCCCCTCTGGCGGGGTGAACTGATGACAAGAGTGGTGACAATGGCCTCGTCTGGCGCTAGCCGCTTGGCACAAGGACAGGTGGCCGAGTGGTTTAAGGCAGCGGTCTTGAAAACCGCCGTAGGTGCAAGCCTACCGTGGGTTCGAATCCCACCCTGTCCGCCAATCTCATCTGTAACTCTTGGGCTTTTTCTCTCAACCGCCGCCTGTTACCATAACCGCTCCCCGATAGGGAGCTGACTTGAATGGGCCGCCGCCTTCACGGTTCTATGGTTAGGCCGATGGGCCGCATAGGATCCCAGCCAATTGCTTCGTTTCTCGATTTAGCCCGCGCCATACCCCCCCGGGGGTGGGGCCGAGCGCATCGTGACTGTCACGGGCTACCCCAGCGCGAAATTTTTTTTAGATGAACTGGAAAAATCCGAGCCGGCCGAACGCATGACCGCGCCGGTCCATCGAAATGCTTGATCAGGAGCGCGACAGGCTCGCAATTCTGACCCCAGCGCTACGCCCGTGGAAATGTCGTGTTTGCCTCAGGGCGCCCGATGCATTGTGTGGTGTTCGTTGGCGACAAAGCGCACCTCTTCGGAATGTTCACCTAGCTTTGGCGCGTGATCGAGAACCGGACGCTCATAGTCGTCGAAGCGGATCGGTGGCTGTGTCTCGAAATAGTCACCTTCCGTCGGATGGGTGCGGCGTTTAAAGAAGCCGGTAGCTTCGAGATGGGGATCATTCTTGATTTCGGAGATATCACGCGCTGCTTGAGCTGGTATCTGTGCTCCGTGGCAAAGCACGAGTAACTCCGCTGTAGTGAAGTTCTGCGTTAGTCGCGCAATCTCCTGATAGAGAGCCGCTATATTGATGGACCGCAGCTTAAAGGTTGCGAACCGCTCATCCGAGAGAAAGCTCGGATTCCCAAGCATCTCAAAGATGCGCGGCCACGCTTCATCGGTATAAGCGACGATACTGATATAGCCGTCTGAGGTAGGAAAAGGCTGCCGATCGGGATCGACCTGACGGCCATAGCAGGTCGGAGCATTCGGCGGGTCGAATGTTTCACCCGCAAGGTGCTCAAGCAGCATGAAGCTGGTGAATGCCTCGAACATCGGGACTTCGACACGTTGGCCGTGACCGGTGCGTAGCTTATGTATAATTGCTGCTAAAACGGCATAGGCTCCATGCAGGCCAGCAACCTTGTCCGCAATGAGCGAAGGAAGGTAACGCGCACGCGGATCGCCATCTACCCGACTCAGCAAACTCGTGGTGCCGCTAGCTGCCTGGATCACGTCGTCGTAGGCCTGTAGATCGGCATAAGGCCCATCTTGAGCGAAGCCGAGGCAATGGACGTAGATGATCTCCGGATTGATCGCCTTCACACTGGCGTAGTCGAGTCCTAACCGCTCGGCTGCCTTGCCGCGGATGTTCAGTATGAAAACGTCTGTGACGCGCAGGAGGCCCTTCAAGATTGCATTATCATCAGGCTCTTTGAGGTTCAGGACCGCAGATTTCTTGCCGCGGTTGATCGTCATGAACCCCGGGCTCATCCCCTTAGTCGCGACCGCCTTGCCGGACCATCTGAACGAATCCCCGCTTCCAGGTGCTTCGATCTTCGTCACTTCAGCCCCAAGGTCGGCGAGCAATTGGGTGCAGTAGGGCCCGAATACCACGCTGGTCAGGTCGAGGACCTTAACCCCTTCGAGCATTGCTTTTCCGTCTGATGTAGCGATCATGAGCCTGTTCACCTCGTTTTGCGCTTTTCGACTAATGCGGTGACCCCTAGCGCTGTCCCCCGTCAGCACCAATGGCACAGATTTGAGGTTGTGATTTAAGGAGGGTTGGGGCTTCGTCGTAGTGACGAAGGAACGAAGATGAAGACCCAATCCTCCTTGAAAAAATCGGCACCCAAAAAGCCCCCCGCTGAGCGGGTTGTGAAGGACATCCGGCGGCAGACCTGTCGTCATTTCTCGGCTGAAGACAAGATCCGGATCGTGCTCGATGGGCTACGCGGTGAAGACAGCATCGCCGAGCTCTGCCGCAAGGAAGGCATCGCCCAGAGCTTGTATTACACCTGGTCGAAGGAGTTCATGGAAGCGGGCAAGCGCCGACTTGCCGGTGATACTGCTCGTGCCGCAACCACCGGCGAAGTGCAGGATCTGCGCCGCGAGGCCCGTGCCCTCAAAGAATGCGTTGCGGACCTGACGCTCGAAAACCGTCTGCTGAAAAAAAGCATGATCGCGGATGGGGAGGGCGAAGAATGAGGTATCCCGCATCCGAGAAGCTTGAGATCATCAGGGTCGTCGAGCAGTCCCACCTGCCCGCCAAGCGGACGCTCGACAAGCTGGGCATCGCCCGTCGGACCTTCTACCGCTGGTATGACCGCTATCTCGAGGGCGGGCCGGAGGCGCTGGAAGATCGCCCTCCGCGCCGAGCCGGGTGTGGAACCGCATCGCGCCTGAGGTGCAGGATCAGATCGTCGGACTCGCGCTGGATTACAGCGAGCTGTCCCCACGCGAACTGGCCGTGCGATTTACCGATGAACGCCAATACTTTGTGTCCGAAGCCACGGTTTACCGCCTGCTGAAAGCACACGACCTAATCACCAGCCCGGCCTATGTCGTGGTGAAAGCGGCTGATGCGTTCCATACCAAGACCACCCGGCCAAACGAGATGTGGCAGACCGATTTTACCTACTTCAAGATCATCGGGTGGGGCTGGATGTATCTCTCCACCGTGCTCGACGACTTCTCGCGCTATATCATCGCCTGGAAGCTGTGCACCAACATGCGGGCCGAGGATGTGACCGACACGCTGGACCTCGCCCTGGCAGCTTCCGGCTGCGACAGCGCCACGGTGCTGCACAAGCCAAGGCTGCTCAGCGATAATGGTCCCAGTTACATCGCGGGAGAACTGGCGGAATACATCGAGGCCAACAAGATGAGCCACGTGCGCGGCGCCCCGATGCACCCGCAAACCCAGGGCAAGATCGAGCGCTGGCACCAGACCCTGAAAAACCGCATCCTGCTGGAGAACTACTTCCTGCCCGGCGACCTCGAGGCCCAGATCGAGGCCTTCGTCGAGCACTATAACCACCAGCGTTATCACGAAGCGCTGTCCAACGTGACACCCGCCGACGCCTACTTCGGCAGGGCCCCAGCCATCATCAAACAGCGTGAAAGGATCAAGCGACAGACCATCGAACATCGGCGCTTGCAACACCGCAACCTCGCCGCGTAACATCAACCCCCGGACGAGGCCCGCACTCCGCTAATTTACGCCCCGTGTTGTGCCGAATGTTCTGACGACGGACAGACGCGCACAGTAACGGTGTTGGAATTGATCGTGCGCGGCCCTGCACCATCATCGTAGCTGGCAACCGCCGTATTCTCGATCAGCGTGCCGGCCGAAACACCTGCCGCCAAGGCAGCGTTGTGGGACAAAGCAAGCATGCCGTAACGGCAAGCGAGGCTGCGAAGGGGCGGCGCGAGAGAAACTGCGTAGTCATACGCAGGGTGAGTTAGGCGTTAATGGTTAATTCTAGGTAGTTTGCCGGAGGCTTAAGCCCTCAAATGCGCCACATTCGTCCCCGGGCGCGTTAACCAGGGGAGTTGCCGCGGTGCTAGACGCGCTTCGCAATGCGTCTGGCTGGAGCGAGATATTCAAACGTTTGCACGCACCAACCACGCCTTTGCGCCCATCATCACGCCTTCGCCTTCAATGTGGCGATCGGTGAAGAGGGCGATGAGATCGGCGCGCGCTGCGTCCCGCACATCCGCGCCCGCCTCATCAAGGACGCGTCCGACCGCCATGGCTGCAAGGACGAAATCGGTCGCCGCCACCGGCGAAGTTCCGGGCCCACCGATTGGTTGCAGACCTTCGTATGCGGTCACATCCATGCTGCCGAACCCCGCGCCCGTCAGCACTTCTTCGAGATAGCCGAGATCCTCGAAAGCGAAGGGCCCGGGCGCACGCGGCACCGCCGGCGGTATCTCGACATGACGGCGGGCGACGCCCATCACTTCCATCATCCAGAGGTTGTCACGCGGGTTGGCCCAGACGGCGAGATCGATCCGCGCGCCCGGCTTCAGCATCGTCTTGAGGTTGGCAAAGGCGGGCACGGGCGCATCGAAGAACATCGAGCCGAAGCGCGAGAACAGCCGGTCGAAGGGCGGCGTGTCGAGGTGCGCCGTTGCGGCATCGGCGCAGACGAAGCGCGCAGAGCTGGCGGCGGCGCTGGCCCGGTGGCGCGCTCGCTCGATCAGCATCGGCGCAACATCGAGCCCGAGCGCAGCGCCCTGCGGGCCGACCCTTTCGGCAATCGCCAGTGTGGTCGCCCCGCCGCCGCAGCCGAGATCGAGCACCCGCTCGCCCGCGTGATACTCAGCCCGGGCCAGCAGGGCCGCGCCAATCGGGGCAATCATGCCTTCGAAGCGATCGAGACTGGCGAGCCACCGCGCGCCCATCTCGCCGGCCCAATCCTCGCCCTTCAGCGCCTCGGGTGCAGGCCCGGCCATCAGAAGTGCAGCGCCCGCCCGTACGCGTCGAGCACGCTTTCATGCATCATCTCGGACAGCGTCGGGTGCGGGAAAACGGTCTGCATCAGCTCGGCCTCGGTGGTCTCCAGCGTCTTGCCGACGGTGTAGCCCTGGATCAGTTCGGTCACTTCCGCGCCGACCATGTGCGCGCCGAGCAATTCGCCGGTCTTCGCATCGAAGATCGTCTTGATGAAGCCCTCGGCCTCGCCAAGTGCGATGGCCTTGCCATTGCCGATGAAGGGGAAGTTGCCGACCTTGATGTCGTAACCTGCCTCTTTCGCCTTGGCTTCGGTAAGGCCGACCGACGCGATCTGCGGGTGGCAGTAGGTGCAGCCCGGGATGTTGTTGCGATTGAGCGGGTGCGGGTGAACCTCGGTGTTGCCGAGATCTGCCGCAATCGCCTCGGCACAGGTGACGCCCTCGTGGCTCGCCTTGTGCGCCAGCCACGGCCCGGGTGTGCAGTCGCCGATCGCCCACAGGCCGGGTGTCTTGGTACGGCCATAGGGATCGATCTGGATGAAACCGCGATCCATCTCGGCAAGGCCCTCAAGCCCGACATTCTCGGTGTTGGGCACGATCCCGATGGCGACGATCACATGGGTGAAGTCGTGGCTCGCGCTGGTGCCCGCCTTGTCCTTGATGGTGGCCTGAATGCCGCTTTCCGAGACCTTGATCGCCTCGACACCCGCACCGGTCATGATGGTGATGCCCTGCTTCTTCAGTGACTTTTCGAGGAAGCTGGAGACGTCGGCGTCCTCCACCGGCACGATCCGGTCGAGCATTTCGACGACAGTCACTTCGCTGCCGAGATCATTGTAGAAGCTAGCGAACTCGATCCCGATCGCGCCCGAGCCGATCACCAGCAGCTTGGCGGGCAGTTCCGAAGGGGTCATGGCGTGGCGATAGGTCCACACGCGTTTGCCGTCGGCGGGCGCAAAGGGCAGGTCGCGTGCGCGCGCACCGGTGGCGACGATGATGTGCTTGGCGGTGAGGGCCTCGGTGCACTTCTCGCCTGTGACGGTGAGGCTGTTCGCCCCCGTCAGCGTGCCGGTGCCCATGTGCACGGTGATCTTGTTCTTCTTCATCAGGTGGCCGATGCCCTGATTGAGCTGCTTGGCGACCCCGCGGCTGCGCTTGACGATGGCGGCTAGGTCGGCCTCGATCCCCTGCGCCACAAGGCCGTAATCGCCCGCGTGCTGCATGTAGTGGAAAATCTCGGCCGAGCGCAGCATTGCCTTGGTCGGGATGCAGCCCCAGTTGAGACAGATGCCGCCGAGGTTCTCGCGCTCCACGATGGCGGTCTTGAGGCCGAGCTGCGCGCAGCGGATCGCCGCTACATAGCCGCCGGGGCCGGAGCCTAGCACGATCACGTCATAGTCATTTGCCATTGGTATCATCCTTGGGGAGGAGGAGTTGGGGATTGGCGACCAGCGCCCGCGGGCGGCCGTCCTCGCCGATCAACACGAATTTGAAGGTGCCGCGCGCGACAGTCTGCGTTGCCTCGCCATTGCGCTCGCGGGCGATGGCCTCGGCCGCGATGGTGAGCGAGGTGGTGCCGGTGGCTAGACACTCGCAGTAAACGCTGAGTTCGTCCCCCACCGCCATTGCGCCGGGGAAGGCGAAGTCGTTCGCCGAGACGACCACCGCCTTACTCTGCCCTACGCGGCTCGCAAGGGAGCCCGCACCCAGCGCCATCTGCGCCATCAGCCAACCGCCAAACACCCCACCATAGGGGTTGGTATCGGCGGGCATCGCCGTGGCGCGGATCGTCAATTCACCCGATGGCATCGGGCTAGACCACCAGCCCCATCGGGTTCTCGCACAGCTGCTTCAGCGCTTCCATCAGCTGCGCCCCGTCAGCGCCGTCGATGGCGCGGTGGTCGAAGCTGCCGGTGGCGCTCATGACCGTGGCGGGGACGATCTGGCCGTCCTCGACCCACGGACGCTGCTCGCCCGCACCGACGGCGAGGATCATCGCTTGCGGCGGGTTGATCACTGCGTCGAACTGCTTGGTGCCGAACATGCCGAGGTTGGAGAGGCTCGCCGTGCCGCCCTGGAATTCGTGCGGTTGCAGCTTGCCGTCCTTGGCCTTGTTCGCGAGCGCCTTCATCTCGGTGCTGATCTCGGCAAGGCCCTTGCGGCCAGCGTCGCGGATGATCGGCGTGATGAGGCCCGAAGGCGCTGCCACCGCGACCGAGATATCCTGCCGCGTGAATTGCAGCAGCGTATCGCCCTGGAAGCTGACATTGCACTTGGGCACGCGCTGCAATGCGCGGGCGAGCGCCTTGATCAGCAGATCGTTGACCGACAGCTTCACTCCGTCCGCCTCAAGGCTCTTGTTCAGTTCGCCGCGCAGCTTGAGCAGCGCATCGAGGCGGATGTCGACCGTGAGGTAGATGTGCGGGATGGTCTGCTTGGCTTCGGTCAGGCGGCGGGCGATGACCTTGCGGACATTGTTGAGCTTCTGCACCTCGTAAGGCGCATCGAGATCGCCGCCGAGGCTGGGGACGGCCACCGGAGCGGCGGGCGCAACGGGTGCAGCGGGTGCCGGAGCAGCAGCAGGCGCGGGAGCCGCAGCGCCGGGGGTGAAGGCCTCGACATCTTCCTTGACGATCCGGCCATTGGGGCCAGTGCCCTTCACCAACGCCAGATCAATGCCCTTGTCCGCCGCGATCCGCTTGGCGAGCGGCGAGGCGACAATGCGCGCGCCGGAGGCCGCAACGGGCGCTGCCGCAGGCGCGGGAGCCGGTGCCGCTGCCGGTGCCGCAACCACCGCAGCGCCGCCCTTGAGGATTGCAGCCTCGACATCTTCCTTGGTGATCTTGCCCTTGGGGCCGGTGCCGGTGACGCCGGCGAGATCGATCCCGTTCACCTCGGCGAGCTTCTTGGCGGTCGGAGTCGCGGCAGGGCCATCGGCGGCAGCGACCGGTGCAGCCGCAGCGGGCGCTGCTGCCGGAGCAGCCTCCTCGCCTTCCACCGTCAGCCGCGCGATCACCGCGCCGACCTTCACGCCCTCGCTGCCTTCCGCGATCAGGATTTCGGCGATCACGCCTTCATCGACCGCCTCGAACTCCATTGTCGCCTTGTCGGTCTCGATCTCGGCCATCACGTCGCCCGAGGAGACCGTGTCGCCAACCTTCACCAGCCAGCGTGCGAGCGTGCCCTCTTCCATGGTGGGCGACAATGCCGGCATCTTGATGTCGAGGGCCATGATCCGTTGAAACTCCCGTAAACGATCCTTGGCTTTCCTCTGGCCAATTCCCTTACGTCGGGCAAGGCCCAGATTGGCGGAAGCTTGCGGGGACTTGCCAATCCATACGAATGCATTGATATCCTCAAGGCCAACGGGGCTGAGACAATGCGCACATTTCTGGTCATCATCGACGAGAGCGAAGAGGCGCTGGCCGCCTTGCGTTATGCCGCGCGCCGGGCCGCCAATGTCGGCGGTGCGGTGCATCTGCTGGCGCTGGTGCCGCAGCAGAATTTCAGCGCTTTCGGCGCGGTGCAGGCGACGATCGAGGCCGAGGCGCGTGACCGGGCAGAGATGCTTGCGCATGGCGTTGCGGGCAGCCTGCTGGCCGAAAGCGGGATCATGCCGACCATCTCGGTGAAGATCGGTCAGGGACAGAAGATCGTCAGCGAATTCCTTGCCGACCATGCCGAAGTCGCCGCGCTCGTGCTGGGCGCAGCCAAGGGAGCGGCGCCCGGCCCGCTTGTGACGCACTTCTCGAGCCTCGCCGGCACCCTGCCCTGCCCGGTCTACATCATCCCCGCCGATTACGACGAGACGACGCGCGACCATCAGGCGTAGTGGAACGCTATTTCTTGCGGCCCTGATGGCGGATATTGCCCGGCCGTCCGCGCTTTCCCACGATAAACTTGCCCGCCTTTTTGGGCGGACCACCTGCACCCCGCCGTCGATCTTCCGGTCGGCTCCCACGCGGTTCGATGGCCCCGGCATCGGCATCGGGCAGCACGAATTTCAGCGATCCGGTGAGCGCATTGGCCTCGCCCAGTCGCAACTTCAGCCGGTCGCCGGTCGCATAGACCGTTCCGCTGTCGCTGCCGACCAGCGCCTTGGCCGCCTCGTCATAGCGGAAATATTCGCCCCCCAGCGTCGAGATCGGGACGAGCCCGTCCCCGCCAAGCCCGACGATGGTGGCAAAGAAGCCGAAGCTCTGGACCCCGGTGATGCGGGTGTCGAACACCTCGCCCACGCGGCTCGAAAGCCAGGCCGCGACATAGCGGTCGATGGTGTCGCGCTCGGCCTCCATCGCGCGCCGCTCGGTCTGGCTGATCGCGTCGGAGACCTGTTGCAGGCTCGCGCGGTCGCGGTCCGATAGCCCGCTGGTGGCCGGGATCGAGCCCGGCGGGGCAGGTTGCTCCAGCTTGTAGGCATCGACCAGCGCGCGGTGCACGAGCAAATCGGAATAGCGCCGGATCGGCGAGGTGAAGTGGGCGTATGATCCAAGCGAAAGGCCGAAATGCCCGGCATTGGCGGGGCCGTAATAGGCCTGGGTCTGGCTGCGCAGCACCGCCTCCATCACCAGCGCCTTTTCGGCCTCGTCCGCAATGTCCTTGAGCATCCGGTTGAACAGGCCCGGCGTCACCACCTGTCCCAGCGCCAGCTTCTTGCCCAAGGTTGCAAGGTAGTCTCGCAAGGCAATCAGCTTCTCGCGGTTCGGCGGCTCATGGATGCGGTAGACCACCGGCGCGGTTTTTGCCTCCAGCGCCTTGGCCGCCGCGACATTGGCCGCGATCATGAAATCCTCGACCACGCGGTGCGCATCGAGCCGCTCGCGAATGGCGATCGAGGCGATCCGGCCCTGTTCGTCGAGCACCACGCGGCGTTCGGGCAGTTCGAGCTCAAGCGGATCGCGGGCATGGCGCGCGGCTGCCAGCGCCTTCCACGCCGCCCACAGGTTGGCGAGGAATTCGGGCGGATTGCCCTCGTCCACCGCCTTCTGCGCGTCCTCGTAGGCGATGTTGTGCGCGATGCGCACAGTTGCGCGCGTGAAACGGAAACTCGAAACCTTGCCATCAGCGTTGATGTGCAGGTGGCAGGCCATGGCCGCGCGGTCCTCGCCCTCTTTCAGCGAGCAGACATCGGCCGAGAGCACTTCGGGCAGCATCGGCACCACCCGGTCGGGGAAATAGACCGAATTGCCGCGCTTTCTCGCCTCGCGGTCAAGCGCGGAGCCGGGGCGGACGTAGAAGCTGACGTCAGCGATCGCGACGAGCGCATTGAAGCCGCCCTGCCCGTCCGGCTCTGCCCAGATCGCATCGTCATGATCGCGCGCGTCAGCGGGGTCGATCGCAACGATCGGCAGATGGCGCAGGTCCTCGCGCGCCTTTTCGGAGAGCTTCAATTTGGCCGCGCGCGGGGCTTCCTCAAGCACCTCTTCAGGGAAGATGTGCGGGATGCCGTGCTTGGCAATGGCGATCAGGCTGAAGGAGCGCGGGGCGAGCGGATCGCCGACCACCTCGACCACTTTGACCCCGGCCCGTTCGGACCGGCCGACCCTTTCGGCGATCACCAGCTGGCCTGCCTCGGCAGAGCCACGATCCGCGATTGGAGCGGACTGGCGCACGCGCTTGTCCACCGGCGCGAGCCAGGCCTTGCCGGTCTTGTCGATCTCGACAATCCCCATCAGCCCTTCGGTGCGCGCCGGGAGCTTTTTCATCACATGGGCGATCCAGCCCCGCTCGGTCTCCTCGGTACGGGCCAGCACGCGGTCCCCGCGCTTGAGCGCAGGCGGACGTTTTGCACCCCGCATCTTGGGTTCACGAATGATGAGGCGCGGCGGCTTGCCGGGAGCCTCCGGGTCCCAATTGTCCGGTTCGGCAACCAGATCGCCCTCGTCGAGATCGACGATCTTGAGGGTGGTCACTTTGGGCACTCCGCCCATACGGTGGAAGGCGCTTTTCGAGCCGTCGATCAGCCCTTCTTCGGCCATGTCCTTGAGCAGGGCCTTGAGCTTGATCTTCTCCTGCCCCTTCAGCCCGAAAGCCTTGGCGATCTCGCGCTTTCCGGCGGGGATGTCGGAGGACTGGATGAAATCGAGCACCTGAGCAGGCGTCGGCATGCCCTGCGGCAGCTTGGGTGGTTTGGCCATGGACATGGCCCTAACCCATAAGCCTCGTCATTGCGAGTGGAGCGAAGCAATCCATGGACAGACATTCGCCTTAGCCACTAGGCCGGATCATGGATTGCCGCGGCCCTGACGGGCCTCGCAATGACGAATGGCTACTCCTTCGCCACCGGTTCGAACGCCCCGCCCGGGACCGCGCTGGAGACAGGCGAGCAGAACATGCCCGCGCAGGCTGCAACGCCAAACATCCAGTCATCGCCGCGCAACTTGCGGACATTGGTGAACTCACGGCCCTCGGCTGCGGCTGCCGCGTTGTCGGCCTGCGAGCCGTCGATATAGACGAGCACCATGTCCTTGCTCCATTCCGGCGCATCGGTTGCCCGCGTGGCGACCGAATAGACCTGCGCGCCCGGAACGGCTTTCCACTTCAATTCGGTATCCACCCGCACCGCCGCGTCCACCGTCACCTTGGGCGGCATCGGCGCGCGGGCGAGCGCATCGAGCGCGCGGACGTTGAGCTTCGTCACTCCGGCGAGATAGGCGAAGTCCATCTCCTCGATCGTGTCACCATAGAACACGCCGCCTTCGGTGCGCAGATCCTGATGCTGGTGATCGTAATCCTCGACCCCGACGGTAAAGCGGATCGCGGGGAAGCCCTTTTGCAGGAACGGCACCTGATCCCCGCCGCGGCCCATGCGGTCGGTGCGCCAGATCTGGCGGACCTGCATTTCCTCGGGGTGCTTGGCCGAAAGCGCTGCCACCCAGCGCGAGAGATTGCGCGAGGGCGTGTCATTCTCGCCGCCAAAGCGGGTTCCCGCCGCACGCAGGGCATCGGTCAGATCGGCGCGCGGGCCTTCTGAAAAGACGCGCACGACCCTAGGCTCGCAATAGCCGTCCTTGCCGCAGGAATTGCCGACGATGTCGTTGTTGAGCACGGCCTTGACGGTGTAGCCCTGTGCCGCCGCCCAATCGGCGAGGATGCGCCCGCCAAACAGCCCCTGCTCCTCGCCCGAAAGCAGGGCGTAGATGATGGTGGTGGGATATTTCGTGCCGCTAAGCACCCGCGCCGCTTCCAGCACCAGCGCGGTACCGCTGCCGTCGTCATTCGCGCCCGGCGCATCGCGGGTGAAATCGAGCGGATCGGAGACGCGGCTGTCGATGTGGCCCTGGACGATCACGACTTCATTGGGCCGCTCGGTGCCGCGCTGGATCGCGACCGCATTGCGCACCAGGGTGGCGACCGGAATGCGGCGCGCATCGGGCTGGATCACCTCGCCCACCGGAAGAACCTCAAGGCAGCCGCCGCACTTGGCGCCAATGCGCTTGAATTCGGCCAGCCCCCAATCGACTGCCGCGCCGATGCCGCGCTTGGGATCGGTCTGGGAGGAGAGGGTGTGGCGCGTGCCGAAGCTCACCAGCTTTTCGACATCGCCCTTGAGCCGCTCGGCCGAGACAGCATCGGCAGCGTGGTCTTGAGCGGCGAGCGGAGCGGCGGCGACGAGCGCAGCCAGCAGGAGGGCAGGTTTGATCATGCGCCCTGTCTGCCCGCGCCTTAGCCTTGGTGCAAGTCTAGTAAGAGCGGGCGATCAGGATCCGCTCGGTCGCCGGCGCGCCGGTGAAGATGCAGGTGCCGCTCGCCGGCTCGGCGCCGCGCGGCACGTTGCGGATGGTAAGCTTCACCGCCTTGAGCTTCTCGACCACGGCTTCGAGCGCCGCGCCGGTGGGCTTGGACCATTCGACCTCGACCCAGCCCGGATACTTGCCGCCCTGCTCGAAGTGATCGACCACCGCCTGCCACTCGGTCACCCCGCGGGTGATATTGGCATCGCGGCGCGCGCGGGCTTCCTCGAACAGGGCCGATTGGATGGCTTCGATAACCGAGCCCGCCTGAGCCACGAAATCGCCGTGGGCCGGATAGGTGAAGGCAGGCTTGCCGTTGGCAGCATTCCACAGCTGATCGCGGCGCAGGACCGCGAGCTTGCCTTCGGCCATGTCGCGCGGGCCAACCTCGATGATGACGGGCGCACCCTTGCGGACCCAGTCCCAGCGCTTGGCCGCGGCCTTGCCGGGCTTCACATCGAGCAGCACGCGCACCCGTTCGCCCAGCGCGGTTTGTGCGGCCAGCGCGGCACGCACGCTTTCGCAATAGGCAATGAGGTCCGCATCCTCCGGTGCCTCACGCAGCATCGGGATGATGACGATCTGCTGCGGCGCGATGGCGGGCGGGACGCGAAGGCCATCGTCATCGCCGTGGGTCATGATCACCCCGCCGATCAGCCGCGTGGAGACACCCCAGCTGGTGGTGTGGCAATACTGCTGCGAGCCTTCACGGTCCTGATACTGGATGCCAGCCGCATGGGCGAAATTGGTGCCGAGATAGTGCGAGGTGCCGGCTTGCAGCGCCTTGCCGTCCTGCATCATCGCCTCGATCGACCAGGTCTCGACCGCGCCGGGAAAACGCTCGTTCTCCGGCTTCTCGCCCGCGATCACGGGGAGCGCGAGATCATCTTCCGCACACGCCCGATACATTTCGAGGGCGCGGTGGGTTTCCACCAGCGCATCCTCGCGCGTTTCGTGGGCGGTGTGGCCTTCCTGCCAGAGGAATTCGCTGGTGCGCAGGAACATCCGCGTGCGCATTTCCCAGCGCACGACATTGGCCCACTGGTTGGTGAGCAGCGGCAGATCGCGCCAAGATTGCACCCAGCGCGCCATGGCATCGCCGATGATCGTCTCGGACGTCGGGCGGACGACCAGCGGCTCTTCCAGCTTTGCGGCGGGATCGGGGATCAATCCGCCCTTGCCATCCGCAATCAGGCGGTGGTGGGTGACGACCGCCATTTCCTTGGCAAAGCCTTCAACGTGCTCGGCCTCGCGAGTGAAATTGGCGAGCGGGATGAACAGCGGGAAATAGCAGTTCGAAACGCCCGCAGCCTTGATCCGGTCGTCCATCAGGCGCTGGATGCGTTCCCAGATGCCATAGCCCCAGGGCTTGATCACCATGCAGCCGCGCACCCCCGATTCCTCGGCGAGATCGGCGGCGGAGATGACCTCCTGATACCACTTGGCAAAGTCGTCTTCGCGCTTGACGGTGAGCGCGTGGCGGATCTGGGACACGAAGCGAATTCCTGAAATGTGAAGAGCGGCGCGCCCTATCGGCGCTATTTGCCCAATTCGTCCAGCTTCTTTTGCATCGCCGCCATCTGTTCGCGCAGAGCGGCGATCTCGTCGCGGCTGTCGGCCGGAGCAGCGGGGGCGGAAGGCTTGGCCTTGGCCTTGCCGATGCCCGGCATCAGCACGTCGGCCGCAGCCCGCATCATCGCCATGTTGGTTTCATGGATCGCGGCAAAGGGCGTGGCGCTGATGCCCTTTTCGAAGGCTTCGCGGATCTTCGACTGGTTATCGCGGAAATTGGCCATGCTGGCTTCGAGATAGGACGGCATCAGCGCCTGCATCGAATTGCCGTACATTCCGATCAGCTGCCTGAGGAAGCTGACCGGGAGCATCTGCCCGCCATTGGCCTCTTCATCCATGATGATCTGGGTGAGGATCGAATGGGTGATATCGTCCCCGGTCTTGGCATCGAGCACCTGGAAATCGACATTCTCGCGCACCATCCGGGCGAGATCCTCGAGCGTGATGTAGCTGGAGGATGCGGTGTTGTAGAGCCGCCGGTTGGCGTATTTCTTGATGATTACCGCATCGCCTGCTGCGCCCGATGCCGTCTTCGATCTGCCGACCATTGTTCTATCCCGGATGTTGACCCCTGCGGCCTCTTAGCACCTGCACAATGTGCAGCGCAATATGAGCCGCAAAGGCCTATCCCCGGTGGCGTAAACGGCCCCCGATCACGGTCAGCAATTCGTAAGGCGACAGCGTGTTTTGCTGCGCACAATCATTGATGTCCCATGGCACATCCACCCAGTCGCCCGCAGCCAGATCCGGGGCCTCGGCCAGATCGATCACGACCATGTCCATCGATACCTTGCCGAGGATCGGCAGGCGGCGACCTTGCGCAAACAGCGCATTGCCCGGACCGCGCAGCCGCAGGAAGCCGTCGGCATAGCCGATCGAGACCGTGCCCACCCGCATATGCGTGGGAGCCATGAAGGTGGCGTTATAGCCCACCCCCTCCCCCGGCGCGAGGTGTCGGGTCTGGAGCACCTGAGCCTGCACCTGCGCAACGGGCTGGATGTGATCAGCCAGCTCGCTGCGCGGGATGCCGCCGTAAAGCGCAAGGCCGGGACGGGTGAGATCGAAGGCAAAGCTGGCCCCCAGCGCAATCCCGGCGCTGTTGGCAAGGCTTACGCGCTGATGCGGGATCGCTTCGGCGGCTTCCTCCAGCAATTCGGCCTGCATCCGGTTCATTGCGGTCTTCTCGTCCGCGCTGGCGAGGTGGCTCATGAGGATGTCGATATCGAGCGCGGCGATGCGCGGATCGCCTGCTTCGGCAAGAGCAATGCCGAGCCGGTTGATGCCGGTATCGACCATCAGGTGGCAGCGTCCACCGCCACTCGCGCTCCACAAAGCCGCCTGTTCGAGCGAATTGATCACCGGCACCGCGCCGCTTGCCTTGGCATAGGCGCAATCGGCTTCGCTCAAAGGCCCGTGCAGCACAGCAATCTGCGCAGCCGGAACATGAGCCGCGACCGCCGCCACCTCGCTCCAGTGTGCGACGAAGAAATTGGTGCAGCCCGCATCGCGCAGCACCGAAACGCAGGTATCGACCCCGAGGCCGTAGCAATCCGCCTTGACCGCCGCCCCGGCAGCCGCAGCGCCCGAGAGGCGATCAAGCGCCTGCCAGTTAGCGGCGAGCGCAGCCCTGTCGACCGTCAGCCGCAGGCTCGGCGGCGGCAGCGCAATCTCAGTCATCCGCGAAGTCTTTCGGCGGCCCGCCGGGGATCCCCCACCATGCCACCAGCAGCCCGAAGGCGACCACGCCCCACGTGTACCACAGCCCGGCGTAGATATCCCCGGTGCTCGCCACGATCACGCCCGCAATCAGCGGCAGGAACCCGCCGAGATAGCCCGCGCCGATGTGATAGGGGATCGACATCGAGGAATAGCGGATGCGCGGCGGGAACATCTCGGACAAGAGCGCCGCAACTGATCCGTAGGTCAGCGCGGAGAGCATGCCCAGCGCCAGCAGCACAGCGACAATGCCCGCGAGATTGGCTCCGCTCGGGCTCTGCTTGGAAAAGTCGAAGCCATACTGCCCGAGCGCGCCGAGAACGCCAGCCTTGCGCGCCGCGCCATCGGCGAACCACGCGGGGTCGATCGCCACCGCCTCGCCGCCGACCTTGAGCGACAGGTCCGCCCCCGGCGTCAGGCTGTAGGGCACGCCTGCCGCAGTCAGGGTTTCAAGCAGCTTGCCGCAATCGGTCTGCTCGCGCTTGAACATCTCGGCAAAGGGATCGGTCTCGCACCGGGGGCCGCTGATCGTCACCGGATTGGCCTCGGCGGCGGCGGCAATGCCGGGGTTGGCAAAACTGCCCATCGCCCAGAACAGCGGGAACAGCAGTGCCAACGTCAGCGCCGCGCCGATGATGATCGGCAGCTTGCGTCCGACCCGGTCAGACCATTTGCCGATGATGAGATAGAACCCCATCACGATCAGGCCCGATCCGAGCAGCACCAGCTCCACCGTGAGATCATCGACATGCATCGGCCCGCGCAGGAAGCTCATCGCCGAAAAGAAGCCGGTGTACCACACCGTCGTCAGGATGCCGGTGATCCCGAACAGGGCGACGAACAATCGCTTGGGGTTGCCGGGATAGGTCATGCTTTCGACAAAGGGATTGCCGCTTGTCTCGCCCGCTGCCTTCATCGCTTGAAATACCGGGCTTTCGGACAGCTTGAGGCGCATCCACAGCGAGATTGCGAGAAGCGCGATCGACAGCAGGAACGGCACGCGCCAGCCCCATGCGGCAAAGGCCTCGGCCGGGATCAGCGCGCGGCAAGCCAGCACCACGATGATCGAGAGCACGAAGCCCCCGGCCACACTCGCCTGAATGAAGCTGGTGTAGAACCCGCGCTTTTCGGGTGGGGCATGCTCGGCGACATAGATCGCCGCCCCGCCATATTCGCCCCCGAGCGCAAGGCCCTGGATCACCCGCAGCAAGATGACGATGATCGGCGCCGCCATGCCGATGGTATCGACCGTGGGGATCAGGCCCACACCCGCCGTGGCGATGCCCATCAGGGTGACAGTGACAAGGAAGGTATATTTGCGCCCCAACCTGTCGCCCAGAAAGCCGAACAGCACCGCGCCAAGCGGCCGGAAGGCAAAGCCCACCGCAAAGGTCGACCACACCAGCAGCAGGCCGAGCGTCTCGTTATCGGTGGCGTAGAAGGCATCCTTGAGGATGTAGGCGAGCGTTCCGTAGATGAAGAAATCGTACCATTCGAAGATCGTGCCAGCGCTCGACGCGCCGATGACCAGACGGATTTCCTTATCGCTCGGCTCGCGGTCCGCGAGCGCCTGCGCCTCTGCCATTTCGCTCTATCCCCATGCATCACCGCCAGCTGGCAGCGCTGTCTCTGGCTGCACCCCTAGCGGGCGATTGCGCCGCTTGAAAGCGCCTTGCTGGCCGCCGTCCACGGCAAGAGCAAGGCCCCGTGGCGGGCGGTGTGCGCGCGGGCTGGTACGATCAGAGCGAGATCGGGCCAATCGGGCAGTTCGCCTGTCCCTGCGAGCCAGCTTTCCAACCCTTCATGCACCCGCGCCAGATCCTGCGCGCTACGCCCGCATGCAGCCTGCGCCAGAAGCGCGGCCGACGCCTGCCCGATGGCGCAGGCCCGCACCTGCATTCCGATGCGGGCGATCATGCCCGCAGGGTCAATCGCGATCCCGACCGCGATATCGCTGCCGCAGGTGCGCGAGCGGGCCTCGGCGCGCAGCGGCAGGCTGTCATCGAGCGGGAAAGCTGCCAGCCCTGTCGCCAGCGCCAGCACTTGCGGCGTGTAAAGCCTGGTCGGTCCTGCGCCGCTCACGAAGGTTCAGTCAACGGCCTTGCGCACGGCCGCATCGCGCGCTTCGGAAGCGCGGCGCAGCTGATCGCGCCGCACCGCAATCATCGGCACCAACTGGCGCGAGGAGGCATCAATAGCCGGATAGGTGCGCGCTTCGGTGATCCACAAGGGCCGTCCCTTGTAGCCCCACGACTCGTCATACCCGAGCGCCACCACCGAAAAGGCAAAGACCGCGATCAGCGCGCCCTTCACGCCGCCAAAGCCGAAACCCAGCACCCGGTCGATCGGGCCAAGGATCGCGCCGTCGGATGCAGCGCTGACATTGTCGGCAATCAGCTTCATTGCCGCATAGGGAATGAGCAGCAGCAGCACGAAGGCGAAGGTCGGCGTGTAGCGTTCGGAATTGAGAAAGCCGCTGATCGAAGGCGAGAGCACCGGATGAAGGAAATGCACCGCCAGCGCCGCGAAGATCCATGCGGCAAGGCTCAGCACTTCCTGCACCAGCCCGCGCAGAAAGCCGCCGATCGCGGCGATCGCAACAATCACGAGAACGATAAGGTCGAGCAGAGCCATCAGCGCTAAATCTATGCGCTGCCCATCACCTGGTCAACGAGGTTCGCAAGTGCAGCAAGTCCGCGATAGCCGCGCGCGTCCTCCATCCCCGCCGCACCCGCCGGGCCATAGGCGCGCGCAAAGCCGAGTTTGGCCGCCTCGCGCAGCCGCAAGGGCGCGTGGGCGACGGGGCGGATCTCTCCGGCAAGGCTGACCTCGCCGAACCATGAGGCCTTGTCGGGCAGGGGCTTGTCCGCCAGCGCAGAGACCAGCGCAGCTGCCACGGCAAGGTCTGCCGCCGGATCGGTCAGACGGTATCCGCCTGCGACATTGAGATAGACCTCCGCCGAGGAGAAATTGAGCCCGCAGCGTGATTCCAGCACCGCGAGCAGCATCGCGAGCCGCCCCGAATCCCAGCCCACCACCGCGCGCCGCGGCGTTGCGCCCGATTGCAGCCGCACGATGAGCGCCTGGATCTCGACCAGAACGGGGCGCGTGCCCTCAAGCGCGGGGAACACTGCCGAGCCCGCCAGCGGCTGCTCGCGCCCCGAAAGGAACAGCAACGAAGGGTTGGCGACCTCCTCCAGCCCCTCGGCTGCCATGGCGAAGACCCCGATTTCATCAACCGCACCAAAGCGGTTCTTCAAGGCACGCAGGATGCGGTACTGGTGACTGCGCTCGCCCTCGAAGCTCATCACCACGTCGACCATGTGTTCGAGCACGCGGGGGCCAGCGATGGTGCCGTCCTTGGTGACATGGCCGACCAGCACCAGCGCACAGCCGCTCTCCTTGGCGTAGCGGATGAGCTCCAGCGCGCAGCCGCGCACTTGGCTAACCGTGCCGGGCGCGCCTTCGATCATGTCCGAATGCATGGTTTGGATCGAATCGATCACTAGCAGCGCGGGCGGATCACCCTGCCCCAAGGTTGTGAGAATATCGCGCACCGAAGTTTCGGACGCGAGCCTGATCGGTGCGTCAGCCACGCCCATGCGTGCTGCCCGCAGGCGGACCTGGCCTGCCGCTTCCTCGCCGCTGACATAAACAACATCATTGCCGCCGCGCGCAATGGTGGCGGCGGTTTGCAGCAGAAGGGTCGACTTGCCGATCCCGGGATCGCCCCCCATCAGCACGGCCGAGCCGGGCACCAGCCCGCCGCCCAGAGCGCGGTCAAACTCGGCAAGGCCGGTCGACTTCCTCACCGGCAATTGCGTGGGCGCATTGAGCGGCTCGAAAGCGACCGCGCGCCCGCCGCTGGAAAGATCATGCTTTTGCGAGTAAACCGTCGCCGGTGCGTCCTCGACCAGCGTGTTCCACTCGCCGCAATCCGCGCATTGGCCCTGCCAGCGTGGCGACACCGACCCGCAGGCCTGACACACATAACGGCGCTTCGACTTTGCCATAGATCCCGGCCATAATCGGAACGGAAATAGAACGCAATTGCATTTCCCTCGTTATGCGCGCTACACATTCCCAATGCGCCAGAAGGAACTGCGCCTTGCCCTTGTCTGCTACGGCGGCGTCAGCCTTGCGGTCTACATGCATGGCATCACCAAGGAAATCTGGCATCTGGCCCGGGCGAGCCGCGCCTTCCACCATCCCGGCGAGACCCGTCTGGACGCTGTGGCCGAGGCCTATCGCGCATTCCTTGGCGAGATCGAGGCGGCCCACGGATATCGCCTGCGGGTCCTGCCCGATGTGCTGACCGGGGCGAGCGCCGGGGGCATCAATGCCGTGTTCCTCGCCCAGGCGATCCATTCCGGGCACAGCCTCGAACCGCTCACCGATCTGTGGCTCGAGAATGCCGATGTCGCCGAGCTCACCGATCCCGAGGCCGAACCCGTGTGGCGCTATGCCAAGCTGTGGGCGCAGCCGATTGCCGAGTGGTTCCTGAGCCGCCCGGGCAATGCGGTGAGCGCGACAGTCTCGCCCGAAACCCGCGCCGAGGTGCGGCACAAGGTCTCGCGGCTCGTGCGCGGCCGCTGGTTCAGCCCGCCCTTTTCGGGCTCGCGCTTCTCCGCGATGCTGTTCGAGGCGCTCACCAAGATGGAGACCGAGGGCGACGGGATTCCGCTGCTGCCGCCGGGCTATCCGATCGACCTTGCCGTGACCGCCACCGATTTTCGCGGCCACCCGCAGGCGCTGCGGCTCAATTCGCCGGCCCGGATCGAGGAGATGGAGCACCGCCTGCCGCTCGCCTTCCGCGCGCGGGTGGGCTGCTCGCCCGGCGAACCGCTGGCCGACCGGCTCGAACTGGTGCTGGCCGCGCGGGCGACGGCGAGCTTTCCAGGGGCCTTCCCGCCGCTCACGCTGGCCGAAATCGGCAATCTCGCTCTGGCCGAGGGGCATCACTGGGCCACCCGCGGCGCCTTTCTCCAGCGCACCATGCCGGTGCATGTCGCCAATGGCACGGTGGACAAGGTCGCGCTGATCGACGGGGCGGTGCTGGTCAATGCGCCTTTCGGAGCAGCCCATGCCGCGCTCCACGGCCGCCCCGCCCAGCGCGAGGTCGACCGGCGCTTTGTCTATATCGATCCGCGTCCCGACGCAGGAGCGATGGCGGCGGAGAACAGGCTGCGGGACATCGGCTTTGTCGGCGCGATCTTCGGCTCGCTCTCGACCATTCCGCGGGAACAGCCGATCCGCGACAATCTCGAACGGATCGAACAGCAATCGCGCGATGCCGCGCGCCTCAAGCGCATCGTGATGGACCTGCAAGGCGATATCGACCGTGCGGTCGAAAAGCTGTTCGGCTACACCTTCCTGCTCGACCGGCCCACCCCTGCACGGCTCGCAGGCTGGCGCGCCAAGGCCCAGCAGGCCGCAGCCGAACGTTCAGGCTATGCCTTTGGCGCCTATGCGCTGGCAAAGTTCGACGCGATCCTTGAACAGCTCGCGCGCCTGACGCTCAAGGCTGCAGGCACGCCGACGGCCGAGCCGGGGGAGCTGATCGAAGCCTTCCGTGCCGTGCTGTCCGCGCGCGGGGTGGAAAACATGACCGATATCCAAGGCGGCGCGAGCGCGGCGGCCGTCGCCTTCTTCCGCGCGCATGACACCGGATTTCGTATCCGCCGCTTGCAACTCCTCGCCCGCAAGCTGTCGCGTGACTGGGAGCAGGACGCGGACATTCCCGAGGCCGCGCTCGATCTGGCGCGCGACCGGCTCTACGCAATCCTTGCGCTCTATTACCGCGCGGACGAGCAGGTGCTGCAATCGGCCCATTTTGCGAACCTTGCCGCCCGCGCCGCCGATGCGCCGGGCGCAGTGCTCGATTTCCTCGCCACCGAGCGCCTGCTGCCGACCACGGATCTGGCCGCCGAACAGCTGCTGATCGATGCGCTGGAAAGCATGCCGAAAACCTTGAGGCGGCGCATCCTCCTCACCTATCTGGGCTTTCCCTTCTACGATGTCGCCACCCTGCCGCTCACCCGGCGCGAGGGGTTGGACGAATACAACCCGGTGCGGATCGACCGGATTTCGCCCGATGACGCGCGCTCGATCCGCGATGGCGGAACAGCGGCAACCCTGCGGGGCATCGAGTTCTACAATTTCGGTGCCTTCTTCAGCCGCGACTACCGCGAGAACGATTATCTGTGGGGTCGGCTGCACGGCGCGGAGCGAATGATCGATCTCATCGCCTCGACCGCCAATAGCGGGATGCCGACCGAGCGCCTGCAGGCGGCCAAGCGCGCGGTGTTCCTCGCGGTGCTGGAGGAAGAGGAGATCGCGGGCCGGTGCCAGCGCGGGCTGGTCGACCGGATCCGGTTGGAAGTGCACGAGCGGATGGGCTAGGCAAATACCCGTTCGCCTCGAGCCAAGTCGAGAGGCCGTGCCATGGTGTCTCGACTTCGCTCGACACGAACGGTGTCAGCCCTGCACCACCCCGAAAAACAGCAGCATCACCAGACGCGAGTCCTCTGCCGTCGTGCCAAAGCCGGGCGCGGCATTGTGGAACTGCCAGGGCGAGAACAGTAGCAGCCGGTTGAAGCGCACCGGCACGCGCATGGTGCGCTCCCACTTGGCCGGGTTGGTGGTGTCCTTGTTGACCACATCCTCGACCAGCGCGTTGATATCATCATAGCCCGTCGCGGCGATCTTCGCGGGATCGGTGGGCACGGCTTCGAGACCGGTGCGCTTGTGGCGGAAGAAATCCGTGCCGCCCGCCAGCGGCCCGGTGCAATCTTCCGGGCGCGAGAGATAGAGGATGCCCGAATAGGCTGCGGGATCGATATGGACGCCGCTTTTGCCCTTGTCACCCTTGCGGGTCAGGCGGCAATGCCCGTGCTGGGTGCCCGGCGCAGGGCCGAGCTTCAGGCCGAGCAGGCGCGAGACCGCTGCATCGATCGCCGCCGTATCAAGCGCGCCGGTCGAATTGCGTCCGGGGAAATTGCCGTGCTGGGCGGCCGGATCATAGTCCAGCCCCAGCGCCGCGCGCCGCGCGGCCCACGGGTCTTTGAGGAAATCGTCGATGATGAGGAGCGAGGGAAGCACCGCGCCCTAGTTTCCGAAGACGTCCTTGAGCTTGTCGAAGAAGCCGCGGCTTTCGGGGCATTCCTCGCCCGTCTCGGTGCTGCGGAATTCCTCAAGCAGCTCCTTCTGGCGTCGCGACAGCTTGGTCGGTGTTTCGACAACGATTTCCGCCACCAGATCGCCGCGCCCGCGCCCTTGCAGCACGGGCATGCCCGCTCCGCGCACGCGCAGTTGCTTGCCCGACTGGATACCGGCCGGGATTTCGAGCCGGTTGGTCGAGCCGTCGAGATCGGGGATTTCCACGCAGCCGCCGAGCGCTGCCGTGGTGAAGCTCACCGGAACGCGGGTGGCGAGCGTCGTGCCCTCACGCTCGAACACCGGGTGCGGCTTCACGTGGAGGAAGATGTAGAGATCGCCCGCCGGCGCGCCGCGCTGGCCTGCCTCGCCCTTGCCGGCGAGACGTATGCGGGTGCCGGTATCGACGCCCGCCGGAATCTCGACCTTCAGCGCCTGCGGCTTGTCGACCCGGCCTTCGCCGCGACAGGACTTGCAGGGGTTCTCGATCACGCGCCCGCGCCCGCTGCAGGTGGGGCATGGCCGCTCGACCACGAACAGGCCCTGCTTGGCGCGCACGCTCCCCATGCCGTTGCACAGGTTGCAGGTGCGCTCGGAGGTGCCGGGCGTCGCGCCCGTACCATCGCAGGTATCGCAGGACTGGCTGACTTCGATCTCGATTTCTGTGGTCTTGCCGTCGAACGCCTCTTCGAGGCTGACCTGCATGTCATAGCGCAGGTCCGCGCCGCGGCGGTTCTGGGCGCGCTGCGCACCGCCGCCGCCGCCAAAGGCACTGCCGAAGATCGTCTCGAAGATATCGCCGATATCGGCAAAATCGCCGCGCCCGCCCCCGAAGCCGCCGCCGAAGGGGCCGCCCCCGCCTCCGCCATTCATCCCTTGGGTGAAGGCTTCGTGGCCATAGCGATCATAGGCCGCGCGCTTCTGCGGGTCCTTGAGGCAGTCATAGGCCTCGTTGATCGCCTTGAACTTGGCCTCGCAGGAGGCATCGCCCGGATTGCGATCCGGGTGATACTTCATCGCGAGCTTGCGATAGGCGCTCTTGAGCACCGCGCCGTCCGCATCGCGGGCGACTTCGAGCGTGGCGTAATAGTCGATCTGGGCGCTGGACATGTCGGTGACCTAATCCCCGTGACCAGGCACCGCCGATATTCCGAAAAGGGGGACCGGAAATATCGACGGCGCGCTGGGTGGCATCGGGGCCTTAGCCCTTCTTGTCTTCGTCGACCTCGGAGAATTCGGCGTCGACGACGTCCTCTTCGGCCGGCTTTTCCTCTGCGCCTTCAGCACCGGCATCGGCACCGGCGGCCTGCTGGCCTTCGTAGATCTGCTGGCCCATCTTCATCGCCGCCTCGGTCAGGGCTTGCGCCTTGGCATTGATGTCATCGGCATCCCCGCCTTCGAGCGCAGTCTTGGTGGCGGCGAGCGCGTCCTCGACCGCCGACTTGGTGGCGGCATCGATCTTGTCGGCATGCTCTGCGAGCTGCTTTTCGGTCGCGTGGACAAGGCTGTCGGCCTGGTTGCGCGCTTCCGCGGCCGCCCGGCGCTTCTTGTCCTCTTCGGCGAACTTCTCGGCGTCCTTCACCATCTGGTCGATGTCGGCATCATTGAGACCGCCCGAGGCCTGGATCTTGATCGTCTGTTCCTTGCCCGTGCCCTTGTCGCGCGCGGCCACCGAGACGATGCCGTTGGCGTCGATATCGAAGGTCACCTCGATCTGCGGCACGCCGCGCGGCGCGGGGGGAATGCCGATCAGGTCGAAATTGCCGAGCAGCTTGTTGTCCGCCGCCATCTCGCGCTCGCCCTGATAGACCTTGATCGTCACCGCGTTCTGGTTGTCCTCGGCGGTCGAGTAGGTCTGGGTCTTCTTGGTCGGGATGGTGGTGTTGCGATCGATCATGCGGGTGAACACGCCGCCCAACGTCTCGATACCGAGCGAGAGCGGGGTCACGTCGAGCAGCAGCACGTCCTTGACGTCGCCCTGCAGCACGCCAGCCTGAATGGCCGCGCCCATGGCGACGACTTCATCCGGGTTGACGCCCGTGTGCGGCTTGGCGCCGAAGAAGCTTTCGACCACTTCGCGCACCTTGGGCATGCGGGTCATCCCGCCGACAAGGATCACCTCGTCGACCTGATCCTTGCTGATGCCGGCGTCCGCGAGAGCCTTCTTGCAGGGCTCCAGCGTGCGCTGGATCAGCGTGTCGACCATCTTTTCGAGATCGGCGCGGGTGATCGTCTCCACCAGGTGCAGCGGGGTGGTGGTGCCACCTTCCATGCGCGCGGTGATGAAGGGCAGGTTGATTTCCGTGGTTGCCGCGCTCGAAAGCTCGATCTTGGCCTTTTCGGCGGCTTCCTTGAGGCGCTGGAGGGCGAGCTTGTCGGCCTTCAGGTCCATGGCTTCCTTCTTCTTGAAGGCATCGGCGAGATATTCGACGATCGCATTGTCGAAGTCCTCACCGCCGAGGAAGGTGTCGCCGTTGGTCGACTTCACTTCGAACACGCCGTCCCCGATTTCGAGGATCGAGACGTCGAAGGTGCCGCCGCCAAGGTCATAGACGGCGATGGTCTTGCCGTCTTCCTTGTCCATGCCATAGGCGAGCGCGGCCGCAGTCGGCTCGTTGATGATGCGCAGCACTTCAAGGCCGGCGATCTGGCCGGCATCCTTGGTCGCCTGACGCTGGGCGTCGTTGAAATAGGCGGGCACGGTGATGACGGCCTGCGTCACGGTCTCGCCGAGATAGCTCTCGGCGGTTTCCTTCATCTTCTGGAGGATGAAGGCCGAAACCTGCGAGGGGCTGTAATCCTCACCACCGGCATTCACCCAGGCATCGCCATTCTTGCCCTTGGTGATCTGGTAAGGGACGAGGCCCATGTCCTTCTTGGTCAGCGGATCGTCGAAACGGCGGCCGATCAGACGCTTGATCGCGAACAGGGTGTTGTCGGGATTGGTCACGGCCTGACGCTTGGCCGGCTGGCCAATGAGACGCTCGCCATCCTTGGTGAAGGCGACGATTGAGGGCGTGGTGCGCGCGCCTTCGGAATTTTCGATGACCTTGGGCTTGCCGCCGTCCATCACGGCGACGCAGGAATTGGTGGTGCCGAGGTCGATACCGATTACTTTACCCATTTTTACCCCATCCATCTGGACATTGTTGGACGCCGCAAACCTGCGCTTCCCGGGAGTGGCAAAGCGCCTCGGCGGCTCGTTTATGACGGCGATATAGGTGCGGTTTTGCTTGGCACAAGACGTCCCAGTCCCTAGTTTTGTGTGCGTTTCACACAGGAGCAACACAACGTGAAAATCATTGAGGGATCGGTTCGGGGGTTGGCCAAGGGCCTGATGGGTGCCGCGCTGGGGCTTGCGATGCTGGGGCTGGCAGCCTGCGGCGGCGAGGCTGAAGCGCCCGCAGCCGAGGCTGTCGCAGGCCAGGTGCCGGGCATGACCATCACCAATGCCCGCCTCGTGCTCGCGCCGGTCTCCGGCAATCCGGCGGCGGTCTATTTCGATCTCACCTATGATGGCGATCAGGGCCTCACCATCCGCAAGGCCGACGTCGAAGGCGCCGGCATGACGATGATGCACGAATATGGCGAGTGGGATAACAAGGTGCAGATGATGGAGGCGCTGCCGATCGCACTGACCAAGGGCAAAAAGGTCGAATTCAAGCCCGGCGCGCTGCACGTGATGGCGATGGAACCGCCTGCAACGTGGAAGGCGGGCGACAAGGTCAAAGTGACGCTCACCATGTCTGGTGGCACCACGCAGGTGTTTGATGCCGAAGTGCGTGCGGCGGGCGAGGAACGCTGAAGGACTGGGATGACGGACCAGCGGCAGGAGCGGCGCCAAGCAAAGCGCCGCTCCCCCACGCCTGTCCGGCCGGCGGAACCCGGCCGCTAACAGCGGGCGAAATGGCGCTGGCGCGGTCGGTGTTCGGGGACGCCATCGATTACGCCGCAGTCACCATCCGGCGGCGCAAATTCTTTCCCCTGCAGCCGCGCAGCGTGACGATGGCGCCGATGGGCCATATCCACTTCCATCCGCTCGCCGATCACTATTGCGACGATTTCGCCGCCGCGCCTTTGGGAGCGCAGGGCCATTTCCTGCACGAAATGACGCACGTGTGGCAGGCGCAGACCCATGGCCGCTGGCATCTTGTGCTGCGCCGCCACCCCTGGTGCCGCTATGACTATGCCTTGAAACCGGGTCTGAACCTTGGGCAGTACGGGCTTGAACAACAGGCCGAAATCGTCCGCCATGCGTTCCTGTTGCGCGAGGGTGCAAGGGTCGCCGGGGTTTCCGGCCTGTCCGCCTATGACGGCCTGATCGACTTCACGGGAACCGGTGCATGAGCGAATTCGAATTTGTCTTTGCGCTCTACAGCCTGATCCTCGGCCTCTCGCTGGTCGAGCTGCTGACCGGGCTTGGCCGCACGCTCGAATTCAAACTCGCCCGCGATGCCGAGCACCGCGCCTTTCGGATCGGTTGGCTCACACCGCTGCTGGCGGTGTTCGTGATCCTTGATCTCTTGTCCTTCTGGATGTTCGCATGGCTGGTGCGCGAAAGCATCATCGCGAGCACCGCGATGATCCTTGGGGTGGTGGTGTTTGCGAGCGCCTATTTCCTCGCCAGCAGACTGGTGTTTCCTTCCGAGCCGCAAAACTTTGTCGATCTCGACACCCATTACCTGCGGGTCCACCGCATCGTCTTTGCGATGCTGATCGTGATGGTGGTGGTGCAGTGGATGTTCGTGGCAACGGTGCCCGCGCTTGTCGATCGCCTGACCTCGCCGGTCTCGCTGGGGACGACGGGCCTGCTGCTCGCTCTGATGATCGGCGCAGGCGTAACGCGCAATCGCACAGCCGGCATTGTCCTGCTGGCCCTGCTGATTGCGCGCTATCTCGCCATCTATCTGCTGCGATAAATCAGTCCGGCTTCTTCGCCACCGCCACCATCGCGGCGCGCAGCAGGCGGTCCTTGATCATCCATCCGGCCTGCATCTCGGACACCACCGTGCCCGGTTCGTGATCATTGCTGGGCACTTCGAGCATCGCCTGATGCTGGTTGGGATCGAGCGGCAGGCCCATCGAGGCGATGCGGGTGATGCCATGCCCGGCGAAGACCTTCTCCAGCTCGCGCTGGGTCGCTTCGAGGCCGATGACGAGGCCCTTCATGCTGTCATCTTCGCGCAAGGACTGCGGGATCGCGTCGATCGCGCGGGAGAGGTTGTCGGCGACTGACAGGATATCGCGGGCAAAGCCGGTCGCGGCATAGGCGCGCGCCTCGTCCTTCTCTCGCTCCAGGCGGCGGCGCACGTTCTGGGTTTCGGCCTGGGCATAGAGCACGGCCTGCTTGGCCTCGTCGAGATCACGCTTCAGTGCTTCCAGCGCTTCGGCCAGCGGCGAGGCATCATCCCCGCCCTCACGCAGGTGCTCGGGCACGCCCTTCAATTCGTCTTCAGCCGCCTGATCCAGCGGCTTTTCATTCTCGGTCATGTCGGTTTGGCTTTCCATTCAAGCGATGAGCTTGCCCAGCGAACGGGCTGTCAGATCCACCATGGGGACAACCCGGGCGTAATTCAACCTTACAGGGCCGATCACGCCGAGCACGCCGACCACCCGCCCCTCGCGGTCGCGATAGGGCGAGGCGATGACGCTGGAGCCGGACAGGGCGAAGAGGCGGTTCTCGGAGCCGATGAAAATGCGGGTCGCTTCCGCATCGCGCGCCGAATCGAGCAGGCTTGCGACCGATTGCTTGTTTTCGAGGTCTTCCAGCAGCATCCGCACCCGCTCGATATCGCCCAATGCGGTTTCATCGAGGAGGTTTGCCGCCCCCCGCACGATCAGCACAGGGCGCGCGGCGGCATCCTCGGACCACACGGCAAGCCCGCGCTCGACCAGATCGCGGCTGGCATCATCGAGCTGCGAGCGCCCGGTGGAAATCTCGGAGCGCATAGCGAGCGCTGCCTCGGCGAGCGTGCGGCCCGCGAGCCGCGCGGTGATATAGTTCGACGCCCGGTCCAGCGCCCCGGGATCAAGCGCGCCGCCAATGGTGACGACGCGGTTCTCGACGCCCCCGTCCTCGCCCACCAGTACCGCAAGCGCCCGGCCCTGCCCGAGATCGACGAGGGAGAATTGCGCAAGGCGTTGTTCGCGCGGGGCCACGAGCACCATCCCCGCCGCGCCCGAAAGATCGGAAAGGATAGCCGAGGCCTGCTTCAACGCCGCTTCCACCGGCCCCGCTTCGGCCAGACGCGCCTCGATCGCGGCCTGTTCCTCGCGCGTCGGCTCGGCCACCCGCATCATCCCGTCGACGAAGATCCTGAGGCCCGCATCGGTCGGCAGGCGCCCCGCGCTCGTATGCGGCGCGGCAAGCAGGCCTGCGGTCTCCAGATCGGCCAGCACCGAACGGATCGAGGCGGGCGAGAGATTGAGCGTGCCATCGGCTGCCAGCGTCTTCGAGCCGACCGGTTGCCCGCTCTCGATATATTCCTCCACCACGCGCCGGAAAATCTCGCGCGCACGCGCTGTGAGTTCGGTGACAGGGAGCGAGGTCATGGGGAATTGCTAACCGCTATCGCCAACTTTCTCAATTTCCGTTCGGCTCAAGCTTGTCGAAGCACCGCAATTTCTTCTAGCGCCCTTCTCAACCATCAAAGGAACACCTCATGCGCCCTTCAGGACGCGCGCCCGATGAAATGCGCGCCATCACCATCGAGACCGGTTTCACCAAGCACGCCGAAGGCTCCTGCCTGATCGGCTTTGGCGATACCAAGGTGCTGTGCACCGCGAGCGTTGAAAAGGGCGTTCCGCCGTGGCTGCGCGGCAAGGGCGAAGGTTGGGTGACGGGCGAATACTCGATGCTCCCCCGCGCCACCCACACCCGCGGCGCGCGCGAGGCAGCCAAGGGCAAGCAATCGGGTCGTACACAGGAAATCCAGCGCCTTATCGGACGCTCCTTGCGCGCTGTCGTCGATCTCCAGAAGCTCGGCGAACGGCAGATCACCCTGGATTGCGACGTGATTCAGGCCGATGGCGGCACGCGCACCGCCGCGATTTCCGGCGCGTGGATCGCGCTGCGTCTGGCGGTCAACGGCCTGATGGCCTCGGGCGATATCAAGCATGATCCGATCGCTGCGCAGGTCGCCGGCATCTCCTGCGGCATCTTCAAGGGCACCCCGGTGCTCGACCTCGATTATGACGAGGATTCGAACGCCGAGGCGGACGGCAATTTCGTGCTGCTCTCGGGCGGCCAGATCGCCGAGGTACAGGCCACCGCAGAAGGCGCGACCTATGACGAGGAAGGCCTGCTGCGCCTCCTGCGCCTCGCCCGCATCGGCGCGGACCGCATCTTTGCCGCGCAGTTGGACGCCGTGAAATGACACGGCGTCTGGGCTCCGGCAGCCTTGTCATTGCCACGCATAACGCGGGCAAGTTGAAGGAGATCGCAGCCCTGCTCGATCCCTATGGCGTCACCTGCCTGTCGGCCGGTTCGCTGGGCCTGCCTGAACCTGCCGAGACCGGCACCACATTCGTCCAGAACGCGCTGCTGAAGGCGCGCGCGGCGGCGGAGGCTGCGGGCCTGCCCGCACTCGCGGATGACAGTGGGCTTAGCGTTGCCGCGCTCGATGGCCGCCCCGGGGTCTACACCGCCGACTGGGCCGAACGGCAGTGGTTCGAAGGCGCGCCGGGCCGCGACTGGTATATGGCTATGGGCAAGGTCGAAGGGATGCTCGCGGAAAAGGGCGCTGGCGTGGACCGCTCCGCCGCCTTCCACTGCGTGCTGGCGCTTGCATGGCCCGACGGCGACTATGCGATCTACGAGGGCGCCTGTCATGGCGCGCTTACCTGGCCGCCGCGCGGGGCGCTGGGTTTCGGCTATGATCCGGTTTTCGTACCCGCCGGCAGCGCCCTCACCTTTGCCGAGATCGCGCCTGAAGAAAAGCACGCCATCAGCCACCGCGCCGATGCCTTTGCCAAGCTGGTCGCCGAGCAGTTCCCGAAGGCCTAGCGCCGCGCGATATGTTCGGCCGGGTCGATCCGGTGGCCCCAGATATTCCCCGCCGGGAAATAGCGGCAAACAAGCACCTCCTCCTCAGGCGTATGGGCGAGCGCACAGCCGACCTCGCGGGTCTGGGGCCAGATCACCTGGGTGTAATGCGCCACATCATTCCAGCGCCCGGTCGCCGAAACATCGGGGAACTGGCCGGGCCGGAAGTGGCGCTTCTCCTCGACGAAAAAGCCGACCTTGTCCCACGTGTCCCAATATCCCCTAGGACCGCGCCACAGGTTCTCGCCCTGCCCTTGCCGCTGCATCGGCGAGGCGTGATCATAGCGACCGGTCGCAGCGAGATGATCCGCCCAGTCCTGCGCATCACGGGCAAGCCGATCGCTCCACACCAGCGGCGCAATTCCGGCCTCGGCGCGCGCTTCGTTATGGGCGTCGAGCCAGTCGCCGGTCCGGTGCCCGTCATGGCGAGGGCCTTGCGGCTGTGCTGGCGCGGCTGCCATAAAAAGGGCAAGACCGGCGAGCTTGACGAGTGTGGTCACGAGAGGAAGGCTCCGCATGGCATCGAACTATCCCGCAACGATTAAGCGAGGCTGAAAATTCCCCCTGTGGCGCGCGCGCTTTATATCCACTGGCCCTTCTGTGCGAAGAAATGCCCCTATTGCGATTTCAACTCGCATGTCCGCGAGCGCGTCGATGTGGCGCGCTGGCAGGATGCGCTGATCGCCGACATGCGCGCCGAGGCAGAGCTTGCCGGGGGCGAGACGCTGACCTCGATCTTCTTCGGCGGCGGCACGCCCTCGCTGATGCCGCCCGCGCTGGTGGGCACGCTGCTAGAGGAAGCGGCGCGGCTGTGGGGTTTCGATCCGGCCATCGAAATCACGCTGGAGGCCAATCCCTCGTCCGTGGAGGCGGCCAATTTCGCCGCCCTTGCCAGCGCCGGGATCAACCGCGTGTCGCTGGGCGTGCAATCGCTGGATGATGCGGAACTGCGCTTTCTCGGGCGGCTGCACGGGGCCGAAGAAGCGCTCGCCGCAATCGCCACGGCGCAGGCGCATTTTGCCCGCGTCAGCTTCGACATGATCTACGCCATGCCCGGCCATACGCTCGATCTGTGGGAGGAGCGGCTCAGCCGTGCCCTGTCTTTCGGCACCGGGCACATGTCGCTCTACCAGCTGACCATCGAGGCCGGCACGCGCTTTGCGAGCGACGTGCGGCGCGGGCGGCTTGTGCCGCTTGACGACGACGAGGCTGCAGGGCTTTTCAGCATCACCCAAAGCCTCACCGAAGCCGCCGGATTGCCTGCCTACGAAACGAGCAACCATGCGCGCAGCGGAGAGGAGGGCCGCCACAATCTCGCCTATTGGCGCTATCAGGATTACGCCGGGATCGGCCCCGGCGCCCATGGCCGGCGCGGCGGTTTGGCGACGGTGCGGCACAAGAAGCCCGAGAACTTCCTGAAAGCCGTCAGCGCGCAGGGCAACGGCATTGCCGAGGCGCGGCCGCTTGCCCTGGCAGAACAGGCGACCGAGGCGCTGCTGATGGGCCTGCGCCTGGCCGAGGGGCTGGATCTCGCAGCACTGTCGCAGCGCTTTGCCATTCCTCGTGATGGCCTTGTGGATGAGGCTGCGCTCGCCCGCCTGCGCAGTCTCGGGCTGGTGTGGACGGAAGGCACGCGCATCGGCGTCGCGCCCGAGGGCCGCTCGCTGCTCGATGCGCTGCTGGCCGAGATCGTGGCCGAGGCGCTGGTGGTGGCATGAGCGCAGGCGACCTCGTGGCGCAGTGGCGCGCGCATCTCGCCGACAACCGCCGCCGCTCGCCTCATACGGTGCGCGCCTATGCCAGCGCGGCAGAGCGGTTGGTGGCGGCGAACGGCCTAGCGGACTGGGCAGCTGTGGCGCGGACCGAGGCACATGGGTTGCGCGCGTTTCTGGCAGCGCGCCGCGCGGAAGGCATCGGCAATGCCAGCACCGCGCGCGAGCTTTCTGCGCTCAAGGCCTTCATCGCCTTTGCCCGCGAGCAGGCGGGCGATCCCGATCCCCTGCCCCCGCGCCTGCGCGGCCCGCGCCTCAAGAAGGGTCTCCCCCGCCCTGTTACCCCCGACGAGGCCGTGAACCTTGCGTCACTGGTCGATGGCATTGCCGGCGAGGACTGGATTGGCGCGCGCGACCGGGCGGTGCTGCTGCTGATGTATGGATCGGGCCTGCGGATTGCCGAGGCGCTCTCGCTGACGGGGCGCGATGCAGTGCTTGGCGAGGTGTTGCAGGTGACCGGCAAGGGCGGCAAGCAGCGGCTTGTCCCGGTCCTGCCGATCACGCGGGCAGCGGTGGCGGACTATGTGCGACAATGCCCTTGGCCGCTCACCCCTGCCGAACCCCTTTTTCGCGGGGCGAAAGGTGGCCCGCTGTCGCCCGGCATGGTGCAGAAGGCGATGGCGCAGGCGCGCCGCGCATTGGGCCTGCCTGATACGGCCACGCCCCATGCGCTGCGCCATTCTTTTGCCACGCATTTGCTCAGCGCCGGGGCGGACCTGCGCTCCTTGCAAGAACTGCTCGGTCATGCCTCATTGGGATCGACCCAGATCTACACCCGTGTCGATGCCGCAAGCCTCTTGGAGAATTACCGCAAGGCCCACCCTAGGGGTTAGCGGTCAGTCTTGTTTCGCGGCGGGCTTCCAGGTCACCACGCGGTAGAGATAGAGCGCCACCACGCCCGCGATCATCACCACCGCGACCCATCCGTAGTAATCGTCGAACTGGCTGAACTCATTGCGCAGGATATAGCCCGCGCCGATCAGCACCGAATTCCACACCCCCGTGCCGAGCAGGGTCCAGATCACAAACCGCAGTTGCGACATGATCAGCATCCCTGCGGGCAGCGAGATCATGGTGCGCACCTGCGGCAGGAACCGCGCCCAGAACACGATCGCGCTGTCGAAGCGCTTGAAGATGTCGACGATCTTCTCGACCTCGGCCCAGTCGAGCGTCAGCCAGCGGCCGAAGCGGTCGATCAGCGGGCGGAAGCGCTCGTAGCCGACCACCCGGCCGATCCAGTACCACACCCAGTTGCCCAGCACCGCGCCCGCCGTGCCCGAGGCGACCGCGCCGGCAAAGGTGAGCTTGCCATCGGCCACCGCCATGCCGGTGAGGCCCATGATCACCTCGGAAGGGATCGGCGGAAACACGTTTTCGAGGAACATCGCGATGGCCACGCCAAGGTAGCCCCAAGCGTCGACCAGTTCGATCAGCCGATCAGTCATGTAAAGTTGTGTCCGTTGCCAGAGGTGTCAGACGCCCACGCCGCGCTGTTCCAAACGCCGCGCGATCGCATCCCAGATCATCCCTGCCGTATCAGTGTTGTTGAAACGGTCAATCGCGACGATGCCGGTGGGCGAGGTGACGTTGATTTCGGTGAGCCACTTGCCTCCGATCACGTCGATACCGACAAAGGTGAGGCCAAGCCGCTTGAGGTCCGGGCCGAGCGCCTCGCAGATTTCCTGCTCGCGCGGGCTGAGTTCGGTCGGCTGGGCGGAGCCGCCCATTGCGAGGTTCGAGCGGAACTCGCCCTCGCCCGGCAGGCGGTTGATCGCACCTGCCACCACGCCATCGATCAGCACGATGCGCTTGTCGCCGGTCGCGACCTCGGGGAGGAAAGGCTGCACCATATGCGGCTCGGGCCAGGTCTGGTTGAACACCTCGAACAGGGCCGAGAGGTTCTCCGCGTTCTCGCCGATACGGAAGATCGCCTTGCCGCCATTGCCGTGGATCGGCTTGACCACAATCGCGCCGTGCTGCGCCATGAAGCGCCGCACCTCGTCCACCGAGCGCGTCACCAGTGTCGGCGGCATGAAGCGGCGATAGTTCAGCACCATCACCTTTTCCGGCGAATTGCGGACATTGGCCGGATCATTCACCACAAGCGTTTCATGAGCGATGCGTTCGAGCATGTGGGTGGCGGTGATATAGCCCATGTGAAACGGCGGATCCTGCCGCATCAGCACCACGTCCACGTCCTTGCCGAGATCGAGCCGCACCTGCTCGCCCCGCGTGAAATGATCGCCCTCCACGCGCTGCACCGTCACCGGAAAGGCATGGGCGAACAGGCGGTCATCCTCGTCTAGGGTCAGGCTTTCGACGTGATATTCATAGACCGCATAGCCCCGCGCCTGCGCCGCCAGCATCAGCGCAAAGGAACTGTCGCCCGCGATATTGATCCGGTCGATGGGGTCCATCTGGACGGCGATACGCAAGGTCATTCATTGGGCTCCTGAGGGATCACCAGATCGGCATCCACGCATTTTCGATGTGGGTGGGCTTTTGTCCGGGCGCAAGCAGGATGACGTCGATGCGCACATCCTCGCCCTCGCTCGCATAGAGGTGCATCACCATTTCCGCTGCGGCTGCCACGCGGGCAAGCCGCCGCTCGTCGATCGCATCGGCGAGGCTGGCGGCGCGGGCGCGCCACTTGACCTCGACAAAGGCAACCAGGCCGGGGCGCCGCACGATGAGATCAATCTCGCCCGCCTTGGTCTTCACCCGCTCGGCCAGCACCCGCCAGCCTTGCGCGGCAAGCCACATGGCCGCTTCCGCCTCGCCCTCGCGCCCGCGCCGGTCGGCCTCGTGGCGCTGCTCTGGCGAGCGCGGCTCGCTCATTCGCCCTTGAGTTCCAGCGCGCGGGCATAGAGCACCGCCCGGTCGATCCCGCTGGCCTTGGCGACCTGCCCTGCGGCCTTGCCCGGCCCGGCATCAGCCAGAGCGGCGCGCAGCATCGCATCGATATCGAGCACGGGGGCCTCTTCCTCGGTGGGCGGACCGATCAACAGCACGATCTCCCCTTTGGGCGGGTGCGTGGCGTAGTGATCCGCCAGAGCCGCGGCCGTGCCGGAGCGACATTCCTCGTGCATTTTGGTGATTTCGCGCGCCACGGCCACCTCGCGGCCCGGCCACAAGGTGGCAATCGCGCGAAGCGACTTTTCGAGCCGCGGGGCGGTTTCGTAGAACACCAGTGTCGCCGCAACGCCCGCAAGGCCTGCAAGTGCTTCCTCGCGCGCCTTGTCCTTCACGGGCAGAAAGCCTGCGAACAGGAAGCGGTCGGACGGCAGGCCCGAAATCGCAAGGCCCGCTATCGCCGCACAGGCACCCGGTACGGCGACGACATTGACCCCCGCATCGCGGGCCTCGCGCACCAGGCGATAGCCCGGGTCCGAGATGAGCGGGGTGCCCGCATCCGACACCAGCACAACCGGCGCATCGCACGCTTCGGCGATGATCCGCGCGCGCACTTGCGGCGAGGCGTGATCGTCAAGCCGCTGCAGCCGCGCCTTGATGCCGAGATGTTTCAGGAGCTTGCCCGTCACCCGCGTATCCTCGCAGGCGATCAGCGCCGCGCCTTGCAGCACCGCGATGGCGCGCAGGGTGATGTCGGCAAGATTGCCAATCGGGGTCGCCACGATGTAGAGCCCCGGTTCGGGAATCTCTGCGGGAATTCGGGCGGGGATATGGGTCTGCGCGCCTGTCATGACGCGCCAAGCATTGAAGCACCAACGAGGGGTCGGCAAGGATGAACCACGTAAAAGCGCCGAATTGGGCAGGCTGGCTGGCGTCCGCCACCGCCCGGCTGCTGCGTCCGCGCCATCTTGTGATGGCAAGCGCGGCGCTGCTGGCGGCGGGCTGTCAGGTCATCCCCAAGAGCGATGCACCCACCGCCCCGCCCCCGCCGCCGACAGTCACCGAGCCTTCGGCGACCGCTCTCCCCACCGATTCCGGCCGCCACCGTATCGCCCTGCTGGTGCCGACCAGCGGCGAGGCTGCAGCCGTCGGCCAGGCGATTGCCAATGCCACCACCATGGCGCTGCTCGATACCAATGCCGATAATCTGCGCATCACCAGCTATGACACCAGCACCGGTGCCGCCGCTGCCGCCGCCCAGGCGATTGCCGATGGCAACAAGCTGATCCTCGGCCCGCTCGCCGGTGACGAGGTGGCGCAGGTCTCCGCCGCAGCCAAGGCGGCAGGCGTGCCGGTGATCGCCTTTTCCAACGACACCAAGCTCGCCAGCAGCGATGTCTTCGTGATGGGCAACACGCCCGAACAATCGATCCGGCGCTCGGTGCAATTCGTGCGGACGCGGGGCGCAGGACGCTTTGCCGCGCTGGTGCCCGAGGGCGAGTATGGTGCAAGGGCGCTCGCGGCGCTCGACCGGGCGATTGTCGAATTCGGCGGCACGCTGGTGCGGCGCGAGACCTATGCACGCGGCAATACCTCGGTGGTGAGCGCGGCGGCGCGGCTGCGGGCAGCGGGCGGCTTCGACACCGTGCTGATCGCCGATAGCGCCCGCCTCGGCCTTGAGGCAGCGGACGAATTGCAGCGGGGCCGGGCGCCCAAACCGCGCCTTGTCGGCACCGAATTGTGGAGCGGCGATCCGGTTCTGGCCCGCGCCCCGGCAATGCAGGGCGCGCTCTTCTCGGCCGTGTCCGACCAGCGTTACAAGCGCTTTGCCGACAGCTACGAGACCCGCTTCGGCGCCAAGCCCTATCGCATCGCCACGCTGGGCTATGACGCAGTGCTGCTGACCCTACGGATCGCGCGCGAGTGGAAGGTGGGCAACCCCTTCCCCAAGGGCGAGCTCTATGATCGCGGCGGTTTTCTGGGGGTCGATGGCCCGTTCCGCTTCACCCGCGCAGGGATTGCCGAAAGGGCATTGGAAGTGCGCGAGGTCAAGGGAACCGAGGTGATCGCGGCGGATCCCGCGCCCACCGGCTTTGGCGGCTGAGTAAAACCACCGGGGGGTGCTTGTGAGCGCCGCTTGCGCGCGCCTATAGCAGGGCCATGTCTGACACCGCCCCCGACGATCTGTTTGCCAACACCCCCACTTCGAGCGGGGATTACAACGCCTCCGCGATCGAGGTGCTGGAGGGGCTTGAGCCGGTCCGCCGCCGCCCCGGCATGTATATCGGCGGCACGGATGACCGCGCGCTGCACCACCTCGCTGCCGAAGTGCTCGACAATGCGATGGACGAGGCGGTCGCAGGCCATGCCACGCGGATCGAGATGCGGCTGGAGGAAGGCGAGCCTGGCACGGCGGGGCGACTGGTGATCTCCGACAACGGCCGCGGCATTCCGGTGGACGAGCATCCCAAGTTCCCCGGCAAATCGACGCTGGAGGTGATCCTCTCCACCCTGCACTCGGGCGGCAAGTTCTCCGGCAAGGCCTATGCCACCAGCGGCGGCCTCCACGGCGTCGGCGTGAGCGTGGTCAATGCGCTCTCGGTCCACACCCGCGTCGAAGTGGCGCGCGACAAGCAGCTTTACGCGCAGGATTTCGCGCGCGGGATCACGCAGGGGCCGATCCAGAACCTTGGCCCGACGCCCAACCGGCGCGGGACGACCGTGGCCTTCACCCCCGATCCGGAAATCTTCGGCGACCGCAAGTTCAATCCCAAGCGGCTGTTCAAGCTGGCCCGCTCCAAGGCCTATCTGTTCGCCGGGGTCGAGATCCGCTGGAAATGCGTCCCATCGCTGGTGAGCGAGGATGTGCCGGCCGAAGCGACCTTCAAGTTTCCGGGCGGGCTCGCCGATCACCTCGCCGAACAGATCGGCACGCGCGAATGCGTCACGTCACAGCCCTTCACCGGCAATCAGGACTTTCCGGTGGCAGACGGTGTGCAGCAAGGGCGCGTCGAATGGGCGATCGCCTGGCCGCTCTATGCCGACAGCGTGTTCAGCTGGTACTGCAACACCGTGCCCACGCCTGATGGCGGCACCCACGAACAAGGCCTGCGCATGGCGCTCACCCGGGGGCTTCGGGCCTTTGGCGAGCTGGTCGGGGCGAAGAAGGCCAAGGACATCACCGCTGACGACGTGATGACGGGGGCGGAAGTGATGCTCTCGGTCTTCATCCGCGATCCGCAGTTCCAGTCGCAGACCAAGGACCGCCTGACCTCGCCCGAGGCTGCGCGTCTGGTCGAGAACGCGGTGCGCGACCATTTCGACCACTTCCTCACCGACAATATGGAGCGCGGCAAGGCGCTGCTCGGCGAGGTGATGGAGCGCATGGACGAGCGCCTCAAGCGCAAGCAGGAGCGCGAGATCAAGCGCAAGAGCGCGACCAATGCCAAGAAGCTGCGCCTGCCGGGCAAGCTTACCGATTGTTCGGGTGAAGGCGGGCGCGAGACCGAGCTGTTCATCGTCGAAGGTGACAGCGCTGGCGGCAGCGCCAAGCAGGCGCGCGACCGCAAATCGCAGGCGATCCTGCCGATCCGCGGCAAGATACTGAACGTCGCCAGCGCCACCAACGACAAGATCCGCGCCAACAGCGAAATCGCCGATCTGGCGCTCGCGCTGGGCTGCGGCACGCGCAAGGACTGCGATCCCGATCAGCTGCGCTATGACCGCATCATCATCATGACCGACGCGGATGTCGACGGCGCCCATATCGCGACGCTCTTGATGACCTTCTTCTTCCAGGAAATGCCCGAAGTGGTGCGCAAGGGCCACCTGTTCCTCGCCCAGCCCCCGCTCTACCGGCTCACCGCAGGCAAGGAGAGCCACTACGCCCGCGACGATGCCCACCGCGCGGAGCTGGAAGCGACTGTGTTCAAGAACCGCAAGGTCGAAGTCAGCCGCTTCAAGGGCCTTGGCGAGATGAACCCGCAGCAATTGCGCGAGACCACCATGGCGCCCGAAACGCGCGGGCTGATCCGCATCACCCTGCCGCAGGAATTCGAAGGCCGGGCAGGCGTGGCGCGGCTCGTCGACGAGCTGATGGGCCGCAATCCGGAACACCGCTTCAACTTCATCCAGAACCGCGCCGGCGAAGTCGACCGCGATCTGATCGACGCCTAACCCCGCACCCGCCGCCACACGCAGCAGAACAGCGCGACCAGCAGCAGCGGCATGATCGGCACACCGAGGCCGAGCGCAATCGGGCGGGCGAAGGCCGCGCCGGCAAAGACGCCCGCGATGGTGATCCGCTCCCAATCATCAAAGCCGTTCTCGCGCGCGCTCGCGAACAGGTAGGCGAGCGGGAAGGCGGTCAGCAGCAGATCGTAGTCGAGCACGAAAGGCGTGGCGAGCGGCGCGCCCGCCAGCACCAGTGCGGCGAGCCCCGGGCTAAAGCCGCGCTTCCAACTCGCTCTCACCACCATCGCCGCCACCGCAAGGCTAAGCGCTCCCTGCACCGCAAAGGCAATCCCCCCCGGCACGCCCAGCAGGCGCAGGCCCGCAAAGGGGCTCACCATCTTGCCGAAGCCGATCACCCCGCTGTCGGTCGCGCTCCCGGCCTCGCTGGTGATCGCCAGCCAGTCGCTCCACACCTGCGGGCCGAAGGCGAACGCGGACAGAGCCGCCAGCGCCAGCGCAGCCGCCCCTGCCCCTGCTATGGTGCGCCACTGGCCGCTCGCCAGCAGCGCCAGCGGCACCAGCAGGCCGAACTGCGGCTTGATCGTCGCAAACCCGATGAGAACGCCCGCAAGCCACGGGCGCTTCTCCACCAGCAGCAGCCCACCGCCCAGCAGCGCCGCCACCAGAAAGGATGTCTGCCCGTGTGTCAGGGTCACGATCACCGGCGGGAAGGCGAGCACCAGCAGCAGCGCAGGCCCCTTCAGCCCCAGCGAACCGAACCACCCCCGCACCGCCGCCAGCCATGCTGCCCCCGTCACCACCAGCCAACCGGCCAATGCGGGGAAATAGCCCATCAGACCAAGCGGCCAGACAAAGGGCAGGAAAGAGGGCGGATAGAAGAAGGCGGCATATTGCCCCGGCTGCGCATAGAATTCGCGCTGCGCGGCGGTGTGGGCGGCGCTGTCATAGGCATTGGCGCCGTCTGCCAGCATCGTCCCTGCCGTCCAGAAGCTGATGAAGTCGGTGCCGATCAGAAAGCCGTTGCGATCAATCCCGTCTTTTGCGGTGACGAGCAGAAAGGCCAGCATCGCGCAATTGACCAGCGCGAGCAGCACCAGATAGCCGCGCGCACGGCTTTCCCCCAGCCACGCGGCCTCGCGGATGAAGCGCAAATCCATACCGCCTGACTGCCGCGCGCGGGCGTGCAAGTCCATCCGCGCTTGCTGCTGGCATGTGGGCAAAAAGCATGGCACCCCATGCGCCAGCGCGCCGCTCCACCACCGGCGCGCGACGGGAGAGAGGGATGATCCGCCACCTTGCCGCCGCCGCCGCGCTGGCCCTGCTGCTGCCCCCGGCTCTTGCAGCCGCGCAGGAACCTGCCGCCGCAACCCCCGCCGCACGCACCCCGCTGGAGGCTCGCGCCGATGAGGTGCTCGCGCTCTTCAACGGCAACGCCCAGCCCTCGGCGCTGTTCACCAAGGGCTTCCTTGCCGCCGTGCCCGAAGCCCAGCTCAAAGCCGTGGCCGCCAGCCTCACCGCGCAGTTCGGCCCGGCCGAGGCCGTCGCCCTGCTCGAACCCAGGCAGGGCACCCGCGCCGCACTCCACATCCGTTTCGCCCGCGGGATCGCCAAGGGCGGCATCGCGATCGATCCGGCAGAGGACAACCGGATCAGCGAGCTGGTCTTCACCAGCGCGGACTCGCTCGCGGTGGCAGGCGACACGCCGCAAGCCATTTCGCAGGAGCTTGCCGCCCTGCCCGGCAGCGTCAACGCATGGTTCGCACCCGTCGGCGGCGCGCCGGTGATTGCCATCGGTGCCGATACACCGCTGGCGCTGGGCTCCACCTTCAAGCTTTATGTGCTCGCCGCGCTGGCCGAGGATGTGAAAGCGGGCCGCCGCAAGTGGACCGATGTCGTCCCCCTTACCGAAAAGAGCTATCCCAGTGGGCAGATGCAGACCTGGCCCAAAGGCTCTCCGGTGACGCTCCACACGCTCGCCAGCCTGATGATTTCGATCAGCGACAACACCGCGACCGACCAGCTCATCACAGTGCTGGGCCGCAAGCGCATCCTCAAGCTGATGCGGGATAGCGGCCACAGCAATCCGGCGGCCAATGATCCCTTCCTCACCACCCGCGAACTGTTCATCCTCAAGACGATGGACCCGATGTTCCTCGATCGCTGGCGCCAGCGCGCGCCTGATGCGATCGCTGCCGCCGAAGTGCTGATCACAGTCGACAATCCCACGCTCGACGAGATCAACGCCGCCTTTGCGCAAGGCCCCAAGGCGATCGACATCGAATGGTTCGCGACCCCCGCCGATCTGGCCCGGCTCTTCGCCCATATGCGCAAGACCGCCGATCCCAAGGTGTTCGAGATCATGGCGATCAACCCCTCGGCGACGCCCGCGATCAAGGACAAGTGGAGCTATATCGGCTTCAAGGGCGGCAGCGAGCCCGGGGTGATCAACCTCACCTGGCTGCTCACCGACAAGGCGGGGCGCGACTGGGTGCTGACGATGGGCTGGAACAACCCCAAGGCGGTGGTCGAAGAGGGCAAGTTCGAAGGTCTCGCCCAGCGTATACTCTTGCTGCCTCGCTGATTTGACCCATCCAAAATGGTGGGTCCCTCCCCCCTTGCGCAGGCCGATGTGGCCCCTTATCGCTGACGGCGAAATTCAGTCTCACAGGAAAACCCATGACCGATCAGCCCAATGGCCAGCAACGTTTTGAAGGCACCCAGTCCTATATTGCGACCGAGGATCTGAAGGTCGCGGTGAACGCCGCTGTCACGCTGCGCCGCCCGCTGCTGGTGAAGGGCGAGCCCGGCACCGGCAAGACCGTGCTGGCGCATGAAATCTCCAAGGCGCTGAACGCACCGCTGATCGAGTGGAACATCAAGTCCACCACCAAGGCGCAGCAGGGCCTCTATGAATATGACGCGGTGGCGCGCCTGCGCGATGGCCAGCTGGGTGACGAGCGCGTCCACGACATCCGCAACTACATCAAGAAGGGCAAGCTGTGGGAGGCCTTCACCTCCGAGCAGCTCCCCGTGCTGCTGATCGACGAGATCGACAAGGCCGATATCGAGTTTCCGAACGACCTGTTGCAGGAACTCGATCGCATGAGCTTCGACGTCTACGAGACACAGGAGCGGATCGAGGCCAAGGAACGCCCGATCGTCGTCATCACCTCGAACAACGAGAAGGAGCTGCCCGACGCCTTCCTGCGCCGCTGCTTCTTCCACTACATCAAGTTCCCCGATCGCGAGACGATGCAGGAGATCATCGACGTCCACTTCCCCGGCATCCAGAAGGTGCTGGTCAAGAAGGCGATGGATATCTTCTACGATCTGCGCGAGGTGCCGGGCCTGAAGAAGAAGCCCTCGACCAGCGAGCTGCTCGACTGGCTGAAGCTGCTGCTGAATGAGGACATGCCGCTCGACGTTCTGCAAAGCAGCAATCCGGCCAGCGCGATCCCGCCGCTGCACGGCGCGCTGCTCAAGAACGAGCAGGATATCATGCTGTTCGAACGACTGGCCTTCATGGCCCGCCGCAATCCGACCTAGAAATGGGGTCGCGGTGAAGCGACACTTCCGGTCCGCCCTGAGAGCCTGAATTTAGAGAGAATGACATGTTTTTAATGTCTTATGCAGCTTTGCTACAGGCGGCCGCAACCCCGGTCGCAATATCGAAGCAGCAGTTTTTGGCAGATCCGATTGCCGCTATCCAGGGTGACTGGGAAACATACACCCAGTCACGAAATGCGGAGGTGTATGCGCGTCTCAGGATCGACCAATCGAAGATGACGGTGACCTATCTCAACCAGACCGTCGATCCCTACATGATCCGCAGCTATGCTCCGGTCGGAGGGGTGCAAATCGAATTTCAAGGGCAGCGTTCGGTGGAAGAATACGGTGATGGTCGCACTTTTGTCACTTACTGGAATAGATATTACCTGAAGTCCCAGAATGCGATGCAAGAGCGTTACACTTGCCAGATCATCTATAACGAAGCCTATTATGCTGCCCCAAAGGGCTCAATCCAGATCACTTGCAGCGGGCTGAATTTCGTCCGGGCTGAGCACAACAAGAAAATCGCCGCATCGATGTCACCCGGCTTCCGGAGCTGGGATTATTGATCGGATGTGAGACCCTGCCTCATGGCGACCTGAGGCGTCGATTCCGCCCCTTCCAGGGGTGTTCCAGGGTCGGATTGACCCCCGGTTAGCCCCGCTTTGACCCCCTGGTGGGGGGCCATTTTCAATGTTTCACGTGAAACATTTAAGGAACGCACTAGGCTCAGTCGAAGCTGTAGGCCAGTTCGAAATCGCCCCAGCGCCGTCCGCCGATCACCAGCGGGACGTAGACATTGCGCACCACGACATAGGAATCGCCGTCGCCTTCCTGACGGTAGACCGCCATCATGTAAGGCGCACTCGAGACCTTGGCCTTGCGGTCGATCGCCTCGAGCATGATGCGCCCGTTGCGGCAGAACTGGGTGTCGTGATTGATGTCGCCCGTGGGCGTGCGGCTGCGCTCGGTCAGGTGGGTCGGCAGGAAGCCGTTCATGTCGGTGCAGGCCGCCGCCAGCACGCGGGTGTCGCCGGCCTTGGCGCGGTCGAGGAAGGGGCGCCATTCGGCGTGCGCCCAGTCGGTCAGACGGGTGCGGAACAGCTGCGGATTGGTGCCCGGAACGGGGACGTAATCGGTGTCGAACACAGCCGCCATGGTGATCGCGCCGCTCGCCAGCGCGGCCTCGGTGTGCGCGACAAGCGCCTGCATCATCGCCTGCGCCTGTGCGACCATCGCGCTGTCCTGCGGGCTGAGGCCGGCCTGGACGATACGGTCGAACATCTCGCTGGCGGTGATCTCCAGCTCTTCCATCTTGCGATGCGCGCCGTGGAGCCGGTCCTCGTTCTTGCGCGAGGCGGCATCATAGCTGGTCAGCACGCGCTGCACCTTGTCGACATGGCCCGAGATGGTGCCGGTCGAACGCGCGATGACGTCGTTCTGCTTGTCGACTTCCTCCACCAGGCTGCCGACATTGGCCATGGTGCTCTCGATCCGCGCGACCGAGGCTTTCGCATCGCCGCTGGCCTTGGCACCGGCCTCGATCCGGCCGATCACCATCTCCGCCTCGCCGCCGAGGGCATCGATGGTCTGGGCGATCTCCTCGGTCGCCTTGCGGGTGTCGCTGGCGAGGCTCTTCACCTCGCTTGCCACCACGGCAAAGGTGCGGCCCGCATCGCCTGCACGCATCGCCTCGATCGTCGCGTTGAGGGCGAGGATGTTGGTGGTCTCGGCGATATTGTCGATGTCCTGCGCGGAGCGGCGGACCTGCTCCATCGCGGCCGAAAAGCTGGTGACGTGCTGGCCCAAAGTCTCGACCAGTTCGATCAGCGAGGCGATCTGGCCCAGCGAGGACTGGATCAGCGCCGTGCCCTCGGCAAGCCGGTCGATCGCGCGTTCGGAGAGCAGCCGCGCCTCGTCGCTCGCTTCGGCCACCTTGGTCTGGTCAGCCTCCAGCGCGCGGACGGTCTCGGCCAGCGCCTCGTGTTCGGAACGCAAGGTGCGCGAGGAGGCGATCACCGCCTCGACCACGCCCGCCACATCGGTGCAGCCCACCGTCACCGCTCCGCAGCTTTCGGGAATCATCCCCAGCGCATGAGCATTGGCGGTGTCGATGGCGATCTGATGCATGATGGTTCGCGGCCCCTTGTTTGGTGGCGGTTTCCTAGCGCCGGGATGGTAAGCGAAGCGTTAAGTGAGGCCCCTCAACTCGCAAGAAAGAGGGCTGGCGCGTGGGCGCAGCGCGGGTTAAGCAGTCGCCCATGTTCTTCAATTTCGTCGACGAGTTGCGGGCGGCCGGCATCGGTGCCTCGTTCAAGGAGCACCTCACGCTGCTGGAGGCGCTCGACAAGGACGTCATCGAGCAGACACCCGAGGCGTTTTACTATCTCTCCCGCGCCACCTTCGTGAAAGATGAAGGCCTGCTCGATCGCTTCGATCAGGTGTTCCACAAGGTGTTCAAGGGGATCATGACCGATTACGGGCAGAACCCCGTCGACATCCCCGAAGACTGGCTGAAGGCGGTTGCCGAGAAGTTCCTCACGCCGGAAGAGATGGAGAAGATCAAGTCACTGGGCGACTGGGACGAGATCATGGAGACGCTCAAGAAGCGTCTGGAAGAACAGGAAAAGCGCCACCAGGGCGGCAACAAGTGGATCGGCACGGGCGGCACCTCGCCTTTCGGCAATGCGGGCTACAACCCCGAAGGCGTGCGGATTGGCGGCGAGGCCAAGCACGGCAAGGCTATCAAGGTCTGGGAAAAGCGCGAGTTCAAGAACCTCGACAACACCAAGGAACTTGGCACCCGCAACATCAAGATGGCTTTGCGCCGCCTGCGTCGTTTCGCCCGCGAAGGCGCGCAGGACCAGCTTGATATCGACGAGACCATCCGCGGCACCGCCAAGCAGGGCTGGCTCGACATCCACATGCGCGCCGAGCGCCGCAATGCGGTGAAACTGCTGCTGTTCCTCGATGTCGGCGGGTCGATGGACCCCTTCATCAAGCTGGTCGAGGAGCTGTTCAGCGCCGCGACGACCGAGTTCAAGAACATGGAGTTCTTCTACTTCCACAACTGCCTCTACGAAGGCGTGTGGAAGGACAACAAGCGCCGCTGGCAGGAACGCACCAAGACCTGGGACGTGCTCCACAAATATGGCCACGACTACAAGATCGTCTTCGTGGGCGATGCCGCAATGAGCCCCTACGAGATTTCGCATCCGGGCGGCTCGGTGGAGCACATGAACGAGGAAGCAGGCGCGGTGTGGCTGAAGCGCGTGGCCGACACCTATCCGGCTACCGTGTGGCTCAACCCCGTGCCGGAAAAGCAGTGGGGCTATTCGCAGTCGACCAAGATGATCAAGCAGCTGGTGGGGGACAGGATGTACCCGCTGACGCTTGAAGGTCTGGACGATGCGATGCGGGAGCTCTCTCGCAAGCACGGCGCGTAAACCAACGCTTTATCAATGGAAATGACGCCAGAACGGCGCTGCTTTACGGGCCTCAGTAAAGCAGACGCCCGCGCACGTCCGCGACCCATGCGGCCTCGTCGTGTGACGTCATGACGTCAAGATCATGCGGGGTGGCGGCGGCATCATCGACCCATTCGCGCAAGGCTGGGCCGCCGTTAATGACGTCAATCGCAAGCCGGGTGAGCTCGTATTCGTAAGGGAAATCGCGCCACAGCGGGTAATCGCGGTAGAGCCTGCGGATCGCCTTGAAGGCCAGCGCTTGCAAGCGCCAGGGACGGAAGGCATGATGCGTGTAAAACGCGCTTTCCGCATGGATTATCAGTGCATTGCAAAGCTTTCCTGCATGTTTGTGGAAAGTCGGCTCGAACCAGCATTCGCGGATTGCGCAGCCTGCCAGCCACTCGGGAGCAAGCTTGTGCATCTCCGCCAGCACCGCCGTGGCGTCAATATCGGGGGCGCCGAACAGCACTTCGAGCGGGCGGGTGGTGCCGCGACCTTCTGACAGCGTGGTGCCTTCCAGCATAACGGTGCCGGCGTAGCACCGCGCCATGTTCACGTTGGCGGCATTTGGCGACGGGTTGATCCACAAGCGCGAGGAAGGCCAACCCCACTCGCCCGGCGCATCGGGGTTCCAGCCCTCCATCGCCACCACCCTGTAAGCGACGTCGAGCCCGAAATGCTCGATGAACCAGTGCCCCATCTCGCCCATGGTGAGCCCGTGGCGCATCGGCATGGGCGCCGCGCCGACGAAGCTTTCCTGCCCGGGCACCAGCAGCGTCCCCTCCACCGGCCGTCCGGCGGGATTGGGGCGATCGAGCACCCAGACTTCCTTGCCAGCCTTGGCAGCTTCCTCCAGCAGGTAGAGCAAGGTTGTGACAAAGGTGTAGATCCGGCAGCCAAGGTCCTGAAGATCGAACAGAAATACGTCCGCGCTCGTCATCATCTGCCCCGTCGGGCGGCGCACTTCGCCATAGAGCGAGAAGATCGGAATGCCGTAGCGCGGATCCATCTCGTCCGCGGTCTCGACCATGTTGTCCTGCTTGTCGCCCTTGAGGCCATGCTGCGGGCCAAAGGCGCTCGACACATTCACCCCCGCCGCAATCAGCGCATCGAGGCTGTGGGTGAGATTGGCTGTCACGCTTGCCGGATGGGCCACCAGCGCGACGCGGCGACCATCGAGTTGGCGGAGCAAAGCAGGGTCGGCAAGCAGCCGGTCGATACCATTTTTCATGGGGTGTGCCTGACAAAGCCGCGGGGCAAAGGCAATGGCATTTGCGCGGACGCTCCCTATATGGGTGGACATGGATTGGACCAACGCCCTCATCGCCGCCGCATGGGCACTCATCCTCGGCGGCGCGGGCGGCGCGCTGACCGAGATCGGCCAGTGGTATCGCGACTTGCGAAAGCCCCCGTGGCAGCCGCCCGACTGGCTGTTTGGCCCGGCCTGGACGCTGATCCTCGGGCTGGCCGGATGGAGCTTCTATATCGGGCTTGAACATGCCCCAACACCCGAAGCACGCATCGGGGTCTGGGCGCTGTTTGCGGTGAATTTCGTCGTGCATTTCGCCTGGTCACCGCTGTTCTTCAAATGGCGGCGGCCGGACTGGGCCTTGGGCGAGAACGTGTTTCTGTGGCTATCGGTGCTGGGACAGATGACGATCCTGCCGCGACTCGTGGGTGACAGCTTCGCCGGATGGCTCAACGTGCCCTACTTCATCTGGGTGAGCTTCGCCTTCGTGCTCAACTGGGAAATCGTGAAGCGCAACCGGCCCTTCGGCACAGCCTAGCGCTCGATAATCACCGCACGGCAGGCCTCCGAGTGGAACTCCGGCTTGCCCGGCGGGAAAGCGAGCGCCCAGAACTGGATCGCGCCGCCCGGATGATCGACAATCGCGTTGAGGGCGACCTGCGCGGGATCAGGAAGTTCAGCCGCGATACTGGCCTTCAGCACCAAGCCGTTTTCGTCATGCGAACAGGTGATCTCCACCCGCTCGACCGGCGCATCGCGCATCCCTTCGCGGAAGGAATCGAAGTCATAGGCCGCCCAGCGGCCCGAGGGCGAGAGGTTGAACTCGCGGTAACACGTATCGCCCAGCGGCTGCCAGAATATCTCGAAACAGGTGGTCTTCCAGAGATTGTCCATCCGTTCGGGCATCGCCGGCTCGGGGACGATGATCGCAGGGATAAGCCCGTCGAGCCGGAACTCGGCCTCGCAGCCATCGGGCGTGGCGGTGATGGTGGCGGTGACAGCGCGGATCGGGCCCAGATCACAGGTCTGGTGGAGCATGAGCGGTTGCATGGCCCATCCATGCCTCGCAGGCCTCACGCGGGCAAGTCTCTTCCCGTCCCCCTTCCCCCCTGTTAAGCGCTGCGCCCATGACGACCTACGACTCTGCCCTTCTCAAGCTGCTCGACGAGCGCGGCTACATCCACCAGCTGACCGATGCTGCGGGGCTTGATGCCCTTGCGGCCAAGCAGATCGTGCCGGGTTATATCGGCTTTGATGCGACCGCGCCCTCGCTGCATATCGGCAGCCTTGTGCAGATCATGATGCTGCGGCGGCTCCAGCAGGCGGGGCACAAGCCGATCGTGCTGATGGGCGGCGGCACCACGCGGATCGGCGATCCCACCGGGCGCGACGAAAGCCGCAAGATGCTGACTGACGAGACGATCGAGGCGAACGTCCGGTCAATCTTCACGGTCTTCAGCAAGCTTCTGACATTCGGCGATGGGCCGACCGACGCGGTGATGGTCAACAACCACGACTGGCTGGGCCAGCTCGGCTATATTCAGCTGCTGCAGGAAGTCGGCACGCACTTCACTGTCAACCGTATGCTGACCTTCGATTCGGTGCGGCTGCGGCTTGAGCGCGAACAGCCGATGACCTTCCTCGAATTCAATTACATGATCCTCCAAGGTTACGATTTCAGGTACTTGTCCAAGGAACTTGGCGTACGCTTGCAGATGGGCGGCTCAGACCAGTGGGGCAATATCGTCAACGGGATCGAACTTGGCCGGCGGATGGACGGGACCGAACTATTCGGCCTCACCACGCCGCTGCTCACCACCGCGAGCGGCGCCAAGATGGGCAAGACCGCGGCGGGCGCGGTGTGGCTCAACGAAGAACAGCTGCCCGCCTATGACTTCTGGCAATATTGGCGCAATGTCGATGATGCCGATGTCGGCAAGTTCCTGCGCCTCTTCACCGATCTGCCGCTGGACGAGATCGCCCGCCTCGAGGCCCTCGAGGGCGCGGAGATCAACGCCGCCAAGGTGGTGCTCGCCAACGAAGTGACCAAACTGGTGCGCGGTGAGGATGCCGCAATCCGAGCCGAGGCGACTGCGCGCGAGACCTTTGCCGGCAGCGGTGCGGGCGAGGATTTGCCGACCCTTGCCACCGGCCCGGAAGGCATGCGCATCGCCGCGCTCCTCACCGAGATCGGCCTCACCGCTTCCAATGGCGAGGCCAAGCGCAAGCTGACCGAGAACGCGGTGAAGCTGGAAGGCGAGACCATCACCGACCCTGCCTATCTGGTGCTGCCGGGCGAAGGCGAGACCCTTCGCCTCAGCCTCGGAAAAAAACGTCATGCGCTGGTCAGGCGATAGGCGTTTTTACCAAATCTAAGCCTTTATCGCCCATTCACTCTGCTTCGAAGGATGCAAGACGAAAGGGTCGCGAGGCGTGATTGGTGGAGCAAGTCTGAGCGTAACCGATATGCGGCGCGCCGCGCGGCATCCGGTCGATTATCCGGTAATCGTCGAGCATTTCGAGCACGGTGATCTCAAGCTGCACGTCTGCAACCTTTCGGCCCATGGCTTCATGGTCGATGATGCGCACCAGCTTTCCCGCGGTGATCGCGTCATCATCCGGATGCCGGTGGTGGGCCGGATCGAGGCCTACGTGATCTGGACCCGCGACAACCGCGCCGGGTTCCAGTTCGAGCGGATCATCCGTCTCGACGATTTCATCGCGATCATCGACGAGCTTCAGCCCAACCCCCGCCTGCGCCGTCCGCGCTAAGCGGATTGCGGGCACAAAAGCCCGGCTGAACTCTCGCAAACATTCCCCTGCTTGGCAGGCGCGCGGGTCCCTGCCATGGGCATGGCGCAATGGAACCCGCCAGCCCCCTCGCGATAGCCGATTTCCGGCGATACTGGTGCGCGCGGTTCATCGCCGTGTTCGCCACCATGTCGATGGTGGTGCTGATCGGCTACCAGCTCTACGACGTGGCGCGCGAGGATTACGGGATGAGCGTGGCCGAGGCCTCGTTCCAGCTCGGCCTGCTAGGCCTTGCGCAGTTCATCCCGCTGTTCCTCCTGACCCCTGTCGCAGGGCTCGCGGCTGACCGGTTTGACCGGCGTTATGTCGCCGCCTTTGCCAATGGATTGGACGGGCTGATCGCCGCGTTGCTGGCGCTGCTGACCTGGGCCGATGCACTCAATCTGCCGATCCTCTTCACCCTTGCCGCGGCCCACGGCGCGGCGCGGGTCTTCGTCAATCCGGCGATGAGCGCGATTGCACCCAATATCGTGCCTGCCCCCTTGCTGCCGCGCGCGATCGCGATGTCCTCGATGGCGTGGCAGACCGCGAGCGTCATCGCCCCGGCGGTCGGCGGGCTGGTATTTGCACGTTACGACTGGCTGCCCCACGCCATGTCCGCGCTGATGCTGGGCGGTGCGATGCTGCTGGTGATCGGCATCCGCCCGATCAAGGCCAACCATACCGGTCAGCGCCTGAAGCCGCTGCGCCAGATCATCGAGGGAATGGTCTATGTCTGGCGCGAGCGCTTCCTGCTCGGCTGCATCACGCTCGATCTGTTCGCCGTGCTGCTGGCCGGAGCGACCGCGCTGCTGCCGGTGTTTGCGCGCGATATCCTCTTTGTCGGTCCCGAGGGGCTCGGCCTGATGCGTGCCGCCCCGGCGCTCGGCGCATCGAGCGTTGCCCTGTATCTCGCTTTCCGTCCGCTGGAGCGCAAGGTGGGGATGAAGATGCTCTATGCGGTCGCCGCTTTCGGTGCGCTCACCATTGCTTTCGGCTTTTCGCGCAGCTTCCTGCTGTCGCTCGCGATCCTTGCGATGATGGGCGCGGTGGACATGATTTCGGTGTTCATCCGGAGTTCGCTGGTCCAGCTCTTCACCCCCGATGACAAGCGCGGGCGTGTCTCGGCCATTTCGGGCCTCGCGATCTCGGCCTCGAACGAATTGGGAGAGATGCAGTCCGGCATCGCCGCCGCGATACTCGGCGCCACCGGCGCGGTTGTGTTCGGCGGGGCGGGTGCGATACTCGTAACGCTGGTCTGGGCGTGGTATTTCCCCGAATTGCGCCGCGCGAACAGTTTTGAGCCGCAGGAACTCAAGAGAGAGGTAACGACATGAAGGCCGACTCCATTCTCGCCACCATCGGCAGCACGCCGCATATTCGCCTTGCGCGGATGTTCCCTGATCACGAAGTCTGGGTGAAGTCCGAAAGGGGCAATCCGGGCGGTTCGATCAAGGATCGTATCGCGCTCGCGATGGTCGAGGATGCAGAGGCGCGCGGCGCGCTCAAGGCGAGCGGCACGATTGTCGAGCCGACTTCGGGCAACACCGGCATCGGCCTTGCGATGGTTGCCGCGGTCAAGGGCTACAAGCTGGTGCTGGTCATGCCCGAATCCATGTCGATCGAGCGGCGGCGTCTGATGCTGGCCTATGGCGCGAGCTTCGACCTTACCCCGCGCGAACGCGGCATGAAGGGTGCGATCGAGCGAGCGCAGGAACTGGTCGAGCAGACCCCCGGCGCGTGGATGCCGAGCCAGTTCGACAATGCCGCCAACCCGGCCGTTCACGCCCGCACCACCGCGCAGGAAATCCTCGCCGACTTCGCTGACGCACCGATCGATGTGATGATCACCGGGGTCGGCACGGGCGGGCACCTCACCGGCTGCGCGGAGGAGTTGAAGAAGCACTGGGCAGGCTTCAAGGCCTATGGCGTGGAGCCGGAGCTTTCGCCGGTGATCAACGGCGGCCAGCCCGGCCCGCACCCGATCCAGGGCATCGGCGCTGGCTTCATCCCCGGCAACCTCCACACCAACGCCATCGACGGGGCAATCACCGTGGGCGCGGAAGAGGCCAAGGAGATGGCCCGCCGCGCCGCCCGCGAGGAAGGGATGCTGGTGGGCATTTCCAGCGGTGCGACCCTCGCCGCCATCGCCAAGAAGCTGAAGGAATTGCCCGCAGGCAGCCGCGTGCTCGGCTTCAACTATGACACTGGCGAGCGCTATCTTTCGGTGCCGGATTTCCTGCCGGTCGAATGAGCCTTCAGCCCCTCGCCTATGCCGATGGAGACACCGCGCTAACCGGATTGCTGGCGCGGCCCTCCGGCTCGCCGCGCGCAGCTGTGGCAGTGTTTCCGACCTTTATGAACACGTCGCCGGGGGTCGAGGCCAAGGCGCTGGCGCTCGCGCAGGCTGGGTGCGTGGCATTGGTCACGGATTTCTACGGCCCCGATGCGCCGCATGATGCCGCCAGTGCCTTTGGTGCGGTGGAGCGGCTGCGCGCCGATCCGCTCGCCATGCGCCGCCGATTGCGTGCAAGCCTTGCCGCGCTCGAACAGGCGGCGCCCGGACTGCCGATGATTGCGATCGGATTTTGTCTGGGCGGAATGGCGGTGCTGGAACTGGCGCGGGACGGAGCCGATCTGGCGCTGGCGGCTAGCTTCCACGGCCTGCTTGCCACCCCCCTGCCCGCCGCCGCGCCCATCGCCCCGCGCCTGCTGGTGTGCCACGGCGATGCCGACACACTGGTGCCGCGCGCCGATGTGACTGGTTTCTGGGAGGAAATGGACCGCGTTGGCGCGCAGTGGCAGTTGATGTCCTTTGCAGGGGTGGAGCACGGCTTCACCAACCCGCTCACGCCGGACCGGAAACCCAATCCCGCCTATGATGCGCGCGCCGATCGCCAGTCGTGGAACGCGCTGATGGACCTCATCGACGAAATCGCGCCGCCGCAGCACTAACCCCTCAAGCACATTGACCGATTCCTTAACCCGTGTCGTGCTAGCGCGGCGGTGTCATGAAGTTCATCAAGCTGGAATCGCGCGGCGGCAATTATCTTGTGGTGGCCGAAAACGTCGCCTGGCTGCGCGTGGCTGAGAACGGCCAGACCAGCGTCGGTATCGTCGGCGGTCAGCCGCTGCTGGTGGTCGGCTCGCTGGAGGAAGTCGCGGCCAAGCTGCTGGAAGCGACGGCCGGCGAAGACGCTCAGGAACAACAAGCACCTGCGCCCGAGATTGCCTCTGCCGCCGCACCGGCACCGGAGCCGCAACCTGCCCCTTCGCCCGTTGCGGAGGTTGCCCCCCAGCCTGCGGCCGACGCCGCGCCTGCGCCGCAACGGGTCGTCGAACCCGTCGCCGACGCTGCGCCCGAACCGCAACCGGCACCCAAGCCTGCGCCCACCATCGTCAACCTGTCGCTCAAACCCGCCCCTTCCGCAGGCGGCACCAGCCTGTCCGAGCGCCTCGCGGCAGCCCGTCCGAAGGCCCAGCGCGTCGCTGCCGAATAGGGCTTAAGGTGCGCTCGTCTGGGTCTGCGCGAGGATGATCGCGAGGCCCACCGAAACCCCTGCCACGAAACGCTCGCGTCCGGTTTCGAGATATTCCTCGACGCTATGAGTGCGCCCGCCGCCCGCGCCGGTGCCGATTGTCAACGCAGGCACGCCGAGGCTCATCGGGATGTTCGAATCGGTCGAGGATTGGTCGAGCCGCGCGTCAAAGCCCGCCGCGCGCGAGGCTGCGAGCGCATCGCTCACCAAGGGATGAACCGGCTGAGTTGTGCCTGCGGGACGGTCTCCGATCAGTTGCGGATCAAGGCTGATCGAACCGGGCCGCACCGATCGCGCGGCATTCTCGGACGCTACGCCCGCGGCTGCTGCCGCCAACACATCGTCTTCGAGCTTGCGCAGCGCGGCGGGATCGCCCGAGCGCATGTCGACTTCGAGCGTCACCAGATCGGGGATCGCGTTGACCGAGGTTCCGCCATGGACGACCGTAGCGGCATAGGTCGTCTTGGGCTCGGCCGGCACGTTGATGGCATAGATCCCGCGCACAGCCTCGGCCATGGCGGCCATCGGATTGACGATGCCGAAAGCCCCGTAAGAGTGGCCGTCCGGCCCCTTGAAGCCGAGACGGTAGCGCCGTGAGCCGACAGCTGCGTGAACCACGCGTCCTGCATCAGCATTGTCGACCGAAAGGAACGTGCCGATCCGCCCCTTCCATGCACCCTTGGTGAAGAGGTGACGCACGCCGCGCAGATCGCCCGCGCCTTCCTCGCCCACAGTGCCGACAAACAGGATGGGTTGGCGGGTCGGGATGCGGTTGGCCTCCAGAATTCGGATCCATGCCAGGATCGATGCGAGGCCGAGGCTGTCGTCACCAATGCCGGGAGCCAGCAGGCGTTCGCCTTCGCGTGTCACTTTGATGGGCGTGCCTTCGGGAAACACGGTGTCGAGATGGGCCGAGACGACGAACACGGGCGCATTTGTCTGTCCGGGGCGAAGAGCGAGGACATTGCCCTCCTCGTCGATGCTGACATCCTTGAGCCCGGCATCGCGCAGCATCTGCGCAAAAAGTTCGGCGCGCTTGTGCTCCTTGAACGGCGGCGCAGGGGTTTCGGTGATGCGGATGAGATCGGCGATGATCCGGTCATATTGCGCATCAAGCTGCGCCTTGAACGATGGCGAAAGCGCGCCGGCCTGCACCGGCTCGGCCGCGAGCGGCATCGGGGCAAGCAAAGCCATTGCTGCTGCAAATCCAAGCCAAGGTCTCGCCATTGCGTCTCGCTCCAAGTCTGATCAGTGCGCGATTGCTGTGGCCGACCCCCGGCACCCTGACCAGTATTCAAGCTCGCAGGGTCCCCAGATGCCTGCAAGCGCAAAAGCCTTTGCGCTCCCCGTGGCGCCTGATACCTCATTGTCACAACCACCGAGGGGGGAAAGACCGGATGAAACGATCATTGGCCGCAATGACCATGGCCGCCACGATTGCGCTGGCTACCGCACCTGTCGCTGCCGAAACGCCGCAGCGCGAAAAAATCGTCGCCACTGTTGAGGCCCAGCATGATGCGACCGTGAAGGCGCTCACGGACTGGGTCGCCCTCCCCACCATTGCCGCTGAAAAACGCGGAACGCCCGAGGGCGCGGAATATATGCGCAAGCTGGCGCTCGATGCCGGGTTCCAGCAGGCCAAGGTGATCCCGACCGATGGTGTGCCGGCGGTTTTCGCTACGCTTGATGCCGGGGCCAAGATCACGGTCGGCGTCTACTTCATGTATGATGTGAAGCAGTTCGATCCGGCCGAGTGGAACACCCCGCCACTCACCGCGACGCTGGTGGATCGCCCGGGTGAAGGCACGGCCATCGTCGGACGCGGAATGGTGAACCAGAAAGGCCCTGAAATGGCCTTTCTCGCTGCGGTCAAGGCGATCCAGGCGAGCGGACGCAAGCTCCCGGTCAACCTCGTGCTGGTGGCCGAGGGCGAGGAGGAGGTCGCCTCAACCCACTTCGATCAGGTGGTCGCGGTGCCCGAAGTGCAGGCCGCGCTCTCGAAGGCAATCGGCGTGTTCATCCCTGCCGCCAACCAGAACCGTGACGGCAGCGCCGGGATCACCCTGGGAGCCAAGGGAGCGGTCGAATTCCAGCTGTTGGTGGGCGGCGAGACCTCGGACAAATATCCCAAGACCGACATCCACTCTTCAAACCATGCCCGCATCGAAAGCCCGGCCTGGCGGCTCGTCAAGGCGCTCGATACGCTGGTGGCCGATGACGGGCATACGCCGACTATCGATGGCTGGTTCGAGAACGTCCAGCCCCTCAGCCCGCGCCAGAAGGAACTGATCGCCCAGAGCGTAAAGCCGGGGGCGGAAGCGGGCGAGAAGGCGCTGCTGGGTGTCGGACGCTGGATCAATGACGAGGATTACACCACCAGCCTCGAACGCTTCTTCTCGCAGCCAACGGTCAACATTCAGGGTCTGGTTGCAGGATATACTGGCGAAGGCGGCAAGACCGTGCTTCCGGGGCGCGCGGAGGCGAAGCTCGAATTCCGTCTTGTGCCGAACATGACCAAGGCCGAAGCGGTCAGCAAATTGCAGGCCCACCTTGCGCGCCGCGGTTTCGATGATGTGCGCGTCACCGTCTCTGGCGGTTATGGTCCCAACGAGACGGCCGAGGATTCGGCCCTGATCCGCGCGCAAAAGAAACTCTTCGATGCTCAGGGTATCCCCTACACCATCCGCCCGCGCAACGCGGGAAGCTGGCCGGGGGTGATCTTCAACGGTCCGCCGCTGAACCTGCCCGCCTCGCAATTCGGGCTTGGTCGTGGCGGCGGTGCCCATGCGCCCAACGAATGGTTCCTGATCGAGAGCAGCGACCCCAAGGTCTACGGCCTCGACGAAGTGACCATGGCTTACGTCGACTACCTCTATGTCCTGGCCGAGGAAGCGGCGAAGAAATAGGGATCAAGGTTTGGCGAGCAACGCGGCGGCGGCTTCGGCCATGCCCGCGTTGCTGTGGCCAATGCCGGGCACTGTGACCAGCGTCCATCCAAAGGGCGTCCCGATCTCGCTCGCCGCGGCCTTTCCACGCGCAAAGAACGTCTGCCCGCGGGAAAAGCGGGTGAGCCCCTGCGCATCAGCCTCGGGGGTCTTCCGCAGGTCGGGATCATCGCGGTCGGTATCCGCTGTGCCGAGCAGCACCGTGAGCGGCTTGCCAAGCGCGGCTCCCAGTGCCGCATCATCGACCGGGGTTTCCGCAAGGCCATAGGGAAACCCCATGGAGCGATCAGGCATGGTGTACCAGCCCGCATTGGCAGCGACGGCCTTGTTGATCCGTGCTTCGGGCATGAACAGCACAAAACGGTGCACGAACTGCGCGCCAGCGGAATGGCCGTAGATACTATAGCGCGCGGTGCCTGTGCCGAAACGCTTGCGGACATCGTCGAAAAGCGGCTCGATCGCCGCGAATGACCATAGGCTTCGTGGACGCGGGCTGCCGTCCTCCTCGCTGAAATAGCCGGTGTTGTAGCCGCGCGAGCCGGGGAAATCGGCGCGGCTGAACTGCGGGACGATAGCGATGAAGCGGTGGCGTCTGGCGAGCGCGGCCCATTCGTCGCGGTAACGATCCGCATCACGATTGACGCCGTGCATCACGAAAACCACAGGGGTCTCGGCGGTGACCTTATCGGGCAGCTGGTAATAGACTGGCAGATCCGGGCCATCCCATCCGGTAAAGACGAAACGAGCGGCCGAAGGCGCCTCGACCAGCGGCGCATCGTCCGGCGCGAGCAGCAACACGGCAGCGCCCGCCAGCAGTAAAACCCCTGCCGCAACCGACAGCCACAACCGCCGCATCATCATGTCACCACGCTCCCCACACCGTCCCGAATGAACAAGGGCCGCCATGCCTTAACATGGCGGCCCTGCAAAAGTGCCCGCAAAAATTCGCAAGGAGACGATCAGGCGGCGGTGGCAAAGGCCTCGGCCGGCAGCTTCATCATGTATTCGCTGCCCGCTTCGAGCTTGCGCCGCAGCGCGCCCGCATCGGGCAGGAAGCGTTCGGCATAGTAATTGGCCGAGACCAGCTTCGCCTCGTAGAACGCCTTGTCCTCCGGCGTGCCCGCGAGCTTGGCGAGCGCCACCTTGGCCATCTTCAGCCAGAAGAAGCCGAGCGTCACGATGCCCATGATGTGCATGTAGTGATGTGCGCCGGCGCCCAGGTGATTGGGGTTGGCCATGGCGTTCTGCATGAACCACATGGTTGCGGCCTTCTGCTCGCCAAGCGCCTTTTCGAGGCGTTCCGCCACACCAGCCAGTTCCGGCACCTGCTTGGCGGCGGCGATTTCCTCGTCGATCATGGCAAAGAAGGCCTGGATCGCCTTGCCGCCGTTCATGGCGAGCTTGCGGCCGCACAGGTCCATGGCCTGCACCCCGTTGGCGCCTTCGTAGATCATCGCGATGCGGCTATCGCGGACGAACTGCTCCATGCCCCATTCGCGCACATAGCCATGGCCGCCGAACACCTGCTGCATGTTGTTGGCGATGTCATAGCCCTTGTCGGTGCCATATCCCTTGATGACCGGGGTCATCAGCCCGATCAGCATATCGGCAGCCTCGCGCTCCTCGGGAGTCTGCGCCTTGTGGGTCAGATCGACCTGGAGCGCGCCCCACAGGCACAGGGCGCGCATGCTCTCGGTGAACACCTTGGCGTCCATCAGCATCCGGCGCACATCGGGGTGGACGAAGATCGGATCGGCCTTGGCTGCGGGATCGGCCGGGCCGGTGAGCGCGCGGCCCTGGCGGCGATCGAGCGCGTAGTTGACGGCGTTCTGATAGGCGACTTCGGCCTGGGCATAGCCCTGGATGCCGACCCCGAGGCGGGCAGCGTTCATCATGATGAACATGGCCGCGAGCCCCTTGTTCTCCTCGCCCACCATGTAGCCCGTCGCGCCGTCATAGTTGAGGAGACAGGTGGCGTTGCCGTGGATGCCCATCTTCTTTTCGATCGAACCGCAGGTCACTCCGTTGCGCACGCCCGGTTCGCCGTTTTCATCGAGGATGAACTTCGGAACGATGAACAGCGAGATGCCCTTCACGCTGTCGGGCGCGTCCGGGGTCTTGGCCAGCACCAGATGGATGATGTTGCTGGTGAGGTCATGCTCGCCGGCCGAGATGAAGATCTTGGTGCCGGTGATCGCATAGGTGCCATCGCCGTTGGGCACAGCCTTGGTGCGGATCATGCCGAGGTCGGTGCCGCAATGCGGCTCGGTCAGGTTCATCGTGCCCGACCATTCGCCCGAGATCATCTTGGGCACGAAGGTCGCCTTCTGCTCGTCCGAGCCCTTGGCGAGAATTGCCGAGATCGCACCGGCGGTGAGACCGGGATACATCGCGAAAGCCTGGTTGGCGGTGCCGGAGAATTCCTCGAAGGCAAAGCTCAGCACATGGGGAAGCCCCTGCCCGCCGAATTCCACCGGCTGGCCGAGCGTGCCCCAGCCATTCTCGACAAAGGCCTGATAGGCTTCCTTGAAACCCGGAGGGGTGGTGACGCTGCCGTCTTCGTGACGGGTGCAGCCATGCTCGTCACCCGCCTGATTGACCGGTGCAAGCACCTCAGCACAGAACTTCCCGGCCTCGTTGATCACGGTGTCGATCATGTCGGGCGTGGCATTCTCGAAGCCCGGCAGATTGCCGTAGCTGGCAAGGTCGAGCACCTCGTTGACGATGAAACGCGTGTCGCGGGTGGGCGCGGTATAAGTCGGCATCACTGGATCCCTTTGGTGATGGTGGTCGTTTGAAAGCGGGGGTGGCTACAGCTCAGCGCAGATCGAGCTTTTCGATCTCGGCGACAAAATCGGTGAGTTCGTTGATCGAACTGTCGATGTCGTCGCGCTGGGCCTTGAGCTTGGCGATATGCGCACGGCACTTCTCGACCGTGACGCGGCGCTGTTCGACGCGGCCATCGTCCAGATCGTATAGGTCGATCATTTCGCGGATTTCGGTGAGGCTGAAGCCCACGTTCTTGGCGCGCATGATCCATGCGAGCCGCGCACGGTCGCGCTTGGAATAGACGCGGGTCAGCCCGACACGGGCCGGACTGATCAGCCCCTCGTCCTCGTAGAAGCGCAGCGCACGGGCAGTGCAGCCGAATTCGCTGGTGAGATCCGAGATGGTGAACTGTTCGCGCGCGTGGATATCGGGCCGGTCGAGATGCGCGCCATTGCGACGCGGTTCTGCCTCGGGGTTATGCGCGGACGCGGAAGGTGCAGGTGCGGTAGCCATGCCGCACCAGATACCTTCCCTTTACGTGAGCGTCAAGTCTTGACCTTTACGAGAGCACGCGCGCCCTCGCCGACCTCGAGCCTGCGATAAAAGCAACTCTGTGCGCCCGTATGGCAGGTCGGACCGGCAGGCGTTGCCCGAATCACCAGCGCATCCTGATCGCAATCGACCAGGACCTCTGCCACCTCGAGAAAATGCCCCGAGGTCTCTCCCTTCAGCCACAGCTTCCCGCGCGAACGGGACCAGAAATGCACCCGTCCGCTCTCCAACGTCGCATCGAGCGCTTCGCGGTTCATATGCGCGACCACCAGCACGCCGCCCGTGAGCGCGTCGACAACAACTGCCGTCAGCAATCCCGAAGCATCAAATTTGGGCGCAAAGACAGAGCCATTTTCCTGCTCCTCGGGAGTCAATTGGGGATCAGCCATCTGGATTGTCCGCTCGTCATCATGCCGAAAACGGGCTGCTCATGCGCGGATTGTTGCACGATCACAACAGCAGGTTGCAAAAAATGTCGGCAGGCAAGGTTAGCCCTTCCGAATGAACAGGCGGGATGGAACAAGGCGCTCAGGAATTGTCGCAAGATGGTTCTCCACCGAATACCGGCATCATCTGATGCCAGGTTCAGGGGGTGACCGGACCGCAGACTGGCAGCGGGGTGCCAGTGCGACCGGTTGAACGATAAGGGACAGGATCCCGGATGGCCAAGCTAGGGGGTGGCCATTCTGGCTCGAAAGAGCGGATCCACACCGTTTCGTCACGCGGCGCCCGGAGCTCACAAGGCTCCGGGCGTTTCGTTTTTCAGCCGCCCCGCCCCGGCACAGCATCATCCACCCGCGCAAAGCTCGCTACGCTCAGGCTGCGCGCACCCGCAGCGGCGAGTGCAGCGAGGCAGGCGTGAGAGGTCGCACCGCTGGTGAAGACATCATCGACCAGCACCACATCACGGCCCGCAATCAGACCCGCCTTGCGCGGATTGATCACGATCGCGCCTGCCAGCGCCCGCTCGCGCGCCGCGCGCCCCAGCCCGCCGAGGCTCGGCGTGCGTTTCCTCCGGATCAGCCCGTCCACCAGCGCCTCACCCCTGCCAAGTTTCGCCAGCTCGCCCGCCAGCAGCGCTGCCTGATTGAAACCGCGATGCCACAGGCGCCAGCGATGCAGCGGCACGGGAACGAGCAAAGGCTGTGCGCCGCTCGCCGCAGCAGGAAGCCGCGCCGCGATCAGGCGCGCCAGCAGGGCTGACAGCGCAATCCTGCGACCATGCTTGAAATCCAGCACCAGCCTGCGCGAGGCATCATTGTAGAACGTCGCCGCATGGACAGGCACGCTCTGGCCAAGATCGGGCCATGAAGCCAGCGCATCGCAGCCGCCTTCGCCGGGAATGTCGATCTCGCTCCAGCAATCGGCGCAAAGCCCGCCCTGATCTGCCAGCGCCGAGCCGCACAGCGGACAGCGGGGCGGATAGACAAGATCCACCAGCGGCTTCATGCCGCGGCTCAAGTGTGCGACCACTGCCATAGCGCTCGAGTGTCGCATGGCTTGCACTCGGCTGGCAAGCGCGGCAGGGCGTCGCGGATGAACACCCCGGCTATCCCGACGATCTTTGCAGCGCGCCGCCGCGAGGCGCGCTTTGTCCGTGCGTGCAGCCGGCTCGGACAAGCAGATGCCGCGCGCTTTCTTGCCGACGACTGGATCGAGGATACTCTCGAACGGCTCGCCTTCCTGCGCCATGCACCGGGCCGTGCGCTGGTGCTTGGCGACTGGACCGGCGATCTTGCCCGCCAACTTGCCGCCACAGGGGCCGAGGTCGAAACACCGGAAACCCTCGATCCCGAGCAGCCCTGGCCCATCACAGGCCTTGATCTCATCGTCGTTGCGGGCCTGCTCGATGCAATCAATGATCTGCCCGGCGCGCTGATCCACACGCGCAATGCGCTCGCGCCTGCCGGGCTGGTGATCGCCCATTTCATTGGCGGCCAAAGCCTGCCTGCCCTGCGCGCCACGATGTTCGCCGCCGAGCCTGATCGTCCGGCAGCGCGCATCCACCCCTTGGTCGATCCGCGCGCCGCGCCCGCACTGCTCCAGCGCGCAGGCTGGAAAGACCCTGTGGTCGACACGCACCACCTGACGGTGCGTTATTCCTCACTCGACCGGCTGATTGCCGACCTGCGCGATCAGGGCCTCGGCAATGCCCTTGCCAAACCCGCCGCGCCGCTGGGAAAAGCGGCCCTCGCCCGCGCCCGCGCCGCCTTTTCCGCGCACGCCGACGCGGATGGCAAGGTTTCCGAGAGCTTCGAGATCGTCACCCTGACCGGGCGGCGATCGCTCGCGGGAACCTAGCCCCGCGCCAGCGCTGCCTGGGCCGCTGCAAGCCGCGCGATCGGCACGCGGTAGGGCGAGGCGCTGACGTAATCGAGGCCGACGCTCTCGCAGAAGGCGATGCTCGCCGGATCGCCGCCATGCTCGCCGCAGATGCCGAGCTTGATGTCGGGTCGGGTCGCCCGCCCGCGCTCTGCCGCCAGTTCGACAAGCTGGCCAACGCCCTCGATATCCAGGCTGACAAACGGATCGCGCGGGAAGATGCCTTTGTCGACATAGACCGAGAGGAAGCGCGCAGCATCGTCGCGGCTGACGCCGATGGTGGTCTGCGTCAAATCATTGGTGCCGAAGGAGAAGAACGCGCCCTCTTCGGCAATCTCGCCCGCCATCAGCGCGGCGCGCGGCAGTTCGATCATGGTGCCCACGAGATAATCGACCCGCACGCCGGTTTCGAGGAACACCGCGTCCGCCGTGCGCTCGACCAGCGCGCGCAGCAGCGCCAACTCACGCTTGGTGGCGACCAGCGGGATCATGATCTCAGGCAGCGGCGCCTCGCCGCTCGCGGTCTTCACCGCACAGGCGGCCTCGAAGATCGCGCGCGCCTGCATCTCGTAGATTTCGGGGAAGGTTATGCCGAGGCGGCAGCCGCGGTGGCCGAGCATCGGGTTGAATTCATGCAGTTCACCCGCACGGCGCTTTAAGTGATCGACTCCGAGGCCGGTGGCATCGGCCAGTTCGGCGAATTCCTCGTCCGCATGGGGCAGGAATTCGTGGAGCGGCGGATCGAGCAGACGGATTGTACAAGGCAGACCCGCCATCACCTCGAAGATCGCGGTGAAATCGGCGCGCTGTTCGGGCAGCAGCTTTTCGAGCGCGCGGCGGCGGCCGGCCTCGTCATCGGCGAGGATCATCTGGCGCACCGCGCTGATGCGGCTTGCCTCGAAGAACATATGCTCGGTGCGGCACAGCCCGATGCCTTCCGCGCCGAACTGGCGCGCCATCCGGCAATCGTCAGGCGTTTCGGCATTGGTGCGCACCTTCATGCGCCGCAGCTTGTCCGCCCACACCATCAGCACGCCAAAATCGCCAGCCAGCTCCGGCTCGACCGTCGGCACAATGCCGAGCATCACCTGCCCCGTCGCCCCGTCGAGCGTGATGGCATCGCCTTCCTTCAGCTCGGTCGAACCGATGCGCAAGCTGCGGCTCGCCCGGTCAATCGAAACCGCACCTGCACCCGAGACGCAAGGCCGGCCCATCCCGCGCGCAACCACGGCAGCGTGGCTCGTCATGCCGCCGCGCGCCGTCAGGATGCCTTGGGCTGCGTGCATGCCGTGAATGTCCTCGGGCGAGGTCTCGACCCGCACCAGAATGACCTTCTCACCGCGCCCGGCCCATTGCTCCGCCGTATCAGCATCAAGCACGATCTTGCCCGCCGCCGCGCCCGGCGATGCAGGCAGGCCGGTGGTCAGCACGTGTCGCTCGGCCTTGGGATCGAGCGTGGGGTGGAGGAGCTGATCGAGCGCCATCGGATCGACCCGCCGCACCGCCTCGCGCTCGTCGATCAGGCCTTCGCCCACCATCTCGACCGCCATCTTGAGTGCAGCCTTGGCAGTGCGCTTGCCCGAACGGGTCTGGAGCATCCACAGCTTGCCGCGTTCAACGGTGAACTCGATGTCCTGCATGTCCTTGTAGTGCAGTTCGAGCAGATCGAAGACGCGGGCGAGCTCGGCATAGGCCTCCGGCAGCGCCTCTTCCATCGAGAGCGGCTTGGCCCCGGCGGCCTCGCGTGCGGCTAGGGTGAGGTATTGCGGCGTGCGGATCCCCGCCACCACGTCCTCGCCCTGCGCATTAATCAGATATTCGCCGTAATAGGCGCGGTTGCCGGTGGCCGGATCGCGGGTGAAGGCAACGCCGGTGGCGCTGGTCTCGCCCATGTTGCCGAACACCATCGCCTGAACGTTGACCGCAGTGCCCCAGTCGCCCGGAATATCGTTCAACCGGCGGTAGACCTTGGCGCGGTCAGAATCCCAGCTGTCAAACACGGCGCGGATCGCGCCCCACAGCTGTTCGTGCACATCCTGCGGGAAAGGCTTGCCGAGTTCGTCCGCGACGATGCCCTTGTATTCGTGCACCAGCGCCTGCCAATCGGCGGCGTTCAATTCGGTATCGTTGTAGAAGCCCTTGTCTTCCTTGGCGATCTCCAGCGCTTCCTCGAACAGCCCGTGATCAATGCCGAGCACCACGTCCGAATACATCTGGATGAAGCGGCGGTAGCTGTCCCACGCGAAACGCGCATCGCCACTGGAGGCCGAGAGCCCTTCCACGGTCGCATCATTGAGCCCGAGGTTGAGCACGGTGTCCATCATCCCGGGCATCGACACCCGCGCACCCGAACGCACCGACACCAGCAGCGGATCGGCGGCATCGCCGAAATTCTTGCCAACGGTGGCCTCGACATGGGTCAGAGCCGACGCGACCGCACTGCGCAAACCATCAGAGAAATCCGCGCCATCCTTCAGATAGGCGATGCATTCCTCGGTCGTGATGGTGAAGCCCGGGGGCACCGGCAGGCCGATGCTGGCCATCTCGGCAAGGTTCGCGCCCTTGCCGCCGACGATGGTCTTGTCCTTCTGGCGCGGGTCAGAATGGTCGGCAGAGCCTCCGAATACATAGACCGTCTTCAACGTCATGGCAGTTCCCGCTGGAATGGTGGAGAGGCGAGAAGGATCATCCTTCAATGCGGCTGAAATCGGCAACCCGGTGGACAGCATCGCGGAACGCGCCCAGCAGCGCGAGGCGCGCGGTGCGCTTGTACGGATCGGCATCGTTGACGGTGACGTCTTCAAAGAAGCGATCGATAGGCGCACGCAAGCTGGCGAGCGCAGCCATCGCATCGGCGAATTGCTCCGCATCCACAGCCGCCGCAGCACGCGGCGCGGCGTCCGCGAGCGCGGCGATCAACGCGGCCTCTGCCGGATCGGGCGTGTAGGCGATAGCTGCCAATTCGCCCTTCCCCTCGAAGCCTTCCTTCTTGAGGATATTGGCCGCGCGCTTGTAGCCCGCGAGGAGGTTGGTGCCGTCCTCGGTGGTGACGAAGGCTTGCAGCGCATGGACGCGGGCGAGCAAGCGGACGAGATCGTCCTCCCCGCCGAGCGCGAACACTGCGTCGATCAGGTCGTGGCGGACACCGGCTTCGCGCTGCTGGACCTTGAGGCGGTCAGCGAAGAAGTCGAGGAGTTCGCCCTCGGCAACACCCATCCGCAACCCGTTTTCGGTGATGATGCGGATAATGCCAAGCGCAGCACGGCGCAGCGCGAAGGGATCCTTCGAGCCGGTGGGCTTTTCGTCAATCGCGAAGAAGCTGCGCAGCGTATCCAGCTTGTCCGCTAGGCTCACAGCCACCGTCACCGGCGCGGTCGGCACGTCATCGCCCTGCCCGACCGGCTTGTAGTGATCGCGGATCGCCTCGGCGACCTCAGACGTCAAACCTTCCTTCGCGGCGTAGTAGCCGCCCATAAGGCCCTGCAATTCGGGGAACTCGCCGACCATTTCGGTGACGAGATCGGCCTTGCACAGGCGCGCGGCTTGTTCGGCCAGTGCGGGGTCGCCTGCGACAATCCCCTCCTCGCACAGCCAGCGCGCCAGCTTGGCCACGCGCTCGACCTTGTCGGCGACGGTGCCGAGCTTCTCGTGGAAGGTGATGCGCGCAAGCTTTTCGGCATGAACTGCGAGCGGCGTCTTCTGGTCCTGCTCCCAGAAGAAACGCGCGTCCGACAGCCGCGCCGCGAGCACCTTGCGGTTGCCGTCCACCACCACGGCGGGGTCGACCGGATCGATGTTCGCGGTGCAGACGAAGGCGTTGGCGAGCTTGCCCCCCGAATCCTTGGCGCTATCCTCGCACACGAAATACTTCTGGTTCACCCGCGCGGTAAGCTGGATGACTTCGGGCGGCACGTCGAGGAAGGTCTCGTCGAACCGGCCGAGCAGCGGCACGGGCCATTCAGTAAGGCCCGCGTTCTCGATCACCAGGCCTTCGTCGGCGACCAGCGTCAAGCCAGCCTCAGCCGCAGCCTTCGCCGCGCCTTCGCGGATGCGCTGGCAGCGTTCGGAGAAATGGACGATCACATGGGCGGCGCGCAGGGTTTCGACATAGGAGCCTGCGTCGGCGATCTCGACCGGGCCGGAATGGTGGAAGCGATGCCCCATGGTGGTGCGGCCGCTCGCAATCCCGTCAACCTCGCAAGGCACCACCGCGCCATCGAGCAGCGCGATGATCCCCGAAAGCGGGCGCACCCAGCGCAAGCTTTCGGTGGTGAGCGAAGCTGCGCCCCAGCGCATCGACTTGGGCCAGGGAAAGGCGTGGATGATCGCGGGGATGGTTTCGGCCAGCACCTCGGCAGTGTCGCGGCCCTGCTTCTCGACAACGGCGAAATAGACGCCGTCACGCTCGGTCAGCTGCTCAGCGGTGAGGCCGACCTTGCGCAGAAATCCCTCGAGTGCCTGCGGCGGCGCGCCAACCTTGGGGCCCTTTGTTTCCTCGCTCACAGCCGCGGTCGCCAGCGGCAGGTCCTTGGCAATCAGGGCCAGACGGCGCGGCGTGGCAAAGGCCTCAACCGACGCTGCCTTCAACCCGGCCTTGTCCAGCGCATCGGTGAACAGCCGCGCAAGGTCTTCCTTGGCCTTGGGCTGCATCCGGGCGGGGATTTCCTCGCAGCGCAATTCGAACAGGAAGTCGGCCATCAGACGAGACTCCACCCGGGATATTTCGCTTCCCATTCCGGCGTCATCTTGGCGGCATAGGCCTCGCAGGAGGAGCGCGCGAGGTCGCGCACGCGGCCCATGTAGCTGGCGCGTTCCTGCACCGAGATCACGCCGCGCGCCTGCAACAGGTTGAACAGGTGGCTGGCCTCGATCGCCTGTTCATAGGCGGCGATGGGCACGCCCGCTTCGAGCGAGCGCAGACACTCGGCCTCGGCCCGGCGGAAGCCTTCGAACAGGGTCTCGGTATCGGCGACCTCGAAGTTCCACTTCGACATCTGGCGCTCGTTCTCGAGGAACACGTCGCCGTAACTCACGCCCGCCGTGTTGAACGCGAGGTCATAGACGTTGTCGACGCCCTGGATGTACATCGCCAAGCGCTCAAGCCCGTAGGTCAGCTCGCCCGCGACGGGCTTGCAATCGAAGCCGCCCATCTGCTGGAAATAGGTGAACTGGGTGACTTCCATCCCATCACACCAGACCTCCCAGCCCAGCCCCCATGCGCCCAATGTCGGGCTTTCCCAATCGTCCTCGACGAAACGGATGTCGTGCGCCAGCGGATCGATCCCGATCGCGGCGAGGCTCTGGAGATAGAGCTCCTGAATGTCGGACGGCGAAGGCTTCAGGATCACCTGATACTGATAGTAATGCTGGAGCCGGTTGGGGTTCTCGCCATAGCGCCCGTCGGTTGGGCGGCGGCAGGGCTGGACGAAGGCCGCATTCCACGGCTCCGGCCCCAAGGCGCGCAGCGTGGTCGCGGTGTGAAACGTGCCCGCGCCCATACGCATGTCATAGGGCTGCAGGATGACGCAGCCATTGGCGCTCCAGAAATCATGGAGCGTCAGGATCATGTCCTGAAACGAGCGCGCAGGATCGCGCGGTGCAGGGGTAAAAGACAGGGCAGCACTCATGGCGGCTCGCCATGGCGGAACACCCCCTGAGCGTCAACGCCGCAGTGCAGCAAAGCGTGGATGTGCGAACCGATGGTCACGTTCTAGCGACAGAAAGTCAGGACTGCTTGACATGGTCAGCGAATCGCGACATATAGTCATGCATACCTGACATATGGTCAGGCGAACCTGATGGAGTGTCCTGATGAATACCCTTACCGAAACGATCAGCCTCAAGCGCTTGCACGCCCTCGCCCTGCTCGCCATGAGCGGCTATGCGATCGGCAGCATCCTCGCCAAGGTTGCCACAACGCTGGGAATGTGAGGCCGTGAAAAACCGCCTCAAGGTGCTGCGCGCCGAACGCGACTGGAGCCAGGCGGAACTGGCCGGACGACTCGATGTCTCGCGCCAGGCCGTCAACGCCATCGAAACCGGCAAGCACGATCCTTCCCTTCCTCTCGCCTTCCGCATTGCGCGTCTGTTCGACATGCGGATCGAGGAGATTTTCCATGACGAATATTGATCCCCCTCGCAGCGACTCCCAAGCGCCCGAAGGATTCCAGTTGCTCGGCTGCATAGTCTTGGCGTTTGGCGCTGGCATCGTGGTGCTTTTCCTTGCCGCAGCCATGGTTGGCTACGTCAGTGTGATGATCGAGAAGGGTGATCCGGCTGCGCGGGATTTCGCCATCATCGGTGCTCTCGCCCTCGCGATTGGCGCCGCTGCCTTTACGGCCCTGCGGCTGTGGCGGCGCATGACCCCTGATGAAATCCAAACCAAAGGCCCCGGCGAGGCGCGCACCCGCCAGCGCCAGCGCCGCCAGATGCTCTATTTCGGCGTTGCCGTCATGGTCGGCGGGATCATCGGGCTTGTCACCGGCGCCTTCGATCAGGGCGACGGAAGCCTGTTCAGCAACGACTGGGACAAGCTCTCCCTCGATCCGGCGGTGGCGATCCTGCTCGCGATACTGGTGCTGTTCGGCTTTGCGGTTCTGCCGCTCTGGGGCTTCCGGACGATCGACGAGATGAAGCGCGAGCATAACCTTATCGGCTTCGCCGGTGGCTGCGTCGCGGTGCTGGCAGGGTTCCCGATGTGGGCCGTGCTTCACGCTGGCGGGCTCGGTTCCGCGCCGAACCCCTTCGGAGTGTGGCTGCTCGGATTTGTCGGGATGATGGTCGCCTATCTCTACGCCTGGTGGCGGGCCTGACCGCGACCGCACGATTGCAATTCTTCTTAACTAGCCTGCTGTTTTCTCATACCCTCAAGAAAGGAACCACCATGAAACTTACCTCTCTCCTTGCTCTCACCGCTGCACCTCTGGCGCTGTTTGCCGCCAGCCCTGCGCTGGCCGATAATCACGCTACAACCGCCGCTGCCACCCCTGCCGCCAAGCCGGCTGGCCCCGCGCTGTGGAAGGTCGCCGACGAGGACACCACGATCTACCTGTTCGGCACGGTGCACGTGCTGCCCCAGGGCATCGACTGGTATGACACCACCATCGCCAAGGCGCTCGACAGCTCGGACATGATCGTCACCGAGATCAAGATGGACAAGGCCAGCGAGGCCGAGATGCAGCAGCTCACCATGAAGCTCGGCATGCTTCCGGGAGGCACCACCCTGCGCTCGCTGCTCACCCCGGAGCAGACTGCCGCCTATGAGGCCGGCCTTGCCAAGCTTGGCGCCCCGCCGGCTGCCTTCGATCCGCTCAAGCCGTGGCTCGCCGGCCTCACCCTCTCGCTGCTGCCGCTGATGCAGCAGGGTTACACCCCCGATAGCGGGGTCGAGAAGGTGCTGCTCGGCAAGGCCGGGACCAAGGGCCAGGGCGCGCTCGAGACTGCCGAATTCCAGCTCGGCATTTTCAACGGCATGTCGACCGAAGCGCAGGTCGCCTTCATGATGGAAGCGGTCGAGGGCATGGACGAGGTCAAGCCGACGCTCGATCGCATGGTCGCCGAATGGGCCGAGGGCGATGCCGAAGGCCTGGCTGCGGTGATGAACGAGGGCATGAGCGATCCGGCCGTGGCCGAAGCGCTGCTCTACAGCCGCAATGCCAACTGGGCCGAGTGGATCGACACCCGCCTCGACAAGCCGGGCACCATTTTCATCGCGGTCGGCGCAGGCCACCTTGCGGGCGCCAAGAGCGTGCAGGACTACCTCGCCGGCAAGGGCATTGCCGTGACCCGGGTCAAGTAATGACCCTTGCGATCCGGGCGATGATCGGACGTTGCTCTGCAGCGATCATCGTCCCGCTCCTTCTCCTTGCCCTCGCCGGATGCAGCAATGCCCCCGGCGAGGAGCAAGCGGCGCCTCCCCCCAACCCGCTGCTCTATGAAATCGCCAGCAGCGATGGCGCGGTGGAGGGCTGGATGCTCGGCACCATTCACGCCCTCCCCGATGGCACCGAGTGGCAGACGCCCGCGATCTCCAGGGTCGCGGGCGATGCCGATTTTCTGGTGGTCGAGATTGCCGCGCTTGACGATGGCGACAGGGTGGCGCGCACCTTTTCGGCGCTCGCCCGCACCCCCGGCCTTCCGCCGCTCGACGCCCGCCTTCCCGCCGATCTGCGCCCTCGCCTTGCTGCCATGCTGGAGCGCGGCGGCATGGATGCGGTCAGCTTTACCGATACCGAAACCTGGGCTGCGGCCCTGATGCTCGCACGGATCGATGCCGAAGGCGATCCTGCCAACGGGGTCGACCGCGCGCTGATCCGCAGCTTCCCGTCTGACAAAGTCCGCGAGCTAGAGGGTGCAGCCGGCCAGCTCGCGATCTTCGACACCCTTCCCGAAAGCGTCCAGCGCACCATGCTGGTAGCGGTCGTCGGCGATGCCGAAGCGGCCAAGACCCGCGCTCTCCAACTGCGCAAGGCATGGCTGACGGGTGACGAGACCACCCTACTGGCCGCCGGGACGACCGGGATCATGACCGATCCGGCTCTGCGCGAGGCGCTGCTTGTGGCGCGCAACCGGCGCTGGGATGCCAGCATTGCCGCCATGCTGGCGCAGCAACCAAAGCCGTTGGTGGCGGTCGGCACGGCGCATCTGATCGGCCCGGACGGCCTTGCCGCCAGCTTGCGCGCGCGCGGATACCGTGTCACGCGCATCCCCTGACCCGGCCCAATCGGCTTGCCTTTTCGCCTTTCCCTCTCTAAGGGCCCGCGCTTCGGCGCTTCCGGTCATCCCTGGAGGCGGTCGCGCCGTGATGACTGAACTTCAAACACGCATTCGAAAGGCAAATGTATGAGCGAGACTCTTACCCTGCCGGCTGAAGCGCGCGAACGGGCTGGCAAGGGAGCCTCCCGTGCAATTCGCCGCGATGGTCGGACCCCTGCTGTCATTTATGGCGGCAAGGAAGAACCCACCCTGATCCACGTCGAGCAGAAGGAACTGGTGCGCCAGCTTGGCACCGGCCACTTCATGAACTCGATCGTCAACATCGAGATCGGTGGCAAGACCATTCGCACTCTGCCCAAGGATGTTGCGTTCCACCCGGTGACCGACCGCCCGCTTCACGTCGACTTCCTGCGCCTGACCGGCGACAGCAAGGTCGAAGTGTCCGTGCCGGTGGTGTTCGTCAACGAAGACGCCTCGCCGGGCCTCAAGAAGGGCGGCGTGCTCAACATCGTGCGCCACGAGCTTGATCTGCTGTGCCCCAACGCCGACATCCCTGAAGAAATCCAGATCGATGTGACCGGCCGCGAAATCGGCGATTCGATCCACATCAGCAGCGTGACCCTGCCCAAGGGCGTGTCGAGCGTGATCACCGACCGCGATTTCACCATCGCCACCGTGATCGCCCCGTCGGGCCTCAAGAGCAGCGAAGGCGAAGCCGCCGCTTAAGCGACGCGATGCCATTCATGGCTTATCGACGCCGGGCTTCCTTTACGGGAAGTCCGGCGTTTCGTTTTATGCGGGAGGCAAGTAGGAGCACATCATGCAGATCTGGGTCGGCCTCGGAAATCCCGGACCGCGCTATGCGCTCCACCGGCACAATGTCGGCTTCATGGCGGTGGACGTCATTGCCGAGATGCATGCTTTCGGCCCCGTGCAAAAGAAGTTCTCCAGCTGGGCGCAGGAGGGGCGGATCGGCACAAGCAAGGTGCTGCTGCTGAAGCCTGCGACCTTCATGAACGAAAGCGGCCGGGCGGTGGGCGAGGCGCTGCGCTTCTACAAGCTTGGCACGGACGCGCTCACCGTGTTCCACGACGAGCTTGATCTTGCCCCCTTCAAGGTCAAGGTGAAGCAGGGCGGCGGACATGCGGGCCACAATGGCCTGCGCTCCATCGACCAGCATTGCGGACCCGAATTCCGCCGCATCCGGCTCGGCATCGGCCACCCGGGGCACAAGGACAGGGTCACCGGCCATGTGCTCGGCAACTTTGCGAAGGACGAACAGGACGATCTCGTCGCCATGCTCGGCGCGATCGGTTCGGAGGCGGAGTGGCTCGCCAAGGGTGATGACGTGCGCTTCATGAATGATGTGGCGCTGAGGATGCAGGACTGATCCCCATGATTAAAGCGCGCGCCTATCTCGACGTCAGCTCGCAGCAGGGCGCCGCGTTCTTCGGATCGCCGGATAGAGGCCCGGTGCTGATGCTCAACTTGCTCCGGTTCCGCGAGCGGGCCGACTATTCCCATGCGCCCGAACTCGAACCCGCCGGAGGCACGACCGGGCGGGAAGCCTATGCCCGCTACATGCGCGAGATGTTGCCCCTGCTGGAAGCGAGCGGCGGCGCAGTGCTGTTTTCGGGAACGTGCGCGCCGTTCCTGATTGGTCCGCAAGACGAGAACTGGGATCACGTGCTTCTGGTTCGGCAGGCGAGCAAGGCAGCGTTTCTTGCCTTTGCCAGCGATCCCGAAAGCCAGCGCATCACCGCCCACCGCACGGCTGCAATTAGCGATTCCCGGTTGCTGCCGATCCTTGAGGACTGACCATGTCCGGCAGCGTCATCACCATCCGGCGGCGCTGGTGGGCGCATTGCATGATGCTTATCCCGATCGGCGTGTTTCCGGTGCTTTGTGCCGTCATGGCCATGGCCGCCGTTGATATCCTCGCCGAGCCGGGCGGATGGTGGAGAGCGCCCATCCTGTTGATCGGGTCGGGCGTGATGGGGCTGGCCTTCGTGATCGCACTCAATGCGCTGTTCACCTACCGGGTGGAGCTCGATGCGCGGGGGCTGAGAATCATCGGCAATCTCTACACCCATGACATCACCTGGGACGAGATCACGCAGATCACCAAGCGGCACAATTATCGCGCGCCCGGTTATCATGTCGGCATCGAAGTGGACGGCTCGAACCTGCCTGTCCGCCACTGGTGCAATTTATGGGTGAAGGGCTATCTCATCCACCCCGGCATGGAAAAGGGCGGCATCGCGCTGACCGCCTATTTGAAGCGCAAGCGGCGCGAATATCTGAAGCGTCAGCAGACGGAAACGAGCACCACATGAACCGCGTCATCATCATCGGCCCCTGCGGTTCGGGCAAAAGCACCCTAGCCCGCGAGCTTGCTCCGCGCATGGGCCTGCCGCTGATCCATATGGACCAGCTCGGCTGGCAGGCAGGCTGGGTCGAGACCGAAAAGGCCGAACTGCGCGCCCGTCTGGCCGAGGCGGTGGCGGGCGAGCGCTGGCTGATCGAGGGCAATTACGGAAGCGTCCTTCCCCCGCGGCTCGAACGGGCGGACACGGTGATCTATCTCGACTTCCCGATCCGCCTGTGCCTTGCGCGGCTGATCAAGCGGATCGTCACCCTGCGCGGCCAATCGCGGCCCGACGTGCCCGAAGGCTGCCCCGAGCGCTTCGACCTCGCCTTCTTCTGGTATGTGATGAACTGGAACACCGGTCCGCGCGTGCGCACCGAAGCGCATATCGCGCCCTATGCCGACAAGGTGATCCGCCTGCGCTCGCCGGATGCGCTTGCACAATGGCGCAAAGCCAATAACCTCGCCTGATATTCGCCAGCCAAGGATTGCCCCATGACCCTCGACCGCCGCACGCTGCTTGCCGGAGCCGCCGCCACCGCCTCGCTGGTCGCCGGCACCCGGGCGATGGCCGCTGACGAGGGAAGCAGTCCCGCGGTCAGCCTTGCCGGAAAGAGCGTGCTGATCACCGGCTGCTCCTCGGGCTTCGGGCGGCTCGCGGCGGAATTGCTGGCGCGGCAAGGCGCGCGCGTGTTTGCCTCAATGCGCGGGCTCCCGCGGCCCGAAGGCTTCGAGCTTGCCGAAATCGCGCGCATGGACCGGCTCGCCATCGCGATCATCGGGATCGACGTGTCCTCGGATGAAAGCTGCGCGCGCGGCGTCGAGATGGCGATGGAGATGAACGACGGCCCCATCGATGTGCTGGTCAACAATGCCGGCATCGGCATCACCTCCCCGATCGAGGTGCAGGACATGGAGGCCACCCGCCTGATGTTCGAGACCAATGTCTTCGGGCCCCACCGCATGGCGCGCGCGGTGCTGCCGGGGATGCGGCAGAAGGGCGCGGGCCAGATCATCCAGATATCCAGCCAGCTGGGGCGCGTTATCACGCCGTATTCAGGACATTATTCTGCCACCAAATTCGCATTGGAGGCGATGAGCGAACAGCTCGCCTATGAACTCGTGCCGCACAATATCGACGTCTCGATCATCGAGCCGGGCGGCTATCCGACGCGGGTGTGGGTCAACCGCAATGCCTATTCCGTCGCGCTCAAGGAACGGGCCGATGCGAAGTACACCGACGGCTACCCGCAGCAGGTGGCACAGATGGGCAAGGAGGACGGCTCGGGCCGCCGCAATGATCCGATGGATGTCGCCCACGCCATTTCCGGCCTGATCGCACAGGCCCCCGGCACGCGCCCACTGCGTCTGCCGGTCTCGCCCGGGAACAAGCCGCAGGTGCCGATCAACGAAGTGACCGCAAAGGTGCAGAGCGAATGGCTCGGCAATTCGCCCTATGGCCCGCTGATCCGTGCGGTGCATGATAGCTGACGCTCTGGCCATGGCGGCCAAGCGGCGCTAAGGGCCTGCCCTTTCCAGCTAGCCAAGGCACAATCATCATGGGTTTCCGTTGCGGGATCGTCGGCCTGCCGAATGTGGGCAAGTCCACTTTGTTCAATGCGCTCACCGAGACGCAGGCGGCGCAGGCGGCCAATTATCCCTTCTGCACCATTGAACCCAATGTCGGGCAGGTCGCCGTGCCGGACGAGCGCCTGCAGAAGATCGCCGCAATCGCCAAGAGCGCCAAGATCATCGAGACCCAGCTCGGCTTTGTCGACATTGCGGGCCTCGTGAAGGGCGCGAGCAAGGGCGAAGGGCTGGGCAACCAGTTCCTCGGCAATATCCGCGAGGTTGACGCGGTGGTTCATGTGCTGCGCTGCTTCGAGGATGACGACATCCAGCATGTCGCCAACAAGGTCGATCCCATTGCGGACGCCGAAGTGGTCGAGACCGAGCTGATGCTGTCCGATCTCGAAAGTCTCGAAAAGCGTGTGCCCGCGGCGGCCAAGCGCGGGGCAGCGGGCGACAAGGAAGCCAAGGCGATGGCGAGCGTGCTCGGACAGGCGCTTGAGCTGCTGCGCGACGGCAAGCCCGCGCGCCTCACTGTGCCAGCTGATGACGAGGAAGCCCGCCTGTTCAAGCAGGCCCAGCTGCTCACCGCCAAGCCCGTGCTTTACGTGTGCAATGTGGCGGAAGAAGACGCGGCAGAGGGCAACGAGCTCTCGGCCAAGGTCTTCGCCAAGGCGGCGGCCGAAGGCGCGCAGGCCGTGGTCGTTTCGGCTGCGATCGAGGCCGAACTGGTCGCCATGCCGGTGGAAGACCGGGCTGAATTCCTCGAAGCCCTCGGTCTCACCGAAAGCGGTCTCGCCCGCGTGATCCGCGCCGGATACAAGCTGCTAGGCCTCAAGACCTTCTTCACCTGCGGCCCCAAGGAAGCCCGCGCCTGGACCTTCCCCGATGGCGCCAAGGCCCCGCAGGCAGCCGGCGAAATCCACTCAGACTTCGAACGCGGCTTCATCCGCGCCGAGACCATCGCCTACGAGGACTACATCGCCCTCGGCGGCGAAGCGGGCGCGAAGGAAGCGGGCAAGCTGCGGCAGGAAGGCAAGGAATATGTCGTGCAGGACGGCGACGTGCTGCTCTTCAAGTTCAACGTTTGAGGGTGCGGCGGTGGCTCAATGCCGCCCGAACAGCTTCTCGACGTCTTCCATGCTGAGCTTCACCCAAGTCGGGCGGCCATGATTGCACTGGCCTGAGCGCGGGGTGGCTTCCATCTCGCGCAGCAGGGCGTTCATCTCCGCTACGCTGAGCGTGCGCCCTGCCCGCACCGATCCGTGGCAGGCCATGGTCGCGAGCACGAGTTCTAGGCGCTCGGCGAGCAGCAACGCGCCGCTGTCCTCCTGCTTGCCATGCTTGGCGATATCGTCGGCAAGGTCGCGTAGCAGCGCGGTGCTATCAGCCTTGGGAAGGGCGGCAGGGAGCGCTCGGACCAGCATGGCGCTTGGCCCGAAGCGTTCGATCACGAGGCCGTAGCGCGCGAGGCCTTCCGCCGCGTCCTCCAAGCGGTCGCAATCGACCTCGTCCAGCTCGACCACATCGGGGACCAGCAAGGCCTGACTGCGCCGTACATCGTCGGCGGCACCGGCGGCGCGAAGGCGTTCGAGCACGAGGCGTTCATGCGCGGCGTGCTGGTCGACCAGCACCAGCCCGTCCGGCGCTTCCGCGACGATATAGGTGTTCGCCACTTGCCCGCGCGCGATGCCGAGGGGGTAACTCTGTGCCTCAGCTGGAACAGGCGCGGCTTCTTCGGCGCGGCCCTGTGGCTGGGCCAACGGCGCGGTCCATGCAGGGCGCGCTTCGCCGAGGCGCGGTTGCGGCGCGGTCCAGTCTCGTCCGGAGAAGATGCTTTCCAACAGCGGCGATGCAGAAGCGGGAGCGGTAGTAACCGGCTCTGCCTGCCACCGCGCCATTGCGCCCCTGTCGGGTGTCTGCGCAGAGCGCCGGTCGCCCGTCGCCAGCGCCTGCCGCAGCCCCGAGACGATGAACCCGCGCACCCCGGCGCTGTCGCGGAACCGCACTTCGGTCTTGGCCGGGTGGACGTTCACATCGACATCCTGCGGCGGCAGATCGAGGAACAGCGCCAGCACCGCGTGGCGATCACGCGCCAGCATGTCGGCATAGGCCCCGCGCACTGCGCCCACCAGCAGGCGGTCCTTCACCGGGCGGCCATTGACGAAGAGGTACTGGTGATCGGCCACGCCGCGGTTCCAGGTCGGCAGGCCCGCCACGCCGGTCAGCCGCATCACCCCGTGCGGCGTTTCGCGCGCGAGTTCGATTGCGACCGAATTGTCCTTCAGCTCGTGCGCGATGATCCGCGCCACGCGGGTCGCCAACTCCTCACCGGCCTGAAGCGACAGCACCGTGCGCTTGGCCCCCTCGCCTGCCGTTTCCAGCGTGAAGCCCACATCAGGCCGCGCCATGGCAAGGCGGCGCACCACATCGAGGCAGGCGACATATTCGCTGCGGGCCGAGCGCAGGAACTTGCGGCGCGCGGGGACCTTGGCGAACAACTCCTCGACCCGCACGCGGGTGCCGGGCGGCAGCGCGGCGGGCTCGTCCGCCAGCAAGGCGCCATGATCCACCATGCGGCGCCAGCCTTCCTGTGCGCCAGCCTCGCGGCTCTCGATGGTCAACCGTGCGACGCTGGCGATGCTGGGCAGCGCCTCGCCGCGAAAGCCCAGGGTGGTCACCAGTTCGATCGCGCCATCCGGGCCGATCAGCGAATCGGGCAGCTTGGAAGTCGCGTGCCGTTCCAGCGCCAGCGCCATGCCTTCAGGGCCCATGCCGCAGCCGTCATCGACCACTTCGATCCGGGCGAGACCGCCATCGGCCAGCACCACGCCGATTCGCCGCGCACCGGCGTCAATCGCGTTCTCGACGAGCTCTTTCAGCGCGGCAGCCGGGCGTTCGACCACCTCGCCCGCAGCAATGCGGTTCACCAGAGCGGACGGGAGGCGGCGGATTTCGGGCATTTGTCGCACGCTAGCCGTCGGCGGTCGCAAAAACGAGGGTGAAGGCCCAGAAATCACCAAGGACAGCCACAATTATTTTGGCCTTTTGGCTGCGGATTCGCTAGGCGGGGCGCTTGATGTCACAACCGGGTCGAAAACCCCTGCAGCCATCCCCATCTATGGCCTGCAGTCCTGCCCCGCCACCATTGGAACACCAACCGACATGAGCTTCCTGTCCAATCTCTTCAAGTTCGGCTCGCAGAACATGGCGATCGATCTCGGGACCGCCAACACCCTCGTCTATGTGCAGGATCAGGGGATCGTGCTGAACGAGCCGTCGGTGGTCGCGATCGAGACGATCAACGGGATCAAGCGCGTGAAGGCCGTGGGCGATGATGCCAAGATGATGATGGGCAAGACCCCCGACAGCATCGAGGCGATCCGCCCGCTGCGCGACGGCGTGATTGCCGACATCGAAATCGCCGAAGAGATGATCAAGCACTTCATCCGCAAGGTCCACGGGAAGCGCAACCTGTTCCGCTATCCCGAAATCGTGATCTGCGTGCCCTCGGGCTCGACCTCGGTCGAAAAGCGCGCGATCCGCGATGCGGCCTCCAATGCGGGCGCATCCGAAGTGCACCTGATCCTCGAGCCTATGGCTGCGGCCATCGGCGCCGACATGCCGGTGACCGAGCCGGTCGGCTCGATGGTGGTCGATATTGGCGGAGGCACCACCGAAGTCGCCGTGCTCTCCTTGCGCGGCCTTGCTTACACCACCTCGGTTCGCACCGGGGGTGACAAGATGGACGAGGCCATCGTCAGCTATGTGCGCCGTCACCACAACCTGCTGATCGGCGATGCCACGGCGGAGCGGATCAAGAAGGATTACGGCATCGCCATGATCCCCGAGGACGGGATCGGCGAGACGATCACGCTCAAGGGCCGCGATCTCGTCAACGGCGTGCCCAAGGAAATCACCATCAACCAGGCGCATGTTGCCGAGGCGCTCAGCGAACCGATCGGCGCGATCGTCGAAGGCGTGCGCATCGCGCTGGAAAACACCGCGCCGGAACTGGCTGCCGACATCGTCGACCAGGGCATTGTGCTGACCGGCGGCGGCGCGCTGATCCGCCGTCTGGACGAGCACCTGCGCGAGGAGACCGGCCTGCCGGTTTCGGTCGCCGAGGATCCGCTCACCTGTGTCGCCATCGGCACCGGCCGGGCGATGGAGGATCCGGTCTACCGCGGCGTGCTGATGACGGCGTAAGCCCCATCGGCCTGACGCCGGGGGATCTGGCAGAAGGGACGGAAAAGCCATGGCGCCGCCTTCATCGCGACGGTCGGGCTTCTCGAAGAAGGCACAGTTCTCGGTGTTCGCCGCCTATCTGCTGGCGGGCACCGGTGCGCTGGCGGGCCTTGCGCTCCTGATGCTGTCCTTGTGGCAACCCACCGCCTTTGCCCCTTTGCGCGGGCTGGCGGGCGACATCGTTGCCCCAGCAGGCGAGGCCAGCGCCGCCATGCGCAATGGGCGGCAGGGCCTGTTCAGCGGCATCACCGCCTATTTCCGCGCCGGAAGCCAGAACGCGGCGCTGCGCGAGGAAATGGAGCTTGCCCGCATCCGTCTGGCCGAGGCCGAGGCGGTGAAGGACGAGAACCGCCGTTTGAAGGCGCTGCTCGGGCTTGGCGACAAGGACGTAAAGCCGGTCGCCGTGGCGCGGCTGGTCGGTTCCAGCGCCACCAGCGGACGCCGCCTTGCCTATCTTGGCGCGGGCAGCAGCGATGGCGTTGCCGAAGGCATGCCAGTGATGTCCGAGCGCGGGGTGATCGGCCGCGTGCTCGAAACCGGGCGCAAGGCTTCGCGCGTGTTGCTGCTGACCGATAGCGAAAGCGTGCTGCCGGTGCGCCGCGCCAAGGGCGATGTCGTCGCCTTTGCCGAGGGGCGCGGCGACGGGATGCTGCGGGTGCGGCTGGTCAATCTCGGGATCAATCCCCTGAAGCCCGGCGATCTGATGGTGACCAGCGGTGCGGGCGGTTATTACCGGCCCGGCGTCGCGGTGGCGATCATCACCAAGACCACGCCCGATGGCGGGCTGGCGCGGCTGGTGGCCGAACCTTCGGCGATCGGCTTTGTCGCGGTCGAGCCGGTCCATCAGCCCGAAGCTGTGGCCGCGCTGCAATCGGCACGCGCGCCGCTTGACCCGGCGCCGGCAACCTCTGTTCCCTCCCCCGCACCGAGTGCGTCCGATGCCGCTGCCCTCGAGGACAGCGACTGATGGAGCGGCTCAATCCGAACGCCCGCTCCGATCGCTATGGCAGCCGCATCAACCGCACCCAGTCCCCGCTCCGCGCAGGGCTGGTACCCTATGTCTCGATCATGCTGGCATCGCTGCTACCGGCACTGGTGCTGGCCGATGTGATGCCGCTGGTACCACCGCTGGGTTTGCTCATGCTGCTCGCATGGCGGATGGTGCGACCGGGCCTGTTGCCACTGTGGATCGGCGCGCCGCTTGGAGCGTTCGACGATCTGTTCAGCGGCCAGCCTTTCGGCAGCGCCATGCTGCTGTGGTCGCTCGCGCTGATCGCGATCGAACTGATCGAGGCGCGCTTTCCGTGGCGCGGCTTCTTCCAGGACTGGTTCTCCGCCGGGCTCGCGGCCACCATCGTCTGGCTCGCCAGCCTGATGCTGTCGGGCGCCAAGCTGACACCGGAAATGCTGGTGGTAGCCATGCCGCAGGCCTTGCTGTCGGTGCTGCTCTATCCGATACTGGCGCGTATGGTGGCCAGTCTTGACCGTTTCCGGCTCGCCCGCGCACGGAGAATCGGGTGAAGCTGCCGTTCCTCAGCGGCAAGGGCGCTTCCCGCCCTGCCAAAATGATCAACGCCTCGATCCTGCGCTCATCCTTCGAGCGGCGCTCTGTGCTGATCGGCACGGTGCAAGGCGGGATCGGCGTACTGCTGGCCGCGCGCATGGGCTATCTGGCGATTGCCGAGAACGAGAAATACCGCCTCGAGTCCGAGAGCAACCGCGTCAATCTCACCCTCATTCCGCCGCGGCGCGGGTGGATCCTTGATCGCGACGGCGCACCGCTCGCCTCGAACCGCGCTGACTTCCGCGTCGACATCATTCCCGAGCGCCTGTCCGATCCCGAAGCCACAATCGACCGCCTCGGCACCCTCCTCAGCCTCGAGCCTGCGCGGATCGCCGACATCAAGGCCAAGGTCGCCGAGGCGCGCGGCTTCCAACCTGTCGAGGTCGCCAGCGGGCTCGATTACGAACAATTCGCCGCCGTCAGCGTGCGCTTGCCCGATCTGCAAGGCGTGGTGCCGCAGCGCGGCTTTTCGCGCTTCTATCCGACCGGGTGCAGCGTCGGCCATCTGATCGGCTATGTCGGCCCGGCCTCGGCCGAGGAGTTCAAGGCAGACCCCAATCCGCTGCTGATCACGCCGGGCTACAAGATCGGCAAGGACGGGCTCGAGAAGAAGTTCGAGAAGGATCTGCGCGGTGTGCCCGGCGCACGGCGGGTGGAAGTGACCGCGGGCGGGCGTATCGTGCGCGATCTCGAAACCCGCGAGGATGTCCAGGGGCAGCCGATCCGGCTCACTATCGACGGCCCTTTGCAGGACTACGCTGCACGCCGCATTGGACTGGAAAGCGGCTCGGTGGTGGTGATGGACTGCCGCAGCGGTGACGTCCTGTGCATGGCCTCGATGCCCAGCTTCGATCCCAATTCCTTTTCCGACGGCATCGGCGGGGTGGAATATGCGATGCTGAGCGAGGACGAGCGCGTCCCGCTGCGCAACAAGGTTCTGAAGGGGCTCTATCCGCCCGGCTCGACCGTCAAGCCGATGGTGTCGATGGCGCTGATGCAGGCCGGTGTCGATCCGGAAGAGACCGTGTTCTGCGGCGGGGGCCTGCGCGTCGGCAATCGCGTATTCGGCTGCTGGAACCGGCGCGGGCATGGCGCGGTCAACATGGCCAAGGGCATCTACCAGTCCTGCGACGTCTATTTCTACGCAATGGCCCAGCGGGTCGGGATGGACCCGATTGCGGCCATGGCCCGGCGCTGCGGCATGGGGCAGGAATTCCCGCTCCCCGTCATCAGCCAGTTCTACGGCACCGTGCCCGATCCGGCGTGGAAGATGAAGAAATGGGGCCGCGAGTGGCAGACCTTCGACACGGTCAACGCCACCATCGGGCAGGGCTACATGCTCTCGAACCCGCTGCAGCTGGCAGTGATGGCATCGCGGCTTGCGACCGGGCGCCACGTGATGCCGCGCCTGAACCTCGAGACCGCGCCCAAGGGCTTCGACAATATCGACTTCCCCTCCGAGCAGGTGGAATATGTCCGCAAGGCAATGAGCGATGTCGTCAATGGTCCCGGCACGGCCGGCCGCGCGCGGCTGCCGATCGATGGTACGCTGATGGCGGGAAAGACGGGCACGGCGCAGGTCGTCTCGCTGTCGATCTCGAACGGCAAATCCGGCCCTTGGAAATATCGCGACCACGGCTTGTTCATCTTCTTCGCCCCCTATGACAACCCGCGCTATGCGGGCGCGGTGGTGATCGAGCATGGCGGCGGCTCGGGCGCGGCCTATCCGATTGCGCGCGATGTGATGACCTTCCTGTTCGATCCGGCCAAGGGGATGGACGCGCTGCGCTCGCTCGAGGCCGGATGGGGCGGCACCGCGCAGCAGCGGCTCGATGCGCGTTACGCGGCCTATGCCGCAGCGCGCGGCACGACTGTCAGCCGTCCGCCGCGGCGCGAGGAGGATATCTTCGACCGGGTCGAGGCCGAAGCCCGCCTGGCTGCGCAGCAATCGGAAGCCATCGCCAACCAGGTGATCGCCCCAAGACCCGAAGCCAATCCTTCGAGCACCCCTGGGGCAACGACGGGTACGGCTCCGACTGATCCCGCAGCGCCCGCCGCCGCTGCCGCCGCCCCTGCCCCTGCGCCTGCAGCTCCCGCTGCCGCCGCGACCGGGAGCACGCCGCAATGAACAACACCACCCTTGGCGGCGCGACCGGGATCGTCCCTGCGCCGATGGCCCGCCAGCCCTGGGAAATGCTGATCCCGGTGCTGCTGCTCACCTGTTTTGGCGGGCTGGTGCTCTATTCGGCGGGCGGCGGTTCGATGCAGCCCTTTGCCACCTCACATTTCATCCGCTTCGGGGTGTTCATGGTGATGACCGGGATCATCGCCTCCATGCCGCGCGAGGCGGTGCGGGTTCTGACTTACCCCGCCTATCTGATGGTGCTGGTGATGCTGCTCGGCGTCGATGTGGTCGGCGCGGTTGGCGGAGGGAGCCAGCGCTGGCTCGAATTCGGGCCGATTCGCATCCAGCCTTCGGAGCTGATGAAGCCAGCGGTGGTGCTGGCCATGGCGCGCTTCTACGAGACCCTGCCGCCCGGCATGATCGGATCGTGGCGTTCGCTGGTGCCGGCTGGCGGCCTGATCGCCCTGCCGATGGGCCTGGTGCTGATGCAGCCCGATCTTGGCACCTCGGTGGCGATTGCTTTTGGCGGGGTGGTCGTGATGTTCTTTGCCGGCCTGCCCCTGTGGTGGTTCCTGATGGCCGGCGGCGGGCTGGTCGCGGCCATGCCGCTGGTGTTCTTCTTCGCGCTCCATGATTATCAGCGCGCCCGCGTGACGACCTTTCTCGATCCCGAAAGCGATCCGCTCGGCGCAGGCTATCACATCGCCCAGTCCAAGATCGCGATCGGATCGGGCGGCTTGTTCGGCAAGGGCTTCAACAACGGCACCCAGAGCCACCTCGAATATCTGCCCGAACCGCACACCGATTTCGTCTTCGCAACCATGGCCGAGGAATGGGGGCTGATGGGCGGCCTGTTCGTGCTGGCGATGTACGGGATGATCCTGTGGTGGGGGACCAAGGTTTCGCGCGAATCGCAGGACCGCTTCTGCGCCCTGCTCGCCGCAGGAGCGACCGCGACGATCTTCTTCTACATCGCGATCAATCTGCTGATGGTGATGGGCATGGCGCCGGCCAAGGGCATTCCCCTGCCGTGGATGAGCCATGGCGGCTCATCGATGATGACCAACATGATCTGCATCGGCCTGTTGATGATGGTCAACCGCTGGAACCAGGACGCCCCGCGCCGCGGCCTGGCGAACTGATCGCGGGTTTTCGCGAATAGGCTCTTGCCATCGGAGCGAGAGCCGCTAAATGCAGCGCCTCACGCGAATCAAGGGCCGTCTGCGGCACGGTTTCGCGGGTTTCCGACCAGATCGGAATGGACGCATAGCTCAGTTGGTAGAGCAGCTGACTCTTAATCAGCGGGTCCTAGGTTCGAGCCCTAGTGCGTCCACCAAACTTCTCAACGACTTAGGTGCAAATATACACCCCTTCCAAGGGGCTGTCGAGCGCCACTTAATCGCCACGTAATCAACGTGTTTCGTAGCCTGGCGTAGAAGCTTGATTTTCGATGTGCGGGAGGAGGTTTCCTCCCTGGTCGAAGCCGCTGTGCATCTTCTTCACACCCACCTCAGCGGGGACACCCCGCAACGCCCCTAAACAAGGAGCGGGGCTGGCGGCGCGCTCGGTCCCGTGCGCCGTTCCGGCGCACTCCTGCGGGCGCGGCGTTTCACGACAAGGGCCCCGCACGCACTCTGAACCGACGGACATGGAACAAAGCGCAGGCCGGGAAAGCCGACAGGCCCCGGCTTTCCGCCTGCGCGAGCGATGGCATGATGCTCCGCCTCTTTCAGGGTGCAGTTTCTTGCTTTGGCGATCTCGCTGGCCGCTCGCGCGGTTGTAAGCTTTGAGGGGGGAGAGTGAGAGTCTGGCGGGCTTCGCCGTGACGGGATGAAGGTCGAGAGAGAGGCTCCCGGCCAGCCGTCATGGAGATTTCCCATGGATATGCAGGTTCTCGATACGCGCCGCGACTCAAGCGGCGGTTACAAGGTCGATGTCTCGCGCGGCTCGCGCGTGAGTCGGGTGTCTTCGGAGTGGTTCTCGCGCCCAGGTGACGAGCGGTTTCTGTCACTGGGCGATCTGGCCCGATCAGTGCGCGGTCGGTCTGACCGGAGCCGGACGCGCGTGGTCGAGACGGCGCTGATACATGTCGAAGCAAACCGCAATGATCCGGAACGCCTGGCTCTCATGTTGCCGGGTGCAGAGGCACCGGTGACGCCAACCCACTGGAGCTTTGGGCAACTGGCCAGCCAGGTAGGCGCTCCTGCTGCCTATCTACGCCAACTTCCGGCGCCGCTCGCCGCGATCAATCTGCAATACGGGCTGACCTCCAACCGAGCCGAGCAGATCAAGACGCTCGAAACCGACGATGCGGTTTCCGGGGGCCGCCTCGAACTGCGCGCCGTGACGGGCCCCGATTACGGCCGGATCTACGACCATGAGCTCGTCGAAGCGGTGCAGAAGATCGCTGGCAACGGCACCGGCGACACACGCTGGAAGGTTCCAGGCGTGCTCGACTGGTCGACCGGGGTCTACAACCCTAACGTCGACATCTCGAAGGATACGACCACGCTCTACGCGTCGGATCGCGACGTCTTCGTGTTTCTGGTCGATGATCTCAACCCGATCGAAGCCGGGCGGCTGCCCGACGGATCGCCCGATCTCTACTTCCGCGGGTTCTATTGCTGGAACTCCGAGGTCGGCGCCAAGACGCTCGGCATGGCGAGCTTCTACCTGCGCGCGGTCTGCCAGAACCGGAACCTGTGGGGGGTGGAGGACTTCGAAGAGATCAGCATTCGCCACAGCAAGTATGCCGCCAACCGCTTTGCCCACGAAGCAGAACCGGCGCTGTTGAACTTCGCGAATTCCTCGCCGCAGCCGTTCATCAACGGCATCAAGACCGCGCGGGAGCGAATTGTCGCACGTAGTGACGAAGACCGGCAGGATTTCCTCCGGGCGCGCGGATTCTCCAAGGCTGAAACCGGCCGGATCATCGAGACCGTCCTCGCCGAGGAAGGCCGCCCGCCGGAATCGATCTTCGATTTCGTACAGGGCATCACCGCATTGGCGCGGTCCAAGGCCCATCAGCCGGTCCCTTGCGTCGTGCGCGAAGCCGGGATCGCCGAAGAGGACTCACTCGCCGAAAACGTCATGCGCGTCGCGCTGCATCCGCTCGACCAGTTCCGTGCCTTCAGCGCGCTGATCGAAGCGGGCCTGTCCGAGGAAGACATCGCCGCGCGGTTCTTCGTCTCTGTCTCGACCGTACGCCAGCGCCTGCGGCTCGCGTCGGTCTCGCCCACCCTGCTCGAGATCTATGGTGAGGACGGCATCACACTCGAACAGCTCATGGCCTTCTCAGTCACCGACAACCACGCGCGCCAGAGGCCGCCAACGTCACAAGCAGCGAGGGCACGCTCAACGCACAGGCCAAGTCTGCGGCCCGCTCGGCGTTTGAATCCGCCAAGCAGCGCTTCTTCAATCATCTGATTACGGCGATGAAGAGCCTGCGCCACCGCCAGGCGATGTCATCGCCGCGGCACATGAAGCCGGAGACGATACAAAGGCCACCCTCGCCTATTGCGCCGCCCTAGGCTTTGAGGCGGCATCAGTCGATATCTGCACCGCAGCCTGGGCTGCGGAACGACGCCGGTTCCTGGGGCAAGCCGAGCGTGATGCGGCGGTCGTGGCCCCTGTGACTGACAACAGCGGGGATCCCACCCTCGATATGGCGAGGGATCGCTGACATGGGTGGCACCGGCGTCGTCGACCGCTTCCTCGACATCTTCTCGCGCTACATTGACAGCGGGTTCGGCCTTTTGGGCGGCGAAGTCGCCTTCATCGCCACGACGCTGATCGTCATCGATGTCACACTGGCAGCGCTGTTCTGGTCATGGGGCGAGCAGGACGACATCCTTGCCCGCCTCGTTAAGAAGACGCTCTTTGTCGGCATCTTCGCCTATATCATCGGCAACTGGAACAGCCTCGCACGCATCGTGTTCGAGAGCTTTGCCGGCCTTGGCCTCAAGGCCAGTGGCACCGGGTTTACCGCTGCCGAACTGCTGCAGCCGGGCCGCGTCGCGCAAGTGGGGCTTGATGCCGCCTATCCCTTGCTGGAGTCGATCTCCGAGCTGCTCGGCTTTGTCAGCTTCTTCGAGAATTTCCTGCAGATCGTGATCCTGCTGGTCGCCTGGGCGATCGTCATCATCGCCTTCTTCATTCTATCGATTCAGCTGTTCATCACGCTCATCGAGTTCAAGCTGGCCACGCTTTGCGGCTTTGTGCTGATCCCGTTCGGCCTGTTCGGCAAGACCGCCTTCATGGCCGAACGCGTGCTTGGCCATGTCGTCTCGTCGGGCATCAAGGTGCTGGTGCTCGCGGTGATCGTCGGCATCGGCTCGACCATCTTTTCCGAGTTTACAACCGCCATCGCGGGCGAGCCCACCATCGAGGACGCATTGTCGATCGTGCTGGCGAGCCTGGCGCTGCTTGGCCTCGGCATCTTCGGTCCCGGGATCGCCAATGGCATTGTTTCCGGCGGGCCGCAGCTTGGCGCAGGTGCCGCCGCCGGCACCGCGCTACTCGCTGGCGGCGCTGCCGCAGGCGCTGTCGCCGGTGCCAAACTGGCGGGCGGCGCAGTGGCCAGTGCGGCCTCCAATGTCGCGCAAGGGACGTCGCGGGCCGCAGGCGGCGCAACCATGGCTTACGCCCTCGGCTCAGCCGGCAAGTCGGGCGGCGCAGCAGTGGCAGGCGGCGCGCGTGCCGTCGGCGAATATGCCGCCAGCGCCGCGACATCGCCGCTGCGCAAGGCCGGTGAAGGCGTGAAGCAATCGTTCCGCGAAGGCAGCCGCGACGCCATCACAAAAACAGGCGGCAGCATCACGCCCGGTCCCAATACGCCGCCGTCATCGCCGTCTGCAGCTTCTGATCAGGGCCAGCCCGCATGGGCCAAGGCGATGAAAGACCGGCAGACGATCTCACACGGCGCGAGCATCGCCGCGCACACGCTCAAATCGGGCGACAGCCATGGCGGCGGCGCCTCGGTCGACACCTCAGAAAAGGACTGACGCAGATGTATCGACGACCCTCAATCCGCTACGGCAAGACCCCCGAACCGGAAACGCCGTACCAGCGCGCTGCGCAGGTCTGGGATGACCGGATCGGCTCGGCGCGGGTCCAGGCGCGAAGCTGGCGCTATGCCTTTTTCGGCGCACTCAGCCTGTCCGCCTGCCTCACAGCCGGGATCGTCTGGCAGGGTTCGCAGGGCTCGATCATCCCATGGGTGGTGCAGGTCGACAAGCTTGGCGAAGCCCAGGCCGTTGCCCCTGCGGTCAGCGACTTTGACCCGAGCGACCCGCAGATCGCGTTTCATCTGGCGCGGTTTATCGAACAGGTGCGCAGCATTCCCGACGATCCGATCATCGTTCGCCAGAACTGGCTGCGCGCCTATGACTTTGTTACCGACCGCGGCGCATTGGTGCTCAACGATTATGCGCGGACCAATGATCCTTTTGCGCTGATTGGCCGCGAACAGGTCGGGATCGATGTCACCAGCGTCATCCGCGCCTCGCCGAGCAGCTTCCGCGTTGCCTGGGTCGAACGCCGCTACCGCGATGGGAGCCTTGCCGAGACCAGTCGCTGGACCGCGATCCTGACGATCACCGTCCAAACCCCGCGCACCCCCGATGCCCTGCGCAAGAACCCGCTCGGCATTTTCGTCAATGCCATCAACTGGTCAAAGGAACTTGGCTCATGATCTCGCCCATTCCCGGTCGCCTTGCGGTGACCCTCCTGCCCGTCCTGCTTGGAACAACCGCCTGTCCGGCTTCAGCCCAAGTGGTGGCATCAGAACCGGCGCCAGTGGTCGCCGATGCGGGGACCACTGCGACAATTCAGACGCAATCCGAACCGCGGCGAGCCCCCTCCCCCGCCGCGCGCCGCTCCCAGCCATCCGCCCCCCGGGATCGGGTGGGAGCGGCAAACGCCGCCGCGCGCGTGCAGCCCGAGGGCGGGCAATTCATCAACGCGATCCAGAACTATGCCTGGGCTCCCGGCGCGCTCTATCAGGTCTATGCCGCGCCGGGACAGGTGACCGACATTGCGCTGCAGCAAGGCGAGCAGCTGGTTGGCGCCGGACCTGTTGCTGCCGGTGACACTGTGCGCTGGCTGATCGGCGATACCGTAAGCGGGCGCGGGGCCACTGCGCGCGTCCACATTCTGGTAAAGCCGGTCCGCTCCGACATCACCACCAACCTCGTCATCAATACCGACCGCCGCACCTATCATATCGAGCTGCGCGCCAATCCGTCGGTCTACATGGCGTCGGTCTCCTGGACCTATCCGCAGGACGAGCTGATCGCCTTGCAGCAGGCGCAGGAAGCCGAGGCGCGCGCCGCTCCGGTTGCCGCCAATATTCCGATCGAAGCGCTCAATTTTGCCTACCGCCTGTCGGGCGATCGGCCTGCGTGGCGACCGGTGCGCGTGTTCGATGCCGGGCGGCAGACCTTTATCGAATTTCCCGAAAGCGTTGCGCAAGGTCAGATGCCGCCGCTGTTCGGGCTTGGCGAAGGCAATCAGGCCGAGCTCCTCAACTACCGCGTATCAGGCCGCTTCATGATCGTCGATCGGCTGCTCGAGCGCGCCGAACTGCGCCTTGGCGACCGCCGTTCGCAGCAGCGCGTCGAGATCCGCAAGGAACGCCGGAGGACGCCGTCATGAGCGACGAAGCTGCCCCAACGCCAGAAGAGGCGGTCAAGCTGCGCGGCGATCCCCCGCGCGTCATGCGGCTGTCGCGCAAAGCCATCGGCATTGCCTCGGCCTGCGGCTTTGCCCTTGTCGGCGGTGCGCTGATCTATGCCCTGCAGCCCGCTAGCCAGGCCGAGCGCGAGGAGCTGCTCAACACCGAAGGCGCAGCGCGGCCCGATGCCTTGGCCGATGCCCCTCGCGACTATGGTGATGTCCCCAAGCTGGGCCCGCCCCTGCCCGGCGATCTCGGTGCGCCGATCCTGGCGGCACAACAGCGCGGCGATGTGGCTGAGCTTCCGCCGATCGGCGCTGCGCCGCCCAGCGGACCTGCGCCAACGCCAGCGCAGACGGCTGCCGAGGCGGAGCGGCAGCGGCTACTGCAGGAACGCAGCGCCGCGCGCGAAAGCCGCCTGTTCTTTGGTGGCAGTGCGGGGGCAGCTGCTGTCGGTGACGGATCGGAAGTTGCCGATGCCGGAAGTGGGCCGCCGGTGCCGCAGCTTGCAGCAGAGGCTCAGCGTCCCGCCTTTGCCGAGCGCCCCGCCGAGCGCCGGACGGTATCAGCGAGCCGGATCGAACCGCCTGCGGGCACCCATGTCTTGCAGGCGGGCAGCATCATTCCTGCAGCGCTGATCACCGGGATTCGTTCCGATCTTCCGGGTCAGGTCACCGCGCAGGTGACCGAGCCTGTCTATGACAGCGTCACCGGGGGCATTCTGCTCATCCCCCAGGGCTCGCGGCTGATTGGTGACTATAATGCCGACGTGTCCTTCGGCCAGCGCCGGGTTCAACTCGCATGGAACCGGCTGATCTTGCCCGATGGCCGGTCGATCGTGCTGGAACGCCAACCCGGCGGCGATCCGTCCGGCTTTGCCGGGCTGCAGGACGGCGTGGACTTTCATTGGGGCGGAGTTCTGCGCGCGGCGCTGGTCTCGACCTTGCTGGGCGTTGGCGGCGAGCTTGGCGCTGGCAATGACGACAATCTCACACGCGCGCTGCGCCGCGGCTCGCAGGACAGCATCGGCCGTGCGGGCGAACAGGTGGTCAGTCGCGAGCTTGATGTCAGGCCAACCCTGACCATCCGTCCCGGTTTTCCGGTGCGCGTGCTGGTGACCCGTGATCTGATGTTGGGAGGCGGATCGTGACCCGATTGAAACTGGCCGATCTGGCGGACGAAAAGCCGGTCAAGGTAACCATCGAGCTTTCATCCCGCCTCTACCGCGACCTGCTTGCCTATGGCTTGGCGATCAACGGCGGCGATACCAAAGATGCTCCCACACCCGAACGACTGATCCCGCCGATGATCGAGCGCTTCATCGCGACCGACCGGTCCTTCGCCAAATTGCGGCGCTCGGGTCAGGCCGGGTAGCGTTCGCTGATCAGTTCGAAGAAGCGCTTCAGCGCTGGGTTATCGTTATCCTCGCGCCAGTAGAAGGCATAATCGAGGCGCGCAGCACCGCCTTGATCGATAATTTCCGCGAAGGTCAGTTCTGGCCAATGCACACCGATCGATGCTTCAGTGGCCAGCGTGATGTATCGCCCGAACGGGACCGTGCTCAAAACACTTTCCAGACTCGTGTCTTGCATGATCAAGTTCGCACGATAGCCCTGATCCGATAAGCGACGTTGCAGAATTCGGGCCATCGCAGAGCCTACACTTTGGCTGGGCAATACAAAGACCTGTCGGCGAAAATCACTCCAGTGAAGCCGGTCTGACTTGGCCAGTTGATGGTCTTTCGGAAAAGCGACAAGCAATCGTTCTGACCATGCCGAGCGCCGCGAGATGCCGGCGTCGTGCGCATCCGACGGCATCAGCGCGACGTCAATGATCCGGGCCTTCAGGTCACTGAGCATCCGCTCGGGATCGGCTTCGATCCCGTCAAACTGAATGTCGGGGTGACGCCGCATATATTCGCCAATGGTCGCGCGCATATTGCCGGCCATCAGGGACGCAGAAAAGCCGACCGCGATTCTGCCTTCTTCGCCATAGCTGACGGCGCGGGCTGTCGTCTGAAGATTGTCGATATCGGTGAGGATGCGCCGGGCAACGCTCAGGAATGCCTTGCCCTGTTCGGTCGGTATCGCGCCGCGCGTGCTGCGTTCAAAGAGCTTGATCCCTAGGCGGGCTTCCAAGGCGGCTATGCGTCTGCTCAAAGTCGATTGCTTGATCCGCAATGCTTCGGCGGCGCGTGAGAAATTCTGGGCATCGGCTGTCGCAACAGCAAATCTGAGCTGACGCACTTCGATCATAGGCTACGCGACCTTTATCATCTTCTCCCCGGCCGCATTATCACCAATAATCAGGATCACCCAAATTTTTCCAATGTCTTCAATAACCAGCGGGCAAGATCGCTGCCGCTACAAGCACGTATTCGTGCTCTTCGCACCCATTAATTCACTATGGGTCATCTCGCTCGAGACCTCAGATTTCCTGCCCGATGTGAAACGAAGATCGGTTCAGGATACATCGGCCGACGACCAGTGAATGTGTACGATACGCCATTGCCCGTTCACTTGCCGGAGCATCATCGTCTCGACCGACCGGCTGTTGATCGCACGCGTGCGGTACGTTCCGGTCACCGTTTCGACACTCATGACCCAGGCCATATCGCCTTGCATACCATGCGTGCGGCTGACCAGGGTTCGCGGCACTGCGGCGCTGAAGGCAGCGTCGGCTTCCAGATGATGGCTGGCATATTCGGCGCGGCTGTTTTCAACGCCGCCAGATTCGAAAATAACGATGTCTTCAGAAAGGTGCATCAGCGCCGCGTCCGTATCGCCGCTGGCAAGTGCAGCGTGGAAGGCCATGACAGTTCCGACCGGTGTTGCAGCGTCGATAGTGGCGCTCGGCGCTCCCGAGACCGGCATTCGCGGCGCATCATGCGCCCCGGGATGCGCAGCCGTCAGACTTAGCCCGATCGCTACCATTGCAGCGAGACGCGCCGCGCGCCGCCCTGCCAATTGACCCACTTCACTCTTTAACATGACCTTGTTCCTCCCTGTGTCCCGTTTGCATTTACATCATCATTGGCATCATTGGCGACATCGTGCCCAGCACGGCAACCAGACCGATTACACCGCCGGCCAGCAGCAGCTCGCCTGCCAGGCTTCTGCGAAGGCGCAACAATGCGGTATGGGGCTCGGCAGTCTCGTGGCGTTGGTCGAGAACCTCCCATCGTCCGATCGCGGCGTTTTGAGCACCGAACGCCAGCATCATGCCAACCAGTATGACTTTGGCGACCAGCAAGATGCCATAAGGCGTGGACAAAACCGCCACGCTGTTCTCCAGTCCGAAGATCAACTGCGCGTTGATCACGCCCGTCAGTGCAGCTGCAGCGACCAGGCCGACGCCCAGCGGCGCGAACGCGTGCATCACGCGAAGCAGCGGCAAAGCAGGGATGAGATCGGGCTGCCGTTGGGCTTTGACCGTAAGCATCAGGAACCAACATATTGCGCCCAGCCACAGGCTGGTCGCCAGCAGATGGACGCCATTGTTCAAACGGTGGAACAGGCCCAATCCGCCTTCAGTCGCAGCCGCATGGCCGCTCCAGCTGAGCGTCAGCAATGCGCCAGCGAAGCACATGGCCGCAATCAGCGTGGCTTGCCTCCCTGCTCGGTCTGCCAGCAGTGCGCAAAGGCCGGCGATCAGCAGCGCAAGGCGTACCAGAAACGCCATGCCCATCTCGGTGCCGATGATCATCGCCTCGATCATCGGCCAGTCGAGCGAAGCAATCGGCGCGCCCATCATCGCTGCAATCGACACAAGCATCAGCGCGATTGACAACAGCGGCGCACAAATGGCGACGAGGGTCAGGGCAGTCCTGCCCTCATCCTGCGACACCCACTCAAGGTGCCGCAGCTTCAGCAAACGAAACGCCGTCCAACCGAACAGCCAAAGCAGCGCACCATAATGCGCGAAGCGCAACCCCTGTTCAGTCCAACTCCCCACGCTGTGGTCAGCTGACGATGAAGTTGACGGTGCCGTTCATGCGATGCCCATCGGCTCCGGCGGCTTGCCAGCGCACCTCATAGGTTCCGGCGCGCAGCGGCTGCCGCAGGGTGAGCGTCATGGTCTTGTTGCCATTGCTCCAGGCCGTCGTGAAATTGCGGATCACCATCTCGCCGTGGTTCGCCATCCCAGGCATCGCGGTCATGACGATGCTGGCGGCGGCGGTCGGCGGCAACAAGGCTTCGCTGAATGTGAGGGTCACCGCCCGCGGGCGCACAACGGTTGCGCCCTCAGCAGGAGTCGAGGCCACGACGCGCGTATGGGCAAGCGCGATCGACGGGGCCGCAAGCGGCGCAGCAATCATGGCAATTGTGGCGAGGAGAGATGCGAATTTCATGGGGTATTCCTTTACTTCAAAACCAGAAACGGATGCCGACGAGATAATTGGTAACGCTGGGATCATCGCCGCGTGCGCGGGCGTAATCGGCGCTGCCGCCGAGGCGCCAGCTTTGTTCGATGCCGATATAGGGGGCAAACTCGCGGATGAATTCGTAGCGCAGCCGCACGCCGACCTCGACCGAGTCGATCCCTGAACCGATGCCGAGGCGCGGAATGTCCTGCGCCGACAGGTTCACCTCGGCGCGCGGTTGCAAGATCAGACGCTGCGTGATCCGCTGGTCGACCTCGCCCTCTATCCGCGCCGTGAGATCGCCGCGCTGTGACAGAAACAATGCGGCGTCGACTTCGAACATATAGGGCGAAAGCCCTTGCACGCCGATCACTGCATGTGTGGTGTCGGGTCCGCCGAGGTCTTGCCGCACGCCCGCCTGCAGATCCCAGAAGGGCGCAATGGCCCGGGCGTAAAGCGCCTGAACTTCGGCTTGTTCAATCGGTTCGCCGAACGTGCCTTCACCTTCGCTCTTGAACCAGAGCCGGCTCGTCGGCCCGCCATAATAGCCCTGAATATCCCACAGATAGCCCTCACGGCCGTCGCGCACCTGCGTCTCGAAACGATCTCCCTGGAACCAGAAGACCGGGAAATCGCCATGGGTGCGTTGCAAATCCTCACGCGAAGCCCGCATCGCGTCGGCGCCCCAAATGGCATCGGCAGCACGCGGTGGACCGCTTCCGGCCTCAGGTGGCGGCGGGGTTTCCATGGCAGGTCCAGGCGATGCCGACGCTGCGCCGCCCATCATGCCATGATCCATGGTGCTGTGGTCCATGCCAGTCATCGGATCGGCAGGTGCAGCCGCCTCACCCGTCATGTCATGGCCCGCGTGAGGGTCGATTGTCTCAGAGGTCGCAGGCTGCTCAGGCATTACGTGCCCCGCGTGCGGATGGGACGGATCAGGCGCGGGCGTAGTCGGCGCGGCCGGCATGCCGTGCCCGGCATGGGGATCGCCGGGCGCTGGAGCAGGTGTCGGCGCTGGCGCTGGCGCAGGCATTGCATGCCCTTGATGCTGCGCGAAGGCCGGGACGGAGATCATCGCGCTCCCGAGCAGGGCCGCTGACAGCACAGACCGCACGCTCATGCGCCGCCTCCCGGACCGACCACGGTCACGGTCTGCATCATCCCGCCATGCATGTGATACATCAGGTGGCAGTGGAATGCCCAGTCGCCGGGTTCGTTGGCGGTGAGATCAAATTGCGCGCTGGCGCCGGGCTGGACGATCACGACGTTCTTGCGCGGCTGATGCTCAGCGCTTTCCCCGTTGACCAGTTCGAAGAACATGCCGTGAAGATGGATGGGGTGCGCCATCATCGTGTTGTTGATGAGCTTCACCCGCACCCGCTCGTTCCAAGCAAAACGGATCGGCACATCGCTGACGGCCGAATACATTCGCCCGTCAAACGACCACATGTAGCGTTCCATGTTGCCGGTGAGGTGCAGCTCTAGCAGCCGCGAAGGCTCGCGCGTGTCGTGGTTGGCCTCAAGCGCGGTGAGCATCCGATAGTTGAGCACCCGGTGCGGCACATCGCGCAGGCCGAGGCCGGGATCGCCCATTTTGTCCGTCGGTGCCATCGACACCATGTCGATCCCCGGACCAATCGCCACGTCAGGCGGTAGCAGCGTGGTGTCGCGCATCATCATGCCGTCCATGCTCATTCCGCCCATCGCCATGCCCGCCATTGCGCCATCGGCGGCGTCAGCAGGTACGGCCGGATCGCTATGGCCCATGGCGGCGTGGTCCATTTCGCCTGCTGCAGCATCTGCGGCGGCGCCGCCATGATCCATCATGCTGTGGTCCATGCCATCGGAGCCGTGGTTCATGCCCATGTCGCCCATGGTCAACAGCGGCGGATCACGTAGCGCCGGCACCGCCGCCCGCGCACCCGGGCGGCTCGCCAGCATCGCCAGTGCCATGCCTGATCGGTCCATCGATTCGCCCACGATGGCATAGGCATCAGCCTCACCAGGAGTGACGATCACGTCATAGATTTCAGCCGTGCCGATCTGGAATTCGTCGACCTCAACCGGGCGCACATTCTGGCCATCGGCAGCGATGATAGTCATCGGCAGGCCGGGAATGCGAACATTGAAGAAGCTCTGCGCCGATCCATTGATGATGCGCAGCCGCACGCGTTCCCCGGCGCGGAATAGATATTCCATCCCCTCGGTTGGGCCGCGCCCGTTGGCGAGGAAGGTGTAGGTCGGCGCGCCGATATCCATGATGTCGGTCGGCATCATCCGCATTTCGGCCCACATCCGCCGTTCTTCACCCGACATCGGATATTGGTCGGTCCAGGTGCTCAGCTGCCGATTGAAATAACCTTCGCCCGTGCGCAACCGGCTCATGATGAAATGCGGATCGAGCACGGTGAAGTCGCTCAGCAGCAGGATGTAATCGCGATCAAACTGCACCGGCTCGGCCCCTGCCGGATCGATGATCATCGGGCCGTAATGGCCGGATTGCTCCTGCAGACCCGAATGGCTGTGATACCAATAGGTGCCCGACTGACGGATGGGGAACTCGTAGGTGAAGGTCTGGCCCGGTTTGATACCGGGAAAGCTGATGCCGGGCACCCCATCCATGTGAAACGGCAAAAGGAAGCCGTGCCAGTGCACCGACGTATCGGTCTCCAGATTATTGGTGACATTGAGGCGGACATTCTGCCCCTCGCGCAGCCGGATCAGCGGGCCGGGGACACTGCCATTGACGGCAATGCCCGGACCGCGCCGCCCCTCGACAATGCGGTGGCCGCTGCCAACGGTCAAGTCGATGACATCGCCTGACAGCTCGCCAAAACCTGCAGGAATACGCGGGCCGCCGCGCCCATGGCTGCCGCTGCGGTGGACGTTATGACCCTGCGCCCAGGCCGGCATGGCAGCGAAGGCTGATCCCGCGCCAAGGGCGGCGATGAGGTGACGTCGTGTAAGGTTCGGACTGTTCATACGGTTCTATACGCGTGCGTCCGGGCCACCCCTCACAATGCCCACCAATTTTTGACGCGCGCGAAAAAGCCGCGTCTCGACCGCCTTGACACTGATGCCCAGCGTCATTGCGGCCTCCTGCTGGCTCAGGCCCTCAACCGTGCACAAAATCAACACGTCTTTCAGCTTGGCTGGAAGCTCGGCGATCGCACGGGCGGTCGCGGCAAGCTCGGCGCGATCTGCAGCAAGTGTTTCCGCCGAAGGCGCATCATCAGCAATCCAGTCCGCCGTGTGTTCCGGCATCGGCAGACCGATGAACCGCCTGACCGCGCGGCGACGAGCCCAGTCCCGGCATTTGTTGAGCGTGATGGCGCTGATCCAGGCCTTGAATGGTCGCTCGGGATCATAACGGTTCAGCGCAGCAAACGCGGCAACGAACGTTTCCTGCGCAATATCGAAGGCCTCCTCGGGATCGCCTGTCGCCGAGCGCGCAAGCCGGTACACGGTCTCACGGTAGCGCTCGACGAGCGCACGTTGCGCGCCGACCCCGCCAGCCCGTGCGTCGCGTATGAGCGCAGCATCCAGATTGTCAGAGGTCACTGCGGCTGTGCAGCGAGGCTCTTGCTAACCACCGCATCGAACCGCGCCTGTTGATCGGGGCGAAGAATGGCCCGCATCGCGAAAACATGCTCGAGCGTCGCCTTCTGGAGATCCCCCATCGCATCATGCGTATCGTCCACCGCCGCAGAAACGCGGGGACCATACTCATGTTCAGCGGCAATGGCGTCGCCAAGCAGTGCATTGCTGCGCTTCAGCCGGTCTTCGAGCGCCTCGCGCCGCGCTGCAAACTGGCGCTCCAATGCGGTCAGTTCTTGTTCCTGGGCCGGATCGAGGTCGAGCTCACCATGAATCAAGGCGTGGAGTTCAGCCCCACCATGGTGCGGTGCGGGCTGAAGCATGCGCCCGAGCCATACGCCCACCAGCGCGAGCGCAATAATTAGCCCTGCCGCCAAGGCGATACGACGAAGGTTCATTCCTGACCCAGTGCAATCAAGGGCGTAAGCGAGGCCGGCGGCCCGAACGCAGCAAGGGGCACCTCGGCGCGTGCAGGCGCCTGGAGCCCGCCAACGACCCCCATCCCAAGCGACACAACGAGCCCGAGTCCGAGCACTGCACGCGTCTGCCGGACCTCGTTCTGCGCGCGGGCCGCCAGCCTTCCGCCATCAATGGCGGAGAGATCCGGAACGGAAAGCCTAGCCAGTCGGGCGAGATTTGTGTCTAGGTCCATCATGAAGCTCCTTCGGTATTGTATACGCGGGCGCGGCAAATACCCCTCATCTTGCCACCTTCGAGCCTGTATTTTCGTGGTCAAAGCTGAAAGCATCGATGATGGGACAGAGTCCGGATCGCTCCGACGCGCAGTCATCGGCGAGCCTGACGAGGGCTCCCCGCATGGTTTGCAAGGTCGCGATTTTTTCATCGAGAGCCGCGATCCGAGCGCGCGCCAGATCCTGCGCCGCTGTGCGGTCGCCGGTATCGAGAGCAAGAAGGGTCGCGATCTCGTCAAGCGTGAAGCCCGCAGTCTGCGCCGAGCGGATCGATTGCAAGCGGCCAAGATCGCTGCGCGTATAGCGCCGTGGCCCCTCATGCCGCGCAGGCTGCGCCAGCAATCCGCGTCGCTGATAATAGCGGATCGTCTCGACATTGACCCCGCCTGCGCGGGCAAGTTCACCGATTTTCATTTTAAGCCTTGATCCCGTACCATGGTACGGAACCTATATGGGCTGCATTGCAGCGTTTCAAAGGAATTCACTAATGCCCTCACCCGCCAAAACCGCGGTGCTCCACCGCATGGTCATGCCCAATCACACCTGCCCCTATGGCCTGAAATCCAAGCATCTGCTCGAAGCGCGCGGCTACAAGGTGGATGATCGGCACCTTACCACGCGCGAACAAACGGATGCCTTCAAGGCTGAACACGGCGTTGCGACCACCCCCCAAACCTTCATCGATGGTGAGCGTATTGGAGGTCATGACGACCTGCGGCGATTCTTCGGGATCAAGGTCCCTGATCCCAATGCTACCAGCTATCGTCCGATCATCGCGCTCTTCGCCATGACCGCAGCGATGGCAATTGCGGCCGGCATCGCGGTCGATGGCACGGCCCTGAGCATTCGCGTTGCCGAGTGGTTTATCGCGTTCAGCATGTGCGTCTTGGCGCTGCTCAAGCTCCAGAACGTCGACAAGTTCGCGACGATGTTCCTCAATTACGACCTTCTGGCAAAGCGCTGGGTGCCTTATGCGACCCTCTATCCCTTCGCCGAGGGCCTGGCCGGTGTACTCATGGTTTCAGGCCAGCTGCATTGGATCTCGATACCGGTGGCGCTGTTCATCGGAACGATCGGTGCGATCTCGGTCTTCAAGGCAGTCTATATCGATAAGCGCGAACTCAAATGCGCTTGCGTCGGCGGCGACAGCAATGTCCCGCTAGGCTTTGTCTCATTGACAGAGAACCTGATGATGATCGGCATGGCGCTGTGGATGATGACGTAGGGTAGAAATCGCCAAGTCAGCGATGCATTGGCGTTTCATCAGTGCACGGCACAGCTTCTGTCTGGATCGTGACATGATGGATCGCAAACTGCGCTTTCAGCATAACAGTAACGGCGAGCCGCACCGCTTCTGCATCCTCCACGCCGCCAATCGCAACATGCGCGGTTAGGCTGGCATCGTCGCCCGCGACTGACCACAGGTGCAGGTCGTGAACCCCGTTCACGCCCTGCATCTCGGCCATCGCAGTGCGGATGGCTATGAGGTCAAACCCGCGTGGCACGCCTTGCAGGAGGATATTCGTGGTGTCGCGCAGCAATATCCACGTGCGCGGCAGCACCCAGAGACCGATCGCGATCGCGACGATCGGGTCGATCCAGTTGAGACCGGTGAAATAGATTGCGATCGCCGCACCAATGACGCCAAGCGAGCCGAGCATGTCAGCCCACACCTCAAGATAGGCCCCCTTGATATTGAGGCTGTCGTCCTTGCCACCAGCAAGGATTCGCATGGCAATAAGGTTCACGAGCAACCCGAGCGTTGCGACAATCAGCATCCCGACCGATTCAACGGGCTGCGGTGCGAAGAACCGCCCAATCCCCTCGATCAGAATGTATCCGGCGACCGCAAACAGCAGGATCGCGTTGAAGGCAGCAGCCAATATCTCGAATCGCCGATAGCCGAAGGTACGCTGATCATCAGGCGGACGCTGACCGATCTTGACCGCCGCCAGCGCAATCGCCAGCGCCGCACTGTCAGTGAACATATGCGCAGCGTCAGAAAGCAGCGCCAGGCTGTCAAAGACAAAGGCCCCGACCAACTCGGCGATCAGGAAGGTCGTCGTCAGTCCGAGTGCAATGGCAAGGCGCCGGGTGCTGGCACCAGCGCCATGGCTGTGGCCCTGGTGACCGGCACTGCCATGATCATGACCCGCGCCCATCAGCTTGCCACCAACGAGCCATTGCAAGGGCCGCCAAGAGCCGATGCACTTCGCTTACCGCTGCTGTTCATTGCGTCTCTCCTGAGCTTTGGTCTATTTTCTTGGTCATTCGTCTAAGCCATCACGGGCGAAAGCGGCTGAGGCTCTTCGTCCGGAAAGCGCCTGGCTTCCCGGCCAAGCACAAGCCGGGCCAGCGCCGGCAGGACGACCAAGGTCAGCAAGGTCGCAGAGATCAATCCGCCGATCACCACCGTCGCGATCGGTCGCTGCACTTCCGCACCTGTGCCGCTCGCCAGCGCCATCGGCACGAAACCAAGACTGGCCACCAATGCCGTCATCAGCACGGGTCGCAAACGCATCAGCGCCCCTTCGCGCACCGATTCCAGCACGCCCTTGCCGTTCTGACGCAGCGCAAGGATGCTCGACATCATGACCAGCCCATTGAGGACTGCCACGCCCGACAGAGCGATGAATCCCACTGCTGCCGAAACAGAGAAGGGCATCCCGCGCAGCCACAACAATAGCACCCCGCCGCTGAGTGCCAGCGGCACCGCCGAGAAGACCATCGCCGCACGGCTTGCCGACCCCAGCGCTGCGTAGAGCAAGGCGAATATCGCCGCGAAGACAAGTGGCACCACGATACTAAGGCGGTTTTGCGCACGTTCGAGATTCTCGAACTGGCCGCCCCAGTCGATCCACAGACCCGGAGGAATCTGCACATCATTGGCGACCGCGGCTTGCGCATCGGCAACGAACGAGCCCAAGTCCCGCCCGCGTACATTGGCCTGCACCACCACCCGGCGTTTGCCGTTTTCGCGGCTGACCTGGTTGGGACCGTTTTCGATGCGGAAGCGGACGAGTTGGCCCAGTTGTACGGATCTCGCCGTGCCATCGGCCGATGGCAATGCCACCGGCAAGGCCGCAAGCGCATCGAGATCGCGTCGCTGCTCTTCGGGCAGGCGCACCACGACATCAAACCGCCGGTCGCCTTCGAACACCAGCCCGGCCTCGCGGCCGCCGAGCGCGATCTGCACCACATCGGTCACATCGCCAACCGACAGACCATAGGCTGCAATCGCCGCCCGGTCGAAATCGATCACCAGCGCCGGCAATCCTTCGGTCTGCTCAACCTTGACATCCGAAGCACCGTCGACCGCACGCAGCGCAGCTGCAACGCGCTGCGCCGTGGCATTGAGTGTTTCGAAATCATCGCCATAGACCTTGACCGCCACATCGGATCGAACGCCCGAAATCAGCTCGTTGAAGCGCATCTGGATGGGCTGGCTGAACTCATAATTGTTGCCGAGCAGCGTGTTCAGCCGGGCTTCCACCCGGGCAATCAGCGCGGCCTTTGTTTCGGACGGATCGGTCCACTCCTCGCGTGGGCGCAGGATCACAAAGGTGTCGGACACATTGCCGGGCATCGGGTCAGTCGCAACTTCCGCCGTGCCCGTCTTCGAGAAGACCGTCGCGACCTCCGGAAAGCCAGCAATCACCCGTTCGACCTGCAACTGCATCGAGGCCGATTGCTCGACACTCGTCGACGGGATCCGCATCGCGTGGAGCGCGAAATTCTTCTCGTCGAGCTGGGGAATGAACTCGCGACCAAGGCTGGTGAAGGCGACGAGCGCGACAAGGAAAATCGCCGCTCCCGAGCCGATGGCCACCCATGGCCGGGCCAGCGCCTTGTCGAGCAAGGGCTCATAGCGGCTTCGCGTTGCTGCCAGCACGCGCGGCTCCTTCTCCTCGACCTTGCCGGTCACGAGCAGCGCCACCATCGCTGGGACGAAGGTCAGCGACAAAATGAACGCTGCTGCAAGCGCCAGCATCACCGTGATCGCCATTGGCGCGAACATCTTGCCTTCCACCCCGTCGAACGCGAGCAGCGGCAGATACACCAGAATAATGATGGCCTGACCGAACACCGACGGGCGGATCATCTCGCGCGCCGCAACCATCACTTCGTGAAGCCGCTCCTGCAAACTGAGCAGCCTGTCTTCATGGTGTTGGCGCTCGGCCAGACGGCGCAGGCAATTTTCAACGATGATGACCGCGCCATCGACAATCAGCCCGAAATCGAGCGCGCCGAGGCTCATCAGATTGCCTGAAACACCCCCTTTGACCATCCCGATTGCCGCCAGTAGCATCGACAGCGGGATCACCAGCGCCGTGATGATGGCTGCGCGGAAATTGCCGAGCAGCAGGAACAGGACGACAATAACAAGGAGCGCGCCCTCGGTCAGGTTCTTGGCCACCGTGCTGATCGTCGCATCGACCAGCACCGAACGATCAAGCACCGGCGTCACGACAATGCCGGGCGGGAGGGCCGCGCCGATCTCATCGAGCTTCGCGGCGGATTCGGCCGCCACCGTGCGGCTGTTGCCGCCTGCAAGCATCAGGGCAGTGCCAACCACAGCGCCATGACCATTGACGCTGGCTGCACCCGTGCGGACCTCGCGGCCCGACGAAATGGTCGCCACATCAATGACCCGCACCGGCGCCCCGCCCCGCTGGGCAATCACGATATTGGCAATCTCAGACCCGCGTGATACCCGGGCATCGGCGCGAACCACCAGTCCTTCCCCGCTGCGCTCGACCACACCCGCACCGCTCGACACATTGCCACGTTCGAGCGCGTCGACGAGGTCGGTCATCGAAAGACCGGCGGCGGCGAGCCGCACCGGATCGGGCGCGACTTCATATTGCTTCACGAAACCGCCGATGGCGTCGACACCCGCGACATTGGCAACCTGACGCATCTGTGGCCGAATGATCCAGTCCTGGACCGTACGCAGGTAGGTCAGCCGCTCTTCCGGCGTCGTCAGCCGCTGTCCTTCAGGAGTAAGATAGCTGTCGTCAGTTTGCCAACCCGGCTGCCCGGCCCGCGCGCGCGGAGCCCCGCGCCCGTCGGGATGCGCGAAGTCGACCGTCCACATCAGCACTTCGCCAAGGCCGGTCGACACCGGTCCGATTTGTGGATCCACCCCGGGCGGCAATGTGCCCGCCGCCTGCGTCAATCGCTCCCCCACTTGCTGGCGGGCGAAATAGAGATCGGTATCGTCGGTGAAGATCACCGTGACCTGCGCAAACCCGTTGCGCGAGATCGAGCGGGTTTCAACAAGGCCGGGCATGCCCGCCATGGCAGTTTCAATGGGATAGCTGACCTGGCGTTCCATTTCCGTCGGCCCGAGCGAGGGCGCGACGGCGTTGATCTGCACCTGCCGGTTGGTGATGTCGGGCACTGCATCGACAGGCAGTTGGACAAGTTGAGTGGCGCCATAAATGGCGGCGAATGCGGTCAGGAGGACCACCAGCACCCTTCGCTCGACGGCGAAGGCGAGGATTTTTTCAATCATGGTTCGTCCTCTCAATGATCATGTTCGGCCTCGGCCTTGCCGAGTTCCGCTTTGAGGACGAAGGCATTGACGGTCGCCACGCGTTCGCCGACGCGCAGACCCGAGATGATCGGCACAGCGGCATCGCTGCCGGTGCCCACCGTTACCGGCCGCACGACAAATCCGCGCGGCGTGCGCACGAACACAACACTGCGCCCCTCAACCTCCTGGATCGCACTGCGCGGCACGACTGGCACCCGCTGGCCATCGCTTCCGGGCGTCGTGACCCGCGCGCTGACATTCTGGCCGACACGAAGGTCGCCATCGCGATTGTCGATGGTGGCGATCGCCTTGGCCGCGCCAGTGGCCGGATCGACAGCGGGAGAGAGAAAGCGGATGCGGCCTGTGTGCGGGTGATCGCTTCCCTGGACAGAAAGCATCATCGTCTGCCCGACCAGCACACGCTGGATATCACGTGCCGGGATCATCAGTTCCGCCCAGACCGTGCGCGGATCGGCGACCTGAAAAAGCTCGCGCTCGGGCGGAACATACTCGCCGGGCGTTACGGTCACCGACGTGACTTCGCCGGCGACCGGCGACCGCAGCGTCATCAGCCTGGTGGTGCCCCCGCCCGTTCCCGCGCCGAGCGCGCGCAAGGCTTGTTCGGCCTGGCTCGCCTCAATCCGCGCCGCGTCATAGGCGGCTTGTGCTGCCTCATAATCCTGACGCGCGGTGACCCGTTGCCGGAACAGGCTTTCCTCTCGGGCGAGAACAGTGCGCGCGGCTTCGGCTGCGCGCCGCGCCCGCGCCGCTGCCCCTTGCGCTTCGGCCACCTCGCGGCTGTCGATGACAGCGAGCGCATCGCCAACCGCGACCCGGTCGCCCAGCTGGCGAAGGATCCGCACGACAACGCCCGACGTGCGCGCGGTAACATGGCCGACCGACTGTGTCGGCGGCACCAGCACTCCCGCAGTCGTCACTTCGCCCCCGGCAAAGCCTTCGCCAACCGCCGCGACCACAATCCCGGCCGTGCGCAGCTGCGCTTCAGTGACCATGATGGTGCCCTCTGCCGGTGCCGTTTCGGCTTCTGCTGCATTGCCGGGCTCGTCGCCATGGGCGGCCCCCTCACTGTGCGCAGCTTCACCGCGCAGCACATAGCCCGCGCCGCCGCCAACGAGTGCGATGATCGCGGCCCCGCCAATCAGGGCCAGCATTTTTCGGTCAATCGTCATGATCAGTTCTCCTCGCGCGCATAGGCGCGATTGAGCGCGGCAATCGCGCGGGCCCGGTCGAGCCGGGCTTCAATGATGGAACGGCGTGCTGTGGTCAGCGCGCCTCGGGCGTCGAGCAATTCAAGCAGCGAGAAGCGCCCGGCATTATAGCCAATCTGCGCCAACCTCACCGCCTCCTCGGCCTGAGCGAGGCCCGGTCCTTCAAGTGCAGCCAAGCGCGTCTCGGCAGCGTCGACCAGCATTTGTGCCTGCGCCCTGTCACGCCGCGCCTCGGCTCGCACCCGCTGCACCTGATATTCGGCTGCGGTCTCGTCGGCGCGCGCTGCCTCGATCCCGCCGCGATTGCGGTCGCGGATTGGGATGGGCAGCGACACGCCTGCAACAAGCGCGGTGTCGCGCCCGTCATTGAACCGCCGCAGCCCGCCGCTTACCGTCACATCGGGCGTTGCCGCCGTCCGGGCCAGCGTAACGCGCGCAGCCGCAACCTGACGCTCCGCCTCTGCAAGCCGTTCATCGATGCCGATAAAGGCAGGATCATTTGTGCGCTCTCGCGGCTGCGGCGCACCGGTGACCGCCGTCAGTTCCGGGTCGTCGGACCCGATCAGCACGGAAAGGTTGCGCCGCGCGGCCAGCATCAGGCTGAAAGTCTCGGCCTCGGCCGCACGGGCTTCGGCAAGTGCCGCTTCGGCGCGCAATTGCCGGAGCGGCGGATCGCGGCCCTCTGCAACCAGAATGCGCGCAGTGTTGGCCAGCGATGCCGCTTGTTCAGCATTGTCGCGGGCCAGGACCGCATGATCCGTCGCCGCGTCAAGTTCGGCAAATGCCAGTTCGACATCCCGGATCAGGTCGATGCGTTCGCGCAGCAATGCGAGCGCCGCCACGTCGCGTTCACTCGCCGCGACCGCTCGGCGGGCACCGCGCTGACCGCCAATCTCGAGCTGCTGGCTCAGTGCGAGCGTGGTCTGCGTGCTATCCAAGCCATGGAACGGACCACTTCCGGCGAAATCCTCGACCTCGAGGCTGACCTGCGGATTGGGGCCGACATTGGCCTGACGCGTGCGCGCTTCGGCAGCGTCGACACGCGCCGCAGCTGCAGCAAGGCGCGGTTGACTTGCAATGGCACGCTCGATCGCAGCCTCGAGCGTTATGGGTTCGGCCAAGGCCGGAAAGGCAGTGACCAGCGCCGCAGCCATAAGGGCGGCGCGCAAGGATATGGGCATGAAAGGCTCCTGAACTTGGCATGCGTTCAGCGCGCGAACCCACAGGTCCGTGCGCCGTTACGGTGCAAGTTCAGGCAGAAGGTGGCTGAAGCGGCGGAGCTTGCGCCAGAGAGCTCAGAATGGCGCTGTCTTGCGGCCGCATCGCGACACGGGCCAGCGACAGGCTTTCGGCCATGACCGGCGCGCCGGCATCAAGCCCCACGCTGCAATGGTGATGAACCATCGCGTGGCAGGGTGCATTCTCATCGTCGGGAGCATGTTCGCGGTGCGCTGCATCGGCATGACCGCCTGCGTCGGCTGACGCAATCACAGCACTGTAAGGCAAGGCATCATGCGCCATCGACGGCGATTCGACGCCGCCAAATGCCAGTCCAATCGCCAGCCAAAACAGAAGAAGCACGCGCGCCATCAGCGCCGCAATACCTGCAAAGGGTTAATCAAGCAATCTGACAGCTGCGATGTCACGAATCCATGTCCTGCTGGCGCAACGTGTCCGCCAGATCGGCAGGTATCGGCATCGGCGCAAACGCGCTCACATTAGATCGCCCGGTGTTGCCCACCGGCAACCGACCCGTCAGCGCGCCGAGCGGAGCCAGAATGATCCGGACCATCTGACCAAGCACTTCGCCCCAATCGCGCTGCCGGATTGCAAACCCTAGCATTGCACCGTGACTGGCGAGATGCGGGCCAAGATAGGGCTGAGAAACGATATGAACCCGCTCCAGATGGTGCCACGCACGATCATCGTCGCCCGCTGCTACCGCGAACCGGTATGCCGCCATTTCAGCCGCGATCACCCGCTGTGTGGCCTCGCGACCCGCGAAGCCTGACGATCGCGCTTCGTTCATGCCACCACCCCTTGCAGCTCACGCCGTGCCTGCCAGACAATCTGAATGCCGCCGCTGATCCCGAGCAGCGCGAGGATCGCTGCAACAATAAGGTCGGGCCAAGCCGTCCCGGTACCGAACACGCCAAGTGCGGCCGCCATCACGGCGATATTGCCGATCGCGTCATTGCGCGAGCAGATCCAGACCGAACGCATGTTCGCGTCTCCGGTGCGAAAGCGATAGAGCATGATGGCGACCCCGGCATTGGCCGCCAGCGCGAGCCCGCCGATGATCCCCATTAATTCAGGCTCGGGTGAAGCCCCGCCCAATGCCGCCAGAATGGCCGTGATCATCACCCAACAGCCGAGACCGATGAGGGTAAGACCCTTGGCCAGTGCAGCCCGGGCCCGCCATGCCAGCGCCAACCCAGCGACCAGCAGGCTGATCGCATAATTGGCGGCATCGCCCAGAAAATCGAGCGCATCAGCCTGCAATGCGCGGCTGTCAGCAGCGGCCCCTGCTGCCATCTCGACAGCGAACATGGCGGCATTGACGCCAAGCGCGATCCACAAGGCCCTGCGCCAGCGCGGGTCGTTCAGCGTTGCCGTCGTTCCGCACGCGGCCTTGCAGCAATCATCAGCCATCTTCTTACCTTCTCGACAATCGGCGAGTCGGCCCTCTATCTACACCCTGTAGCAACTACAGGGTCAAGCCCGCAGGAGTGGCGATGAAGATTGGCGAACTCGCGAGCGCCACGGCGACCAAGGTCGAGACCGTGCGCTATTACGAAAAGATCGGGCTTTTGCCGGCGCCTGCGCGGACAAGCGCCAACTATCGTGCCTATGGTCATGAACATTTGGCGCGCCTGTCATTCATCCGCCGCGCCCGCGATCTCGGCTTCACACTCGAAGCGGTGCGCGAACTGCTCACGCTGTCGGATGACAAGGCCCAATCCTGCGATGCCGTTGACGGAATCGCGCGCGTCCACCTCACCGAAATCGACCGCAAGATCGCTGATCTGAGCGCACTGCGCGGCGAACTTGACCGGGTGATCGGTTCCTGCCGTCACGGGACCGTCGCCGACTGCAAGATCATCGAGACCCTCGCTCCGCGCGCACTGCCCGCGACGTGATCGAAGATCGCTACATTGGCACCGACGCTTCTGCCTCGCGTCCATGTATTCGCCAGATGGCGTTGACGATGCTGCGACACCCGGCAATTGTCTGCCCAGCCCCTCTATCGCCACGGATCAAGCACTAACCATGCCGACCCTGCAAACCGGACTCATCTATGCGCTCGCCGCGCTGGCGGAGATCGCCGGTTGCTTTTCGTTCTGGGCATGGTTGCGGCTCGGCAAATCTGCCTGGTGGGTCGCGCCGGGCATGGTCTCGCTCGCGATCTTTGCCTGGCTCCTCACGCTGGTCGATACACCCGCTGCGGGCCGTGCATTCGCAGCCTATGGCGGCGTCTACATCGCAGCGTCACTCATCTGGCTTTGGAGCGTCGAGGGCGCGCGACCCGACCGCTGGGATGTCATTGGCGCCGCGATTTGCCTCGTCGGAGCAGGATTGATTCTGATGGGTCCAGGACGATCAGCCTGATGGCAGCTAATGGGATGGTCACTCCAAGAGCTTTTCGTGAACATCGCCGAATGCCAACGGATTAAAGGCCGCAATGAAAAGCTCTTTCGAGGTCCGCTAGACTGTTGGGCATTCGCGCGAGAGCGGCGCAAAATAAAGCGGGCGCCCAGTCGGTGACCGGACGCCCGCCCTTATGCCTTGGCTAGTCCCTTACGGGCAGCAGTCCATGGCAGCCTCGCAGCATGCGAGCACGAGGTCGCAGCAGGACATTGCGAGCGATGCGACCTGATCCGGCGCAGCGGCAAAAGCAGCCGAGCTGGAACCTAGCAGCACTGCTGCAGCGATGATGTACTTCTTCATGATGTTATCTCCGTTGAAATTGAATTGCGTCGATCAGCGGAGCATTCGGGGAGGCGGCGGTTCCGGCCCTCCGTTTCGCAAGGGCGGTGAATTGGCGAGAAGCGGGAGAAACGTGAGCGATGACAGATCGCGCACTTCAAGCGGTGAAATGCGCGCTACTGGCAGCGTCTGGCACAAGGCCAGACAATAGCTCCGACACTGCTCGCGTTCGTCATCCATGCAATCGCCGCAGTCGCCTGCGTCGGCGTTCATCTCTGCCATGGGCGCGCAACCGTTCGCTGCATAGGTTGCCTCGACGGGAAGCAGCGCGACCAGAAATGCCGCGAGATAGAGGAAGAGGCGCCGTGTCACTGGGAGGACCATAATGCGGTGTTCGGTTGGATCAAAGGCAAAGTTACACAGGTATCTCGGAGCCATCATGCCGTCTTGAGCAACGCGCACTCCAGCGCAAAATCATCACTCTCCCCGTCATCGCATTTGTGAGAGCTGAGGCGCGCGACGGTTGGGCGTTGCCCCTGCTTATATGTGAGCGCTTCAAGCCTTTCGAGCCTTGATGACGGTGTTCGCCCAGTCATTGATTCGATATTTTTGGAAACATCGATTGACTGCGCCGGTTCAAACGCTAATTCGACGCCATCGAAAGGACATAATGGTGGACGATCTCAACGCACAGGTCTGGGCGGTCGATGCGCTGGGTGCGCTGGCGCATGAAACGCGCCTGTCAGTGTTCCGTATGCTGGTAAAGGCGGGGCCGGACGGCATGATTGCCGGCGCAATCGCCGAGCATCAGAGCGTACCACCGTCCACGATGTCGCATCATCTGGCGACGCTTGAGCGTGCCGGTCTTGTCCAGTCGGAGCGCGAAAGCCGCCTGATCCATTACCGCGCCGACTTTGACGGTATGCGCCGCCTGCTGACTTTCCTGATGCAGGATTGCTGTCAGGGCGCGCCCGAAATGTGCGGCGACCTGCTGGCTGAAATCTCCTGTGAGACCGTCAATCTGTGAACGCCTGAGGCTGAAAATGTCCGATAAAATCTACAACGTCCTGTTCCTGTGCACCGGCAACAGCGCTCGCTCGATTTTGGGCGAGGTGCTGATGAACAAGCTGGGCGAAAACCGCTTTGCCGCTTACAGCGCGGGCAGCCAGCCCAAGGGTAATGTCCACCCAATGGCAATCGAGGTGCTGGACGGGTTCGGCTTTCCGACCAACGGCCTGCGATCGAAAAGCTGGGACGAATTCACCCGGCCCGACGCGCCCGAATTCGATTTCATCTTCACCGTCTGCGACAATGCCGCAGGCGAAAGCTGCCCGGTCTTTCCCGGCAAGGCGATCACTGCACATTGGGGCGTGGAAGATCCCGCCGCTGTCGAAGGCGAAGGCCAGCGCAAGGCGTTCCTGGAGGCGCTGACCTATCTCAAGCGCCGGATCGAGCTGTTCCTCATGTTGCCGATCAAGAGCATCGACGAGATGGCGATGCGCGGCAAGCTTGCCGAAATCGGGCGCGAGGAAGGCGCCAGCATCCGGGCAAAGGACACCCAATGACCACTGACATCGTCATCTATCACAACCCCGAATGCGGCACCTCGCGCAACACGCTGGCGATGATCCGCAATGCCGGGATCGAACCCCATGTGGTGGAGTACCTCAAGACGCCGCCCTCGCGTCCGCTGTTGGAAAGCCTGCTTGATCGTGCGGGCATCACCCCTCGTGCCCTGCTGCGCGAAAAGGGCACGCCATTTGCCGAGCTTGGGCTGGATGATCCCGCGCTGACCGATGCTCAGCTGATCGATGCGATGATGGCGCATCCGGTACTCATCAACCGCCCGCTGGTGGTCTCTCCGCTGGGCGTCAAGCTGTGCCGTCCGTCCGAAGAGGTGCTTGATCTGATCTCTGCCGATCAGCGCGGAGCGTTCGTCAAGGAAGACGGCGAACAGGTCGTCGATGCATCGGGGCAGCGCATAAAATGAACCAAACCCTCGCCAATCCTTCGCCTGCCGCCTCGCCGCTGGGCAACTTCGAACGGTATTTGTCGGTCTGGGTGCTGCTGGCCATTCTGGCGGGGCTGGCACTGGGTCTGGTTGCTCCCGGTGCAGTCGGAGTGCTGGCCGGGCTGGAATATGCCTCGGTCAATCTCGTCGTCGCGGTGCTGATCTGGGCGATGATCTTTCCGATGATGGTCGGGGTCGATTTCGGCAGCATCAAGGACATCGGCCGCAAGCCCAAGGGGCTCGTCATCACGCTGGTGGTCAATTGGCTGGTCAAGCCGTTCACCATGGCAGCGCTGGCGGTGTTGTTCTTCGATTACCTCTATGCCGGGCTGATGAGCGAGGGCGATGCCGATCAATACATCGCGGGCCTGATCCTGCTCGGCACGGCGCCCTGCACCGCGATGGTATTTGTCTGGTCGCAGATGACCAAGGGCGATCCGGCCTACACGCTGGTGCAGGTTTCGGTGAATGATCTGGTGATGATCGTCGCCTTTGCACCCATCGTAGCGCTGCTGCTGGGCGTCACCGACATTGTGGTGCCGTGGGATACGCTGCTGCTGTCGGTGGTGCTCTATGTCGTCGTGCCACTGGTGGCGGGGGCCATCACGCGGAACCGGGTGATCGCGTCGCATGGCGGCGATGAGGCTGCGGTGGACGCCTTCACTGCCCGATTGAAGCCGTGGTCGATCATTGGCCTGCTGGCGACCGTGGTGCTGTTGTTCGCCTTTCAGGCTGGCACGATTGTCTCCAATCCGCTGCTGATCGTGCTGATCGCGATCCCGATCATCATCCAGTCTTACGGCATTTTCGCGGTCGCCTATGCCGCCGCAATGGCGTGGAAGGTGCCGCACAATATCGCAGCCCCTTGCGCGCTGATCGGCACGTCGAACTTCTTCGAACTGGCGGTGGCGGTTGCGATTGGCCTGTTCGGCCTGTCGAGCGGGGCCGCGCTGGCGACGGTCGTCGGCGTGCTGGTCGAAGTGCCGGTGATGCTGTCGCTGGTCGCATTCGCCAACCGCACCCGCGACCGTTTTCCCGCTGCATGACTGAAAGCATCCTGATGGCCCGCCTGCGCGCTTTGCCCGATCCTGAACACCTGCCCGCGCTGCGTCCCGAATACCTGCACCGCAATCCGGCGAGCGGCCTTGGCGCGATCGATCAGCCGCCGCGAATCCTGTTGCTTTACGGCTCACTCAGGGAACGATCCTTCTCTCGCCTGGCGGTGGAGGAGGCGGCGCGCCTACTGCAAATGTTCGGCTGCGAAACGCGGATTTTCGATCCGTCAGACCTTCCATTGCCCGATCAGGTGACCGGCGACGATCATCCGGCGGTGCACGAATTGCGTGAACATTCGCTGTGGTCGGAAGGGCAGGTATGGTGCAGCCCCGAACGCCACGGCACCATCACCGGGATCATGAAGGCGCAGATCGATCACCTGCCGCTCGCCTACAAGGGCCTGCGCCCGACGCAGGGCCGCACGCTGGCAGTGATGCAGGTGTGTGCAGGCTCGCAGAGCTTCAACACGGTCAACACCCTGCGCATTCTTGGGCGCTGGATGCGGATGGTCACGATCCCAAACCAATCGTCGGTCGCCAAGGCCTATGACGAGTTCGACGAGGCGGGCCGCATGAAGCCATCCGCCTATTACGACCGCATCGTCGACGTTATGGAGGAACTGGTGCGCTTCACCGTCCTTTTGCGCCCGCACGCCGAAATGCTGGTCGACCGCTATTCCGAGCGGGTCGAGCGCGATCTGCCGGTCGCAACCCCGGTTGAAAAGGCGGGGATTGCTTCAAGCTGAAGACCGGACCATTGGATGGACGCCGTTGGCAATGAGGCACCGCTCGCAATGGTCTGGATCTGATCGCGCCCCATAACGGCCTAGGCCGACAGGAGAGACCGCAGCTTCGTATCCCAGGCATCCAAAGCGGTCCGCTTCTCATCGTCATACTTGTAGCGATTATAGATTCCCGCGACCCCTGCCCTTGTTCCGCTGATATGATTTAGCACGCTTTCGGTCACCTCCACAGGGACTCTCAGCGATTGAAGATGGGTTGCCCCGGTTCGGCGGATATCGTGCAGTCGCCAATTCGGAACCTCGACCTGGTCGGGGTCTCCCCCCTCTTCGATCTGCTTTGCCTTAAGGTATGCAATCATGTCCTTGTGGAGCGCCGCCCGTCCTTTGAAGAAGCCCGAGACGGGAGTGGTCCCTGTCGTGGTGAATACCAGGCCCTTGCGCTTCGGACCCAGCAGCTGGAGCTCTGCGAGCGCTAGGCTCGTCAGCGGGATGACGTGTTCCTGATCATTCTTCGCCCGATCGGCCGGCAAGGTCCATCGGCGCGCGTCGAGGTCGATTTCGGACCAGTCCATCTCGGCAACTTCCTGACGCCGTTGCATCGTCAGGATCAGCATCCGGACGAAGGGCCCCCACGGCCATCCGGAATTCTCGGTCGCCCGCCACAAGGCGACAATCTCCTCGTCGCTCAGCACCCGGCGGCGCGACGGGACAGCCTTTGGCGCCTTCATCCCGGCCAGCGGAGAGACGTCGATATCCTGCCGGTCGGTCGCCCAGTTGAAGAGCTTGCGCAGCAGCGAGTGGATCTCCTTGCGCCGCGCAGGGCGATCGGAATACTCGTCCAGCACCTTCACGATGTCGGCGCGGGTGATCTCATGGACGGGTCGGTTGCCCCAGCGGGGAATAAACACGTTGTTTATCGTGCAATTCGCCGAGCCCCACGTCCCCCGCCAGTTCGGCTTGAGATAGAGCTCTACGAACCTTTCGCTGTAGGTCCGAAAGTTTAGCGTCTCCTTTTTCCGCTTCGCTTCGCGCTTGGCTTCGACCGGATCGATACCTTGATAGACCTGGACCAGCAGCCGCTCGGCTTCTTTGCGCGCTGTTGCTGGGGTCCATGGACTTCCGACAGGGCCGATTGTCTTGCGGCGTGCAGGCCCGCCGTCGACCCGATATTGGAACACAAAGGACTGCGCTCCTCTTGGCGTGATACGGAGTCCGAAGCCCTTTAACCGGGGGTCCCACACGTAAATGTCGCGGTGCGGGTCCGGTGTGATGGACTGGATTGTTCGCAATGTGATTGACTGATTCGGCATGATCTGGCGCTCGTCCACGTAATCGCCACGTAATCAGATGTCGGGATTACGATGGCGTAGCGAAGGGTAATCCACGGCGGATTTATTCCAACCGTTTCAAGCCCTTGAGCGTAGTTTGGCGTAGTATTGGAAAGGAACGAAAAGGGCACAAAGCTCCGCTCTTAATCAGCGGGTCCTAGGTTCGAGCCCTAGTGCGTCCACCATCCCCTTCAATTTCCTGTTTCGCTCAGTGGCACGGCGCGGCACAAGCTCGCAGATTTGCCATGCCCGAAACCCGCGATTGGCGGCGAACCTGCCTTGCAATCACATCCTGATGTGATACATCGCCAGTATGAACACATCACTCATCACACGCGTTCGCGATCTCGTCACATCGGGCGCCATGACCCGCGCCGGCCTCGCCCGCGCCGCAGGGCTCCACGCCAATACCCTGCGCGATTGCGCAGAAGCGGGCTGGAACCCGACCGCCGAGACCCTCGCCAAGCTCGAGGCTTTCCTCGACGCCAATGACGACAAGCCGGTGCTCGCCACAATCGAGGAGATCATCGACGAGGCGCGCAATGGCCGCATGTACATCCTCGTCGACGACGAGGACCGCGAGAACGAGGGCGATCTCATCATCCCGGCGCAGATGGCGACCCCGCAGGCGATCAACTTCATGGCGATGTATGGGCGCGGCCTCATCTGCCTCGCGCTCACCAAGGAACGCGTCGACCTGCTCGGACTCGAACCGATGAGCCGCAACAACAAGGAATCGATGCAGACCGCCTTCACCATCTCGATCGAGGCGAAGGAAGGCGTCACCACCGGCATCTCGGCAGCAGACCGCGCGCGCACCATTTCGGTGGCGATCGATGCCACCAAGGGCGCGGACGATCTCGTCACCCCCGGCCACGTCTTCCCGCTGATGGCGCGCGATGGCGGCACGCTGGTGCGCGCAGGCCATACCGAAGCGGCGGTCGACATCTCGCGGCTGGCTGGCCTCAATCCGAGCGGCGTGATCTGCGAGATCATGAACGAGGACGGCACCATGGCCCGCCTCGACGATCTCGTCAGCTTCGCGCGCAAGCACGACCTGAAGATCGGCACAATCCGCGATCTCATCGCTTACCGGATGCGCAATGATCACCTCGTCGAACGGCTGGGCGAGCGCGGCTTCGAGAGCGATTACGGTGGCCAGTGGCGGATGATCACCTATCGCGACCGGGTGGCGGGTAACGAGGCCTATGTCCTCCAGAAAGGCCATGTCATCCCCGGCGAGCCCACCCTCGCCCGCGTTCACCCGATTTCGGTGTTCGACGATGTGCTGGGCCAGCCCGGCCCGCGCAAGCGCACGCTCCAGCGTGCCATGCAGGCAGTGGGAGCACATGGCTCGGGCGTCATCGTGATCCTCACCGGCCGCGTCGGCACGGGCGAATGGAGCCGCGACGAGGAGTTGCGCAGCATCGGCATCGGCTCGCAGATCCTTGTCGACCTCGGCGTAACCGACATGGTGCTGCTGTCGAACAGCCGCCCCGATCTGGTCGCGCTCGAAGGCTACGGCCTGACCATCACCGACTTCCACCCCATTCCGGAGTAAGCCCCATGTCCCGTTTCCTGATCGTCGAAGCGCGTTTCTACGCCCACCTTAACGACATGCTGATCGAGGGCGCGCGCGCCGCGCTGGAAGCGGCCGGGCACGAGGTCGAGGTGCTGACCGTTCCAGGCGCACTCGAAATCCCCGGCGCCATCGCACTTGCGGCAGAGGCCGATCTCTATGACGGCTTCGTCGCCATCGGCGTGGTGATCCGCGGCGAGACCTACCACTTCGAGATCGTCGCCGGCGAGAGTGCCCGTGCGATCATGGCGCTGACGATGGACGGCATTGCCATCGGCAACGGCATCCTCACGGTCGAGAACGAAGCCCAGGCTCTGGTGCGCGCCGATCCCGCCCAGAAGGACAAGGGCGGCGAGGCGGCCAAGGCGGCGCTGGCGCTGCTCGCCCTGCAGGATCGCTTCGGGCGTTAGGGTGACGTGGGGGCAGGTGTTCCAAATTGGGCCCGCCCCCACACTAGGTATTTTCCCTCTGTAGCTTTCCCTAAGCCATTAACGCGATATCCGAGCAGCTTCTGCTGTTGCTCGCCGGTCGCACGGGTTAGCAGCTGTTCCAGCAGCTTCGGGATATCGCATTGGAAAACTCACCTTCTCCGGCACCGGATTTTTCCGGCTTGCCTGCTATCATTACCTCGCTTGAAGCGCAGTTGTGCGCGCTTGATACCATGGGCGCACATATTGGCGCAGCCCATCTGGATGCAGCGATCCAGCAGTTGCGGCTTGATCTCGCGCGCCACAGCATGGCCTGATTTCCTCAAGGAAAAGAGCGGCCTGCGTAGTAACCCGTAAAGCCAAGGACAGCCGCGCTCGCTAGATTTGCGGCGTGATCCAAGGCAGCACCCCGTCACCCGCAACGCACGATCGGACGCTAGCCGATGGATAGCTCCGCACCTGCTGCCGAAGCGGACGAGCTTGCCGCGCGGCTGCTGCATCCGCTGGCCGATGAATTGCTCGCCATCGCCACAAGGCTGCGCGATGCGGCGAGTGCTCCCGGCGATCAGAGCCCGCGCCCGCAGCGCAGTGACCGGCGCTACCTCGCCCTCGCCCGCCAGGCCTATACCCTACGGCGCAAGCGGGCGGCGATCTTCGGCAATCCCGAGCTTTTCGGGGAACCCGCGTGGGACATCCTGCTCGATCTCTACATCGCCCATGGCGAGGGCAAACCGGTCTCGGTGTCGAGCGCCTGCATCGGTTCAGCCGCGCCGCCCACCACGGGGCTGCGCTGGCTGGGCGTGCTGGCCGATCACGGCTTTGTGCTGCGCGAGAATGATCCCGAAGATCACCGCCGCGTGCTGGTGCGGCTGACCCGCTCCGGCATCACGGCGATGGAACGTTTCTTCGACGCGATCTAGCCCGCGCAGGGCTCAACAACGCCCGCCAAAGCAGCCGCGCCCGGCATAAACGGCACTGTCGCCCAGCTCTTCCTCGATGCGGATCAGCTGGTTGTACTTGGCAAGCCGGTCCGACCGCGCGAGGCTGCCAGTCTTGATCTGCCCGCAATTGGTGGCAACCGCGAGATCGGCGATGGTCGCATCCTCGGTCTCACCCGAACGGTGGCTCATCACGCAGGTGTAGCGCGCGCGGTGCGCCATATCGACAGCGGCGAGCGTTTCGGTCAGCGTGCCGATCTGGTTGACCTTCACCAGCAGCGAATTGGCGAGACCCTTGGCAATCCCGTCAGACAGGCGCGCGGGGTTGGTTACGAACAGATCGTCGCCCACCAGCTGCACATTGTTGCCGATCTTGGCGGTGAGCGCCGCCCAGCCCGCGAAATCATCCTCGCTCATGCCGTCCTCGATCGAACGGATCGGATATTCGGCTGTGAGCTTGGCGAGGTAATCGGCCATTTCCTCCGGCGACAGGCTGAGCCCCTCGCCCGAGATTTCGTACTTGCCGTTCCGGAAGAACTCGGTCGCGGCGCAGTCCAGTGCCAGCACGATGTCCTCGCCCGGCGTGAACCCTGCCTTGGTGACGCTTTCCATGATGAAGTCGAGCGCAGCGCGGGTGCTGGCAAGGTTCGGGGCAAAGCCGCCCTCGTCGCCGACACTGGTGGCGAGGCCCTTCTGGTGGAGGCCCTTCTTCAAGGTGTGGAACACCTCCGCACCCCAGCGCACCGCCTCGGCCAGACTGTCTGCGCCGACCGGCATGATCATGAATTCCTGAATGTCGATCGGATTGTCGGCATGCTCGCCGCCGTTGATGATGTTCATCATCGGAACGGGGAGCACATGGGCCGAGACCCCGCCGAGATAGGAATAGAGCGGCAGGCCGCGCGCATTGGCCCCAGCCTTGGCCACCGCCAGCGAAGTGCCGAGGATCGCATTAGCCCCGAGGCGCGACTTGTTGGGCGTATCGTCCAATGCGATCAGCGCCAGATCGATGTCGCGCTGGTCTTCGGCATCGAAGTTCTCGATCAGCATTTCGCGGATCTCGGTGTTGACCGCTTCGACCGCCTTCAACACGCCCTTGCCGAGATAGCGCGACGCATCGCCATCGCGCAGTTCCACCGCTTCATGTGCGCCGGTCGATGCGCCCGAGGGCACCGCGGCGCGGCCGAAGCTGCCATCGTCCAGTAGCACATCGACTTCGACGGTGGGGTTACCGCGACTGTCGAGAATCTCGCGGCCGTGCAGGTCGATGATGGCGGTCATGTTTGGCTCCGGCTGGAATGTGTTGTAGGATGGTAAGACACTCTGGACGGCATGATTCTGGGTCACACCGCTTAGTGTTCGCGTCCCTATGCGCCCGAACTCTCCGGCGCAAGCGTGAGCGCCTCAGGCTGGCCCGGAGCATGAGAGACAAGGATCAAAAACCATGGCAGACGAAACCTCTCCGAAGAAAGCCCCGGCCAAGAAACCCGCGGCCAAGAAGACCCCGGCAAAACCGGCCAAGGGCGGCACGACAGCAAAGACCGCCGGTGCCACCAAGGCCGCGCCGCGCAAGACCGCCGCCACCGCAAAGAGCGCTACGCCCGCTGCTGCGCCTGCGCCGGTCGCCGCCGCCAAGAGCCGCTTCAACGCCGCGCTGGAAGAAGCCAAGGCCGGCGCCGCGGCCCTGCGCGCAGAAGCCGAAACCCGCCTCACCACGGTGAGCGGCCAGGCCAAGGACAAGAGCACCGATCTGGTCGCCGATGCCAAGGCCTACGGCGAACAGGCGCTCGGCAAGGCTGGCGAAATCGCGGTCGAGGGCAAAAAGGTCACCAGCGACGCGATCGCCTCGCTCGGCAAGGTGGTGGGCGAAAGCGCTGCCCAGATCGACGAGAAGCTGGGCGAACAATATGGCGACTATGCCCGCAAGGCCTCGCGCAGCTTGCAGGAAACCTCGGCCAAGCTCGATGCCAAGAGCGTCGAGGAACTGGGCGATGATGCCCGCGAGATGGTGCGCAAGAGCCCCGGCGTGGCCGTGGGGATTGCCGCCGTGTTCGGCTTCTTCATCGCGCGCCTCTTAGGCGGCAAGCGCAAGTAAGGGAGCCAGGCACCCTGAGCCTCGACGAGATCCCGGACATGGCTGACAGCCCGCCCGCTGCGCCGCAGGATGCTGCTTCCGGCGACGGCGCACCCGCGCCTGAAGAGGCCGCAGCAGCGGACGCGCTGGCGGCCCTGCGCGAGGAAATCGCGATCCTCGTCGAGGATGCACGCACCTACGCCGAGGCCGAGGCCGCCTTCCAGAAAACCCGCGCTGCCATAGCGGGAAAGACGGCGGGGCGCGCTCTGGTCTTCGTCGTGCTGGCGCTGGTGCTGCTCAATATCGCGCTGATCGCGCTCGCGGTGGGCGCGGTGTTCGCGCTCGCTCCACTGGTGAGCGTGTGGGGCGCGATCGCGATTGTGGTCGGCGTGCTGCTGCTGGGCGTCGTGCTGCTGGTGCTGGGCGCAAGGAATGACGGCGCGCTGCTTGCCGCGCTGTTTGCCGCCGGGGGCAAGCCATGAGCGTCCTGCCCCAGCGCTTCATTGAGGACCGGGCGCTGCGCGATGCGGCCCGTGCGGTGCTGGACGAGGACATTGCCCGCCTGCGCACCAGCCTCGGCGAACAGGGCGTGGCGAGCCGCGTTACCTCCAGCATCGGTACGACTGTCACAGGCAGATTGAAGGCCGGGGCGAGTGATGTGCTCGAATCCGCCAAAGACACCGCGATCGACAATCGCGGGGTGATCGCGGTGCTCGTCAGCGCGATCCTCCTGTGGCTGATGCGCGGGCCGCTGCTCTCACTGGTGACCGAGGAAGATTTTGCCCATGAAGAGGGCACGGATTTGGACGGCGCAGAAGCGGCGGTGGCCCCCGCTTCGCCCGCCGAGGGAGAGTAACGATGAATGACCCCACCCCTGTTCTTGGACGCGATTCGCTGCGCGCCCGGATCGAGGCGGCCGAGCGCCGCAATGCCGAGCGGAGCCTTGCCGATCAGGCCCGTGCGGCGGCGGAGAAGGCGAGCGATTTCGCCCGCGCCAATCCGCTGACTGTGATCGGCGGCGCGCTGGCGGTGGGCCTTGTGATCGGGCTCGCCACCCGTCCGGGGCGCAAGGTCGCCGGACGCGCGGTCGGCGCTGTGAGCGCAGCGGCTTCGGGCGTGGCTGACAGCGCGAGTGCGAGCGTCAAGGGTCTGGCCGCCCGCGGTGGATCGCGCATCGCCACGCTGCTGGGCGAAGCAGCGATGGCCTATGCGGTGAAGCTGCTCGACGAGATCCTCGCCGATGCCGATGCCGGGCAGGAGAAGCTCTCCGAACTCGGCAAGAAAGCCTCGGGCGCAGCCGACACGGTGATCGAGGCTGGACGCAAGACCGGTCGCAAGGCCGCTGACGGGGTCCGCAGCGCCGCGGCGAGGCGCAAGCGCTGATCGAGGCTTGCCCTAGGCGAGCAAGGCGTTAAGGGGCGCGCATCCTCCCTCCCCAAGGATTGGCAACATGGCTGAAACCACCCCTACCCAGCGGCTCCACCTCGTCATGGGCGGTCGCGTCAAAGACCCGCGCGGCATCGAATTCCAGGACCCGGAAAGCATCCACGTCGTCGGCGTCTACAGCTCCTATGACGCGGCGGTCGACGCGTGGCGCGCGCAAGCGCAGCGCACAGTCGATGATGCCGAGATGAAGTATGTGGTGGTCCACATCCACAAGCTGCTGACCCCGGAAGACTAAATCCGTGATCCGGCCCTTCCGCGCCAGTGACGCCGGGGCCGTTGCCGACCTGACGCTGGCGGCGATCCGCGCCATCGGGCCGCGCGCCTATTCGCCTGCGCAGGTCGCTGTCTGGGCGGGGCGCCATCCCGGGCCCGAGCGCTTCCTTGACCGCGTGGCCAAGGGGGATCGCATCCTCGTTGCCGTAGACGCGGGCGATGTGCCGGTGGCCTATGCCCTGACCGAGCCGGACGGGCATCTCGACATGCTCTATTGCCACCCCGATCACGCTGGACGCGGGCTCGGCCTTGCGCTGCTGGAGGCGGCCGAAGCCGAGGCTCGGGAGGGCGGGCTCGCCCATCTCTTTACCGAAGCGAGCGAACTCGCCCGCCCGGTGTTCGAGCGTGCCGGATATGCCCTGCTCCACCGCCGCGACTTCACCATCGGCGAGGGAGACGCCGCCGTCGCCATCCACAATTACGCGATGGAAAATGTGCTCGGCTAGCAGCGCAAGAGGCCGGAATGTTTCACGTGAAACACGCGCCATCCCGCGCTCATCTCGGGGTCAAAGCGAGGCTAAGGGGGGTCTAAAAATCCCGCTTTTTTCGACGACAGCCTAGCGCAGCGCGGCCACGGCGGCCGCGACACCCACGGCCAACAACGCGAACATCGCCTTGGTGCGGCGGTCCGAACGGCGGCAGGACCAGCGTTCCTCGTCGAGCCACCACCTGCCCTTGCCATCGGTGCGCAGCACATCCGCGCCCTTCAGCCGTTCAAAGGCACGCAAGCGGCTCGGACGGGCAGGCGCATAGGGGATGGCATCGGCCATGCTGGTGGCACCGGCATCGAGAAAATGCCGGGCAACCTGACGTTCGGCAATCGGATGAACGGGAACAGCAGCCACGGTGCAACCCCTTTGGCGGGTTAGATGAACTCGATCTTGTCGACGAGGTAGAACTTCTCGCCCGAAGGCACGGTCACCTCGATCTCGTCACCCACAATCTTGCCGATCAGCGCGCGCGCCAGCGGCGAGTTGTAGCTGATGCGGCCCTTGTTGGCATCGGCCTCGGTCTGGCCGACGATCTGGTAGCGCACCGGCTTGTCGTTCTCGTCCAGCAAGGTAACGGTCGCGCCGAAGATGATCTTGTCGCCCGACAGCGTCGTCGGATCGATGATCTGCGCGCGGCTTACCATGTTCTCGATCTCGCCGATCATGGCTTCGACCTGGCCCTGACGCTCCTTGGCGGCATGATATTCGGCGTTTTCCGAAAGATCGCCATGCGCGCGCGCTTCCTCGATCGCCTCGACGATCCGGGGGCGCTCGTCGCGCAGTGCCTTGAGGTCAGCGGTGAGCCGCTCGTACCCTTCGGCCAGCATCGGGACCTTTTCCACGGTAGCCATGTCTCGCGTCTCTTCCTGTATGCTCTTGGCTCTCGCCGATAGGGGATGAAACTATCATGGCCGCGCATTTGTTAAAAACGCGGCCACGACGAACATCTTATGTCGGAGGGAGCGAGGTCAGTTAAACCCCATAATAGTCTTGCAGGGAGCGGACTTCAAGTTGCTCGGGTCCAACAGCGGCAATCGCCGCCGCCGCAGCGACCGATGCGGTTGCCGTGGTGTAATAGGGCACCTTGCCCGCAAGCGCGGCCTGACGGATCGATTTGGAGTCCATCAGCGACTGCCAGCCTTCCGTGGTGTTGAAGATCAGCGCGATATCGCCATCGATGATCTTGTCGACGATATGCGGCTGACCCTCGGCCACCTTGTTGACACGCTCGACGGCAAGGCCCTGTTCGGTCAGCCAGCTTTGCGTGCCGCCGGTGGCAACAACGCGGAAGCCGTGCTCGATCAGGCGGCGGATGGCCGGCACGATCATCGGCTTGTCGGTATCCTTGACCGAAACGAACAGCGTGCCGGCACGCGGCAGCTTCATGCCCGCCCCGATCTGCGACTTGAGGAAGGCGGCCTCGAAGGTGCGATCGATGCCCATCACCTCGCCGGTCGACTTCATTTCGGGGCTCAGCACCGGATCGGCGCCGGGGAAGCGTGCGAAGGGGAACACCGCTTCCTTGACCGACATATAGGGCAGATCGCGCTTGAACGGCTCGAACGAGCTCAGCGGCTCGCCCGCCATGACCCGCGCGGCGATCTTGGCGACCGGCTGGCCGGTGGCCTTGGCAACGAAAGGCACGGTGCGGCTGGCGCGCGGATTGACCTCGATGAGGTAAACCACGCCGTCCTTCACCGCGAACTGGATGTTCATCAGGCCCTTCACGCCCAGCGCAAAGGCCAGCGCCTCGGCCTGACGCTCCATCTCGGCGATGATCGCCGGCGGCAGCGAATAGGGCGGCAGGGTGCAGGCAGAATCGCCCGAGTGGACACCAGCTTCCTCGATATGCTGCATCACGCCCGCGATCCGCACCTCGGTGCCATCGCACACCGCATCGACATCGCATTCGATCGCATCGCGCAGATACTGGTCGATGAGGACAGGGCTGTCGCCCGACACGTTGACCGCCGTGGCGATGTAGTCATCGAGCTGGGCTTCGGAATCGACGATCTCCATCGCCCGACCGCCCAGCACATAGGAAGGGCGCAGCAGCACCGGATAGCCGATGCGCGCGGCGACCGCTGCGGCCTCGTCGCGGCTGCGGGCGATGCCGTTTTCGGGCTGCTTCAGCTTCAGCTTGCTCACCAGCTTGGCGAAGCGCTCGCGGTCTTCGGCAAGGTCGATCGCATCGGGCGAGGTGCCGAGGATCGGGATACCAGCATCCTCCAGCGCCTGTGCCAGCTTCAGCGGGGTCTGCCCGCCGAACTGCACGATCACGCCCAGCAATTCGCCGTTCTGCTGCTCCACCCGCAGGATTTCGAGCACGTCTTCGGCGGTCAGCGGCTCGAAATAGAGGCGGTCGGAAGTGTCGTAATCGGTCGAGACGGTTTCCGGATTGCAGTTGACCATGATCGTCTCGAAGGCCGGGCCATGCCATTCCTCGCCCAGCGCAAAGCAGGCGTGGACGCAGCAATAGTCGAACTCGATCCCCTGCCCGATGCGGTTGGGCCCGCCGCCAAGGATGACGATCTTCTTGCGGTCAGACGGCGCGGCTTCGCACACGGGCTCGCCGAAGGTCGGGGCCTCGTAGGTCGAATACATGTAGGGCGTGATCGCCTCGAACTCGGCCGCGCAGCTGTCGATCCGCTTGAACACGGGGAAGACGCCGAGCTTGTGGCGCAGCGCGCGCACTTCCTCTTCGCTGGTGGCACCGGCCATGGCGACGAGCGCATCGTGGAGCAGGCCCGAACGCTTGGCCTGCGTCTCGGCCAGCCCGCCCGCCACACCCACCGAGCGCACCGCAAGGGTGGCAAGGCGCTTGTCGGAAAAGCCCATGCTCTTGAGACGGCGCAGGCCTGCGGCATCACGCGGCAAGCCATCGGCCTGCACTTCGCGCTCGGCCGCGATGATCTGTTCGATCTGGCGCAGGAACCACGGATCATAAAAGGTGACCGCGGCGATTTCCTCCACGCTCATGCCTTCGCGGAAGGCCTGGCCGACCTTGAGCAGCCGGTCCGGCGTGCGGCGCGAGAGCGCGGCGGTGATGACATCACGCCCGGCCCCTTCGAGCTCCGGCACGCGGTTGAAGCCGTCGAGGCCGGTCTCCAGCCCGCGCAGGGCCTTCTGCACCGACTCCTGAAAATTGCGCCCGATTGCCATGACTTCACCGACGCTCTTCATAGCGGTCGAGAGGTCATTGGCCGCACCCTTGAACTTTTCAAAGGCAAAGCGCGGGATCTTGGTGACGACGTAATCGATGGTCGGCTCGAAGCTCGCCGGGGTCGCGCCGGTGATCTCGTTGGTCAGTTCGTCGAGTGTGTAGCCCACGGCCAGCTTCGCCGCGATACGGGCGATGGGGAAACCCGTCGCCTTCGACGCCAGCGCCGAGGAGCGCGACACGCGCGGGTTCATCTCGATCACGATCAGGCGGCCATCCTTGGGGTTGACCGCGAACTGGACGTTGGAGCCGCCCGTCTCCACCCCGATCTCGCGCAGGCAAGCGATGCTCGCATTGCGCATGATCTGGTATTCCTTGTCGGTCAGCGTCAGCGCCGGGGCGACGGTGATGGAATCCCCGGTGTGCACGCCCATCGGATCGACGTTCTCGATGGCGCAGACGATGATCGCATTGTCCTTGCGATCGCGCACCACCTCCATCTCGAACTCCTTCCACCCGAGGAGCGATTCCTCGATCAGGACTTCGTTGGTGGGCGAAGCATCGATGCCTTCGCGCACGATCTTCTCGAATTCGGCCTTGTTATAGGCGATGCCGCCGCCGGTGCCGCCGAGGGTGAAGGACGGGCGGATGATGGACGGGAGCCCCGTGCGTTCGAGGATCGCGAAGGCTTCTTCAACCGTATAGGCCACGCCCGAACGCGCGCTTTCGAGCCCGATCGAATCCATCGCCTCGCGGAAGCGCTGGCGGTTCTCGGCCTTGTCGATCGCGTCAGCCTTGGCCCCGATCATCTCGACGCCGTATTTCGCGAGCGTGCCGTCGGCATCGAGCGCCAGTGCGCAGTTCAGCGCGGTCTGTCCGCCCATCGTCGGCAGCAGCGCATCGGGCCGCTCCTTCGCGATGATCTTGGCGACGATATCGGGCGTGATCGGCTCGATATAGGTCGCGTCGGCAAACTCCGGATCGGTCATGATCGTCGCGGGGTTCGAGTTGACGAGGATGACGCGGTAGCCCTCCTCCTTCAACGCCTTGATCGCCTGCGTGCCGGAGTAGTCGAACTCGCAGGCCTGCCCGATGATGATCGGACCAGCGCCAATGACGAGGATCGAGGAGATGTCAGTTCTTTTGGGCATCAGAAAACCGATCGGATGATTGTGAGACTGGCAGAGCGGTCGTTCCCGCTTACCGAAGAGGGGCGACCTTGAATGGGCAATTCAGGACCGCGCGAGAGGGGCACTAGACCAGTCCCCCCACGAATTTCTCGAACAGGTAGAAGCTGTCCTGCGGCCCCGGCGAGGCCTCGGGGTGATACTGCACCGCGAAGGCCTTCTTGCCCTTGATCGCAATCCCGCAATTGGTCCCGTCGAACAGCGACACGTGGGTCTGCTCGACATTCTCCGGCAGCGTGTCCACATCCACCGTGAAACCATGGTTCATCGAGGTGATCTCGACGAGGCCGGTGGTCTCGCCCCAGCCCTCGCCCACACGCTGCACCGGATGGTTCGCGCCGCGGTGGCCCTGGTGCATCTTGATCGTCTTCGCGCCCGCGGCGAGCGCGAGCATCTGGTGGCCCAGACAAATGCCGAACAGCGGCACGTCCGCCTCCAGCAGCGCTGCAATCACCGGCACAGCATATTCGCCGGTCGCCGCCGGATCGCCCGGGCCGTTGGAGAGGAACACGCCATCGGGTGCGAGCGCCATCACCTGGTCAAACGAGGTCTTGGCCGGCACCACCGTCACCCGCGCGCCGGCGCGCACCAGATTGCGGAAGATATTGTCCTTCGCGCCGTAATCGATCGCGATCACGTGGGGCTTGGCATCGAAGGCCGCGCGGCCATAGCCCTTGCCCAGCGCCCAGGCACCGCCCGCCCACTGCTCGCCGCCATCCCGCGTCACGCGCACGGCGAGGTCCATGCCTTCGAGGCCCGGCCATGCCTTGGCGCGCTCCAGCAGCGCGGGGATATCGAACTTGCCGTCAGGCGCATGGGCGATCACCGCATTGGGCGCGCCCGACTGGCGGATGCGGCGGGTGAGCGCGCGAGTGTCGATGCCCGAGAGCCCGATCTTGCCGTTCCTCGCCATCCATTCGCCGAAGCGTTCGATCGAGCGGAAGTTCGACGGCTCGGTCACATCCTCGCGCACCACGCAGCCCACCGCGCCTTCGACGCGGCTCTCGATATCCTCGCCATTGGCGCCGACATTGCCGATATGCGGGAAGGTGAAGGTGACGATCTGCGCGGCGTAGGAGGGATCGGTCATCACCTCCTGATAGCCCGTCATCGCGGTGTTGAAGCACACCTCGCCCACGGCAGAACCCGCCGCGCCGAAGCCCTTGCCCCACACCAGCGTGCCGTCGGCCAGAACAAGGACTCCGGTTGCCCCTGAAGGTTGCGCGCGAGTGGATGCGGGGTCGGCCATAGGGCGCTCCGTTATTGGGTTTCCGGCGATGGTGCTAAGTTTTGCCCGCTAGGCCCATGCTCCCCCCGCGTCAACCTAGGCGCGGGCCGATATTTGCGTTAGGGGGCCGCGCAAATCCCAAATCCACAGGAAATGACGCAAATGATCCGTGACGATATCAAGGCCGCCACCATCGCAGCGATGAAAGCGGGCGAGAAGGACCGCACCGCCGCGCTCCGCCAGATCAGCGCCAAGATCAAGGACCGCGACATCGAGGAGCGCACCAGCGCCAAGTCCATCCCCGACGATGAGCTGGTGGTGAGCGTGCTCCAGAAGATGGCCAAGCAGCGCCGCGAATCGATCGAGATGTATGATGCCGGTGGCCGCAAGGAACTGGCCGACAAGGAGCGCGGCGAACTCGCCGTGATCGAGGAATTCCTCCCCCAGATGATGGACGAGGCCGCCACCATCGCCGCAATCGAAGCGATCAAGGCGGAGACCGGCGCATCGACCATGAAGGACATGGGCACCGTCATGGGCGAGCTGAAGGCCCGCCACGGCGCAGTGCTTGACGGGAAGCTGGCCAGCACGCTGGTGAAGGCTGCGCTGTCTTAAGCAACATCCGTTCGTGTCGAGCGAAGTCGAGACACTTTGCGCTGAGTGTCCTCTCGACTTCGTTCGAGGGGAACGGCAGTGTGCTTGGCATGGCTTTCTGGTGCTACATATTGCGCTGTTCTGACGGCAAATATTACACGGGACACACCGATAACCTCGAACGAAGGCTGGCCGAACACCATCACGGCGGCTTTTCCGAGTTCACCTCCAAACGGCGACCGCTCACACTGCTTTGGGCACAGGATTTTCCGAGCCGGCACGAGGCCCTGGCAACCGAGTTGACCGTCAAGAAATGGTCCCGGGCGAAGAAGGAAGCGCTTGCCCGGTCCGACTGGAAAGCCCTGTCGCACTTCGCCAAGCCGCCATCGGAACGATCCACAAACGCTCCACCGCTTGGTGTCTCGACTGCGCTCGACACGAACGGAGATGAGGGGCACTAGGAAGAGATGGCTATCACCCCGCAATGGAAGGACGAGCTGCGTGCGCGGATCACGCTGTCCTCGCTTGTCCAGCGCAGCGTCAAGCTGACGCGGGCGGGACGCGAATGGCGCGGGTGCTGCCCGTTCCATGACGAGAAGACCCCGAGCTTCTACGTCAACGACCAGAAGCAGTTCTATCACTGCTTCGGCTGCGGGGCGCATGGCGATGCGATCAGCTGGATGGTGGACCAACAGGGCCTCCAGTTCATGGACGCGATCAAGGAGCTGGCGGGCATGGCCGGGATGGATGTCCCGGCGCCTGATCCGGTGCAGGCCAAGCGCGCCGAGCAGCGCGCCAGCCTGATCGATGTGACCGAGGCGGCGCAGCGGTTTTTCGTGGAGAGCCTCGCCGCGCCGGGCGGCAAAGTGGCTCGCGACTATCTCGAACGGCGCGGATTTGCCCCTGCCGTGATGCGCGAATTCGGCTTCGGCTGGGCACCGGACGAGCGGCAGGCGCTCCCCAAAGCGCTCGGGCAATTCGGCGAGGACATGCTCGAAGGCGCCGGGATGCGCGCCGCGAACGAGGCGGGCGAGCGCTATGACCGCTTCCGGGGCCGCGTCATGCTTCCCATTCAGGACGCGCGCGGGCGGGTGATCGCGTTCGGCGGGCGCATCCTCGACAAGCGGGATGGCGTCGCGAAATATCTCAACTCCCCCGATACCGAGCTCTTCGACAAGGGCCGCACGCTCTACAACCTCCACCGCGCCGCGCCCGCTGCCCGCCAGACCGGCCGCGTGGTGGTGGTCGAAGGCTATATGGATGTGATCGCGCTCGCCAATGCCGGGATTGCCGATGCGGTCGCGCCCTTGGGAACCGCGCTCACCGAGATGCAGCTCGAACTGCTGTGGCGCATGGTCGAGGTGCCGGTGCTGTGCTTCGATGGCGATGCGGCGGGCCAGCGCGCGGCGATGCGGGCGATTGCGCGGGCGCTGCCGCTGCTCGCCCCGATGCGCTCGCTCAGCATTGTGCGCCTGCCTGCGGGGCTCGATCCCGATGACCTCATCGAGGCCCAAGGCAAGGGGGCGATGGAGCGGCTGCTGGCCGAGCCTGCCAGCCTGGTCGACACGCTGTGGGAATTCGAGCGCGATGCCCAGCCCCTTGCAACGCCCGAGGCCAAGGCCGGGCTGAAGGCGCGGCTGATGGCGCATGTGGAGACCATCGCCGACCCCGAGATCAAGAGCCTCTACCGCCGCGAGCTGGGAGACCGGTTCTCGGCCTTCGCCTACCCGCCCCGCCCGCAGCGCGCGCCTTCTGCTCCCATGCCTCGTCAGGGCCAGCGCGGCCCATGGAAGGGTGCGCCGATGCCCCCGCCGGGACTTTCGGAAGAAGCACGGCGGCAGCTTTCGGGCATCATGGCAGGCGGCCAGCGCAAGGGCTTGCTTGCGGCAGTCATCGCCGGCCTCACCCGCTATCCGCAGGAGATCACCCGGCATACAGAGGCGCTCTCTGCCCTCGCGCGGCATGACCCCAGGGCCGCGCCTTTGGTCGAATCGCTGTTCGAACTTTCAGAAACGCTTGATTCGCACGCGGCAAACGCCATATGCGGAGAGTTAGGCCAACCTGCCCCGCCGGCAGACATCCGTTACGCCTTCCTTGATGAAGGCACATCCACCGGCGATGCGTGCGAGGAACTGGCTGAAGCTGTGTCGCTGCTGGTCGAACGGCCAGCGCTTGAGGCTGCGCTTGCGGCCACGATAGCCCGTTTCGAAAGCGATCCTGAAGGATCGTTTGCCGAACAGACGCGGCTGCGCGCACAGCTCATGACAGTGGACGAACGCCTCAAGGCATTCGGGCGCAGGAAAGCCGCGCAGGCGGCAACGGGTGACGATACCGCCTGACCGGCGGATCTGGGATAAACACGGCGGCGGTCCTCGGCAGGGTGCGAGGGTTGGCCATCACGGTAACGGATTGATTGCAGAATATGGCCGAAAAAGAAGATGCTCCGCTGATCGATCTCAACGAGGCTTCGATCAAGAAGCTGATCAGCAAGGCCAAGAAGCGCGGCTATGTCACCTATGACGAGCTCAACGAAGCGCTGCCCTCGGGCGAGATGAGCCCCGACCAGATCGAGGACATCCAGACCGCCTTGTCGGAAATGGGCGTGCAGATCGTCGAAAGCGACGAGGAAGCCGAAGCCGAAGGCGACGAGGACGGCGACGAGGTCGAGGATATCGGCTCGGACGACGACGATGATGACGAGGACGGCGAGAAGAAGGGCCCGTCCAAGGATGCCCGCGCCGGCAACAAGAAGCTCGTCACCGGCGAGCGCACCGATGATCCGGTGCGCATGTATCTGCGCGAAATGGGCGCGGTGGAACTGCTCAGCCGCGAAGGCGAAATCGCCATCGCCAAGCGCATCGAGGCCGGGCGCGACATGATGATCATGGGGCTTTGTGAAAGCCCGATCACCTTCCACGCGATCATCCATTGGTCCGAAGCGCTCAACAATGGCGACATGCAGCTGCGCGAGATCCTCGATCTTGACGCGATGCTCTCCAAGGAACCGCCGGCCGACAAGATGGCCGAAGGCGCCGAGGATGACGACGACGACGGCGAAATCTCCGAAGCCACCGCCGGCCCGACCATCCGCGAGGATGACGAGGTCGAGGACGAGCCTGATGCGGACGGCGATGACGACGAGGACGGCGAAGGTCGCCCCAAGCGCGAAGAGGAAGAGGAGGAGGACAACACCCTCTCCCTCGCCCAGATGGAAGCCGCGCTGAAGCCCGAGGCGCTCGAACGCTTCGCCCGCATCACCAAGCTGTTCAAGAGCTTCGAGAAGCTCCAGGCCGAGCGGGTCGAGACGCTGGGTGCGGGCAACGAATTCCCGGGCGCCAAGGAAAAGAAGTACGAGGCCCTGCGCGAAGAGCTGACCGCCGAGGTCGAAAGCGTGCAGTTCCACGCGACCAAGATCGAATTCCTGGTCGACAACCTCTACGCCTTCAACCGCCGGCTGACGACGCTGGGCGGGCAGATGCTCCGCCTTGCCGAGCGCCACAAGATCAAGCGCATGGACTTCCTCGATTCCTATGTCGGAAACGAAATGGACGATGCCTGGATCAGGGAGCGCGCCAAGAAGGACAAGAAGTGGGCCGCCTTTGCCGAGCGCGAGGAAGCCCCGATCGAGCGCATCCGCGCCGAAATCGCCGACATCGCCGCACAGACCGGCATGAGCCTCACCGAGTTCCGCCGCATCGTCAACATGGTGCAGAAAGGCGAACGCGAGGCGCGCATCGCCAAGAAGGAAATGGTCGAGGCGAACCTGCGTCTGGTGATCTCCATCGCCAAGAAATACACCAATCGCGGCCTGCAATTCCTTGATCTCATTCAGGAAGGTAACATTGGTCTGATGAAGGCGGTCGACAAGTTCGAATACCGCCGCGGCTACAAGTTCAGCACTTACGCGACGTGGTGGATCCGGCAGGCGATCACCCGTTCAATCGCCGATCAGGCGCGCACCATCCGTATTCCGGTGCACATGATCGAGACGATCAACAAGCTGGTGCGCACCTCCCGCCAGTTCCTCCACGAGGAAGGCCGCGAGCCGACGCCGGAAGAAATGGCGCAGCGCCTCTCCATGCCCTTGGAGAAGGTGCGCAAGGTGATGAAGATCGCCAAGGAGCCGATCTCTCTCGAAACGCCCATCGGCGACGAGGAAGACTCACACCTGGGCGATTTCATCGAGGACAAGAACGCGATCATCCCGGTGGATGCCGCGATCCAGGCGAACCTCAAGGAAACCGTCACCCGCGTGCTCGCCTCGCTCACCCCGCGTGAAGAGCGCGTGCTGCGCATGCGCTTCGGCATCGGGATGAACACCGATCACACGCTGGAAGAAGTCGGCCAGCAGTTCTCGGTGACGCGCGAACGTATCCGTCAGATCGAAGCCAAGGCGCTGAGGAAGCTCAAGCACCCGAGCCGGTCGCGCAAGATGCGCTCGTTCCTCGATCAGTAAACCGCGAAAGGCCCCGCTTCGGCGGGGTTTTTCATGTGCGGCCCAGCGGCCACACCAGCTGCCGCGCCCAGCCCTCCGGAGCGCGCTCTCCTGCGATGCCGTAGCCGCTCGGCCAGCGATCGTCCGGCATGTGATGCGTGCCGAACCAGCGGTCGATCATCGGCAGGTGGACCGCGAAATTAACGTCGCGCGCCTCCGGCTCGATCCCGTGGTGCCAGTGGTGGAAGCGGGGCATGGCGATCCAGCGCTCCAGCCATGCGGCGCGCGGCGCGAAGTTGGCGTGGATGAACACCGCGTGGAAGCTCACCAGCGCGAGGTAGGCATAGACCGCCGTATCGGCGAACCCCGCCACCAGCAGCGCCAGCAGCACCAGGCCTCTTGTAACGATCACATCGACAAGATGCAGCCGCGATCCCGCGATCCAGTCCATCGCCTCCAGCGAATGGTGGACCTTGTGGAAGCGCCACAGGAAGGGGACCGCATGGAAGGCGCGGTGAACCCCATATTGCGCAAGGTCCGCCACCAGCACCGCGAGCGCGAATTGCACTACCACCGGCAGGCTCTGGACCGCGCTTTGCGCTGACGGCACCGCCAGCAGGCTCCCCAAGGCCACGGCAGGCGCGAGCACGGCGACGCTCATCACCTGTGCAAGCGCGTGGCTGGCGAAGAAATATTGCGTGTCGGTCAGCCACCCCCGCCGGAACGCGCCCTGCTCGGCGCGCAGCGGGAAAGCGCGCTCCAGCGGCACGAACACCGCCGCCGTGCTGAGCGTGCCCAGCACAAACCAGTCGAGCCCGAGATAGACCGCGCTGGCTCCCCCGCGCGGGATCTCCACGCCCCCTGCCCCCAAGGCAAGCGCCGCGCCCGCCAAAACCAGCCCCGTCACCCCCAGTGCCTTGCGCCGTCGCAGCAGCATCGAAAGGCCCGCCAGCGCCATCGCCGCGAGCAGCCCCACATCAATCGCAAGCCGCACCAGCTCCAGCGGATAGCGGCTCCGCAACTCCGGCAGGGTCAGATATTGCGGGAAGTGCAGGCACAGCACGGCGAAGAGCGCCAGAAGCCCCAGCACGATTCCCAGAATCCCGCTGATCCAGCCCGTGCCGAAGGTGCGCGGCCGCCCGTCGGCAAAGACGCGGGCGAGCCATTGCTCGGCATTGAGGGGACGCGCGGGTTGCTCCATGGCCAAGTGCCTAGCATCCATGCCCTTTCCGCGGCGTAAAGCAAAAGCTGCGCTGGCGGTCGAAAAGCGCGGCCAAGGGGTGGAGAATCGCGCCCCACACGCCTATGTGGGGGCCCATGCGCATCGCCATAGCATCCGATCACGCCGCGACCGAACTGAAGGCGGACCTCGCCGAATGGCTCGTCGAGGAAGGCCACGAAGTCGCCGATCTCGGCCCAGAGCCCGGCCAGTCCGTCGATTATCCCGATTACGGCTATCGCCTCGCCGAGATCATCGCCGAAGGGACAGTCGAATTCGGCATTGCCCTGTGCGGCAGCGGGATCGGCATCTCGATAAGCGTCAACCGCCACCCGCAGGTGCGCTGCGCGCTGGTGTCCGAGCCGCTCTCGGCCGCGCTCGCCCGCGAACATAATAATGCCAATTGCATCGCAATGGGCGCGCGTCTCGTAGGGATCGAAATGGCAAAGTCCTGCGTTGCGAGTTTCCTTGATACCGAATTCGCCGATGCCGGCGATCCTGCCGGGCGCCACCAGCGCCGGGTGGGCAAGCTTGGCAAGCCCCCGTTCCTGCCCGTTCACATCGAGACCCATCAATGAGCACCGCTCCCGTAGATTTCGCCGCCCGCGCTGGAAACCCCATGGACGGCTTCTGGCATGATGACTTGGCCCACGCCGATCCCGAGATCGCGGCCGCCATCGCCAAGGAACTCGCCCGCCAGCGCGACAAGATCGAACTGATCGCGTCAGAAAACATCGCGAGCCGCGCGGTGCTCGAAGCGGCCGGTTCTGTCTTCACCAACAAGTACGCCGAAGGCTATCCCGGCAAGCGCTACTACGGCGGCTGCGACTATGCCGACGTGGTCGAGACCCTCGCGATCGAGCGCGCCAAGCAATTGTTCGGCTGCAACTTCGCCAATGTGCAGCCCAATTCGGGCTCGCAGATGAACCAGGCGGTGTTCCTCGCCCTGCTCAATCCGGGCGACACCTTCATGGGGCTCGATCTCAACTCGGGCGGCCACCTCACCCATGGTTCGCCGGTGAACATGAGCGGCAAGTGGTTCAACGTCGTCTCCTACGGCGTTTCGCGCGAGACCGAGACCATCGACATGGACGAGGTTGCCGCCAAGGCGCGCGAACACAAGCCGAAGATCATCATCTGCGGCGGCACGGCCTATTCGCGCACCTGGGACTTCCCCGCCTTCCGCGCCATCGCCGATGAAGTGGGCGCGGTGCTGCTGTGCGACATGAGCCACATCTCCGGCCTCGTCGCCGGCGGCGCGCACCCCTCGCCCTTCCCGCATTGCGATATCGTCACCTCGACCACCCACAAGAGCCTGCGCGGACCCCGCTCGGGGATCATCCTGTGGAATGACGAGAAGTATACCAAGCCCCTGAACATGGCCGTCTTCCCCGGCCTGCAGGGCGGCCCGCTGATGCATATCGTCGCGGCCAAGGCGGTGGCCTTCAAGGAAGCGCTCGACCCGAGCTTCAGCGCCTACGCGCACCGCATCGTCGAAAACGCCCGCGCGCTCGCCGCGAGCCTTGAGGAGAACGGTTTGCGGATCGTTTCGGGCGGAACCGACAACCACTCGATGCTGGTTGACCTCACCGCCAAGAACGTGACCGGCAAGGACGCCGAAAAGGGCCTCGATCGCGCCTTCCTCACCTGCAACAAGAACGGCATCCCCTACGACACCCGCTCGCCCTTCATCACCAGCGGCGTCCGTCTCGGCACCCCGGCGGGCACCACCCGCGGCTTTGGCCCGGACGAGTTCCGCACTGTCGGCAAGCTGATCGCCGAAGTGGTGGAGGGCCTTGCCAAGAACGGCCCCGAGGGCGATGCCCAGATCGAAGAGAGCGTCCGCGCCCGCGTGAGCGCGCTCTGCGCTGCCTTCCCCGTCTATCCGGGCATGTAAGGAGCCTTTCGCAATGAACGATCAGGAACCGCGCGGCTCGCAAGACTGGGTCGAAGATGCCAAGACCGAGATTTCGGGCATGGCCAAGGAAGGGATCAACCATCCCTCGACCCCGCCGGTGCTGACCGGGGCGGCGATCGGCGCGGTGGCCGGTGCCTTGCTGCCGGTGATTTCCTGGCCGCTCGGCCTTGCGATTGGTGCAGGCTTTGCGTTCTATCAGCGGATCAAGAAGTAACATTCTGAATGCGCTGCCCCTTTTGCGCCCATGATGATACCCAGGTCAAGGACAGCCGCCCGACCGAGGATAATGCCTCGATCCGGCGGCGGCGCCAGTGCTCGTCCTGCGGGGCGCGCTTCACCACCTTCGAGCGCGTCCAACTGCGCGAGGTCGTGGTGGTCAAGTCGGGCGAACGGCGTGAGCCCTTCGAGCGTTCCAAGCTCGAACAATCGGTCGCGCTCGCCAGTCGCAAGCGCGGGATCGATCAGGAACGGCTCGATCAGCTGATCTCCGGCATCCAGCGCCAGGTCGAAACCTCGGGCGAGGCCGAGGTGCCCTCGTCCCACATCGGCGAGCTGGTGATGGAAGGCCTGCGCCAGATCGATTCCGTCGCCTATATCCGCTTTGCCAGCGTCTACCGCGATTTTTCCGAAGCGCGCGACTTCGAGGAATTTGCCAGCACTGTCCAGCAAGCGGCCAAGGAATAAGCGCAAAATGGCCGATCTGAACAAGCCGGTGATCGTGCTGGTGCGCCCGCAGCTGGGCGAGAACATCGGCAAGGCGGCGCGCGCGATGCTCAATTTCGGGCTGACCGAATTGCGCCTTGTCGCCCCGCGCGACGGCTGGCCCAATCCCTCGGCAGGCCCGGCGGCATCGGGCGCGGATATCGTGCTCGAACAGGCCAAGGTCTATGCCACCACCGCTGAAGCCGTGGCCGATTGCCAGCACGTCCACGCCACCACTGTCCGCAAGCGCGGGGTCACCAAGCCGGTGATCGGCGCGGACGAGGCCGGACGGCTGGTGCACACCGAGGCCGGGCGCCACGCGATCCTGTTCGGCCCCGAACGCTCAGGGCTGGAGACCGAGGACGTCGCGCTTGCCCGCAATATCCTGACGATCCCGATCAATCCCGAATTTGCCTCGCTCAATCTCGCCCAGGCGGTGATTCTGGTCGCCTATGAATGGTCGCGCATGGGCCGCGAGTTGGCCGATGCCTCGGGCGTGCTGGTGCAGCCGACGCTCGAAGAAGTGCTCCCCCCTGCCCCGCAGGACGAGCTTGACGCGATGATCGCCCATTTCGAGAAACTGCTCGTCCCGCGCGGCTATTTCCGGCCCGAGGCGCGCGCCGAGAGCACGCGGCGCACCTTGCGCGGCCTGCTGACCAAGCCCGCCTGGAACCACCTCGAAGTGCGCACCCTGCGCGGCATCCTGTCCTATCTGGAGCGCGAGCCGGACGCCTGAGCGGACCTTCACGCCTTTTGTATTGGACGGGCGGGAACACCGGAGTTAGTCGGGCGTTCGCGCTGAAACCCCTCTCCCTCAAACAAACCCCATGAGATTGCTGATGAAATCGATGTTCCTGCGTTCCGGTGCGGTGTTCGCTGCCTCGCTCCTCGCCGCCTCTGCCCTCGCCGCCCAGAAGACCCCGGCCGACGAGCCCGAGACCGCAGCCCCGGCCGAGCAGACCGCCGAAAAGCCCGAAACGGCCGAAGCCCCCGCCGAGGCCGAGCCCGAGCGCATCTGCCGCTACATCAAGCTCGACACGGCAAGCCGCCGCAAGACCAAGATCTGCCGCACCACCGAAGAGTGGCGCGATCTTGGCAATCCGCGCTGATCCGCGCAGCCGCCGGGCCACCCCGCGGGCTTGACGCGCGCGCCAATCCTGCTATCGGCGCGCCTTCGCAAATGGGCCCTGCACCCCGGTGAAGCAGTGGCCGCATCAGGAATATCGTCCTGATGGAGCGATGCCGGGTTGAATGGCCGCCACAGGGGCGGTCCAGCACATTGAAGGATACGACTTATGTCGAAGCGCAAGAGCGCCAAGTACAAGCTTGACCGCCGGATGGGTGAAAACATCTGGGGTCGCCCGAATTCCCCGGTGAACAAGCGTTCCTACGGTCCCGGCCAGCACGGCCAGCGCCGCAAGGGCAAGATGAGCGACTTCGGTCTGCAGCTGCGCGCCAAGCAGAAGCTCAAGGGCTACTACGGCGACGTCACCGAAAAGCAGTTCAAGCGCACCTACGCCGAAGCTGCCCGTATGAAGGGTGACACCAGCCAGAACCTGATCGGCCTGCTCGAGCGTCGTCTCGACATGGTGGTCTACCGCGCCAAGTTCGCGCCGACCATCTTTGCCGCGCGCCAGATCGTCAGCCACGGCCACATCTATGTGAACGGCGTGAAGTGCAACATCGCCTCGCGCCGGATCGACATCGGCGATGTCATCAGCCTCGGCAGCAAGGCCAAGGAAATGGCGCTGGTGATCGAAGCCCAGGGCCTGCCCGAGCGTGATATCCCCGATTACGTCGCCACCGACGGCAACGACAAGGTGCAGTTCACCCGCGTGCCGAAGCTCGACGAAGTGCCCTATCCGGTGACGATGGAACCGAACCTGGTGGTCGAGTTCTACTCGCGCTGATCCTTCGGGCATCGCAAGAACACCAAGAGGGCGGCCTTTCGGGGCCGCCCTTTTCTTTTGCGCGGCGGCGAGGCACTCATCTGGGCGACGAGAGGGATTCGCGATGAATGTGCTGCTGATCGATGCCCATCCTGACACGGGGCGCTATGCCTCGCACCTGCTGGAGGTCTACCGCGCCGCGCTGCCTGCCTCGGCCGAGGTTACGCTGGTGGCGCTGCGCGACCTCACCTTCGATCCCAACCTCGCCCACGGCTATCGCCAGCGCACCGAGTGGGAGCCCGATCTGCGGCACTTGGCCGAGCTGCTCGACGCCTGCGATCACCTCGCGCTGTCTTTCCCGATGTGGTGGGGGGCCGAACCGGCAACGCTCAAGGGCCTGCTCGACCGGCTGTTCCTGCCCGGCTTCACCTTTGCCTATCATGACAATGACACATGGTGGGATCGCAACATGGCGGGCCGATCAGCCGATGTGATCATCACCATGGACACCCCGCCGTTCTTCCTGCGGCTGGCCTATGGCAATTCCATCATCCACCGCTGGAAGAAGCAGGTGCTGGGCTTTGCGGGGTTCAAGCCGGTGCGCATCCTGCCGCTGGGGCAGGTCAAGTTCGGCGGGGCGGAGCGCAAGGGCGCGAAGTGGGAAAGCAAGGTGCGCGGCCTTGCGCAATCAATCCGTCAGGCACAGCCGGACAAGAAACAGCCGCGGCTTGAGGCCTTCCTCAACTGCAAGAAATCCTAGCTGCGGACCTTGTCCCACTCGGTGAATTCATAGGCGATCGAGCCTTCGACGAGCCGTTCCCAGATATCGGCCACAACCTCGCCCGGGATGCCATGGGCCTCGGCCTCGGCCACGGCGGCCGCGATCACGCTGGCCTTGCGCTCCTCGTCGCGCACCGCATCGCGGCTCGGCTTGATCCGGGCGGCGGCGCGCATATAGCCGAAGCGCGTTGCCAGCAGCGCCACCAACTCGCGGTCCAGCGCGTCAACCCCGGCGCGCACCTCGGCCATGGTGGTGCAATCTGCGGGGGCAAGGGGTCTATCAGTCATGGCACCCGCCCTAGGCGGTGCAAGGCCGATTTGTCGAGTGCCTTCGCGCCGTTACCCGCCCTGCCCGAGATGGCTGTCGAGAAAGCCGCCGATGGTGGTGAGCATGTCGATGCGGGCCGTGGTGTCATCAAGGCCGTGCTGCAGGTCTGCATATTCGTGATAGACCACGCGCTTGCCCGCCGCCTTGAGCGCCTTTTCCATCGCCTGGACGTGGCGCACATCGACATTGAGATCGCGGGTGCCGTGGAACAGCGCGACCGGGGCGGCAAAGCGATCAGCATGGCGGCGCGGACTGCCGGCCTCGACATGCGGGCCGGTGCCGACGAATTGCTGGACGAGCCGCGAGGAGGTGTAGCCGCGCTTGTCCTCGGCCAGAAAGCCGAGATCGGTCACCGGCGCGATCGCCACCACCGCCTTGAACAGCGCCGGATCGAGCACCTGCGATTGCAGCGCGGCATAGCCGCCGTAGGACCAGCCCAAAATCGCGAGACTGTCGCCGCGGGCGATGCCCTCCTTCACCAGCCAGCGTCCGGCATCATTGACGTCGCCGATCGCCACGTCCCACGCCTTGAAGCCGTTCTTGCCATACCACGCCTCGCCATAGCCCGATGAGCCGCGGTAATTGGGCTGGAGCACGGCATAACCGCGCGCGGTGAGGAACTGCACCAGCCAGTCGAAGCCCCATTCGTCGCGCGCCGCAGGCCCGCCATGCGGCAGCACCACCGCCGCAAGGTTCTTGCCGTCAGAACCGGGCGGCAGGGTGAGATAGGCCGGGATCAGCGTGCCATCGGCGGCGGGATAGGTGACCGGCTTCATCGTCCCCATCGCCTTGCCTTCAAGCCCGGCGCGCACCGGTATCAGGGGTTCAAGGCTGCGGGTGGTCTTGTCGTAGAGATAGGCCATGCCGGGCTGGGTATCGCTCGATGCGATCAGCAGGATGCGGCTTTCATCGCTGCTGGCGCCGACGATGTTGATCAGCGGCGTATCGGGCAGCGCCTTGGCGAGCCCGGCGGCGAGTTTCTTCAAGTCGGGATCGAAATAGGCGACCTCGCGCTTTTCGGTGGCATAGCTTGCGCCCAACACGCGGCGCTTGCGGCCGATGCGGATCAGCGCGTCGACATCGACATCGCCGCGCGCCAGCACCAGCCTGCCCGCGTCGCTGCCATCGAGCAGCACCTCGATCACCGCGTCATAGCCGCCCTTGGTGATGAAGCCGTAGGCGACATTGCGGAGGCTATCGACAGCGACGGGCGTGAAGCCATTGATCGGCTGGCCGTCGACTGTGAGCCTTTCGAACTTCTTCCACGTGGTGCTGCCCGGCGTGCGGTAGAGATAGACATATTCGCCGGTGAGCCGGCCATTATTGTCCAGCAGCGCGCGGACCTTGATCCGAACCTGCCCCTGCTCGTCAGCCACGTAGCGCAGGGCCGTCTCGTCCGCACCTTCGAGAACCCGGCGCCTTGCCGTCATCGCATCGACCAGATCGACACCGAACCCGCGCTCGTCCTTGTAGGTGCGGGTCGCGGCGTTGATTTCGGGCACATATTGCCGCGACATCAGGATCTGGCCCTGATCGCCGCCGACATCGAAGGCGATGACATCGCCTCTGAACTGCAAATTCTGGACCGCATCGGCCGACTGGCGCTGGCTCAATTCGGTGAAACCGCTGCCATCATCATTGACCGCAAACAGCCATTCGAATGGCAAGAGGCCTCCCGTAGACCCGTTGGCCATGCCGGACACCTGGCAAACGAGGCGGCTGTCAGTCGCCCATTCGCACCAGTCGAGATCGGTGATCTTTTCTCGGTTGGTGGCGACAAGGCGATCCTTGAGATCCCCTGCAAGATCGAAGACATAGACCAGCTCGCTGTGTTCAGGTCCGGCTGCGACATAGGCGACTTTGGTGCCCGAGGGCGACAGACTGATCAGGAGCACCCTGGCACGCGCACCGAAATCGCGTGCCGCATCGGCGGGCTTGTCCTGCGCAAAGGCAGGCATGGCGATCAGCGCGGCCGCTGAAACCAGCGCGGCCTTGACCTTGCGATACATGATGCTGTCCCCCCGCCCCTTCTGCGACAGGGACAGCCTAACCCATGTCCTGCGCGGTTCAAGCCCTGGCGTGGAGGTAATCTGCCCGGAAGGTGCTGGCAAAGCTGGCGAATGTGCCTGCCGCAATGGCATCGCGCATGCCTTGCATCAGCGCCTGATAGAAGCTGAGATTGTGCTCGGTCACCAGCATGGCCCCCAGCATCTCGCCCGACTTCACGAGGTGGTGGATATAGGCGCGGCTGTAAGTCGTGCAGACCGGGCAATGGCAGCGATCATCGAGCGGGCCGGTGTCCTCGGCAAAGCGGGCATTGCGCAGGTTCAGCGGGCCGTTCCAGGTGAAGGCCTGCCCGTTGCGGCCCGATCGGGTCGGCAGGACGCAATCGAACATGTCGATCCCGCGCTCGACCGCGCCGACAAGATCGTCGGGCTTGCCCACCCCCATCAGGTAGCGCGGGCGATCGGCCGGGAGCATGTCGGGGGCATAGTCGAGCACGCCGAACATCGCCTCCTGCCCCTCGCCCACCGCCAGCCCGCCGACGGCATAACCATCGAAGCCCACGTCGATGAGCTTGTCGGCGCTGATGCGGCGCAGGTCTTGGTGGAGTGCGCCCTGCTGGATGCCGAACAGCGCGGCGCGGCTCGCGTGCTCCTCGCCGGCGTCAAAGCCCTCGCGGCTGCGCTTGGCCCAGCGCATCGAGAGTTCCATGCTGGCGGCAATCTCGTCACGCGGGCGGTCCGCGCGCGGGCACTCGTCAAACGCCATGACGATGTCCGAGCCGAGCAGGCGCTGGATTTCCATCGAGCGTTCGGGGCTCAGCATATGCCGCGAGCCATCAAGGTGGCTCTTGAACTCCACCCCTTGCTCGGTGAGCTTGCGCAGGTCCGAAAGGCTCATCACCTGATAGCCGCCGGAATCGGTCAGGATCGGGCGCGGCCAGTTCATGAATGTGTGGAGGCCGCCCAGCCTGTTCACCCGCTCCGCGCCCGGGCGCAGCATCAGGTGATAGGTGTTGCCAAGGATGATGTCGGCGCCCGTCTGGCGCACGGCTTCGGGCTTCATCGCCTTCACAGTCGCCGCCGTGCCGACCGGCATGAAGGCCGGCGTGCGGATTTCGCCGCGCTGCATCGCGATGGTGCCGGTGCGGGCCTTGCCGTCGGTGGCATGCAGAGTGAAGGCAAAGCGCGGGAGCGTCATGCGGCGGGTGCCTAGCGTGCCTGCCCCAAGGCGCAAGAAAAAAGGCAGGAGCAGCTAGCGGGGGGAAAGCTGCTCCTGCCTGACAGTGAGGGGAGGCTCAGGCCTTAGAAGGCGTAGAGCACGCCCACGGTCGCGCGGGTGGTGTCGAAGGCGATGGTGTCGATCCCGGCGCGGAAGCGGACCGGGGTGTCGCCCAGGCCGAATTCGACGCCAGCACCGACGAGGTAGTCGCCATCGGTGTCATCGAAGCCGACGACCGCCGGGACGACCAGGCCGCCAAGATCGAAATCGACCTCCTGATAGCCACCGCGCACGAAGATCTTGCCGGTCTCGCCCACGCGCACACCGGCGCGCGCGGCAATACCGTATTCACTGTCGATGCGGCCGTCGCCGATGTGGTAGTTGCCCTCGGCGCCGACGAAGAAGGTCTTGCCCACCGGCACATCGACCCCGGCCACGATGCCGTAGATGCCGCCATCGTCATCGGGCAGACCCGTGCCGAGATCGTGGATACCGGCCGATGCACCGACATAGGTTTCGACCTTGGGGTCTTCGTTCGACTGCGCCTGGGCAGCCGCCGGAAGTGCCATCGCGCCCAGCGCCGCAAGCGTGGTGAATGCGATTTTCCTCATGCAAAACATTCCTTATTGCTATCCTGCCGCAGGGGGTGCGGCGGTAGGCAAGTCTCTAGAAATCAGACACTTTCACACCGATGAACAGGGCGGCCAAGAACCGTTCAGGTCAGACGGGCGGTGGTTATCGCTCGACGAAAGGCATTCGCAGACCCGCCTCGCTCACGATCATTCGCGCAGCCGCCATCCGGTGCGGAAAATCACCGCGATGATCATCACGCAGATGGCGAGGAAGCCGAGCGTGAGACCGAAGGACACCATGATCGGCACGTCCGAGGTGCCATAGAAGGTCCAGCGCAGCCCGCTCACCAGAAAGGCGATCGGATTGCCGAGCGCGATGGCGTCCCACGGGCTCGGCAGATCGCGGATCGAATAGAAGGTGCCGCCCAGAAAGGTGAGTGGGGTGAGGATCAGCATCGGAATGATGCCGAGCTTCTCGAAGCTGTCGGCCCAGATGCCGAGGATGAAACCGAACAGCGCGAAACTTGCCGCCACCAGCATGATGTATCCCGCGGCAAGCAGCGGATGGGCGATCTCGTAATCGACGAAAAGCCGCGCCGTGCCGAGGATGATCGCGGCAAGGATCAGGCCTTTGGTCGCCGCCGCGCCAACAAAGCCCGCCAGCGTCTCGGCCACGCCGACAGGGGCGGAGAGGAGTTCGTAGATCGTGCCGGTGAAGCGCGGCATGTAGATGCCGAAGCTCGCATTGCTGGTGGTCTCGCCCAGCAGAGTGAGCATCAACAGGCCGGGGATGATGAAAGCGCCGTAGGGCACGCCGGCAACCGGCTCCATCCGCGCACCGATCACCGATCCGAACACCACGAAATAGAGCGAGGTCGTCAGCACCGGCGAGAGGATCGACTGGAAGGCGGTACGAAAGGCGCGGGCCATTTCGCGGCGGTAGATCGCATAGGCGCTGCGGAGGTTGAACTGCATCACGCCGCCTCCGCCGTCTCGCCCAGCAGGGAGACGAAGATATCTTCCAGCGAGCTGTCGTGAATGTCGATGCTGGTGTAACCGATGCCCGCATGGGTGAGCGCCTGGGTGAGCCGGGCGACGTCCGCTGCGCCCCCGCCCTCGCCCGATCCCCCGCGATAGACAAGCCGCCTGCCCTCGCCCGCCAGCTCCAGCGGAAAACCCACCAGCATATCCGGCAGCGCAGCCAGCGGGGCGGCAAGATCGATCACCGCCTCGGTGGTGCCCAAGCGCTCCATCATCGCAGCTTTCTCGTCGACCATGCGGATGCGGCCGCGCTGGATAATGCCGACGCGGTCGGCCATTTCCTCGGCCTCCTGGATGTAGTGGGTGGTGAGAATGATCGTCACCCCGCGCTCCTTGAGCGCGGCGATCTGCTCCCACATCCCCTTGCGCAGCTCGACATCAACGCCCGCCGTGGGTTCATCGAGGAACAGCAGTTCGGGATCATGCGCCAACGCCTTGGCGATCAGCACGCGGCGCTTCATCCCGCCTGATAGCGCCCGGATCTGCGCGTCTTTCTTGTCCCACAGCGAGAGCGAGCGCAGGATCTCCTCGATCCGCGCAGGATCATGGGCTTTTCCGAACAGCCCTTGCGAATAGGCGACCGCGCGCCACACGGTCTCGAACATGTCGGTCGCGAGTTCCTGCGGCACCAGCCCGATCCGTGCGCGGGCAGAACGCCAGTCCTTCGCAAGATCATGCCCGAAAGCGGTGATCGTCCCGCCCGAGGGCCGCACCAGCCCGCACACCGCGCCGATCAGCGTCGTCTTGCCCGCCCCGTTCGGCCCGAGCAGGGCGAAAATCTCGCCCTTGCGGATGTCGAGATCGACATTGTCGAGCGCGCGGGGGCCGTTCTTGTAGGTCTTGGTCAGGCCGCGGATCGACAGGATGGGTTCGTGCATGCCCGATGGTTACGGGAGCAGCAGCGAGGAGTCACCATAGGAATAGAAGCGGTATTCCTGCGCGATGGCGTGTTGATAGGCCGCCATCATCCGCTCGCGCCCCATCAAGGCACTCACCAGCATCATCAGGGTCGATTTGGGGAGATGGAAATTGGTCATGAGGCCATCGACGGCGCGCAATTTGTAGCCCGGCGTGATGAAGATCGCCGTGTCCCCCGCGAAAGGTTGAATCACGCCGTGCTCGTCCACCGCGCTCTCTAGCAGGCGCAAGCTCGTGGTACCGACCGCGATGATGCGGCCACCGGCAGCGCGCGCCGCGTTCAATTGATCGGCGGTATCTTGGCTGATGCGTCCGAATTCGGCGTGCATCTGGTGGTCGTCGGTATCCTCGGCCTTCACGGGGAGGAAGGTGCCCGCGCCCACGTGCAGCGTCAGCATCGCGCGGCCAATCCCGGCGGCATCGATCGCATCGACGAGACGCTGGGTGAAGTGCAGCGAGGCTGTCGGCGCGGCAACCGCCCCTTCCTCGCGCGCGAACATCGTCTGGTAGTCTTCGAGATCAGCCGCGTCGATCCCGCGCTTGGAGGCAATATAGGGCGGTAGCGGCATGGTGCCGGCGCGGTCGAGCAGCACTTCGACCGGCTCCTCGCCCTCGAAAAACAAGGTGAGCGAGCCGTCCCCATGGCGTGCCTCGGCAATCGCGGTGACCCCGCCGCCGAAGATCAGCTGGTCGCCTTCCTTCACGCGCTTGGCATTCTTCAGGAAGGCCTGCCAACGGCGCAGGTCAATGCGCTTGTGCAAGGTCGCGCCGATCTTCGCCTCCCCATCGGCGCGGCGCCCTTCGAGCTGGGCGGGGATCACGCGGGTGTCATTGAACACCAGCACATCGCCGGGATTGAGGAGGGCCGGCAGATCCCGCACGCCCCGGTCTTCAAACGGCGCGTCGGTGCCGCGCACCACCAGCATCCGCGCCGCATCGCGCGGACGCACGGGCCGCAGCGCGATGCGCTCTTGCGGAAGTTCGAAATCGAAGAGGTCTACTTTCATCGCGCGCGCCCCTAACCCGAAGGGACGCAAGGCGAAAGCCCCTTAGGGAATGGGCGCGCTCAGCATGTCGGCCGAGATCGGCGCCTCTTCGGCCGCAGGAAGCGGCGGCGGGGGCGGCAGGTTGTCGCTCGCCAGAGAGGCCTGGGTGATGAAGGTCGGCTGGGCCGGCGGCTCACCCTTGTTGATCGCGTCCACGGCTTCCATGTTCTCGATCACGCGGCCGAAATTGGTGTATTTCTTGTCGAGGCTGAAGCGCGGGTAGAAAACGATGAAGAACTGGCTGTTGGCGCTGTCCTCTTCCGAAGCGCGCGCCATCGACAGCGTCCCGCGCACGTGCGGCATGGGGTTGAATTCGGCCTTCAAGTCGGGAAGCTCGCTGCCGCCCTGCCCGGTGCCGGTCGGATCGCCGCCCTGCGCCATGAAGCCGTCGATCACGCGGTGGAAGATCACCCCATTGTAGAAGCCGCGGCGCGACAATTCCTTGATGCGTTCGACATGGCCGGGCGCCCAGTCGGGCATCAGGCGGATCTTGACGCGCTGCCCGTTCGACAGATCGAGCACCCAGATATTGTCCGGATCGGCGTTCACATCATAATTGATCGCGGCATAGACCTTGGCCGGGACAGGAGCCTTCTCGTCCTCGTCCTCGTCCTCTTTGGGGGCATTGTCCCCGAAGGCGACCGGCGGGGTATCGTCCTTCTGCTTCTGGGCAAGCGCGGGCTGGCCGGCGAAGGCGATAAGGAGCGCGGCGGCCAGAGTGGCAGGGACGCAATTGAGCTTGGCTTTGATCATGATGTCATCCGTTCTGCCCCGCCGTTTAGCCATGCCGGGCTGACACTTCAATGAATGAAGCGGGCCTACCCACAAAGCGTGGCTGCAAATCTGCCTAGTAATCGCCTTTGGTGCCAGTCTCGCGCACCCGTGCGATCACTTCCTCGCGCACCGGCGGGCTCACGAACTTGGCGATATCGCCGCCATAGACCGCGATTTCCTTGACCAGCTTGGAGGCGATCGGCTGCAAGGAAACATCGGCCATCAGGAACACAGTCTCGATATTGTGATCGAGCTGCTGGTTCATGCCGGCCATCTGATATTCATATTCGAAATCGGCCACGGCGCGCAGGCCGCGGATGATGACGGACGCGCCCTGTTTCTGCGCGAATTTCACCAGCAGGGCGTTGAAGCCCACGACCTCGACATTGGTCAGGCCCATGCTCGCCACCTCGCGCTCTACCATGCGGAAGCGTTCCTCGGTGGTGAACATCGGGTTCTTGGACGGATTGGTGGTGACCCCGATGATCAGATGATCGACCAGCTTGGAGCCGCGCCGGATGATATCGGCATGGCCAAGGGTGATGGGATCGAAGGTTCCCGGGTAAATCCCGACGCGGCGTGTCATGGTTTTATCCTCTCTCAGGGCCTCGAAGCCCTAGCGATCCCGCTCGACAATATAGCGGGCCAGCGCGCGCAGGATATCGGCTTCGGGGCCATAGGCGGCGAGATGCCCGACCGCCTGATCGACCAGCGCGCGCGCCTGTTCGCGGGCCTTGTCGATCCCCATCAGGGTGACGAAGGTCTGCTTGCCCTGTTCATTGTCCTTGCGCAGCGCCTTGCCGGCTTTCTCGACATCGCCTTCGACATCGAGCAGGTCATCGGCAATCTGGAAGGCGAGCCCGATATCACGGGCATAGGCGCGCAAGGGTGCCCGCCCCTGCGGCGGCACCTTGCCAAGGATCGCCCCCATCTCGACCGCGGCAGCGAGCAGCGCGCCGGTTTTCAATTGTTGCAGGCGGGTGATCGCGGGAAGATCGTAAGTCACGCCTTCCTCGTCGGCGACCATGTCCATCATCTGGCCGCCGGCCATACCGCTCATGCCCGAAGCGGTGCCGAGGGTGGAAATCAGCTCGACGCGGCTGAAGGGATCGGCGCTGGTTTCGGGATCGGCGAGCACTTCGAAGGCCAGCGCGTGCAGCGCATCCCCCGCCAGCACGGCCGTGGCCTCGTCATAGGCCTTGTGCAGCGTCGGCTTGCCGTGGCGCAGATCGTCATCATCCATGCAGGGCAGGTCGTCATGGATCAGCGAATAGACGTGGATCGCCTCGATCGCCGCGCCGGCGCGCAGGGCCGGCTCGCGCGCGACGCCGAACAGGCTTGCGGTGCTCACCACCAGCAAGGGGCGCACCCGCTTGCCGCCGCCAATCGCCGCATAGCGCATCGCCTCGATCAGGCGCGCGCTGGTATCCTCGGGAACGGGCAGCAGCGCATCGAACAGCGAATCAACCTCGCCCTGCACCCGCGCAATCGCATCGCCCAGCATCGAGCCTCCGGTCTGCACCAGCATCACCCTCAGTTTCCTGCGTCGAAGGCTTGGGTGGATGCCGCCCGGCCATCAGCGCCGGTGACGATCTTCTCGATCCGCGCCTGCGCCGCATCGAGCCGCTGCTGGCACGCGGAGCGCAGCGCCTCGCCGCGCTCGTAAAGGCTGATCGACTGATCGAGCGGCACGTCGCCGCGCTCGAGCTGCTGCACGATCTGCTCGAGCGCGCCCAGCGCCTGCTCGAAGCTCATTTGCGAAATGTCCGGCGCCTGTGCCCCGGCGGTGTTGCCCTCGTCCATGCCCGCCAGCATTGACGCGGCCGCCCCGTCCGGTCAAGGCTGCGCGCATCGGGGCGGGACAAACCGGGACAAAGAAAAACATGACGAAATGGATCATCGCCTATGGCACGGCAGCCCTTGCCTTTGGCGCGCTGGACGCAATGTGGCTGCGCTGGGCGGCAGGCAATCTCTACCGTCCGGTGATCGGCGATATCATGGCGAAGGATTTCAACATGGCCGCCGCCGGGGTGTTCTACCTGATCTATCTCGCCGGGATGATGTGGTTTGCGGTGCGCCCGGGCCTTGAAAGCGGCACGGTGCAGGCTGCGATGCTGAACGGCATCCTGCTGGGCGCGCTGTGCTATGCGACCTTCGATTTGACCTCGCAGGCCGTATTCAAGGTGTGGGCGACCCATATCAGCGTGCTCGACATCCTGTGGGGCGCCTTTGCCACCGGCGCGGCGAGCGCAATCGCCTGCTACGTGACTTTGCGCTTCGCCCCTGCGGCGGCCGCGACGGCGGCGGGCTGAGCTTCCCATGTTCATCGGCCATTTCGCTCCTGCCTTCCTCGCGGCTGCATCCAGTCCGCGCAGCCCGAGGCTGGGCACGCTGTTCGTGGCCGCACAGCTGGTCGACTGGGGGTTCTTCACCCTCGCAACCATCGGCGTGGAGGCGATGCGGGTCGATCCGAAGGCGAGCGTGATGAACCCGATGGACCTCTATCACATGCCCTTCACCCACAGCCTGCTGGGCGCGGGCGCATGGGCGCTCGCGTGCCTGATCGTGGTGGCCATCGGCCAGCGCAACCTGTTTGCAGGCTTTGTCGCGGGACTGGTGGTGCTGTCGCACTGGCCGCTCGACTGGCTGGTGCATGTCCCCGATCTGACGATCGACGGCACCCCGCCGAAGCTCGGCCTTGGCCTGTGGAACCATCCGGCGATTGCCATGCCGCTGGAACTCGCGCTGACCGGCGGAGCCTTCGCGCTCTATGTGCGCCGCACGCGCGGGCCGATCGGGCCGCCAATGGTGCTGCTTGCGGTGATGCTGATGTTCCAGGCCCTGAACTGGTTCGGCCCGCAGCCGACCAGCGCCGGGCCATTCCTTTACCTTCAGGCCCTGCTCGCCTTCGCGATCCTGACCGCGCTGGCTGTCTGGGTCGGGGAGAATCGCTGGTTCCAGAAACGCGGCGGCTTGGCCTTCAGCGATCAGTAATCTAGGGGGCGGCGCAAGGAGTCCCCACCCATGACCCAATCGTCCGCCATCACCCCCGAAATCGTCGAACAGCACGGCCTTTCCCACGAGGAATACGAGCGCGTCCTTCACGCGCTGGGCCGTGAGCCGAACCTTGTGGAACTCGGCATCTTCTCGGTGATGTGGTCTGAGCATTGCTCCTACAAATCCTCGCGCATCCACCTGAAGAAGCTTCCGACCGAGGCGCCGTGGGTGATCTGCGGCCCGGGCGAGAATGCCGGCGTGATCGACATTGGTGACGGGCAGGCGGCGATCTTCAAGATGGAGAGCCACAACCACCCCTCCTATATCGAGCCCTATCAGGGCGCGGCGACTGGCGTTGGCGGCATTCTGCGCGATGTCTTCACCATGGGCGCGCGGCCGATGGCGAATGCCAATGCGCTGCGCTTCGGGCGGCCCGATCACCCCAAGATGAAGCACCTCGTGCAGGGCGTGGTCGCAGGGATCGGCGGCTACGGCAATTGCGTGGGCGTGCCGACGGTGGCGGGCGAGACCAATTTCCACCCGGCTTACGATGGCAACATCCTTGTGAACGCGATGACGGTGGGCGTCGCCGATCAGGGCAAGATCTTCTATTCGGCCGCCACCGGCCTCGGGAACCCGATCGTCTATGTCGGCTCCAAGACCGGGCGTGATGGCATCCACGGCGCGACCATGGCTTCGGCCGACTTCGGCGAGGATGCCGAAGCCAAGCGCCCCACGGTGCAGGTCGGCGATCCCTTCACCGAAAAGCTGCTGATCGAAGCCTGCCTCGAATTGATGGCGACCGACGCGATTGTCGCCATTCAGGACATGGGCGCGGCCGGCCTCACCTCCTCCTCGGTGGAAATGGCAAGCAAGGGCGGCGCGGGCATCCGGCTCGACATGAACAAGGTGCCCTGCCGCGAGACCGGCATGACGCCCTACGAGATGATGCTCTCGGAAAGCCAAGAGCGCATGCTGATGGTGCTCCAGCCCGGTAAGGAAGCCATGGCTGAGGCGATCTTCCGCAAGTGGGAACTCGATTTCGCGGTGATCGGCGAAGTCACCGACACGGGGCACATGGTGCTCGAATTCAATGGCGAAGTTGTGTGCGACATTCCGCTCGCCCCGCTGGCGGACGAAGCGCCCCTGTATGACCGGCCCTACCTCTCCAAGGAGGAATATGCCGTCTGGGCGGGCGTCAAGCCGCTGGGCGAAGTGCCCTCGACCGATGATGTGGCTGCGGACCTTCTGACGCTGATGGGCTCGCCCGATCTCGCCTCGCGCGGGTGGATTGCGCAGCAGTATGATTCGCAGGTCGGCGCGGACACGCTCCAGACTGGCGGCGATGCCGGCGTGGTGCGCGTGCATGGCACGGGCAAGGCGCTCGCCATCACCACCGATTGCACCCCGCGCTATGTCTTTGCCGATCCCTATGAGGGCGGCAAGCAGGCCATCGCCGAGGCCTACCGGAACCTCTGCGCCGTGGGCGCGCGGCCACTGGCAGTGACCAACTGCCTCAACTTCGCCAATCCGCAACGCCCGGAAATCATGGCGCAGATCGTCTATGCATTGGAAGGCATGGCCGATGCCTGCCGCACGCTCGATTTCCCGATCGTGTCGGGCAATGTCAGCCTCTACAACGAGAGCAAGGCGACCGGCGGCGGCTCGGCGATCCTGCCCACCCCGGCAATCGGCGGCGTCGGCATCATCAATGATCTGTCGAAGATGATGACGATGCACTTCAAGCAGGCAGGCGATGCGATCTACCTCGTCGGGCCGGAATTCTGGGCCAAGCCCGATCCCACCCGCTCGCACCTCGGCCAGTCGCTGTGGCTGCGCGTCATCAAGGGGATGGAAGCGGGCCGCACCCCGCCGACCGACCTTGTGGTGGAACGCACCGCGGGCGAGATCATCCATGAGCTGATCGCCGACGGCCTCGTCAATGCCGTGCATGACCTTGCCGATGGCGGCCTTGCCGTGGCGCTCGCGGAAATGGCGCTGGCAGGCGGCATCGGGGCCGAGGCCGACATGGCGGGCAACCCCGACTACACCCCCGCGCAGTGGTGGTTCGGCGAAGATCAGGGCCGCTACCTCGTCACCGTGCCCGACGTCGCGGCCTTGAACGCAGCCCTCGCCAAGGGCACCCGCGATGCGGATACGGCGCAGATCGGCTTCCAGCGGATCGGCACGGTTGGCGGCGACAATGTTCTGGGCGTTCCGCTGGCCGAACTGCGCGCGGCGCACGCCCGCTTCTTCCAGGACTGGATGGAAGGCTGATCCGATGAGCAGCGGCTATTCCGGCACGCCGCTCGTCAAGAAGCTCACCTTGCGTGACGGGATGCGGGTGTGGTTCGACGCCATGCCCGAACACGTGATCGACGAGATCGACGAATATGCGCTCGATCTCGTCTTCGTGGCCGATCCCGCGCAAGGGCTGGACGCGGCGCATATCTTCGTCACCGAGCGGGCAGCACTGGAAGCGCATCTCGCGGCGCTCCGGCACCAGATCGCGCCCGATGGTCAGATCTGGGTGAGCTGGCCCAAGAAGGCCGCAAAGATCGAAACCGACCTCACCGAAGACACGATCCGCGAGGTCTGCCTGCCGCTGGGGCTGGTCGACACCAAGGTATGCGCGATCGACGAGACCTGGTCGGGTCTCAAGCTGGTGATCCGCAAGGAATTGCGCTGAAGGCTTAAGCCGCCTGCGGCTGCGGCTGGGGCGCGCTGCCGAGCGTCAGATCCTCGCTGAGGATACCCTCGCCCGCAAGGATCGCAAGGCACTGGCGGTAGACCTCGGGCTTGCCGATGTTCAGCCGCGCGCGCGCCTCGGTGATATCCTCGCGCATCAAAGCAGCAATATCCTGATGCGAAATCTTCGCCGCGGCGCGGCCAAGCTTGCGCCCTTCCTTGATCGCGGCGAACAGCGGCGCCTTGGTGCCGGAAACCTTCTTGATCTGGCGTGCGCCCGCATAGGCGATGAACAGGATGCCCGTATTGTGGTTCTGCTCGTAGCTGAAACCGAGCAGGCTCGCCTCGCCCAGCGCATCGCGGCCGTAGCCGGTCAGCACGTGGAACAGATCATGCGTGTCGCGCAGGCGATCAAAATACCACTGGGTCAGGTCGCGCGGCAGGCTTTCGGGCGGCGCCCACTTGTGGCTTTCGGCCACGAGGCCCGCCGCCGAGAGCCCCTCGCGCTTCATGAAGGCGATGTAGTGCGCGGCCACCTTGTTCGGCCCGCAATCGGCCCAGCGCGAATGATCATCGAGCATCGCCGGAATGTCGACGCCATCGGCCAGAAAGCGCTGCCCCTCGGGCGAACGGATGAATGCATGGGCCTGAGCATGGCTGCGCTTGCCCTTGGTGGCTTCGATGATGTGGAACACCTGCTCGGTGTCTTCCTTGTCCTCCACCAGCTTGCCGAAATGGTGCAGCACCTTCAGCGGCCGGAAACCCGAGGTCTTGCGGGTCGGGGCAACGAGCGGAAGATCAAGAACCGACATGGTGTAACGTCCTTTGCGCGAGTCGCGAGTTGCGTTCAGCCACTCCTACTTACATTGCTGTCAGTTAAAAGTCCATTCCCCGTTGATCGAGGTCAAAACCGGACAATGCCCGAAATCGAAACCCTGCCCTACGCGCTGCAACGCCTGCCAGACGACACGGCAATCGCCCGCGCCGAATCATTCAGCGCAAAACTCAAGGAACGCCGCACATGTCGTTTCTTCAGTGATGCACCCGTCCCGCGCCTGGTGATCGAAGCGGCCATTGCCGCCGCCGGCAGCGCGCCATCGGGCGCAAATCACCAGCCCTGGCATTTCGCCGTCATTGCCTCGCCCGACAAGAAGCGCGCCATTCGTGAAGCGGCAGAGGCAGAGGAGCGGCGCTTCTATGGCGCGGACGGCGCTGATCCCAAGGCCAGCGGGGAATGGCTCGATGCCCTCGGCCCGCTCGGCACGGACGCAGACAAGCCCTTCCTTGAAACCGCGCCATGGCTGATCGTCGTCTTTGCCCAGCGCAAGGGCGGCATCGCCGAGGATGGCGAGACCCAGAACTACTACGTCAATGAAAGCGTCGGGATTGCCTGCGGGATGCTGCTCGCCACCCTGCACGAGGCAGGCATCGCCACGCTCACCCACACGCCCTCGCCCATGGGCTTCCTGCGCGAGGTGTGCGCGAGGCCGGATTGGGAAAAGCCGGTGATGATCGTGGTTGCAGGCCACCCGGCATCAGAAGCCACAGTGCCCGCCCACGCGCTGGTCAAAAAGCCGCTGACGCAGATCGCCAGCTGGCTCTAGCGGATCAGGCGGCGAGAAGTTCGCCCTGCGGCTTGGTGCTGGCGAGCAGGTTGTAGGGATCGATCCCTTCGGCCTGCCAGATGCGGTGGCATTCGCGGTACTGTTGCGGCTGCGGGATGCGCAGCTCGGCGCGCACGTCCTCGATCGGGCGTTCGAGCAGCTGGCGGATCGGCTGGGCGATCAGCGGCGGCGCGCCCTTGCCGGTGCGATGCGCCTCGCGCACGGCACCGAAAACAGGGGCCTTGGTGCCCTTCGCCATCTTCTTGATGTTGGCAGCGCCCGCATAGCCGATCAGCAAGTGGCCCTGGCTGGGCGACTGGCCGTGGGTAAACAGCAGCACCGACGCCTCGCCGAGCGCATCGCGACCATAGCCGGTCAGCACGTGGAACAGATCGTGGGTGTCGCGCGAGCGGTTGATGTACCACTCGACCAGATCAGGGAAGCGCGGACGCCCGGTTCGGTCGCTTTCGGCCACCAGCCCTGCGGCCGACAGCCCTTCGGCCTCCATGAAATCGCAATAGGCGTGCGCAAGGCTGCCCTTGGGCGTGCGGCGCAGCGCGGCGTGATCATCGAGAATCTCGGGCAGGCTGGGCTCGGTCTGGCGCAGATAGGTCCCGCGCTCGGACAGCGAGAGCTCCGCGATCCGCGGGATGAAGTCCTTCGAAGGCAGCGATTCGAAGATCCGGAACACCGCCGCGGTGTCTTCCTTGTCCTTCATCAGCATCTGGAAGTTGTGGACCGCGCGCAAGGGACGGTACTTGGCCTGCGGACGATCGGGGTGCAGCAGAACCGTGCCGTCGGCAGAGAACATCCGGGTAAACTGGTCACGAGCGGCTTCGGTCATGCTGGCAATTCCTGTGGTGTGGCGCTGGTGGTGCCACGACTTGCTTACATGAGTGTTAATAGACGATTCGGTTCAGCGAATAAAACCCTTTTTGCGACGAGCCGTGCGAGCCTAGCGATCAGGCCTCGACCCAGTCGCTGCGCGCAATGCCCAGCAGCGAAAGCACCGCCGTCAGATCGCCGCGATCGACCCGGCCATTGGCGGCCGCGCGCGCCTTGGGCTTGGCGAGATAGGCAAAGCCATAGGTCGCCGCCGCGATCATCGGAATGTCGTTGGCGCCGTCGCCCGTCGCAAGACTGATGCGCCCGCCCGCCGCTTCTTCGGCCAGCACCGCGGCCTTCACGCCGCTGTCGACAATATCGCCCAGCAGCCCGCCCGTGAGCTTGCCGCCCACAACCTCGAGCCGGTTGCCGACCACCCGGTCAAACCCGAGCATCGCGCCCACCGGATCGGCGAAGTGGTGAAAGCCGCCGGTCACCAGCACGGTGCGGCAGCCTTGCGCCGAAAGCGTCGCCACCAGCGTCTTTGCGCCCGGCGTGGGCGAAATCCGCTCCGCCAGACATTCGCCGATCGCGCCCTCGCCCAGCCCTTCGAGCAGCGCCACGCGTTCGCGCAGCGCGGCGACGAAATCGAGCTCGCCCTGCATCGCGCGTTCGGTGATTTCGGCGATCTGCGCCTTGATCCCGGCGTAATCGGCCAGCTCGTCGATGCATTCCTGCCCGATCATGGTCGAATCCATGTCCGACACGAAGACTTGCGGAAGGAAAATCGGTCCACGGCTGACCAGCATGTCGGCCGGGGAAAAGACGCTGTCGATCGCGGCGAGCACCACTTGCGGATCGCCATCGGTGAAGCGCATCTCGAGCACATCGCCGTCGGCCAGCACCTCCGCCGTCGCCAGCGCCACGCCTTCTTCGCGCAAAGCACGCGCCAGCAAGTCTTGCGATGTTTCCCTTGTCGCTATGTCTGCTATCAGCCGGGCAATGAGCATCGTGAATTCTCCAGCAGGCCCCGTGGCGCCCTCCGTCGCGCTCATTGCAGGGCCGACCGCAAGCGGCAAGAGCGCGATTGCGCTTGCCCTTGCCAAGCGGCTTGCCGCTGACGGGCGGCGCGGCGTGATCGTCAATGCCGACAGCGCGCAGGTCTATGCCGATCTCGGCGTGCTGTCCGCGCGCCCCTCCGAAGAGGAGATGGGCGGGATCGAGCACCGCCTGTTCGGGGCGTGGGACGGGGCCGAGGCTTGCTCGGCCGCCGCATGGGCCGCGCGCGCCAAGGCCGAGATCGCCGATATCCACGCCAGCGGCGGGGTGCCGATCCTCGTCGGCGGCACCGGGCTCTACATCAAGGTGCTGCTCGAAGGCATCGCCCCGATCCCGGAAATCGATCCCGCTGTGCGGGCCACAGTGCGCGCCCTGCCCGAAGATGCGGCCTATGCCCTGCTCCAGGTCGAAGACCCCGAGCGCGCCACCGAACTTGATCCCGGCGATCGCCAGCGGATTGCCCGCGCCTTGGAAGTGAAGCGCTCGACCGGCGTGACGCTGGCTGACTGGCAGCTCGCCAAGGCCGGCGGGATTGCCGAGGACATCACGCTCCACCCGCTGCTGGTGCTGCCGGACCGGACATGGCTTTATGAACGGTGCGACCTCCGGTTCGAGGCGATGCTGGAAAGCGGCGCGATTGCCGAGGTCGAGGCGCTGCTCGCCCGCAATCTCGATCCCGATCTGCCGGTGATGCGCGCCATCGGGGTGCCGGAAATCGCCGCCTTCCTTGCTGACGACATGGAGCCTGAGGCGATGATCGCCACGGGGCAACAGGCGACGCGCAATTATGCCAAGCGCCAGTTCACCTGGTTTCGGCGCCAGACTCCGGAGGAATGGCTCCGGATCGCGCCCGGGCCTGAATCCGAAAATATCGACATTGAGGCCTGTTTCGCATCATTATTGCGCGATTAGGGGTTGACCTATCAGATTATAACCTATAGCGGCGTAATCACTCGGTCCGATGCGCCCCCCCTGCATCGGGCCGGTTTTGTTGTCAGGCATGGGTCGTTCGTTTCGGCCTGCCGCCCAACCCGATGGAGTTCCCCGTGCCCGGCAAGCCGGACAAAGCCGCAAGTCACAGCGCCCCCAAAAGCGGTGCGGCGATCCTTGTGCAGTGCCTGATCGAGCAGGGCGTCGAATATGTCTTCGGCTATCCCGGCGGCGCGGTGCTGCCGATCTATGACGAACTCTTCGGCGATGAGCGCATCCGCCACATCCTTGTCCGCCACGAAGCGGGTGCGGCCCACGCGGCCGAAGGCTATGCCCGCGCCACCGGCAAGCCGGGCGTGGTGCTCGTCACCTCGGGCCCGGGCGCAACCAATGCGATAACCGGGATTGCCGATGCGTGGATGGATTCGATCCCGCTCGTCGTCATCACCGGACAGGTGCCCACCAGCCTGATCGGCACCGACGCGTTTCAGGAAGCCGACACCATCGGCATCACGCGTCACTGCACCAAGCACAATTATCTGGTGAAGGACCCGGCCGATCTCGCCGCGACCATCGCCGAGGCCTTCCGCATCGCCACCACCGGGCGGCCCGGTCCGGTCGTGATCGACATTCCCAAGGATGTGCAGATCGCCGTGCCGTCCGAGCGCCGCGCCTTCGTGCGTCCGGGATCGCACCGCTATGCCCCGCAGATGGTCGCGCCCGCCGAACAGATCGTCGAGGCGATCGAGCTGATCGCCAAGGCCGAGCGTCCGATCTTCTACACCGGCGGCGGCGTGATCAATTCCGGCCCCGAGGCAAGCGAACTGCTTCGCCGCCTCCAGGACCTCACCGGCGCGCCGGTTACCTCGACCCTGATGGGCCTCGGCGCCTTCCCGAGCACGCACCCCGACTGGCTCGGGATGCTGGGGATGCACGGCACCTACGAAGCCAATATGGCGATGAACACCTGCGACGTGATGGTGTGCATCGGTGCGCGCTTCGATGACCGGGTGACCGGCAGGCTCGACGCTTTCTCGCCCCATTCGACCAAGATCCACATCGACATCGATCGCTCCTCGATCAACAAGACCGTGCCGGTGGACATGGGAATCCTTGGCGATTGCGGCACGGTGCTGGGCCAGCTGATCGCGGCCTGGGGCACTCGTCAGGCCCGCGATCTGGGCGAATGGAAGGCCCGCATCGCCGGCTGGCGCGCGCGCGAATGCCTCGCCTATCCGCCGCGCTCGGTGAAGCACCCCAACATGATCATGCCGCAAAAGGCGGTCGAGCGGCTCCATGCCCTTACCCACAAGCGCGCGCCGATCATCTCCACCGAAGTCGGCCAGCACCAGATGTGGGCGGCGCAATATTTCGGCTTCGATGATCCCAACAAGTGGCTGACCTCGGGCGGGCTCGGCACCATGGGCTATGGCCTGCCCGCCGCAATCGGCGCGCAGCTTGGCCACCCCGACGCGCTGGTGATCGACATTGCGGGCGAGGCCAGCATCCAGATGAACATCCAGGAACTGGGCACCGCCAGCCAGTACCGCCTGCCGGTCAAGGTGTTCATCCTCAACAACGAATATATGGGCATGGTCCGCCAGTGGCAGGAGCTGACCTACGAAAGCCGCTATTCGAACAGCTACTCCGACAGCCTGCCCGATTTCGTGCGGCTGGCCGAAGCATACGGGTGGAAGGGCATTCGCATCCACGATGAAAGCGAACTCGATGAAGGGATCGCCGCCATGCTTGCGCACGATGGGCCGGTGATGGTCGATTGCCTCGTCGCGCAGGATGCCAACTGCCTGCCGATGATCCCGTCAGGGGCGGCCCATACCGACATGATCCTCTACGGCGACAAGGTCGACGGGACGATGGACGACGAAGCCAAGGCGCTGGTTTAGGAAACGCTCATGCCCCTCAAGATTGCCGCCGCCGCTTCCGAGCGCCATGTGCTCGCCGTCACCGTGGACAATGAACCCGGGATCCTCGCCAAGATCACGGGGCTGTTCACCGCGCGCGGTTACAACATCGACAGCCTGACCGTGGCCGATATCTCCGAAGACCACGCGATCAGCCGCATCACCATCGTCACCAACGGGCCGCCTTCGGTGATCGACCAGATCGAGGCGCAGCTGGAACGGCTGGTGCCGGTGCACAAGGTCACCGATCTCACCACTGCCGGGCCTCACGTCGAGCGCGAGCTGGCGCTGATCAAGGTCAGCGGCACGGGCGAAAGGCGGGTCGAGGCGCTGCGCCTTGCCGACATTTTCCGCGCGCGCCCCGTCGATACCACCACCGAAAGCTTCATCTTCGAGATCACCGGCCCGCCTGATAAGGTCGACAGCTTCATCGCCCTGATGCGCGAGCTGGGGCTGGTCGAAGTCGGCCGCACCGGGATCGTGGGCATGATGCGCGGGGCCGAGGGTGCCTGAGTTTTTCAAAAGTTACAAAGCACAAGAGAGAATAGTGATGAAAGTCTATTACGACGCCGATGCCGATCTCAATCTGATCAAGCCCAAGAAGGTCGCGATTGTCGGCTATGGCTCGCAGGGCCACGCCCATGCCCAGAACCTGCGCGATTCCGGCGTCGCCGAAGTCGCCATCGCCCTGCGCGAAGGGTCTGCGACTGCGAAGAAGGCCGAAGGCGCAGGCTTCAAGGTGCTCTCCAACACCGAGGCCGCCAAGTGGGCCGACATCATCATGATCCTCGCGCCCGATGAACATCAGGCCGCGATCTGGGAGAATGATCTCAAGGGCCACATGAAGCCCGGCAGCGCGCTCGCCTTTGCCCACGGGCTCAACATCCACTTCGGCCTGATAGAGGCGCCCGCCGATATCGACGTCATCATGATCGCGCCCAAGGGCCCGGGCCACACTGTCCGCTCCGAATATGTGCGCGGCGGCGGGGTGCCCTGTCTCATCGCCATCCATCAGGATGCGAGCGGCGCGGCGCATGACGTGGCGCTTGCCTATGCCAGCGCGGTTGGCGGCGGGCGCTCGGGCATCATTGAGACCAACTTCAAGGAAGAGTGCGAGACCGATCTGTTCGGCGAACAGGCGGTGCTGTGCGGCGGGATCACCCACCTGATCCAGGCGGGCTTCGAAACCCTGGTCGAGGCCGGATACGCGCCGGAAATGGCCTATTTCGAATGCCTCCACGAAACCAAGCTGATCGTCGACCTGCTCTATGAAGGCGGCATCGCCAACATGCGCTATTCGATCAGCAACACTGCCGAATATGGCGACATCACCACCGGTCCACGCATCATCACCGCCGAAACCAAGGCCGAAATGAAGCGCGTGCTGGCCGACATCCAGTCAGGCCGTTTCGTGAAGAACTTCGTGCTCGATAATCGCGCCGGCCAGCCTGAACTCAAGGCCGCGCGCAAGGCGGCAGAAGCGCATCCGATCGAAAAGACCGGCGCCACCCTGCGCGCCATGATGCCGTGGATCAGCGCCAACAAGCTGGTCGATAAGGCCAAGAACTAGGCTGCAAAGAATTCCACCGCCCGCCTGTTGCGGCGGGCGGTGGAACCATCGCGGGGCGTCGGGTATTGGGTCTTCACACCTTGAGGAGACCCACCCGATGAACCGCACCGCCCTCGCCGCTCTTGCAGCGCTTGCCATCACCGGCATCAGCGCCGCTTTCGTCCCCACGCTCGCAGCCCAGGATGCCCCGCGGATGCCGGGCGTTCAGGATCCCTCGCGCGTCACGGCAGGCACCTATGCCGCCGATCCGGGGCACTCGCTGATCGGCTGGGAAGTCAGCCATTTCGGCTTCAGCGACTATTTCGGCATCTTCGGCGATGTGGCGGGCACGCTGGTGCTCGATCCGGCCAATCCGGATGCGGCCAAGGTTGATGTGACGATCCCCGTCGCCAATGTCACCACCGCCAGCAAGGGCCTGACCGCGCACCTCCTGCGCCCGGGCAAGGACGGGGGGGCGCCCGATTTCTTCGGCCCCGCACCGGCCCCCGCCCGCTTCGTCTCCACATCGGTCAAGGCCAAGGGCATGACCGCGATCATCACCGGCGACCTCACCTTGAACGGCATCACCAAGCCGGTCACCTTCGAGGCCGAGTTCGTGGGCGCGGGCAACAACCCCTACAACAAGAAGGCCACGGTCGGCTTCGAAGCCGAGACCGAAATCAAGCGCTCCGACTTCGGCGTGAATTACGCTATCCCCTTCGTCAGCGACGAGGTGGAGCTGGAGATCTCCGTCGCCTTCGAGAAGCAGTAAGAGCCTCTCGACACATCATCTCCAATCGGGCAGGCCTCTCTCCACGATGCGCCTGTCCGATTGCCACAATATCGACGATTTCCGGCGGCTGGCCAAAGCCCGCCTGCCCTTCCCCGTGTTCGATTACATCGACGGCGCGGCTGATGACGAGCTGACCAAGGCGAGGAACACCGCTGCCTTTGCGGGGGTCGATCTGGTGCCCGATGTGCTCGCCGGGGTGGAGGTGATCGACACCTCCTGCACCATTCTCGGGCGCAAATCCGCGCTACCGTTGATGCTCTCGCCCACCGCAGTCCAGCGCGCATTCCACTGGCAGGGCGAGCGCGCGGTGGCCAAAGCCGCCGAGAAATACGGGCTGTGGTTCGGCATATCGAGCCTTGCGACGCGCTCGATCGAGGAGATCGCCGCGCTCACCAGCGGGCCGAAGCTGTTCCAGCTCTATGTCCACAAGGACAAGGGGCTGAACACCCACATGATCGAGCGCTGTCAGGCGGCAAAGTTCGATGCGCTGGCGCTGACGGTGGACACCATCGTTTCGGGCAAGCGCGAGCGGTGCCTGAGGAGCGGCTTCACCACCCCGCCGCGCTTCACGCCTGCCAGCATCCTCAGCTACGCCGCCCGCCCGCGCTGGACGCTCGACTATGTGTTCCGCGAGAAATTCCGCCTCCCCAATCTCGACACCCATGTCAGCGAGGGCACGAACAGGGCGGTCAGCATCGCGGAATATTTCAACACCATGCTCGATACCGCGATGACATGGGACACCGCCGCAAGCATCCGCCAGCAATGGGGCGGCACCTTTGTGCTGAAGGGCGTGATGAGCGCAGCCGACGCGCGCCGCGCGGTCGAGATCGGGGCCGATGCGATCATGATCTCGAACCACGGCGGGCGCCAGCTCGATGGCTCCCGCGCGCCGTTTGATCAGCTGCCAGAGATTGTCGATGCGGTGGGGGGCAAGATCGAGATCATCTGCGACGGCGGCGTGCGGCGCGGCACCCATGTGCTGAAGGCCCTGTGCTCGGGCGCCACGGCGGCCTCGGGCGGGCGGCTCTATCTCTATGCGCTGGCGGCGGCGGGGCAGGACGGGGTCGAACGCGCGCTCGGCATCCTCAAGGACGAGATCGAGCGCGGGATGCGGCTGATGGGGGTGACGCGGACCAGCCAGCTCACCGGCGAACGCCTGCGCCAGCGCCCGCCGGCATGAACTGTCATGATGTTGCAATTTTCCGGTCGTTTGGGATGATGTAAGGCCCATTTACGGACACCGACCATGACCAATCGCCCTGCCGCTGCCCTGCCCCTGATGCTCGCCGCTCTGATGCTTGCGGCCTGCGGGAGCGAGCCCGATCCCGCCGCCAGCAGCGCGGACAGCTTTGCGTCACGGATCAACAAGAACGCCGCTGACGCCTCGGCCACACCCGCGCCTGCGGCCACCGCCACGCCGCAGATCGCCCAGCCCCTGCCGGGCGCCGCGCCGGGTGCCTTTGCCGAGGGCACGCTCACCGATCCCGCCTCGCAGACCTGCGGTGCCAATCTGATGGGGCCCTTCATCGGCAAGCCCGCCGATCAGGGCACCCGCGCCGCCATCGCCCAGACCCTGGGGCGCACCGAGAACCTGCGTTTCGTGCCCTTCGGGAGCGCGGGCTTCGTCAATCCCGATCCCACCAATCCGCGTTTGAGCCTGATGCTCGATGCGCAGAACATCATCCGCGACGCACGCTGCGGGTGATAGCGGAGGTATTCCCGGCTTGCGCCCTGCGCAATAATCGGCAAAGACTGCCCGCATGACGGGACACGGACTTGCGCTGCTTCGACTTATGCGCCCTTGGGCGTAGGCAGCCGCGCGCGAGGATGCGAGCGGCCCGCTCCCAAGGGTAACCCGCAAGCCTCCTTTCTTCCCCTGTCCGCGACGAGCCATTTTCCATGCCCATGCTCCAGCATCCTTCCGCCAAGTACCGCCCCTTCGGCCAGATCAACCTGCCCGACCGCCAGTGGCCCTCGAAACTGATCGAGAAGGCCCCGCACTGGCTCTCCACCGATCTGCGCGACGGCAACCAGTCGATCATCGATCCGATGGACGCGGTGAAAAAGCGCCGTTTCTTCGATCTGCTGGTCGAAATCGGGGTCAAGGAAATCGAAGTCGGCTTCCCCAGCGCCGGCGCGACCGAGTTCGATTTCATCTCCGGCCTGGTGCGTTCGGGCGACATTCCCGATGACGTGATCGTGCAGGTGCTGACGCAGAGCCGCGAGGATCTGATCCGCACCAGCTTCGACAGCCTGACAGGCGCGCGCGCCGCCATCGTCCACCTCTACAACGCCGTCAGCCCCGCATGGCGCGACATCGTGTTCCGCATGAGCAAGGACGAGGTGAAGGCCATCGCCGTCGCGGGTGCCAAGGTGATGCGCGACGAGGCCGCCAAGCGCCCCGATACGGACTGGCATTTCCAGTATTCGCCGGAGACCTTCTCCACCGCCGAACTCGACTTCTCGATCGAGGTCTGTGCCGCGGTCATGGAGGTGCTGGCCCCCACGCCCGAGCATCCGATCATACTCAACCTGCCTGCCACGATCGAGGCGGCGACCCCGAATATCTATGCCGACCAGATCGAATATTTCGGACGGTACCTGCCGAACCGGCAATCCGCGATCCTGAGCCTTCACACCCACAATGATCGCGGCACCGGCGTGGCGGCGGCGGAACTCGGGCTGATGGCGGGCGCGGACCGGGTCGAGGGCTGCCTGTTCGGCAATGGCGAGCGCACCGGCAATTGCTGCCTCGTGACCATGGCGCTCAACCTCTACACCCAGGGCGTCAATTCCGGGCTCGACTTCTCGAATATCGACCGGGTGATCGAGACGGTGGAATATTGCAACGACATCCCCGTCCACCAGCGCCACCCCTATGGCGGCGAGCTGGTCTACACCGCCTTTTCCGGCAGCCATCAGGACGCGATCAAGAAGGGCTTCGAAGCGCGCGACACCCAGAACGACGAAGTCTGGCGCGTGCCCTATCTCCCCATCGATCCGGCCGATCTCGGGCGCAATTACGAAGCGGTGATCCGCGTCAATTCGCAGTCCGGCAAGGGCGGCTTTGCCTGGGTGCTGGAGAAGGATCAGGGCCTGAAGCTCCCCAAGAAGATGCAGGCCGATTTCTCGCGCCATGTGCAGCATCTCGCCGACGAGCTGGGCCGCGAGTTGAACGCCGCCGACATCTGGGACGCGTTCCGCCGCGCCTATCACGTCAAGACCCACCCAAAGCATTTCCAGCTGGTGCGCTACGAGGAAAGCCGCGCGTCGGATGGCACGCGCATCTTTGCCGGCACCATCGCGGTCGAAGGCACGGAGCAGAGCGTTTCGGGGCGCGGCAATGGCCTCATCTCCTCGGTGATGGGCACTTTGCGCGAGGCCTTCGGGGTCGAGCTCGAGGTGTCCGACTACACCGAACACGCGCTGGGTAGCGGCACGGATGCACGCGCGGCGGCCTATCTCGAATGCCGCACGGCTGACGGGCGCACGCTTTGGGGCTGCGGGATCGACGAGGATATCGCCACCGCCAGCGTGCGCGCCGTGCTGAGCGCGGCCAATTCGGCCGTGGCGCGCTAGGCAAGGCGAGCGCAATGCTTGCCTGATGCACGCTTTGCGCGCATCATCGGCGCCGCTGTCACGGGAGAGAGGGCCAGCGCCGATGAGCGTGCTCGAACAGGGTTCCGTCATGCCCGCAACCCTGCCGCAGGTGGCGGGCGATCTTGCTGCGGCAGACCTGCGCGCGGCGCTCGCGGCGGGCTGGCGCGATTTCCTCGCCATGCCGCGCTTCGGCCAGTTCTTCGGCGGGGTCTATGTGCTCGCCGGTCTTGGAATCGGCTGGGCCACGATCACCGGCGGCAACCTCTCCTGGCTGATCCCCGCGATCGCCGGCTTCCCTCTGATCGCGCCTTTCGTGGCCGTCGGCCTTTACGAGGCAAGCCGCAGGCGCGAGGTGGGCGAGCCGCTTACATGGCGTGCGGTGCTCGGCGCATTGAAGGGCCACGGGGATGACCAGATCCTCTCGATGGGGGTGATCGTGTTCGTCGCCTTCTCGTTCTGGATGATCATCGCCCACGCAGTTTTCGCGATCTTCATGGCCGGGAGCCGGATGGGCGGTGAAACGCTCGCCGCCCTCATGACCCCGCCGGGCCTTGCGATGCTGGCGGTGGGCAGCGCGGTCGGCGCGGTACTGGCCTTTGCCTTCTACGCGATGACGGTGATCAGCCTGCCGCTGCTGGTCGAACGCAAGGTCGATTTCCTCAATGCGATCATTGCCAGCCTCAAGGTGGTGCGGCGCAATTTCGCGGTGATGCTGGGCTGGGCGGAGGTGATTGCCGTGCTGCTGTTTGTCGCCATGATCCCGGCCTTTCTCGGCCTTGTCGTGGCGCTGCCGGTGCTAGGGCACGCGACCTGGCACCTCTACCGGCGTGCGGTGGTCTGAACCGCCTTCAGGGTTTTCCTGCTGCGCGAAGGCGCGCCGTGCTCAGGGGGCGGCAAGGCTTCGAGACGTGCCTTGGCCTCGGCCAGACCGGGCTCTTCAGGCGCGAAGAGCGGGATCAGCTGACCGGCATTGCCGTTTGCACCGGGCGAATAGTAGAAGGTCGTACCGCCGGTCGAGATGACGGCTATCCTGTAGAGCTTGCGCGCCTTTTCCAGATCTCGCGGCACCCCGCGCCCTTCCTCGAAGCGGATTCCCAGTTCGAGCGCGGCCGGCTTGTTGGCGGTCCAGGCAAGGCCCGCGAGCAGCGACGGGGGCATCACTTCGCAGGCGACCGTAATCAGCCCCCCGTCAGGCCCCGGCCACGGACAGGCATTGGCTGGCTGCGCCCCGCTGGCCAGCGAGGCCTCGATCCGTGCGCGGTCCTCGGGCGAGAGCGGCGTGCGGGTGTCGATCCCGAGATATTGCTGCGGTGTCGCGCATCCGCCGACCAGCAGCGCGAGCACAACCGGAACGGCAAGCCGTGCTGCCCGCAGCATCAAAACCGCCCGCCCATATTCTAGTCAGCCGCTGCGAGATTGCGCAGCCGTTCCTGCGCTTCGGGCAGGCCGACGCCCCGGGAGCGGGTGTAGATCGTGTGCCCGCCGATGCCCGAGACCACGAAGCTCGCGATGCCTTCGGCGTTGACCGGCGCGCTGCGCTGCGAATCCCGTGCCGCCATCCGGTAGAAACGCCGCGCAAGTTCAGGGTTGCGCGCGACCCCGCGCCCCTCCTCCAAGCGCTTGGCGAGTTCGAGCTGCGCCCGCTTATTGATGACATTGCGCGCCATGTCCGCAAGCACCGGCAGCGGCACGACTTCGCAGGGGATCCGCGTCGGCCCCTCGGTGACCGGATGCACCCAGTCGCACTGCCCCGATCCCAGATCGCCGCGCTGATAGGCTGCCGCAAGAACTCGCAATTCGGCCTCGCTCACCGGCCGGTCAAGCGCGGCAGAAGCGGTCTCCTGCGCCGCCGCAGCGCCTGCCGCCAGCACCATCGCAGCGCCCATTCCGAAGCATTTCACGACCCGCGACGCCATTGCCTCTCTCCATCTAAGACACTGATAACACGAGATATATTTCCACGAAACCGGCTTAATCGTCAATGAACAAGCCGCTGCGCAAAAGCAGCCATGCCCTGCAAAAAGACCATGGCGCTCGGCCGCCTTGCCGTTACATCTGGCAGCGAGACTGCGCATGAAGGAAGGCCTGCCAAGGGCCTCGCGTGCGGCACGAGGGAGAGAGACCATGACCGAAGCCATCATCGAGCCAGAACTGGCGATCATCGATCCGCACCATCACCTGTGGGATCTGCGCCCGCTGCTGCCGATGTTCCCTGAACCGCGCCACCGCTTTCTCGAAACGCTGGTGCCGGCCGCGCATTACACCTTCGATCACCTCCATGCCGATGTCACCACCGGCCACAACATCATCGCCACGGTGTTCATGGAATGCGGCGCATTCTACAATTCGGCCTATGGCGATGCGCTGAAGCCGGTGGGCGAGGTCGAATATGTGAACGGCGTCGCGGCGCAATCGGCGAGCGGGCTCTACGGGAAACTGCGCGCCTGTGCCGGGATTGTCGGCCATGCCAACCTGATGCTCGGCAGCGACGCGGGCGCAGTGCTCGACGCGCTGGTTGCCGCCGCGCCTGCGCGCTTCAAGGGGATCCGCCATCAGGGCGCATGGGATGCCGATCCCGACGTGCTCGGCCCGCCCTTCCACGCGCCCCAAGGCCTCTATCGCGACGCGACCTTCCGCGCGGGCTTTGCAGAGCTCGGCAAACGCGGGCTCAGCTTCGATGCCTGGGTGCTGGAGCCGCAGATCGGCGATGTGATCGATCTTGCGCGCGCCTTTCCCGATACCCCGATCTGCCTCGACCATTGCGGCACCCCGCTGGGCTCGGCGAGCTATGAAGGCCGGCTGGAGGAACGCTTCGGCGTGTGGCGCGACGCGATCATCGAACTGGGCAAGTGCGAGAACGTGATGGTCAAGCTCGGCGGGCTGGCGATGCACAATTGCGCGATGCCCGAGGCCGGGCCTGCCGCCGGCGTCGGCTCGGAGGAACTGGCGCGGCTGTGGAAGCCCTATATCGAGACCTGCATCGAAGCCTTCGGCACGCGCCGCGCCATGTTCGAGAGCAATTACCCGGTCGATCGCTGGGGCGCGACCTATCCGGTGCTGTGGAACGCCTTCAAGCGCATCACCAGCGGGGCCAGCGCGGAGGAGAAGGCGGCGCTCTATGCCGGCAACGCGGCGCGGTTCTACAGGATCGAGGAACTGCTGGGTTAGGGCCCATCGCCCCCCGTTCGCCTCGAGCGTAGTCGAGAGGCCGTGCACCCTGTGTCTCGACTGCGCTCGACACGAACGGGATGCGGCAAGCCCTGCTGACTCGCAAAAACGCGCTTGGCTCGGCAGGAACCCGCGCTAGAGACACCCGTTCAAGCCGAATACGTTTTGAGGAGAAACCCATGCCCCTTCCCGCCCCGTTCGATCGTCTGCGCCTGCCGCTGATCGGATCGCCGCTGTTCATCGTTTCGGGCCCGGAACTGGTGATCGCGCAGTGCAAGGCGGGGATCATCGGCAGCTTCCCGGCGCTGAATGCGCGCCCGCAGTCGCAGCTTGATGAGTGGCTCCACCAGATCACCGAGGAACTGGCCGCCCACAACCGCGCCCATCCCGATCGTCCCGCCGCGCCCTTCGCGGTCAACCAGATCGTCCACAAGACCAACGACCGCGTCGATGCCGACATGGCGACCTGCGCAAAGTGGCAGGTGCCGATGATCATCACCTCGCTGGGCGCGCGCGAGGATATCTACACCGCGGTGCGCAACTGGGGCGGCGTGACGATGCACGACGTCATCAACAACCGCTTCGCCCACAAGGCGATCGAAAAGGGCGCAACCGGTCTCATTCCGGTGGCAGCTGGTGCAGGCGGCCATGCAGGCGCGCTGTCGCCCTTCGCGCTGATGCAGGAAATCCGCGAGTGGTTTGATGGCCTCGTCGCGCTGTCAGGCTCGATCGGCCACGGCGCCTCGATCCTTGCCGCCCAGGCCTTGCGCGCCGATTTCGCCTATGCCGGCAGCGCCTTCATTGCCACCAAGGAAGCCAATGCCGAGCAGGGCTACAAGCAGGGCATCGTCGAAGGCTCCTCGGAAGGGATCGTCTACACCAACCTGTTCACCGGCGTGCACGGCAATTACCTGCGCTCCTCGATCGAGGCGGCCGGGCTTGATCCCGACGATCTGCCGGTCAGCGATCCGAGCAAGATGAACTTCGGCAGCGGCGGCAACACCAAAGCCAAGGCGTGGAAGGACATCTGGGGTTCGGGCCAGGGCATCGGCACGATCAAGGAAGTCGGGACGGTCGAAGACCTCGTCGCCCGGCTGGAGCGTGAATATCACGCCGCCAAGGCACGTCTTGCCGATAACTCGGGCTATGCCGCCTGGGCCGCGCTCGCCGAGGCTGCCGAATAAGCGCTATTCGGCCGCCCAGAGCAATTCGGCCATCGCGTCGAGCTCGGTGAAGTCAAAGCCGGTGCCGAGCGGGTCCCTGCGGTTGAGCAGGACCCGCCGCCGCTCGTTGAGCAATTGCCGCCGCAGCGCGGCTTGCAGCAGTTGCAGGCGCATCAGCGCCTCTTCCAGCGCGATGTCGGGATGGTGGCTCCGCACCGCCGACCAGCGCGCCTCGATCCGGCCGACGCGGGCGATCACCATCTCGTTATAGCGGTGATGCGGCCCGCGGTGCAGCGGCATGCGGGTGCGCAGGCTCGCCTCTTCGCTCGCGGGCAGCAGCAACCCGTTGGCGCGGAAATCGTCGAACCCCACCCGCTCGCGGCCGAGCGCCTCGAACAGTGTGCCGAAGCAGCGGCGGCTCAGCAGCTGGCGCGGGAGCAGGTGGTGGCGTTGGAGTGCGGGGTCATATCCGGGCACATCCCGCCGGTTGACCTCCCGGAAAGCGATGACAGACCTGATGGCGGATCCCCCCTGCCAGCATCTATTCGCGCCACACCCTGATGAAATCACCATTGCGCGACGTGCGCATCACCAGCCTGGTTCCGTCAGGCGCGATGATCCGCTCGCTTTCTTCTAACCCCCCGACAATGACCAGTTGGTTGACAAGCCGCACGCCCAATCGCGTCGCGGCGACCTTGTCCGAGGTGAGCGGTGGCTCGATCCGCAATTCCTGCCCGATCCAGAAATTGAGACCCACGGTCTGCAAGGCGCCGTCCTCCACCTGCTCGAAAGCGGTGAGGCCGAGCGCGGGGAAGGCCCCGCCTTCGAGCCATGCGGTGATGACGGATTCGAAGAACCGTCGCCCGATCGCACTGCGCGACGGATCCCACACCACCGCCACAAGATCCTCGAAATGCTGGGTCAGATCGCGCGCGAGGCCGAGCATGCCGCGCAGCACCGGCATCGAGCGCTCGCCGCCGGTCAGGTGCGGGCCCGGCGTGATGGTCAGTGCTTCGAGCGCCTCCTGCCCGGCAGCGCTGGCGGGAAAATCGAAGCGGTGGGCGATCACCGGCAGCACGCCCGCAGGCCCCGGCGCCAGCCCGCGCAAATCAAACGTCAGCCCTTCGCGCAGCAGTTCCAGCCACGCCTGCGCTTGCGCCTCGGCATCAGCCCTCGCCGGCACGCCCGCCTGCGCGCTGTCTGCCTGCGTCACCAGCAGGCCCGCAGCGGCATCGCCGGCAGGATCATGGCTCAGACTGACCGCGTGCTGATGCGAGAGAAACGCGAGCATATCCGCGCGCGTCGGCCGCTTGCCCGCGGCAAACAGCAAATGAAGCCCTGCAACATCAGCGTAAGGCGACGGTGAAATCTTCGAGGCCCCCTCTTATCGCACCTGACCGGGCGACGACCGGTAGGCATCCTTGGCGTGTTTGACCACTATCGTCGAGTCCCCAAAGGACCTCCCTGTCCCGATAAGGGTCATAGCCTAGAAGATGCCGAGTTGCAGCCCCTCGGCCAGAGCTGCGCCGATTTCCCGACATTTTTTCAGCGCCTTGTCCGGCACCTGTTTGGGGGCGGCGATAGCCTCGGGAGTCTGGGCCGAAAAATTGACGATCACGCCGTCCATGACACGGCGCAGTCGCCAACCGGTCACAATCCGGTCAAGCTGCCGCCCAGCCCCGGCCCCGTCCGATCCGGCGGCGATGATCGTGGCATAGGGCCGCCCCTCGATCTGCCCGAGCACATCATAATAGGTGCGGTCGAACATCTCTTTCATCAGCCCGGAAAGACTGCCGAGATTTTCGGGCGCCACAAACAGGTATCCGCCTGCCGCCAGCAGATCGGCAGCGGTCACCGCCTCGGCGCGCAGCAAGCGCGACCCCGCAGCAGCCTCCGCAGCCGCCCGCGCCAGCGCCTCGCTCGCGCCGGTGCGGCTGTGCCAGATCACCAGCAGGTGCGGCGCGGGAAGGCTTGTCTCCATGCCCACGCTGCGTGGCCTGCGTTCCTGTCGATTGTCAATTGCCTGCGCCTGTGCGCTGGCGCGGCTTTGGGCTATGCTGCAGCCCATGTCCTCCGCCCCGCTGTCGCCTGCCTCCTCTCTGGCCCCTCATGCCCATGTGCTGGGTGTCACCTCCTCGCTTTCGGGCAAGGCGTGGCGCTGGCGCGGCGGCAATATGGAACTGGGCGAGGATGCTGCGCGCGGTCTTGACCGCTCGATCCTCGATCAGCTGCTGCTGACCCGCGGCGTGGCCGAGGATGATCTCGCCCGCCATGCCCGCCCGACCTTGCGCGAATTCCTGCCCGATCCGTCCGCCTTCCGCGATATGGACACCGCCGCCGCGCGCCTTGCCCGGGCCGTCACGACGGGCGAGCGGGTGACGATCTATGGCGATTATGATGTCGACGGGGCGACCAGCGCGGCGCTGCTCGTCGAACTGCTGCGCCAGCTCGGGCTTGATGCGGGCTATTACATCCCCGATCGCCTGCTCGAAGGCTATGGCCCTTCCGGAGAGGCGCTGGTGAAGCTGGCCGAGGCCGGATCGCAGCTGATCGTGACGGTCGATTGCGGCGCAATGGCGCACGAGGCGCTGGCCATGGCGAAGGATGCAGGCGTCGATGTGATCGTGGTCGATCACCACAAGTGCTCGCCCGAACTTCCCGTGACCGCCGCCCTCGTCAATCCCAACCGGCTCGACGAGAGCGATCTGGGCGCGGCGCATGGCCACCTTGCTGCGGTGGGCGTCGCCTTCCTTCTCGCCATCGCGCTGGTGCGGACCTTGCGCGAGGAGGGCTGGTTTGCCGCAGGAGAGCGGCGCGAACCCGATCTTATCGGGCTGCTCGATCTGGTGGCGCTCGGCACCGTCGCCGATGTCGCCGCGCTCCACGGCCTCAACCGCGCCTTCGTGGCGCAGGGGCTGAAGGTGCTGGCGAAGCGCGAGCGGATCGGCATGGCCGCGCTGATCGATGCGAGCCGGCTGACTCGCGCACCACAAGCGAGCGACCTCGGCTTCGCGCTCGGGCCGCGCATCAATGCCGGCGGGCGGATCGGCGAATCGACTTTGGGCGTGCGCCTGCTCACCACCACCGACGCCGAGGAAGCGCGGACCATCGCGATCCAGCTCTCGCAGCTGAACGAGGAACGCCGCGCGATCGAGGCCGAAGTCCAGGAGGCCGCCGAAGCCATGCTCGCAGGGCAGCACAACATGGCGGTGCAGGTGCTCGCCGGATATGGCTGGCATCCGGGCGTGATCGGGATCGTGGCGGGCCGCATCAAGGAGAAGACCGGCAAGCCCGCCATCGTCATCGCGCTCGACGACACGCAGGGCAAAGGCTCTGGCCGTTCGATCAGCGGGGTCGATCTTGGCGCTGCGATCATCGCCGCGCGCGAGGCGGGGCTGCTGGTGGCGGGCGGCGGCCATGCCATGGCGGCGGGGCTGACCATCGAGCCGGGGCGGCTGGCGGACTTTGCAGGCTTCCTCGACGAACGGCTTGCCCGCGATGTCGAGCGTGCGCGGGCGGGCGCTGCGATGCTGCTCGATCTTGCGCTCGCACCCGGCGGGCTCACGCCTGATCTGGTCGATACGCTGGAGGCAGGCGGGCCTTACGGCGTGGGCTGGCCTGCGCCGCGCGTGGCGGTCGGGCCGGTGCGGATCGTCAAGGCAGATATTGTCGGCAAGGATCACCTGCGGATTGTTGCCAGCGGCAATGACGGGCGCTCGTTCAAGGCGATCGCCTTCCGCGCCGCCGAGACCGAAATGGCGCAGACCCTGCTCCATCGTAGCGCCGGGCGGCGCTTCCACCTCGCGGGCCGCGCGCGGATCGACGACTGGGGCAGCCGTCCGGCGGCCGAATTGCAGCTGGAAGATGCAGCCTTCGCCGACTGACAATCGGGGGCAGCACAATTTTTCCGAGGCCGCGCGCAAACGGGGCTTGACCGGTCCAATTCACCCCCCTAGTAGCGCGCTCTCGCAACCGACGAGGCCCCTTCGTCTAGCGGTTAGGACGCGGCCCTTTCACGGCTGAAACACGGGTTCGATTCCCGTAGGGGTCACCACCTTTAGGATGCGAGACACGAACGGGCGGCAGGCTTCGGCCTTGCCGCCCTTTTCGTTTGTGACCCTTCGCGCAGCCGATTGTGACACGGCGCTCTGGGCGCTTTGCAGCATCGGCGCTTGGCTGTAATGCGCTCGCCCATGGGCATGGGGCAGAACCTTCCGGTCGCGGGCATATCGCTGGCAGCGGGGACCTTTGTGGCGATGATGCTGCTGGGGGTTGATCCGGTCATTGCCATTGCCGTCACAGTGGTGTGGATCGGTTCGCTGATGGTGATCGCGGGCCGCCCGCCCGAGCCCGCGCCGGTGGTGCGCCGCCAGCCCCTCAGCCTCGAATCGATCCGCGATCTGATCGAGAATTTCTCCACCCCGCTGCTGATCACCGATCGCAGCACCATCGCGCTGGCCAATTCTGCGGCGCGGACCATGCTGGGCCAGCACATGATCGGGCAGGATGCACGCGTGGCGCTGCGCCAGCCCGAGGCGATTGCGCTCCTGAACGAAGGCCGCAACGGCGAGGCGATCGTGCGCGGGCTCGTGCGGCGGCAGGATATCTGGCAGATCAGCCGCCGCGCGATCGATGACCGGCTGGCCCTGCTCGAACTCACCAACCAGACCGCCGAGGCCGATATCAGCCGCGCGCACACCGATTTCGTCGCCAATGCCAGCCACGAATTGCGCACGCCGCTCGCCGCGATCCTCGGCTATGTCGAGACCCTGCGCGAGGATGACGGCCGGGTCGATACGCCGACCGCGCAGAAGTTCCTCGGCATCATCGAGCGCGAGGCGCACCGGCTTCAGGCGCTGGTGAGCGACCTCATGAGCCTCAGCCGGGTGGAGGCGGAAAAGCACGACCTGCCGACCGAGCGGATCGCGCTGGCCCCGCTGGTCGAGCGCGCCGCGCGCGATGCGGCGGGCCCCGAGCGGTTCGAGCGGATCGCGCTCGATCTGGCGGCGGCGCCGTTTGTGCTCGGCGATCATCATCAGCTTGAACAGGTGGTGCGCAACCTCGTCGACAATGCGCTCAAATATGGCGCGGCCGAGGGCAAGGTCGCGGTCGCGCTCGATCTGGCGCCGGGCGATCAGGCGCGCATTGCCGTGGCGGACGAGGGAGAAGGCATCGCGGCCGACCAGATTCCCCACCTCACCCGCCGATTCTATCGCACCGATCCGGGCCGCAGCCGCGCTTCGGGCGGCACGGGGCTTGGCCTTGCGATCGTGAAACACATCGTGGAGCGCCATCGCGGTCGGCTCGACATTTCCAGCGAGCTTGGCAAAGGCACCCGCGTCGTGGTGCGCATCCCCTTGGCGCAGAACGATATTCCTGAAAAAACCGGCAGCAGCGCGGCGGACGCAGACGGGAACCGGATGGGCGAAACCCAACAACTGTCATAGTATTGTCTTATTTCTTCAACATGCGCCCGCCATGGCATGGACGCGGGGACTTTGCGTCCCTATCGGCGTGCCGGTCCGGACACGCCTCGCGCGGGGTAAACAGGTTCATTCAATGTCGCCGATCATGCTTCTCCTGATTGCCATCGGGCTCGGCCTTGCCGGATGGCTGGCGGGCCGCGCCAAGGCGTGGAGCTTTGCGAGCAGCGATCCGGCCGCGCGCCCGGTCTCGCGCCCGATCTATCATGCCTGGTATGTCGCCCTGTGGGTGGTGCTGCCGGTGATCGCCTTTGTCACCGTGTGGTCGGTCATCGCGCCGCAGCTCGTCACCCAGAGCGTGCTCGCCTCGCCTGCCGCTGCCGAATTGCCCGCCTTCGGGTTCGAGCGTGACGCCTTCATCGGCGAAGCCCGCGCCGTCGCCCAAGGCTCTGCCCCCGGCGTGTTCAACGACGAGGCCGAGGCCCTGATCGAGCCCTTCCGCTCCGCGATGATGCGCTACAACATCATCGGCATTGCGGTGGCCGTGCTGATCGCCTTTGCCTGCGGAGGCCTTGCCTTCCTGCGCCTGCGCCCCGATTTCCGCGCCCGCAACAAGGTCGAGCGCACGGTGATGGCGATCCTCCTGCTCGCCTCGCTGGTCGCGATCCTCACCACCTTCGGCATCTTCGCCAGCCTCGTGTTCGAAACCGTGCGCTTCTTCGGCATGGTCTCGCCCATCGATTTCCTGTTCGGTACCAAGTGGGGTCCGGACACCATGGTCTCGCCCGAGGCGGTCGATCCGACCCGCTACGGCGCGGTGCCGCTGTTCTGGGGCACGCTGTTCATCGGCGCGGTGATCGCCATGATCGTCGCCATTCCGCTGGGACTGATGAGCGCGATCTACCTCACCCAATATGCCGATCCGCGGGTGCGCACCTGGGTCAAGCCGCTGCTCGAGATTCTCGCGGGCGTGCCCACCGTGGTCTATGGCTATTTCGCCGCGCTCACCGTGGCCCCGGCGATCCGCGATGCGGCGGTGGCAATCGGCATCACCAGCGCCTCGACCGAAAGCGCGCTCGCCGCGGGCGTGGTGATGGGGGTGATGATCATCCCCTTCGTCTCCTCGATGGCGGACGATTCGATGGCCGCTGTCCCGAGCGCGATGCGCGACGGCAGCCTTGCGATGGGCGCGACCAAGTCCGAAACCATCCGCCGCGTGCTCTTCCCCGCCGCGCTGCCCGGCATTGTCGCCGGCATCATGCTCGCGGTCAGCCGCGCAATCGGCGAGACCATGATCGTGGTGATGGCCGCATCGCCCGCCGCCAATCTCACCGCCAACCCGCTTGAGCCGATGTCGACAGTCACCGTGCAGATCGTCAAGCTGCTGACCGGCGAGCAGAGCACCGATCACCCGGCCACGCTCAGCGCCTTTGCGCTAGGCTTCGTGCTGTTCATGGTGACGCTCGCGCTCAACTTCATCGCCCTGCGCGTCGTCAAGCGTTTCCGCGAGGCCTACGAATGAGCGATACCGTCATCCCCGATGCTGGCCCGCTCGGGCCGACCCGCACGCCTGCCTTCGAAAAGCGGCTGGCCCAGCGTTACCGTGCCGAGCGCAATTTCCGCCGCCTCGGCCTTTCGGCTGTGGTCTTCTCGGTCGCGGTGCTGGTGTTCCTGCTCGCCTCCATGCTGGTGAACGGCGTGGGCGGGTTCCAGCGCGCCGAACTTACCGTCACCATCGACTTTGCCGAAAGCGGCCTGTCGGGCGATGCCACCTCGCTCTCTGCGCCCAGCGCTGTGCAGACGCTGGAGATGCAGGGCCTGCCGGAAATCGTGCGCTTCTACGGCGAACAGACGCTCGGGGCCGATGGCGCAGAGCAGCTTTCGACCGACGCCTGGCGCGATGTCGCCGCCGCGCTCACTGCCGATCCGGCGATGATCACCCGCAAGGAGAGCTTCGCCCTGCCCGCCGCCTCGACGCTCGCCGCCGGGCTCGAAGGCGAAGGCTCGCCCGAAATGCAGGCGCTCGCGGCGCGGCTTTCGAAGGAAGGCAAGCTCGCCAAGAACTGGGACTGGGGCTTCCTTGCCCGTTCCGACGCCACCAGCCCGCAGGCGGTCGGCATCTGGGGCGCGCTCAAGGGTTCGATCCTGACGATGCTGGTGACGCTGGCGCTGGCCTTCCCGATCGGCGTGCTCTCGGCGCTCTATCTGGAGGAATATGCGGCCCGCAATCGCTGGACCGACCTCATCGAAGTCTCGATCAACAACCTTGCTGCCGTGCCTTCGATTATCTTCGGCCTGCTGGGCCTCGCGGTGTTCCTGACGCTGTTCCCCAACCTGCGCTCGGCCCCGCTGATCGGGGGCATGACGCTGGCGCTGATGACCATGCCGGTGATCGTCATTTCCGGCCGCAACGCGATCAAGGCCGTGCCGCCCTCGATCCGTGACGGTGCGCTCGCCATCGGGGCCTCGCCGGTGCAGGTGGTATTCCACCATGTCCTGCCGCTGGCCCTGCCCGGGATGCTGACCGGCACCATCATCGGCATGGCGCGTGCGCTGGGCGAAACAGCGCCGCTGCTGCTGATCGGGATGCGCGCCTTTGTCGCCACCCCGCCTGACGGCTTTACCTCGCCCGCCACGGTGCTGCCGATGCAGATCTTCCTGTGGTCTGACGAAATCGACCGCGGCTTTGTCGAGCGCACTTCGGCCGCTATCATCGTGCTGCTGGTGTTCCTGCTCGCCATGAACGGCCTCGCCATCTACCTTCGCAACAAGTTCGAGAAACGCTGGTGACTGTAATCCATCCCAACATGGCAGACGAAAACGCGAAGATTCGCGCGCGCGACGTCTGCGTCCATTACGGCGACAAGCTGGCGATCGATCATGTCTCGATCGACATCTCGCCCGATTATGTCACCGCCTTCATCGGCCCGTCGGGCTGCGGCAAATCGACCTTCCTGCGGTGCTTCAACCGCATGAACGACACCATCGGCGCGGCCAAGGTGACGGGTCTGATCGAGCTTGAGGGCGAGGATATCCACGGCGAGCGGATGGACGTGGTCCAGCTGCGCGCCCGCGTGGGCATGGTGTTCCAGAAGCCCAACCCCTTCCCCAAGTCGATCTACGAGAACATCGCCTACGGCCCCAAGATCCACGGGCTGGCCGAGAAGAAGGCCGATCTCGACGTGATCGTCGAACGCTCGCTCACCCGGGCGGGCCTGTGGGACGAGGTCAAGGACCGGCTCGAGGATTCGGGCACCGCGCTTTCGGGCGGTCAGCAGCAGCGCCTGTGCATTGCCCGCGCCATCGCGGTCGATCCCGAGGTGATCCTGATGGACGAGCCGGCCTCCGCGCTCGATCCCATTGCGACCGCCAAGATCGAGGAACTGATCGACGAGCTTTCGGGCCGCTATGCCATCGTCATCGTCACCCACTCGATGCAGCAGGCCGCCCGTGTCAGCCAGCGCACAGCCTTCTTCCATCTGGGCAAGATGGTAGAGTATGGTCCCACATCCGAAATCTTCACCAATCCCATCGAGGAGCGGACGAAGGACTATATCACAGGAAGGTACGGCTGATGGCCGAGCATACCGTCAAGGCATTCGACGAGGACATCACCCGCCTGCGCGGCCTGATCGCGGAAATGGGCGGTCTGGCCGAAGTCGCGATTGCCGAGTCGCTCGATGCGCTGGTGCGCGGCGACGAGGCGCTGGCCGAACAGGTCGTGGCGCGCGACAAGCGCATGGACGCGCTCGAAATGGAAGTCGACAAGCTGGCGGTGCGGATCATCGCGCTGCGGGCGCCGATGGCCGATGACCTGCGCGAAGTGATCGCGGCGCTGAAGATCGGCGGGGTGCTGGAACGCATCGGCGACTATTCGAAGAACATCGCCAAGCGGGTCGGCATGATCGAGGGCCGCGCCCGGTTCGAGCCGCTCACCCTGCTGCCGACCATGGGCGAGCTGGCGGGCGAGATGGTGCACGACGTGCTCACCGCCTATGCCGCGCGCGATCCTGATCTGGCGCGCGAGGTGATTGCGACCGACGCCAAGGTGGATGCCTTCTACAACTCGATCTTCCGCAATCTGGTGAGCTACATGGTCGAAAACCCCTCGACCATTTCGAGCGCGGCGCAATTGCTGTTCGTCGCCCGCAATATCGAGCGCATCGGCGATCACGCGACCAACGTGGCCGAGATGGTGCACTTTGCCGCGACCGGTCTCTACCCGCCCGAAGGTGATCGTTAGGGCGCTCTTGAGGCGCAGTTGGCAGGCGGTTGGGCCTGACGGGCGGGCGCCAGAGGGGCGCAAGCCTGCCCTTGCTCTGATGGCTCGCTGATGCGGGCCAGCGCCCTTCCAGACCCCCGCCAGACCCCCTCCAGCCTCTGTTTGGGGGCTCCAGCGTGCTTATCCGGCCATGTTTCACGTGAAACATTGCGGCAAGATCATTGCCGATATTGAAATCCGTTCCGGTTTCATCAAACTGTCGCGCAAGTGACACATAGGGGCATGGAACCGCCCCTGCTGGGGCACGAGGAGGCATCCCTGCATGTCCGCTGCCAAACTGCTGCTGGTTGAAGATGATCCGTCCCTGTCGGAGCTGCTGGAATACCGTTTCCAGAACGAGGGCTACAATGTCCGCTGCACCGGCGACGGGGACGAAGCCCTTGTTCTGGCTGCCGAAGAGACGCCCGATCTGATCATCCTCGACTGGATGATCGAAGGCACCAGCGGGATCGAAGTGTGCCGCCGCCTGCGCCGCGACAAGGCGACCGCCCATGTCCCGATCATCATGCTCACCGCGCGCGAGGCCGAGGATGACCGGGTCCGCGGGCTTGAGACCGGGGCCGATGATTACCTCACAAAACCCTTTTCTCCCCGCGAGTTACTCGCCCGCGTCGCCGCTGTCATGCGCCGCATCCGTCCGGCGCTGGCGGGCGAGACGATCGAGGTGGGTGACCTCAAGCTCGATCCGGTAGCGCACAAAGTCCAGCGCCGCGGCAAGCCGCTGCAACTCGGGCCGACCGAATATCGGTTGCTCAAGTTCTTCATGGAAAGTCCGGGCCGGGTGTTCAGCCGCGGCCAACTGCTCGACGGGGTCTGGGGCACCGGCTCCGACATCGAACTGCGCACGGTCGACGTTCACATCCGCCGGTTGCGCAAGGCAATCGACGTGGACGGTAGCAAGGACCCGATCCGCACCGTCCGCTCGGCCGGATACGCGCTCGAGACGAACTGAGGCCTACCGCCTAAGTCTAATGAAAGTCGCGTGATTTCGGGATAATCCGGGCATCGCGCGGATGCCCTCCCGGCCCGCTTTGGAGCCCGCGTTCGGGCACCGGACGGTTGACCTCGTCCGCCCGTGCCAGCGGCGCATCAAGCAGGTCGTCCGACAGCGCGTGAAGCCGATGGGTGGCATCGGTGAGGTGGGCAGCGATCACGTGGATCACCTCGTCATCATACTCGACGCGGCCCCGCACCTCCATCAACCGCGCCCCCATCACCACCTTGCGCAATTTCTCTTTTAAATCAGGCCAGACCACGAGGTTGACCACGCCGGTCTCGTCTTCAAGCGTGATGAAAGTCACCCCCTTGGCGCTACCCGGCCGCTGGCGGATCAGCACCACGCCGGCGATCTGCACCATGCTGCGGAACTTGCGTTCCCTGAGGTCACAGGCCCGCACAAAACCGCGCTGCGCAAGCTCTGGCCGCAGGAAGGCCATCGGGTGCGCCTTCAGACTGAGGCGGGTGGTCTGGTAATCGGCCACCACCTCCTCGGACAGCGGCATGGCGGGAAGCTGCATCTGCGCCCGCTCCGCCCCCTCCTCGCGCACGCCCATGGCGCGGAACAGCGGGAGATCGGGAGCGGCCACAAGGCTCCGCGCGTCCCACAGGGCCTGCCTGCGCGAGACGCCCAGCGACGTGAAGGCATCGGCGCTGGCAAGCCGCTCGATATGGGCCGGTGAAAGCCCCGCCCGCCTGCGCAGCGCGGCAATATCGCGGTATTCCCCCTGCCCCTCGCGCTCCGCCACCAGCATGGCGGCGACATGCTCGGGCAACCCGTCGATCTGCCTGAGGCCGAGCCGCAGCGCCCCGTTCTCGAGCGTGCAGTCCCAGTCCGAATGGTTCACATCCACGGGCAGAACCCGCACCCCGTGCTCGGCCGCATCGCGCACGATCTGCGCGGGCGCATAGAAGCCCATCGGCTGCGAATTGAGCAGGGCGCAGGCGAAGGCCGCGGGGTAATGGCACTTGAGCCAACTCGAGACATAGACGAGCTGGGCAAAGCTCGCCGCGTGGCTCTCGGGAAAGCCATATTCGCCGAAGCCCCGGATCTGGTTGAAACAGCGCTGCGCGAAGTCGCGATCATAGCCGCGCGCGACCATCCGCTCGACCATCATGTCCTGCAATTCATCCACCATCCCGCGGCTGCGGAAGGTCGCCATCGCCTTGCGCAACCGGTTGGCTTCAAGGCTGGAGAACTTCGCGGCATCCAATGCGATCTTCATCGCCTGTTCCTGAAAGATCGGCACGCCCAGCGTGCGGCCGAGGATGCTGGTGAGCTCGTCCGGAGGGCCGTGCTCGGGCGCGGGCGCGGGGATCTGCACGGGCTCAGCGCCCCGGCGGCGCTTGAGATAGGGGTGCACCATGTCGCCCTGGATCGGCCCGGGGCGCACGATGGCAACCTGGATGACGAGATCGTAGAATTCCCGAGGCCGTAACCTCGGGAGCATGTTCATCTGCGCCCGGCTTTCCACCTGAAACACCCCGAGCGAATCGCCCTTGCGCAGCATCGCATAGGTCTCAGGATCCTCGCGCGGGACGCTGGCGAGAGTCAGCGCGCGGCCGTGATGCGCCTCCAGCAGATCGAGGCATTTGCGGATGCAGGTCAGCATCCCCAGCGCGAGCACGTCGACCTTGAGAATGCCCAAGGCCTCGATATCGTCCTTGTCCCACTCGATAAAGGAGCGCTCCGGCATCGCACCATTACCGATCGGCACGGTCTCGCTGAGCGGGCTTTGGGTGAGGATGAAGCCGCCGACATGCTGGCCCAAATGGCGCGGCATTCCAATCATCTGCTCGGTGAGTTTCAAAACCCGCCGCAGATGCGGATCGGTGATGTCGAGACCGGTTTCGGCGGCGTGCTTCTCGTTGATCTCGCGCCCCCACCCGCCCCACACGGTGCGCGCGAGCGCGGATGTGACGTCCTCTGATAGTCCCATCGCCTTGCCGACCTCGCGGATCGCCATGCGCGGGCGATAGTGGATCACGGTGGCGCACAGTCCGGCGCGCTGGCGGCCATATCTGGCGTAGATATACTGGATCACCTCCTCGCGCCGCTCGTGCTCGAAATCGACGTCGATATCGGGCGGCTCCTTGCGCTCCTCGGAGATGAAGCGGTCGAACAGCAGCTGGTGCTTGGCCGGGTCGACGCTGGTGATGCCGAGCACATAGCACACCGCCGAGTTCGCCGCGCTCCCGCGCCCCTGACACAGGATCGGCGGCTCCTGTCCGCGCGCGAAATCGACGATATCCTTGATGGTGAGGAAGTAGCGCGCAAGATCGAGCTTGGCGATCAGCGCCAGCTCGCGCTCCAGCGTGGCGCGTACGCTATCCGGCACGCCGGAAGGATAGCGCCGCGCAGCACCTGCCCAGACCTCGCTTTCAAGGAAGGCCTGCGGGGTCTGGCCGTCGGGGTAGATTTCCTCAGGGTATTCATAGCGCAATTCATCGAGGCTGAAATTGCACCGGTCTGCTACTTCGCGCGCGGCGGCAATCGCGTGGGGCCAGCGCGCGAAGAGGCGCTGCATCTCGGCGGGCGACTTGAGGTGCCGCTCGGCATTGGGGTGGAGCAGGTGCCCGGCCTTCGCCACGGTGGTCTTGTGCCGGATCGCGGTCATCACGTCCTGAAGCGCACGGCGCTCGGGGGCGTGGTAGTGGACGTCGTTGGTCGCCAGCAGCGTCAGGCCATGGGCGCAGGCCAGCGAGTCCAATCGCTCGATCCGGGCGATATCGTCCCCGCGATAAAGGTAGCTCGCGGCGATGTGAAGGAGCGTGGGCAGCTGGCGCACGAGGTGGGGGAGAAGGTCTGCGAAGGCCAGTGCCCGCTCGTCATCCCGGTGCAGGCCGAGATCGCTGCCCGCAAGCGGTTCCGGATCAAGCCCGGGCCGCCGGAAAGGGATAATGTTGCTCGGCACCCGAATGGTGAAACGCGCCTCCAGATCATCGGGCGGCAGCAGGATCAGTTGCACGCCTTCCGAATGCTCAGCCAGCAGCGCGAGGTCGATCTCGCACACGCCCTTGTCCTGCCATTCTCCGGCCAGCGTCTGCATCCGTCCGGCGCTGATCATGCGGGTGAGGCGGCCATAGGCGGCGCGGTCCTCGGGATAGGCGAGAAAGGCGAGGCCCTCCACCGTCTCGATCCGACAGCCGATCACCGGGCGCAGCTTCAATGTCTTCGCCTCGGTGTGAATGCGCACCACGCCGGCCATGGAATTGACGTCGGCAATCCCAATCGCGTCATAGCCCACCATATGCGCGGCGAGCACCAGATCGACCGCATCCGAGGCCCCGCGCAGGAAGCTGAAACAGCTTACCAGCCCGAGTTCGACAAACGCCGCGCGCGGCGGCGGCGCGACACGCTCGGGATCGATATCGAGCCTGCGCTTGTCAGGCGTGAGCGGCGCGTCGGGCATCCGGCCCCTCCAACCGCGCCCGCACCGCCGCAAGATCGGCGGCAAAGCGGGCCTCCTGCGCGGCCCGCGCCTCTCCGTCCAACCGCAGCAGGTAGGAAGGGTGCACCGTCACCCACAGCTCGGCCCCGTCATCGAGCAGGGTCGCGCGGCCCCGCGCCTGATTGACGCTGAGCGTGCGGCCGAGCAATCCGCGCGCCGCGCTCGCTCCCAGTGCCAGCACGATGCGCGGGCGCACCAGAGCACGCTCGGCTTCCAGCCACCAGCGGCAGGTGTCGATCTCCTTGGGCGTAGGGGACTGGTGCAGGCGATGTTTGCCCTTGGCCACAAACTTGAAGTGCTTGACCGCATTGGTGACATAGGCGGCGCTGCGGAGAATCCCGGCGGCTTTGAGGTGCTGATCGAGCAATTGCCCTGCGGGACCAACGAAAGGCCGGCCCGCGATGTCCTCCTGATCGCCCGGCTGCTCGCCCACGATCATCAGCCCTGAAAATCCTTGGGCCTGCGATGGCCCCTCGCCCGCCACGGCGCGGGTGGCGCATTCGGCAATCGCGCAGTCGCGACAGGCAGCGATCCCTTGCGCCACCTCGGCAAGGCTTGCGGGACGCGCCCGCTCGGCCCGCGCCCCTGCCGCCACCATCGCCGCCTCGCGCGCCTGAGCCCCTGCGATCAGCTGCGGGATCAGCGCGGCCTCGGGCAGGTTCTTCCAGTATTTCTTGGGCATCTCCGACAGCATCGCGCCGACCTTGAGGCGCGCCGGATTGAAGATCGAAGCATAGTAGGAGCGCCACAGGTCCTCGCAAGCATCGCCCGAAGGCGCATCCTCGGGCCGTGCGGGCGGGCCTTCACGCATCGTGATGCCGTCCCAGTGGATGGTGCCGCGCGGGGTCAGGATCGACCAGCGCATATTGGCAAAGCGGCGCATGAAGAACCCAGCCTCGGCGCGCAGGATGTGGTGATCGGGCTCGAACCAGGCGACGAAATGGGGCGTGCCGTCCTCCTCTGCGACCTCGCGGAAGCGCACGAAGGCATGCATCTTGTGCGCATCGCGGCGCACCGATTTGGCGAGTTCCTCAAGCCGGCGCACTTGGCTGTCGGCCTTGTCCTCCATCAGGCGTGGGCATCGCTGCAAGCGCCACAGCACGTGGTAGAGCAGGCCGAAGCGGGCCGGATCGGAATGGAGCGCAGCGCTGCGGGCGATGGCGAGAAAGCGCTGGCTGGCGCGCACTGCACGCGCATCGGCGGGCGGCACGGGCAGGCGCTTCTCGCCACGAGATGGCCCATCGGACGCGAACAGATCGCCCGTTCCGCCCGGTTCGATCCAGCTCACCCGGTCAGGCGGAATATCGCACTGCACCAGCCCCCGCGCCCGTTCGCGCCAGAACGCGAAATCATCGGGTGCGGGCAGGTGGACCGCGTAATGCGCGCCGAACGAGACGTGCTGCATGCTGGTCATCCGAACAGCTCCAGCTGCTCAGGTCTGGGCGCAACGAACTCGCGCAGATCAGCCCGGTCGGTCAGCAGCGTCGGGCGCCAGTCCACGGTGCAGATGAAGGGCCGCACCTTGGCAAGCGAGGCGGTCAATCGCGCCACATCATCGAGCCGCAGGCTGCGGTGGCGCCGCACGGCAAGGATGCGCGCCACCGCCTTCGTCCCCAGCCCCGGCACCCGCAGCAGCAGCTCCTTGGGCGCGCGGTTCACATCGACCGGAAAGCTTTCGCGGAATTTCAGCGCCCAGGCGAGCTTGGGGTCGATATCGAGCGGCAGGTTGCCGTCCGCCCCGGCCGCATCCGCCACCTCCTGCGGGGCAAAGCCGTAGAAGCGCATCAGCCAGTCGGACTGGTACAACCGGTGCTCGCGCAGCAGCGGCGGGCGCTTCAGCGGCAGCACGGCCGAGGCATCGGGGATCGGCGAGAAGGCGCTGTAATAGACGCGCCTCAGGCCGAAGCTGTCATAGAGCCGGCTCGCCTTGCCGATGATCGCCGTGTCATTGGCATCGTCCGCGCCGACGATCATCTGGGTCGACTGGCCCGCCGGAGCAAAGCGCGGCGCGTGGCGGAAGCGCTTGCGCTCGTCCTTCGCCTCGATAATCCGCGCCTTGGTGCGCGCAATCGCCCCCTCGATCTGGCCCGCGTCCTTGTCGGGCGCGAGGCGGGTGAGACCGGCATTGGTCGGCAGTTCGACATTGATCGAGACCCGGTCGGCATAGAGCCCGGCCTGATGGATGATCTCCGCGTCCGCCTCGGGAATGGTCTTGAGGTGGATATAGCCGCGGAAGTCATGCTCCTCGCGCAAGGCTCGCGCGACCTCGACCAGCTGCTCCATCGTGTGATTGGCGCTCTTCACGATCCCCGAGGAGAGGAACAGGCCCTCGATGTAATTGCGGCGGTAGAAATTGAGCGTGAGGTCGACGACCTCCTGCGGCGTGAAGCGCGCGCGCGCCACGTTCGAGCTCTTGCGGTTGATGCAGTAGTGGCAATCGAAGATGCAGTGGTTGGTCAGCAGGATCTTCAAAAGCGAGATGCAGCGCCCGTCCGGCGCATAGGCATGGCAGATGCCCATCCCCTCGGTCGAGCCCACGCCTTTACCGCCCAGCGAGTTCTTTTTGGCTGTGCCGGATGACGCGCAAGAAGCATCATACTTGGCCGCATCGGCGAGGATTTCGAGGCGTTGGCGCAGGGTTGGGACGGACATTTGTTCATTATATGTTCCAACGCGCGGGCGAGCCAGTGCGTTCTTTGCAACGCGCTAATCCGACCTGTCGAAGCGCCGCAGCCCCCACACCATCGCCGCCACAAAGGCCGCGCCTTCGATCCCGCCAGTCACCGCCAGACCGGCTGGCCCCAGACCGCTCTCGCCAAACACCCCGCCGATTGAAGAGGCGGGAAAGGCAGCGCCCAGCGCCTGAAAACTGCCGGCCATCATGCGCCCGTCTGCCAGCGATACCGCCACCCCGCCGATCAGCCCCAACCAGGCGCCAAGCGCAAGCGGCGCAAACCCGCGCGCAGCACGAGCGGCGGCAAGGCCAGTCGCCGCGCCGATGACCACCCCCTCGCCCGCGCCGGCAAAATGATCGAGATCGCCGCCAACCAGCAGCCGGAAGGCATCTGCACCGATCACATGGCCGAACCCGCCGAGCAACAATCCGCCGAGCGCGCCTCCGGCAAGGCTCCAGTACCATGCCTGCGGCCGGATCAGGCGCGCCGCCGCAATGCCCGCGGCAATGCCGAGGCCTGCCACCGCTGCGGCAAACACCGTCACCAGCATCAGCACCAGAAGCAGCGAAAGCGCGCCGCCCCCGCCGGCAGAGGGCTGGCCTGCCGCACCCAGAAATCCATAGACCAGCCCGATCCCCACGCCCGCCAATCCAGCGCCTGCCGTTCCGGCCAGCACCGTGCGGATGAAACCGCGCCGGGCGAGCGGGACGGACGGCGCCGGCAGCGCATCATCCTGCACTTCCCCATCGAGGCTGGCAGCGAAGCGATAGCCATATTTGGGCACGGTCTCGATATAAACCGGGCGTGCGGCATCGTCCCCCAGCGCGCGGCGCAGGCTGCGGATCGCCTGGGTCAGCGCCTCGTCTGTCACCGGAATGCCGCGCCACACCTCGTCCATGAAGCGATCCTTGGTGACAAGGTCACCCTGCGCTTCGACCAGCAGGATCAGCACATCGAGATAGCGCGCATTGAGCTCCACCGCCGCATCGCCGCGCCACAGCCTGCGATTGGGCGGATCGAGCCGGAAAGGGCCGAAATGAAGGCTCGCGCTGCTCATTTCAGGAAATACTCATGATCCTCTCATGCCGCTCAGAACGGCTTGGGGCAGTGATGGAGCCCTTGAAACAAGGAGGCAAGAGCATGAACCGACAAGCCGGGCGCAAAGGCGCCTTTCTCAACCTCTGGCGCATGATCGGCTGGGGCACTATCGCCGCGCTGATCGGCTTGCCGGCCGTGGCGATGCAATTCACCCGCGAGGTGAACTGGACCGCATCCGACTTCGTCTTTGCCGCAGTGCTGCTGGGCGGGGTGGGCCTCGCGTTTGAAATGGCGGTGCGGGCCAGCGGGAACATCGCCTATCGCGCAGGCGCCGCGATTGCACTGGGCCTGTCGCTGCTCTTGCTGTGGGCCAATGCCGCCGTGGGGATCGCCGGATCGGAAAACAATCCGGTCAACCTGTGGTTCAACCTCGTGCCGCTGGTGGCATTGATCGGGACGCTGGCGGCCAGATTGCGGGCGCGCGGCATGGCTGCGGCGATGGTGGTTGCGGCGCTGGCGCAGCTGCTGGCGGGTGTGATCGCGCAATCCCAGGGGCACTTCACCTGGGTGTTCACCGGGCTGTGGATGTGCGGCTGGCTGGCTTCGGCCTGGCTGCTGCGGCGGGCGGCGCAGACAGTCTAGCGGGAACTATCGGCCGGACGCGACCCGGCGGATGCCGCCCTGAGCGCACAGATGATCGAGAATCGCCGGGTGCATCGCGCCTTCGAAGGCGACGCCGGCGTAGGAACCATCCACCCAGGCCACCGTGCCGAGCGGCGCGTTGATCCCGGCGACCTTCATGGTCACCCGGTCCCCGATTGCGGCAAATCCGGCCTTGCCGCGGATTTTGCAGCCTCCTTCGGAGATGTCGATCAGATCCACAAACACCTCGCGCGACTTCACCCGGCTCTTCACCATCAGGCTGAGCGAACGACGCTCCGAGGCGCGGCGGATCGTGTAGAGGTTCATCGCTGCGAATCTTGCATCAAGGGGTAAAAAAATGATGAGCGGATTAACCTTCTGATTACGGGAAAATTCCGTGCAGAAACCAGTCCGGAACCCCGCCCCGTCCGTCGCCTGCAATGCCCTGCCGGTAGATCCAGTAACGCCCGCCAGCGGCATCCTCGATCCGGTAATAATCGCGCAGCCGCACGCTTGAGCGTTCGCGCCACCATTCGGGCGCGATCCGCTCCGGCCCTTCCACCCGCACCACCTCGCGCACCGCCCCGCGCCAGCGGAAGCGCTGCGGATAGCCATCGGGCGAGGCATAGAGCACCGCGATCGGTTCCGCCCGGTCAAGCAGCTTGATCGGGCGGGTGCCCGGCGCCGGGCTGCCCTGCCCCGGCGGCAGGGGATCAAGCGGCCGCTGCCAGCTTTGCGCGCGTTCGGGAATATGGCTGGCGCGCATCACCGGGCGGGTCACCGCCTGCGGGCCGAGGCGCACCCCGAGCCTGTCGATACAGGCGGCCAGCGATGTGCCGTGCTGCTCGGCTGCGGCATCGAGATCGGCCTGCGAGAGGGGAAGCGGCTCGCTCCAGCTGGCGCGCAGCTGCACTGCCTCGATCCCGAAGCCTGCCTCGACATCGTCAAGCCGTGCCGCGAACAGCCGGAGCATATGGCTCGCCTCGCGGGTGGCGGCGGCCAGTTCGATCCGGCGCAGCAACACCTCGCCATCGACCCGCCACAGCGCCAGTTCGAGCCGCCGTGCCCCCTCGCCCCGCGCTTCGAGGCTACGCACCATGTCATGGGCGAGATCGGCCACCACCTGATCGAGCAGATCGCGGTGGCGCAGCGGCTCCATCAGCCGGCGCTGGACCATCGGCATGACCTGCGCGATGACCGGCAGCAGCGGTTCGGGCACCTTGCCCAGCAGCTGGTCGAGCCGCAGCAGCGGATTGGCGGCGGGCGAGCGGCGATTGCGGAAGCGACGGGCGAGCGCATCGCGCGCGGCGGCCTCGGCGCAGGGGTCATCCTCCCCCGCCCCGCTCACTCCGGCAAGCTGGCCGAGCCGCTTGATCCCCAGACGCCGCAACACGGTGAGCACATCATCATCGAGCCGCAGGGCTGCGACCGGCAGATCGGCCAGCGCATCGAGCGGTGCGGTATCGGGGGCAAGGATCGCGCCCGGTGGGCCATGATGGGCGAGCGCCCAGGCCGCCCCGGCTGTCGGCGCGAGGGCAGACCGCACCGCAAGGCCCCGCGCAGCGAAAGCGCGGGCGACATCGGCCAGCAACCGCTCCTCCCCGCCAAACAGGTGGCTCACACCGGTCACATCGACCAGCACGCCATCGGGCGGGTCCATCGCGCTCCACGGCCCCCAGCGCTGCGCCCACAGGGCAAGCTTCTCGAGCGCCGCCAGATCGCCCGCCGGATCGGCCGGGACCGCGGCAAGCTGCGGACACAGCGCGCGCGCGTCGGCCAGCAGCATCCCGGCCCGCGCACCGGCGGCGCGTCCGGCATCATTGGCATCGGCAATGCGCGGCCCGTGCGCAGTCTCGGCGATCAGCGCTGTGGGCGTGGCCTCGGCCGCCGCGCGCTCCTCAGGCGCGAGCGCGAGCCGCCAGCGATCGACCGACAGTCGGGCGAGCCAGATGGCGAGAATACGGCGCGGCAAGACGAGCGGGGGCGACATCGGCGACGGGCGGCTTGACGATGTGCAGACTTCCATGGGCATCGCTCAAGATCCATTGGCCTGGCGCATGGGTGCGGGCGCGGAACAGTTCGGCCTGCCAGTTGGCAGCGCCGGGTGCAGTTGCGTTCCAGCGCGGCGGCAGCGAGGGCGCAGGCCGCACCCGCCAGCGCATTCGGGCCGATGACAGATCAGGCTCGGCATCGAGGCGCACTAGCCACAGCGCTACGGCGTGCCGCTCGGCGGTGAGGCTCAATCGGCGCGAGGCGGTGAAGCTGAGCGCGCGCGGATTGCCCGCAATCTCGCCGATCACACAGGCAAGATCGCGGCACTTGAGCCCCTCCTCCAGCGCGAACAGCGCATCTTCCGGCGTGGCGGCGGCGACATGGATCAACCGGTGGCGCAGATCTGGTGGCAAGCCCGCGACGAATGGCCGCCCGCCGAGGCGGATCGCCTTTTTGTCCTGCACCCACAGCACCTGACGGCGATCATCGCCCGCCCCCTCTGCCGCCAGCGCATCGCGCGCCAGAGCCATCGCCAACCCCGCCCCACTCGCTTCGGTGGCGGGAGCGAAGATTTCCGAATGGAACGGCTGCGCGGGCGAACCCGGACGCCAGCGCGCCTCGGCCGCAGCGCGGGCCAGCACGCGGGCAGGTGAAAGCGAAGGGAACATGGGCGAACGACTCATATGTTCGCATTATGTTCCAAAATCGGCGGCGTTGCAATGCAAAGGGCGCGGGAAGCGCATATCCGCTCCCCGCGCCCTGCAATTCCAGCCGGAAAGGCTGATCAGTCTTCGATCACCGGCCCCGGAAACTCGCCCATGTCGGGCGCGTCGTCCTGCGGTTCGCCGTGCTGCAGGTTCGAATTGCGCAGCCCGTAGACAAAATAGAGCGCAACCGCCCCTACCATGAAGTAGGCGAAGAACATCAGCACGTTCAGCGGAACAGTGGTGATCAGATAGACGCAGGACAGGATGCCCAGCACCGGCAGCACCGGATAGAGCGGCACCTTGAACCCGCGCGGCAGTTCCGGCGCGGCACGGCGCAGGTAGATCACCGAGAGGCACACGATCGCAAACGCCGCGAGCGTGCCGACCGAGGTCATGTCGCCCAGCACGTTGATGTCGAAGAAGCCGGCAGCCACCGCCGTCACCAGGCCCACCACCACAGTGTTGAGCGCCGGAGTGTGGAAACGCGGGTGAACATTGCTGAACACCTTGGGCAGCAAGCCGTCGCGGGCCATGGTGTAGAAGATGCGGGTCTGCGCGTACATCAGCACCAGCACCACCGAGGTAAGGCCGATGATCGCCCCCACCTTGATGATCTTGGCAAGCCAGCCCCACTGCGCGCCGAAATTGTCGACCACGACCGCAACCGGATCGGGCACGTTGAGCGTGCGGTAGTCGACCAGCAGCGTCATGATCGCGGCGACCAGCATGTAGATCACCGTGCAGACGACCAGCGAACCGATGATGCCGAAGGGCATGTCCTTGGCGGGGTCCTTGGCTTCCTGGCCGGCAGTCGAGACCGCCTCGAAGCCGATATAGGCGAAGAACACGATCGAGGCGGCACGCATGATCCCGTCGATCCCGAACTCGCCCGGACCGGTGTTTTCAGGAATGAACGGAACCCAGTTTTCAGCCATCAGAGTGGGCAGATTGCTCAGCACGATTGCTCCGCCGACCAGAATGAACGCAGCCAGCACGCTCACCTTGATCGCGACAATCGCGTTGTTGACCTTGGCGCTTTCCGAAACGCCCACCACCAGCAGCAGCGCAAGCACCATGCAGATCAGGAAGGCGGGAAGGTTGAAGAGCGTCGTCACCGTCTGACCGTCGATCAGCACCGGCGCGCCATCCTTCATCAGGGTGTAGCCCGCAGGACCGGTGAACTGCGGCGGGATGACAAGGCCGAAATCCGCCAGCAGACTGACGACATAGCCGGACCAGCCCACGGCGACCACCGATGCGGCCAGACCATATTCGAGCAGCAGCAGCGCGCCCATGATCCACGCCACGAATTCACCCAGCGTGGTGTAGCTGTAGGTATAGGCCGAACCCGAGACCGGCAGGGTCGAGGACAGCTCGGCATAGCAAAGGCCGGCAAAGGCACAGACGATGCCTGCCACCACGAAGCTCAGCAGCACGGCCGGGCCGGCGTGAAGTGCCGCGGCACTGCCGGTGCGCACGAAGATGCCCGCCCCGATGATGCAGCCCACGCCCAGCAGCAGCAGGTTCCACTTTCCGAGCGAGCGCTTGAGTTCGCTCGTCTCGCTCTCGCGCTGGACCTGCGCAATCGACTTGCGCGCGAACATGCGCTCCATAACGCCCTTCCGGGGTGTGCTCGCCATTACAATTCTCCCCTGCACGCCTGCGCGGCGCGCGGCTTGATCCTGTCAAGAAACATCTGGAATAGATCTCCCATTGATCGCAAGGGCGCCCGCCTCGCGACCGAATGGCCGTAACGCTAGCGCAACAGGCTCGCAACACAAGCGGTAAAGCGCGCTCTTTCCCCCGCAGGCGACAGCGGCTAGACGCTTCCCCCATGTCCACGACCTTCCAGCTCGACACCAGCACCAGCCGTGCCAACCCCACCCCGGCGCCGATGCGGCGGCTGACCGTGCCCGGCATCCGGGCGCGCAAGACAGACGGCGTCACGGCCGAGCCACTGGTGATGCTCACCGCCTACACCGCGCGGCAGGCGCAGTTGCTGGACGCGCATTGCGATCTGCTGCTGGTGGGCGATTCCCTCGGACAGGTGATCTATGGCCTGCCCTCGACCATTCCGGTGACGCTGGAGATGATGGCCAATCACGGCGCGGCAGTGGTGCGCGGCTCGTATCATTCGGTGGTCGTGGTCGACATGCCTTTCGGCTCCTACGAAGCATCGCCGCAGCAGGCTTTCGAGAGCGCTGCCTTCCTGCTCAAGGCCACGGGTGCTGCGGCAGTGAAGCTCGAAGGCGGGGCAGCGATGGCGCCGACGGTGGAGTTCCTGAATAGCCGCGGCATTCCGGTGATGGGCCACGTCGGCCTCACCCCGCAGGCGGTGAACGTGCTCGGCGGTTATGGCGCGCGCGGCCGCTCGGATGCCGAGGCGGAAAAGATCGTCTCGGATGCAAAGGCCCTCGACGCAGCCGGCGCCTTTGCCATCGTCGTCGAAGGCGTGGTCGAGCCGATCGCGATTGCCGCCACCAAGGCGGTCTCCTGCCCCACCATCGGCATCGGCGCTTCGGCCCAGTGCGACGGGCAGGTGCTTGTCACCGAAGACATGCTCGGCATGTTCGAACGCGTGCCGCGTTTCGTGAAGCGTTATGAAGACATCGCCGGGGTGATCGACCGCACCGTGGCCCGCTATGCCGAGGAAGTGCGCAGCCGCGCCTTCCCCGGCGAAGACCAGACCTATCAGCCCAAGAGCTGAATTCCCCCCTCCCCATTACAAGGCTCAAGACACCAGCCATGCAGACGCTGCTTCGCTATTACGGTTTCTCCGTCATCTTCACCGCCATCTGCCTTGCGCTTGCCGGGTACTACGGCTTCGTCAGTCAGGGCACGCTGGTCGGCATGGCGCAGGTGCTGTGGATCGTGGTGATCCTCTCGGTGCTGGAAGTCTCGCTCAGCTTCGACAATGCCGTGGTCAATGCCTCGGTGCTGAAGGAAATGGACGAGGTCTGGCAGAAGCGCTTCCTCACCTGGGGGATCGCCTTTGCGGTGTTCGGGATGCGGATAGTCTTCCCGCTGGCGATTGTCGCGATTGCGGCCGGGATCGGCCCGATGGAAGCGCTCGACCTGTCGCTCAACAAGCCGGCCGAATACGAACGGCTCGTGAGTTCAGCCCATATCGGCATCGCCGGTTTCGGCGGAGCCTTTCTCGCGATGGTGGGGATGAAGTTCTTCTTCGACGCCGACAAGGACGTGCACTGGATCGGCGCCATCGAGCGCGCGCTGTCGAAGGTGTCGAACCTGCCCGCGATCGAGATCGCGATCCTCCTGCTCGGCATGTGGGGTATCTCGGCGCTGCTGCCGGTGGAAGATGCCCACACTTTCCTTGTCTCGGGCATGCTTGGCCTTGTCACCTTCATCGCGGTGGAAGCGGTGAGCCACTGGCTTGAAATGCGCGAGGAGGCCGCAAGGCTGGCAGGCGCGGTGGTGCGCAGCGGCTTTGGCGGGTTCCTCTATCTCAACATCCTCGATGCAAGCTTCAGCTTCGACGGGGTGATCGGCGCCTTTGCCCTCTCGAACAACATGATCGTGATCGCGCTCGGCCTTTCGATCGGTGCGATGTTCGTGCGCTCGATGACGGTGCATCTTGTCAAGCAGGGGACGCTGGCGGAATACCGCTACCTTGAACATGGCGCCTTCTGGGCGATCGTGGTGCTGGGTGCGATCATGCTGGTCTCGGCCGTGGTGCATATCCCCGAGACGATCACCGGCCTGATCGGCGCAATCCTGATCGGCCTGTCCTTCTGGTGGTCTGTGCGCCACCAGAAGGCCGAAGGCTAGGCTACACCCGGCATTCAGCCCTGACGCCCTGCAAATGGCCCGTTTTCGGGCTTCCGGTGCTCACGGCCAGTAAGGCCGCTGCGCTCCGGGTCCTGAAATCGCACCATTTTCGGCGCGCCATCATCTGAATGTCGTGTGCAGCCTAACCGCGCGCCAGCCGCGCGGCGAGCGGGGCAGCCAGCACCAGCTGGGCAAGGTGATAGAGCAGCAGCGGCGCGATCACGAAGCCTGCGGCTGCGGGCGGAAACAGGATCGCGGCGAGCGGCGCGCCAGTCGCCACGCTCTTCTGTGATCCGGCGAACAGGAAGGTGATGCGGTCCGCGCGTGGCAGGCCGAGCAACCCGCCCAATGTCCATGCCGCCCCCAGCGCCAGCGCCAACAGCAACAGTACCAGCGCCACCAGCACCGCCCAGTCGGCGAGTGCAAACATCCGCGCGAGCCCCTGCTCGACCGCGCCCGAGAACGCGACATAGACCGCCAGCCCGATCACCGACCGGTCGAGCCAGACGATCCGCGCGCGTTGATCCGCGAGCCGGTCGATCACCCATGGCTGCACCGCCTGCCCGATAACGAAGGGCAGCACGAGGATCAGCCCGATGCGCAGCACCGCTTCGGTGCCGATGGTGCCTGCCCCGCCGCCGCCCAGCACCGCGAAGAGCGGCGCGCTGATAAACACCCCGGCGATATTGATCAGCGCCGCGCCGACCACCGCGAGCGCAACGTTGCCATGGGCAAGACTGGTGTAGGAGGTGGCCGACTGGATGGTCGAAGGAAGGCAACCCAGATAGATGAAACCCAGCGCCACCAGCGGCGGCAACACCCCCGTTGCAATGCTGGCAAAGCCCACGCCGGCCAGCGCCATGGCGCCGAAGACGAACAGCATCAGCGGCCCGAAAAAGCGCCAGTTGGCCATGCCCCGCGCGATCTCGCTACGACGGATGCGCATGCCGTTGACGAGGAACAGCAGGAATATCCCGCCATTGGAAATGTGGGTCGCAATCGTCCGCTCCTCGCCGGTCGCGGGCAGCACCAGTGCGAGCGTGGTGGTGATGACCAGCACGGCGATCATCGGATCGGTCAGCAGCGGAAGGCGGCGCAGCAGCATGGCCATGCGCCCTGCCCGCCAACGCAGCGATTGTCGAGCCTAAGGCTTTACGAGCGAGGCAGGGTGGAGATCGGCATGGGCAGCGGCCAGCATTGCAGCCAGATCGCCCTGCCCAAGCTTGCGCGCTGTCTTGCTGCGCAGGGCCAGCACCACCGGATCATGCCCGCCGCCGAGCGCAATCGCGTGATCGAGCAACATCGCCGCGCGCTGCCAATCGCCGCGCTGCGCCAAGGCCTGGGCCAGCGCAGTGAGGCCTGCAACATTTTGCGGCTCGCCAGCGACATGGCGGGCGAGCAAGGTGTCCGCCGCAGCATCGTCGCCCGCCTGCCGATAGGCAAACACCGCCTTGCGGGTCAGCACCCAGGGGCGCCGCACCCTTGCCGCAAGCGCATAGGCCTCGAGCGCAGCGACGGCATTGCCGCCGCCAAGCTGCGTATCGCCAGCCAGCACGGCGATATCGGCCGAAGCCGGAAAGCGGCCGCGCAACGCCTGCGCATCCATCGCAGCCGTGCCCCAGCCCGCTGACGCCGCCGCCTGACGCAGGCCGGCGGTTGGCAAAGGCAGCCCGGGCCGGTCGGCGAGCATAAGCGCCCCATCGGATTGGCGTGCAGCGCGCTCCAGCAAGGGCGCTGCCGCTGCCCGGTCGCCAAGGCGCTCATGGGCACGGGCCAGCAGCGTCAGCAGATAGCGCGAGGCCTCGGGCCTTGCAGCTTCGGGAGCAAAGCGCGTCACCAGTTCCGCTTCGCGCCCGCCCAGCAGCAAGGCGCGGGCCAGCAGATCGCGCAACCGCACATTGGCCGGTTGGCGCTGGCTGAGGGCATCGAGCGTTTCGGCAGCGCTTGCATGGTTGCCCTGATCGAGATCGATCAGCGCTGCCAGCATCAGCGCGGCGGGCACGCCGTCTGTGGCCATGCCGCTGCGCTCCAGCAGGCTGCGCGCCAGCACTGGCTCGCCGCCGCGCTGCGCCAGTACTGCCTGATAATAGAACACGCGGGCGTCATCGGGGGCAATTTCGGCGAGCGCTCGCACGGCAGCAAGCATCTCGCGATGCCGTCCGAGATCGCCGAGCGTCGCGGCATATTCCGCGCGCGCGTCGACATAGCCGGGATCTGCCGCCACCGCGGCCTCGAACCACGGCAGGCTATCTGCCCGTCCGTGCGCATCGCGCACCATCAGCGCACGCATCAGCAGCGCAGGCGCATGGTCGGGGCCGAGCGCCAGCGCCCGGTCCGCAGCCTCGATCGCGGTCAGATGCTCGCCGCCGCGAAAGCGCAGACGGGCAATGCCGACCCAGAGATCGGGATTGTCGGGCTCAAGCTCCCGCGCTTCGTCAAGCAGCCGCCCGGCCTCGGGCAAGGCTCCGCCCGCCATCGCAGCATCGGCATCGCGCACCAGCTTCACGAACTGCGCACCGCCCGACACCGCGCCGTTGCGGCTCGCAGGTTCGCTGCTGCAGCCCGCCAGTGCCAGTGCCAGCGCGAACAGCGCGGTTCTTGCTCTAGGCCTGAAGATCATACTGCTTGATGAGGTCATAAAGCGTCGGACGGCTGATGCCGAGCAGCTTTGCGGTGCTGGAGATATTGCCCTCGCTGCGCGACAAGGCGTGGCGGATCACCCGGCGGTCTGCCGCCTCGCGCGCGGCCTTGAGGTTGAGCACATCGGCGCTTTCCTCGGCGGGTCCGCTAAAATCAAGATCCTCGGCCGCGATCAGCTTGCCATCGGCCATGATCACCGCGCGCTTCACGCGGTTTTCCAGCTCGCGGACATTGCCCGGCCAGTCATGGGCATCGATCGCCGCAAGCGCATCGGGCGCAAAGCCGGTGACGGCCGGGTTCATCTCGGCGGCAAAGCGCTTGAGGAAGGCTTTCGCCAGCAGCACCGGATCGCCGTGCCGCTCGGCAAGGCCGGGGATGCGCACGACGATTTCGGCAAGGCGGTAGAACAGGTCCTCGCGGAACGTGCCGCCCGCGATCATGCTCTCAAGATCCTGATGGGTGGCGCACACGATGCGGGTGTTGACCGCAATCGCGCGCCGCCCTCCGATCCGCTCGATGGTGCGTTCCTGCAGGAAGCGCAGCAGTTTGACCTGAAGCGGCAGCGGAATGTCCCCCACCTCGTCCAGGAACAGCGTGCCGCCATGGGCGCTCTCGATCTTGCCCTCGGTGGTCTTGACCGCACCGGTGAAGGCGCCCTTTTCGTGGCCGAACAGCTCGCTTTCGAGGAGGTTTTCGGGGATCGCGGCGCAATTGATCGCGATGAAGGGACCATCGGCGCGGTCGCTCGCATCGTGGAGCCCCTTGGCGAGCAGTTCCTTGCCCGTCCCGCTCGCGCCCAGCAGCATCACCGAAACGCTGGTCTTGGCCACGCGTTCGATGGTGCGCGCCACCTTCACCATCTCCCTCGCGCCCGTGATGAGGCGGCCGAGCACGGTCTTGTCCGCGCTGGCGCTGGCGACAAGGCGGCGGTTCTCCGCTTCGATCTGGTGGAGATTATAGGCGCGGCGCACGATCAGGCCGAGCGCGTCGATATCGAGCGGCTTCTGGTAGAAATCGTAAGCCCCGCGCTCGATGGCTTTGAGGGTGCTCTCGCGCGCGCCATGGCCGCTTGCCACCACCACCTTGGTATCGGGCTTCAGCGCCATGATCGCATCGAGCACGGCAAAGCCTTCGCTCGTCCCGTCAGGATCAGGTGGCAGGCCGAGATCGAGCGTCACCACAGCCGGCATTTCTGCGCGCAACGCGGCAAGCGCGGAATCGCGGTCGCCGGCAATGATCACCTCGAAATCGTCATAAGCCCACTTGAGCTGCGCCTGCAGGCCCGGATCATCCTCGATCACCAGCAGCGGGGGTTTCTTGTCAGCCATCATGCGGCCTCCGTTGGAGAATTCAGGTCAGCATCCTCGCGCCCGCCCAGTAGGCGCGCGGCATCGGCCAGCGGCAGCACCACGCTGAACCGCGTGCCCAGCCCCTCGCGGCTTTCCACCATCACCCGCCCGCCCATCGCCTTGACGAGCTCGCGCGCCTCGAAGGCGCCGATGCCGAAGCCACCGGACTTGGACGAGACGAAGGGCTTGAACAGGCCGGTGCGCACGAATTCGGGGCACATACCGCATCCGGCATCGATCACCTCGACAGTGCCGTACAGCCCCTCCGCGGTGACATCGAGATAGACCGGGCTATCCGGCTCGCTCGCATCGATGGCGTTCTGCACGAGGTGCACCAGCGTCTGTTCGAGCGCTTCGGGATTGCCGATCACGTGAACGCTGGTCTCGCGCGTCAAGGCGACATTGTGGCCTACGCGGAACCGGTCTGCCACCTGCCGCGCGAGCACGGCAAGATCGATCTTGCGCAGATCATTGACCGGGCTCGAACCATAGCGCCCGAGCCGCGCCAGCAGGGCCGAAAGCTTGTCGGCCGAATTGCGCAAGGTCACCAGCATGTCGGCGCGGAAGGCCGGGTTTTCGGCGTGCTTTTCAGCGTTGGCGGCGAGCAGCGACATCTGGCTCGCAAGGTTCTTGATGTCATGCATCACGAAGGCCATGCGGCGGTTGAAATCGTCGAAGCGGCTCGCGTCCATCAGTGCCTGCTGGCCCGCCTGTTCCGAGAGGTAACTCGCCAGCTGCTGCCCGGCGACGCGCAGGAGATCGAAATCCTCCCAGTCCAGCCGGCGCGGCGTACGCGGGCGGGCGAGCACGATGACGCCGACCAGCCGGTCGAAATGGGCCAGCGGTACCAGCGCCCAGACATCCTCGGCTTCCATCAGCCATTCGGGCAGGCAGGCAATCTCGCCCTGATGCTGGATACCGCTGCGCGCTTCATCGAGCGCGACAACCAGATTGTGCTGTTCGAGCAGGCCCGCCAACTGGTGTTCGCCGGCAATCGCAGGCACCGCGATGGTCGGCCAGTTCCAGCGCGCCGTCAGTTCAAGCTGGGCTTCCTCGTTGGGCATCAGCAAAAGGCCGGCCGGGCTTTCGGTGATGTCCGCGAGCGCTTTGACCGCGCGTTCCTCCAGGCTCGCGCTGCCCGCACCGCCGCGTCCCACTGTGCGGGTGAAGCGCAGCCATTCCTCGCGGTAATCGTAACGGTGTTCGAACAAGTGCTTGCTCGCCGTGACCCGCAGCCATCCGCGCAGCCGCGGCGACGGCAATGCCAGTGCCACGCCGCCAGCGGCCAGGCCGATGAACACCACCTGTGCTGTGCGGGCAAAATCGCCGCCGATCAGCGGCAGGAACTTGGCCACCAGCAGCATCAGCGCCAGATAACCACCCACCAACAGCAAGGAGAGCGTGCGGAAGGTCACCGCGCGCGAGGGCGCGAACTGCACCCGTGGCCCCGCCGGGCTCATTCCCAGCGCGAACAGCACGCTCATCAGGCCGGAGAACACCCCGCGAAGATCGCGCAGCAGCAAGGGATATTCGCCGCCCAGATAGGCAATCGTGGCAAGGTTGAGATCATAGGCGAAGATCCCCGCCAGCGCGATCACCGACCAGCGCATCAGATAGCGCGAACCGCCCGCAGCCCCGGCATAGAGATTGTGCAGCATCAGCAGCACGCCGATCGCCAACAGCATGTCGATCAGCAGACGCACATCAAAGGCTGCCGCCGCCACGATCGGCGGGATATCGCCGCGCAGTTCCAATCCCAGCACCAGCGGCTGGCACAGCTGCACCAGCACCAGCGCGATCATCACCGGGCGGATCGGCCTGAGACTGGCAGCGCGCCCGTCGGCGCTGAACATGCCGTAGATCGCTGCGATGAGGGCAAGGTTGCGCGCCATCAGCGCCAGCGCGGCAGACGCATCCTCAGGCCCCAGCGTCACACCGAAAACACAGGCCGCACAGGCGAGCGCGCTGGCCATCGCCAGCGGCTTGCGATCGGGCCGCGCGGGATCGCCCAGCTGCCACATCCACACCAGCGCCCCGCCCGAAAGCAGCGCGCCCACGGTCCAGACGATGATCACACCGAGCGCCATCTGACCGGACAGCCCGCTCACCGCGCGCCCTCCGGCCACAGGATCACCCGCACCGTCTGGAGCAGGATCACGAAGTCGAGGAAAGGCGTGTAGTTCTTGGCGTAGTAGAGATCATATTCGAGCTTGCGCCGGCTATCTTCGACCGAGGCGCCGTAAGGGTAATTGATCTGCGCCCAGCCGGTGATGCCCGGCTTCACCATGTGGCGCTCGCCGTAGAAGGGGATTCCCTCTTCGAGGCTTTCGACAAAGGCCGGCACTTCCGGACGCGGGCCGACGAAACTCATGTGGCCCTTCAGCACGCTCCAGGCCTGCGGCAGCTCGTCAATCCGCACCTTGCGGATGAATCGCCCGAGGCGGGTCACGCGCGGATCATTCTCCTCGGCCCACTTGGCCCCGTCCTTTTCGGCATCGGTGCGCATCGAGCGCAGCTTGATGAGGGTAAAGGGCTCGCCGTAAAGGCCAACGCGCTGCTGGCGGAAGAAGGCCGGGCCTTTGCTGTCGAGCTTCACGAGGCAAGCGAACAGCGCGATCACCGGCAGGGTAAGCGCCAGCAGAACCGAGCTCGCGGCAATATCGAAGATGCGCTTCACCGCGCTCGAGAACATCCGCGAGCTGGAAAAGCCGTCGGAGAAAATCAGCCAGCTGGGATTGACCGTATCGAGATCGACTCGGCCCGTCTCGCGCTCGATAAAGCTCGAAAAATCATTGACGTGGACGCCCTTGGTCTTGATCCGCAGCAGGTCCTTCAGCGGCAGGGCATTGCGGCGTTCCTGCAAAGCGAGCACCACTTCGGACACGCCGAGGTTCTCGACGAAGCGGCCCAGATCGTGGATCGCCGAACGCGGGATTGCCTCTTCAACCACGCGAGGGTCATCGCTCATCGCGATATAGGCGACGATGGCAAAGCCGGTCTCGGGCTTGTCGCCCAGCTCGCGCAGGCGCTGCGCCCGGTCGCCCGCGCCCAGCACCATCACGCGGCGGCGGAAGGCGGAGGAGCCGAGGAAGGAATTGAGCAGCAGCCGGTCTGCCACCAGCACCAGGATCGCAAGGCCCATGGTGTAAAGCAGGGTCGATCGCCAGAAGAAGTCGCTCGGCACCACAAAGTCGATCACCGCGAGCGCGATGATGCCGAGGCTGATCGCCACCAGTACCCGCGCCCCGGCAAAGCGCAAGGATCGCAGCGCATTGGGACCGTAAACGCCGACCGCGATCATCGCCAGCCAGATCACCATCGCGGTGCCGAACAGCGGAACCCAGCGGGTGCCGAATTGCGCGATATCCATGCCGATCTGCCCGGCGCGCAGCTGCCATGCGAGCTCGCTCGCCAGCACCAGCAAGCCCAGATCGAGCAGGCCGAGCAGCAGCACGGCGTGCGGGATATAGTGCTTGAACAGGCGGATCATTACGGGGCTGGCCTCTTGCGCGTTGGCCTGCCTTCTAGGCCCGAGACCTTAAGTGTCGGTAAACTTTACACCGCCCACGCGACGCCAGCTTTTCCGCCTCTTTCGAGGGTTAATGCGACGATCATTCGCACCGAGTGCGCTATCGGTTATGCAGTCACCGAAACAGCCGTGGGGAAGGAAATTATGCAAGGCAGCAATCGGCGGGAAGCGCTCGGAATAGGGCTTACTCTTACCGCGACACCCGTGGCAGCCCTGAATGGCGATGATGCCGCTTCGGCCGAGGCCGCCTTGTTCTCCTTCCTGCGCAGCTTTGCCGCCTGCGATCTGCCGGCGATGGAAGCCGCCTTCGCGCCCGATGCGACCAGCTTCAACGCGGTGAACGCGGGCACCGGCGATCCCGCGCCCGAGCGGCAAAGCCTCAAGCGCGCGCCGGGAATGCCGGACGGCATGCGCCGGTTAGCACTCACCCTCCCGAAAGAGCGGCCCGGACCGCCGTATCACCGCCCCGATCTGATCAACGATCTGATGGTGCAAGTGGTGGGTGACATCGCGCTGTGCACCTTCCACTTCGACAATCCCGAACGTCTCGGGCGGCGCACGATCATCCTTGTCCGCCGCGCCGGCGGCTGGAAGATCCTCCATCTCCATGCTTCCAACCAGCAACTCTGACCAGAGCCGCGACGATCAGGAACCCGGCCTCAAACGCGGCAGATCGCTGGCCATGCGGGCGGGTGCAGGCGTGAGGCACTCCGCCCGTCCGCAGCGCAGGCACGGCGTGCCGAGCGGCACGGCATCGGCAGGATCGAGCGAGACGCCGCGGGCATAGGCAAGCTCGGCGGCAAAGCGCGCCTCGATCCCCAGCACCACCGCACGGCGCGCCGCGCAGGTCACTCCGTCGCCATCGACCGTGCGGGTGATGGTGAACCAGTGGCGCGGTGTGGCCTCGCCCTCGGCGAAGGTCACGGCCTGGGTCAGCACTGTGCCCGGCCGTTCGAAGGCGCCATAGGGGATCCATGCGGGCCAGCGCGCGCCTTCTAGCGGATAGAGTGCGCCCGATCCCCCCGCGGTAAAGCTTTCGAGCCGTCCGGCGCGGTCGATGGTTGCCATGAAGAACGGCAGGCCCCGCTCCCCCACTCGCCCGAGCGTGGTGAGCCGCTGGGCGGCCTGATCAAAGCTGACCGCAAAGCGGCGTTGCAGCACCGCAAGATCATAACCGGTCTGCTCGCAAGCGCGCAGGAAGCGGCGGTAGGGCAGCAGCAGCGCGCCGGCGAGATAATCGGTGATGTGTTCGCGGAAGATGTGCCTGGCCTCGCCCGAGGGCAGATTGGCGCCCGCGACCAGTGTCTCGATCGCCTCGCGCATCTCCAGCGCCCCGACCTGCCGCGCGATCTGGAACCGCCGTGCCGCACCGGGGAGCATTTCGGAGAGCTGCAACTGGCGGGCGTGAAGATCGAGCCTGTGGACCTGCCCCGGCATCACCTCGGCGGGCAGGATGCGCACTGTCATGCGGTGTTTCTCGCGCAGCCGCTCGCCCAATGCCGCACTGATTTCCCCGCGCGACAGGCGCAGTTCGTCGGCGAGGTCCTCGGCCGCGTGATCGAGATCGGCAAAGTGGTTCTGCCAGCGCTCGATCGCCCGGCGTGCGGCAACTTCGGGGTCTTCGGCTTCGGCCATACCCGTGCCGGCATGATCATAGAGCCGCGCAAAGGCCGCCGCGATCTGCGGGGCCGCGGCAAGGAATTCCTGCACCTCCTCGCGATCAATCCCGAGATCGGCGAAGCGCTTGTCCGCCATGCGCCGCACCAGCCCGTCGAGCCCGCCGATTGCCTCGTCCTCGCGCAGGGAGCGCGGATCGAAGTCGAACCGCTCGATCACCTGCACCAGCACGCGGGCCGAAAGCGGGCGCTGGTTGCGCTCGATCAGGTTGAGATAGGAAGGCGAGATGCCGAGCATCGCGGCCATCGCCGCCTGGGTCAGCCCGTCGCGTTTGCGTAAGCGGCGCAGCGCCGGCCCGGCGAGAAGATTGCTGTCTGCCATGGCTGTGGTTTGTAAATTAATTTACCGATTGACACAAGAATGTTGGAGAATGTCGGTATGGCGACAAGATTTCTTGTAAGTTTTCCTGTCGTGCTGCGCCGCAACACGGCAGAGCGAGCCCATCCGATAGGGCGAGTCTCTCAACCGGCTCGCCGCTCCCCAGGATGGACAGGAGAACGCCATGACCTACCAGAACACCATCGCCCGGATGCGCGACATCGTCACCACGAACGGACCGAGCTGGGCCGCGATCGATCCCGAAAGCGCCGCGCGTATGGCGATCCAGAACCGCTTCGCCACCGGCCTCGACATCGCCAAGTACACCGCCAAGATCATGCGCGCCGACATGTCCGCCTACGATGCCGACACGGCCAACTACACCCAGTCGCTGGGCTGCTGGCACGGCTTCATCGCGCAGCAAAAGCTGATCGCGATCAAGAAGCACTTCGGCACCACCAAGCAGCGTTACCTCTACCTCTCGGGCTGGATGGTCGCCGCGCTGCGCAGCGAGTTCGGCCCCCTGCCCGACCAGTCGATGCACGAGAAGACCTCGGTGCCCGCGCTGATCGAGGAGCTCTACACCTTCCTGAAGCAGGCCGACGCCCGCGAACTGGGCATGATGTTCCGCGCCCTCGACGCCGCCCGCAAGGCCGGTGACGCGGTCGAAGCCAAGCGCCTCGAAAACGCCATCGACAACTACGAAACCCATGTCGTGCCGATCATCGCGGACATCGACGCGGGCTTCGGCAATGCGGAGGCGACCTATCTCCTCGCCAAGAAGATGATCGAAGCCGGTGCCTGCGCGCTCCAGATCGAAAATCAGGTCTCGGACGAAAAGCAGTGCGGCCACCAGGACGGCAAGGTCACCGTGCCGCACGAGGACTTCCTCCAGAAGATCCGCGCCTGCCGCATGGCCTTCCTCGAAATGGGCGTGGATGACGGCGTGATTGTCGCCCGCACCGATTCGCTCGGCGCCGGCCTCACCAAGCAGATCGCCTTCTCGAAGGAGCCCGGCGATCTGGGCGACCAGTACAACAGCTTCCTTGATGCCGAGGAAGTCGATCCCGCCAACATCACCAATGGCCAGGTCTTCATCAGCCGCGACGGCAAGCTGCTTTCCCCCAAGCGCCTGCCCTCGAACCTCTACCAGTTCCGCGCCGGCACGGGCGAGGACCGCGTCGTGCTCGACTGCATCACCTCGCTCCAGAACGGCGCCGACCTGCTGTGGATCGAGACCGAAAAGCCCCATGTCGAGCAGATCGCCGGCATGGTCGACCGGATCCGCGAAGTCGTGCCGAACGCCAAGCTGGTCTACAACAACTCGCCCAGCTTCAACTGGACGCTGAACTTCCGCCAGCAGGTGTTCGACGCCTGGGAAGCGGCGGGCAAGGACGTGTCGGCCTATGATCGCGCGCGTCTGATGAGCGTCGATTATGACGGCACCGCGCTGTCGGACGAGGCTGACGAGAAGATCCGCACCTTCCAGCGCGATGCGGCGGCACGGGCGGGCATCTTCCACCACCTCATCACCCTGCCGACCTACCACACGGCAGCGCTGAGCACCGACAACCTCGCCCGCGAGTATTTCGGCGAGGCGGGCATGCTCGGCTACGTCAAGAACGTGCAGCGCGAGGAAATCCGTCAGGGCATCGCCTGTGTGAAGCACCAGAACATGTCGGGCTCCGACATCGGTGACGATCACAAGGAATACTTCGCCGGTGAAGCGGCCCTCAAGGCAGGCGGCGCGCACAATACCATGAATCAGTTCGAGGCTGCGTAAGCGCTTCTTACAAGGTGGGAGAGAATCCCGGGAGGACCGGACAATCCGGCCTTCCGGGATGCCCCCGAAGGGCCTAAGAGCCTGCGGGTGACATCACCCAGCGGAGAGTGACATGAGCGATACCGATACCCCGAAGACCGAACCCGCCCGCGCCCGTGCGCTGCTCTCGACGGCGGACATGAAGCTGCTGCGCCGCGCGCTGGAAAGCCACGCGCGCGCCACCGAAGACCGCGAGGAGCTGGCGAAAATCAACGCCCTGCACCACCGCCTCGGGACCTACGTTCCCGCTTCGGAATAACCCCTTTTCACAGTTCTCCTGGGGAGGAGAAACGGCCGTCGGAATGCTCCTGAAAAGGCGCGATCCGGCGGCCGTCTTTTTTGGGTCCGCTACATCGCCACTAGAGAGCGAGAACGGTTGCGCAGCAACCGCAAGGCCGACCGGCCGCCCGCAGCGACGCGACCTTCAGGTCGCATGAGCGAGGATTTCGCACGCCGGATGGCGTGCGGACCACAAAAAGCTACTTCTTCAGCAAATCCAGCGTCGCGGAGGTCATGGCTTCGGTCGCGGTGGCGATCACCACCGGGGCGTCCGGCGCCCAGAACGGCGAGTGCAGCGAGGGCAGCTGGGCCTCGCCCTTCTGCGCCTTGTCCCATTCGGCCTTGGCCACGCCGCCGACCCAGAAGATCAGCGATTCCACAGTGGCCTTGTCGGCGCGGTAGAACTGGCTGAAATCCTCGCCGCCCATCACGCTGGGCACTTCGAACACGCGGCCTTCAAAGCGGGTCTTGAGGCCCGTCATCACCCGGTCGGTGAATTCGGGGGTGTTGTAGGTGGCAGGCGTATAGGGATCCTGCACCGTCACGCGCGGCAGCTTGTCCTCGGGCATGCCCGCGGCCAGCGCCTCGCCCTTGGCGATCCGGGCGATCCCGTCGAGCAGCTTCTGGCGCGTCTCGTCCTTGTAGCTGCGCACGGTGATCTGCAGGCGCGCTTCATCGGGGATGATATTGTGCTTCGAGCCCGCCTGGAAACTGCCGACGGTGATCACCGCCGGCTCCAGCGGATCCCGCTCGCGGCTGATCAGCGTCTGCAGGCGGGTGACGATGCTGGAAGCGATGACGATCGGGTCTTTGGTGGTGTGCGGATAGGCTCCGTGCCCGCCGACACCGGGCACCACGACATCGACCGAATCGACATTGGCCAGCGCAAAGCCCTTGGAATAGCCGATGTTCCCGGCCGGAAACTGCGCGGCATCGTGGAAGGCGAGGACATAATCGGGCTTGGGGAAGCGGGTGTAGAGCCCGTCATCCAGCATCGCCTTGGCGCCCTCGCCGATTTCTTCGGCGGGCTGGAGGATCATCACCAGCGTACCCGACCACTGGCTCTTGCGCGCCGCCATCTGCTGGGCGGTGCCGATCCACGCGGTCATGTGGGTATCATGGCCGCAGGCGTGCATCACCCCGGTCTCGATCCCCGTCGCGGGCACGGCGCGGCGCTTGGAGGCGTAGGGCAGCCCGGTCTGTTCGATCACCGGCAACCCGTCCATGTCGGCGCGCAGCATCACCACCGGGCCGGGGCCGTTCTTCATCACCGCGACCACGCCGGTCTTGCCGACGCCTTCGGTCACTTCAAAGCCCAGCGCACGGGCGCGGGCAGCGAGTTTCTTCGCGGTCTCGACCTCCTGGAAGGAGAGCTCGGGATTGGCGTGGAGATCCTGATAGAGCGTCACCAGCGCGGGCATGTCAGCCGCCACGGCCGCACGCAGATCATCGGCCTTGGCAGGCACTGCGCCCAGCGCCAGCACGCTGGCTGCGGCGAGAAGAAGTTGGTTGCGCATCGGCTGAGTCTCCCTGTTACGGGGGCGACAATGGCACACAGTGCGGCCCGATGAAACGTGGCTTTGCGCAGACCCCCCGCCCCGCCTCCCCGCCCGGCCACCATAACATAGTGGTACTATTGGTGGCCGGGTTGGGCCAAAGAACTAAGAGGCGGGGCGGGAGGTCTGCATCGCGCGTCAGCGCGACACGAAAGTGGTGCCCCTGGCCAGACTCGAACTGGCACATCTTTCGATAACCGATTTTGAGTCGGTCGCGTCTACCAATTCCACCACAGGGGCCCTGCGCGGATGCATCGCGCTGTTAGCGGGGCGCATCCGTGCTGGCAAGCAACCCGCGCTTTTGCCCCCAAAACCGGCCAAATGTTTCACGTGAAACATCCGCCCGCAGGTGCCAACTGGGGGTCATCAGGGGGTCAACTCGGGATCAAATCGATCCTGGAAGGCAGCGCCTGCCCCCCAAATTTTCCAACAAACCCCGAAAATCGCCCCAAAACCGGCAAAAAGCGCCTTAACGCAGCGCCCCTGCCAGCAGCTTGTGCAGCTTGGAATGCAGCGCGTCATTCGCCGCCAGAACCTGCTGAGAATGGATCGGCGAGGAGCGCCCGCGGAAGTCGGAAACGAACCCACCCGCCTCGCGCACCAGCAGGCAGCCTGCCGCCGTGTCCCAATCGGACAGCCCGCTTTCCCAGAACCCGTCGAAGCGACCCTGCGCCACATAGGCCAGATCAAGCGAAGCCGCGCCAAAGCGGCGGACGCCTGCAACCTCGGGGCCGATCGCGCCGAAAATCCGGCTCCATTCGGCAAAGTCACCGTGGCCGAAGAAGGGAATGCCGGTCGCCACCAATGCGTCCGACAGGCGCGAGCGGGCCGAGACGCGCAGGCGCGCATCATGCAGCCACGCCCCGCGCGACTTTTCCGCCCAGAAGGTCTGATCGGTGACCGGCTGGTAGACCACGCCCGCGACCACATCGCCCCAGCCGCTGCCATCGGGCTTGGGCTCCTGCGCGGCGATGGAAATGGCGAAGTGCGGGATGCCGTGCAGGAAGTTGCTGGTGCCGTCGAGCGGATCGACGATCCAGCGCGGCATGCCGGGATCACCCTCGATCACACCGGCCTCTTCCATCACGAAACCCCAGCCCGGGCGCGCCGCGAGCAGTTCGTCATAGAGCGTGCGCTCGGAGCGCATATCCGCCTTGCTGACGAAATCGGCCGGGCCCTTGCGTGAGACCTGCAAATGTTCGACTTCGCCGAAATCGCGGCGCAGGCGGCCGCCCGCCTTGCGCGCGGCGCGCTCCATGACGCGAATGAGGCCGGAAATGGCTGCCATCTTGAACTCTCTGCCGTTCGCCTCGAGCACAGTCGAGAGGCGGGGATTACGGCGCTATGGTGTCTCGACTTCGCTCGACACGAACGGGGGCTTTCGGACTCAGCCGGCCTTGCCGACGTAGGCTTGCTCGTAGACATCGACGATGATGCGCGTGCCGCTGCCGATGTGCGGCGGCACCATGATGCGCACGCCGTTATCGAGGATCGCGGGCTTGTAGCTCGACGAGGCGGTCTGCCCCTTCACCACCGCGTCCGCTTCAACGATTGTGGCTTCAACCTGCGCGGGCAGTTCGACCGAGATAGGCTTTTCGTCCCACAGTTCGAGGTTCACCTGCATCCCGTCCTGAAGGAACGGGCGGGCATCACCGAGCAGGTCGCCCGGCAGCGTGATCTGCTCGTAGGTGTCGTTGTCCATGAAGACGAGGTCATCGCCCTCGGCATAGAGGAACTGGAATTCCTTCGTATCGAGGCGCACGCGTTCGACCGTGTCGGCGCTGCGGAAGCGCACGTTGGTCTTGCGGCCATCCTGCAGGTTCTTCATTTCGACCTGCATATAGGCCCCGCCCTTGCCGGGCTGGGTGTGCTGGATCTTGGCGACTTTCCAGATGCCTTTTTCATACTCAAGGATATTGCCGGGGCGAATATCGACGCCGCTGATCTTCATGGGGCTGATGGCCTTCTTCAGGTGATGACAAAGAGCAAGGGACGCGCCGGCAAGGGCCACGCGAGCCGCAAATGATGCGCGCCGATAGCCGATCACTGCCGACACGGCAAGCGCGGGCAAGTCGCGATGCGAAAGGCTTGGCAGGCAAGCCCTGCCCCTGTTAGGGCACACCCCATGCGAACCCGCACCATCATCATCCTCACGATCTTTGCCGCAGCGATTGCCGCCTTCGGATCGGGCTATGCCGATGCGCAGGACCGCAAGGATGCCGTCCCCGGTGCCCGCCCGCTGGCGGCGGCGGACGGAGGGATGCTGGCAACGCTCCAGCGCGGCGAGTGGGAATGTGCCCTGCCCGGCGATGCAGGGGGCGAGGCCTATGTGGTGGTGCCCGAAGAAGGCTTCCGCATCGGCAATGCGTCAAGCTATCGCAACGCGGAGGGGCGGGGCATCTATCTGCTGCGCGGCAACAGCCTCGTCTTTACCCGCGGCCCCAAGCAGAACGAGCGCTACACCGTGCTGGGCGAGAACACCCTGCGCAAGCTCGCCGCGGACGGCAGCGACAGCAAGCTGATCTGCACAAGGCTCGGCAACGCGCGTTAACGTGCGGCTTCGATAGCCTTCGCGAAAGCTTCAATCGCGGCGACTTCATCCCCGCCCCACACCGCGCCTGACACGGCGAGGAAATCCGCACCTGCTGCAACCAGCGGCGCGCAGTTATCGGGCGTGATGCCGCCGATGGCGACGCAGGGGATTTCGAAGATCTGGCTCCACCATGTGAGCAGTTCGGGCTCGGGCACCTCGGCGTCCGGCCCCTTATCCTTGGTGGTCGAGGGATAGAAGGCACCGAAGGCGACATAGTCCGCGCCTGCCTCGCCCGCTTCCATCGCCATGTGGCGGCTGGCGTGGCAGGTGACGCCGATCTGCGCCTCGCGCCCCAATTCCTCGCGCGCCTCGCGCGGCGCGCCGTCGCCCTGCCCCAGATGCACCCCGTCGGCCTTCAACCGCTTGGCCAGCGCGACCGAATCATTGACGATGAAGGCGACGTCTTGCGCGGCGCAGATCGCCTGAAGCGGCGCGGCGAGCGCGGCGGCGCTGTGCTGGTCGACACCCTTCACGCGGAACTGGAAGGCGGTCACCAGCCCCTTGCCCGCCGCCAGAGCGCGTTCGAGCCGCTGCGGAAAGTCCCCGCCAACCTCGAGCGGGGAGATGAGATAGAGCTGCGTATCGGTCATGACAGGGCGCGCTAGAGCCTTGCGGGCCGCCTGTCACGCCTTCACACGCTGGCGCTGGCGATCTGGTCGATCGCCTGACCGAGGACGGTGTTGAACTCCTCGTCCGACTGGCCCTTGCGCAGGTCCTGCAAGAGGCCGCGGCTGAAGCTGGCGATCATGCCCGGGTTCTGGGCGAGGCGCGAACAGGCATCATCGGTCGAAAACCCGCCCGAGAGCGCGACGACGCGCAGCACCCTGGGGTGGTTCACCAGCGGGGTGTAGAGGCCGGTGGTGGCGGGGATCGAGAGCTTGAGCATCACCTGCTGGCCCTCCGGCAGGGCATCGAGATGCCTGGTGATCTCGGCGAGCAGGATCGCCTCACCCGCCACGCGGTCTTCCGAGGTGATGTCGTACTCGGGCTCGATGATCGGCATCAGACCGGCAGCGATGATCTGCGCGCCCACTTCGAACTGCTGGGCGACAACGGCGGCGATACCGGCGGGATTGGCCGACTTGATCACCGAGCGCATCTTGGTGCCGAACATGCCCGCCGCCACCGACTTTTCAAGCAGCGCCGCCAGCTTCACCATCGGCTTCATCAACTGCACGCCGTCGGCTTCATCGGCGAGGCCTTCATCGACCTTGATGAAGGGCACGACCCCGCGCGCCTTCAGCGCATCGCCGGTGGTCTTGCCGTCAACCATGCCGTCCATGGTCTTTTCGAACAGGATCGCGCCGATCACCTTGCCGCTGCCGAAACAGGGCGAGGTGATGACCCGCGCGCGCATCGCGTGGATCTGGGCGAACATCTCGTCATCGCCCGACCACTCGTGATCCTCCACCCCGTAACCGCGCAGAGCCTTGGGGGTCGAGCCGCCCGACTGGTCCAGCGCCGCGATGAACCCCTGTCCGGTGGCGATGCGGGTCGTCATGTCGAGGGTGTTCATGGTGGCCTGTCTCCGTTGGCGAGAGGTGTGTCTGGCGGGTTATGCATAGGTATGCACAAACTACTCGGAGCGGCCCTTAGCGAGGCCGCACGCGTGCTGCAACCGCGAAGGATTATCTCTTGGACAGGCGGCGGATAATGCCGGTGAAGCTCAGCGCCGGTTGCCCGTCACCCGTCACCAGCCCGCGCACGAAGATCGTCTTGCCCCCGCCGCGCGTCACCTCGCCGCGCGCCTCGACCAGCGCGCCCTGCTGCACCGAGCCGAGGAAATCGCCCGAAAGATTCAATGTCACCGCGTGATCGCCATCAAGCACATCGGTGGCGATCGCGAACAGCGCGAAATCGGCGAAGGTCAGCATGCAGCCGCCATGCATGAAGCCGCCGCCGTTCATGTGGCGCGCCTCTGCGCGGAAGGCGCTCACGTAGGAGCCGTCATCCTCGCGGCGGTAATAGAAGGGGCCGGAGCGCGTCTCGAAGGGATCGCCGTTCCAGAACCGCCATCCGGCAAATTCGCCCTCCTCCATCACGCTGAGGAGCCCGTAGGAGGTTTCGACCGCTTCGCTCATGCCTATTTCCACAATTGCAGCTTGGCGACCGAGGCCGCGAGGGTTTCGGCGGGATCGAGCCGTGCGATGCTGCGCTCGGCCAGTTTCCACCCGCCGATGGTACCCTTGCGCCACAGGGCGGTGACAAGGAACGGCCCCGTCCAGCCCTTGAGCCCCAGGCCCAGCTCCAGCTCGGCTCCGGCGACGAACCACGCGGTCTTGCCGTGACGACGCACGAAAACCTCGCGATAGTTGAACTTGGTGCAGGAAAAGCCGCGCTCGGCCCCGGCCAGAAAGCTCGGCCGGTCCAGCAGCTGCGGCGGCATGGTGCCCACCATCGCCATGAAATCGCGGGCGAGGAGCTTCTTCAGCTCCTTGGCATCGCCTGCCACCCAGGCGCGCATGAAGCGCAGCTCCAGCGCCTCGATCTCGGCTTCGACCAGCGCCATCTCAGCCCTCGAGCGCGGCGACGCCCGGCAGCACGCGGCCTTCCATCCATTCGAGGAAGGCGCCGCCCGCTGTCGAGATATAGGTGAAGTCCGACTCCACGCCCGCCGCCGCCAGCGCTGCGACCGTGTCGCCCCCGCCCGCCACGCTGATGAGCGAGCCTTCGAGCGTCAGCGCAGCCGCCGTGCGTGCCAGCGCAACCGTGGCGGCATCGAAAGGCTCGGTCTCGAAGGCGCCCAGCGGCCCGTTCCACACCAGCGTGCGGCAGGTCTTGAGCACGTCCGCCAGGGCTTCCACAGCCTGCGGGCCGACATCGAGGATCATCTCGTCAGCGGCGACCTCGTGGACGTTGCAGACGCGCAAGGACGGGGGATTGGCGGCAAATTCCTTGGCCACCACCACATCGTAAGGCAGGTGGACGGTGCAGCCGGCGTGATCGGCCTCGTCCATGATCCGCGCCACAGTGGAGGCAAGGTCATGCTCGCACAGGCTCTTGCCCACATCCACACCGCGCGCGGCGAGGAAGGTGTTGGCCATGCCGCCGCCGATAATCAGGTGCTGGACCTTGCCCACGAGGTTTTCGAGCACGGCCAGCTTGGTCGAGACCTTGGCCCCGCCGACGACCGCCGCAACCGGCTGCTGCGGCGTGCCGAGGGCGGCGTCCAATGCCTTCAATTCGGCTTCCATCGATCGGCCCGCATAGGCCGGCAGGACGTGGGCCAGCCCCTCGGTGGTGGCATGGGCGCGGTGCGCGGCGGAGAAGGCATCGTTGACGTAGATCGTGCCATGCGCGGCAATCGCGGCAGCGAGCGCCGGATCATTGGCTTCCTCGCCCGGCCAGAAGCGGGTGTTGTCGAGCAGGCCGATATCACCGGGGCGCAGGATATCGCCTACCGCCTGTTCGACCACCGGCCCGGCGATCTCGGGAATGAACATGATCTCGCGCCCCAGCACCGTCTCGACATCGCCGATCACCATGCTGGTGGAGAGCGTCGAAGAGCGCTGGCCGCCCGGCCGTCCGAAATGGGCCAGCAGCAGCACCTTGGCGCCCTTGTCGGCGAGTTCGATGATCGTGGGCTTCACCGCCTCCACACGGGTGACGTCGGTGGCCGAGCCATCCTTCATCGGCAGGTTGAGATCGACGCGCACCAGCGCGACTTGGCCGGTCAGATCGGCGGGCAGATCATCGAGGGTCTTGAACTTGGGCACAACCAACTCCGTTCGGTTCGAGCCCTTCGGCAGGCTCAGGATGAACTGCCGACTTCGCCGTCAGCCGAGAACCGTTCGTGCCGAGTTGTGTCTCGACGTCGCTCGACACGAACGGAAGTATGGGTGTTAGAGGAACTTCGCCACCACGCCTGCGGTGTCGATCATGCGGTTCGAGAAGCCCCACTCATTGTCGTACCAGCTGACGACGCGGGCAAGCTTGCCTTCCATCACGCTGGTTTCGAGGCTGTCGACCGTCGAGGAGGCCGGATAGTGGTTGAAGTCCGAGGAGACGAGCGGCTGATCGGTGAAATCGAGCACGCCCTTCATCGGGCCTTCAGCTGCGGCCTTGAGCGCAGCGTTGATCTCTTCCGCCGAGGTATCGCGGCTCGGCACAAACACCAGATCAACCATCGACACGTTGGGGGTCGGCACGCGCACGGACGAGCCGTCGAGCTTGCCCTTCAGTTCCGGCAGCACCAGGCCCACAGCGCGCGCGGCGCCGGTGGTGGTGGGGATCATGTTCTGCGCGCCAGCACGGGCACGGCGCAGATCGGAATGGATCTGGTCGAGCATGCGCTGATCATTGGTGTAGGAGTGGATCGTGGTCATGAAGCCGCGCTCGATCCCGATCACGTCGTTCAGCACCTTGGCCACCGGCGCGAGGCAATTGGTGGTGCAGCTGGCGTTGGAGATGATCACGTCATCGGCGGTCAGCGTTTCGTGGTTCACGCCATAGACGATGGTCTTGGAAACGCCGGTCGCGGGTGCGGAGATGATGACGCGCTTGGCCCCGGCAGCGAGATGCGGGCGGCTCGCCTCGTCCGATTGGAAGAAGCCGGTGCATTCGAGCACGATGTCGACGCCCATGGCGGCGTGCGGCAGGTTGGCGGGGTCACGCTCCTTGGTCACCGCGATGCGCTTGCCATTGACGATGATCGCATCGCCATCGGCGGTCACTTCGCCGCCGAAACGGCCGTGGACCGTATCGAAGGCGAACAGCAACGCGTTGGACTTGGCATCGGCCAGATCGTTGATCGCGACCAGATCGAGATCATGGTCAGTGCGTTCGAGGATCGCGCGCGCGACGAGACGGCCGATGCGGCCGAAGCCGTTGATGGCAACCTTGGTGGCCATGGGATATTCTCCTGCTTAAGCGTTCAATTTCTGGAGGATTTGCGGGACGATTGCCGCCGCGGTGAAGCCGAAATGGGCAAACAGGTCTTCCGCCGGAGCCGAAGCGCCGAAGGTGTCGAGACCGATATTGAGGCCGCTCCTGCCGGTGTAGCGTTGCCACCCGAGGGTCGAGCCGGCCTCGATCGAGACGATCAGCGCGTCGGCAGGCAGAAGGTCGGCCTTGTAGGCATCGGGCTGCGCATCGAAGAGTTCCATGCAGGGCATCGAGACCACGTCAGCCCCGATCCCGGCGGCTTCGAGCTCGCCTGCGCATTCCACCGCCAGCGCGACTTCCGATCCGGTGGCGACAAACACCACCTTGCGCGCGGCCGTGGCGGCGCGCAGACGATAGGCACCAAGCGCGCAGCGGTTGGCCGATTGCGACCATGCCTCGTCCCCTTCCCCGCGCAATTGCGGCAGGTTCTGGCGGGTCAGGGCGAGCACCGAAGGCGTCTCGGGCGTCATCAGCGCCATCGCCCAGCATTCCGCCGTCTCGATCGCGTCGGCCGGACGATAGACATTGAGATTGGGGATCAGGCGCAGGCTCATCACCTGTTCGACCGGCTGGTGGGTCGGCCCGTCCTCGCCAAGACCGATGCTGTCATGCGTCAGCACATAGACCGCGCCGACCTGCTGGAGCGCCGAAAGGCGGATCGCGTTGCGGCAATAGTCCGAGAAGATCAGGAAGGTGCCACCATAGGCCACGATGCCGCCGTGCAGCTGCATCCCGTTCATCGCGGCGGCCATGCCGAATTCGCGGATGCCGTAATAGACATATCGCCCGGAATAGTCCGCGGCGGTCATCGGCAGGGTGGAGGGGGTCTTGGTGTTGTTCGACCCCGTCAGGTCCGCCGAACCGCCTACCAGCTGCGGGATCGCCGCGGTGAGCGGGCCGAGCGCGATTTCCGAAGCCTTGCGGGTCGCAATCTTCTGCGGTGCGGCGGCGAGGCCGCGGATGTGGCCTTCGATGGCGGCGGGGACCAGATCGGTGACCGGGGCCATCTGGGCGAGGAAGGCATCCCGCTTGTCCGAAGCCGCCAGCCTGCCGGCCCATGCGCCATGCGCAGCGCGGCCCGGCTCTGCGGCGCTGTGCCAGTCAGCCAGAATATCGGACGGCACCTCGAAAGGCGCGTGCGGCCAGTCCAGCGCCTCGCGCGCGGCGGCGACTTCCGCCCCGCCCAGCGCCGCGCCGTGCACGCCGCTTGTGCCCTGCTTGTTGGGCGCACCCTTGCCGATCAGCGTGCGGCAGGCGATCAGCGAGGGACGCGGATCGGCCTTGGCCTCGGTGAGAGCGCGGTCGATATCGGCAAAGTCATGCCCGTCGCATTCCGTCACGTGCCAGCCGGTGGCGATGTAGCGGGCCTTGATATCCTCGGACGAGGACAGATCGGTCGCCCCGTCGATGGTGATGCGGTTGTCGTCCCACAGCACGTTGAGGCCGCCCAGCTTGAGGTGCCCCGCAAGGCCGATCGCCTCGTGGTTGATGCCCTCCATCAGGCACCCGTCGCCCGCGACCACCCAGGTGCGGTGATCGACCAGATCGTCGCCGTAGATGGCGTTGAGATGCCGTTCGGCCATTGCCATGCCCACCGCCATCGCAAGGCCCTGCCCCAGCGGGCCGGTGGTGCACTCTACACCGTCGATCAGGAAGTTTTCGGGGTGACCGGCGCAAGGGGATCCGAGCTTTCGGAAATTGCGGATGTCGTCAATCGTCGGCGATGCGTAGCCGGTGAGATAGAGCAGGCTGTAGATCAGCATCGAGCCGTGGCCGGCGGACAGCACGAAGCGGTCACGATCGGCCCAGTCGGGCGCGGCAGGATCGAACTTGAGGTGGCCGGTGAACAGCACACTCGCCGCATCGGCCATGCCCATCGGCATGCCCGGGTGCCCCGAATTGGCGGCCTCCACCGCGTCCATCGACAGCGCGCGGATGGCATTGGCCATGAGCTGGAGGCGGGCGGGTTCGATCGTCATGGCGCGCAGTTCTCCTGATGGTGCCCCGGGCCGGTGAGCTTGGCCCGCAGCCTGTCCGTCCGCGCTCGCAGGCGGGCGGGCGATTCGAACCCTCGGTCCGCGGGCGTGCCATTGCCGAGCCATGGGGCAAGGTCAACCTCGCGTACACGCGCGCGGAGCGCCTTGCTGCGCATGACTTATCAACAGGCGCGCCCAAGACTTTGCGCCTGCGGGCCAATCTTGGTAAATCGCAAGCCATGCAGAGCGACCGCATCGACAGCGCGCTGGAGCGTATCGAACTGGCCATGGCCCGCATTGCTGCCGCGCGGGATGCCGCCGAGGCGCAGGGTGGCCAGAACGCAGCCGGATCGGCGCGGGTCGTCGAACTGGTCAACACCCATGAGAAGCTGCGCGAGCAAGTCGCGGAATCCCTGCGGGAACTTGATGACCTGATCGGCAGTCTGGACAATTCATGAGCACGGTCACGCTCACCATCGGCCCCAAGTCCTATGCCATCGCCTGTGCCGACGGGCAGGAGGCGCATATCACGGCTCTGGGCGCGATGATCGCCGAGAAATATGCCCAGCTCGGGTCCGCGCGCGCACCGCTGGAGGCGCAGAACCTGCTGTTTGCCGCGCTGTTCCTCGCCGATGAACTGGCCGAAGCGAAAAAACGTCTGCCCGGCGGCCCTGCTCCGGTGGACGAGACGCCCGCCCTGCGCGCCGAGATCGCCCAGCTTCAGGAAGACCTCGCCGCCGCCCGCAAGGCAGCCGCTGCCCCCCGCCCTGCTGTCGCCGCCACACCGCAGGCCGATCTTTTCGGCGGGCCGGATATGACGGAAGCGCTCGCCGAAAGGCTCGAAGCCCTCGCCACCCGCGCCGAAGCGAGTGCCGCAGCGCTTGAAGCCCTCGTCGCCAGCGCCTAGATAGGACACGGCGGGACTGCCCGGCACGAGCCGATTGAATATCCCTGAGGCTATAAGTAATCCAAATGGGAGTTGTCCCTGCCCTCGTCTGCTGGTTCGTCCGGAAGGCTTGGGTATACGGCGCCCACCTGACGTACCACGCGTCAGAGGATTTCTAGCGCAAACGACCCATGGTGGTTCCGCCACGTTTTTGAATTTCGCATCGCCTCCGCGATGCGGTTCCTCCGGGGGCCCGGCCCTGCGGGCCACCCCTGCGGGCGGCCGGTCGGCCTTGCGGCCCTTTGGGCCGTTTGCCGCACAAGTATTCGGGTAACCAGAGCGCGTGACCACCAAATCAGATCTCCGCCGCACGCTGCGCGCCTTGCGCAAGGCCCATGTCGAGAGCCTGCCCGATTCGATCCGGGGCCTGCTGTTCCACCGCCCGCCTGCGCCGCTGCTGGCATGGATCGGGGACGAGGCGGTGATCGGGCTCTACCATGCCGGGCCATGGGAGGCCCCGGCGGGCGGCTATGCGCGCTTTTTCCGCGATGCCGGGCACACGCTGGCCCTGCCCCACTTCGCAGGCCGCGATGCGCCGATGACCTTCCGCCACCACAAGGATCCTTACGCGCAAGATGATCTCGAAGTCGGCCCCTTCGGGATGCTCCAGCCCGCCGCCGATGCGGAGCCGCTGGTGCCCGATGTGCTGTTCGTCCCGCTGGTCGGCTTTACCGATGATTGTGCGCGATTGGGCCAGGGCGGCGGCCATTATGACCGCTGGCTGGCGGAACATCCCCCCGCCCTCGCCGTTGGCCTCGCATGGGATACACAATTATGCGATTCCCTTCCCATCGAAGCCCATGACAAGCCGCTCGATGCGGTCGTCACCCCGACGCGAATTTACGGAAATCTGTGATGCGTGAGACCCCGACCTGGCGAATCCCCTTCGGCATCGTCAGCCTGTTCATTCTCTTGATCGTCTATGGCGTGGTGATCGCGCGCTATGCGCCGGGAATCATCGGCAGCTGGTCGGGCGGCGCGCAGACCGTGGTCTATGTGGTGCTTGGCCTCGTCTGGCTGCTGCCCTTGAAGCGTTTCCTGATCTGGATGGAGACGGGGAACTGGAGCCCGCCCGAATAGGCGGCTCCATCGCAGGCAAAAAAAGGCGCAGGCAAAAGAAAAGGCGGACCGAAGCCCGCCTTTGCATGCCCTTGAGGGCGTTTTCCAGGGAACAAGTGGCGCGAGTGACGGGGCTCGAACCCGCGACCTTCGGCGTGACAGGCCGACGCTCTAACCGACTGAGCTACACCCGCGCATCTTGTCCTTTCGAGCATTCCGGCGATGCCGTCCCGCTCGTGGAGCAGCGCCATTAGGGCCGGTGCATCGGGCTGTCAACGCTCTCTTGCCCTGCCTTGGCGCAATATTTTTCGCCTAATCCACCAGCAGCAGCGCAGGCGTCTCGATCAGGCGCTTCATCCCCTGCACGAAGCTCGCCGCATCATGCCCGTCGACCACGCGGTGATCGCAGGAAATCGAGATGTTCATGAGCTTGCGCTTGGCGATTCGCTCGCCGCCCATGCCGTCGGAGACGAACATCGGACGCTCGACGATGCGGTTGGGGCCGATGATCGCCACTTCCGGCCGGTTGATGACCGGCGTGGTTGCCACCCCGCCAAGCGGCCCGAGCGAAGTGATGGTGAGGGTCGAGCCGCTGAGCTCCTCCGAACTCGCCTTGCCGCTGCGCGCGGCCTCGGCCAGACGGCCGATCTCGCGCGCGAGCTGCCACAGGTTCTTGGCCTGCGCGTCGCGGATCACGGGGACCATCAGGCCGCTTCCCGTCTGCGCCGCCATGCCGAGGTGCACCGAGCCGTAGCGGGTGACCACGCCCGCCTCGTCATCATAGCGCGCGTTGATCATCGGGAAGGCCGGCACCATCTTGCAGATCGCGGTGACGAGCATGGGCAGCATGGTGAGCTTGGGACGATCCCCGCGTGCGGCGTTCAATTGCGCGCGAAGTTCCTCGAGATCGGTCACATCGCACTCTTCGACATAGGTGAAGTGCGGGATGTGGCGCTTGGAGGCGGCCATGTTCTGGGCGATGCGCTTTCTGAGGCCGATCACCTTGATCGTCTCGTCGGCCCGCGCCTTGCCCGCCGCGCCAAACCCGCTGCCGGCGTTGTAGGCGAGGAAAGCGTCGAGATCGCCGTGACGCACGCGGCCATCCTCGGCGGGCTGCACCTGTGCCAGATCAATGCCGAGATCGCGGGCGCGCTGGCGGACGGCGGGGGAGGCGAGGAATTTCGTACCATGGTCCGTTTGCACTGAGCTTGCTTCCAACTCCGTTCGTGCTGAGCTTGTCGAAGCACCGCTCTTCTCTTCCGAAAGGAAGGACGGCCCTTCGACAGGCTCAGGGCGAACGGGTTCAGTGGTTTCCGCCCCGTCGGCATCGGACATGTCGTCCTCGATATGCTGGGCCGCCGCTTCGGCTTCCTCAGCCTCTGCCGCATCCTCGCCCTCGGTCTCGATCACCAGCAGCATTGCGCCGATCGCGATCACGTCACCCGCTTCGCCCGCCAGCTGCGTGACGATACCCGCCACCGGGCTTTCGATATCGATCGTCGCCTTGTCGGTCATCACGTCGACGAGGTGCTGGTCCTCCTCCACGCGGTCACCGACCTTGACGTGCCATTCGACGACTTCCGCCTCGGCAACGCCTTCGCCCACATCGGGCATGTTGAATGTGAACTTGGCCATGCGGGTCAGTCCTTCAGAAGCTTGTCGATCGCCTCGCCGATGCGGACGGGGCCGGGGAAATAGGCCCATTCGAGACTGTGGGGATAGGGCGTGTCGAAGCCGGTGACGCGTTCAACAGGGGCTTCGAGATGGTAGAAGCAGCGTTCGGTGACGAGCGCGGAAAGCTCAGCGCCGAAGCCCGAGGTGCGGGTCGCCTCGTGAACGATCATGCAGCGCCCCGTCTTCTCGACAGAGGCCTCGATCGCCTCGATATCAAGCGGGACGAGCGTGCGCAGGTCGAGGATTTCGGCATCGACGCCCTTGGCCTTGCACACCGCTTCGGCAACGTGGACCATCGTGCCGTAGGCGAGCACGGTGAGCGCCTCGCCCTGTTGCACGATCCGCGCCTTGCCGAGCGGTACCTTGTAATAGCCTTCGGGCACCACGCTGTCCGGATGCTTCTTCCACGGCTCGACAGGCTTGTCGTAATAGCCCGAGAACGGCCCGTTATAGATCCGCTTCGGCTCGAAGAAGATCACCGGATCATTGTCCTCGATTGCGGAAATCAGGAGACCCTTGGCATCATGCGGGGTCGAGGGGATCACGGTCTTGAGACCCGCGACGTGGGTGAACAGCGCCTCGGGGCTCTGGCTGTGGGTCTGGCCGCCGAAGATGCCGCCGCCGAAAGGCGAACGCACCGTCAGAGGCGCGATGAAGTCGCCGGCCGAACGATAACGCAGGCGCGCTGCCTCGCTGATCAGCTGGTCGAGGCCCGGATAGATGTAATCGGCGAACTGGATTTCGGGCACGGGGCGCAGGCCGTATGCCCCCATCCCCACCGCCACGCCGATGATCCCGCATTCGCTGATGGGCGTGTCGAACACGCGGGTCTTGCCGTGCTTGGCCTGAAGGCCCGCCGTGGCGCGGAACACCCCGCCGAAATAGCCCACATCCTCGCCCATGATGATCACGTCGGGATCACGCGCGAGCATGATGTCGAGCGCCTCGTTGATCGCCTCGATCATGTTGAGGCGGCGTTCGGTCTCGGCCGCGACCGTGGTGTCGGGGTTCGCGCTCATCCGAAGGGCCTTTCGCTGCCGAACTTGGTGATGCGTTCGCGGATCGCCTGTTCGGCCTGCTCCTTGAGGTGCCAGGGCAGCTCTTCGTAAACATCCTCGAACATGGTGTGGAACGGGTGGTGGAGGCCGTGGCCGAGGATGCCGTTCTTCTCGGCCTCCTTGGTGGTTTCCTTGACGAGGGTCGCGCAGCGCTCGTCCATTTCGGCCTGGCGCGCCTCGTCCCATTCGCCAATCGCGATGAGGTGGTTCTTGAGGCGCATCACCGGATCGCCCAGCGGCCATTCCTCGCGTTCCTGCGCAGAGCGGTAGCCGGACGGATCATCCGAGGTCGAATGGCCTTCGGCGCGGTAGGTGAAATATTCGATCAGGGTCGGGCCGTGATTGGCGCGGGCGCGGTTGGCGGCCCATTGCTCGGCGGCAAAGCAGGCAAGCGCGTCATTGCCGTCCACCCGCAGCGCGGCGATGCCGTAGCCGAGCCCGCGCGCGGCAAAGGTGGTGCGCTCGGCCCCCGCAAACCCCGAGAAGCTCGAAATCGCCCACTGGTTGTTGATCACGTTGAGGATCACCGGCGCGTTGTAGACCGCCGCGAAGGTGCAGGCGGAGTGAAAGTCGCCCTCCGCGCTTGATCCCTCGCCCACCCAGGTCGCGGCGATCCGGCTGTCGCCCTTGGCCGCGCTCGCCATCGCCCAGCCGACCGCCTGCGGGCACTGCGTCGCAAGGTTGCCCGAGATGCTGAAGAACCCGAACTCGCGGCTCGAATACATGATCGGCAGCTGGCGGCCCTTCAGCTTGTCGGCCTTGTTCGAATAGATCTGGTTGATCATCTCGATCAGCGGATAGCCGCGCGCGATCAGGATCCCCTGCTGGCGATAGGAGGGGAAGATCATGTCGTCGCTGGCGAGCGCCATCGAGGTGGCGATCGAGGTCGCCTCCTCGCCGGTGCACTTCATGTAGAAGCTGGTCTTGCCCTGCCGCTGGCCGCGGAACATGCGTTCGTCAAAGGCCCGCACCATCGCCATGTGGCCGAGCATGGTGCGCAGGGTTTCCGGATCGAGCCGCGGGTTCCACGGCCCGTGGGCGTGGTTGTCCTCCCCCAGGACGCGGATCAGGCTGTAGGCCAGATCGTGCATCTGCGAAGGATGGGCGCTTTCGTCCGGACGCGGCTGGCTGCCTGCGGCGGGGATGTCGATATGCGAGAAATCCGCCGTGTCGCCCGGGCGATATTTCGGCTCGGGCACGTGCAGCGCGAGCGCCGGACGATTGGTGTCAGCCGGCTTCCCAGAATCGGCCATGGCGGCGCTCTCCCCCTTGCTGGCACCCCCATGTCCGGGCCGGACACGGCAGGTGCAATCATTGCTTGGAAGTGTATTTTTATTTCAGCGCCCGAGAGCGGTCAAGCGCGCTGCACGCAGCTGCCTCACACCGCAACAGGGGCGCTGATCGGGGGCAGCGGCGCGTAATCATGCACCGCGAAATCCTCGATCCGGTAATCGAATATTGTTTCGGGCCGCCGCGTGATCTCCAGCCGGGGGATGCCCTGCGGGCGTCGGGAGAGCTGTTCCTCGATCAGGTGAGCGTGATTGAGATAGAGGTGCACGTCCCCGCCCATCCACACCAGTTCTCCGGGAAGCATATCGACCTGCTGCGCGATCATCCGCGTCAGCAGCGCGGCCGACCACAGGTTGAACGGCAGGCCCAGCGCCACATCGCAGCTGCGCTGGTAGAGCAGACAGTTGAGCCGCGCCTCGCTGCCCTCCCCCGCGACATGGAACTGATAGGTCTTGTGGCAGGGGGGCAGCGCCATGCGATCAAGCTCGGCGACGTTCCAGCCTTCGATGATGTGGCGGCGGCTGCCGGGACTGGTGCGCAAGGATTCGATCACCGCGGCGACCTGATTGATCCCCTCACCCTTCTCGTAAAGTCCGTCCGCGCGGTAGCGATAGGTCGGCCAGTCGACCCATTGCTTGCCATAGACCGGCCCCAGATCGCCCCAGCGCGCGGCGAAACCCGCGTCATCGGCGATTCGCTGGACGAAATCCTCCAGTGTGATCGCCTCGCCGGTTGCGCGCACATAATTGGCGTGTGGCCATTCATTCCAGATCTTCACGCCCTGGAGCACCAGCGGGCGGATGTTGGTGTCGCCGGTGAGGAACCACAGCAGTTCGCGCGTGGCGGTCTTCCAGTAGACCCGCTTGGTGGTGAGCAGCGGCATGGCGCCATCTGCCAGATCGAATCGCAGCATGCTGCCACACACCGACCTGGTGCCGACACCGGTGCGATCGATCCGCTCGCTCCCGCCGGTCCAGATGGCGCGCATCAGATCGAGATATTGCTGTTCCGGGTGCGGAAAATCGCTCGTCGGACTTGGAATCGCGCTGCTGGCCATGGGCGCGACCATAAGGTGCAATTGCCCGCTTGCCACTATGCTAATCCACACCTATAGGGCGCGCCTTGCCTCGACCCGCGTGGCCTTTTGACCATGCGGGACCGACACGGTCGGGGAGTAGCTCAGCCTGGTAGAGCACTGTCTTCGGGAGGCAGGGGCCGGAGGTTCGAATCCTCTCTCCCCGACCATTTTCTTCACTTCGAAATGATCTCACCCCCTCATGGGGTCCTGAAATGGCGCAGTTCGCCGCCGTTTTGGGCGCAAGCGAAAAAGTCTGGGTCAGGGAAATTGGCCCATGCTCTCTCCGTCGCCCCCGCTCTCTCCAAAACCTCTGGACCGCGCAGGTTTGGTCACAGAAATTTGCACTTCTATTTCATTGCCTTGGAAGCTTTTTGAACTGCACTTTTGAGACCCTATTTGCCTACCAAATCTTACACAGCACTGAAAACGAAATTGCCCTCAAATTTGAGACGCGCGCGATACGCTGACCCCAGCTTCAATACTTCTGCTTCGCCGGAATGACCCCTCTCACGCCGCCACGAGGCTCTTCGACGTCACCCTTGCGCCGTGGGATCAAATGCATGTGGCAGTGAAAGATGGTCTGGCCGGCGTCTGCGCCGGCGTTGATGCCAACATTGAACGCGGTGACTGTCGGATCGATTTGAAGAATCAAAGCGCGCTCCTTTTCCATCAGCGCCTGCATGGCATTCCGCTCAGGTTGGAACAGGTCGAAGTAGTCAGATACGTGGCGCTTCGGGATTATCAGGGTGTGATGTTCGGTAACAGGAAAGCCATCCCGGAACGCGAGGGCCAACTCATTCTCTGCAATGATGCGCTCTGCTGGCAGCTCACAGAATGCGCAGCCTTCGCTCCGGCAAGCATAGGCTGCACTCATCCCTCTGAAGTCCGTGTCGTCACGGTCACGTTTCGTGGCATTGCACGAGTAACATAGCGCCTGGAGGTTATGCTGCTCGTCACTCCCACCGAGATTTCTCGGCAGGATGTGATCTACTTCGAGCGCCTTCTCGTCCGCTGAAATCCCACAAAGTTCGCACCTAAACTTTGCCTGCTTCAGGATCTCATATCGGGCAGTTCCGGGAACATAGCCCGTTGATTTTCGACGGTGTGCCCAGATCGCCTCTCCCCGCTTTCCGACATACTCATCGATCTTGGCCTGGCACAGAGCAACCAGTGCAGAAACCTCGTCCGAGGTCAGAACCTCGAAATTCTTGAGCCGAAATTCGTCAGCTTTGCGTTCGGTTACCTGACGGTTTTTGGTCAGCACCTTGCCGACCATATTTTTCGTGATCTGCTCGTAATACTCGATCTGGGACGCATCATGAGCCAAAAGTGCCTTTGCAATCTGATTGACCGATGCGGTACCTTTGGAATTGAGCAGTTCCAACAGCATGACAGGCTGATAAATGTGGGACATCCGCATTTCTTTGCGAATGAAATGCTCTAGAGCGGTTTCCATTCATTCCGGCTCATATCCGCAAGATTTGAAGTAATTGGCGCATTCGGCAGGCTGGAAGATGTCGACGAGCCGGCCGATCAAGTCCCACAACCCGCTGACGGTTCGCTCACCCGCCTTGCGGAGCATGGCTTTGAGCCGGGAGAATGCCTTCTCGATAGGGTTGAAGTCCGGGCTGTATGGCGGGAGGAAGCGCAGCGTTGCACCGGCCGCTTCGATCCTTTCCTTCACTGCCGCCCGTTTGTGGCTCGAGAGGTTGTCCATGATGACCACGTCACCGGGTTGCAACTCGGGCACCAGAACCTGCGCCACATAGGCTTCGAACCAGTCGCCGTTGATCGGCCCGTCCAGCACCATCGGCGCGACCATGCCGGTCATTCGCAGTCCCGCGACCAGCGTGGTGGTCTTGCGGTGGCCGTGCGGGAAGCCCATCCGCAGCCGCTCGCCCTTCGGGCAGCGGCCATGGCTGCGGGTCATGTTGGTGGCGGTCCACGTCTCGTCGATGAAGACGAGGCGTTCGGGTTCGAGATCGATCTGGCCGTCGAACCAATGCTGCCGTTGCCTCAGGACGTCGGGACGGTCCTGCTCGATCGCGTGGCCGGTCTTTTTTTGCGCGTGATCCCGTGACGCACGAAGAAGCGATGCACCGTGCCGATACCGACCAGGGCCCCACGCTCGATCAGCCGCGCCTGAACCTCGACCAGGGTCATGTCGCCTTGCTCGGCGATCAGCTCCCGAATGAAGCCGCCGTGCGCTTCGATCTTGCCTGAATGCCGGTCACCGCCGCGCGGCTTGGCAACGGCCCGGCCATGCTCAAGCGCTCTTCGCCGCCAGCGGATCGCGCTCGACACGCTGACCCCAAAGCGCGCCGCCGCCGCGTGGCAGCTCAGGCCGCCATCAATCGCTGCAACGACCCTGTCCCGAAGATCCTGTGAAAGCGTTCGTGCCATCCGTGCTGGCCTCCTGCCACCAGCAGGAAGTCTGAATCACAACGGCGCCGCGAAGGGAATCCCTGACGAATCAGATCGTGTGGAAACCGCTCTAATTTTGCAAATACATCTTTCATGTGGTCACTCTAGATTTAACGATGCCTTAGGAGTGATCTCCGCCTATAAATTCTTCGACCGCCCTAACGATGCTTGTGAAGCCACGGCCTGCAGCCCAGCATATTGGCTTCGAAGCAGGACGGTGAGCTCGAATGAAATCCGTCGCTGCGTGAGTGGCAGACAAAGATGTTATAATGAGTAGGTCAGAGTTCTCAGCCATAGCTTTCAGTTGCGCGGACCCCACATGTTCGGACGAAGTCTGGACTATCACGCTCGGTGCAACACGGGCCAAAACTGACGCTGCCTGCCTAGCGGCTGATTCTGTTAGCGTGTAAATGCCGATCCGAAGGTTCGCGAGTTTTGTGCCGAATTGGCTTGGAGCCGCCGTGGCAGCATCTGCAAACGGCGGATCACTCCATCCTAACAGACCGCCAAGCGTCGCTAAGCTAGCCAGCTGGACTGGCTCCAACCGGTGTCGCAAGGGTTCTAGAACGGCCAGTGCGGTTAACCAGAAACCCTCTCTAGCTGAACTATCCGGACAAGGGTGACGTATTGTCGCCTCAATTAATTCCAGGAGCATATGGACGCTCCCGGTGCCCGTACCCTCGGTTATCAGCGTCTCTAGAGAATGTATTAGCCGCTGGTAATCTGAGACAGAGTTTCCAATTGCCAGTATAGCTTCCCCGACGACCCCCGAAGATGCCATGATGCCTTGGTCGCGGGCCTCTCCTAGGGCGAATAGGGTCAGAACCGTCTCGTAAACAGGCCTCATCGAGGCCCGTGGAAACAAAGCGTCGCGTTGCAACCAGTTCACTATCAACGGCAAGGCTTGCGCGAGCCTTGCGCGCGACACTTTATCCGCGAGTGCGTCTGCCAAGTCCTCCGCTAACGCTGTCGCTTCAACTGGGTCCGCAGCAACCTCGATAGGCCACTCAAGAGCGCCTTTACGGGCAATCTCAAATGCTATGGTGTAATCCGGGTCAGGAATGCGCTTGAGCCAATCGCGCCAACCAAGCGGGATACTAGCAGGTTGCACCTCGGCACCACCGGCAAAAAGAGACCGGAAAGGTTCGATCTCCAAAAGACGGATACGCTGCTCTTCGGGTAGATCAGTGAGGCGCTCGAGGGCCTTGCGGATCTCCGCAAAATCGGCGTCTGGTTCTGGAGCGACCAGGACCTCGGCTTCTATACCGGGTGCCTTGAGGTGTGAACTTATCCATCCCAGATCTGGTCCTTCGGCAAGTGACCGTAGCAAGCCTGGATCTGGATTTTCTGACGAAAGCGCAGCCATCGCATATAGCCTCCATCCCCCTGGCCCAAGCGCTGCCGGAGGAGGTACTGCGATGAGTGGCGTTCCAAGTGAACGAATTTTTGAATATTCACGACGACAATTATCAATGTCTTCAGTATAGAATGCAGCCGCTAAGTCTGTTTGGAAAAGGGCCTCAGCTAAATGAGAAGCAATGGCTCCAGGTTTGCGCGCAAGGCAAAGATCAATGAAGTAGTTACTTTCACGTAATTCAGCCCAACTCTCCAAGCTGGCAAGCAGTTGTACGCTCAAAAATCTAAGATTGAGCGCGTCTAAACGACATTCGTCACGAAGCCTCCCGACCAGTCGCTCTGCTCTGGTACGGTCGCCAACATTAAGTGCATCCTCGAAATCAGAAAGCAACCAACTCGTCGGGCGTGGTGGTTTCAAAGAGCCTTCAGGCGCTTGGCGTATCATTGCCAACATGCGGCGCAGCGCTCGCATTGCATCAACGCCGGTATCGAGCGCCTCTGCAACAGCAATCACTTCCGCTGGCAACGAACTTGCAAACGCATCCATTGGATCCGTACTGGATGGCGCTTGTACGATCCCAGTGAAGTTGGTCAGTGTTGGGCCAGCGAAAGCGGAAAGCAAAGGACGCAACCGCCGCCATTCGGTTTGATCAGCAGCAACTGCATAGATGCGACATCCTTTGCCCATGGGCGCGGGCAGTATTGCCCCTGGAATATGAGGGTCCACAGCACTTGTCAGAACGTCTTCAAAGAGCGTTCGCCACTTAGTTGGCAATCCACTAAAGCCGGCAATGTTTCGAAAATCAGAGGCAAACGCCTCTGCAACTGCAGCATCATGCCCGATCATCGGAGCTTCCCTTCCCATCGGTCAGCAAACTCCAAGCGCTGCTGGGCGAGCAGAGCGGGGTCGAGACGAAGTACGACGTGCTCCTCGTTCACGCTCACACCGTTTATTGTTAAATTCATCGATCCATTAAGGAAGTAGCTGTCTCCCAAAAGACCCTTCGCATGAAAATTATCACCGACTGCCCAACGAATCCCCTTGCCGTGATCTGCACGCAATCTCTCCAGCGCTGCGATGAAGGCCATGTTATGACTGTCTTCTCGGATAACCACATTAATCTGCCCGCCGCGGGCCAGCAGTGCGCCGAGTACCAGGCTGAGGCGGACAGGCGCGGCAGGCCAGTCAGGCTGCAGCAGCGCAAATTGGCGTGCGCTGTTATCCAACACATGTAGATCCGTAACCCATGCGAAACAGAGCCACAGTGGCTTGCTCGGCTTAAGCAACTCGGTCGCAAACAAGGTCTGTAAAACGTCACGGATAGCCCGTGATTGTGCCGGGCCATGAATATCGCGGGAAACCTTTGTCATACCTGCTCCCTGAGAGACAGGATGGCGACAAGGCGCTCGCCTTCGTCCTCAAAGCGTTCTAGCGACGGAAAGAACTGCAAATAGGCAACATCAATTGGCGTAGCGGCAAGTTCGATCAATGCCGAGTGCAAATGAGCATTTTTTGATTTGTGGACTGACAGACGAACTGTGCCATGCTCGGCCAACTCACTCGCGATGGAGACGCGCCAATCGCCGTCTTCGACCCGGACCTCCGGAGCGAGACCAGCCATTAAAATTGCGCGTGCCAGTCCTGGATCCGTAAAGCGTGGCCGTCGAAATGGATTGTAAGACTGAAGTGCGCGCTGTCTAATTTCCACCCCACGCGGCCAGAGCAATCCACTAACGAGACCAATGCGTTCGATGCGGTCTCCAGTTGATCCAGGTATCTGTGACGACAAGAAATCACGCAGCGATTCTACGAGACGTTCGTCTTGCCCGGCAAGTGTTGAAAACTCGCGCAGGCCAACGGCGATACCAAGGTCTTGTTCAATTTCCCGCCAACGAGAAAGCAGTAGTCCCAGTAACTCGTCAAGATCTGGGCCGGATCCAGCCCGCATCAACCGACCATTTAGAGACACCGATAGGCTATGCCCTATGGGTAAGCCTCTTTGTGCCATTTCCGCTCTGAACAAAGACCAGGCAAGCTCTCGTTCCTCGTGCCCTTCGGCCGATCGCACATTTCGAATTGCATCAGCAATCGTAGGATCAGATGTAGTCAGATCAACGACGCGCTCCAGTCCAGCAGCGGAGATCTCGAGATCAGTCGGTGCAAGCGCAGCTTCCAAGGCACTGAATAAAAGTCGAGGTTCAGTAGCAAAGCGCTCAGAAAACGCCTGAAGTACCCCGGCACCGCCTAACGTCCCTTCAGTGATCCAGATGCGTATAGAACCATTGTCCAACGGTTCGAAGTCGAGCAGCAGGGTATCAATGGTTGCTTGACGAGGAGCAGTTGCAAGGCAAGCTTGGAGAAGCGCCTCACCGAGGGTCTCTGCAAGACAACTGCGCAACCAGCTACCGAATGCCACTTCGTCAGGAGTATCGAACTCAGACGCAAGTGCACGCAGACGCGCCTGAACCTCAATTCGTGCAACTTGTGCGGTTAGAGTTTCCTCAAGCCTCCCCGCTTTAACTGCTAATTCTTCTTCAACGTTTTCCGCCGCGTCGTCATCATCGTTCTCGAATGCACCAGCGCCAAAAAAGTCGGCCATGCCAGCTTGCATGGTGTTCAAAAGCTTGTCTTCAGAGAAAATTTCGGCAGCCGCGATACTTGCGGAACAGCCCTCACGCATTGCTTTTGAAAGCACAACAGAAATGGCTATCTGGATCAACCAATCACGCTGAAAAATGTTAAGATCAGACGGCAAGCCAGGATCGCCAAGGAAACGGCTCCGCAGATATGCTGCCCGTGCTGATGCAGCGAGATTAGCAGGCAGTTCTATCCGCGCGAGTTCTTCAGCAGCAGGAAGGCTTAGGTCAAGCCGCATCCCGTCCACGTCCATTGCAAAGCCCAATGCAGCTGCTTCCCCGTCGGATGTCACGAACTTGATATGGACCGGATAGTCAGCATCGGCTTTGCGAATGTTCGCATCAACAGATCCAGCAAAGCGCCTAACCGTCACGCCGCCACGAAAGCGGTGGACGTGAAACGCCGTTGCGCCGATCCAATCTGACCAGCGAGACCGCGGGGGTGGTGGAACAATGAGCGGTTCACCATGAGGGGAGAACTCGCTGTCCCAATTGAACCGCGCATTGCTACTCGGCAGAGCATCGCTTCGCCTTGCTTGTCGGAGCGCCACTTTCCAAGGTCGGAAAACATAGCGCGGGTTTCGATCGAGTGGGTCGTTACAACTCGGAGTGAACGCGCCAATAAACTCATGTTCACAAGCATAATCCTCTATGGACATCACTTGTTCGGGTTCAAGAGAACCCACCGGGACCCAATGGCAGAGTTGGCCACGCTCGTGCGCAAATCGACGCGTCACTCGACCTGGCACCAACTGACCAAGCGCCTGGATAATCGGCAAGCTCTCGTTTCGTGCCTCGTGCTGTACGGTGGCTGGCGGAATCTCGACAGTCACTTCTGGAAGACTAAGGTCACTAAACAGTGCGCGCGGAACGAAGTCCGGAAGCGGATGATTTGGAATACATAGATCAAGAATCGTGCCACCGCTGGGGAACGCCAACTGCCAATTTTGAGATATCCGACGATACAAAGTCGGAACCGCCTCCAGCATTAGTGATCGCGGTGGGTCCCACATAAGAGCATCGACCGTCGCCTCGTCGATACGAAGCGACCGTTTCAGGTGATATCGCAACTGCCCAATCAACGACGTATCGCCAACCATTAGCCCATCAAGGATCTTAATGGTCGCTTGTCCGAGGGCTCCAGACTTCTTAAGTGCGTCGGGTCCACTGAGAATACGCCACATCGTGCCCTTATATGTCGTCATGTGACTAGCCCGCACTGACAGCCAATCAAATAACGAAAACACTGCCTGCATCTTTAGGACGTATTGATTACCGATCGGCAATTGCTGAGGCGGCAACTCTGGGTCAAATAGATGCTCGTACGTCTGGAAGGACAGCCTGTCCCTCCCATAATCGGAGAGAATTGTCGTTGTTATTGGTCGCATAGCCCGGTTACGACCAGCGCGCCCCTTACGCTGCAGGAAAGACGCAAAGTTTCTCGGGGATTTATGCTGTAATACTGCACCGACATTTGGATCATTGAAACCCACCTCAAGAGCCGCGGTGGCAACGATCACGTTCGCCCTTGCATTAACACCGGCGTCCTGGGATGTGGTGCGACTGACAATAAGCGAAGTGGCGAGATCATGGCCAATTTGCTCACACAATCGCCAGCGCTGACCGTCGCGATCGCGAACTGCTCCATCTTCTCCACTTGACCGCAGTGCCGCGAGAGGCTCACGCCTCTGATCGCGCTTGCCAAATAAATCGTAAGCCTCAGCATCACGCAGATCGTCAAATAGGCGATTTGTGACATCGAGATCGTCCGTGAACACGAACAACCGCTGCCCGAACACACCTGATGAGCACCCATGATCGGGCGGATCGAGCGTGCGAGCAATCAACATTGAAGCCTGAATGCTGGCAGACAGCAAGGAGGCCCTGGAACCGGCGTCACCCTGCAGAATAATCTGATATTCGGCGCCTTCGGACTCCATCTCAGATGCCTCTGGCGATATGACTTCCACACGGTCTTCACGAACGCCTGTGAGATCTGCAAAAAAACGTTGTGCTTCAGCGAGTGTTGCGGAGAGCCCCGACCAAGTGATCGGCGTATCGACAGCATGACGCCAGCGTCGCAGCACTAGGGCTGCTTGTGCACCACTCGTGCCACTGTAAGTGTGTACTTCGTCGAGCAAAGCGAGAAATGGCTTATGGTGGCTTGCAACACCCACCCCAAATAGGCCTCTGTACCAATGATCAGAAAGTCTCTGGTTCAACATCTCCGTCGTCGTGAACAAGATATCCGGCGGCATGTCGTTAAGACTGCGGCGGGTAAGCACAACTTCGTCCGAGCTAATTAACTTATGGCAACCCGGTTGCAGACAGCTAAGTTGTTCAATACTCTTCTCAAAATCTTGCTTGCGCCAAACGAGGTCAGAGTCACAGTTCGGACAACGCAACCATGGGCAGATCCTTCCCGCCTTAGTGTCGCGCCAATCTTCACTAAAAAAAGGTTGTTGAACTGAGTTTGGCGTCGAACCGAAAAAAGCACCAATCTTGATTTTTCGCTTTCCGTGTCGAGCAAGCGTCGAGTCTAATCGGCGCGCCATGCGATAAGCTTCGGCCAACTGATCCTTCAACAACTCGGTGCGAGGATATATGGCTATAACCTTCGTCCAGTGTCCTTCATCGATCGCCTCGGCGATCCGCATTAGCGCTGGGAGGTAAAATGCCATCGTTTTACCGCTGCCTGTACCAGCGGTAACTATAGTCCCACTATCAGAAGACGCCTCTAACTGACGGACTGTCGCGCGCTCCTGAAAAGAGGCCAATCCCGAGATCTCATGAGTCAGCGCTTGCCAAACCTCCCGCTTTCTCGGCGTAGCGGAAATCGAGCCGGTATTCTTGTTGGCGATGTCCTCAGGGGTGCGATCCCGCTTAGGATAACGGCGCGGACGTCTATCGATCCTAAAATCAGAGACCAAACGAGGAGCACCGACCCAAGGTTTACCTGGGAAGATCTGACGTAAGCGGACTAACAAACGAACCAACTCTGCAAAGCGCGAGCGATAACGTGGCGTCCCTCGACTGTCCGGTAGTTCTAAGATCAGTCGAGCATCGATAAGTTCGTCTATTGCCGAAACTGACCCCAAAGACATGAGTTCAGCCTCACTTAGGGAACCCTCAGAGTAACCCCAAGCAAGCGACCGCATTTCGATTGTCTCGACAGCGTCCAGAATTTGCAGCGCGATATTAGTGACCATTGTCAAACAGCGTGTCGGGGTTTGATACGGAATGCGCTATCGAGACCTCGAGATTTAAGCCAATCAATCACGTCGGACGTCAGCAATCGGAGTTCAGCGCCCTCACCCATCGAGGCGCGCAAAAAGAGGACGACACTCTCAGGCAGTTCGCCGCCCGTCAACTGTCGCCATGCCTCCCGCTGCTCACTGGCTAATTCAGAGAGACGCTGATTAGCATTCGTAACATCTTCCGGAAGGGAACTTGCCAGAATTTCGATCTGCTCTTGGCACCTTTGAACTTTAGCAACGATTGGTCGATAATCAGGCACCGCTCGAAGTGCATTCAGAATTTCCGAAGACACCCGTTCACGCCGCCCAGCGATGTGCTCCTGCCAGGCCTTCAGTGCAGATTTTTTTGCGCTTTCCGCCAAGCCACCGAGCGGGGTCGCGTATTCAAAGCGCAAGTCAAAGCCCGGATTATCTACAAATGCTGGATCAAGGGCAAAACCTTGCAACAATTGCTCAGTTCGGGCTCGGGTTTGATCCGTGCGCGCCAAAGTGAATGCAACGGGTACCCCCGCAGCTTTCAAAGACTTAATACCAAAAACAGCCTTCTCGAGGCCGCTTGCCAATTTCTGTAATTGGCTGGCACGGGTCTCAAAAGTCTGGGCGTGTTGCGCCTGCTCTCTCAGTTTCTGATATTGCGTGATCCGCGACGAGAGGGCTTTCGCCTCTTCAAGCAACATTAGCAGTCTCCAGAAAATCCAGATCATCCGAGATAGACTGTAGAGCGGTTTTGATGGTTTCTTGGCTCTGCGCTAACGCCGCGTACTTGGCACCGTCCTCCTGTTCGCGGAGCGAAAGGCTTCTATCAACATCAGCAAGGAAGGTCTGTAGCCTACGGCCAAGTTCACGCCCAGCGCCCACTGCCCCCTCACGCGCCCGAGCATATGCTGGCAGACTCGCAACCGGATCAATTTCAGCACGCAGTTCACGTGCGCCGAAGATCGCATCGTCAAACTGGCGACCAGCAAAATTGTCGAGTGCTGCCTGAAGAAGCGTGGACGCATTTCCGCCAAAACCACTTGCACTAACCGTTTCGCGGACAGACCTTACACATTCAACGATGGCAGCACGCTTAGGTTCGGGACCAAACATTTCCTCCATCTCTTCGAGCCACGCAAGGCGAGCTGCGCGCTCGGCAGCCGCACTATCAGCGAGGGCATCAGCAACGACTGAATAGAGCCTCGCGACTTCGAACGGATCCCCACGCCCTTCACGCGGAGGTGTCTGGACTAAGCGCCAGCCGGAAGCCTTGAGCCCGCGAAGGACTCGACGTGGAAGTCGCGGGTCAATTAGCGCGCCCACCTGACCACCCTTAGTTGCCGAGACATGAGCACGAACAAAATCCGCAAGCATTTGACGTTGGCGAGCAATTCTCGCGAAAAGGCCCCGCATCTCATTCGTTTCCGCGGCCGTATCCTCCCAGACCCGCAAGCAGGCGTCGAGGAGGTCAGTAATCGTCCAATCCGAACGCAACTGCCCGGCTAGCGCTGCCCCAACTGCAAGAAGTTCAAGAGCGGCACCGACCGCATTCCAATCTGTTGACGCAGGCGCAAAGGCGAGAAGGTCGGCCTCGACCCGAGCTGTCCATTCAGAGAGGCAATCAAGAAAGGCTGCGAGCATCTCGCCACCACGCTCAAAAGACCAATCAAAAGTGTCACCGGCTAGGATTAATCCCTGAAGCGCAAGGGCTGTTTTTTGAACTTCCGCGTCGGTTGCGTCTTTGCGTGGTACGTGAAGATCAATTTGTGTCTGAACGCCCGCTGTGCTCTGTCGAAGTATCTTAATGCTGTTGTTTCTGAATGGTCTGTTGGTCGCTGCTGCCGCATAGGAGGCGCGCTCGAGCCCCAACCTGTCCCAATCGACCGCCTCAACCACGGCACGAAAAATGCGCTCGCGCAATTCTTGCGAGAGGGCCTGGGAGAGGTTTCTACCTTCAGTCCAAGCATGCAGTTCTATAATGCGTGGGTCTGTTGCCGGTCCAACAGGTGTCGGACCCGGAGGGAGGGGATCTGGCGTAGGTGGCGTATCCACTTCGCCAAGTAGAGGCAGATTGAAAGAGCGGCGAATTCCCTCTTCAAGGTTCACGGTCTTGCCAGAACCGTCGTAGAGTTCGATAGCCGTTATCAAGCGATCACCAGCGGCCGGTGCTTGACGGCGTATCGCGCTTTGGTCGAGCACGCTTAGGCGCTTGCCCCCACCCAGTTCATCGAGCAATTCGGCAGGTGGGAAGGCTCCTTCGGACACCGTAAGACCGTGATCTGCAAGGACGCGCGCGAGCACGTCCTTCTGCAAGATGCGAGGATTAAATTCTTGCCCTAGCCGCGGATCCGTTCGTTCGGCCATGTTCCATAATGCTGTCTCCGTGAACGGATAAAGACCTACACCTTCGTGAGCCCCGAAACTGTTATGGCACTCACTACGCAGATCGCAGCGAGTACAAGCATTAGGCACTGGAACGTCGGTTGCATGCGAGCCCCAGTTCTGGATCGGATCAATACCAACCCTGATCGCATTCAAATAACGCGCAGCAAAGCCAGCAAGCGTATCCCGGGTCATTCCCCCCGTTCCACCCCCACTGGATTTGTCCATATCGATGAACCAGGTCATCCTAGTGTAGACAGTCTCGGCAATTGTCTCAAAAAAACCAGTCGTAACCGCCATAGCCCAGCGCAGCTTGCACAAATCTTCGCTGCCTTGATCAAGCAACGATTGTAAGAGCGCTCGGTCGATACCCTGAAGTCGGGCGAAATCCTCAATTAGGAGAACAAGTTCACGATCCTGACGGCGAAGATGACGCCGCAGCGAGGTCATCAGCCCAATTAGCCTGTCTCCGGAAAAGCTAAGTGTTCGACTGATCGCCAAGTCGAGGCTGCGGTTCAATATTTCGACAGCCTTTGGAAGACCGCCATCAAGACGAATTAAGCTCATCGCGTTCCGCGCGAGTTGAGCCGCGGCGAGATAATCTCCGCCTCCGAGCGGCAGATCTCCATCTACAAAAATTCGTCTATCTTCAGCGGGCTTATATTCTTCAGGTGCCGCGAATACATGATCAACGATATCGGCAATGATCGTCTTTTCTTTTAGAAAATGCGTCTGCCGCATATGCGGATCATAGAGGATGTGCGGTAATTGATCGATTAGCTCAACCTCGAGTTCATCCTCAGGGTCGCTAGGGGCAAGACCACGCACCGCTTCCGCAAGCTCGTTAAGAAGCCGCCCCTTCTGCCCGTCGCGCGTCATGGTAGCATCGCCTGCACGACTGAGTGCATCCCGGAATGGCTGCTGCTCCGCTGGATCCAACCGAGAGACGATAAGTTCAATTATCGATCGAAGGCTGGTGCCGGCCTTTGGAACGACAAGCACCATGCGTTCAGAAGTTTCCGGGATGTTAAGGCGCATCCAGTGAATGAAGTGCGACTTACCAGATCCGCTTCGGCCAAGCGCGGCAGCTTGCACATGCGGTCGTTCGGGCTGCAGGAATTGCTCGAGAAACTCGCGAGGTGACAGCGAACGGAACGAGGTTGTCGACAACTCTTGAAAAGCAGTGCCCTTTGGAGGGGCCACCTTCAAGGACCAGTCACTATGAACTGCCCGAAAGACTGCGTCTGGGACTGCCTCGGCTTCAGGATTGATAATTTCGCGAACCCTAGCAGGCTCCCAGCAAAGATGGTTCTGCATTATCATAGGCCCTTCGATGCAACATGGCTGAAGCGGCGATCGCTCGTGCCGAGATCGAGTATTCCCACCTCGGCATCGGAACTTTGTTGAAGTTCGATGCGGCCGCATGATTCGAGCCTAAGCAGGGCGAGGCTCGTCGAGCGAGAAAGACGTTGCGGATTGGACCGAACGATTTCACCTTTTGCACGCTGCTCGACACGGGCACGGACGGTACCGTCCTCAAGAACTGGACATAGCTCAGCCAATCGCTTGCGGAATTCGTTGGCCCGCAAAGAAGTCGCATTACCAAAAACAACAGGTAGGAGGCGGGCGATGGCGTCATGCGGATCAGGTACAATAAAAACCTGCCCAGCTCCGACCATTCGAGCGAAGCCAAGGTGTCGCGTCCAATAGGCGAGCGTCTGCAGCCTGCTCGCATTGCCAAGATCGAAATTCTCGTCGCCATCCAACTGTCGATTAATGGTTGGCAGTGGATTTTCGCTCCACGGTATTGGCCTCAGCGGGTCCTGCATCAGCAACCAGGCAATCGCTGGGGCAACTTTGGCCTGGTTAGCTTCATCGGCAAGGACATCGTCACACAAAACACGAATAACGTGGGCCAGAAATGCATCTTCCTCGGTTTGCTTGGGCGCAGGTCGAGCCGTCACTGGCACTACGAGATTGTCCCCATCCTCAATTACCAGGCCAATAGCCCGAGCCTCACGCAGACTGTTATCGAATACTGCCGTGCTCTGATTATCGCGCCCGCCCCGCAAACTAGGGGGCACCATCTGAGATTTCAGTCGCTCGCGAGTTTCACCTGCGTTGCGGCCGAGAAGAGTACCGTAAATGGCCAGTAACCGGTTGGGCACCGCTTCAGCGACGCTAACAATGCTCATGCCGTCAATCTCCCACAAAGTTGCGTGAAACTAAGTTGGGGCCCGTCGAAAATCTCTGTTAAGGCCAGGTCCGGTTTATCAGGCGCAACGAAACCCGGCGGCAGAATGAAGATCCGCTCGTCTCCCGGAGCACGGTGTTTAAAATTCGCCTTCCTCAACGGCACGCCGCGGCCAATCACAACTAGTTCGGGCCCTGGTGGCAGGCCGGTCGCCAGTAGTGTCTCTGAACGCCCAACAAAGAATGCGCGACGCTGTATCTTCGCAAAGGCCCGAGACTCATCAATCCCGGTGTCGCCAATCAAAGCTAACTTGCTCATACCCTGCCGAGCAAGCGCATCTAGCAGATCTGAGAACCTACGATGCCAACGGCCTTCACGGAGTTCAGGGTCATCGCTGACTAGAAGACGTCCACCACCGCCAATGAGCGCAGCAAGTCTTGGCTGCAGTGGCTGTCCAGGCCAAGGTGAGAAGGGCTCTCGAGGAGTTGGTTGAATACCCCTGCGTGAGGGTTCAGCACGGCACAAACTGCAGCGACTGCATGACGGAGCGATCTTTTCAGCACCATAAAGTGCCTCAAAAATTCGAGCCGGACATTCAACCGAGCGAAGAAACCGCTGCATAAGGCCAAAATTGCGCTGACTCGCCGCAGCAATGCCGTCACGAACCGATGTTACACGGCTGGACCAGCAGGCCAGACGAAGGTGACCATCGTCGAGGACGCGGATCGTAAGGCGTGCTGGCCCGGTCTCCGCAGTGCGCGCCTGGCGTCCGACCAACTCAATAATGCCCGCGCGCGCCATCAATGTAAGCGTTCGAACATTCCAGTCGATGTTTCGATCACCGCTCATGTCAATGTCGTCTTCTGAAGCGCTCGGCCGCGCGTCGACATCTACAGCGATCAAACCGTCCCCTAATGTTACAGCGCTTTCAAACATGGCCGTCCAGCGGACCATTCCACGATCAACGCTGATAACCTTTTGTTCGCCTAGGCGCTGTGCTGGACCAAAATCATCATTTGCCGGCATCGCGATGGAAAGTGACGCGCGGCCGTCGCGACCAGCGCGACCAACCTCCTGATAAAACCGGTCAAGCGTTTCTGGAACACACGCATGCAGGATAGAACGGGCGTGCTGATAATCGATGCCAAGACCAAACGCAGAGGTACCGATAACCAAATCTAGTGCGCCATCACGCCAGAGCTTTAAGATTTCTTCTCGCGCATCGGCGCTTGTGCTTCCGTGAAGCATGCGAACGCGAAGATAACCGGCCTGGCGGACCACACGCAGCCAAGCCTCTGCATGCTTCACCTCCGTAACATAGAGAATTGCCGGTCGCGGAACATGAGCGAGCGCCTCCAGGACCCGATTTTCTCGCTCCGCTGCAGCACACGGTTTTGCAATCCAGTAATCCGGTTCAGGACGAAGATTGACCGCGGACAGCGACCGTATAGGACCGCCATCCCCAAACAGAGCTTCTAACGTTCCAAGCGAGCTCTCGGTAAGCGTTGCTGACAGCAACAGGGTCCGTAAGCGCGAATTCGCAGATGCAGCGGCTAGGAGTTCACGGCGCAATCCGCTTAATTCCTGAAATTCTGTTCGGAAGCCCGTCCCCCATTGGTCAACAAGATGAGCTTCATCGACAATTAATGCGTGCAAATTACCGACTTCTGCAGCGGCGATCAGTGCTGACCTGAGAGGTCCACAGGCTGCCTCAGGAGAAGCGAAGCACAGGCCTTGTGAACCCTCGCGAATGCGATCGACAAGCAACACATTGCTTTCTGCGCCACTCCGATAGGCAAGCGGCAGACGATGACCGACGATCTTTATTGAAGAAGCCTCGTGATCGAGCGCCAGAGCAACAGTTGGAACAATTACCAAGGTCGTGCCGGGGACGCCGCCGCGCGCTGGATCGCCAGCAAAGCCAACAGCCTGAACAAGTTGAAATAATAAGCTCTTGCCTTCCCCTGTCGCAAGCGCGACAGCTAATGTGCCCCCTGGTGGAGTGCTCAGTGCTGCACGGGCAGCAGCCCTTTGGCCGAGACTCCGGTAACTCGGCCGTTCAACAGCGGAGAGAAACGGGTCACCGGTGACGCCACTTCCCTCACCAAAGCGACAGGGGAGTTCTGAGGCAGCACGCGCCTCCACGCTCTCGTCCGGTTTCCCCAGCCAGGGTGGTGACCAGGTTTCAAGACTAACGCGGTTTCCACCCTGAATGGGCCGAGATCGTAAACTTGACGCCGTCCAATCTGCACCTGCAAATGCCGGGTGCCTGATTATTGGCTCCGGACCAGTTCCACCATCGCCACGACGGAACTTTTCGTACCAAAGAGCCTGCCTTAAAAGCACCACTAAATCTTTTACAGAAGCTCGAAGCGACGGTTCAATCAGCGCCTTTCGAAGGCGTTCAAAGGCTGGATCGGCCGCGGTCCAATCATTATCGTCTCGTTCCGCATCACTGAGCATATTTGCTAGTGCCTGGTAAGCAGACGCCCCTTCGAGTTGGCTCATGCTTTGAGCCCCGAAACGATAAAGAACCCGATTGCGTCAAGCCGCACAGAAGGCGAGGAAACAGCGTCTAAAACGGCTTGTGCGGCCGCTATTTCACCATCAATTGTTTCGCCAGCAGCAGCACGCCGTTCTAGACGCGCGCGCCGCCGTTCAAGGTCCGCTCTTGCAAGAGTCTCTGCCTGGCTTGTCTGATCCCTAAAATCGTCACTCTCACAAAAGGCAGAAAGGGCCTTTTCTCGCACTGACCTGCAGATTTGCGAAAACTGACCCGGATCAATAATGCTCGAGAAGAGTTCTGGTCGACTGCCGAGGTTAACATCTAACCACCGTTGCCCCGGCGCACGCTCATTAGAATAGGGCAAATTCAAAATGGCGTTAAGTGGCCCTTGGGCAACCGGTTCGCCGGAGGCCTCTATGTGTAGAGTAATGTATTTTGGGGGAAGATAGTGCTGTGCGCGCCTAGCAATTGCCAATTTCCGCGGATCAGGACGCAGGAGATTATCCTCAGGAACATTGGGCTCCACGCTAAGGCAGACCCGAAAACCCATCCAAGCTTCACCAGTCCAATCAGCATGCTTACGCCAAGTCGCGAAGGCAGAGCCTCTATCGTCCCAGTGGGTAAAACGTTCCAGAACGTCGACTAGCGGCATGCCTGGCCGAAGCAACGCTACATTACTCTGACGCATCGCGATGCGTCGACGCCATGTAAGCGGCTCATCTTCGAAGAACTCAAATGTTTCACGCCAAGGCAGTTTGGGGATCAGCGTTGTCTGCGCTGTTCGCCAAAAAAAAGGATCTCGGACGTCTTCAGCGCATGGTCGTTTGCGTAAAAGTAGCGTCTTGACTGCCCAGGTCTCAACAGCAGCTTCGATCCCTTCTTCTTCGGCTTCGGCATCATTGATTGCATCAATTAGTAATTCCGCCGGTTCTTCAGCAAGAGCAATACGATCCAGCGCCGACTGCTCGTGTTGAGCACTGCGTTCAGCGGTGATGCGGGCGAATACCTCCGGGATCAGCTCTTCAACGGCCGCAGCACCTTCATGCAAAAATGCCCGAGCGATCTGAGTTTCGATCTCCTCAAGAAGGAACTGAACATCACTGATAGAGCCGTGGTAGATCATCATACCTTCGGCCAACAGTCGCTGCCACGCTGCCCAGGGACTGGCGTCTTCATCGGAAGGAAGCAGAACGCGGTGTCTAATGGCGTCCTTGGTGCGGCCGAACCGATCGAGACGCCCAATCCTTTGCTCAACACGCGCCGCCGAAAACGGAAGATCAAGATGCACGATTGCGTCAGCAAAGCTGAGGTTCAGTCCCTCCTCGGCAGCGCGATCAAGAATGAGAACGGATGCCCCCCCCTGTGCAGCAAAGCGCCCAAGTACGGCTTCGGCGTGCCCTTGATCCCCACCGGCTACCAACAGTGCCGCATCCGGGACAAGGGCGGCCAGACTGCTTGCCCGTTCGGACGATGAGGAGAAAACTACGATCTTCGGTGCTGCAGATCCGCGAGCTAGGTTGTCGTTTAAGCGGTGGATGCTCTGTGCGATAAGGTCCAGGCTATCAGCATCGCACCCCCCGTTGCTTGTTAACCGGATTAAGTCTGCACGAATTTCTTCCTCGCCCGGAAATTCTACCTCAGATTTGAGCACAGCGTTAAATTGAGCACAACTGACCCCGGCAGCTTCCAACAAGCTGATGTAACGAGCAGAGATTCTTGCCTCGTCTATTACACCTCGACCGACCGCCGCTAATGCAGCAGAGCGCCAATCTTCTAACCCGCTGATAAGATCTGCCATCACAGGGTGATCAATGATCTCTTCGCGGACATGAGACATAGGCGGCAACTCGCCTTCCTCGAAGGATGGGCCACGGGGACGGAACTCCCAACCTGCAGCGTCGGCGCGACGAGAACGGATAAGTCTCTGGTGAATACGATAGCTATCTGCAACATGATTGCGTAGCGCAGTGGCGAACCGCGACGTTTCAGGCATTTTGGCCTTGCTTGCCTCGATCAATTTCCCAGCAAGACCCTGAACGACCGCATCATCCGGGAACAGGCTTATCAGCTCCGCTGCACGCTGGCGTAGCACTAGACCTGAACCCTCAGGATCCAGACTAAGCAGTAACCGACCAAGATCTTGTCGCTGTTCGAGTTTCGCTCGGAATCCTTCGATGTCATTCAGTGGATGCGCGACCGGATCTAGCAGGTTCAGAAGTGCTAGGAACTTGACTTCGTCGCCAAGAGCGGGCGTCGCTGACAGTAGGAGCAGCGAGCCCACTCGTTTGCTTAGATCGATAAGGTGCGCTTCAGCGCCCTGTAATTCTCCACGACTGCCTCCCACCAGGTGATGTACTTCGTCTACTACAAGCAAATCTGGTGTTCGGTGAACACGGGTCAGGTCTTCATGAGCGCACACTTCGAAGCGCCCATCAAATTGAGAAAGCCGCAACTTGCCGCTGAGTTCGACCTGCCACTGGGCAACAAGATGACGCGGAACAGACACCAAAACCTCGGTGTCCGGATCATCAATTAGTCGCTGCCGGATGACTAATCCTGCCTCTATAGTCTTACCTAACCCCACTTCATCCGCAAGCAGATAACGCTGAACCGGATCCGACAAGACTCTTCGCACGGCGGCAACTTGATGCGGCACGAGTTCGATGCCGGCCGACACCAAAGCTGTCATTCCCTGCGCCGCACTGCGTAGATCGATTAGCGCTTTTCGCGCAGGCAATCTGGCGTCATGGAGGAACTGGCTTTCACCTCCCCCGGCAGCTAGCACTTCGGCCGGATCATCAGGCGCATGCCAAGGCCTTAGAAACAAATTAGCTTCGTTAAAGTCTTTAACCACCCCGTTTGGGAAGCGCACCTCGTAAGTCACAAGGCCATCGTTTCCGGTCAAAAAGTCAGAAATACGTCCAACCCGGTGCACGCCGTTATCCAGCACGTAAACACGAGTTTGCGGGCTAAGATAGGCTCTAGAAAGTGATTTTATTGGGTGAGAAACAGTCTCGGTGCGAACAATCGAGTAAAAAACGGAAACGTCACATACATCTCCATCGACAGCCTCTAACTTTCCGACACCTCTGCCTTCAGGCAGTGCCAATAACATGCCCCTTATCAGCACATACCCCCCTCGAGTAATTTGCCTCCGCTGGCCTCGCTAACCCCTCGCGAGTTAGTAACTTTGCAGCACATTCTCAATACGTTTGCGAACTATTATTTCTCAATTCAGCAGGGCGCTGCCAACTGAAAACGACCCAATCTAGCCGGAATCAGACCGCCCGAACGCAGTCTGCCGGCATATCAGGGTACGCACAAGGGTGCTGGGTAAATCTAGCAAACGAAGGTGCCCCGCTTTGGCACCTTTCATGAGGGTGGCAAAGCGTCCATCAAGTTCGAGAAACTGCCACGAACTTCCGATAGCCGGTCAACCGGAGGTCACATGCTGGACAATGGCCGCAGCCAAAGCCCCAATCATGCTCTTGATCGCGCACACCCAAGTAGCAGGTGTGGGTCGATGTCCTGATCAAATCAACCAGTTGCCCACCGCCAAGATCAGCGGCCATTTGCCAAGTGCTAGCCTTGTCGATCCACATCAACGGGGTATCGACGACGCAGTTTGACCCCATTCCAAGGTTGAGGGTCACTTGAAGCGACTTGAGGGTGTCATCCCGGCAATCAGGATACCCAGAGAAATCCGTTTCACACATCCCGCCCACTAGGTGACGTAACTGACGCCGGTATGCGACCGCGGCGGCAAGCGTGAAAAAGAGGAGATTGCGTCCGGGTACAAACGTGTTGGGCAAACCATCTTCTCGGAGGGCAATCTCGGCCTCCTGTGTCAGGCTGGTCTCACTGATTTTGCCCAAAACGGATAGGTCAAGCTTGTGATCTGGGCCCAAGCGAGCCTTCCATTCTGGCTTGATCTCAACGACTTTTGCGAGGAACTCTTCCCGGCATTCGAGTTCGACCTTGTGCCGCTGTCCGTAGTCGAAGGCCACTGTCTCTACCGCACTGAAGCGCTCAAGAGCCCAAGCGAGACACGTCGCAGAATCTTGTCCGCCCGAAAACAGGACCAGAGCCTTCTCGCCAGAGTTCATCCCTGACCACCCTCACCCCAATAGCTGCATGCATCGCCATTGCTGGAGCGAGACACGCTGACCTTCCACAAAGCTGGAAGCCCAGGCTCTAACTTGACCCAAATCCAACGGCAGAGGTTTTCCATAGTCGCGGGACCCAGGTCATTAATTTCATCCAGAAACCGATGATCCAGTGCATCGCGTACGGCCTCAAGCTCTCGCTCAAGATTGCCAACATCCATGATCATACCCGTTGCTGGGTCTGGGTGGCCGCGAAGTGTGACCTCAGCACGATAGCTATGGCCATGGATCCGCAGGCTCGACTCGGTCTCAATTTTGCGATGCAAAGTGTGGGCTGCATCAAAAAGGAATTGTTTGCTGAGCTCGTACATCACCGGATCCCGACAGTCTTATGCGTTTGAAGCGAAAGCCTCCAACGCGGATTATTCATGCAGTAATTGATCGCCTTTTCAGTATGGGCTGCTGATTCATCGCAATCCATCGGCTGCAGATAGAAATGATCAAACGCTAAATTCTCATATTGGCTCGGCAGTGCATTGTCCTGGGGATAAACCAGCTTGAGTTCGTTACCCGAAGTCAGGACAAGATCCGTCCCCGCCTTGGGGCTTACGCATATCCAATCCAGCCCCTCTGGGGCAGGCTGGGTGCCATTAGTCTCAACACCGATCTCGAAGCCCAGAGCATGCAGCGCGTCGACCAATGGCCCATCGACCTGAAGCAAAGGTTCGCCGCCGGTCAGCACCACATACCGTCGCTCTCCTGGGCCGCCCCATTCCGCCTCAATTGCCTTTGCCAAAGTTTCTGGATCGGCGAAACGGCCGCCTCCTGTTCCATCCACACCCACAAAATCCGTGTCGCAGAACCGGCATTGCGCCGATGCGCGGTCCTGCTCTCGACCAGACCAAAGATTGCACCCGGCAAAGCGGCAGAACACCGCCGCCCGGCCAGTGTGGGCGCCCTCACCTTGAAGGGTCTTGAAGATCTCTTTAACGGCGTAGCTCATCGGCTAAACTTCCGCCGTTTCAAAAAGTGGCGCTGGGGCAGCCTGGCGCTTTTGGCGCAGGTCAGCCTTGATCAGGCCAACAAGGTAATGCTTCAGGAGAGCAACGTCGCGGTTTACATTCTGAAGTGAATTCCACCGACGCACCTCACCTCCGAGCTCCCACTCACCCTCGGTCCAAGCTGCCTTATCTCTCAAACATGCCAGGCCCTCGACGAATTCCTCAACGGTTCGGGCATCAGCCCTCGCCGCCAGCACTTCCATCACATCGCCCAAAGCTTGAATGCCGGCCCCGTGAACCAAGCGCGAAGTGGTAGGCTTGTGCCCGTACCAAGCGTCTGGAAACACGCGTTTGACAGCCTCGAAGAAATTGGAAATCAATCGAAGGCACTCATCCTCGCCCTTTGCGTGACGTATGAGATCGCGCATCACCCCATTAGCCAGAGATTCCATGATGATCTTTTGCATCACGGTGTCGGCGATGATCCCCTCGGGGCAGGTGTGCTGCCTAATGTAACCCTTCAGAGCAGTGTTCTCGAAGTTCAGACGAGCAGTCAGATCAGCCGCAGTGGATCGGCGGCTAAGCCGCGCAGGGAGATCATCAACGGTCGGCAACAGTTCATAAATCAGAGATTTAGGGAGCGGCTTGGTGTTGTTTATCAGCACGAATTGACGCCGAAGCTCCGCCTCATCCTGGCAGATCAAAACCGACACAAACACCTGGAAGTCACGCTCTACCGCGGAGAGTGCCGTTAAACGCTGCTGGCCATCCACTACCAAACCAGGAGGGCCATCGCTCAAATCGATCGTCAGCTGCGCGGACCCATTACCCAGATCTTTGACACCGACCTTCTCGGTGAAGGCAACCACAATGGGGTTCGGCAAAACCGAGTTGGGCTTCTCGAGATAATCCTGAATTTCTCGGATATGCGCCGCCACTTGCGGCCGCTGGAACCCGCTGAGCACCCCTTGGGCGTCTCGCCCAATTCGATCGATGGTGGCGAAGCGCAGAATGTCCGATGCCTTTGCCGCGAACACTAGAACCGTATGCTCACTGCTCTGCTGGGCGGTGACCGTTAGGTATTGCATGGTTTCAGATGACGGCACGCTTCAGATCCAATCGTTCAATGTGGTTTTTATAGACTGCGAGGTTGTGAATGCCTCGCCGCTTGTTCCGATTGCTGCCTCGGAAAATGATCACATCCACAGATGCGTGCTCACAGATCGAACACGAGCATTCCTTCCAAGGCTTGGCAGCAAGGGTCTCGCGATAGCGCTCAGCCAATCGGGTCATCCCGACCGATCCGTGGCAATCCTCGTAGGGTTTCTCCTCCGCCAGTGGCGCAGTGTAGACCATCACGTTGTGCAGGGTTTCCTCAAGATCCGCTTCGCCACGATCATATGCACGCAATGCTTTTAAGGCGGCGCCTTCCATCGCGATTAGATCCTCGGCGCGAAGGACCCCCCGCTTGACCGAACGCTGAAGCCTAGGATTTTCAATCGCTTGAGGAACGCGGATGGATGTAAAATAGCGCAAACGGGTGTCCGGCCCCGGCAGATAGTAGTTCTGCTTGGCATCCTTGAACGCCCTTATGAGGGGGGATGTCGTATCGAAACTCGCGATATCGTAGCTATGAAAGCTGTCGATATCGTCCGCCTTTGCAAAGCCTAAAATATGCAGACGCGTTGACGCTGGCACAACCTCACGGATGGCAGCGAGGCATAGCTTGATTTCAGGAGATTTTAGCGGAACCATGCCCCCGAGAGCTAGGTAATCGTATCCCATCCCGACGAGACGCCTGGCCGCCTCCGCCATGCTCCCTGGCGACCACCCCTGCACGACCCCCATTGGGGTAAAAGCCGCACCGATAGACAAAGCCTCGCGCCGAAAATTGTCTGCATTTTCTAAGGTAATCTCGAAGCGGTCTTTCGCATCATTCGACCCACCTTCCATGCCGGCATCGGAGGAATTGAAATCGAAGATAATGTGGTCGACTGAGCAACCGTGTGTGAAGCCACATTCGTCGTAGAACTCGGCGATTTCGGCAGGCGAGTAAGGGGGCTTTGCTTCGCTGGCGTAGGTGAAAGCGCCGCAATCTCCGAAGATATCCAGGTGAGCGAACTGCGGCTTGTCGAGACGCAGAAACTTGCGCACCCCCACCAGTTCAAAGCGCCTCGCTTGGCTCGCAGTGTATTTGCCTTTCACACGATGGTCGCCGACGATGCCCTTAGAAACCAGCACGCCGTCATAAGGAGCGTAACCCAGGATCTCATGAGGGTAGGCGTCATCCCAGTAAGGCTGACGCTCTGCCGCGCTGCGATCAGCGATAAAATCGAAGGCAGGGTCAACGTAGTCCAAACTGTCCGCAAAGATAAATTTCACGCGCCACCCCTCGCCAGGTCTCGCTCCAGGTGCATAAGATGCTCTGTGAGCTTGGAAATGTGCTGGGATGTCGACTGAACTTCATTCCACACAAGGTTGATCTCGTCCCACCGCCCTGCGGTCCAATTACAATAGGGTGCGAGGCGCCTGAGTATCGCAGAAACGGCTGCCGATCGGTCTGACGCGCCGTCGGTTCTCAGCATGATTTGATCCATGAGGGCGCCCATGGCTCGAATGCCAGCACTATGCATCAAGCGGCTATGTGTAGGCGGCTTGCCCCAAGCATCGGGAAACTCATCGCGAACCGCTTTCCAATATAGAACTAGCGCCTCGTACATCCCATTCGCGTCAACACCGTCTCCGCTACGCTTGAACTGCCCCAGGGCTCCCGTGGGCGACTTGAGACTAAGGCGCATAGCCTCAATCAGCGCAGAGTCAGCCACGATCCCAGAACCACTTTTGGCGTTAGACTCGCGCTTAATCAGTCCGAAGAATGGGGACGCCTTGTCCTCGTTGAGCATCTCGCACAATGCGCTCGGCAATTGCCGTGCAGCCAGATCACGGGGCAACAGTACGCTGACTTCAGGGAGGAGTTCATCGATCAACCGTTTAGGAAGCGGCCTAGCTTTGTTGACCAAGATGAACTGCTCACGCTGTGCTTCTACATCATCGGACACGAAACCAATCACAGGGACCGCGATCGACTGGTTCTTAGCCCGAGCCAGCGCTAGTGATCGTTGCTGCCCATCAACAATCCAGGCCGCCCTCTGCCCAGTAGGATGGATTGGAATGGTGAGCGTTCCAGCATCACCCACTTCGCAAATTTTGCCTGGCTTTCGCCCACGTGCCGATGCGAACTCCACCTCGGGTGATAGAGCCAAAATAATCGCATTGGGGAACAGCACCTTACCGCTGTCCAAAAACTCAGTTATCGAATTGACGTGGGCTTTGATTTCGCCCCTCTGGAAGCCTTTGAGCTCTTGCTCGTCTCTTCTCAGTCGGGCGATGTCGGCGATCCGAGTGATGTCGGCTCCATGAATAAAGAAGGCAAAGATCGGGGTCCCATCGCCCTGCTCCGTCCTGACAGCTCGCACTGAAAGTGTCTCTTTAGCCATCATGAAAGCTCCGCACGCACCTGCCGCGCGAGAGCGGCAAACCGCCCTTGCTCACAGGCGACATTTAGCTGGTCGCGAAAAACTCGAAGCAGGGCCGAGGTGCTGCCTCTTGCAGCCTCCCAATGCTCATGCAGAAGCGCAAGGATCTCATCGTCGGATAGTCGCTGACGCTCTACCATTGAGGGAAATGGCCATTCTTCCATAGCCTCGCGGACTGCCTGGCTATGGCGATCAGGCGTGTCGCCTTCGGCGCCAGGTAGGATGTAATCGGAGAAATGCCGAAGTGCCCGCCCAGCGAAGTCGCTTCGCGTACCTTTGATCGGGCTCGCCGGGCCGTCCAAGCGGTCATCGTAAGGCATTACGCATGGCTGCAATCTAACCGGAATTCGGTCCAAGGGGGCTCGGGTGAACACACGCAGCCTGGCTAGGCGCTCATCTGCAAGCGCCATGAGATCCTCAGAAAGCATTCGGATATAGCTGTCCGAAAGCGCGGCAAGTACGAGCCTGTCCTCGGCGCTTGCGACAACCTCTAGGAGGTCTCTGGCAAATGGCGACACTCGCTTGAGATGATCCCACCACTCCATGCTCGAAAAATCACCCAAAACCTTGGGCTCAATACCGTCCTCGGCGCCATCCAAAACGGTGCAAGCATATGAGGGGATCGGTTCGGAGGCATCAACCAGACCAAGCCCTGCGGAAATCACAAAGACATCGGCATCCAGACGCTCCGCGACCGCTTTGGCCTCCTGGAATGACCTGCCTCCATATACCTCCATGACCGGGAAAAGCTGATCGGGCTGCCGAAGGCGGCGCCCCCACTCGTCTGCCACATCCGTCAAATCACCAACTGCAAGCGAAGCGGCGTGCAAACCCTGGGATACAGGCTTACGCTTCCGATTTGTGCAGGTGGTGATAACAATGGTCAAAATTCAGTCTCTTGGTGCGTTGTTTTGTCCGCATTTTTAGTAGCTCAGGTTCGCATGGACTTCCAGATAAATGCGACGCTTTTCCCATGGAATTTTGAAAACAAATGCCAGAACGAGGCTTGAGGGATGCGGAATGATCACCGTTGACGACCTTGCAGATCGCCAATCCAAGATATTCGACGCGCTCAAACGCAGACACGCCGACCTGGATCGATACGCCTACACTATACGATCGCTCAGATCGCTGAATGTAGCCCAGAATCAGGAATACCAAAGGACATTCAACGGCTTATATATGGTCAGAAGGAACGCATCTTGGCGTTCAAAGTTTTACGGCCTACTCGAAACGTGCAAAACCGATAGCGAACCGAAATTCGTCATGGTTCTGGATAAGTTGTTTAAGGAAACGGGGCGCATTGAAGCCTCCTTCGCCTCCAAGCTTATCGCGACAATCAATCCAGCTCTCCCTGTTTACGACTCAATCGTCCGCATTAACCTTGGGCTTCCTCAAAGGAGTGGCCGCGGCAGTGACCGTATCGAACTTCTCTTGACCGATTATGCGAATATCCAGGCTCACTCTTCCGAACTGACCAAAAATCTGAAATTTCAGGAATTGCGAGCAACGTTCGATAAGCAATTCCCAGAATTTATGGATTTTTCAGACGCAAAGGTCCTTGATTTAATGATCTGGCAGGTGCGCTAATTCGCAGTATCGGAATATCTAAAGTTCCCGAAACATCTCTCGCTGCTCCTTCCAGCAATATGGGATTGGACGCTTGAGCATCTGCAGTTTGATGCCGCGCGGTTGTTTGCCGGCAAGCACCATTTCCACAATGTCTGGAGCCAGAAGGGTCATTCGCAAAAGTCGGCTAACATAGGAGCGGTCGATCTTTTCTTTGGCCGCAATCTCATCAACGCTCTCATAAACCCCTTGCTCGATGAGATTGCGCCAGCGGAACCCCCGGGCAATCGCTTTCACCAGCGTTAGGTCCTGCGCATTCGGCAGCCCAACACTCCGCCCTTCCTCGGTATCCGGAGTGATGATCAGCTTACGTCCTCCCCGCCGACGAAGGGCAATGGGAACACGGATCTCTATTTGCCGCTCCGAGTTCACGCAGCCTCCAACTCTCGCGGCTGCATAGCTCCTATGTCTTCAACAAGGTCGAAAATTCCATTCGCATGGAACCTGATGGACATGCTGTCGACGCCAAGTTCGACACGAGATACGAGCAGCCTGACGACGCGGGACTGTTCGCCTGGGAACAATTGATCCCAGAGCAGATCCAACTCGATCAGCGCCGAACGCATTTCCATCTCACCAAGAGGCAGTGCCATTTTCCGAGCAGCGTTTACCGCTTCTGCGAGGACCTCGGGTGTTTTGATGCGATCGCGCAGTTGCTTAACCACTGCGGCCTCGATTTCCGCCGCGGGCACTCGAGGCACGAAACCGCTGCCTGCGCCGAGCTTCAGTTCAGTTTGGCTGACATAATAGCGATAGAGCTTACCCTTTCGACGCGTATGCGACGGCGACATGGCCCGACCGTCCTGGCCAAACAACAAGCCCTTCAGCATCGAAGGCGTGGTGGCGCTGTTTTGCCGCGAGCGTGTCCCCGGGTTGATGGCCAGGATCTTTTCGACCTTTTCCCACAGCGGCATGTCTATGATCGCTTCGTGCTCCCCAGGGTAACTCACCCCCTTGTGCAGCGCCTCGCCCAGATAGACGCGGTTGCGTAGGACCCTTGCGACAAAGGCCTTGTCGAGCGGCTTTCCACGCCGATTCTTGATACCATCAGCCTGCAACTCGCGGACAATGTCGACATTCGAGCCGATCTGCACGAACCGCTCAAAAATCCGCTTCACGACCTTTGCCTCCTGAGGGTCGACCAGGAGTTTCCGGTCGAGGACGCGGTAGCCCAGTGGCACCGCGCCACCCATCCACAAGCCGCGTTTTCGGGAGGCAGCAAACTTATCCCTGATCCGCTCGCCAATGACCTCTCGTTCGAACTGCGCGAAGGAGAGCAGGACATTAAGGGTAAGTCGGCCCATGCTCGTGGTCGTGTTGAAGGATTGGGTAACCGAAACAAAGGTAACACCATTTCGCTCGAACGTGTCGACGAGCCTCGCAAAATCCATGAGCGAACGAGACAGGCGATCGATCTTGTAGACCACCACGACATCGACTTGCCCCTCCTCGATGTCTGCCAGAAGCCTCTTCAGGGCCGGCCGCTCAAGAGTTCCGCCGGATACCCCGCCATCATCGTAGTGGTTCGGGAAGAGCATCCAGCCCTCAGCACGCTGACTGGCAATAAACGCCTCGCAGGCATCCCGTTGCGCATCCAGGGAGTTGAATTCCTGATCGAGCCCCTCTTCGGTGGATTTGCGCGTGTAGACAGCGCAGCGCAGTTTGCGGACAGGCTGGTTCATCCCAGTTCTCCCGAGCGCTTCAATCCGAAGAAGACCAGGCCATTCCAACGAGTCCCCGTGATCGCCCGGGCTATGGCCGAGAGAGAGCGATAGGGCTTTCCTGCATATTCAAAGCCATCCTCGAGGACGGTCACACGATGTTCGGCCCCTTGGTATTCGCGGACGATCTGCGTGCCGGTGACCAATCGGCCACGGACAGAAACTTCACGCACCGCCTTCTTACCTCCATCAAGCTCCTCACCAAGGGCTTCAAGCCTGGCGACCGTTTGACGACTGAGCGTGCCCAGGGCCAATTCCTGGATGCGATAGGCGATGCGGCTTTCGAGAAACCTGCGGTTGTAGCCCGGCGCTTCACTGTCGAAGTATCGGGTCCACAGATCCCGCAACTCAGTTGTGCTGGCTTTTTTGAGCCCGGCGAGGCGGGACAAGACCGTTTCGTTCATGCGTCACTCCCGTTTGTTCGGGAGGCACTACCGCTCTGCTGCGAGGCAAAGTCGACCGAACTATCTCCATGGCCGTCAGATAAAGAACTGGACTTTCCGTGCATGCGCATGGCGCCAAGAGCCAAGATCTGACCCAACTCGGCCATCCGTTCGGCTGCTGTCATATGCTCCGGCGCAAGGCCGTTGGATCGGGTTAAAACACGCATCTAACATCCATAGGTTCTGGTTTGGCTCAACGATTCGAGCTGTTGCAACACCCACAGATATAGTTGGATTCATCCCTTCCAAATTGATGATGTGGTCAAAACCCTCTTGACAAAGGGTTCTGTCATCGCCGGCGCTTGTAGAGACTCTGATGCGCCCGCAGCACGATTGCGATGATCGTGACCCCTTCATCGCTGACACTGTTTTCGTCGGGCCGTCCGATGATGATTGGCTCCTGGAACTCCGCCCGCGTGGACTCGGCACGTAAGATGAAATTCTGCCCATCGTGGTCGAGTCGCTTGCAAGTCAGTTCGTGCAAATCATGTCGGTCTCGCTGCACGATGACGATATCGCCAGGCTGAGGCTCGACATAGCCATAGGCTACTCGAAGACACTCGAGATCCGATCCAGGCGGGATGACCTTGTCCATTGAATAGCCTTCCATGCGGAGAGCTAGTCGCTCACTGCCAGGAAATGGATTGGGCCCAACTTCAATGGAATAGCGATCTTCAGCACCCCATTCAGTTTCTTCACGCCAAACACCCGCGGCAACCGCACCGACGACTTCGAGCGTCTCATAAGGCTGTGCCCCGCCCACGCGGTGCATCACCGAGGCGGCTGCCGGTATCATCTGAGAAATATCCATTTCCAGGGCCTTGGAAAGCCCGACAAGCGTATCAAGGGTCGGGTTCGCGCTTTTCCCCTTGATGATGTCCCTGACCAGATACGGGTTCTTACCGCCAGTCGCTGCAAGCGAGAGGGACCGCGAGTTCCACTTGGCATCAGGGGCGGTCGCCTCTTCGAGAACCTTGCGAAGGAAGGCGATGTTGAAGGCAGAAGGCTGGGTCATAGTCTGTGGGTAACATTGTGGGATGCTTCCCGCAATCTTAATTGTGGGATTCCGCCCTACTTGTGAAGTTGGATTGCTCTCGAGATAAGGGGTGTATGACACATCCCATTGTCTCAGAAATTGATTCGTTCCTCAAGGCCAACCAGATGGCTGAGAGCTATTTCGGCCGCAAAGCCGCCAACGACTGGAAGCTCGTTCGCCAACTCCGGGCCGGACGCCGCCTTTGGCCCGACACCGAGGCAAAGATCCGCGCCTTCATGGCTTCGTACCAGAAACCAGCCCGCGGTCGCCTTTCCCATCGCTCATCCACCGATTCTCAAGGTAGGGTATAATGCAGAACATATCACGAACAAATACGCGTCGACAGCTTGGCCATGAGCTGCTGTTTTGCGCCTGGCTCGCCAATGCCACCGGCGGCGATCGCTACGAGTATCACCGCGGATTCCTCGCTAAGGACCTCGACAATGGTCCAAAGCGCCGCCTCGGCGATAAGGAGCGCAAGGTTCTCGAGCGGCTGGCCGAACGTGTTCGCTGGGCATCAGAAAAGGGGTGTGTCCACCTTCTGCAGGAGCGCCTGGGTCCTGATTGCTACAGCTATATAGCTGTCGCCAGGCCCAGAGCTCCCGGCGCACGACATCCCTTGGCAGACATCGAACTGGCGGAGGTGGCGTGATGGCAAACGCCTTTGAACGCCATGGTCTCGATCACCTCTCGGCATCCTCGATCAACCTATTTGTCGCGCAGCCTGCGATGTGGGCGATGCAAAAGCTGCTCCGCCGAAAATCATCGGTCGGGCCTGCAGCACACCGCGGCACGGCTATCGAGGCTGGTGTGGAAATGGGACTGTTCGATCCGGCCGTATCAGTCGAGGCCTGCCAGGACCTGGCGGTCGCCAGGTTCAACCAGTTGACGGCCTTGTCCTCCGATCCTGCAGTCCAGAAGGAACGCGTCAACATTGCGCCAGCCGTTGCCATCGCACTTGCGGAACTAAGGCAGTACGGGATCCCAGAGGCTGCGGAGGGCAACCGACAACACCGTATCGAGGTTCTGCTGCCTGGCGTGCCTGTGCCGTTCATCGGCTGGCTCGACTTCTGGTTTCCCGCGCGCGGGATCATTGTCGACCTTAAGACGCAGGGCAGGCTGTCCTCGAAGATCTCGGATCCCCATGCCCGGCAGGGCGCGATCTATCATGCTGCCCACGGCAACAACGAGATCCGCTTTGCCTACGTCACGCCCCAGAAGATCGGCGTCTACCGGCTGGAGGATCCGCGCACGCACATTGCCCGCGTGGTCAGCATCGCCCGGTCCATCGAGCGGTTCCTGAGCCTGTCGGATGACGGGGCTGAACTGACGGCCGCGCTCTCACCGGATCTGGACAGCTTCTACTGGAACGATCCCGGCTCCCGAGCGGCAGCTCAAGAAATCTGGGGCCTCGCCCCCGAGGCCGCGCCGCAGGCCTGACACGCGGCAACTCCCAAGCAAACAAGGAAACAGGAAAATGGGTTTTATGTCTGTCCCGTCGTCTGGCGGGGACTTCAAGGTGTTCGTCTCCTACAATGCGAAGGCGGGCCGTTGGTACACGAAGAATGACGGCAAGGACGAGCCGCTGTTCGAGGTGACCGACATGACCGCGGTCTTCGATATGCCGAACCTCGAAACCGGCTGGTTCAAGTTCAGTGCCGGCGTCGCGCCCGAAAAGATCATGGATCCCTCGCTGGCGGAAGCTGCCCCCAACCCCGGGGCGGACTTCAAGCGCGGCTTCCAGATCGACCTCTATTCCGAGAAGAACCTGATGGGACTGCGGGAGTTCAGCTCGACGGCTGGGATCGTCATTGAGGCGATGAACAACCTCTACGATCTCTGGATGGCAGCGCCGGAAAATGCGTCGGGCCAGCTGCCGGTCGTTCGCTGCTCGGGCGTGCTGCCAATCTCCAACAAGCACAGCACTAACTACCAGCCGACTTTCGAGATCGTGGGCTGGACTGATCGGCCGGCCGCTCTCGCCGGTAACGGGGCAGCGCCTCCGCGAGCTGCCGCACCTGCACAGGCCGCGCTTCCGCCGTCGGCACAGCATATGCCGCCGCCCGCGGTCGGCAGCGCGAAGGTTGGTGCGCCGGTGTTCTGATCCCCAATGCCGGGCTGCTTAGGTGGCCCGGCATCCCCCGGCGATCCCCCGCTATCCCCCACACATCCCCCAGGGGATCCCCCACCTGTCCTCCGTTCAGAAAGTGGTCCTGGCCGCCATGGCGCGTCGCATTGAAACCGGCAGCATCGACATCGACGCGATCAAGGACCAGTTCCCTCTGGCCGACGAGGTGCGCCGTCATCTGACGCTTAAGCGCCGCGGCGCAATGCTGGTCGGCCTTTGCCCCTTCCACATGGAGCGCACGCCCTCCTTCGCGGTCTATCCCGTTGAACAGCGGTTCCATTGTTTCGGCTGCGGAGCGCACGGTGACATCTTCGATTTTCTCGAGGCCCAGGAAGGTCTCGATATCCGCGGCGCTGCTGACCGGCTGACTGGCGGCAACTTTCCGGTCATGTCGGAAGCCCGCGTCGCTGAGCTCAGGGCGCGTCAGGCACGGTTCGAAGCCGAGCAGGCCGAGCGCCGCAAGCTCGCCGCTGACCAGATGCGTCTGCGCTGGGCTGGCGCTGATCCCACCTATTCATCCCACCCCTATCTCACAGCCAAGGGCATCAAGCCGGGTGGTACGCGGCTGGACCGCGAGCACATCCTGGTGCCGCTGTTCGATGCTGCCGGTGAGCTCACCTCGCTGCAGTCGATCGACCCGGCCGGCCACAAGCTGTTCGAGGCAGAACTCCCAGTTGCAGGCTCGGCCTTCGTCATGGGCACGCCAATCCCTATGACCAAAGCCCCGGTGCTCGTCTGCGAGGGTTTTGCGACGGGTGCATCGCTCCATGAAGCGACTGGCCATACCGTCGTGGTCACCTTCAATGCTGGGAACCTGACCAAGGTTGCCGAACGACTGGTCGCTGCGTTTCCCAAGACCCGCTGGATTGTGGCCGGTGACGATGATCGGCACAAGGTGCCCAATGTCGGCCGCGAGGCTGCGGGCAAGGCTGCCCAAGTCCTTCGCTGTGAGACCGTGTTCCCGGTGTTCCCCGAAGGCCACCTCGGCACCGACTTCAACGACATGGCCCAGCTAGCAGGTCACAAAGCGGTCGCGGCTCTGTTTGCCGCCAGCGCTGGCCCTGATGTGTTCGAGACCCTCAGTCTCGATGAACTCGTTAATATGCCACCGCCCACATGGCTGATCGAAGGGCTCGTCCCTCAACACGGTTTGGTCCTGCTTTATGGCCGGCCTGGCGAGCACAAGACCTTCATTGCCGTCGATGGATCCTTGCGCGTTGCCTATGGCCTCGACTGGCACGGCCGAGCCGTCAAACGCGTCGGCGTTCTCTACATTGCCGGCGAAGGCCGGTTCGGAATCGGGCAGCGCATCAAGGGCTGGCGCAAGAAGCATGGCCTTGCCGGTGTCGATGCGCCGTTCAAGCTGCTGCCGATCGCGGTCCACATGCTGGATCCAGCCAATGTCGAGAAGCTCAAGCGCACGATCGATCAGGTCCGCGAGGAGGTCGACTTCGAGATCGGGATGGTCGTCATCGACACTGTCTCGCGCGCCATTCCCGGCCAGGACGAGAACAGCCAGGAAGCGATGTCGCTGTTCGTCGATGCCTGCGCCGAGATCCAGAACCACTGCGGCGGCGTCGTCATCGGCATCCACCATTCGGGCAAGGATGCTGACCGGGGCATGCGTGGGTCCACCGTGCTGCTCGGTGGCTGCGATACGGCGATCCGGGTCGCCAAGGAGGAGGACCATACCGTCCTCTCGGTCGAGAAGCAGAAGGACGGTGAAGAGATCGAGGACGTCCATTTCACGATGGAGGTTGTCGATATCACCAGTGGGCTTGGCAAGGAGCAGAGCACGCTGGTTCCTGTCATCGGGGCTGGGGCAACGCCGGCCGCCGAGAAGCGGCTCAGCTGGCACCAGATCCGTGAAATCTTCAAATCGATCGACGACGCCTGGCGCGACGGGGTGCCCTGGTCGGTATTCCCGCACGCACGCCGCAAGGGACGTTTCGCGGTCGATCTCATCTCGGATCAATACGGTGTCACCAAGCGCGAAGCCGAGGCCTGCATCACCAAGTGGCAGCAGAATGGCTACCTCGTCACCGAGGCCGGAAAGTTCCACGGCAAGGCCTCCGGTCTCCGGGTCGTCAAGTTCCTGGAGCCGGACCGATGAACCCAAAATCCGAGTTGTCGGAAGCAGTCGGAAGCACGGAAATGCGTCAGTCGGAAGCTTGTCGCAAGCCGTCGGAAGCACGGTCGGAAGCAGTCGGAACGCGCAGTCGCTTCCCCCCCACACCCCCTAAGGGCTTCCGACTGCGCTTCAGGCGCGTCGTCAGCCTCAACTTTAGCGAAGAAAGGAGGGGCGCATGAAAGGCGCGCCACCGACCCGCCATGCGCAGATCAGCGACATGCAGGTCATCATCAAATGTGTCGACCAGCGGGGACGTGAAATGGACGAGCGCTGGGGCATCGGGCGTTTGCCCATGCTGGTTCCGATCGAGTGGGCTGAACGCTTCCATGCGCAGCACAAGATGTTCAACGCTGCGGTATGGGAGTTCGATCTCGCTCTCGTTCGCCGGCATGGTGATGCGATGCTGCGGGCTTACGACAAGCTCGACGAGCTCGCACGTGAAGCCAAGGGCGAACCGCTGCCGGTCGATCAGTGGGAGTTCGAGACGACTGATGGCCTCGTCATTCTGGTTCGTGATCTTCGCGATACCGGTCGGGCCCAGCGCCATGGCCGGGAGGCCCAGGTCTGGGCGCTGGACGAGATCGCCAACGTCATCCGCTGCCACCCGATCCTCGCTGCCGCGAAGGACGCGTTCCCCGGCGCGCAGGTCGTGAGTGTCCGGCCCAATAAGAGAACCCTCCAGGAGCTTGACGACGAGCTCTCGGACATCCCGTTCTGATGGAGGCGCCAATGTCCTGAAAACCATCACCCCAGACCGGACGACGGTGGTTCGTACCGCCAAGCACAAAACCGCCGCCGCCCGCACCACGACCCATCCCCATTGGAGAATCATCATGGATGTTCTGACTCTGCCTGCGTTCCCGCGCAGCGCAACCCCGCCGGCGAGCCCTCCGGTCACCATAACCCGCGGCGCGATGGTTGCGCTCGACCTCGGCACCAACACCGGTTGGGCCCTTCAAGGCCGCGACGACATCATCATCAGCGGCACCGTATCCTTCAGGCACACCCGCTTTGATGGTGGCGGCATGCGATACCTGCGCTTCCGCCGCTGGCTGGAGCAACTCGACATCGACGCCGGTCCCATTGAAGCGGTCTACTACGAAGAGGTCCGGCGGCATGCCGGGACTGATGCAGCCCACGGATACGGAGGATTTCAAGGGATTCTGTCTGCTTGGTGCGAGGAACACCTGGTTGCCTACCAGGGCGTGCCCGTTGGCACGATCAAGCGATTTATCTCTGGCAAAGGCAACGCCGCCAAGGCCGCCGTGATCGAAGCTGTTCAGCTTAGGGGCTTCGCCCCCGCAGACGACAACGAGGCTGATGCGATCGCCATCCTGCTCTGGGCCATTGAGACCCGTGGAGGTGTGCGATGACCACTTGGTCCATTCTCGGTCACACCGCAAAGGTTCTGGAAGAACGCCGCGACGATTACGGCGACCCCGCTGAACAGTTCCGGGCAATTGCCGATCGCTGGTCAATCACGCTGGGAGCCCCCATCACCCCGGCACAGGTTGCCCTGTGCATGATCGACCTGAAGCTTACCCGCCTCACTTACGATCCAGGCCACATCGACAGCATGGTTGATATCATTGGCTACGCAGCACTTCTGCGGGAGGTCCGCTCATGAGCATGACCTCAAGGATCTATGACAGCGCACGTCAACGAGACGGCGAGCAACTTCGTCGCGATGGATGGCGAGACGGCATCTTCGCTGTGAACGTCAGTGACCAGCGCCTCACTACCCTCGAACGTGAAGCGATCCGGTCAATCGGGGAACGGCTTTATGGAGGCGCCCGTGGCAAGAGGCCGTAAGCGCAAATCAGGAAAGCGTTATCCGTCGGGCAAACTGGTGCAACCGAGCAAGACGGAAACCCAGCGCGAAGTGACCGCAACGGTGATCGAAACCCGCCAAAGGCACTACGGAGTGACCGCGAGGCAAGCCAAGGATGAACGCCTTGGCTCTGCCATTGGGCGCCTGGCATTTGCCGGTAAAATCTCGGCCGAACAACTAGCAGCGGCTGAGCTTTACGGTGATCTAATGGCACGACACCGCGCGGTGATGGGCCTGCCAGCTGCAAACCCTGTCTCATCCGCTTGGCTAATAATGGAGCAAGGCATCATCGGTCGCAGCACAACCGAGCCAGATCCTGAGTATGTAACCAAGATCCGAAAGCGCACAGTTGCAGCCGTCGTGATGCTGAGAGCATGCGACAGTGACGCGCCGGCAACTACCGGCAGACGGCCCAGCATTTTGGTTCACAATGTCGTTTGCCATGAGGCGGATACTTCGGGCTGGTGCCCCGGAGATCTTCGCAATCTGAAGCACGGGCTCGAAGCGTTGGTCACTCTATTCAGGATCAAAACGACCAGTTCGTTACCGGATAACTCATCTTAGGATTCTTCATTATAAAACTGATCTATATAGATAATATTTTAGGAATGGGTTGACGAGAGATTGCCTATACTGTATGCACTTCCGAAATAGATCGTTGCGAATTGCGCCCGGAGCCTGGCTGGCCTTCCGGGCGTTATTCATTTCAGGCGTCGTGCAATGACTGAACGACTTCGAGGACGCCAGGCAGTTGCGCAGCGCCTCCGTCGCTTAAGGGCAGAACCACTCTGTCGTGATTGTGCCTCCAACGGGATCATCCGCGAGGCGACCGTACCTGATCACATTATACCCCTGGCCCATGGCGGATCGGACCGGGACAGCAATATCCGCTGCCTCTGTGCCGAGTGCCATGCCAAGCGGACTGCCGAGCAATTTGGCCAACGCAGGACGGCTAGCGTTGGCGCCGACGGGTGGCCGCTCGGATGACGGGGTCAGGGGGCGGATCGAAAGTCTGGGGCCTTCGGACGGGAAACCGCGCTTGGACCAAACTTTTCGCGCCCGCGAGTTAGCAACCGGGGGTGAACAACTAGTCGGCTCGATTTAACTGGACGGCGCACACCCGCAGGCACCGCATCCACAGACGATCCAGCCACAAGCTGGGCACTCGAATTGCACCATGTTGTCCAGCGGATGTTTACAGGCCCAGCAATGCGTCATGCGATGCACAAACGGCTTTTCAGAAGAACGCAACGCACCTGAAGGCATGCCTTGTTTCTCCAGAAACCTGTTGTGATTTTCCTGCGTCACCTTCGCTATCAGATTTGGCTCGGTATCGATCCGGTGGACTAGCGCATTGATTGCACCCTCCAAGCCAATGTCGTCTGTCGCGGAAAACCGGATGCTACCTCTCGTCGCAGTCGCGCGAAATTTCCCGGATTCATATGATGCTACGATCAGATATTCACCATGCCGGGTGGTTCTGACCTCCCTACTGCGCAAAATATCGTCAACGTAACCCTTCGCCTGATCTATCGCGTCTTCAAGGGTCGCGCCTTTGAACGTCTTACGGGCGATGCTTCTTCCGTGCACAGCAGCCTGGCAGTCGCCTTTCCAGAAGGCGGCAATGATATCAGCCCCCTTGTAAGATAGTTTCTGGCGCTGTTCTGGCACTAACCATTCCTCTTTTCGACTAGCGGATCACGCCCCCGCACTGAATTCAGAAGTTAGCCTCGGCTCAACAACCAAAACAAGCTCTGCTTGGTCGATTCACGACTCCTCTCTCGCCAATGTGATCGAGACATCTATGCAGCAAGATTGGCCGGCCCAGAACAGTGAGTTCTGGCCGATAGAGAAAATTACGCCCTACGCGCGCAACTCCCGCACGCACTCGGATGAACAGGTCGCCCAGATCGCTGCTTCGATCCGCGAATGGGGCTGGACCAACCCGGTGCTGGTCGATGAGGACGGCGGCCTGATCGCCGGTCACGGCCGCCTGCTAGCGGCGCGCAAGCTCGGCCTGACGCAGATCCCGACCATGGTCGCCAAGGGCTGGAGCGAGGCCCAGAAAAAGGCCTACGTCATCGCCGATAACAAGCTCGCGCTCAACGCCGGCTGGGACCTTGAACTGCTCGCCGTCGAACTCGGCGATTTGCAGGGCTTCGACTTCGATCTGCTCCTGACCGGGTTCTCGGACGACGAACTGGGCAAGCTGCTGGCTGAAAAGACGGGGGGTAACACCGACCCCGACGACATACCGGAAGCGCCGATCGATCCCATCGCCAAACCTGGCGATGTCTGGCTGCTCGGCAAGCACCGGCTGGTCTGCGGCGACAGCACGGATGCCGATACGGTCGCCAAGGCACTGAACGGCGTCTCGCCCCACCTGATGGTCACCGATCCACCCTATGGCGTGGAATACGATCCGGCGTGGCGGGAGAAGGCCGGTGTTGCCGCCTCCGGCACAGCCAAGGGCAAGGTACTGAACGATGACAAGGCGGACTGGCGAGATGCCTGGACCCTGTTCCCAGGCGATGTCGCCTATGTCTGGCACGCCGGCCTCTTCGCCGGTGTTGTGGGCGACAGCCTTGCCGCCTGCGATCTCATGCTTCGCTCCCAGATCATCTGGGACAAGGGTCAACTGGTTCTATCCCGCGGCGATTATCACTGGGAACATGAGCCCTGCTGGTATGCTGTAAAGAAGGGCGCCAAGGGTCACTGGGCCGGCGACCGCAAGCAGACCACTGTCTGGCACATCGCCAAGCCCAAGAAGAACGAGACGGGCCACGGAACCCAGAAGCCGGTCGAGTGCATGAAGCGGCCGATCGAGAACAATTCCAGCCCAGGTCAGGCAGTTTACGAGCCGTTTTCAGGCTCGGGCACGACCATCATTGCCGGCGAGATGACGGGCCGCTCGATCCACGCGATCGAGCTAAACCCGGTCTACGTCGATGTCGCAATCAAGCGCTGGCAGGATTTTACTGGAAAGGCTGCTACCCTTGAGGGTGACGGCCGTACCTTCAATGAAATAGCCGGGATCGTCAGCAGCGATGACCCCGCCAGTACCGATCCCATCTCAGAGCCCAGCCACCCCTGACCATCGCGCAAGAGATATCGCCAGATTTCGGCGACACGCACCAAGCCGCAGTTCGTGCCCCCCCGGCACCGCCTTCAGAGCGGCACTCCATTGCCGGACCGCTTACAAGAATATGCCCCTCACGCGACACGCCGACAGGGCGACCGATCAGCCTGACCAGCGCATCTCGAGCGTCTTCCGCTGAGGCACGCGGGCATGGTTGATTGGACCTGCAGCTGCCGTCCGATTCGCGGGCAGCGATGCCGGACAAGCGGATACGCGGACCTTCGGCGCACCAGACCGGCCCATCACCGTCCCAGACCCGGGTCGGCGTGCAAGTAAACGTCGTGCCTTGCGGTGCAATCACTGCGGCAGCGGCCATGATCAAAAATTCAAATATCGCCGTGTCCTCGGATTTTGGAGGCTTGGAACCTGTCTGGCGCGAGACATAGAGGAAGGCGCTCGGCCATGAAACCCGGAACGAAACCGAAGCCCACCCATCTGAAGTTGGTCACGGGTAATCCCGGCAAGCGGACACTGAACCGCAAGGAGGCTAAGGCCAAGGCTGCCATCCCCTTGCCACCCCACCATTTGACCACCGACGCAGTTGAAGAATGGAACCGGGTTGCAACCGAGCTCTATAATATCGGGATACTCTCCGAGATCGATCGGGCAGCCCTCGCTGCCTACGCCATGGCCTATGGCCGCTGGGTCCAGGCTGAACGGGCAATCGCGAAGATGGCCGAGAAGGACCAGCTGACCGGCGGCCTCATGATCAAGACATCGAACGGCAACGCGATCCAGAATCCGCTGGTGGGCACCGCCAACAAGGCGGCGGCGGACATGATGCGTTACGCCGCAGAATTTGGGATGACGCCGAGTGCCAGGAGCAGGATCGCGGCCCAGCCGCCAGAAGAAGGCACGGACCCCGCCGACCGCTTCTTCGCCTGACCGGACCCTCGCCTATGCCAAGGCGGTGGCCGCAGGCGAGATCGTCGCGGGGCCGCATGTCCGCAATGCCTGTAAACGGCACATAGCAGATCTGAAGCGCAAAGACGGGATCTGGTTCGACCAGACGGCCGCCAATCATGCCTTTGCCTTTTTCGAGGAGGTGCTGAAGCTGTCGGAAGGCCAGTTCGAGGGCGAGCCCTTCGAGCTCCAGCCCAGCCAGGCGTTCATCGTCGGTTCGCTGTTCGGCTGGAAGCGCAAGGACGGCCGCCGCCGGTTCCGCCGCGCCTACATCGAACAGGGCAAGGGCAACGGGAAGTCGCCGGTTGCAGGCGGCATTGGCATTTACGGGATGACCGCCTGCAAGGAGGCAGGCGCCCAGATCTATGCGGCTGCTGCCAAAAAGGAACAGGCCAACATTCTGTTCCGCGATGCGGTGAAGATGGTGCGGCAGTCCCCGGCGCTGGCCCGGCGCCTCGAGTTTTCTGGCGGCCCCGGCCGCGAGTTCAACATCGCGCATCTGGCCAGCGGGAGTTTCTTCCGCCCGGTGTCGCGCGATACAGGCAAGACCGGCTCGGGCCCTCGGCCATACTTCGTGCTGGCGGATGAGGTCCACGAGCTGCCCGACCGCTCGATTATCGAGATGCTGGAGCGCGGCTTCAAGTTTCGCCGCGATCCGCTGCTGTTCATGATCACCAACTCGGGCTCGGACCGCAATTCGGTCGCATGGGAGGAACACGAACACGCCATCCGGGTGGCGGCTGGTAACCCTGACGCAGTGACTGACCCGACCTTTCTCGGGCAGGTCCTCGACGACACGACGTTCAGCTATGTCTGCGGGCTTGATGAAGGCGACGACCCGCTGACCGACCCCAGCTGCTGGATTAAGGCGAACCCGCTGCTGGGCGTCACGATCACCGAGCAATACCTCTCGGAAGTCGTGGCGCAGGCGAAAGCCATCCCGGGGCAATTGAACGGGATCCTGCGGCTGCACTTCTGTGTGTGGACCGATGCCGAGACCGCCTGGATGTCGCGCTCGACGCTCGAGCCGCTGCTGGCAGAGTTCGAACCCAAGGCTGGTGGGCCCGTCTGGCTCGGGCTCGACCTTAGCCAGAACCGGGATTTGACTGCGCTGGCTGCGGTTCAGCGAAGTGGCGAGAAGGACGGCAAGCCCTGCTTTGATGCCTGGGTCGAGGTTTGGACGCCGGGTGACACACTGGCTGCACGGGTGCTGCGCGACAAGCAGCCCTATGACCTCTGGGTCGCCGACGGATTTCTGAACGCGCCTGCCGGCGAGAACATCAGCTTTCGCCATGTGGCCCAAGCCCTTGCCGAAATGGCCTCGGACTACCGGGTCGAGGCGGTCGCCTACGACCGATACGCTTTCCGGCGGTTCGAGGAGGAGGTCGCCGAACTCGGGCTCGACCTCGCCTTTGTCGAGCACCCGCAGGGCGGCACAAAGCGGGCCAAGCCTGCGGGCGAGATGACCGAAGGGCTCTGGATGCCGGGCTCGCTCCGGCGCGTCGAAGAACTGATCCTTGAGGGCCGCATCCGGCTCAAACGCAATCCGGTCCTCATCTCGGCAATGATGTCGGCGGTCACCGAGACCGACCGCTGGGACAACAAGTGGCTCTCCAAACAGCGGGCCATCAACAAGATCGACGCAGCCGTCGCGCTGTGCATGGCAGTGGGGGCAGCGATGGCAGGCGATACCTCCGGCTCCATCGATGACTGGCTGAAGAGCCTGGCATCATGAAGCTGCTGCAAAAGGCGGTCGGCTACCTCGCGCGCTCCATCGGCCTCACTGACCCGCGGCCGGTGCAAGCCGCAGGCGGCCGCACGACGACGACCGGTGAACTGGTTTCGGCCAACTCGGTGCTTGGGCTCGCCTCGGCATGGGCCTGCGTCAATCTGCTGGCCGGTACGATCGCCTCGCTTCCGCTCATGGTCTACCGGACCCGGGGCGGCGCAAGGACGGTGGCAACCGACCATCCGCTTTACCGGATCCTGCACGAGAGCCCGAATGCCGACCAAACCGCGGTCGACTTCTGGGAATTCATCTGCGCATCGATTGAACTCAGCGGCAATGCCTATGCCGAGATCATCCGTGGCAGCAATGGCCGGGTGGTCGCTCTCAGTGTTCCCATCGCGCCGGAACTCATGACTGTCCGCCGCCTGCGTGACGGCAGCCTCGAATATGAGTGGTCCGACAATGGGATCCGTTCCATCGTCGGCCAGGACAATATGCTGCATATTCGGGGCTTCGGCGGCAACCCGCTGGGCGGTCTTTCGACCCTCAGCTTCGGACGCCAGACTTTCGGATTGGCGCAGGCCATCGAACGGGCCTCAGGCGACACATTCCGCAACGGGGTGCGGCCGTCTGGCCTGCTCAAGACTGCCGACAGCCTGACGCTCGATCAGCGCAAACAGGCCGAGGAACTGCTGCAGGAGAAGTTTGCCGGCGCGATCAACGCCGGGCGGCCAATGCTGCTCGATCGCGGCATGGACTGGGTCCAGCTCTCGATCAGCCCGGAAGATGCCCAGATGCTGCAAAGTCGGGCCTTCTCGGTCGAGGAGGTTTGCCGCTTCTTCGGCGTGCCGCCGTTCATGGTCGGCCACACCGAGAAGACCACTAGCTGGGGCACCGGTCTCGAACAGCAGACGCTGGGGTTCCAGAAGTTCACGCTGCGTCGGCGTTTGAAGCGCATCGAACAGGCGCTGGCCAAACAGTTGCTCTCGCCCGCCGACCGGCAGGCGGGACTCGTCATCGAGTTTAACCTGGAAGGCCTGCTGCGCGGCGACAGCGCCGCACGCGCCTCCTTCTACCAGCAAATGCTGACCAATGGCGTGATGACAATCAACGAGGTTCGCGCGCTGGAAAACCTGCCGCCGGTCAATGGCGGCGATGTCCCTCGCATGCAGATGCAGAACGTGCCCATCAGTCAGGCAGGATTGCTGCCGCCAACCGGAGCGAATGCCCCATCGGAGCCCCCTAAATGAAACACCTCACCCTGACCCTCAAATCCAGTGACCTTCAGGACACCGGGCAGTTCGAGGGCTACGCCTCGACCTTCGGCAATGTCGACCAGGGCGGCGACCTCATCGAACCTGGCGCTTTCCGGGAGAGCGTCGCCAAGGCCCGCGCCGAAGGCTGGGGCATCCCGATGCTCTGGCAGCACGACCAGCGCGAACCGATCGGCGTCTGGCGTGACATCTTCGAAGATGACCGCGGCCTGTTCGTGCGCGGGCAGTTGATCCTGGACGGCGATCCCGTCGCCCAGCGCGCCTATGGCAAGCTGAAGCACGGCGCGCTTGGGGGCCTCTCGATCGGCTACACCATCCCCAAGGGCGGTGCCGCTCCCGATCCCTACAAGGCCGGCGTCTTGCGCCTCAAGAAGATCGATCTTCGCGAAATCAGCCTCGTCACCATGCCCATGAATACCGAGGCCAAGGTGACGGCGGTCAAGACCCTGACGGACGGGCAGATCCTGCCGTCGCTCCCAGAATTTGAGAATTTCCTGCGCGAGGCAGGGTTCTCGAAAAGCCAGGCCACCGCAATCGCGGGCAAAGGCCTCAAATCACTGCTCCGGAGTGAGTCCGGCAGTGAGACCTCTACCGACTTCCTGTCGGCACTCGCCGCGCAAATTCGCGGCTGAACCTCACTCCACGGAGCTACCAAATGACTGACACCAAGAGCGCCGAGCAGCTTGCCGGCGAAGTGAAGGCTGCGTTCGAAGCGCAGCAGCAGGCCGTAAAGAAGGACTTCGATACCCGCCATGACGAGGTCAAGGCGCTCGCCGAGGAAGCTCTTGGCAAGGCCGCCAAGGGCGAAGAGCTCTCTGCATCGACTAAACAACTGGCTGATGAGGCGCTTACCGCACTCAATGAAGCGAAGGCCCGCCTCGACGAGGTCGAGCAAAAGCTCGCCCGCAAAAAGCAGGACGATGAACGCGTCGCTCCGCGCTCACTCGGCGAACAGGTGGTCACTAATGAGGCGATCCAGCCGTTCCTCAACAGCAAGACTGCCCGGGGCCGTGCCAGCGTCGAGGTGAAGGCGATCATTTCCGCACTCACGACCGACGCCAATGGCTCGGCCGGCGACCTGATTGTGCCGGATCGTCAGCCAGGGATCATCGCGCCCAATCAGCGCCGGCTGACGGTGCGCGACCTGCTGACCCCGGGGCGCACCAACAGCAATGCCGTCCAGTATGTGAAGGAAACCGGCTTCACCAATGCGGCTGCCACCGTCTCGGAAACGGCTGGCGCCACCAAGCCGCAGACCGACATCAAGTTCGATGTCGTGACCAGCAGCGTTACTACGATCGCCCACTGGGTTCTCGCCACCCGCCAGATCCTCGACGATGTGCCGATGCTGCAGTCCTACATCGACGGCCGCCTGACATATGGCCTGGCGCTCGTTGAAGAGAACCAGCTGCTCAACGGCGGGGGTACCGGCACCGATCTGCACGGCGTCTACACCCAGGCGACCGCCTTTGCGCCGCCGATCACCATCCCGGCGCCTGTCACCCGCATCGATGTCCTGCGCCTCGCCATGCTGCAGACCGCTCTTTCCGAGCTTATGTCGACGGGCGTCGTTCTGCACCCGTCTGACTGGGCAGCGATCGAACTGCTTAAGGACACGACCGGCCAGTTCATCATCGGCAATCCGCAGGGCAACCTATCGCCGACGCTGTGGGGGCAGCCGGTAGTGGCAACGCAGTCAATGGCGACGGGCAAGTTCCTGACCGGCGCCTTCCAACTCGGCGCGCAGATCTTCGACCGCATGGACGCCATGGTCGAGATCTCGACCGAGGACGACCAGAACTTCCGCAAGAACCTGGTGACGGTCCTGGCCGAAGAGCGCCTCGCGCTCGCGGTCTACCGCCCGGAGGCTTTCGTGAAGGGCGACTTCGCCGCTGCTGCCACCGCGGCAACGGCTGCGTGATGATGCAGGGGCCGGCTCGTTCCGGCCCCTCTCATCCAACGGAAGGGATAACCCATGATCCTCAAAGCCCTTGATACCCTGCACATCAGCTCGGTCAGTTCCAACAACATCCTGGCTGGCCAGAGCTTCGAGCTCGACGATCATTTTGGCCGACAGCTGATCGAACGCGGGCTCGCGGTCGAGGTCGGCGGGAGTGAACCGGCCCCTGCTGTCACGCGCAAATCAGGCTCCACGCACCGCACCAAGGTGGAATAATGTCTGAGATCGTCACGATCGAGCCACCTCAGGACCGTGCCGTAACGCTCGAGGAAGCACGCCAGCAGCTTCGGCTTGATGGCCGCGACGAGGACCTGTTGCTCGGCGCTAAACTGGACGCGACCCAAGCCGAGCTTGAGCAGCAGACTGGCCTGAAGCTGTGCGAACAGACCATCGAACTGCAGCTGGAAAGCTGGGAAGATGAGATCACCGTGCCCATCCGGCCCTGCTCAGTGGCCGAGATCCGCTACACTGCCCCTAACGGGGCAACGATGACCCTGCCAGAGGCAGACTTTGTCGCCCGCAAGCGCCACGGGTTCACCCGCATCCGCCCGGCATCCGGGAAATCCTGGCCCGATCTGGGTGAAGACGGCCTGATCCGGATCACACTGTCGGCCGGATTTGATGAGAACGACCCTGATCTGGCGATCGCCCGCGCTGCGATCCTCGTCAAAACCGCATCCCTGTTTGAAAACCGCGAAGGTGCAGCCTGTCTCGCCTTCGACACGTTGGTGGGTCAGCTCAAATGTCGCCGGATCTAGCCTCGAAGCTCGACACAAGGATCCGGATTGAGCGCAAGGTAGTCACGCACGACCCGCACTATGGCACCGAACAGGTCAATTGGACCGAGTTCGCCTGCGTTTGGGCCGAGGTGAAGGACATTCTCCCGTCCAAGGCCGAGCGCCTGGCCGACAGCATCCAAATTGATCGCCGTCCCGCCCGGATCCGCATTCGGTACCTGGCAGGGCTCGCCGCAGGTATGCGGGTCATCATCGATTCATGCGTCCACCAGATCATTTCCGGCCCTGCAACGCTGGGGCGGCGGGAGGCCATGGAGTTCATGGTCGAGGAACATTCGAGCGAAGGAGCCGCACCATGACGATCCGGCTCAAGGGCGGCCCTGAACTGCTGCGTTTGCTCGATGAATTGCCCAAGAACCTGGAGCGCAACGTGATCCGTGGAGGTCTTCGGGCTGGCGCCAAGGTGATCCAGCAGCAGGCCAAGGCCAATGTCCCGGTCAAGACCGGACAATTGAAGCGCGCGATCGGGATTGGCACCCGAACCGACGGCGCCAAGCTCTCGTCTTACGTCAAACTGCGTGGGAAAGGCTCCTATCTTGGCCTGTTCATTGAATATGGGGTCGCACCTCACCTGATCTCAGTTTCCGAGGCGGACAAGCCGGTGCGTGAGACCCGGCGTGGCCCGCGCAAAGTCAGTATCGGCACAATCAACAAGATGGTGAAGCGCGGCAGCCTCAAAATTGGCGAGAACTTCGTCGGGCCCACGGTCATGCACCCGGGTCACGCCGCGAAACCCTTCCTGCGCCCAGCGCTTGACCAGAAAGCCGAGGAAGCGGTGAATGCCATGGGCTCCTACATCGCCCACCGCGTCCAGATCGGTAACCTGAAGGCACCGACCCTCGAGGTCGATGACGAATGAACGGTGTTATTGCGGTCCGCTCGCTCCTGGTGGCTGACACCGGGGTGACGTCGCTTGTCCCCGTTGCGCGGATCGCCGCTGGGATGCTGGCGCAGGGCACGGACTTGCCGGCGATATCGCTGATGTCGGTCAGCAGTGTCGACCGCAACGTTCCGGCTCCGGGCGCGAAACGCCGCGTCACCGAGCGCGTGCAGGTGACCGTTCTGGCCCGGACCTACCCTGAAGTGAAAGCCATTATCGCAGCCGTCCGCCAAGCGGCGGCCGACCAGATGCCTACCATCGACGGGCTCTTTGACGTGACCGTCCACACAGATTCCGCCGGTCCTGATTTCCTCGACGAGGAGACCGGCATCCACATGCAGACGCAGGATTTTCGCGTCTCATTCAACGAGGCGCGCTGAGCCTCACCTTCATAAGGAACTGCTACCATGACCGTTCGGACTTCCGCCGGCACCACCTTGAAGGTGTCGGCCTCTACCCCTGCGACCTTCGATGCCACCGGCTACAATGCGCTCACCATGACCGTGGTCGGCGAGGTTTCCGATCTCGGTGAGTTCGGCCGCGAGTTCAATCTCGTCACCTTCAATCCCGTAGGCAGCCGCGGCGTCGTCAAGAAGAAGGGCAGTTTCAACCAGGGCACGATGCAGATCCAGCTGGGTCTCGACACCGACGATGCCGGCCAGATCCTGCTCAAGTCCGCCTCGCTGTCGGACGCTGACCACAGCTTCCTCGTCACCACCCAGAACGGCGACAAGTACTATTTCCAGGCGCAGGTCATGAGCTTCAAGGTCAATGTCGGTTCGGTCGATCAGATCACCACCGCCACCGTGACCCTGGAACTCACCACCAACTCCGCCGGTGTGGGCATTGTCGAAGTCCTCGCGCCCTGATCCCTGACATCCTGACGGAGATATTCCATGTTTGACATCACGACCCTCGCTGCCACCGACACCTCGACGGTTGAACTGGTCGGCGGCGACGATGCCCCGCTCTTCGACGAGAAGGGCAAGCGCCTCTCGATCACAGTCTACGGCCCAGGCTCCAAGGTCTATCAGCGCGCCCAGGCTCGCCAGCAGAACCAGCTGATGGACAAGATCAAGAAGCGCGGGAAGATGGACCAGTCGGCCGAGGAGAAGCTCGCCGAACAGGCTGATTTTCTGGCTGCCTGCACGGTCAGCTTCAACGGCTTCACCTATCCGCCCGCCGACGGGCTCGAAGGCCAGGAACTGTTTCGCAAGGCCTATGCCGATCCATCGATCGGGTTCATCGCCACGCAGGTCGCCGCTCACATCAATGACTGGGCAAATTTTACGAAGAGCTCGGCCGAGAGCTGAGCCTTTACGTCCGGCAACTGGCGTGGCTGGGCACCGCGCCCAAGCCGCGCACTGGGAAAACGCCAAAGCCTGATCCGGAAAGCGAACCGCTGACCCGGCTGCAGCGAATGGCCATCGACGACCTTACTCCTGACTTTCCACCCATCCGAACCCCTTGGGTGATCGACTGGCTCATGGAAGTCGGCCCCACCGATCCCGGCGCGATGGGCGCAGTCCCCATCTCCTGGGCCACGATTAGCCAGTGGCAGCACTGCATGGGGCTCAATCTGCCGCCGTGGCTGGTCCGCCTCTTGCGACGGCTTTCTGTCGAATTCGTCGCTGAAACCCTCCGCGCCCGCGAGCCTGATTGCCCGCCGCCGTGGACTGCCACGTCCGTCCTCAACCGAGATGAAGTCTCCCGGAAAGTGACCAACGCCTTCCGGGCGCTGATGATGTCGAAGGAGCCCAGCACGTGAAAGCAGGCACCCTCGAAATTGAAATGATCACCAACGTCGCCCGGCTCCAGAAGGAGATGGCCGACATGAAGCGCACGGTGGCAGGCGCGATGGGCGATATGGCGGACAGCGCCTCGCGTGCTGACCGGGCGCTCAATGCGGTCGGGGGCGGCGGTGTGACGCGTATGGGTGGTTCGGCCAAGCTTGCCGGGCACCATGTCCAGAACCTCGTCTTTCAGCTCAACGACATGGTGGTCGGTCTGTTCTCCGGGCAGAAACCCATGACCGTGTTCATGCAGCAGGGCACGCAGATCGGACAGATCGCCATGCAGGCCGGTGTCGGCATCGGCGGCATGGCCCGGGCGCTGCTGGGGCTTGCCGCCAGCGCCGCCGCGGCAGCGCTGACAAACCCCTATCTTCTCGCAGCCGCTGCTGCCGCTGCACTCGCGTTCGGCGCCTTCAAGCTGTTCCAGTCGAGCGTCAAACAGACGGGCGAGCTCGACAGCTATGCGCAAAGCCTGGGCCTCACCAAAAAGGAAATGGAAAAGCTGGGCCCCGTCGGGATCACCGTCGGCGACACCATGAAGGGGCTGTGGAAGACCGTCTCGGATGGGCTCAACCTGGGCGCGGTGTTCTCGACCCTCAAGGACTGGGCGGTCACGGCCTTTGAGGTGGTGCTGACTGCTGGCAAATACGCCGTCGCCATTCTCTATGCAGGCTGGGTTGGCGGGTTCAATGCGATCCGCGTGACTTGGGCTGCACTGCCCGGCGTTATCGGAGAAGCCGCTGTTGGCGCCGCCAATCTGGCAATCAGCGGGATCGAATACCTCGCCAACAAAGCGATCGCAGCGCTCAACTGGCTCGCCGAATGGGTAAACCCTGTGCTCGACCGCGTCGGGCTTGCCACCATCACCCGGATCGAGAGCGTTGCTCTGCCGCGAATGGAAAACAGTTTTGCCGGCTCGACTGCCCGCATGGGCGCACAGGTCCGCGATGAATTCGCGTCCGCTTTTGGCGATGCGATGAGCATGATGGACGCCTTTTCAGCACGCTGGCGGGAAAACAGCATCGCTGCTGCCAAGGCCCGGCTTGCCGCCAAGGCGGAAGAGATCCGCGGCGACAGCACTGACCGTGCAAGCAGCGCAAAAGGCCCCAAGGAAACGGAAGCCGAACGCGCGCTTCAGGCCGCCCGCGACTTTGCCGCTAATCTCGCGCTTGAGACCGCCAAGATCGGCAAGACACCGATTGAGATCAAGCGGATGGAAGTCGCCATGGCCGCACTCAAGGCGCCAACCGACGAGGCGCGCATTGCCATTCTCGAAGCCGGTGAAGCCTGGGAAAAGGCCACCCACGCTTTTGCAACCTCGGAGTTCCTTCGCCAGACGGTTGCGCCGCTCGAACAGCAGGTCGCTCTGCTTGGCCAGTCGGCTCGGGCACAAGCACTCGCCAATCTCGAGGCAGAGCGCGAACAGATCGTGCTCGAGCGCGGGGTTGAAGCCTGGGAGCGGTATCGGGCCGCACGCATTCGGCTGATGGAAGCAGACTTTGCGCAAAGCGGTCAGGAACAGTTTCTCCAAAGCATGGAAGACATGGTCTCGGCCACGGAAGCAGCGGCCCAGAACATGGCTGATGCCTTCGGCTCGGTCGGCGGGGCAATTGGCGCGATTACGGTCGAGATCACCCGTTTTGCCTCGGCCCAAGCTGCTGCAGCCCAGCGCGTGGCTGAAGCCGAGCGCGAATATGGACGCACCTCGTTTCAGTATGCCGATGCGCGTGCGGCGCAGGCATCGGCCGAGATCAATCACTATGGTAATCTCGCCTCGGCCGCGAAGGGCTTCTTCAAGGAAGGCTCGGACGGCTACAAGGCGCTGCTCGCCGCTGAGAAGGTGTTCCGCGCCTTTGAACTGGCGATCGCGATCAAGAATGCTGCGGTGAAGATCGGGCTCATTGGCGCGCAAACCGCTGCCAAGGTCACCAGCGACACGGCCATGGCCGCCTCCGACACTGCGCGCGCCGGCGTCGAACAGGGCAACTCGATCATTACGACCGGCATCAAGGCGGTCGAAGCGGTGGTCAATGCCATCCGCTCACTGCCGTTCCCGCTCAACATTGCGGCAGGGGCCATCACGGCCGGCGTCATTGCCTCGCTCGGTGTCGCGATCAGCGGCGCCTTTGGCGGATCGCCAAAACTGCCCGCCGCCAATGATGGCACCGGCACAGTATTCGGGGACAGCACGGCCAAGTCGGAGAGCATTGCCAAGGCCATCGATCACCTGCGCGAGGTCGACACGCTGACCATGCGCTACTCCGCCGCCATGCTCGCTTCCTTGCGCAACATCGAGGGCAACATCGGCGGGCTAACCAATCTCATTATCCGCACCAATGGCGCTGAAGCCTCGGCTGCAGGTGTAAACACCGGCTATCAGTCCACGGGCGTGACCGGCCTCATCGGCAGGGGACTGGAAGGCGTCGGGGCCGTTCTGAACAAGATCCCCATCATTGGCGGCATTCTGGGAGGTCTGGTCGGGCTCGTCGGCAAGGCGTTCGGCGCACTGTTCGGCACCAAAACTACGATCACCGGCCAGGGCATCTTCGGTCGCGGCCAGTCGCTGGCAGACATCCTCTCCGGCGGGTTTGACGCGAGCTATTACAGCGACGTCAAGAAGACCAAGAAGTTCCTCGGGATCAGCATGGGCTCGAGTTACTCGACCCAATATTCTGCCGCTGATGCTGAGCTAGAGCGCCAGTTCGCGCTGATCTTTTCCGGTTTCTATGATGCGATCTCGGCCGCAGCAGGGCCGCTGGGCTTGTCGCTTGGTGAGGTCCAATCTCGTCTGCAGGGCTTTGTCGTCAACATCGGCAAGATCGATCTGAAAGGCCTGACCGGGGCCGAGATCCAGGAAAAGCTGACCGCTGTCTTTGGCGCAGCGGCCGACAATCTTGCCAAGTACGCGATCCCAGGGTTCGATCAATTCCAGAAGGTCGGCGAAGGCTATTTCGAGACGCTGATCCGGGTTGCATCGAGCGTCGAGGCGGTGAGTTCCTCGATCAGCCTGCTCGGCACCTCGGTCGAGGATCTGACCCTTGCGGCGAAAATGAACCTGTTCGACCTGTTCGGTTCGGCCGGTGACATGACCACCGCGACGGGCGAGTATTTTGCGCTCTATTACAGCAAGGCCGAACAGGCGACGGCCCAGACCGCGCAGATGGCCCGGGTGTTCGAGAGCCTGGGGCTTGGGCTGCCTCAAAGCATCGCAGGCTTCCGGGCTCTGGTCGAAGCACAGGACCTGACCACCGAGGCTGGCCGCGCGGCCTATGTCACCCTTATCCAGCTGGCCCCCGCCTTTGCCGAGTTCATTGGAGCGGCCCAGGACGCAGCCAGTGCGGCCGCCATTGCTGACGAGCGTCTGTCGCTCGAACGCCAACTGCTGGAGGTTCAGGGCAATACCGCGGCGCTGCGGGCGCTCGATCTTGCCCAGCTCGATGAAAGCAACCGCGCGCTGCAGCAGCAGATCTGGGCGCTGCAGGCCCAGCAAAAAGCAGCTGATGAGGCTGCCGCGGCGGCCGAAAAGCTGCGCTCGGCCTGGGAGAGCATTACCGATAGCCTGCTGTCCGAGGTCGCCCGCATCCGTGGGAGCATGGGCACCGGTACCAAAACCTACGCTCAGGTTTTGTCCGAGTTCAACGCTGCCACTCTTGCTGCCCGGGCCGGTGATCAGGAGGCGGCTAAGTCGCTGCCTGGGCTTAGCCAAAGCCTGCTGACCGTGGCAGCCGATGCTGCCACCTCGGCACAGGAACTGGCGCGCATTCAGGGCCAGACTGCTGCCAGTCTCGAGCAGACCGTCGCGATCATCAACGGGGTGGCCGGGTTGCCAACGGCCACTGCGACGGCAGCCGCATCAAGTACACCGACCTGGTGGGAACAGTTCGTTTCCAATCAGTCGGCCTCAATTGCTTTGCCGGCCAACGACAGCTCCACGGTTCTGGTCGACGGGCTCGCCGCGCTCCGTCAGGAGCTTGCTGACCTGCGCGATGAACAGCGGATTGCTTCGGCTACGATTGCATCTGGCACCAGCAAGACGGCCCGCATCCTCGAACGCGTGACGCCAGACGGCGATGCCCTAGCCGTGAGGACGGCGGCATGAAGCTAATCCGGCCGACCACACTGACCGATGCCATGCTGACGAGCAGCACGGCTCCGGAGAACGACCACCCGGTCTGGGCATCGGGGACAGCCTATGCGGTAGGCGCCAAGGTGATCGTGACGGCAACCCACCGGCGCTATGAAGCACTGGTCGCATCCACGGGGGTCAACCCGGCGAGCGATCCTACCAAGTGGCTTGATCTTGGGCCGACCAACCGCTGGGCCATGTTCGATGACCGCGTTGGGACAGCCACGACCCGGGCTGGCAGCTTGCAGGTTGTTCTGGCGCCAGGCGCAACCGACGGGGTTGCGCTTATCGACACCGATGCGGAGAGCGCGACGGTTTCGCTCACGGTTTCGGGCACGCAGCTCTATTCGAAGACCCAGAGCTTCAATGTCGGCGGTACGGCCATCGACAACTGGTTCTCCTGGTTCTTCGAACCTGTCGGGCGCAAGTCGAGCCTGCTGTTCCTTGATGTGCCCGTCTATGAGGCCGGCGTCATCACCGTCACCATTGCCCGCGACAATCCGGCTGACCTCGTTTCCTGTGGCGCACTGCTCTTCGGCCGCCAGTTCACGATCGGTGAAACTGAGCATGGCGCCGACATCGGCATCATAGATTATTCGAGGAAAGAGACCGACCAGTTCGGTGTCACCTCGGTAGTTGAACGCGCCTTTGCCAAGCGGATGACCGCGCGTGTCGTGATGCCGACCAGCGCCATCGATGACGTGGCCCGCAACCTTGCAGCGCTGCGTGCCTCGCCGGTCCTCTGGATTGGCTCTGAAAGCTTCGAGAGCCTTACCGTCTATGGCTTCTACAAAGAGTTCTCGATCGACCTTGCCTACCCGACCGTCAGCTACTGCAGCCTGACCATCGAAGGGCTCACTTGATCCACCCCGAGGGGTAATTTCATGCCTATAACAGCACTGCCAACGCCGCCGTCCCGGACGGACGCGGCGAACTTCTCTGCGCGTGCCGACGCCTTCCTCGGCGCGCTGCCGACCTTCGGCACGGAGGCCAATGCTCTGGCGGTCGAGGTCAATGGCTACGCGACCAACGCGGCCGCCAGCGCCTCAACGGCGGTCAACGCGCCTGGCACCAGCGCCACCAGTACCACCTCGCTCGCCATCGGCACGGGCTCCAAGTCGCTGACAGTCCAGACCGGCAAAGCCTTCGTCGTGGGCCAATGGGTGACCATCACCAGCACGGCCACACCCACCAACTGGATGCATGGGCAGATTACGGCCTACACCAGCGGCACCGGTGCGCTCGTCGTCAATGTGGCCATGGTGGGTGGCAGCGGCACGATTGCCTCCTGGACCGTAGCGCTCTCCGCGCCGTCGGTTTCCGGCAATGCCGTGCTCACCACCAGCACCTATGCTGATCCCGCCTGGCTGACCTCACTGGCTGGCACCAAGATTACGGGCACTCTCGCTGTTGCCAATGGCGGGACAGGTGCAGCCGATGCCGCCACCGCCCGCAGCAATCTCGGCCTCGCGATCGGCAGCGATGTACAAGGCTACAGCGCCAATCTCGCTTCCTGGTCCGGCAGGTCCGTTCCCTCCGGCGCAGTCGTCGGGACGACAGATAGCCAGACGCTTTCCAACAAGACGATCTCGGGTGCGGCCACCGGCTCCACCGTGAATGATGCCGGCGGCTCGGCATGGTCGATCGGTTTTCGCGAAGTCCCGCAGAACGCACAAAGCGCGTCCTACCAACTGGTTGCCGCCGACAACGGCAAGCACATCTATTCCCTGAATTCTGCTGCGCAGACCATTACTGTGCCCCCCAATGGCACGGTCAGCTTTCCGCTCGGCACTACTATCACCATCATCAACAATGGCGGTTCAGCCATCATCATCGCCCAGGGCTCCGGCGTCACGCTCTGCCAGGCTGGCACCACCAGCACCGGCAATCGGACGCTCGCCGTGCGTGGGCTCGCCACGCTTATCAAGGTCGAGACCAACGTCTGGTTCGTCTCCGGTACTGGGATCAGCTGATGTCGGGCGTACTTGGAGTACTGCTCGGATCGGGCAGCGACGAGCGGCAGATCGATCTGCCCGTCAGCTATTACTCGTGGGGCGACAAATACAGCGCTGGCGAGCAGTTCGGCGCTGATGGCGGCTATTTCACATCGCTTGTGGGTGGCGGCTTCACGCCGGCAAACTGGCAGGGTCGCAACATCCGCGCGATTGCCCATGAGTATGATTTCTACGCTGCGACGTCGCGCACGCTGATCGGTCTCGACGGATACGGTGTGACGCCCGAACCCAGCCGTTTGCGCATCAACGGTACGGTCTATCCATTGAGTGCGGGCTCGGTTTCCTGGGCGACTTACGTCACCGGGATCACCTTCAGTCCATCGCCAACCAACACCATCAACTGGACTTCGCATGGGCTTGCCGTTGGCGATCCGGTCCAGTTCTATTGCAGCGGCGGCATGCCCAGCGGGCTGACGGCGTTCACCATCTACTATGTCCAGTCGGTGGTCAGTGCGAGCGCATTCAAGATCGCGGCCACACCGGGCGGCGCGGCGCTCAACTTCACCGGCTCCGGCTCTGGTACACGCTACGGCTACAAGGACCCGATCACGGCTTATCAGGCCAACGGCACGCTGAGCGGCAATGTCTTTACGAGCATGCTGCCGCGCGCCGCTACCATCACGATTGCCACTCCAGCGACCGTCACTTCTGCTGCCCACGGTCTGACAAACGGCAAGCGTGTCCAGTTCACGACCTCCGGGGTGCTTCCGACCGGGATCTTCGCCAACACAACCTACTTCGTCGTCAACGCCGCGACCGACACGTTCAACCTTTCCGCCACTCTGGGTGGCGCCGCAATCAGCACGTCGGGCGGTCAGTCCGGCAGCCATGTTGTGCGCGAGGTCGTCTCGGTCACAGTCAGCTAGAGGAAAACACAACATGCAGGCAGATCGCCGGCCGACGGTCACCGACGAGGTGATTGCGATCAACGACGACCTCGAGATCAACTACGGGGTGTTCAAGAACGACTTCACCTTTCGTCGGCCAGCAAACTCGTGGCGGCTCTGGCCGATGCTGGGCTTCGTGCCGCCCCGGCTGAATGCCACCATCGCTGAGATGTACCAGGCAGGCGTTACCTGGACCCTGTGCGAGCATGTCTCGATCTGCATCAACGGATCCGCCGACTACGTGTTCGAGGGCCCTGACGGTCCGATCATCCAGACCTGGACCCCTGGCTGCCACAATGTCGAGAATGGCGGTGGCTATCTCCCGGCCGGTGAATTCACCCGGCACTTCCACCACGATTTCACGCTGTGCTGCTTGGTGCAGAAGTTGAAGCGGACGCCTGGTGTACAATACCAGTTCAAGGTGCTGACCGAGCCTCGCGTGCTCACGCAAGCCGCGCTGTTCATCCACTACGCCACCGGCCCACGCCAGCGCCAGACCGACTTCAATCCAACGCCGGGCTACGCTGTCGATCTTGCGCCCGGTGACATCGCCATCATCTGCTCGATCCGCTGAGGCCTGCCATGCCCGAACAAGACCCCGCCGTGGAAATGGCGCTCATCCGTGCTGACCTCGAAGCCGTCCAGGCTGAGCTCAAGGCCGTGCGCAAGGAACTCAAAGATCTGCTCGACGCGTGGAACACAGCCACTGGCGTCGTCCGCTTTGTCAAATGGCTCTCGACCCTGGTTGCCGCGATCGCGGTGATTACGGCTGCCTTCAAGGGCTTTTCCGGCCGTTAACCTCCCACAGGAGAAACTCCCATGAACGCTCTGCCGCCGGCCTATGGCTGGCTCGATGAACTGCGCCCATTGCCCCGGATGCTGGAAGAAGCGCGCAAGCTCTATGGCACCTTCGAAGTGGCTGGCCCGGCTAGCAATCCGCTGATCCTCGACTGGGCCAAGGAGGTCGGGCTTGCCCGGACCTATTTGGAAGACGGCATCCCGTGGTGCGGTCTGTTCATGGCTGTGGTAGCCAAACGCGGCGGCAAGCCGATCGTCGAAGGTTCGCTCTGGGCACGCAACTGGGCAAAGTTCGGCAAGGCCGCTGACAAGGCCCAGCTGGGCGATGTGCTGGTGTTTCGCCGCGGCCAGGGATCCGGTCATGTCGGGCTCTATGTCGGCGAAGATTACGGCGCCTACCATGTGCTCGGTGGCAACCAGTCTGATGGAGTGACCATCACCCGGATTGCCAAGGACCGCTGCATTGCCGTGCGCCGGCCGGCCTATCGCAAGGCGCCGGCAACCGCGAAGCCGGTGCAGTTGGCCGCCACCGGTACTCTGTCCGCCAACGAGGCCTGATCAGACCCCGACCAATCCGCTGCCACCTTTGCGCAGCTGGACAACCACCCGCCCTTTGGCGGGTTTTCTTTTGGAGAACCGAAATGGAAGACTTGAAGCCCTGGTGGACCTCGAAGGCCATCTGGACCGGGATCATCGGCAGCATCTGGGGTGTTGCTGGCGCAATCGGCATCTTGCCGGAAGGTCTCAGCCAGACGGACGTCCTGACCGTCGTCCTGGCGCTGACCGGCATTGGCGGGGTCCTGTTCCGCAAGACGGCGACCACCCGGATCGGCTGAGATCAAATGGCGGGGGCTGCGGCACCCGCCACCCTCCTTTCCCACAGGTGAAGGCATGACCAGGCTGACCATCCGTCGGGGCGGCACCAAGCGCGTGCGCGCCACCTTTTTTGCAGACCAGGGCGCCGGGATCGCTCGGGATCTCTCCGGTCTCGCGCTCATGGTCATTGACCAGAGCCCGAACATTGCACCGCCTGCGCTTGCCATTCTGCTGCCGGCAACGGACGGCCAGATCGAGGTGCTGTGGACCGACGAGCAGACTGCGCCGCTGAAGTCGGGCGCTGGGCGGGTCTGGCTGACGCTCGGTTTCGAGAATGGCAGCGGGGAGCGTGAGGTCCTGCCGACCCTTACGTTTGATGTCGAATGACGGCCGCGCTGCAGATCATCGAGGCGGTTCAGACCATCCTCGTCGAGAGCGACGGCACCAGCATAACCCTCGAGGTCTCAAACGCCGGGATCTCAGGTCCACGCGGGTTTACCGGACCTCAGGGCCCACCAGGTCCACCCGGGCCGCTCAGCGCGCTGACGGACTTGTCCGACGTGGACTTGGCCGCACCCGAGGGCGGCGACGTCCTCACCTACTCATCCCCCACCAACACATGGATCAACGAGAAAGCGGCCAGACTGGTCGACGGAGGTAATTTCTGATGGCCAATACCCTGCGTATCAAGCGCCGGGCCGCAGGCGGTGCGGCCGGGGCTCCGGCATCGCTCGCCAATGCCGAGCTCGCATTCAACGAGCAGGACAACACACTCTACTACGGCACCGGCACCGGGGGTGCTGGCGGAACAGCAACCACGGTCATCGCCATCGGCGGCCCGGGCGCCTTCGTCGGGCTCTCGGGCGACCAGACCGTCGCCGGGATCAAGACCTTCTCGAGCACGATTGTAGGTTCGATCTCGGGCAATGCTGGCACTGCAACCGCGCTGGCAACGGCGCGCTCGCTCGGCCTGTCCGGCGATGTGACCGGCACGGCCTCGTTCAATGGCACCGCCAATGCGACCATTACCGCGACCTTGGCGAACAGCGGCGTCACCGCTGGCTCCTATGGTTCTGCCACGCAAGTCGGTCAGGTCACGGTCGATGCGAAAGGCCGGGTGACAGCCGCCAGCAATGTCGCGATCACATTCCCGGTGACTTCGGTGGCTGGTCGTACCGGTGCCATCACTCTCTCCACCAGCGACGTCGCCGAAGGCACCAACCTCTACTTCACCGATGCCCGGGTGCGCGCCAACCGGCTCGACCAGTTGGCTGCACCTACGGCTGCAGTGGATTTCAACAGCCAGCGCATCACAGGCCTTTCTGACCCGACAGCTGCCCAAGACGCAGCCACCAAGAACTACGTCGATCTGACCGTTCAGGGGCTCGATCCCAAGGCTTCAGTGAAAGCCGCATCGACTGCCAATATTGCCTCGCTGTCAGGCACAATGACGATCGACGGCGTGGCGCTAGTGGCAGGCGACCGCGTGCTGGTGAAGGACCAGACTACGCCATCCCAGAACGGCGTCTATGTCGTTGCCTCTGGCGCATGGGCGCGCGCGATCGATCTCTCGACCTGGGACGAGCATGTCTCGGCTTACCTGTTTGTCGAGCAGGGTACCGTGAATGCCGACGTGGGCTACCTTTGCACGGTTGATGCGGGCGGCACACTGGGCACAACAGCCATCACCTTCGTCCAGTTCAATGGCGCGGGTCAGATCGTTGCCGGCAATGGCCTCACCAAGACCGGCAACACGATCGACGTGGGGGCTGGCACAGGCATTGCCGTCGCCGCTGACGCTGTCGCACTGACCGGTCAGGCGCTGGCGCTCCACAACCTTGGCGCCAACGGGATTATCGCCCGTACGGCCGCTGGGACTGTGGCAGCGCGCACGCTGACGGCCGGCTCGACCAAGATCGCAGTCACCAATGGCGATGGTGTGGCGGGCAATCCGACTGTCGATGTCAACGAAGCAAACCTGACGCTGGGCAATATCGGCGGTACGCTCGGCGTGGCCAAAGGCGGCTCGGGGGCCACCACGCTCACCGGCTACCTCAAGGGCAACGGCACGGCGGCGTTCACGGCATCCGCGACCATTCCTAATACTGACATTTCTGGCCTTGGCACCATGTCGACGCAGGCAGCGAGCAACGTCGCCATCACCGGGGGCTCAATTGATGGCGTGACGCTGGACGGTGGAACCTTCTGATGCCGAACACCATCCTGCTCAAACGGTCTTCAACTGCGTCCAGCGTCCCTGCCGCCGCATCGCTGCAGGCGGGCGAACTGGCGGTCAATCTGGCTGACCAGAAGCTCTATTCGAAGACTGCGGGCGGCACCGTCGTTCAGGTGGGCTTTGGTAATTTGACCTCTGGGATGGTGACGACCGCGCTGGGCTTCACACCTTATAATTCGACCAACCCCAGCGGCTACATCACGGCCAGTGGGTCGATCACCGGTTCGTCAGGATCCTGCACCGGCAATGCCGCGACAGCGACTAGGTGGGCAACGGGGCGCACCATTGCGCTGACCGGCGATGTGACCGGCACCAGCGCGGCATTCGACGGATCCGCTGCTCTGTCATTTGCCGCGACGTTGGCCAATAGCGGTGTGACGGCCGGGACCTACTCCAAGGTCACGGTCGATGCGAAAGGCCGAGTGACAACGGGCGCAACGCTCGCTTCTGCGGATGTAACCGGCGCGTTGGGCTTTACCCCTGCCAACAAGGCGGGTGACAGCTTTACCGGTAGCATTTCCGTGTCGGGATCGATTACCGCGACCGGCGATATCACGGCCTATTCCGACGGCCGCCTGAAGACGGACATCGAGACGATCACTGGCGCGCTGGACCGGGTCCGGAAACTCCGTGGGGTGACCTTTAGTCGGCGCGAGACAGGCAATCGCGGCGTTGGTCTCATCGCCCAGGAGCTGGCGCTCATTGTGCCCGAAGCGGTCATGACCCACGAGGATGGCCTGCTGTCTGTCGCCTATGGCAATCTCGTAGGGGTACTGATCGAGGCCGTGAAGGACCTGGCCGACAAGGTCGAGCGCCTCGAGGCCCAACCATGACCCTGCAGACATCCGGGCCGATCTCGCTTGGCAATGTCGCGGTGGAACTCGGCCGCACATCGACCTCTACGACTTCGCTCGGCGAAGCAGCCGTGCGGACACTGGCTGGTGTCACATCCGGGCCGATCTCGCTCTCCAACCTTTACGGGAAGTCGAACGAGAGCTTCTGGTATGCGACCTTTGGCTCGACCGTTGTCAATTTCCTGATCCTGGGCACTGACAGCAGCGGAAACATCTACGCCAGTGCCACGAGCGCGGTCTTCAAATGGGACCGTGACGGCGCGTTCATATGGGCCCGCAACGTCTCTGGGCCTTTCATCAACGGTGGCTGGATTGATGCCAGCGGGAATGTCTACCTCGCTGGCGCCTACTACTCGAGCAACTACTATGGCTGGCTGGCCAAGCTCGACACCTCGGGAACCCTGCAATGGCAGCGCAGCCTCAACGGCTCCGGCCAGGATCTCTGGTATAATGCGGCGGTCGATGCATCCGGCAACGTCTATGTGGCCGGCTATTCAACATCGAGCGGTGGCTCCGGCAATGCCGACGCTCTGATTGCCAAATACAACAGCGCCGGCACCCTGCTGTGGCAGCGCTCGATTGGTGGCTCGGGCAACGAATATGCCAGCCAGATGGCGCTGAGCCCGGACGGCAGCATGCTGGTCCTCTCGGGCAACACCTCGACGTCAACAGCGGGCAACATCGATGCCTTGATCACCGTCATCAGCACCGCCACCCCCTCTGTCAGCTGGCAGCGCTCGATCGGGAGTACTGGCTATGATTACGGCTATGGCGTTGCGATAGACAGCAGCAACAACATCTACTGGCTCGCGGGCATCAACGGCACGCTGAGCCTGCTTAAGATCAGTTCTGGCGCTGTGATCCAGTGGCAGCTGTCCCTGCCTTCCAGCTACGGCAGTGGTTCGGTGAACCTCGGCCCCGACGGCAGCCTGCGGGTTTTTGCGCCGGTCTATGCCGGGGCGGACATCTATCAGTTTTCGATCGATGGCACCTTGTTGCTGGCCCGGACCGTCAGCCTGGACACGAGCAATGGCGCGAACTCTTTCAGCCTCACGGGTCTGGCGGTTAGCTCAACGGCTATGGTGTTCTCCATCTACACCATGATGGACTTCTCGCCCTACGGGTACATGGATCTGTGCGGCGCCATCTTCAAAGTGCCAATCGACGGATCAAAGACCGGCACCTGGTCAGTGGCCGGGGCCTCGACCCAGGGCGTGACCTACAACACGTCGTCGCCCAGCATTGGCACCACATTCTGGTCGCTGACCTTCCGCAGTTTCTCGTTGCTGAGCCGCACGCTGACCGCGGGGACCCCCACCTACAGCTTTGTAGCCGGGTCCTACACCAACACCACGACCGGGATCTAACCCATGATCATTTCGCATGACCGCCAGACGCTGTTCATTGGCGTGCCGAAGAGCGGGTCGCAAACGGCTCGGGCCGTACTGGGTCAGATCGGGGTCGACCTGGTTGGGGAGTTGGGACGGCATCCGACAGTAACGGAAGCGATCGGGCTGGCGGAGGCGTTGTTACCTGGGGAAACCATTGCGCCAACGACGATTTACGCCTTCTGGCGAGATCCGGTAGAGCGGTTCTGCTCGGCGGTCGAGTTCCACAAACGCTGCCTGCCGAATTCATTAATGCAGCTATTCCCCGATCGGTTTGTTGGCATCAAGCCGCATCCGCGATGGTTCGAGACCAACCCGGCGGAAGTGGCAGCCGATCTTCGCACGTTGATCGAGAGCATCCCCCCGTTAGATATCCTTGCGGCATTGCCGCCGCCTCCTGTTCCCGGTGGCACTCGCCAGCCACGAGGAGGTAATCTCAGTTTCTATCAGTCGCAGTCAGGATGGCTCGACGATCCCCGAATGACGGTGCTCGCTTTTGCAGATTACGAGAATAATCTGCACAAGGTTGCAGCACGGTTTGGTTGGGTAGGATCCAAGTTGGAGATACCTAAGCTCAACAGTTCTGTTGGACCTCTGCCCAATCTTACCGACGTGGAGATTGAAGAGGTGCAAAAATATTATAGCTGAAATTCATTATTTTACGGCAATGCAGGCCAGGACGGTGGAGATGCCGGTAACATTTCTCGCAATGAGGCTGGCTCAATCACCTCAACCTGATCTCCCCAAGACATCAGGTGCCAAGCCATTTCCAATAAACCGCCTGCGCAAAAACGGACGATCAATTCGCCATTGGGTTGATCTTCAATTTCTTGGCTGTGGTGAAAAACGAACGTTCGTGCAAACGGCGCTGCTTCGGCCGAAAAGCGCCAGACGACATTGACGGGCTTCTCTTCAAAAACGCCGAAACTCTGAGAAACAAAGTCCTTTAAGTTGAAGGCTGGATCACGCTCAAAGCTGTCTTGCTCGAGGCGGAGCTTCCCAATGGACGGTAAGCTGAAAAATTTTGGCTTTGGTGTACCGTCCTGAAGGGCAACGAGATAATGTCGATGCCCGTACAGGAAGCCCAAAGGAGCAACTATTCTGCGGCTCGCAGATTTGCCACTCCGTGAGGCATAATCAAAAGAGACTTTCCGGAACGATTTGATCGCCGTCCGCAGGGTATCGAAGACAGCGTGCGGTATATGTGGTCTCGGTCCCGCACGGTGAGCGAGGCCTTCCGCTTCAGTCAGAGCTTCTAGGTCTGGTTCGATTTGGCTGAGCGATGAAACTTCGATCAGGTTTCGCATTTTTGACGCAACCCCCCGCAAGTTCTGCGCATGGATAGGGAGGTTCGCAGTTTCCATCGCGGACGCGGCCACTTCGATGCTCGCGAGATCGTCTGATGTAATCCCTGCGAAAGTCTGCGCGGCACCGGAATTGAGCCGCCAGCGCTTTGTGCGTTCGCCTGTCTGAACTTCACTGGAATTTGGGAATGCCCTAATTACTGCATCCCTCATTCGGATGGCAGTCCGACGGCTTACCTCGAATTTTTCCTGGATCTCGGCGATGGTCAATCCACCACGAGCAGCCTGCATTTCCAACGCTAGTTGGATCAACCGTTCAGCCCTGCTGTAGCGCATATGCCCCCCTTTGACCTACACGATTAGCAAGGCGTTGCACCAAGAGCACCTGCAAAAACCTGATCTGTGCCCCAATCTGACACTCGTGTCGGCTCTCAATCATCAGCCGATTGCGAAGCCTTCAGCCAACGAGGCTTGCCCCGCGGCAGCGTGACCAGGTGGTATTGCCGGTAAAATTGGTCAGCTGAGGTTGTGGCCTTCAGGACCAGACTAACTTCATCCTCGGCCGGCAGGCTGCTCAGAAACTGATACAGCTTTTCAAGGTCGGTGATTGTCCGGTTGTTGATCGCCACGAGATGATAGCTGGGATAAGCTTTCGTCATTTCCGCAGGCGAACCGGGAAGCACAAAGTCGATAACTGGATAACCTTCATGCTGGAATTCAGCACTATCCAGCTTCCATTGATTAGAGATCACCAATCCCGAGAACTCGATCGATCGATTGTCCGTAACCTCAGGCATCACAAATGTGGCTGCCTTTAGGGTGACTTCCACCCCTTCCCGATCAACAATGACATCAACCAAGCCATCAGCACCCCGGAGCCGATTGGCTAGATCCGAGCTGTTTCGAATGTCCTTGCGACCGTTGATCCCGACGACGCGATCACCAATTTTGAGACCAGACGCTTGATCGAAGACGGTCGCCACGATCGGTCGATCATCGTCTTCCGCTGTCGCATATGCGGCCGGCAATTGTCGGTAACGCGCATCGCGCCCCGCTTTGAGCAAATCGAGGATCTGACAAACAGGGCGGATTGGCTCTGAAAAAGAGACCGCAGTTGAATGGTCATCATCCGTGTCGCGGTAGCTGGCTGCCGCGATTCCGACAATCTTGCCAGTCGAAAGATCAATGAGCGGCCCACCCGAGTTGCCCCCATTAATCGTTGCGTCACTCTGAATGATTTCGGTCGGGAAAACCCACGATACACTGGAGATGATCCCGCGTGTCGCGGTGTAAGAAAGATCCCCAGGATGGCCAAAAATGGCCACAGGATTGCCAACCCTCGGCGGCTGGATGCACTCCAGATCTGCCGTCACCGCGTCGGCAGGAATTGCGCCCTTATCAATCTCAAGGACAGCCACATCGGTCAGCCGATCAACAAACACGCGCCGGGCGGGGACATATTTGTGCCCCTTGAACGATACCGTAATTGTTGCTGGCGACCGGCTGGCAACATGAGCGTTCGTCAGGATCCACCCACGGGTTCGATCAACCAGAAACCCGGTCGCACTAGCTGAAGTACCTTCGTCCTCACTGAGGCCGATCGACGCGACACGCCGAATTTTCACTGTGTAGTGATTGGCCTGATCCAGGATCACGTCAGCTGTAGGTGTTCGTGCACTTGCGGGTGTCGAGGCCAAAAGCAGCGCTACTACAAAAATCGGATGCCTCATTTTTCCCCCTGACATGTCGCCGCTAGGCAGCTTGCCTCTAGCAGACGTCGCCCACCTGCCTAGCGCAAGCATGCCAAATAAGGACATTCTGTGGGAAAGCTTGGCTGGCTGATAGATCAATTTCATTGCAAGAAGCGTCGCACACGCTAAGTGTTGCGCATCGTCAAGAAGGGCATCTGCCCTGCCAACCGGCCAACTCCGGCATCGGTGGCTCAACGACGAGGCCCAAGGGCAAACATAGGAGGCGAAGATGAAATGCTTTCATATTTGGACTTTGTCAGAATGCTCGGAATTATATCCGAAGTACCGGCATAGCGGGCTGCTGCCATGCTGACGTCCGGCTATTTTCCGCGCCATGGATCAAGACTGATTGACCTTCGCAACGTTCGTCCAGATCCCTTTGATGATATCTTGGGCGCCAAGATCCGGCGCATGCAGACTATTGAAGGCTGGACTTCAGAGAAGCGGCGTCTGCAGCGGGACCTTGAAGCAATGAGTGCCTGGTTTGGCTATGTCGGTTGGACCGTCGACCCCAGGACCTATCTTGTCCACCAAGTCGGCCAATCGTTCCTGTATGACGTACCACTGAACAAGCGCGGGAACTTTGCGATTTTTCGCGGCAAGCGGGTTCGTATAATCTGTCTCGGCAGCGGAGCATTCACCCGCTGGGTTAGAGTTGGGCCTTTAAACCCTCTGGATATCGAGGCCCCCAGCCCTGAGATGAGCGTACAGCGGGGTAGGGAGCAACTGCACCGCTAAATCTGATCACACCAAGCATAGCGAGTGAGGCTGACGCCTCCGCCAACCTGCCCGCCCGGGTAAGGTGGTTCCGCCAAATGGCGGCATGCGGCCCAAGGCAATCAAGCGGGCAAGACATGGGATGCGGGCAGCCCTCCTCGGCCAACACCGAAGAGGACAAACAAAATGAACGCCCTAACAATCGACGAACCAAGCCAAGCCAAGGCGGGCGCCCACGGTGAAGCGCACAAACTCTCCAAATTCCTGCCTGGCCTTGGGGTTTATGGCTTTGATGAGCTCGAGGTCGCCATCCTGGCTGCTCTCGTAACTGAGGACCCGCTTCTACTCATTGGTCGGTCAGGGACCGGCAAGACCTATTTGCTTAACTCCCTGTCTGAGGCTCTGTGCCTCGAGCACCGCCATTACAACGCGTCACTGATCTCTTTTGACGATCTGGTGGGCTTCCCGTTTCCAGAACAGGAGGCCGGCACTGTCCGCTTTCTGGAGACGCCGGCTACAGTTTGGCCTGCACAATCTGTCCTGATCGACGAGATCAGTCGCTGTAAGCCCGAACACCAGAACCGCCTGTTCGCCCTTGTCCACGAGCGCAAGATTCAAGGTATCGCGCTTTCCAATCTGCGCTTCAGGTGGGCAGCCATGAACCCGCCATCAGGCGATCAAGGCGGCGACGATGATTATCTAGGTTCCGAGCCACTCGACCCGGCATTGGCCGACAGGTTCAGTCTTTTCGTTGAGGCCGCCGATTGGGAACAACTGAGCGAACAGGAACGCCGGGCTATCGCAACGCCGGCCGGCGAAGGCCGAATTGCTAACGATGGCGGAGCCTTGGCCACAGCTTTGACCAACTGGCGTCTCGAGTTCCTGACGCAACTAGGTCGCTGCCCTTCCCATCTGTTGGATTATGTAACAGCTGTCACCAACCACCTCGTAGTCACTGGCATCAGGATTTCGCCGCGCCGCACCAGGCTGCTTGCCCGCAGTCTGCTCGCAGCCGGCATCATCGCTGCAGATGTGCGTGAGGACATCTACCTCTCGATCTTACGATGCAGCCTCCCTCACAGGGCGTGGGGGCAGCAGCTTCCCGCTGACGTTGTCCAGGCAGCCCACCGCGCCGCCTGGGATACTGCAAACAGTACGCAGGCCGCCTGGGTCCATGCATTTCTTGCCGAACCTTCAATTGCACGAAAGGTGGAGATCCTGCTCGACCGGTGCCCCTCTTCTGACGAAGGCACGCAGGCCGTCGCACAGTTGCTTGCGACAGAGCGAAAAGAGAGAGCTGCCGCCTTTGCCTATGTCACCTATCCGGCAGCATCTGCAGGACACCTTCCTATCGGTGCAGAAGGAGTAAATGATCTTGCCAGATTAGCTGCTCCCATCCTTGAAGTTGATGGTCACCTAGAGTGGGGCCAACCGCCAGGCACCAAATCCAGCCATCCCTCAAAGTTAACCAAAGTAGCTCGGCATCTCCAAGAGCTTGCAGGTGCGCGGCTCTCGCGCGCTCGACAGTTTCTGTACCACTGCCTTGTTGAACAGATCCCTATCGAACGGCCTGATCAACTCGAAGAGGATATTCATGCTGCAGTCGAATTTATCCGTTCGCGGGTGCAGCCGTGATATCGATCAGCACCAGTTCGGCACGATATGCCAACTCAGGCGCTCCAATGAGCCGCCGGCACAGGGAGCATCTAACGAGCTCTCTGCTCGGCCCAAGAGATGCCTTCGTGAAGATCCCGCTCGTATTGAGAGTGGGCATCTGGTTCGGAATTGGAGCCAACTCTCGCGAGTTTATGGAAGACCTGCTCAGCGACGCCGGCTGCAACACACCCGAGGAACTGCGCGACCTGTTTGACCATCCGCCGCGGCGCCTGATGGCGCGTCCGGCGCCAGGACACTTTTCACCAAAGGACGTCCGGCTCGAAAAGCCCGAAGTGATCCTGCGTGAAGCTCTGATCCTCGGGTTAGCGACTGGCTCCATTTATGACCCTGGGCGACCGGTAATATGGACAGAGTCAAGCCTTGGGCGGCGCCTCGAACTCTACGATCCGGGGAGCTTTTATCAATGAAACCCGATCATTTCCTCGCACTCTATCGCGAGCTCATCGACGAGAACCCGTTTGCTGTCAGGGCGGTTCTGCGGATCCTTGAGGTGACCTTTACCGACAGTATTCCGACCCTTGCGGTGAGCTGCGAGGCCCAGCCGCGCTTTCTGGTGAACCCGGATTTCGTCGCGACTCACTGCAAGACCGAGAGCCATGTGAAGGCGGTCATTGTTCATGAGTTTCTCCATGTCCTGCTCCGCCATACGGAGAGTTCTGGACCCCTTACGCGTGCCCGCCACATTGCCTTCGATGCAGTGATCAATGCGATCATTTGCCGGACCCAGGGAGAGGATTGGGCATCTTTCTTCCGCACTTATTACGCCGAAGCACAGGGACTTACGAAACTCCTGCGCCCCCCAAACGCGGCAGAGCAAACGGACTTATGGCGCAGCAGCAATGCCCTACCCATCGATCGTGCATGGAAAGGCCTGTACGCTGGCACGTTGGTGGCGGATGACATTGCTGAACTTGCTGAAGAGGTGGCGCGTTCTCAAGCACAGGAAGCCGGCGCAACTGGCCAAACAGGTGAGACCAATGCTCACGGCGACCTGATCGGTAACCACGAAGAGTTGGGCGGCCATCTGCCCCAAGTAATTGCGGGTGCGCTTGAGCAAGCCATGCGCGAAATGAACGGCGCGGGCATATGGCGCGGACAACGTGCGGGCCTTGGTAACAGCCAAGCCCTTGCCGACCTTGAAAAAGCAGCGAACGATCCTGTTCGCCAATGGGAAAAATCGACACTGGATATCCTGCGGCGCCATGTTCTTCCCGATCCAAAAGCCAAACGCTCGTCAAGTGAGACCCGCTCCATCCAGCTTCCGGTCTTGTCCTCCGGAGACCGCCGCGCATTCGTAAGATCGCTATGGGACCCCATCCTGCCTCAATCACGATGGGACAGCGTAGCCTTACAAAAAGGCGCAACCGCTCAGGTCTATCTCGATGTCTCGGGCTCCATGAATTCAGAAATGCCGGCGCTCATCGCGTTGCTGGCAAGGCTTGCCGGCCACATCCGCAAGCCATTCTGGGCATTCAGTGATGAAGTAGTCCCAGCGCGCATCCAAGCGGGACGGCTTGTCACCTCAACGACCGGCGGCACCAGCATGGCCTGCGTCTTGCGGCACGTCATCGAGACGCGCCCCAGAGCCGCTGTTGTAGTCACTGACGGGTTCATCGAAGGGCTCGACCCCAGTCTGGTCGCCGCGGCACGTTCTGCAGTCCGGCTGCATGCAATCATCGCAAGGCACGGTGCGCCTGCAGCCTTGAGAGCGGCCGGCATTCCTTACACCCAATTGCAAAGGTACCCCTCATGATCCGGTTCAGTGAAGCCGTTCTTCCCGGCCACCCAGATAAATTCTGCGACTTGGTTGCGGACGCTATTGTGCAGGAAGCGACCCGGGTCGACAGAGACGCCTATGCTCAGGTGGAGGTCTCCATCTGGTCAGATCAAATGTGGATTTCGGGCGGCGTGGCAACCAGCGTTCCGTTCGAGCGAGCCCTTTCGGAAATCGTGACCGGAGCGGGCAGATCGATAGGTCTCGATGGCTCCAACTGGATTGATGCCAGTAGGTATCGCATTCACTCGGCGCTCTGCCTGGAAACACGTGACCCGGTGCCTTGGTCTCATCATGTCAACGACCAGTGCGTGATTACAGGCTGGGCTGGCTACGATGCAAAAGTCGCCTTCCTGCCACCCGAGCATTTCCTCGCCCTTGCCCTGCGAGATGCGCTGTTCAACTCTTGTCGCGCTGGACAGATCTCGGGGCATGGACCGGACGGCAAGGTACTTGTGCGCCTGCGCGAGGAGAATGGCTGCTTCGAGGTCGAACACATCCTCGTCACTCTGCAGCAAAAAGATGGTGCGCCTTTCCTTCCTTTCGTCGCGGCAGTCGGCGAAGTTGTCTGCGAAGCATATTCGCGACTGCAGACCTCGGATGAGCGCTGGACTGCGCCGTTTGAAAATATCGAGTTGCTGATCAATCCAAACGGCCCCTTGATCCAGGCTGGCAGTGATGGGGATAACGGCCAAACCGGGCGAAAACTTGTAGCCGACTATTACGGGCCAAGGATCCCAATTGGTGGCGGTGCGCTCTTCGGCAAACACTGGACCCACATTGATCGAATTGGAGCAAGAGCAGGTCGGCGGGCCGCGATCGAAGCTGTCAAATCCGGGGCACAGGAATGCTTGCTTAGGATCGCATACGCACCTGGCATCGATAGCCCGCTGGACGTTGTAACGGAAATGATTGGCCGCGGGACCGCTCCTAAACCGTCATCGTTTGCACATTCGAGCCTCAGAGACAGTCTTCTTCCAGAGGACGTCTATCGTCCCTTGGCACACCTATGAAGTGTGTCCTGCAATGGCATCTTATCGGCTCGAATCGTTCCCCATTAGGGCCGGGAGAAGATAGGTTAGTTGATCTGGAATCAGACACCTGACGGTCCGAGAAGTGGAGATTTTATATGGCAATTAACAAGATCGCCGCTCTGGTTGGCCGAGGCAAAGGCAAGGAAGCTGAGTTGGCGGCGACCGATGCTGAGGTGGATGAAACCGTAGCCCAGCCAGTAACATTAAGCCGTATCGCTCTGTTGATGCAGGAAATGGGCTACAGGGGGAAGGTAACCGATGGCGAAGACTGGTGCTGGGTCGAGAGCGCGACCAACGGCACCAAGTTCAACATTTACGCCTTTTCCGATCAACTCTCAGATCCAGACAGCGAGGCAAGATCGATCCAGTTCGATGGCGGATGGGGCGGCTTGTCCTCTATGGACGCCAGGCGCTTCGTGATGCTCTGCAACCGGTTCAATCATGACTGGCGCTATGCCAAGGCCACCATCTCTGCTGACGGAGAACGATACAGCCTCACCGTCAAACTCGACCATTATTGTCCAATCGGTCTCACCGATGCCGAGTTTTATGCGGTTGCAGATATGTACATTCGCTTGATCGAAGACATGGCCAAACGGGCCTTTGCCCCGAACGATGAAGCTCTGAATGTCATGACCGAGCGTCATAAGACAGCGACGGCCATGATGTGGAGCCACGATGCAGATCCTGCCAAGGCGTTAGCAATCTTCATGGCGAACGCGCGTGCCGGTTATGGGCCCTCCATGAACAGTCTTGGCGATGTCTACGAGTGCGGCATTGAGGTTATCGAATCTGCCCCGATGGCTGCACATTTCTTCACGCGTGCTGCCGAACGAGGTCACCCCTCTGCTTACTACGGCCTTGCCCGCATTTTTGCTGAAACTGAGGAAGACGAGGCAATACTGGTAGAGGCAGCAAAGTTTGCCATGCTAGCCTATCGCGATTTGCCGGAAGGCCAGACAAGACATGACGCTGGTGAACTGAGAGACCGATTGATGGAAAAGCTCGACACTGATGCCCGGGAACTCGCCGAGGGACTGGTCGGCAACTGGGCGCCTATGGCGTTTGAGGGTGGTCCAATCGACCCCGAGCCCGTTCTTGATTATGTACGAACTCCGCCCAGCAGCGCTTTGAACTGAGCCAACGGCGATTATTGATGATGGGAGTATAAGTGGGAGGGCAAAAGAGCCTCAGTGGCAAGGCCCATGGCCTGTCAAAATCTCGGATAACTGCTTTCGAGCAGTGCCCAAAGAAGCTTTGGCTTTCGGTGCACCGCCGGGATTTGGCTGAAACCCAAGCACAATCAGAACTGAGGTTCGCCGCAGGTCATCAGGTTGGTGCCATCGCTTGCGACCTCGTGCCTGGGGGCGTGATGGTCGAAGCGCAGCCGGATCTCAAAGCCGCTCTCGAACAAACCACCAATTTGTTGGCTGCAGGACATCAAGGCCCAATCTACGAAGCAACATTCGTCCATGATGGGGTTCTGGTTCAGGTAGACATCCTTGAACCCACTCCGGCTGGAAGCTGGAAGATGGCCGAAGTTAAAAGCTCGACGGGAGTAAAGGATTATCACCTCGGCGATTTGGCAACTCAGGTATGGGTTCTGGAGGGCTGCGGCATGGCAATCGAGGCCGCAACGATCCGCCACATCGATACTGGTTTCGTTTTGGCCGAGCCAGGAAACTATGACGGCTTGCTCCGTGACGCCCATCTTTTGGAAGCGGTACGCCCAATCGCGGAAAGTCGGACCGACATTGTCTCCAAAGCTAGGGAGACGCTTGCAGGCGGTGAGCCCTCAGTAGATGTCGGTGCCCACTGTACCAAGCCATTCAGCTGCGAATTTCAAGCCTATTGCGGCAAAAACCAGCCGCAGCCACCAGAGTGGCCGATCGACATTCTGCCCCGCGTTGGCCGCCGTCTTGCAGACGAAATGGCCCAAGAAGGGGTCTTCGATCTCAGAGAACTTTCACTCGACTTTCTGAAGAAGCCTCAACACCGCATTGTTCACCAGGCAACGATTTCCGGCATCCCTTACCATGACCCTGCCGGTGCAATGAAGGTGACGGAAAACTGGCACTTCCCGAGGTATTATCTCGACTTTGAGACCATTGCCCTGCCTGTACCGGCGTGGATCGGCACAAGACCATACCAGCAAGTCCCATTTCAGTTTTCCTGCCATAGGGAGCTAGCGGACGGGTCTATAACCCATCGCAGTTTCCTAAGCGTAGATGGTGCTGATCCTCGACGAGTATGTGCAGAGGCGCTGATTAAATGCGTCGGAACCGCTGGCGCCATCATAGCCTATAATGCGAGCTTTGAGCGGAGTTGTGTCAGGGGCTTGGCAGATGCAGTGCCTGACTTGGCGCCAGAGCTTTTGGCTATTGCAGAGAGGTTCGTCGATCTCCTGCCTGTTACCCAAGCTCATTATTACCACAGAGATCAACGCGGCAGCTGGTCGATCAAGAAGGTGCTCCCGACAATTGCGCCTGAACTCGACTATTCCGACCTCGAAGTGGGTGACGGCGCCGCTGCACAACTCGCCTGGCTTGAAGCGGCGTCGCCCAATTGCGCACCGGAGCGCAGAAAACAAATAGCCTCCGCCCTCGAAGCATATTGTGAGCGGGATACGTGGGCGATGGTTGTGCTTCTTAGTCGGATGGTTGGATCGCCTTATCCGACCCATCGAAAAGCCGAGTAATGCCATTCAGGGACATAGATGCCTCGGCATATGGCAATCATGCCTGGCTTTGTTCCAATCGAAGGGTACGGTACCTGTAAATTCAGACGTGCGAGGTAATGATGCGGATCGGTTTTCTAACTTTGGTTGCCATCGGCACGCTTTTGGCACCCTCGCAGGTTAATGCCCAAACGATAACCGCATACAAAACTGGCGAAGTTTCCTCAGGCATGACCAAGCAGTGCATCTATGATGGCTTGGGCAGCACGTACACGAGAACAATTTCGTCAGTGGCGCTTTGCCCTTTGTCGATCCAAGTCTCGCGGCCGTCGCCTGCGACTGAAAATCAAATGCGCCAGCCGTCAGGTGGATCAATAACTGCTTATAAGTCTGGTGAGGTCGTCACTGGCATGACCAAGCAGTGCATCTACGACGGTTTGGGCAATACATACACTAGAACAATCTCTTCGGTTGCCCTATGCCCACTGACAATCCAGATCAACCGATAGTCGGCAAGCTAGGGCTAAGTGTTCGATTGGACGCACAAATCAGGATTGGCCCGTTCAGGCGGGCCGTGCCGCACGTATGGTTTGCTCCTTACGTTGCTGATAACTTTGCGGCACGGTCCACCTGAGCGGGACAAGATTTACGGCAAACTGTTTTGATTGATAGCGCTTCTCACTCCATGGAATATAATCTGGATCGTTTTATTGAGGCGCAAACTAGCATCTATTCTCAGGCGCTTAGCGAGATCACTCGCGGCAGAAAAACATCACACTGGATGTGGTTTATCTTTCCTCAGTTGGCGGGACTGGGCAGGAGCGAGACAGCCCAACGTTACGGGATCGGTTCGCTTGACGAAGCACGAGCGTATCTAGCTCATCCGGTTCTAGGCAACCGGTACCTCGAATGCGTTGAAGCCCTTCAGGATTTACCGCTTTCCGATCCTAAAGCTGTGCTTGGCTCAATCGACGCAACGAAGCTGCACTCTTCCCTTACCTTGTTTGCCGAGGCTGCCCCCACGCAGAAGCTCTTTACGGCGGCTCTCGAGCGGTGGTTTCGGGGGACTAGGGACCAGCACACACTCGATTTGCTAAGGGCCATGTAGCCGACCATGCACGGACAAGTTGGGTTTGCTGCCGCGCTAAACTGAGCAATGCCACTTTGGGGCACATTCCCCAATGCCGTCCAGCGACCCGTGCCCGGTTTTGACACTCTGAAAGTCTAAAGAACCTGCAGGTTGCGGGAATCGCCCGCGTCCGTTTTTTCAAAACATTCACCTTCAGGGGGTCTTATGACTAAGCGTCTCTTCGCTGCCACTATTGGCGCACCGATCGCCATTCTCGTTTCCACCGCTGCACATGCCGAAAGCTTTCAGGGCTTCCGCGTGGATCTGCACGGCGGCTACGATGCCGTTTCCAGTGTCTATACCGTCGATGGCGCAACTGCCGGTGTTGGTATCGGCTACGATTTTCCCGTCGGTGAGACCGTCATTGTCGGCGTTGAAGCAAATCTCGACTACTCGTCTGTGAAGGATGAAGGCGTTTATCTTGGTGTGGCCTATTCGCAGGTCGCGCGCCGGGACATTGAACTTTCGGCACGCGTCGGCGCCAAGCTCAGTGATGGGACCCTCGCATACGTTAAAGCCGGCTACAGCAATGCCGGCTACGAAGGTGCAGCAGCCGGCTACGGCCTTTGGGCTTATGAGAGTGGCACCAGTGACGGCATTCGCCTCGGCGCAGGTCTTGAGCAACGCATTGCAGACCGTTGGTTCGTAAAGGGCGAGTACCGGTACACCCGCTACGGTTCTGAAGATGTAAACCGCAACCAGGCCATCTTCGGCGTCGGCTACCGCTTCTGATACTCATTCTCCCGGGGCACCTACGGTGCGCCGGGAGGGTTCCCCCCGTTCAAGAAGGCCTTCTTCATGAAAATCCATCATTTTGCCTGGGCTCTATCCATTGCAGCCATCAGCCCCCAAGTCAGTGCTCAGCCAACGACGACCGCTCCGGCACCAATGCCCACACAAGTCGCACAGCGAGCCCTTCCCGCCAGCACACTGATTTCGGTGACGCCCGATGCCGAAATCTCTTCCAAGCATGTCGAGGTTGGCCAAAAAGTCGGTTTCACGGTCGTCAACGACATATCCGATGGTGGGGTGGTAGTTATTCCCCGGGGCTCACAGGTGGTTGCCAGCGTAACCTGGAAAACCGGCAAGGCGGTTGGCGGCAAATCTGGCAAGTTCGAGGTCACCTTTGAAAAGGTGAATGTCCGAGGCCGCGACTATGCCATGCGCGGCGTCCATCGTCAGGAAGGCAAAGGCAACACGGTCGCCGCCGTATTCGCAACATGGCTGGTAAGCGGCCGCTCGGCTGTGATGCAACCGGGGCAGTTCGTGAACGCCTTCACGGCGGAAGCCATCCCATACTGAATTTGCTTAGTTTCTAGGGGGCTCTAAGCTGCCCCCTAGAACAGCAACTTTAGGTTAGGAATTGCCGAAGGCAGTGAGGAAATACGATGACGACGATGGATCAAAGTGAGCGCACCTGCTCCGCGTGTGGCAAGAAAAGCAAACAGACCGCCATCATGAGTACAAATCAATTTGGTTCGCCAGATCTTGATTTGCGACCACCGGAAATGATGCGATCGACCATGGCATACTGGGTCGAAGAGTGTCCACACTGTCACTATGCCTATCCGTCGATTGAGACCAAAGTCGAAGGCGTGGAAGCGTTGCTGAATGAATTGGCGCAAATGGAGACTTCATGGGCGTCTCGAACCCAAGGCTTGATAAGGCGCTTCATGACCGCGAGCCATATTGCGGAATTCTCGGGCCAGAAAATGGAGGCCGCCGAGTACGCCCTTAATGCAGCTTGGGATGCAGATGACAGTCACGATGATGTGTCAGCGCGCGAGTGCCGCAGGCGCGCTGCTTCATTGCTCGAGAGCGCCTTGGCAAGCGAAGAGCTAGAAGCAGACGAAAAGATCAGCCTCTCTACGCGATTGGTCGACATGATGCGACGCAGTCAACGGTGGGATCCTGCTTCGGAGTTGGCCACATCGCTCCTCATGCAAAATCCCTCGAGCCCAATCGACAAGATCCTGGAATTTCAGATTGAAGCTTGTCGCCGACATGATGCGACCTGCTACAAAATCTCTGACGTGATAAATTAACAGGCTTCGCGGTTTACCCGATAACCTGCGCCAACAGCGTCGCCAGAACGATTAGGGTAAACCATGGCCAAGGCGTCGCCCATGGGTACTGGACCTTCACGTTCTCCAGCCTAGCTATGGCCACTTGAACGGCCGCCTGCTGGAAATGCAGGTCCTTGATAGCGGCCCTCATCACTTCTGCCTCAACATAGCTTGTCGCGTCATCGGCCAACAGTTCGACTTCTTCCAAGAGGCGGAGCACTGCGCGCAGGCGTGGCAGGGCGTTCGGATCAGGCGTGCCGAGCAACGCCATGGCCTCCTGATGCTTGCTCTTGGCCAGCGTCAGCATCTGGCTGATGTGTTCAACAGCAGCGTCAGGCAGGTCTGGATCGGCAGCGTCCATGGCTCACTCTTACCCCATCTTCGCGGCAGGTATATCCCCCCAACGGGTCGTGAAGCTGGGCGAAAGGTTTTCTCGGCGCATGCGCCATTCAGCATCCTTTTGGGCCAACCCCAACCGGGCGGTCCCACGGCCATAGCGACCGTTGATCCGGTCGATCGCCTGCATCAGTCCATCGTCGGGCGCCTCGATTACGTCGAAGAGCGATGCTGGGGCAGACCCGGGGGCAGCCAGATCGAGCAGCAGCACGCCGGCCTTCCGCCAGCCATATCCATCTCTCCAGATGCGCTCGAAAATCCTCAAGACCGCGGCAGTGATGTCGCGGGTGTCGGACGTTGGCCGGTGGAACGTCGCAGAACCTGATACTGACTTCTGTGGCAAGTCCTGCGCGAACGGATCGGTCCGTATGAATAGCTGCACAGCACCTGCCGCCTGACCGGCATGACGCACCTTTTCCGCCGCCCGCTCGGCAAAGCTCATCACGGCATCATGGACCTGGCCCTTGTCGAAAATGGCTTTGCCAAAGGTACGCGAACAACATGTCGTCTGTTTCGGTGGCGGCTGGTCTTCAAGCGCGTGGCAGACGAGGCCGCGCAATTCATGAACGGTTCGAAGACCGACGATACCCATTCGCTGGCGCACCCAGCCGTCCTGAGCGTTGGCGAGGTCGTGGGCTGTCCGGATGCCGCGCTCCTCCAGCATAGCGCTCCATCGGCGCCCCACGCCCCAGACATCGCCGATCGGCGTTTTGCGCAAGGCCGCATCGATCCAGTTCGGATGATGCACCAGGTCGAGCACGCCGCCGGCCTTTGCCGACTTCTTCGCCAGTCGGTTGGCCAGCTTGGCAAGGGTCTTAGTCGGCCCCACGCCGACAGACACTGGGATGCCTGTCCACTGCAGGGTCGTTTGCCGAAGGTTACGGCACCATTCGGTCAGATCCGCCACGGCTAAGCGGTCGAGATCCAGGAAGCACTCGTCGATGCTGTAGATTTCATGGCCCGGAGCATTTGACCCCAGAACGCTCATCACGCGTTCGGAAATGTCACCGTAGAGGGCGTAGTTGGACGAGCAGACAGCAATATCGTGCTCCTCGATCAGTTTGCGGATCTTGAACAACGGCGCGCCCATGGCGACACCCAGCGCCTTCGCCTCATTCGACCGTGCAATTACGCATCCATCGTTATTCGAGAGAACCACAACCGGCCGCCCCCGCAAGCGGGGCTGGAAAAGCCGCTCACAGGATGCATAGAAGTTGTTGCAGTCTACCAGCGCGAAGGTGGCCATCAGCGGCCGCAGTGGCGCCGGATACTATGGGTCACCACGCCCCAGATCTCGCAGTCGCCTTCCACGAGCGGCAATGACGGATACGCGCTGTTTTCGGCAGCCAGGTGCCAGTTCCCGTCGGTCTTTCTGAGGCGTTTGACGGTTAGCTCGCCCTGCAAGATAGCAATGACGATGTCGTCGGGATGCGGGGCGACACCACGGTCGATGATGGGACTGTCAGGAATTCCGTGTGTGGTCGGGCGTTTGAACATTACGCCGCCATGGCCTTGATGAAGCGTTCGCCGAACAGAACGGCGAACTGGGCCTTGGCCATGGACCACTCACGTGGTGGCATTTTCCACTCTTTCTCCGATCGGTTCAAGATCAGATAGAGCAGTTTGGTGGCGGCCTCGTCGCTCGGGAAGTGGCCCCTGGCCCGGACGGCCCGCCTGAGCTTCGAGTTCAGGGCTTCGATCGCGTTCGTGGTGTAGACGATCCTGCGCACCTCGTCGGGAAATGCGAAGAACGGGATGACCTCGCCCCAGGCGCGCCGCCAGCTCTGGCCGATGGCAGGATAGCGCAAGCCCCAAGGCCCCGCCTCGAACGCGGTCAGCGCCTGTTCGGCCGCGTCGGCGCTGGGAGCTCGGTAAATCTCCTTGAGCGCCGTCGCCAAGCCCTTGCGGTCTTTCCAGGAGACGAAGTCCATCGAGTTACGCAGCAGGTGGACGATGCAGGTCTGCACGATCGCGTCCGGGAACACGGCGGTGATCGCCTCGGGAAAGCCCTTCAGGCCATCGACGACGGCCAGCAGGATATCCTCGGTGCCGCGGTTGCGGAGCTCATTCATCACCCGCAGCCAGAACTTGGCGCCTTCATTCTGCTCGAGCCACAGGCCCAGCACCTCCTTGGCGCCATCGGCGCGGACGCCCAGCGCGATGTGGATCGCCTTGTTGCGGACTGTGCCCTCATCGCGGATCTTGACCCGGATCGCGTCGAAAAAGACCAGCGGGTAAATCGCATCAAGCGGCCGCTGCTGCCAAGTGGCGACTTCATCGAGCACCGCGTCGGTCACCGTGCTGATCAGGTCGGGCGAGACGTCGATGCCGTACAAATCGTGCAGGTGCCCGACGATCTCGCGGGTGCTCATGCCGCGCGCGTACATCGACACGATCTTGTCATCGAACCCCGGAAAACGGCGCTGATACTTGGCGATCAGCTGCGGATCAAAGCTCGACTGACGGTCGCGTGGAACGTCGATGTCGATCCTGCCGCTGTCGGTGATCACCGTCTTGCGGCCGTAGCCGTTGCGGCTGTTGCCGGCCTGGCCATCGCCAAGATGATGATCCATCTCGGCATTGAGCGCCCGTTCGGCCAGCGCCTTCTTCAGATTGTCCAGCAAGCCGCCTTGACCCAAGGCAGCAGCGGCATCGGTGCCGGCCAGAAGCCGGTCAAGCAAATCAGACGGGATCGTCGGCTCTTTGCGTCGTGACATAGTGGGACTCCTTTTTACCCATTATGCCCGACCACACACGGAATTCCTGACAGTCCCTCGATGATCAACAAGTCGCCATCAAAGATCCCGGCTCCGCGCATCGACTCCCCTGACGCCCGCACGAAGAACGTGGCTGCCGGCCGGCGCACGAGATGTTCGTTCAGGTCGAGCTTGCCTTCGATGTGGTCGTCCGCCGGGCTCGGGAAGCCGGCCGGCACCGTGGAGGTGAACAGCGGCAGTTCCAAAGGCGTGGGATTATCGACAAGGCGCAGCACGTTTCATATTCCTGGATGAATGGAACATAAATAGAACATCGACACACCGATTCGTCAATTGGACAGATGCCCCCACCTGGTCAGTGCAAGCGTGTCAGCCAACCCAATCAGGGTCGACGGCCTCCTAGATGCCAATCAAAGAGGAACACGCCATGACTTCAACCGGCGCTTTGTATGGTAAGACCTTGCCGCCATCGTCTTCATTGCCTCAGCAAGACGGCCATTGAGCGTATCTGCATGTTCGGAGCCTGACTTGGCCAGTGTGTGGGCGAACTGGATAGAACGCCTAAGTTCGGGGCCCTTCATCGCGTCGAACACCGCCATAAGTTGCTTAGCGGTCAGCGAAGCTAGAAGTTCAACATCCTCCTCTTCCCAACCCTGTTGCGCGCTCATTTGGATTAGAACCTGGCCTGGGTCTCGAACGTCTACGAATGTTGCGCGCTTGGCCTCAAACGCGGCGATAAGCCTAGGATCGGGTGCGTCGCCAGACATGAAGTGATGTTCGTAGAGGTCAAAGAAGGCTTTCCCCTCGTCTTTTCTCGCCTCCATGTAGCGATCAATCAGGTCATCGGCTTCCGCGTTCATACCTGATTCGCGAAGCAACCCGGCGGTGCCACTAAGGTTGACCGGATTTATGATCCCAAGGTTTTCTAGCGCCCCCGTATGAATGTCTTTGAGCAGCTTTTCGTCTGGTACCGATAGATCATGCCAATATTGATCCCACGCCTTGGCGTAGGAATTGTCCCGCGAGTTTTGGATGATTGAATCCTCAAGCGACTTTGCAGCACATTTCAGTTTCTGCTCATCAAAGAAGCCACTCTGGACCCCTTCGAAAATGACGAGGTCAAGATCGTCGGTATGGGTAAAGTCATAGTTCTCCAGCCGATCGGCCCACTTGGGGCGCTCCTCTTCTCTATCGCTCTTACCAGCTTTAAGAGACATAACGAGGCGGTTGTAGCTTTTCAGCGTCTCGAACGCTGGTGCCTCGCTAGGCTGTAATTCCGCCCAGCCACCTAGGACAACAGACGAGACAGCTTGCTCCATTACCTGCTTGTTGGTGCCCGCTAGGATCGCGCAGATGCGAGCAGCTAATCGCTCGATCTTCTTGATAACGCGGATGTTGACGATACCCAGCGAGATCGTCCGTTTGCGAAGCATATCATCCAATTCGGTATTACCGGACAGGGCAATTGCAGCTGCCTCCTGAGGGTTTGGATCGAATACAAGCGAAACGTCCACCACCTTCTCGAGCTGGCGCTCAAACTCCTGCTTCTGCTCAGGAGCCATCTCCTCGACATTGAGAAGCAGCACAACCTTGCAGTTGCGTTGCTCCTTAAGCGCCGACGCAAGTCCAAGAACGTCCCGTTGTGCCAAGCCTTCACCGGCGCGCTCCAAGTCATCAAGGCACACCAACTGGTTCTTCACGAGCATGTAGGCGCTGCGGAACAAGGCTTCACCGCCATCCTTGGAGCCAGCCAGCGCCAGAATGGGTTCGAGCAAACCCTTGGACTTTCGGCCCAGATCAAAGCCCTTCCGGACGAGCGCGTTTACCGTCGATACGTCCGGCCCGGTAAGCAGGTGTTCAGGAGTAACCGTCGCTTCGAATATCGAGTATTTTAAAATATCCAGGGAGTTGAGCCCGAACAAGGAGACGTAGGCATAACTCTTCGACTTCAGGGATCCATCCGCTTCGATATCAGCAAGCCACTTCCGCCACGCGAAAGTCTTTCCAACGCCCCACTTACCTTTGATGCAAAGCACCTCGGCGCGGTCGTCACGAAGAAACCGCTTAATCTCGGCCTCGATCAAAGAAGTTGACATGAGCGGCTCCTTAAGGGGGGCGGAGCGCTTGAATACGAGAAGGGGGGGCAAAGGTTAAGACAAAAGCAAACGTCTGACCTATGGCTTATCGGCTGCGCAGTGAGGCAAGGCTGAGCTGCGGAGGTCGTGCAGACCCTGCTCGATTATCATCCCTCAAGCATGTGAAGGTGCGTCCGAATCTCAGTCCAAAGAAGCTGACAAATGACTGGATGGGGTATCCCACCAGCGACTGGTGTTTTGACGTTCACCGGAAAAATATCGTCAACCCGCGAGTGAACGTCCGGTACCCGAAGGCGCGCTCAACGCGGGACGACCTAGTCAGCGATTGGTCCTCCTTGTCAGAAGCCCTCGCTTAGCGATACATTCAAAAATCGGCGGGAAATGCCAGAAACGGTCATGCGGGGCGACATTTGTTGGGCCTCTTGAAACACCAGCTTTTGCACTCTATCGGATGGAGACAGTTCGCTATCGGGCTGCTATCCACGACCATTCAATACGCGCGAATTCAAAACTGCCCCAAGGGGGCCGAAAAACGGCAGAATTCTGGGGTTTTTCAGAACGGAGAAATTTGGAGATTTTCCAATTTCACCCCCAAAACAGCCAATATTTTTTCCACAACCTCTGGACCGGAGATGGGCTAGGTCACAGAATTCTGCTGTTTCTAGAGCCCGGAACGGGCAATCACAGTTTCCAAAACGCGACGGCTTAGCCCAGACTTCAGACTGCTATTGCCTCCCGTCAGCTAGCGGGGAAAAGTGCTGGAATTACAGTGGCGGGCACAGGCAATGTTACTACGCCATTGACGTAGTTTGGGACGCAAAATAGCAATCGGGAATGAGGCAAAAGCGCAAACCATGGAAAGCCGTGAAGGTCTCTGTAAGCGTCGCATCACCTGACGATCTGATAACCCGCCCGCCTCGTGCCCACGTGCCAGTTGTCAACGTATCCGCGATTAGGGCCAAGGCCGGAATGTCACAAAGCGCTTTCGCGGCAAGCATCGGGGTGCCTCTGGGCACCTTGGTAAACTGGGAACAAGGCCGCCGACAGCCGACAGGAGCCGCCAAGGTTTTGCTCGCATTGCTTGCAAAGAAGCCCTCTCTTGTGGGTGATCTGTATCCAGCGCCCCGCCCAAAGACGCTTCATTGGCCCCCCGGCAGCCCAGACCCCAACGAAATGACCGCCAAGGAGAGGCTGGCTGAGGTCGGTGAAATATTGGCCAAGGGCGTTGCTAGAATGCTGAAAAAGTCAGCGGAGCATTCTTGATCATATTAGCGCGATCTCTTGGGGCGTGCCGGCTCGCCACATAACCGGCACGCCCGTTCATACATCATGCGCGGCAACACCGCGCATGCGGCCGGTCCTTATGACGGCCGGCCTAGTGGGCTCCGAGCGGGTTCGCCGCCATCCCCACACCCATGCTCGATCCGCCCCACAGTGCGGCTTCTCCCATGGTCCCCGCGCTTATCGGGTCCGGGTCCCCATCACACTCAATCTTGAATTGGCAGCGTGGCTGATGCCGGCGCGATCGACTCCATTTCCGCGATCCGCTGGAACTCGCTGAGATATTCCTGGTGATGCTGAGAAAGCCACCGAACGATGAGGGCATTACTTAGGAGCTTGACCATGTATCCGCGCGCTACGGTAAGGTGCAGGTTGTCGATGCCGTAGCTGTCTTCGACCGATTTCACCTGCGTCTGCAGGGCTGCAAGCTCCCGCTCCATTCGAGCGATCTGCTGGGCCGTCGGGCCATTCGCATCGGCCTTCTTATCTTTCTTCGGTTGCTTCGCGAGCTGATCGTCCGGCGTTGCGGCCAGAAGAGCTTTTGCGAACATCAGGCTAAAATTGTTCTGACCGACCATCAGATCTGCCGCTTCGATTTGCCGCGTGGGTGACATGCGGCGCAAAATGTCGAAAGCGTTCATCGGACAGATGGTGTCTTTCAGTATCTCCGCGGCCTCGGGGCAGATTCCATCCAGTAAGCGAAATTTGCGGTGTATCGACGCGACATCCAGCCCTAAAGCCTCGGCTATCACGGTCGGCGCCACCCCTCGCTCTACTGCTCGCGCGATCATGCGATGTTCCTGAAGAGGCGGCAGGCGATTTACACGCTTGTTGTAGGTGTAAGTCTCATCGTCGGTCGCCACGAGACAATCGACCGTTTCGGTGCCGAGCTCTTTGAGTGCCTCGATGCGCAAGTGCCCATCGAGCAGAAAGTACCGCCCAGAATGCTGCGTGTCAGCGATGATGACTGGCGCTTCAACCAACCCGATCGCTTTGATCGAATTTACAATTTGGGCATATTTCTTGCTCTCGCGAATACCTTCGCGGAGCGACTTCAACGGCACAATGACAGAAATCGGGACTGAAACGGTCTGGCGTTCAAAAGCCAGATGAACGTCTGGATCGTCAGAAGCTTCGATAACGTGCTGAGGGAGCCAGTCAGCCATCCAGGCCTCCCGCAATCTTGATAGCAAGCGCCCGTGGCATGGTTTCCAGACCCTCAGCCCTTAGTAAGGTGGTAAACCCCTCGTCGCTCAGGAGATCTTTGATAGCCTCGACAACGAAAAGAAGGCGGGTCTGGGTGAAGTCAGATTTCTTCACGAGCAGGCGCTGTTTCTCGGCTTCGCGTTGATAGACCTGCAGCAGGTCGTTTGCCGTTATGCGGCGGTTGCCACCGCGCGAACCCGACCGGCCTGAATGAATTCCTTTATTCTTGCTCCGCAGGCGCCGATCAAGCAGGCGACGGACAGATGCGAGCTTTTTGCCTTTCAGTTTCCCCGATTCATAGGCTTCGAGCAGAAGGTTTTGAGCCTCTTCTGTTTCAGCCTTTGCCACCTCCATGGCCATCGTTATCGGTATGAGACCAGTTTCAACTGCCGACAAAAGTCGATCCTCGCCGCGCTCGAGCAGCGATACTACCATGCTGACCCAAGAGTTATGGACACCGATCTTCCGGGCGATATCAGCCTCGCTGTAGCCCCGTTTCCTGAGTTCGCCGATTTCCTTCATCACATCGATCGGGCGCTGAACCCGGCGCGCGATATTCTCGACCAAGCTCATGACGAGGCATTCATTCTCAGCCGCCTCGATCACGACGGCCGGGATTTCCTCCTGTCCCAGCATCTGAAACGCCTCAAGGCGCCCTTGCCCGCAGACCAAGTCATATCTTGGCCCACCCGGCCCCTGCCGCAAGCTGACTGTGATCGGCCGTTTCAAGCCGATTGCCTCGATATTGTTCACGATTTCACGGTGCTGCCGCTTGTTGCGGGAACGGGGGTTGAGCACGTTAATCCGTGAAATCGGAATCATCTCGATCTGTTGCGAGCCCATTTCGGTCATCAGGCAGCCTCCGCAATGCTGACTGGGGCGGCAATTTCATAGAGGTAGTCCAGGGTGTCGAAACGATAGGCGTCGAGGCTCAGGCCATTGTCTTCGGCCATCCTTAGCCGCTCGGAGGTTACGTCGATCCGCGGGAACAGGTAGAAATCGAGCGGCGCCCTATTGTCTATGTCCATGCGCACCACGATCGTGATGTCTGACATGGCTGATGTGTCGAAGCGCATCTTCCAGCGCAGCAGGCCCGTTGGCGTGACTAGGCATCGGACTATGACGATCGACAGGCTGAACTCGCCATTGACGATGACGCTGTCGGAAGTGAGATCCTGCCAGGCATCGCTGCCCTGCCCACGCAGCCCGTCCAGTACCTGCCTGAGAACATCGGGATGCATCTGGCGCAGGGTTCGATTGATCGCGACGTACCGGTAGTCCCGGTCTGGAGTGAACCCCACCAGGCTATAGGCTCTCAGCAGGCTGCCGAAACGGGAGCTATAGGCACTGCTTGAGGGCAAACCATCGCACTCGTCGATGACGATCCCCGAGAGCAGGCCTTTGCTGGCATAGAGCCCGCGCAAGGCTTCCAGCATTTCATCATCTGACAGTCGGAACGAACGCGCCGCAATGATCGAATGGGCAGCTTCAAACAGATCCCGCTCTACGATGCCCTCGAACGCACCCTGAGACCGAATCCACATCTCGGGCGCATTCTGTACGCGCTTCTTCTTCAGTTTGAACGAACGGCGGTTCCAAACGTTGTCGCCGACATATTTCTCATTGATCAGTAGCTGGTGAACGGTGCCGCGGGTCCATGGGCGGTCGAGGTCGGTCAGGATCCCCCTGGCGTTGAGGTCTTCCGCGATCTCGCGCTCACTGCGGCCTCCATGCACGAAGGCGTGATAGATCTGACGAACAGTATCTGTTTCCTCTTCTGGGCCCGGCGTCAAAATAACCCGGTCGGTTTGGATGCTCTTGTGCTCGCCGCGCCCCAAAACGCCTTTGATTGCTCCACTCTCGTCGATCAGGGTTCGGCGAAGTCCAAAGCCCGCAGGGCCACCCTGGCGGTAGCCTTTCTCGATCAGCCTGCCCTGCCCAGCGAACACCTTGGTTGAGAGCTCTCGGCTATATTCCCCTGCCATGGCGCGTTTGACGCCTTTGACGATAGTCGAAACTGGACTGCCATCGTTCTCGAATTGCTCCGCGCAGTACTGGACTGCAATCCCAGCGCGCTTGCAGATGTACTCGTAGTAGGCGCTTTCATCCGCGTCCTGGAAACGCCCCCAGCGACTAATGTCGTAAACGAGAATCATGGTGTAGTCGGCTAAGCCAGACTGAACATCATCGATGAGTTGCTTAAGGGCGTCGCGCCCTTCGATCTTCAGGCCGCTCTTACCCGCATCCGCATAGGTACGAACAATGTCGATACCCCGCGCAGTGGCGTAGTGGCGGATCGCATCTGCCTGGTTCTCGGTCGAGTATTTCTGGTGGTCCGTGGACATACGGACATATTCAGCCGCCCTTACATTGCGCCCTGTTTGTTCAGGGCGCTTCCCCCCGTCCTCGTAGTGCCAGTTGCTCAACTCACGCCCTTTCAAATTAAGCCGCCGCAGCAGTCCAGGGCGTCCACCAGCTGCAGTCCGATCAGCGCCTCTGCCTACCGTTCCGCACACACGCGAATGTAACGGGGGAAAGGACGGAGGATGTTGCCGAAAAAGGGCAAGATGTTGCACCTGTGGGTGGGGCTGGCGAAGTCGCCAAAGGACTATGCCGAGTTGATCGCGGACGCTTTGAAAGAGGAGCATGGCGACACGCATCGATCAGTCAAAACGATCATGGGCTGGACCAACGCAAGTGAGCGCAGCGTCAAGAATTGGCTGAGCGGCGAATCCGGGCCAAGCGGGTATTTCTTGATGAGACTTTTCGCAAAATCGGCGGCCGTCCAGGCACTGGTTTTGGAGCTGATTTCCGATGCGAGCGCCCAGCCGCCAACGCCGCAAGTGACCGCTAGGATTGATCTTGGAACCGATGATCGACCGGGCACAGAGGTCGAAACCGGCACTGATTATGGTGACATTATTGGTGACATTTATGGTGACATCGATGTCACCATAAATTGTGCCGAGTTTTCCGGACTTAACCCGAGACAAGAATGGTTTCTGGAGCGAGTCGCACGAAATGAGAAATGCACCGCCGAGGACATCGCCAACCATTGGCAGGTCACGCTGAGAACCGCGAAACGTGACATAGGGGTGTTGCGGGACAACGGTAGAATCATCTTTGTCGGATCGCGTCGCCTGGGACGGTATGTAATGCTGGAATGAGGTGACAGCGCGCCCAGCCATACGTCATTGACCTATGGGTCATTGACGTATAAATAAGGCTTCATGACCACTTTACAGACCGTCGTGGAGCTGCCCGAGTTCCTTCGACGGGCGAAGGCCATCATGACCGAGGCCGAACGCCTCGGTCTTGTGAACTATATCGCGGCAAACCCGGATGCGGGAGTGTCTTTGGGCGGTGGCCTACGCAAGGTAAGGATCCCCCGCGAAGGCGGTGGCAAGAGCGGCGGATACCGGACCATCTACGTTTTTGGCGGCACGCACATGCCCATATTTCTGGTCACAGTGTTCGCCAAAAATGAGAAAGACAATTTGACCAAGGCCGAACAGGCAGCAGCGATCCAGCTAAGCAAGATCCTGGTCGATACCTATGGAGGCAGCCAATGAACGCACATGACAGCATTATGCAGGGTCTTAATGAGGCTCTTGCCTTTACCCAAGGCCAGCATGTCGGCTCGAATGTCCATCACGTCGAGGTGCCTGCCGTCGATGTCGCCGCCATCAGAGCGAGAACAGGGCTGTCGCAAGGCGCATTCGCCCGAAGCATTGGTGTAGCCAAGGGCACATTGCTCAATTGGGAGCATGGCCGACGTCGCCCGACTGGTCCGGCCCAGGTGCTGCTAGCCATGATTGAGAAGAAACCATCGTTGGTAGCAGAACTACTGCGTTAGGGCCGGCCAGTCAGGGCAACAGAACCTTCTCACTGCCTGCACTAACACGGGCATGCCTATTTCTTGGCTACAATCCAGACGGTTAATTTTATTACACCACTGTTATTATTGAATTTTTTACTGGAGACAGTTCGCTATCGGGCTGCTATCCACGACCAATTTCGGCTTTGGCCGCGCTCGTTCCTGACATGCCCGTTGAGGGCCGGAATTCACTGTCCTGCGCCAATGCGCGGGGGGCCCTGCGCGCTGCCGAAAACGCGCCGTCACACCCGCTTTTCGCGACCCCGTAGCCAGCCCCAAAAGGTTAACGCGCTGATTTTTGGCGAATCGCCAGAGGCTGGAATCGCGAGTCCCAAAACGGGATTCGCAGGTCTTTCGGGCTGGGCCATGCCGCATCATGCGAGACGGCGCAGGTCGCGCGATTTCCGGACGCAGGCAACAAAAAAGCCCCGGTTTCCCGAGGCTTCCTTGTTTCGATCGAGTCGGCAGCTTAGCGCTTGCCGAACAGATCAGCGATCCATTCCCACATAGTTGCCTCCAAATAGCTACCAACCAGCTAGAGGCATATTTAACACAAAATTAACCTTAATCAACCGTTAACTACGTTTCTTCCCTCAGCCATCATGCCCAGCAGCTCGGCCATGGAGATCGCCCGCGCGAACAGGTAGCCCTGCGCCTGGTCGCAACCCATGGCGCGCAGAGCCGTGGCGACCGCCTCGTCCTCGACCCCTTCGGCCACCACCACCTTGCCCAGTGAATGGGCAATCTCGATGGTCGCACGCACCACGGCGCGGCTTTCTTCCGAACTTGCCATGTGCTGGACGAACTTCTTGTCGATCTTGAGCTCGGAGCTCGGCAGCTTCTCGATATATTCGAGGTTGGACTGGCCGGTGCCGAAATCGTCGATCGAAAGGCCGATGCCGCGCTGCTTTAGCGCTGCAATCTGGGGCGCGATCAGCTTGTCCTCGAGCTTGGCCGTCTCGGTCAGTTCGAGCGTGAGGTTTTCCGCCGGGAAGCCGATGCGGCCCAGCATCGTCATCATGTCGAACAGCAGATCGGTGTTGCTGAGGCTCTTGGCCGACATGTTGACCGCCAGCTTGAAGCCGGGATCCACAGCAATCGCGCGGCGGCCTTCGGTAAGCGCGGCTTCCATCACGATCAGGGTCAGTTCGTTGATGCGATCATTGGCTTCGGCCGCCAGCACCAGCTCCTGCGGGTTGACGAAGTCCTGCCCTTCCGGCTTCCAGCGGATCAGCGTTTCGGCCCCGACGATGCGGCCTGTGGCGAGATCGATCTTGGGCTGGTAGGCCACCCCGATCTTGCGCTCCCGCAGGCCCTTTTCGAGCACACGCATGATTTCGAGGCGGTGGTTGCGCGCTTCGAGATAGGCGGCATCATTGATGATGAAGCGCACCCCGCGGCTGGCGGCCTGATCGGCGGCCTGCATCGCCTTCTTGATGCGCTGGCCGAGCGGCAGATCATGGTTGGTATCGATCCCGATCGCCGGTGCGCTGCTGGCTGATTGCCAGTCGTGGCTGATCGCGGTCTTGAGCATCAGCGCCAAGCCATCGGCATGGCGTTCGAGGCTGGCGGCATCCATCCTGGGCGCAAGCCACACAAGGCTGTCGCGCTCGAAAGCGACGTCGCCCACCTCGCCCGGACCCTTCACATAGGTGATCAGGGTGTTGACGAATTCGCCCAGCTCGCGCTCGCCCCAGTCTTCCGACATTTCGGCAAGGTTGGCGATCTTGAGTGCGTAGACATCGAGCTCGGCGCCGACCTTGTCCAGCCCCAGTGCGCTGGTGGTCATCGCGTCGGCCTCGCTGCTGTAATACTTGCGCGAGATCCGGTGGAAACCGAAAGCCGCAGCGATCACCGCGAGCACCCCCGAAAGGATGTCGAGATTGATCCCCGCTTCATCGAGGAACAGGGTGATCGCAGAAAGGCCGATCACGGCAGCCCAGAGCGGCTTGTACGAGCGCGACTGGCGCAGGGCCTGGAAAAGGATGGCGATCCCTGCCACGAGCAAGGCCGGATACCACATCAGGTCAACCGGAGTGCTGCGCTTGAGGGTCTGGGCGCCGAGGATGTGAAAATAGGGTCCGGCGACCTTGCCGTAGAGGGGATGACGGAAAACGTCGCTGGATTCGATGTAGGTTGCGCCGACGATCACGTTCTTGCCGCGCAGCTTGTTCGCTCCAATCCGGCCGCGCAACACATCGGCATAGCGATAGGTCGGGATGTCCTTGGGATTATACGCGAAATCGGGCCGATAGCGCACCGGCGGTCCTTCGTAATCCGCCAGCACGGCCGAGATCGAGGGATAGGTGCCGCCCGCCAGTTCCACCTCGGTCGGGAACACCACCGAAAGGTTGAACGGTGCCGAAAAGCCCACCATCGCCGCCATGTTGGCATGATCGCGGAACATCTTCTGTGGGACGATCGCATCGACCTTCTGGAAGGTGAATTCGAGTTCGGGTGTCATCCCGAGCCAGACCCTGCCCTTGTGGCGCTCGAGCGTCTCGGCAAACTGGGCGTCTGCTTCAGGCGTCTCGGGATCGGCATGGGCACGGTCGAACACGACCTTCCGAACCCCGGCGGCCACCAGACGGTCGATCAGCTCGCTTTCATGCTTGCGGGTGGGAAGCGCCACACCGAGCTCGTTAAGCGTGGCGTCATCGATCGCGATCATCGCGACATCCTGCGGCACCATCCGCGCCCGGACCTGCGAGCGGGCCAGCCGGAAAGCATCCTCGGCCGGCAGCGGCATTTCGATCGCGGCGGAAACAATGCCGAAGATAATGGCGAAGATCGCCACCTTCACGCGCTTGCGACGGAGCAGTGACTCGCCCGATTTGAGCGACTTGTCTTCGGTGAGCGCAGAGACACCGGACAAGGCGCCGCCGAGGCTGCCGCGCAGCATTCTCTTCAGCGATGGCATACGAGCAATCATCAAGTTCCCGGGGTCCGCGTTGAAAACCGGGGTTTTGCCTAGATGAGAATGGTTAATTCATCGCCAACGATGCCCGCTGGCCAGTGCGGACTAGACGCCCATCGCCTGCCCCGCAGCCAGACCCAGCGCAATCGTCAGCCCACCGAGACCCAGCGAAAGGTGCCAGCGCAGCCGCAGGAAATCGGGCGCGGCAAAGCCGAGCGCGCGGTCGATCAGCGGCGAGGCGAGGATCAGCGCGCCAAGGTAGAGCAGCGCAGGACCAGGCCAGCTCCACCCGAAAGTCCACGGCAGGAACAGCGCCACCGCCAGCAGGCTCGGCGACACTGCGAGGAGATAGGCGCCGGTGCTGGCCCGCCCCGATTGCACCGCCTGTCCCCACCACACTCCGCCAAGGAAGCTGAAGATCGCAGCCGCGTAGGCAAAGCCGCCGGCCATCGCCGAATAGCGCCATTCATGGCCCGACAGCACCATGGCAAGGCAGATGATCTGAGGGGTGAGCCCGGCATATCCCAGAACGCGAGCGGCGGGAGAAAGCGAAGATTGTCCGTCCATGGCGGCTCAAAACCTGTAGCGCCCAAGCGTTCCCGCGCGCTTGCACAGGATAGCCGTTTGCGCCACTTGGAGAGCCATGGAACTGTTCGATCTCACCGGCCGCACGGCCATCATCACCGGCGGCAACGGCGGCCTCGGTCTTGCCATGGCGCGCGGTCTCGCCAAGGCCGGGGCCAATGTCGCGATCTGGGCGCGCAATGCCGACAAGAACGCAGCGGCAGTGGAGGAATTGCGGACACTGGGCGCGGGCGATGTGCTCGCGCTGACCTGCGATGTGGCGGACGAGGCTGGCATCGAACAGGCGATGGAGCAGACGCTGGGCGCCTTCGGGCGGGTGGATGTGTGTTTCGCCAATGCCGGGATCTCGGGCGCAGGCACCGCCATCCCCGACATCACGGCCGAGGGCTGGGACCACACCATGGCGGTCAATACCCGCGGCGCGGCGCTGGTCTACAAGCATGTGACCCGCCACATGATCGCACGCGCGAAGGACGGCGATGCGGGCGGCAAGCTGATCGCCACCTCCTCGGGCCAGTCGATCATGGGGGTCAACCGCTCGTCCGATTACGCCGCCTCCAAGGCCGCGCTGAACGGCCTCACCCGCGCCGCCGCCTTCGAACTGGCGCGCCACCGGATCACCGCCAACGCGCTCCTTTTCGGCTATTACGAGACCGAGATCACCGCCAAGGCCGATCCCAAATTCGGCGAATGGATGAGCCGCCGCATCCCGCTGCGCCGTCCGGGCGATCATGCGGGGCTGGAGGGACTGGCAGTGTTCTTCGCCTCGCCCCATTCCGATTACATCACCGGCCAGTGCCTGCCCGTTGACGGGGGCCTGTGCATCTCCTGAGCCGGAACAGGCCCGCAGCCCGAACGTTAGCCGCCTGACGCCCCCGAAAGATCAAGGCCCCCTCACCCCGTGTCCGACGACGACCAGATCCCTGATTTCGACAAGCTCCCCGAAGACCGCTCCCGCCAGCGCGCCGTGCCTGCGGGGCGCGTGGCGCGGCTGGGCACCTTCGGGCGGCTGGTGGGCGGCGTGGCGGGCGGCATGGTCGCCGAAGGCGCAAGGCGGCTGGCGAGCGGCGATAGCATCTCGGCGCGCGACATGATCCTCACCCCCGGCAATGTCCAGCGCCTTACCGACCGCCTCAGCCACCTGCGCGGCGCGGCGATGAAGATGGGGCAGATGATCAGCCTTGATGCGGGCGATTTCCTGCCGCCCGAATTGTCGCGCATCCTCGCCACCCTGCGCGATCAGGCCAATTTCATGCCCACCCGCCAGCTTGACGCCGTGCTCAAAAGCGAATGGGGGCCGGACTGGCGCAAGCAATTCCGCTGGTTCAATCCCCGCCCCATCGCCGCAGCCTCTATCGGTCAGGTCCACAAGGCGCTGACCCGCGATGGCGAGGAGCTGGCGATCAAGGTGCAGTATCCCGGTGTCGCCCAGTCGATCGATTCCGATGTCGACAATGTCATGACGCTGCTCAAGGTCGCAGGCTTTGCCCCGCCCGAGTTGGAGATGGGCAAGCTGATGGCGGCCGCCAAGCAGCAGCTTCACGAGGAAGCCGATTACGAGCGCGAGGGCGCGCAGATGGCGCTTTACCGCGAGCAGCTTGCAGGGGTGGACGGCTTTGTCGTGCCGCGCCTCCACGAAGGGCTGACGCGCGGATCGATCCTGGCGATGAGCTTTGAAGAGGGCGTGAGCATCGAGGAACTCGGCAACGAGAGCCCCGAACGCCGCGACGAGGTGTTTGCCCGCCTGATCCGGCTCGTCACGCGCGAGCTGTTCGATTTCGGCGTGATGCAGACTGACCCCAACTTCGCCAATTTCCGCTACCGGCGCGAGACGGGCGAGATCGTGCTGCTCGACTTCGGCGCCTGTCGTCCCGTCGATCCGGCCGTGGCGAACGGCTATCGCAAGATGCTGCTGGCCGGGCTCGAGGGCGATGCGCAGGAGGTCCTCGCCGCCACCATCGAGGCCGGCTTCATGATGCCGATCGTCGCCGAAAAGCACCCCGAGCGGGTCAATCGGATGATCGATATCGTCATCAATGAAATGCGCGCGGATGCGCCCTTCGACTTCGGCGATCGCGCCTTCATCCCGCTCCTGCGCGAGGAAGGCTGGGCGATCGCGCAGGACAAGGACACCTGGGCCTTCCCGCCGATCGAGACCCTGTTCGTGCAGCGCAAGGTATCGGGCACCGCGCTGCTCGGCGCGCGCCTGAAAGCCAGGGTCAACATCCGCCGGATCACCGAAGAGGTGCTGGCGAGCACCCAGCCAATGCCGGTGGGCTAACCAGCGGTCTTCTTCGCAAGCCACGCATCGACGTGGCTCTCCAGCACCGATAGCGGCACAGAGCCGTTTTCGAGCACCACATCGTGGAATTCGCGAAGGTCGAACTTCGCACCCAGCCGCTGCTCGGCGCGCGCGCGCAATTCGCGGATCTTCAGCTCGCCAACCTTGTAGGCCAGCGCCTGCCCCGGCCAGGTGATGTAACGATTGACCTCGGCATCGATATTGGCCGCGCTCAGCGCCGTGTTATCGCGCATGAAGTCCACCGCCTGCTGCTTGGTCCAACGCTTGGAATGGATGCCGGTGTCCACCACCAGCCGCGTCGCCCGCCACATCTCGTAGGACAGGCGCCCCATTTCCTTGGCCGGGGTGTCATAGAGCCCCATCTCGATCCCGAGCCTTTCGGAATAGAGCCCCCAGCCTTCGACAAAGGCGGTGAAGAAGGTGCCGTTGGCGCGCAGCGGATGGATGTCGAGCTCCTGCTGGAGCGCAATCTGCAAGTGGTGCCCCGGCATCGCCTCGTGCACGCCGAGCGCTGGCAGTTCCCACAAGGGCCGCTGGTTCAGCTCGGTGGTGTTGACGCGGTAAATCCCCGGGCGTCCGGCAGCAAAGGAGCCGGGCTCGTAATAGGCCGTGGTGTTGCCCGGAGCGTTGGCGGCGGGGATCGGTAGCACGGTATAGGGCTGGCGCGGCAGGCGGCCGAACAGCTTGGGCAGGAAGCCGTCGATATGCTTCGCCAGCGCGGCGGCGTGCATCATGTAGGCGTTCGCATCGGTGAGGTAATACTGCGGATCGGTGCGCAGATGCTGGATGAAGGCCTCACGCGTGGTATAGCCTGCCGCCTTTGCGACCTCTTCCATCTCGGCCCGGATGCGGGCGACTTCGGAGAGGCCAAGCTGGTGCACCGCATCAGGGGTCAGATCGGTGGTGGTGTAGCTCTTCACCCGGTTGGCATAATAGGCCGCCCCGCCCGGGGTTTCGGAAATCCCCGGCAGTCCGGCGCGGCACCTGGTCTCGTATTCCTTGGTGTAGAAATCGAGAAAGTCGCCGATTGCGGGCGTGACGATCTCGCTCATCGCCAGCGCGGCGCGATCCTGCAGCGCTTGCCATTCGGCCTCGGTAATGGAATCCGGGCGGCGGGCGAAGGGCTTCCAGAACACCGTCTCGCGCGGGTTATCATCGAGCAGCGTGACGACCCGGTCCGACAGCCCCTTCATCGGCTCGCACGGCTGGGTCAGCCCGCGCGCCACTGCCTCGCGGCTGCGGGCGATACCATCGGCATTGATGCGTCCGAAGGCTTCGAGCCGCGCGACATAGCTTTCATAATCGGCGCGGGTGAAGAAGGGCGAGCGCTCGGGCAGACCGGCAATCGAGAGAAACCACCCGCCGCGATTGGTGAAGATCACATAGCGATCGTGATCATGCTGCGCGGCTTCGAGTTGCGCGACCAGACTGCTGCGCAGCACTGCGCGATCGACCTTCAGCGCTTGCGGCAGGGCGTCGGCGTCGATCGCGTCGAGCCGCGCCAGAAAGGCCCGCGCCTCGGCCAGCGAGCGATCATATTCGGCCAACGAGAGATCGCCGAGCTTGCCGTCGCCGCGCCGGTCTCCGACGCTGGTGGCAAGCCCCGGTGAACTGTCGAGGGTGGCCTGCCACATCGCCTCGCGCAGCGCCTCGTAATCCTCGACCGGACCGGCCTGCAGCGGCGCTGCCGTAAGGCTCGCCCAAATCCCCAATGTCGCCAGCCGCGATGCGCGCATGATCTGTCCCCTTCCCGATGGTGGCAGGCGGTGTGCAGACATTGCCGCGAATAATCCAGATGCACGCGTCCGAAATGATGGGCAAAGGCATGGGTAAAGCACGACAATGTCTGAAAAAGTTCAATCTTTTCTGCCGCTCGTTTTCTGCTATAGGCCGCAGCCATGCATGGGAGGGGACACCATCAAATCGCTGTGCTGTTCGTGTGTCTTGGCAATATCTGCCGGTCACCGATGGCTGAAGGCGCGTTTCGTGCGGCGGCAGCGCGGCACGGGCTGGAGTGCGATGTGGATTCGGCCGGAACGGCGACCTACCACATCGGCAACCCGCCCGATCCGCGCGCGATTGCCACTGCGCACAGCAATGGCGTGGACATCACCGTGCAGATCGCCCGCCAGATCGCGCGCGAGGATTTCTACCGCTTCACCCATATCATCGTAATGGACGAGGCAAATCTCGCCGGTGTCCGTTCGCAGGCGCCGCGCGATGCCACCGCCAATATCGCCATGCTGATGGACGCGCTGGAGGGCAGCGAGGGCGCGCAGGTGCGCGATCCTTATTACGGTGACGAAGCCCTGTTTGCCGAGGTGTGGGACGAAATCTCGGCAGCGGCCGAAGCGCTGGCCCGCCGCTTTGTCGAAGAGGGCGTTGCAGTCCGGCTCTAGCCGCCCCGCAGCAGCTGCACGCCCCAGTCCCGTTCGAACAGATAGAGCAGCAACCGCGCCGCCTCGCCGCGCGGGGAGGTAAGGCCGCCGTCGCGCTCCATCAGCAGACGGGCATCGGCATGGGCAGCGGGCAGCAGGCGCTGCACCTGATCGAGGCTGGCAATGCGGAACGCCGCCTCTCCCGATTGCCGCGTGCCGAGCAGCTCGCCCCCGCCGCGCAGGGCAAGGTCTTCCTCGGCAATGCGGAACCCGTCCTGCGTCTCGCGCATCAGCGCCAGCCGCGCGCGGCCCGTCTCGGACAATTCGCCTCCGCGCAGCAGCAGACAGACGGATTTCTCTGCGCCCCGCCCCACCCGGCCGCGTAGCTGGTGCAGCTGGGCGAGGCCGAAACGCTCGGCCTGTTCGATCACCATCAGCGTCGCCGCGGGCACATCCACGCCGACTTCGATCACTGTCGTGGCAACCAGCAGCTTCGCCCTGCCGCTGGCGAAACGCTCCATGTTGGCGTCCTTCACCTCGGGGCGCAGCTGGCCGTGGACCAGCACGATATCCTCGCCGAAGCGCTCTTTCAGCGCGGCATAGCGCGCTTCGGCGGCGGCGATATCGGCCACCTCGCTATCGCGCACCATCGGGCACACCCAATAGGCCTGTTGCCCGCCCGCCAGATGCCGCGCGAGGCCTTCTACGACATCCCCCATCCGCTCCTGCGGCACCACGCGGGTGTCGATCGCCTGCCGCCCCGGGGGCAATTCGTCGAGGCGGCTGACATCCATCTCGCCATATTGCGCCAGCGTCAGCGAGCGCGGGATCGGGGTTGCGGTCATCGCGAGCGTATGCGGCGCGCGGCGACCCTTGGCGGCGAGCGCCAGCCGCTGCGCGACGCCGAAGCGATGCTGCTCGTCGATCACCACGAGGCCGAGATCGCGGTAGGTGACGCTCTCCTGAAAGATCGCATGGGTGCCGACCAGAATGTCGATCGAGCCATCGAGCAGGCCCATCAGGATCGACTCGCGCTCGCGGCCCTTGGCCCGGCCCGTGAGCAGCGCGACTTCGGCACCCGTAGGCGCGGCGAGCTTGCGCAGTGTCTCGAAATGCTGGCGCGCAAGGATTTCGGTCGGGGCGAGAAGTGCTGCCTGCTTGCCCGCCTCGACCGCGATCAGCATGGCATTGAGGCCGACCACGGTCTTGCCCGCGCCGACATCGCCTTGCAGCAGGCGCAGCATCGGGGCCTCCTGCGCCATGTCGCCCTCGATCTCGGCAATCGAGCGCGCCTGCGCGCCGGTGAGGCCGAAGGGCAATTGCAGCTTGGCGCGCAGGCTCCCGTCACCGGCCAGCGCCTGCCCCTTGCGGCGGCGCCCTTCGGCTTTCACCAGCAGCAGCGCGAGGCTGTTCGCCAGCAATTCGTCATAGGCGAGGCGGTCACGCGCCTTTTCCTCGGTGCTCTCGTGGCCCGCCAGCAGCGCCGCGCGCCAGGCGGGCCAGCCGGTTTGCGCCAATTGGCCGGGTTCGATCCATTCGGGCAGCTCGGGCAACCGCGCCAGCGCCTGATGCGCAAGTGCCGCAATGCGCGGCTGGGTGAGGCCTTCGGACAGGCGATAGACCGGTTCGGACAGCCGCTCCATCTGCGCCGCGCTCGCCTCCTCGATATGGTCGGGGTGAACGATCTGGAGCATGTCGCCATAGCGATCGAGCCGCCCGGCCACCCACCGCGTCTCGCCCACGGGGAGCAGTTTCTTCGCCGAATAAGCCGCCTTGCCGAACCAGCTCAGCGAACAGACATTGCCCGCACGGTCCTGCGCCAGCACGCGGTATGGCCCGCGGCTGCCGGCACGCGGCGCGCGGTGTTCCACCGGCGTGAGCGCGATGATCACCTGCTCGCCCTCGCTCGCGCTATCGAGATCGGCGATCGCGCGGCGGGTGACGAAGCGTTCGGGCAGGTGGTAGGCGAGATCCTTGACCCGCGTCAGGCCGAGCTTCTCAAGCGGCTTCATCAGCTTCGGCCCGACGCCTTCCAGCGTCTGGACTTCGGCAAACAGCGGATTGAGAGCCTCGGGGCGCATGGGCCTTCGCTATCACTTGGGCAGCGTCATTGCGAGTTGAAGCGGCGAAGACCTGTGGCTAGATGCGCCCCATGAGTGACACGCCCTCCTTTGCCCAGCGCCTCGCCCGCGCCAAGTTCCGCGCCTGGCACCGCGGCACGCGCGAGGCCGATTACATGATCGGCGGCTTCTATGACCGCTATCATGCCAATTGGGCCGAGGCGGAACTCGCATGGTTCGAAGCGCTGCTCGATGAAGACGATGTCGATGTCATGGCCTGGGCGCTCGGCACCGCCGTGCCGCCGGCGCATATCGCGGGCGATCTGCTGACGGTGATGCAGAAGCTCGATTACGTCGACATTCCGCGCTAGGGGCCGGGCACCGCACGTCCGGCGGGAACCGCTGGGCCAAGCGATGCTTGATGGAAACCAATGCCCGATCTGAACCGCATCCTTGCCACCCGTGAGCCGCTGACCCTGTCCTCGCTGCCGCGCGGGAGCCTGCCGCTGGTGCTGGCCGATCTCGCGCGCGCGGCGCAGGGGATAAAGGGCGGGCAGCGCGCGGTGTTCATCGCGCCCGATGAAGCGGCGATGCGCGTGGCGGGAGAGGCTGCGCGCTTCTTCGCGCCCGAAGTCGAGGTGATCGAGTTTCCGGCATGGGACTGCCTGCCCTATGACCGCGCCAGCCCTGCGCTCTCGATCAGTGCCGAGCGGCTGGCCGCGCTGCACCGATTGCAGAACCCGGCCGCCTCGGCGCAATTGCTGCTCACCACCGTCAACGCCGTGCTCCAGCGCGTGCTCACGCCGTTCCGTGTGCGCGAATCCGTGCGCGAGTTTCGTGTCGGCACGCAGATCGGGCACGAGAGCCTTGCCGCGCTGCTCACCCGGCAGGGCTACAGCCGCACCGACACGGTAATCGATCACGGCGAATTCGCGGTGCGCGGGTCGATCGTCGACATCTTCCCCTCCTCGCTCGACAATGGCCTGCGGCTCGATTTCTTCGGCGACGAGCTGGAGAGCCTGCGCCTGTTCGATCCCGCCACCCAGCGCACGGTGGAACGGATCGACAGCCACCTGCTGCTACCCGCGTCCGAAGCGCTGGTGGACGAGGACAGCATCAAGCGTTTCCGCACCCGCTACCGCGAAATGTTCGGCGCCCATGCCACGCAAGACCCGCTCTACGAGGCCGTGTCGGACGGGCGCAGGCTGGCGGGGATGGAGCACTGGCTGCCGCTGTTCGAGGAGCGGATGGCGAGCCTGTTCGATCACCTTGCGCCCCATGATCTGGTCGTGATCGACCAGAGCGCGCTGGGCGCGGCGGAGGAGCGGCTTTCGGATATCACCGATTATCACGAACAGCGCGGCCGCATCGCCAGCGAGCGCAAGGGAAGCTACCGACCGCTCTCGCCGGACGCGCTCTATCTCACCCGCGCCGAATTCGATGCGGGCCTCGCCAAGGCCCCGGCCCACCGCGCCACCGGCTTTGCCGCCGAAGCGGGCGCTGGCACGATCGATTTCGGCTTCCGTTCGGCCCGCGATTTCTCGCCTGAACGCGGGCGGGGCGAGAACGTCTACGAAGCCGCCGCCGCACACTTGAAGGCGGTTGCCAAGGCGGGCCGCAAGCCGCTGTTCGCCGCCTATTCCACCGGCAGCGCGCGGCGCATCGCCTCGATCCTAGAAGAGGCCGGCGCGCCGACCGCTGTGGCGGAAAGCTGGCAGCAGGGTCTCGGCCTTGCTGCAAAAGCCAAGGTCGCGGTGGTGGTGCTGCCGCTCGAGACGGGCTTTGCGGGCGAGGCGCTCGAACTCCTCACCGAGCAGGACGTACTCGGTGACCGGCTGGTGCGGCGCAAGAAGAAGCGCAAGGATTCCGACGCTTTCCTCGCCGAACTTCAGGCGCTGTCGCGCGGCGATCTGGTGGTCCATGTCGAACACGGCATCGGGCGCTATCTGGGCCTCGAAGCCATTCCAGTCGGCAAGAGCCAGCACGATTGCGTCGCGCTCGAATATGCGGGCGGCGACAAGCTTTTCATTCCAGTCGAGAACATCGACGTCCTAACGCGCTACGGCTCGTCCGAACACGCCGTCGCGCTTGACCGGCTGGGCGGCGAGGCATGGCAGCGCCGCCGCGCCAAGCTCAAGGAGCGCATCACCGCGATTGCCGGCGAGCTGATGCAGGTCGCCGCCGCGCGCGCCTTGCGGCAGGCGCCTGTGCTGGCGGCGGAGGATGCCAGCCTCAACCAGTTCGTCGACCGCTTCCCCTGGGCCGAGACCGAGGATCAGGAACGCGCCATCGGCGATGTGCTGGGTGACCTCGAAAGCGGCCGGCCGATGGACCGGCTCGTCTGCGGCGACGTTGGCTTCGGCAAGACCGAAGTCGCTCTGCGCGCCGCATTCGTTGCCGCCATGGCCGGCCAACAGGTTGCCGTCGTCGCCCCCACCACGCTGCTCGCCCGGCAGCACTACCAGAACTTTGCCGAGCGTTTCGCGGGTTTTCCCCTGAAGGTCGGCCGCCTCTCGCGCCTTGTCAGCGCCAAGGAAGCCGCCGAGACCCGAGAGGGACTGGAAAGCGGGCAGATCGATCTTGTGGTCGGCACCCATGCGATCCTGTCCAAGACCACGAAGTTCAAGAACCTCGGCCTGGTGATCGTCGACGAGGAGCAGCGGTTCGGCGTCACCCACAAGGAAAAGCTGAAGCAGCTGCGCGCCGACGTCCACGTCCTCACCCTCACCGCCACGCCGATCCCGCGCACGTTGCAGATGGCGATGAGCGGCCTGCGCGAACTCTCCACCATCCAGACCCCGCCGGTCGATCGCCTTGCGGTGCGCACCTATGTGATGGAGTGGGACGACATGGTGATCCGCGAGGCGCTGCTGCGCGAACATCACCGCGGCGGGCAGAGCTTCATCGTCGTGCCGCGCATCTCGGACATGGCCGATGTCGAGGAATGGCTGCGCGAAAACGTTCCGGAAGTGAAGTCCGTCTCCGCCCACGGGCAGATGAGCCCCGGCGAGGTCGAGGACCGGATGGGTGCCTTCTACGATCGCAAGTATGACGTGCTGCTCTCGACCACGATCGTCGAAAGCGGGCTCGACATTCCCTCCGCCAACACCATCATCATCCACCGCGCCGACCGCTTCGGCCTCGCCCAGCTCTACCAGCTGCGCGGGCGCGTGGGCCGGGCCAAGCTGCGCGCCTATGCCTATCTCACCCACGAGAAGGACGTGGCGCTTTCGGAAGTGGCCCAGAAGCGGCTGAAGGTGCTGGGCGATCTCGACAGCCTTGGCGCAGGCTTCCAGCTGGCGAGCCACGATCTCGACATTCGCGGCGCGGGCAACCTGCTGGGCGACGAGCAATCGGGCCATATCCGCGAAGTCGGCTTCGAGCTCTATCAGGCAATGCTGGAGGAGGCGATTCTGGCGGCCAAGGCGGGCGAGATGGGTTTGGATCGCCCCTCGGACAAGCTCACCCCGCAGATCACGGTCGATGCGCCGATCATGATCCCGGAGGACTACGTCCCCGATCTCACTGTGCGCATGGCGCTCTATCGCCGATTGAACCAGGCCGAGGGGCAGAACGAGATCGAGAGCCTTGCTGCCGAAATGATCGACCGCTTCGGCGATCTGCCGCAAGCCACCAAGAACCTCATCCGCCTCATCGAGATCAAGCATCAGGCGATCACCGCCAATATCGCCAAGATCGATGTGGGCGCGCGCGGCACGCTGGTGGCGTTCTACAAGGACGACTTCCCCGATCCGGCAGGCCTCATCGCCTATGTCGCGCGCCTCAACGAAGGCGGCAAGGATACCGCCAAGCTGCGCCCTGACATGAAGCTGGTGATCAACCGTGCCTGGGGCGATCCGCTCAGCCGTTTGAACGGGCTGTTCCAGCTGACCAAGGGGCTCTCGGGGATCGTGAAGAAAGCCGCAAAAGCGAAGAAGGCGGCGTAAGCGGTCAGATCGCCGAGAAGCGTTCGATATCCTTGATCTTGCCCGAGACCACCAGTTCGTCATCGGGGAAGATGATCGTGTCGGGCACCGCGTGGATGAACGCCTCGCCCGCGCGTTTCACGCCGACAACCGTGACATTGTACTTCTTGCGGCACGCACTGGTGACCAGCGGCAGACCGATGATCGGCTCTGGCGCACTGAGGCGGGCGATGGCGAATTCGTCGTCGAAGGCGATGAAGTCGAGCAGCCGTTCATTGAGCAGATGCGCCACACGCTCGCCCATGCGCTCCTCGGGGAAGACCACATGGGTCGCGCCGATCCGTTCCAGAATGCGGGCGTGATTGGCGTTGCTCGCCTTGGCCCAGATATTGGTGATGCCCATGTCCGCCAGTGCCAGCACCGTCAGCACGCTGGCTTCGACGTCGGTGCCGATGCCGACCACTGCCGTTGCGAAATCACCCGCGCCCAGCTGGCGCAACACGGCAGGATCGGTGCAATCCGCCTCGACCACCTTGGTCAGGTGTTCGGCATGATCCTGCACCAGTTCGGGGTCACAATCGACCCCCATCACCTCGGTGCCCATGCTGGCAAGCCGGCGGGCAACCGACCCGCCGAACCGGCCAAGCCCCACCACCAGAACGGGTTTGCGCATATCAGCCGACAATGAGGTTCTCCTTGGGATAGCGGTAAAGCTGCGGATGGCTGCCGATTGCCAGCGCCGTGGCAAAGGTGATCATGCCGACCCGGCCGATGAACATCAGAGCCGCAATCACGACCTGCGCGCTCGGTGGCAGATCGGCAGTGATCCCGGTCGACATGCCGACCGTTGCGAACGCCGAGATACATTCGAACAGCACCTCGGCCAGCGGCAGGGTAGTGATCGAGACGATATAGGTGGTCGCCGCGAAAACCAACGATGCGGCGAGCACGGTGACGGTCAGCGCCTGCCGCTCGACCTCGTGCCCGAACCGGCGGCCGAACAGCCCGACATCGCGCCGGCCAAACACTTCGGCCAGCACAATCGCGAACAGGACGATGAAGGTCGTCACCTTGATCCCGCCCGCCGTGCCCGCACTGCCGCCGCCGATAAACATCAGGAGGTAGTTCACCATCAGGGTCGATTCGCGGAAGGCGCCCACATCGAGGCTGTTGAAGCCCGCCGTGCGCGGCATGACCGAGTGGAACGCCGCGTTCAGCGCCTTGTCTCCCAGCGCCATCGGGCCGAGGGTCTGCGCATTGTTCCACTCCATCGCCAGGATCGCGACGAAGCCCAGCACCAGCAGCGCCGCCGAGCCATAGATCGTGACCTTGGAATGGAGCGACCAGCGCCGCCAGTCGAACCGCTTGTCGCGCAGGTCCTGCATCACCGGAAAGCCGATGGCCCCGAGCGTGATCGCCACCATGATCGGGATGAGGATCAGCGGATCGCTCTGGTAGCCCATCACGCTGTCGGCATGGGTCGAAAAGCCGGCGTTGTTGAAGGCGCTGACGGCATGGAACACCCCGTTCCACAGCGCCATGCCAAGGCCCATGTCATAGGCCGCAGCCATGCGGATGGCGAGAACCAGCGCAACCGCCGCCTCCACCGCCAGCGTCACGCCGATGACGAGCTTCAGCACCGAAAGTGCATCGCCGCGTTCCAGCCGCCCGCGCTCCACTTGCGTGGCGAGGCGTTCGTGCAGCCCGAAACTGCGCCCGGCAATGATACCGAACAGCGTCGCGGCCGTCATGATCCCGAGCCCGCCGATCTGGAACATCAGCAGGATCGCGACCTGTCCGAATGGCGACCAATAGGAGCCGGTATCGACCACCACCAGCCCAGTCACTGCCACGGCCGATGTGGCGGTGAACAGCGCAGTGAGGAACGGCGCCCGCACGCCGTCTGCGGTGGCAATCGGCAGGCTGAGCAGTGCGGTCCCGATCGCAATGGCGAGCAGAAACAGGCTCGGCACCAGACGGATCGGATTGTGGAAGAGCTTCACAGCACGACCTTGCCGAAAGTCGCTGCGGCGGGCAACCGAATGATGCCGCCTTCCCCTACCCGTGCCCCATGCCCCGCGCCGTGCGGGCCAGCGCCAGCACGGCATCGCTCGGCATCGGCTGGGCGCGCAGGAAGCCTTGCCAGTAGTCGCAAGCCTCGGCTGTGATCGCAGCGCGCTGGATTTCGGTCTCGATCCCCTCGGCATAGATCGCAAGGCCCAGCGCCTTGCCGAGCTGCACGATCGCGCGGAACACCGCGAGCGCGGTGGGATCGCCCGGCACGCCCTCGACCATCACCTTGTCGAGCTTCAACGCATCCAGCGGAAGCTCGCGCAAATAGCGGAAATTGCAGAACCCCGCGCCGAAATCATCGAGGGCCGTGCGGAAGCCGAGTCCGCGCAGGGCCTTCAATGCGCTCGCTGCCTGGGCGAGGTTCCTGAGCAGCAGATCCTCGGTGATCTCCAGCATCAGCCGCTGCGGAGCGATGGTGGACTGCCCGATCAGCGCGGCGAAATCGGCGGCGAAGCGCGGGTCGCCCAGTTCTTCGGGCGTGATGTTGAGCGACAGGGTGAGGTTGTGCGGCCAGTGGCTCGCATCCTCCAGCGCGCGGGCCACCACATGGCGCGACAGCGGGGCGACCAGCGCAGCCCGCTCGGCAATCGCGAACAGATCGCGTGCGCCGATTTCGCCAAGCGTCGGGTGGCGCCAGCGGGCCAGCGCTTCGGCTCCTGTCACTGCGCCCGAGGCGCAGGCGAATTGCGGCTGGAACAGCACTTCGATCTCGCGCCGGTCGAGCGCGCGCAGCAGATCGGCCTCCAGCACGCCGGGGCGAACGCCGGGAAAGGCGCCGCGCGCCGATCCGCGCAAAGATGTCCGGCCCTGCTCCATCTGTGCCCCCTTTAGCGCGAGATTGTGCGGCTGCCTTCCATCAATTGCAATCTGGCCAAATCTGGCACATCAGGGCGAACCGCTAGCACGGCGCCGTGGATAAGTGGCATGGTGGCGGCGTGGGGCTGGTGGGGGGCATCCGCCCGTGGAGGGGACGAATGGCGAGCAATGGCACACCTTTTCAGCGGCTTGCGCTGCTGGCTTCGGACACGCCGCGGGCCGAGGAAGCGCGCGAGACCCTTGCCGCGCAAGGCGAATGGGTGCCGCTTGAAGAGGCCGATGCCGTGGTGGTGCTCGGCGGTGACGGCTTCATGTTGCAGACCCTACACGCGATGATCGATGCGCGGCGCGTGATCCCGGCCTATGGCATGAACCTTGGCACGGTCGGCTTTCTGATGAACCGTTACGACAAGCGCGCGGCGATTGCGGCACGGGTCGCCAAAGCGCGGCGCTGGACAATTGCGCCGCTGCGGGTCGAGGCCGTGACGCAGGACGGCGAGACCCACGAGATGTGCGCGATCAACGAAATCTCGCTGCTGCGCGAAACCCGCCAGACCGCCAAGATCGAAGTGACCGTGGGTGACCGCGTGCGCATCAACGAACTGGTATGCGACGGGGTGCTGGTGGCAACCCCGGCGGGCTCGACCGCCTATAACCTGTCGGCCCATGGCCCGATCCTGCCCTTGGACAGCAAGCTGCTGGCGCTGACCCCGATCAGCCCGTTCCGCCCGCGGCGCTGGCGCGGGGCGATCCTGCCCGACCGGATGAAGATCATCCTGAAGGTGCTCGATCCGGCCAAGCGTCCGGTGGCGGCCGTGGCCGATCAGAAGGAACTGCGCGACATTGCCGAAGTCCGGCTCGAAATCGCGCAGGACCGCGAGTTGACGCTCTTGTTCGACAAGGGCCAGAGCCTCGAAGAGCGGATCGTGGCGGAGCAGTTTGTCACGGGTTGATTTTCCGCACGCCCTCCGGCGTGCGGTCCTCGCTATACGCGCAGCAAGCTGCGCCCGCTGCGGGCGCGCGTTCGCGCTTGCGGTCGCGGTGCGACCGATGCTCCAGCGGACACGCAGGTTTGGTCTAAAACACCCTTGCAATCGTCCAGCGCCCCCCATATAGGCGCGCCTCTGCCAGCGGTTTTGGCCGCTGGTTGCTCCCCGATAGCTCAGCGGTAGAGCATTCGACTGTTAATCGAATGGCCGTAGGTTCGAATCCTACTCGGGGAGCCACTTCCTTCCAAAATCCGGCATCCTGACGCCGCCTGTTCGCGCAGGTTCGGCGCCGCTCTGATGCGCATGATCCACCCTGCCCTCGCACTTTTGCGAGGCGCAGGCGGCGGAACCAAAAAAAATCTCGGCGATTTGGGCTGACCAAGTGCCTGCTTGCGCGGCGTTCTTGGCGCACCCGAATTTGTGACCAAGCCATTAACTTTAAACTTTAAGACCGCGCCAAGCATGGCGGCATAGCCTTGCGCTGTCTTTCCCTATTGGACATGCGATGATGAAAAAACTTGCTGCTCTCGGCCTTGCGGCCGCCATGATTGCCTCGCCGAGCACGGCCTCGTCCTATGGTGTCGAGCTGCGCGGCCATGTTGCCGTCAGCTGCCATGTCACCGGTCAGGCGCCGGTCGTTAACGTGGCGGGCGGTGTTGCCGATCTCGGCGTGCTGCGCGAATTCTGCAACAACGCGGCCGGCTACAACCTCTATCTCGACTATGCGCCGCAGCTTGCCGGTGCGGTGGTGACGGTGGACGGCACCAGCATCCAGCTAGGCTCCGAAGGCACCGCGGCGCTTGCTGCCGAAGCCGGTCCGGCGATGCGTTCGCGTAGCGTGCAGATCGACCTGTCCGAGGTCGAAGATGCATCCAACCTGGCGATCGCCTTCCGCATCGTTCCGCGCTGAGGCCTAGCCGGGCCGCGCTGCATCACAAGGCGGGACAGTTGAGCCCGCCCGGAGTACCGCCTGCCAGCGGTGCCAGCGTGATGCTGATGATGTCCTGATAGTCCTCGCTCGGCGCTTTGGTCGTCCCGCCCTCGTTGAGCTCGGCGGTCAGCGGCAATTGCTTGGTGTCGAGCGTCGCGCGGGAGCAGATCACCGTGGTGTAGGTCGGGCTGGCATTGTTGACCGACTGACCGGCGAAAGTCGCGGTATAGAGCAGGCGCTGCGTCGGATCAGCCGGATTGCCTCCCGGGAAGGTCAGCAGATACCCGTTCTGCGACACCATATCGACGGTGTAGGGGCCGGAGCTTCGGACATTGACCCAGCCGCTCTTGGTGTAATTGTCCTGATCGGCTGCGATGTCAGCATCGGTCTTGTCGCCGACCTCGCCGAAGTCGAGGACATGCCCCGAATAGCTCGCCTGAAGCCCGCTCAGCACCTTGATGGGGAAGCTCACCGCATTGGGGATCACGCCCTCATCCTCGAACGGCTGTCCGCCGCCTGTCCCGCTGCAATGATAATTGGCGTCGAAATCAATCGTGGGATTGGCGGGGATATCGAGATTCCGTGGCAGCTGGATATCGAAGACAACCGTTACGAAGTCCGAAGCAGCGTTGTTGCCGGTGAATTCGACGATCATGTAGCCCTGCGGGGTGTTGGTCGCGAGATTGAGGAGCGGCCCGGGCGTGCCGTAATTGTAGAAGATGTTCTGGTTGGTCCCGTAGATCGTGACGGACCCGGCCGCACTGATCGGAGTGACGATCGCGTTGTTCGATCCCTCGTCCTGACCGGTCAGGTAGAAGGCCACCAACGCGGTCTTCCCGCCGCCGGCTGGATTGATCCGCTGCATCGTCAGCGTCACCCGCGTCGTGGGCAGGCCGGTGTTGCCGAAAGGATCATAGATCGCCGCCTGCGCAACTGCGCTGCCGGTGATCCCGCAGGTAATCGTCTGCGCCGAGGCAGTTTCGGGCAAGGCCGTGGTGGCCAGCGCGGCCAGCGCGGCGAAAGCGAGCGAGCGAGCGGCGGATCTGTTCATCTCATTGATTTCCCGTTGCACGAACATTGCCAAGACGGATCACATTGGCCTCCGGCGTATCCGGAATGGCGATGATCACCGTGGTCTTTTCCTCATCCATCATCTCGAGCCGCCACTTGCCCGGCGCGAGCCCGGGAATGCCGAAGCGGCCTTCGCGGTTGGTGAACACCTCGTAGCTGATCGGGTCGTCGCCCTCCGCCTGGGTGATCTTGCCGATCGCCAGCGAGACCGGCGCACCATTGCTGCCGAGCAGCACACCGATCGCGGTGAGCGAGAATTCCGAGCCGACGATCATCTTGTAGCCGCTGCGATACTGCGGAATGATCCGGAAGGTGCCGGTGCCAAGGTCGGTGCCAGCCGGCGCCTCGGGGGCCTCGACGGTGATGGTGCGTTCCGAATAGGAATTGAGGCTTGGATGCACCCCGGCACCGAACGGATCGGTGTCGGCCACCCTGCCGTTGATCGTGGGGTCGATCAGGATCCGCTCGCCCTTCAGCTTGGCGTGGGGCTTGATGATCGCGAAGCTGTCGTAGATCGGGCGGCCAATGGCAAAGCTGTCGCCGGCAAAGGCCAGTGAAGTCGCCATCCGCAGCGAGGTGCGCTGGCTGCGCGACTGTCCGAAATCACCGCCGAAATCGCCGAAATGGGCCAGCCCGAACTCGCCGATGTTCGAATAGTAATTGCCGTTGAAGTTGAACCCGCTGCCGAAATCGCTGCGTTCGATATCGGCGCTGAGGTTGAACGAGCCGACGCCCTGCCCGGTCAGCGTCTGGAACGAGGCGCGCGCGCGGTTGTCGCGGGTGTCATACTGCACCCGTCCGCTGGAGAAGCCGCCAAGCCGGATGTTGACCGAGACGAAGGCGCTGATCTCGTCGCGGAAATTGTTCTTCTCGTACCGTGCCTCGGCATTGAGACTGATGCGGTCATTGACGCGGTAGCCGCCCGAGAGGCGGTAGTTATGCTGATCGGTAAAGCCGTTGCGGGCCTTGGAATAGCGCCCGTCGATGCCCACGAAAGCGCGCTCGCTGAGTGCGTGCGAATAGCCGCCACCCACTTCGAAGGCGAAGGGATTGACCGGCAGGAACACCGAGATCGGCGCGAATTTCGCGCTGCGGGTCTCGACAAACAGGTTGAGCGAATCCGCAAAGCCCTGTGGCCGCTGGAACAGGCGCTGGAACGAGACCGTCCCCGCCCAGCCCTCGCCGATATTGTCGACATGCGAGAGCGAAAGGTTGCTGGCAAAGGTGCCGATGGCGGTGCCGAACACCGCCTCGATGCCGCCCATTGCCGAGTTCTCGTCAAGCTGGAGATTGCCGCCCAGCGTCAGGGCGTCGGACAGGCCGTGGCGCACGAAGCCGGTGAACACCAGATCATCCGAATAATCCGGCCCGTCGGCGGAAAGCGGGGCCTGCACGCCCAGATGCACCGCAAACTCCGTGAGGCCCTTGGCGAGCTGCGTCTGGTCGAGGAAGATGTTGAACCGCAGGGTTTCCTGCCGCCCGCTGTCGTCGATGATGTTGACGCGGATGTCGTTCGCGCCCTGCGTGTAGGGAAAGTCGTTGAGGTTGTAGTTGCCCGGGTTGAGCCGGGTGCGCCGGGCCAGCGATCCGTTGACGAAGATCTCCACCGTCGCCGGGCGTTCGAGCAAGAAGGTGCGGTTGCCGCGCGGACGGATGATCTGCTGCGGGCGCAATTCGCTATAGGAGCGCGCCAGCGAGAGCCCGGCCATGTTGGGCGTGACCTGAAACCCGCGCGCAACCGGCTGGAGGTCGCCAGCGGTCATGCGGAACAGGCTGTCGAGATCATCATAGACCAGCCGCGTGCCCTGCCGCTGGAGATCGGGCGCATTGTTCGCGCCAGGCTGCCAGAAGGCCTCGCTTTCGATCACCACATCGCCCAGCCGCGCCGCGCCATCGAGAAAGATGGTCGGCTCTTGCAAGCCCGTCAGCGGGCCATCGCTGACATAGTCGAGCGCGCCGCGGATATTGAGATAGGCGCTGAAATCCTCGGGCGCGAGAAAATCCCCGATCCGCCCGCGATCCAGCGCGCTGACCTGCAGGTTGCGGGTGGCGCGCATCTCGCTCGGCACGACAAATTCGAGCGTGAGCTTGCGCGGATCGAACCGCAACCCGATGCCCGAGGCCTCGAATTCCTCGATACTGATCTCGCGCGGCACGAGGATCGTGCCCTCGATCGCGCGCAGCCGGTCGGCATCGACCGCCTCGGCGAGCAGATCGAGCACCCGGCGCGAGGCGATCCGCAGCCGGTCATCGGCGGTGACCACCACCGGCACATCGCCAAGGATCACCGGCCCGTCGACCGCCGAGATGGTCAGACGGATATCGCGCGCGGTCGGGTTGAGGTCGATCGGCTCGGCGCTCGACCCGCGGTTGACCGGCAGGATGATCTCGGACGGGCGGGCATTGCCGGCAAGGTCCTCCTGATCGGCCGCCACCGCCGGGCTCGCGGCAAACGCCGTGCCCAGCGCAAGCGCCAGCAACGAGGGGACGAACCGCAGGCCGCGGCGCTTATTCAGGCGTGAATCGCGCATCCACGCGTCCTCCTGCTGAGGGAAGCTCCACCGGCACCTGGATGGTGCGGGTGGTATTGGCACCGACCAGGCCGAAGCCGACGATCTGGAGCATCTCCGGGCCGGAGATCGAGCGGCTGAAGACCTGCTCGCCGGCCTCGTTGAACTGGGTGATCTTGAGCCGCCCCTTGGACAGATAGCCATGGGCGCTTGAGCTGTTCGACACTGTCACCGCAGGCACGGGCTTGCCTTCGCGGTTGGTCTCGATCGCCGCCGAGACGATGTCGATCGCCGGACGCGTGGCGGCGGGCGCGACGCTGACGAGCACCTGGAAATTGTAGAGGATCTGGATCGCCGACTGCCCCTCGGCAAGCTTTACCGGAAGCTGGGCGACGGTGACGTAGTAATGCTTGCTCTGCGCCAGTTCGGGATCGCCGACATACTGGACACGAAAGCTCTGGGTCTGCCCCGGCTCGATCAGCGCCTGGGGCGGAAACACCAGCAGATCACCAGGATCCTTGTGGGTGTTGACCAGCTGGCCGTTCTCGAAGGTCAGTTCCTCGATCCGCAATTCGACCGGCAAGCGTGTGGCAAAGGTGTTCTCCACCGTCACCACCCGCGACATGCCGCTGCCGAGCGAAGACAGATCGATCACAACCGGTTGGACGGTCATGGTCCAGGCCGGGCTGACGGGAACCACCGCCGCTGTCGCCATCGCCGCCGCCAGTGCCAGCTTTCTCCAGATACGCATCGCGTCAGGCCTTCCTCTCGTGGTTTCGGTCAATTCGCTGCGGTGATTTCGATCTGCAGCGTGTCGGCATAGGCCCCGGCGACCATCGGCGCGTCGGAGCCGGCAATGGCGATATCGACCCGCAGCAGGCCCTGCCCGGCATTGGGCACGCCCAGCAGCAGCGGTTCGGACAGGTCGGACGTGCCGGTGAGCGTCTGGCCGACCCAGTCGAGCGCAACGGTGTAGGGCAGGAACTGGATGAAGCCCGCGACCGTGCCGGGTGCACCGCCGCTGCGCAGCATCCCGCCATTGGCGCTGCGCAACGAGACCGCGTGGGCGCTGTTGCACACCACCGGGATCTCGACCTGAACCGAGGCCGGGTTGGCCCGGGCGGTTTGCGGGTCGGCAAAGCGGGTGATCGCCACGGTTCCGCCGCTGGTGCCCGAGGACTGGAAGCTGGCATTGTCCGATCCGGCGACCGATCCCGGCGCGATGTTGCAGGCGGGCGCAGCGGTCGCGACCACCTCGATGCGCTGGCGGGCGGCGGGCTCGAAGGTGCCGTTGGCGCGGTCCTGCGCATGGAGCGCAGCAGGCAGCATGGCGGCGATCATGCAGCCCGATGCCGCCGCAAGGGTCAGGGTCCGCGGGCTCATTGTTGGGGCTCCAGAATGATCGTCAGCGTGTCGGAATAGGCGCCCGAGACCATCGGGGCGTTGGCCGACAGGTTGGTCGCGCCCGCGAGGATCTCGAACCGCAGCCGCAGATCGCCGCTCGCCGGACGGGCAATCGGAACGCTGCGCTCGCGCGGTTGGCGGATCGCGGCATCGGCCGAAATCTGCACCACCTGATCGGTCCAGCGCGCGGTGAGGTCATATGGCACCGCCGTGCCGAAGCCTGCGGGCCGGGTCGGCGGGGTTTCGGACAATTGCCACAGCCCGTTGTTGAGGCTTTCCATGCGGATCCGGTGCGCGGTGTTGCACACCCCGTTCAAGGTCAGCTCGAAGGAGGCTGCGCGGGTCGAGAGCGTTGCGGCATCGATCATCTGGTCGACGCGGTAGACGTTGCGGTCGGCGCTGCTGAAATTGTTGAAGCCATCGCCCGAACCCGGCCCGCTGGTGAGCGTGCAGACCACAGGCGTGCGCCCGGCAACGAGGAATTCGGCGCTGTCCTGTGCGGTGGCGCCCTGCCCTGCCCCCTCCTGCGCCGCGAGGGCGGCAGGCAAGGCGCCGAGACTGGCGGCCAGCACGCAGACGAGGATGGGGCGGCGCAGCACCGGACCTACTCCGCCGCCGAGAGAGTGACAGTGATTTCGCCGAGATATTCGTCGTCGGCCACCGGACGCAGGCTCGCCCCGCCAGCGGTGACAAAGTTCGAGACGCCGACCGCAATATCGCCGGTAAAAGCGCTGGCGCGCACCTGGGTCGCACCCGGATTGGTGCTGGCCGCCGTGTTGAAGGTGGCAGGCGTCACCGTCCAGCCGCGCGCGGTCGCGGTGTAATCGACTGCGCTGGAGAAGCCCGCAGGCGGGGTTCCGGCAAAGTTGAGCGCCTGCATCGGCGTGGCACCGATCACGATCGTGCTGCGCGCCGAACAGAAGGCGCCGGCGAGCAGCTTGTCGGGCGCAGCAAGATCGGTGCGCAGCAGGCCGGTGGTGGTGTCGACCAGCACGCCCATGTCGAACACGCCGCCGCTGTTGTCGGGGATGCCGACCGAGCACAGCGCAGGCACCGTGCCGATCACCTGAAACTGCTCGGTATCGGTGGCAGAGCCGCCATTGTCCTGCGCGGCAAGCGGTGCAGCGAGCACCAGAATGGCAGTGGTGGCGGCGAGAATGGGCAGGCGTTTCATGGGTCTATCCTTCACATTTGCGTGGCAGGGCCGAGCGTGACGGTGATCAGCCCGGAATATTCGCCGGCCACCAGCAGCGCGTCCGACGGGGCGGCAAAGCCCGAAAGATCCATCGTCAGGTCCGAAACCTGCGGCAGCGGCTGGCTGGCGCTGGCGGCATTGCCGGCGGGACCGCTGCCATCGGCTGCGGCGGCGGTCAGCAGATCGGCTTCGGCCGCTGCCCAAGGCCCTACCACCACGCGGTAGTTGACGGTGCGGCTGAAGCCGGTGTTGAGCGCGGCTCCGCTTTGCTCGGTCATGGCGCTGGCCACGATCGAGACCATCGTGTTGGCGTAGTTGCAGAAGCTGCCCGGCATGGTGACACTGCGCGGTGCGAGCGCCGCCATGCGTCCGATACGCGGCCCCGAGGTGTCGATCAGCGTGCCGAGATCGATCACGCGTTCCGAAGGCTCGCCGAGCATACAGATCGGCGCGACCGAACCGATCACCTGCACCTCGCCCTCGTCGCTGTCGCCCTGGGTCTGGGCGAGCAGCGGCGCGGGACAGAGGCAGGCAAGCACGGCGGCGAGCACCGGAATGCCGCTTACCGGAGCCTTCGGGGTGTGCGGGGCCGACACCGGATTACTCCGGCTGTCCGAAGCTGACGTTAGGCGCCAGCGTTACCCGGACCAGACCCTGATAGTCGCCCGCAACAAGGATGCCGCTGCCGGGGGAGCTTGCGGCACTGAGAGCGACCGGGATCGGCCCGGTGAACATGCCGACAGCAACCGCGCTGCCGGCCCCTGAGGTGACCGAGGTGTCAGATCCCGCCACCGCGTTTGCAGTTGCAGTCGCGGTGTAGTTGACCACCCGGTCGAAACCGGAAGGCGGGGTGGCGGTGAAGCTGACATTGGCGATGGGCAAAGCCTCGACCGTCATTGTTGCAGCTGTCCCGTTGCACCAGCCTTCCAGTGTCTCGCTTGCGCCGTTGACCTTGCTTGCATCGAGCCGGCCTGCGCTGCCATCGGTGCCCGGCAGCGACAGCTCGCCGAGATCGATGACCTTGGAAGGCACGGTGAACAGGCAGCGATCAGCAACGCGGCCAATGATCGTCACTTCACCCTCAGCCGGTGCGGTCTGGGCAGCCAGCCCTTGCGAGCACAGCGCCAGGCCAAGCGACAGGGCGGCGAATGTCGAAAGCGGTTTCATGCGCTTGTCTCCTTGGATGAGATGGGATCAGCCGGGCTGCGATCAGTTCGGCGAGATCGTGACCGAGACCGTGCCGGTGTAGGTCCCGGCAGTCAGGACATCGGCGGGATCCGGCGTGTGGAAGTTGCTCAGATCGATCTGGACATTGTCCGGACCGGTCGCGAGACGTGCGCTGAGCGAGCCGCTATCGGTCGCGGTGCCGTCGGTGACGACGGTGAAAGTGTCGGTGCCGCCAACGACGCTGAAATTGGCATCGGCGGTGAAGTGGACCGTGTCGGCATAGCCGTCCGGTGCGGTGACAGCCGGGTTGACCATCGGCGCAGCGGTCACCGAGACGCTCGGCGTTGCCGTGGTGCAGACCACCCGGAAGCCGAGATTGTCGAGATCGCTCGATGCGCTGATCGCCGCAATGTTGCGCAGCGTGCCGTCGGTGTCGTCCAGTTGGCCGAGTTCGATCAATCCACCGAAATCGGGATCCGGCACGTCACCCGCGTCGGTGACGATGCACTTGTCGCCCACGGTCCCCGTGATCGTGACGGTGCCGCTCACATCTTGCGCGGCTGCGGGCTGTGCCGCTGCGACGAGCGCGAGAACGGCAATGCTTGCTGCAGTATACTTCATATCTACTCTCCTTGCCTTCCTGATTGATTGAACGAATTCTGGGCGCATTTTCAGGGCGATGCGCTCAGAGTGACGGTAAGAATGTCGTTGTAGGTGCCGCTCGCGAGCACGCTCGCGCCGGTATAGGGGCCGGCCAGCACACGGATGCTCGAGACCGCGCCGGAGGTCGAAGGACCATCGAGCAGCAGGCCGGTATCCTCGTCGGCCGGGCCGGTGAAATTGGTCTGGGTGCCGCCCGCGCCGCCATAGGCGACCGAGCAACTGGTCGAGCCGGCAGCGAGCGAGGCCGCATCGCAGCTAGCCGCAGCCGTCACGCCGTCGTCGCCAGCGAGCGCCAGCCCGACATCATAAGGGGCGATGTTGGCATAGCCTGCGGGCAGGCTCGTATCCTGGTAAAGGCCGCCATTGCTGGAGACCACCGCGACACGGGCCGGGCCAGAGCAGTCGAGCACGAAGTTGAAGGTCGCATCAAAGCCGGTCACATCGAAATTGGCTTGGTTGACCTCACCGAAAGGCGCCTGCGCCTCGGCAAAGCCGCAGCGTCCTCCAACCGAGGCACGCACATAGATCGGGGTCAGGGTGATGCTGGTGCCTGCGCCGCTGCCGGGCGGAATGTCGCCGGGTGCATAGACGGTCGCGGAGATATCCTCGGCCGCAGCGGGTGTCGCAAGCGGCAGTCCAAGCGCGGCGGCAGCGGCAAGCGCTGCTGCGAAGGCTGTCCCCGATCTGTTGCGTGCGTAAGACACGGCTGCCTCTTCCCCATGTTGCAGCCAATCGATGCCGTGTCGGCGAAAATACTCGGAAGGAGATCTCAGTGTAGTCTGGTGATCCCTTCCGAAGCTTTTCTCTTCGGCACCGTTTGACTTGGTAAAGAAGACGTTAATTAGTCTTGGACAGCACGGATAATTGGGGAATCTCCGTAGATCGTTTTCTGTCGCGATTTGGAACAGAAACGTACGGGCACCACCAACAATACGATTGATTCAAAAGCGAAAATCTCGGGCAACCTGTGGACGATTTGCCCTGTTGCGCATGGTTCGCAGCGGCTGGGTGCCAAGTCGATGGGCGAACTCTTACAGCGACTCACCCAATCTACGTATAATCACGTAATATCGGTCCGCCTGCGTGCATTGCTATCGCATCGGCACAGCCCTCGGGCGCTTCTTGCGGGAGAGCCCGCGCGGGCCAGAGATGGCCTGACAGTTTGTGCAATGGACGAAAGGGTGTCAGGGGTCAAAGCGGGTGAGATGTTCCGAAAGGCAATGCCTTGAGTGAGGTTATGACCGACGACAGCCTGATCGCGTCGTTGTCGCAGAGCGATCAGCTGCGCGTTATCCTCGAAACCTCGCCCGCTGCCATGGTGGTGATCGACGATGCCGGGATCATCCGCGGCTTCGGCAAGGCCGCGCAGAAGCTGTTCGGCTATAGCGAGGAGCAGGCAATCGGGCGCAATGTCAGCCTGCTGATGTCTGCGGCCCATGCCGCCCAGCACGATACCTATCTCAAACGCTATCATGCCACCGGCGAGCGGCGGATGATGGGCTTTACCCGGGTCGAAAACGCCTGTGACTGCAACGGCCATGTCTTCCCGGTCGAGATCACGCTGGGCGAGGCCCATGTCGAGAACCGCACCTATTACATCGGTTTCCTGCGCGATGTCGGCGAACAGCTCGCCGACAGGCGCCAGCTGCGCGACATTCTCGACGAGCTCGCCCACGCCTCGCGCATTTCGGCGATGGGTGCCTTTGCAACAGCGATCGCGCACGAACTCAACCAGCCGCTAACTGCGATCACCAACTATGCCGAAGGGGTGCGCGACATTCTCGCCCGGCGCAGCGATCTGGCCGATCGCGAGCAGCTCGTCGAGATCCTCGACAGCTGCAGCAAGCAGGCCGTGCGCGCGGGCCAGCTGATCCATCGCCTGCGCGATTTCGTGCGCGGCGGACGGCCGCGGATCGAGCTGACCGATCCCGCCGCGCTGGTGGACAACTCGGTGACCCTTGCGATGATCAATGGTTTCCGCCGCGACGTGCGGCTTGAAATCACGATCCCGAAAGGCCTTGAGAAGGTCGCGGTCGATCCGGTGCAGGCCCAGCAGGTGCTCTTCAACCTGATCCGCAACGCCTTTGAGGCGATGCATGCCGGAGAGGGCGCTGGCGGCCGGCTTCGCATCGAAGTCATGCCACATGATGCAGATCACATCGAATTCGTGGTCGAGGACAGCGGACCGGGGATCGATCCGCAGGTGGCCGACCGGATGTTCGAAAGCTTCGTCACCACCAAGGGCGGCGGCATGGGCGTCGGCCTGTCGATCTGCAAGCAGATCGTCGAGAGCTACGGCAGTTCGATCTGGGCCACCCGCTCGCCTTCGCTGGGCGGCGCTGCCTTCCATTTCACATTACCCGCGGGTCGCGAGAGTGATGTCGAGGAGAAGGAATGATGCATGTCTACATCATCGACGACGACCCGGAGATCCAGCGCTCCATGGCCTTCATGCTCATGTCCGAAGACATCGGGAGCACATCCTTCGGCAGTGCGGAGGAGTTTCTGCAGCACCTCCCGCAGCTGACACCGGGCTGCCTCCTGCTCGATCTGAGGATGCCGGGCATTTCAGGCCTCGCCTTGCAGGCGCAGCTTCACCAGGCGGGTTGCCAGATGCCGGTGATCATGATGACCGGCCACGGCGAGGTCTCGAGCGCGGTCAGAGCGATGAAGGATGGGGCGATCGACTTTCTCGAAAAGCCGTTTTCCAAGTCCGATCTGATGGCTGCGCTCAAAGCGGCGGGCCGCGCTGGCGAACAGCCGGTCGTAACCTCGCATGAGCAGCAGAAAGCAGAGGAGCAGATCGCCCACCTCACCAACCGCGAACGCGAAGTACTGATAGGATTGGTGCAGGGGCACCTCAACAAGCAGATCGCCTATGATCTCGACATCAGTCCGCGCACCGTCGAGGTGCACCGCGCCAATGTGATGAAAAAACTGGGCGTCCACAGTCTGTCGGAGATGCTGCAGATCGCTTTTCTGGCTGGCTACTCGCGCCTGCCCGACAAGGCGGCAGGATAGGCGGCTAGGCGGAAAACTTGTGGGGGCCGGCGGGAAGATAGCCGCATGCGACCACCTCGAACAATTCCGCCGGCCCTGCCCCGGGCCGCAGAGCAACGGTAACGCCGAGTCCGAAATTGGTGCCGTAAAGGCGCGTGGGGGGCTGCGCATCGGCAAGGCCCTCACCCCAAGTGAAGATGCATTGCTTGTCCTTCACTTCAAGCGCGCCCGATATGACGCCACCTTCAGGCAATTCGCGCGCCACCACTGCGCGGTCCCGGTTGGCGGCGAGTTCGTGCAGCGCGATCCGGCCGTCGCTGATCAGCGGCAGATCTATCGTGTAGCGCGGCGAACCGGGCGCGCATCGCAGCGCGTCAATACAGACCGGTTCAAGTGTAATGCGAGACCATCGCACGGCATCCTCCTGTCCGTGTCGAGGTGTTTTATCCCAGACCGGGACAGCGCGCGGCAACTTGGGGAATCTACGCAGACAATCCCGGCGACGAGCAGTTTCGCCCCTAGACGCCTGCCAGAAGGCGTACGCCCACGACCAGCACCAGCAGCGCTGTCAGCCAGCGGATCCACTTGGGCGGCAGCAGGCGCGCGGCGAGCAGACTACCGATCTGGCCGCCAATCACCACCGCCACCAGCAGCGGGAGGGCAGCACCCAGCGCCGCGCCCAGCAGGCCGGGGCCATTCTTCACCATCTGACCAGCAAGGCCGAACAGCGAGTTCACCAGAATAAACAGGCTCGCCGTCGCCGCGATTCCCCGCGCCTCGTGCCAGCGCGACAGATGCAGCAGGGGCGCGAGGAAGATCCCGCCGCCGATCCCCACCAGCCCCGCGAAATAGCCCAGCGGCGCGGCCGCCAACGGCATCCAGCGCGCCGCCTTTGTGGGTGTACCATCGGCATTTTCGCGCACCGGAACCAGCATGGTCAGGCTCGTCAGCACCAGACTGGCGCCGAGCAGCGCAAGGAAGGTCTCCTCCTTGATCGGCGTGAGCCCGCCCACAAAGCTGAGCGGCGCGCCCAGCATCACGATCACGCCCGCCTTTTTCCACGGGGTCAGGCCAGCGCGGGCGAAGCGGATGCTCGATCCGCTCACCACCACGATATTGCAGGCAAGGCTGATCAGCGGCAGCAGCCGGTAATCAAGCCCGGAGAGCGCGAGCAGTGCGGAATAGGTCGACCCGCCGCCAAAGCCGACACTGGCATAGAGCAGCGCAGTGACAAGGAATGCGAGCGCCAGAAGCGCCGGCACTGCTCCGATCATCATCGCCCCTGCCCCTATCCCAAGACCGGATGCGCCGGACCTAGCTCACCGCGCCGTGGCAATGCTTGTACTTGTTGCCGCTGCCGCAGGGGCATGGCGCATTGCGGCTGATGTCGAGATTGGCGAAGGGGTTGTCGCCGCCGCCAGTCGCCGCAGCCACAGCGCTGTCCAAAGCGCCGAACGTTTGCGGGACCATCGGCGCGCTGTCTTCAATCCCGGCAAAGGGTTCGAGCGGGCCGGTGAGGAAATCGGGCAGTTCGGGCAGGCTCTCGGTCTGCGGCGGCTCGATGCGCAATTCCGCGCGGAACAGGATCTTGGTCACCTCTTCGCGCAGGGTGTCGAGCATGGTCTCGAACAGGCCGAAGGCTTCCTGCTTGTATTCGTTGATCGGCTGCTTCTGCGCAATCGACCGCATCCAGATCACCTGCCGCAGCGCATCGAGCGTGGCGAGGTGTTCCTTCCAGTGGTGATCGAGCTGGCGCAGCAGCACGTCCTTTTCGACAATCCGCCAGATCGCCGGATCCGATGCGCTGATCTTGGTCTCGGACATGGTGTCGGTCAGCTCGCGCAGCCGCTCCTCGAGCAGTTCGGGTTCGACCTCCTCTTCAGCGAGCCAGTCGTCGAGCGGCGGCTCGAAGCCGAAGGTCTCCTCGATCTTGGCCTTGAGCCCGGCGACATCCCATTGTTCGGGATAGGAGCCCGGCGGGCAGGCAGTGCCGACCATGGTGTTGATCGTATCGTGGCGCATGTCGATCACGACATCGTCCACCGCCTCGCTATCCATGATTTCGGCGCGCTGTTCGTAGACCACCTTGCGTTGGTCGTTCATCACGTCGTCGTATTGCACCACCTGCTTGCGCATGTCGTAGTTGCGCGCCTCGACCTTCTTTTGCGCGGTCTCGATCGCCTTCGACAGCCATTTGGAGCCGATCGCCTCGCCGTCCGCGAGGTTCGACTTCATCATCTTGGAGAACAGCGTGTCGGGGCCGAAGATGCGCAGCAGATCGTCTTCAAGGCACAGGTAGAAGCGCGACAGGCCCGGGTCACCCTGACGACCCGAACGGCCGCGCAGCTGGTTGTCGATGCGGCGCGATTCGTGGCGTTCGGTGCCGAGCACGAAGAGACCGCCGGCAGCCTTCACGCGCTCCTTTTCCTCGGCCACTTCGGCGCGGATGGCAGCGACGGCGGCGTCGCGTTCCGGGCCTTCGGGCAGATCGCGCAATTCATCGGCGATACGGAATTCGACATTGCCGCCGAGCTGGATGTCGGTGCCGCGCCCGGCCATGTTGGTGGCGATGGTCACCGCGCCGAACCGCCCGGCCTGCGCCACGATATGGGCTTCTTGCTCGTGGAAGCGGGCGTTGAGAACCGAGTGCCTGACCCCTTCCTTGTCGAGATAATCGCTCAGCAGTTCGGACTTCTCGATCGACACCGTGCCGACCAGCACGGGCTGGCCGATTTCCTGCTTTTTCTTGATCGCCTTGGCAATCGCGCCGAACTTGTCGGCGGTGTTCTTGTAGAACTCGTCTTCCTCGTCGATGCGGGCGACCGGCAGGTTGGTCGGAATTTCGACCACGCCGACCTTGTAGATATCCCAGAACTCCGGCGCTTCGGTGGCGGCCGTGCCGGTCATGCCGGACAGCTTGGGATACATGCGGAAATAGTTCTGGAAGGTGATCGAGGCCATGGTCTGGTTCTCGGGCTCGATCTTCACGCCCTCCTTGGCTTCAACCGCCTGGTGAAGCCCGTTCGACCAGCGGCGGCCATCCATCATGCGGCCGGTGAATTCATCGATGATGATGATCTTGCCGTCCTTGACGATGTAGTCGGTGTCACGCTTGCGGGCGAAATTGGCGACCAGTGCCTGATCGAGGTGATGGACGACCTGGGTGTTCTCGACGTCGTAGAGGTTGCTGGTGGCAAGCAGGCCCTTTTCAGCCAGGATCTTCTCGACTTCCTCAAGCCCGTCCTCGGTCAGCTGGACGCGGCGCACCTTCTCGTCGATATCGAGCCATTCGAGCGGCAATTCGCGCGCCACGGCATCGAGCGCCACGTAAAGTTCGGACTTGTCCTCGGTCGGGCCGGAAATGATCAGCGGGGTGCGCGCCTCGTCGATGAGGATCGAGTCCACTTCATCGACGATCGCGAAGTTGAAGGGACGCTGCACCATCTGCCCGCGCTCGTGCTTCATGTTGTCGCGCAGGTAATCGAAGCCGAACTCGTTGTTCGTGCCGTAGGTGATGTCAGAGTGATAGGCCTCGCGCTTGTCCTCCTCCTGCATCCCGGGAACAATCACGCCGACGCTGAGCCCGAGCCAGTTGTAGAGGCGCCCCATCTCGGCCGCGTCGCGCCGGGCGAGGTAATCATTGACGGTGACTACGTGGACGCCCTTGCCCTCGATCGCATTGAGATAGACCGCCAGCGTCGCCATCAGGGTCTTGCCCTCGCCGGTGCGCATTTCGGCGATTTCGCCGCGGTGGAGCACCAGACCGCCGATCAGCTGCACATCGAAATGGCGCATCCCGAACACGCGCACCGAGGCTTCGCGCACGGTGGCGAAGGCTTCGGGCAGGATGTCGTCGAGCTTGGAGCCGCCTTCGATCAGGTCGCGCAGCTTGGCAGTCTGGCCCTTGAGATCCTCGTCCGAGAGCGCCTGGATTTGCGGTTCGAGCGCATTGATCTGTGCGACGATCTTGCGCAGCTGCTTGACGTAGCGATCATTCGAGGAACCGAAGACCGTCTTGATGATGGTGTTGAGCATGGAAAAATCGAGCCTTTGAACGCTTGTGCCCCTGGCGCGAAAGACGCTTGCCGAGGGCCTGAATGCTTGCTGGGGTTACGGCTCCGCGATCATGCGCGGCGCCGTCAGAATCGGGATATGTGATCGAAAACGCGGGCCTATTCGTAGGCGCGCTCGATCCCCATCAAGACCGGAAGACGCAGCGCTTGCGGCGCAGCAGGGCGCGCCTCAGGCGCGGCCAGAGCGCGGGTTGCGCGCAGCGAAGCCGGCACGGGTTGCACCGCAACGCTCTCGCTCCCCGCAACCTCGTCCCCGGCGGCCGCAGCAATGCTCGACGAGCACGCCAGCGCCTCGGCCAGCGACGCGTGCGCCGGGCTGCCGAGCGCAGCAAGGCCGGTGAGCAAGGCCAGAAGGGCGAAGAAGTGCCGGGTCATCGGACAGGCAGATAGGGAATCGCAGCCGCTTCGTCCACCAGCTTTGCTGATTTACTGCACGGGCCTGCCCGCCTAGAGGCGCAAATCATGCAGATCGATACCTCGCCCCTCGCCCGTCCTTTTCCGCAAATGCCCGCAATTGCCGGGGTGACCCTGCGTGTCGCCCGCGCGTGCTACAAGGCGTGGGACCGCGCCGATCTGACCTTTGCCGAACTGGCCGAGGGCACCAGTGTCGCGGGCGTCTTCACCAAGAGCGCCTGCGCCTCCTCCGAAGTCGAACTGGGCCGGGCCGATGTGAAGCAGGGCCATGCGCGGGCGCTGATCGTCAATGCGGGCAATTCCAACGCCTTTACCGGCTATCGCGGGCGCGAGGCGGTGGACGCGATCCGCGCGCAGGTGTCCGAAGCTCTGGGCTGCCCGCAGGAACAGGTGTTCGTGTCCTCCACCGGCGTGATCGGTGTGCCGCTGCCCAAGGACAAGGCCCGCGCCGGGATCGAAGCCGCGCTGGTGGCCGAGCCTTGCGGGTGGGAGGATGCGGCGAACGCGATCGGCACCACCGACACCTTCGCCAAGGGCGCGGGCGCGAGCGCGATGATGGGCGAAACCCGCGTCGAACTGGCCGGGATCATCAAAGGATCGGGCATGATCGCCCCCGACATGGCGACCATGCTCGGCTACATCTTCACCGATGCCAACGTCGCGCCGGCCTTCCTCCAGGAAGCGCTCGAACGCGCCAATGCGGCGACCTTTTCCTGCATCACGGTCGACGGCGACACTTCGACCAGCGACACGGTGATGGTCTTCGCCACGGGCAAGGCGGGCAATGCGCGGATCGAAAGCTGGGACAGCCCGGGCGCGGATGCCTTTGCCGCAGCCCTGGCCGATGTGTGCCGCGAACTTGCGCATCTGGTGGTGCGGGACGGCGAAGGCGCTCGGAAGTTCATCACCATCCGCGTTGCGGGCGCAGCAAGCGACGAAAGCGCGCGCCGCGTGGGTCTTGCCATCGCCAACTCTCCGCTGGTCAAGACCGCCATCGCAGGCGAGGATGCGAACTGGGGCCGCGTGGTCATGGCGGTTGGCAAGGCGGGCGAACCGGCGGACCGCGACCGGCTCTCGATCGCTTTCGGTGGTATCTGGACGGCGAAGAACGGGGTTCCGGTCGAAGGCTATGACGAGGCGCCGGTGGCCGCGCATCTCAAGGGCGAGGTAATCGATATTGCGGTCGATCTCGGCCTCGGGGATGGTCGTGCGAGTGTGTGGACCTGCGATCTTACGCATGGCTACATTGCGATCAATGCGGATTACCGCTCATGAGCGCCCTCGATGATGAAATCCGCGATCTGATGCGCTTTGCAGCGCAGCGCTCGATGCTGCCGCGCTTCCGCCAGCTCGCTGCGCACGAAGTCGAGATGAAAGGCGCGGATGATCCCGTCACCATTGTCGACCGCGAGGTCGAGGCTTTCCTCACCGAAGCCCTGACCAAGCTCGCCCCCGGGGTTGCCGTGGTCGGCGAGGAAGCGGTCCATGCCGACAAGAGCGTGCTCGATCACCTTTCGGGCCAATGCTGGATCATCGATCCGCTCGACGGCACGGCGAACTTTGCGGAGGGCAAGGAGCCCTTTGGCATCATCATCGCGCTGGCCGATGCTGGCCGCACGGTCGCAGGGTGGATCTATGATCCGGTGCGCGACCGGTTCTGTCATGCGCGCCTCGGCGATGGCGCTTTCGTCAACGGCGAGCGGATCACGGCGCGCTCCACAGGGGCCGAGCGGCCCGTCACCGCGGTCAGCCGCATCTTCCTCACCCCAGAACAATCGGCGATGGTCGATGCCAAGCTCGCCCCGCATTACACGCTGGTCGATATTCCGCGCTGCGCCGCAGAACAATATCCGCGGCTTGCGCTGGGCGAGAACGACGTCTCCAGCTTCAAGCGCACGCTCGCCTGGGATCACGCGGCAGGCGTGCTGTGGCTCAACGAGGCCGGCGGCAAGGCCGCGCGGCTTGATGGCAGCGAATACCGGGTGGACCAGCACGACGCCCCCGGCCTCGTCGGCGCGTCAAGCCCCGCGATCTGGGACGAATTCGTCGGCAGGGTGCTGGCCTGAGAGCAAGCGGTCCCCGATCAAGCCCGGGACGACGCTGCCATCAAAGCTCGCTTTCGATCCACGCCTTCAACTGGCCCTTGGGCGCAGCGCCAACCTTGCGCGCGACCGCTTCGCCGTTCTTGAACAGCACCATCAGCGGGATCGACTGCACGCCCATCTGCGCGGCGATATCGGTGTTCTCCATGATATCGACCTTGGCGATGGTGAGCTTGCCAGCGAGCTCGTCGCTGATTTCTTCCAGCGCCGGAGCGATCATCTTGCACGGCCCGCACCAGTCAGCCCAGAAATCGACCAGAACGGGGGTGTCGCTGCCCAGCACATCGGCCTGAAAGCTGGCGTCGGTGACATTGATGGTGGCCATGTCTCAAATCTCCTTTGGGCGGCAGCATAGGACTGCCGGTCACAGGAATGCAATCTAGGGCTTCGCGTTCTTCACTCAATATCGGGCAGCGAATAGGATTGCTGCGCGGCCTGCAATGCGTTCTTGTGTGCCGCGAGGGTTTCCGGCGACAGATCGAACAGCACCGGGGCATGGGTATAGAGCACGCCCGCACGCACCTCGCGCCCGGGATAGATCGCTTCGAGCGCTGCGGCATAGGCCGCCATCTGGCGCAGCGTGGCGAGCGGAATCTCTGCGGCACTCGCGGGCGGACGGCGGGTGGTCTTGAAATCGACCACGGTGACGCGCCCCTCCTCGATCAGCAGGCGGTCTGCCGTGCCCGCCACCACCACGCCTTCGACTGTCGCGGCCAGCGGCACTTCGGCCAGCGCGGCATCGGAGAAAATCGCGGCAAAGCCGGGATAATCCAGCACCGCCAGAACGCTGGCGAGCATTTCGTCGCGCAGGTCCGCTGGCAGATCGCTCGCCTGGCGTTCCAGCCAGCGGCGGGCTGCTTCGACGCGGGTCTCCGTCGGCACATCGGGCAGGCGTTCCAGCAGGGCGTGGATCAGGCTCCCGCGCCTTGCGGCATGGCGCGCGGCCTCGGGCGGAAGCGGCGGCTCGGCACCCGCCTCCTCGCCCACCGATGAAGGCGCAAGCGGGCGCGGCGGGCGCGGTTCGGCCCCGATCGGTGTCACCGCCCATTGCGGCAGTTCCGGCTGCGCATCGGCCCGCGCCTCGACCTCAGCCGAGGTCTCAAGCGGCGCGGCGCGCTCGCCCCATTCCTTTCGCCACGTCCAGACCGGATCGGCAAGCTCCTCGCCCTCGAACAGCGGCGCGAGCCGCGCGTACCAACTGTCCGGGTGCGGCTCGCCCTTCTTCGCCTCGTTCTTGTTGAGCGATCCGCCGATGAACAGCGCCTCCTCGGCGCGGGTGAGCGCGACATAGAGCAGCCGCCAGTGCTCCTCCATCTGCGCTGCCTTGGCCGCTTCCTCGGCCTCGGCAATCGCGCCCTTCTTCTCGGTCTTGCCGAGCGGGGGGAGCGGGACGAGGCGCGGGTGCTCGCGCTGCTGGCCGGGCGCGTTGTCCTCAAGCGCCAGATCGCCCGCATCGCCCGGAGCGCCGGTGGCATCGGCGAGGATGACGATCGGGGCCTGCAAGCCCTTGGAGCCGTGCACCGTCATCACCCGCACCTGCCCGCTGGCGCTATCGGGATCACGTTTCAGATCGCCCGTCCCGGCATCGAACCATGTCAGAAAGCCCGCCAGGCTGGGCCAGTGCTCGGCCTCGTAGGCGAAGGCGGCGTTGAGCAATTCGTCGAGCGGGTCATTGGCCTCGGCGCCAAGCCGTTCGACCAGACTTGCGCGGCCCTGCCACGGGCCGGTGAGCAGCCATGCGATCAACGCCTGCGGGGTCTGGAAATCGGCGCGGCGCAGCAATTCCCTGAGCCGCTCGGCGGCGGCAGCGGCAAAGGCGGGTGCATCCTCGCGGCGCAAGTGATCCCACAGCCGGACATCGTAATCGCGCGGCACATGGGTGAGGATATCCTCCTGCGTCCACCCCATCAGCGGGGAAGCGAGCAGGTTGGCAAGGCTCAGGTCATCGCGCGGCTGGGCGGCAAAGCGCAGCGCTGCCAGTACATCCTTCACCGCCAGCGGCGCGCCCAGCCGCAGCCGGTCCACCCCTGCCACCGGCACGCCCTTTGCGTGCAGCTTGGCGACGATCTGCTTGGCGAGTTCCTTGCGTTGGCGCACCAGCACCATGATGTCGCCCGCCTGCGCGTGGCGACGGGTGCCCTTTTCGAGCACGAAGGGCTCCTCAAGACTGACCCAGCGGTGCACCTGATCGGCGATATGTCCGGCGAGCACCGTGTCGTGCTTGGGCAGCCAGCCCTGCCCGCCTGCGCTGTCATCGGTGTTGTTGTCGCCCTCGTTGCTCTCCTGTTCGGCCTCAGCTTCGGCCTCGGCCTCGCGTTGCTCCTTATCGGGCACCGCCGGCGGCCACAGAGTGACAAGGCCGGGACGGACATCGCCCTTGTGCTCGGGCGGCGCCTTGTCGAGCCCGAAGGCGGGAAAGCCGAGGTCGCCGATCATCCGGTTGACGAAGGCGAGCACGATATCGGCGGTGCGGAAGCTCTCGCCGAGATCGAGATCTTCCCAGCCCGGCTCGCGCAGATTGTTGCGCGCGGAACGGATGCCGCGCCGCGCCGCTTCGATCCGGGTGTGGACGCGCTCCTTGGCGCGGGCGAAGTTTTCCGGGCTGGTGCCCTGAAAGCCGAAGATCGCCTGCTTGTAATCGCCCACGGTGAAGATCGTGCGCAAGCGGTCACCGCGCGCGCCCTCGCCGGCGAAGAAGTCGTCGATCAGCGCCTCGACGATGTCCCACTGCGGCTGGTTGGTGTCCTGCGCCTCGTCGATCAGGATGTGATCGAAATGGCGATCGAGCTTGTAGCGGATCCAGTCAGCCGCGACCGATGTGCCGAGCAGATCGGCGGCCTTGCGGATGAGATCGGGGAAATCGAGCAGGCCCTCGCGCGCCTTCCTTGCCTCCCAGCGAAGGGCAAAGGCGCGGCCCACTTCGAGCGCCGAGGTGATGATCCCGGCGGCTGCGATGAGAGCCAGACGATCCTCGTGCATGCGAACGGCAGCGGCGATCTTGTTCTGGCGGTCCTTGAACCCCTTGTCTTCCTTCTCGGGCGTCGGCATCGCCCGCGGCTCGCCATCGGCCTTCAGCAAGGTCTTGCGGAAGCCCGCGACGATGTTCGCCCGCGCAGCCTTGTCCAAGGGCAGCCATTGGCGGATGAAAGCGGCACTTTCCTGACCCGACTTGGCCTTCCACCCGTCGAGCAGCGGCAGCATCACCTGCAATTGGTGATCAGGGAAAAGATCAGGGTGGAGCGGCTCGTTCGCCCAGTCCTCGTCGGCATCGGCGGGCATCCCGAGCGTCTGGCGCACCCGCCCGTCCATCGGCGATTGCCAGCTGTCGCGGCCCACCCACAAATCATGCGCGCCAGCCGCGCGCATCAGCCAGGCGTGGAGCGCGCCCGGCTCCTTGCGCATCACGAAGCTCCGGATCCCGTCCATCAGGCGCGCATCACCGCTGCGTTCGGCCTCCTCGACCATGTCGGCCAGCACCTCGCGCGCGAGCAGTTCGCGGCTGCGATCATCCATCACCCGCGTGCCCGGAGCGAGATCGGCTTCCTCGGGGAAATTGCCGATCAGGAACTGCGCGAAGGCGTGGATGGTATCGATCCGAAGCCCGCCGCCCGGACAATCGAGCACGCTGGCAAACAGCGTGCGGGCGCGTTCCTGCGCGGTGGGGCCATAATCCGCGCCGAGGTGCTTCAGCTCCTTGCCCAGCGCCCCCGCATCCAGCCGCACCCAGCGCGCCAGCACCGCGTTGATCCGGTTCGCCATTTCCGCAGCACCTGCCTTGGTGAAGGTGAGGCACAGGATCTGCGACGGGCTCACATCCTCGCGCAGCAGCAAGCGCAGCACGCGGGCAGAGAGCACCTGCGTCTTGCCCGTCCCCGCCGAGGCCGAGAGCCAGACATTGTCCTCGGGGTTTGCCGCCTTGAGCTGGTTGTCCCGCAGCGGAAAGACCTTGCCGCTCATGCCTCGCGCTCCGTCTCGGTCAAGCGCACCAGCCATTCCTCCAGCCGCATCAGCTGGTCATATTCGTTATAGCCCTTGTAGTCGGGGTTTTCGCGCGCGAGGAACGGCGCGGTGCCCTTGATGAAGCGGGCGATCGCATCGCTCAGCTTCGCCGCGTGGTGGGGCAGGAACTCCTCCGGCGTCAGCCCGCTCTGGCGCTCGCCGAGCTTGAGCGGCTTCATCACCTTGCCGAACACGCCCTTCTCCTGCCCGAAAGACCAATATTCGAACCCGCGCGCCGGCGCCGCTGCCACGCCCTTGCCGGCAAAACCGCCAGCCTCGGCGATCAGGCCGAGCAGGCCAAGCTGGAGCGCCAGGCCTTCGGTGACCTGCTTCTTGGTCGGCACATTGCCGGTCTTGTAGTCGACGATCGCCAGGCTGCTATCGGCGAGCCGGTCGATGCGGTCGGCGCGGCCTTTGATCTTTACGCCATCGAAGATCATCTCGCCGTCGATCTCGCTCGCCACCACCTTGCGGCCCTCGTCGGCCTCCTCGGCGGCGATCCTGCGCTCGAAAGTCTCCAGCGCGGCGATCAGGCGCGGCTGCCACAGGGCGCGGAACAGCGGGTGGACGCGCTCGCGGGCGAAATGGTCTGCCGCAAACGGCGCAATGGCAAGCGCAGGATCCTCGGCCCGCGCCTTGTGCCAGGCATCGAGAATGGCGTGCACCAGCGTGCCGCGCAGCGCCGGATCGCTGAAGGGATCGGCAGCCAGCGGAGGCAATTGCTTGAGGCCGAGGATGGCATTGGCGTAGAATTCGTAAGGATCGCCCAGCAGCCGGTCGAGCGCAGTGACGCGGAGCGTCACCTTGCGCAGGTCCGGCGCGGGATCGGGCGCGGGGCGCTCATAGGCGGGAGCCGGAGGACGCGCGCGATCGAGCTGCGGCAGCAGCGCCGGGATCGCTCGCTCGCGGTGCTCCCTGGCCAAATCCTCGCCCAGCAGCGCCTCGACCCTAAGGAGGAAGCGCGAAGGCAGCGTCGGCCCCTCGGCATCGCGCAAGGCGCGGCTGAGGACGACTTCGGGCGCACCCATTGCGCCGGCAAGGTCATGCGCGGCAAGGCCGATACGGAACTCAGCCCCCGGCACGCCCAGCGCGCGCAGGATCGCCGGGGCGAGCAGCGCGTCGGCGCCGGGGGGCTGCGGCCAGGAGCCTTCGTTCAGTCCGCCGCAGATGACCAGATCAGCCCGCGCCATGCGCGCTTCGAGCAGGCCGTAGATCGCCACGCGCGGATGGCCGCCATAGCCCGGACGCACCGCCACCTCGTCCATCGAATCGCGCAAGGTGCCAGCCAGATCGGCGGTCTCGATCACTGTGCCCGCCGCCTGCGCCTGCCCGCGCAATTCCTCGATCAGCGTGCCGAGCGCGCGCCCGTCCTCGCGCTCCCAGATCGCTGTCCGGGCAAAGGCCTCGGCGACGTCGGCCAGCCGGGTGAGTGCCTCGGCGAGCGCGATGGTGTCGGGCCAGTTGCACAGCGGCGCGATCAGCCCCTCGGCCTCAGCCCACCATTCGCTCACCCCGGCCTTGTCAGCCGCCTTGCGCAGCGGCGCCATCCCCGGGGCCAGCGCCGGTCCGCGCAATTCACGGTCAAGAGCGCGCAGGCCCGTGAGCCATTGGCGCCGCGCCGTGCTGTCCCAGCCGCGCACCAGGGGATGACCGAAAGCGGCCACCAGACCGGCCGGATCGGGGCCATCGGCAGCGATCTGCGCGATCAGGCCGAACAGGCGGCCTGCCGGGGTGAGCGCCAGCGGACGGCCCGCCGAATCGTCCGCGACAATGTTCCAGCGTTCAAGATGCTGCGCCACGCGCCGCGCCAGCCCGCGATCGGCGGTGACCACCGCGATGCGCTTTTCCGGCACCTCCAGCCCCTGGCGCACCAGCAGCGCGATGGCTTGCGCTTCCTCCTCGATCGTCGCGCTGGTGAGCAGGCGCACGCCCGCCAGCCGCCGGTCAGCCGCCTCCAGCGTCGCCCAAGCGCGGCTCGCCTGCGGGGGGAGGAACAGCGAGGAGATCGCGCGGCTGCGCGCGGGCTCTGCCGCTGCCGCCCCGCGCCGGTGCCAGGCCTGCACCTCGGCGCGGTTCACGCCCATGCGGTTGAGCAGCAGCTTCAAATGATATTGCGGGTGGGTGAGCGCATCATCCGCCGCGAAGACCGGCCCGCCGGCCTCCTGCGACGCGCCGGCAAGGCCCAGTTCCTGCCACGCCTCATCGCTCATGTCGCGGTCGAGATCGGGCAGCACCACCGCGCCATTGGGCATGTCCGCGATCACCCGCAGCAGCCGCGCCAGCGCGGGCGAGGCGCTGGTGACCCCGGCGGCAACAATCGGGAAAGGTGGCGGGGTCTCTTTCCAGCGCTTGGCGGCGCGATCGAACAGCGCGTTGCGGCGGGTGGCGGCATCGACCTGCCCTCGTTCAACAAGCTCAAATTGCCAACGCACCGCGACCTTCGAGAACAAGCAGATCGAGCGTTCCCAATGGGTTGCCAGTCCGGCCAAACTGTCCTTGACTGCCTCACTGGTCCAGAGATCGGCGATATCCTTCTCCTCCACCAGCAGCCGGTCCATCGTGCGCGCCATCTCGCGCGCCAGATTGAGCCTCGCGCGCCCCGGCAAGGCGGTCATTCCCTCGGCCGCGCGTTCCTCGCCGATCAGCCGATCGAGCGTAAGCCAGCGCGAGACCGGATCGCAGGCGGGGGGAATGTCGCTTGCGCCCAGCGGATCGAGCGCGGCGCCGAGCTTCTCGTCGAGATCGAGATCGCCCACCGCGATCATGCGCGGCATCAGCAGGCCGCCCTCGCCGCTGGCCCCGGCGTGGCGAATAAAGGCTTCGGACAGGGTGCGCGCCGCGCGGCTTGAGGGGACCAGCACGGTCAGGCGCGCAAGGCCGAAGCCGTCCTCGCGGTAACGCGGCACCAGCCCTGCGACCAGCGCATCGGCAAAGCCGCGGTGCGCGGCGATGGAGTAGACGAGAGGACCGGTGCGGCGCGGATCAGCCACCCAGCAGCGCCTCCTCGGTCGGGCGGATCGCCTGCGGCGTGCCGACTTCGAACCACAGCCCGCCGAAGGACAGGCCGAACAGTCGGCCTTCCTCGATCGCGCGGCTCCACAGGATGTTGGTCGAGAAGGGGCCTTCGGGCGCATCGCGCAGCAGGCGGTGCGAGACGAGCTGGATGCCGGTGTAGATGAAAGGCGCCACCCGGCCATCCCGCCGCCGCGAGACGCGGCCTAGCGCGTCCATGTGGAAATCGCCCGGCCCGCTGAAATTGATCGCCCGCGCGTGCGGCACCAGCAGCAGCAGCGCGTCCATCTGATCCGGGTCCCAGCGGCGCGAAAGCTCGGCAAAGGCGTTGTTCGGCCCGTCGAGCCAGATGTTGTCTGCATTGAGGGCGAAGAAGGGATCGGGCAGCTTCTCCTGCGCCTTGATCATCCCTCCGCCGGTTTCGAGCAGCAGCGCGCGTTCGTCAGACACTGCCACCTTGGGCGCGGGGCGGGCGGTGACATGGGCCTCCAGCGCATCGGCCAGATAGTGGACATTGACCACCGCCTTCGCCACCCCCGCATCAGCCAGACGGTCAAGCGCGTGATCGATCAACGGCTTGCCCGCAACCCGCACCATCGGCTTGGGCTGGGTTGCAGTGAGCGGACGCATCCGCTTGCCGAGACCGGCAGCAAGCACCATCGCGGTGTCCGATACCAGTCTGCTCATGCCGCAAAGGCTCCGCGGGCAAAGCGCAAGGTATCAGGGATATTGGCGTCGAACCACGCGGCCACCGGCGCCAGCGCAGGGTGGGCCAGATCGCGCTCCAGCGCGTCCCACACCCGCGGGATCATCGAAAGGTAGCGAGGCTTGCCATCGCGGGCGTTGAGCCGGGTGAAGATGCCGACGATCTTCGCATTGCGCTGCGCGCCGAGCCGGGCGTAGTCGGCCAGAAACTCCTCGTCCGCCACGCCCGCATGATGGGCGTAGTGGAGCAGCATGGCGGTTTCGAGATCGACCGACACATCGCGCCGCGCATCCTGCAACAGCGAGACGAGATCATAGGCCGGATGGCCCACCAGCGCGTCCTGGAAGTCGATCAGCCCCTGCGGCGCATCCGCCTTGCCGCCCAGCAGCATGATGTTTTCGGCATGATAGTCGCGCAGCACCGTGACGCCCGGGCTCTGGCGCGCCAGCATCGGGGAGAGCACCTCCTCCCACGCGGCCGCATAGCCTGCCACGTCAACCTCGAGGCCCTGCGCGGGGCAATACCATTCGGTCAGCAGCGCCGCCTCGCGCTGGTAGACCGCCATGTCATAGGGCGCGAAGGGCCCCGGAGCGACACGATGGAGCGCGACCAATGCCTCGACCGCAGCTTCATAGGCCGCGCGCTCGTCCGCCGGGTTTTCGTCGAGCCAGTCGCGCATCCGGTCATTGCCGAAATCCTCGGTCAGCACCCAGCCCTGCGCGGCTTCCTCGGCAAGGATCGCAGGCGCGCGCAGGCCATTGTCCGTCAGCCAGCGGGCGACCGAGAGGAAGGGCGCAGGATCCTCGTGCGGCGGCGGCGCGTGCATCAGCATCGCGCTCGTCCCGTCCCGCACCAGCCGGAAATAGCGGCGGAAAGAAGCATCACCGGGAAGCGGCTCGACAGCGGCGTCGGCCCAGCCCGCGCTGGCGGTGAATTCGGCAAGACCCTCAGGCAAGTGGTTCATGGGGGGAAGTTCGCTCATGGCATCCGCCCTACCCAATCCGCGCCCCCGCGGGCAATCGCAATCCGCCCGCCTTCCCCGCTTTCTCCCAAAGCTTCGAGCGTGATGTCGAGGCATCCGGCCTCATGCGTGAAGCCACCTGCGTGATCGGGCCATTCGGCGATCAGCACCGCGCCCTCGCGGTAGTCGTCGAGCCCGATTTCGGCGATTTCGGACGGGTCTTCGAGCCGGTAGAAATCGGCATGCGCCACGGCCAGACGCAGCGGCGGGGCGGCGTAGGTCTCGATGATGGTGAAGGTCGGCGAAGGCACCTCGCCCGCGTGCCCCAGTGCGGTGAGGATCGCGCGGGCTAGCGTCGTCTTGCCCGCCCCCAGCCCGCCTGTAAGCGACACCACATCCCCTGCCTGCAGACGCGCGGCAATGCGCGCGCCGTAGGCTGCCATCGCCGCCAGATCGGGCAGAGCCTCGCGCGTCCCGCTCACGCCAGATACCCCGTCATGGTAGCCGGATCGTCGCCATGGTGCCCGCGCCCTGCCGGCTGACAATATCGAGCGTGCCATCATGCGCCTCGATCAGTTGGCGGGCGAGCGGAATGCCTAGGCCGGTGCGGCGTTCGGGCTTGCCCGCGCGGCCCTGCGCCAACCCGCCCATGGCGCGCGCCAGTTCCGCCGAGGACATGCCGCGGCCATTATCCGATATCGTGATCTCCGCGCCGCCCGCCGCCGCCGCGTCAGCCGACGTGGGCGCTTTCCTGATCTCGATCACGATACGCCCGCCTTCGGGGGTTCCGGCAATCGCGTTGTCGAGCAGGTTGCCGAAAGCGCGCCCCAACTGGCGCGGGTCGCCATCGATGATGCGCCCGCGCCGGCCCTTGAGATCAAGGCTGAGGCCGCCGCCGATGATCGCCGCCTCGCGCTCGCGCACCAGCGTGGTGAGGAATTCGAGCAGGTCGAGCCGCTCCTTGCGGATCGGCAGCAGCCCCGCCTCGCTCTGGGAGAGATCCAGCACATTCTCGACCTGCTCGGTCAGGCGTTCGACCGCAGCGAGGATCGCATCGACATATTCGCCCGCGCTTTCCGGATCGCTCGCCGCGCCCGATTTCAGCAGCTCGGCATAGCCGCCGATGGTGGTGAGCGGCGTACGGAATTCGTAGCTCATATTGGCGAGGAACTTGGCCTTGACCGCATCGGCCTCCTCAAGCGCTTCGGCGCGCTCGCGCAGCGCCTGTTCGGCCTTTTGCGAGGCGGTGATGTCGAGCACGGTCAAAAGGCCATTGCCATCGGGCAGCGGGATACCGGCAAAGCGCAGGGTGCGCCCGTCGGCGAGTTCCACCTGCCCGCCCTTCTCGCGCCGGTCGAGCGTGGCGGCACGGACCGCCGCGCCGATCAGCGCGGCTTCCTCTGGGTTCAGCAGGTTGCGCCCGATCGCGCCGAGCAGTTCATCGGCGCTGGGCCGCGCATCGAGCAATTCAGGGGTCAGGCCCCAGGTCCCGGCAAAGCTGCGGTTCCACAGCTGCGCCGAGCCATCGGGCGCAAAGATCGCCAGCGCCTCGAACAGGCTGTCGAGCGTTGCCGTTCGGGTGCGCAGCAGCGTATCGCGCACCGCCGAAAGCGCCAGCTGTTCGGTGCGATCCTCGGCGATCAGCAGCAGGCCGCCATCGGGCAGCGGCTGGGCGACGATGCGCAGATGCGTGCCGCCGGGGAGCGGCCAAGCCTCCTCCAACGTGGCGCTTGCCTCGAACCAGCCCGCGCGCTCGCGCCGCCATTCGGGAAAGTCGCGCACTTCGGGCGTGCGTCCGCGCTCGCGCGCTTCGGCGAGGAAGCGCTCGAACGGCGTGCGCGCCTCGATGGCCTCATCGGTGAGCGAGAACAGGCGGCGGAACGGGCGGTTGGCAAAGACCAGCTGCTCTTCGGCATCGAACTGCGCCACGCCGACCGAAAGCTGATCGAGCAGCGCGCGCTGGGCATCGCGGAAGGCGCGGAACTCGCGCGCGACCTGCTGTTGCTCCTCGATGTCGATGGCATAGCCTGCCACTCCCTCCTGCCCCAATGGCAGATCGGAGACGCGCAAGGTGCGGCGCGCGCCGTGGATGGTGGCGGCGACAGAGCGTTCCGACTTGTCCTGACTGCGCAGCGTGTCGCGCGCGATTTCAGCCGGAGAGCGGCCGTCTTCGGGTTCGAGCAGCTCGATCTGGCCTTGCACCACCTCGGCCGCGCTGGCGGCGCCCACGGCATCGACATAGGCCTGATTGACGAGCTGGAGCGAGAGATCGCTGCCGCGAAACCACATCGGCATGGGCGCAGCCTCGATCAGGCCAACCAGCGCGGCGAAATCTCCCGTCGCGCGCGATGCCGCAGCGCGCAGGCGGGCCATTTCTGCGTGGCTCTCGGTAAAGTCGAATACCCACACCAGCGCCGCGCCGCCGGGCGAGACCGCCGGATCGGCGAGCGTGCCATAGAGCGCGAGGCTGCGCTGCGAGCCGGGGGGATTGAGCGCCATACGGAAGGGCGCGGCGGTTTTCTGGGTAGTCTGCACCCTGCTCCACAGCTGATCCAACTGATCGGAGGCCAGCCCTCCTCCGGCGCGCTGATCACCGGGCGGGACGACCAGTTCGGAGAGATATTGCGGCATGGCCTTGAGACCGAGCAGCCGAGCCAGCTTGTCCGGCGCTTCGATGCGTCCGTCCACCCGCACCAGCAGCGGTACGGCAGGGGCCACGTCGAGCAGGGTCTGCACCCGCTTCAGACTGCCCTTCAAGGCGCGCGCGCGCTTCATCGAGCGGCTGGCGCGCAGCACCACCACCGCCGCGCCCGCCGCCCACGCGGCAAGCATCAGCGCAATCAGCACAAGCGAAAGCGGTGAGGTGTCCATCACCTCACCGCTATGCGCCTGCTGGCGTCAGTGCAACCGGGTAGAACCCGCTCGCCCACCACCCATTCACAAAAGGGGTGGAAGCGAGCGGTTTAAGGCGATCAGTAGCGGTAATGATCGGGCTTGAACGGGCCGGCTTGCGGCACGCCGATGTAGCTCGCCTGCTTGGTGCTCAGCTGGGTCAGCTTCACGCCGAGCTTTTCAAGGTGCAGCGCGGCGACCTTTTCGTCGAGGTGCTTGGGCAGGACGTAGACGTCGTTGTCGTATTCGTCCGCCTTGGTGAACAGCTCGATCTGGGCCAGCGTCTGGTTGGTGAAGCTCGCGCTCATCACGAAGCTCGGGTGGCCGGTGGCGCAGCCGAGGTTCACGAGGCGACCCTTGGCCAGCACGATGATCGACTTGCCATCGGGGAAAGTGACGAGATCGGTGCCTTCCTTGATCTCGCGCCATTCGTAGTTCGAAAGCGCCGCAATCTGGATCTCGCTGTCGAAGTGGCCGATGTTGCAGACGATCGCCATCGGCTTCATGTTCATCATGTGATCGGCGGTGATGACGTCTTCATTGCCAGTGGCGGTGACGAAAATGTCGGCGCGCTTCACGGCGTCTTCCATGGTGACGACCTCGAAGCCGTCCATCGCGGCCTGAAGGGCGCAGATCGGATCGATCTCGGTCACCATCACGCGCGCGCCGCCATCACGGAGCGAGGCCGCCGAACCCTTGCCGACGTCGCCGTAACCGGCAACGCAGGCGACCTTGCCGGCCAGCATGACGTCGGTCGCGCGGCGGATCGCGTCGACCAGCGATTCCTTGCAGCCGTAGAGGTTGTCGAACTTCGACTTTGTCACCGAATCGTTCACGTTGATCGCCGGGAACGGCAGCTTGCCCTGCTTGGCGATCTGGTAGAGGCGCATCACGCCGGTGGTGGTTTCTTCCGAAACGCCCTTGATCGCCTTCACCGTCTTGGTGAGGTAGCCAGGCTTGGCAGCGACGAACGCCTTGAGCGCGCGCTGGAACTCGATTTCCTCGGCGTTGGTCGGCTCGCCCATTTCCTCGCCCGCTTCAAGACGCGCGCCCCACAGGGCAAACATGGTGGCATCGCCGCCATCATCGAGGATCATGTTGGCGGTGAGATCGGGATCGGCTTCCGTGGCCCAATCGAAGATGCGGCCCACATAGTCCCAGTATTCGGCCAGCGTCTCGCCCTTGATGGCGAAAACGGGGATGCCGGCTTCCGCGATGGCGGCGGCGGCGTGATCCTGGGTCGAGAAGATGTTGCAAGTCGCCCAGCGCACTTCGGCACCCAGCGCCACGAGGGTCTCGATCAGCACGGCAGTCTGGATGGTCATGTGGAGCGAGCCGGTAATACGCGCGCCCTTCAGGGGCTGGGCCGCACCATATTCCTCGCGCAGCGCCATCAGGCCGGGCATTTCGGTTTCGGCGATCAGGATTTCGTCGCGGCCGAAACGGGCGAGCGCGATGTCCTTGATGACATATTCGTGGGTCGGGGCGGCAGCGAGGGTGGCCATGTGATTATCTCCTGAGGACAGGTCGCCGCATTGGGGGCACGGCGCTCTGCTGATGACCGCAGCCCCTAGACGGACTGGCGACGGGAGGCAAATATAAACTTATCTTTATATGTCTATTTGTTGCCCGCTCCGTAAGGGGCGCTATAGGAGGGGCCATTCATCCCCACCTTGCAAAGGACACCCCGATGACGATTTCCGTTGGCGACAAGCTCCCCGAAGTGACGCTGATCAAGGCCACCGCCGAAGGCCCGCAGCCCGTCAAGTCTTCCGACTATTTCGCCGGCAAGCGCGTCGCGCTGTTCTCGGTCCCGGGTGCCTTCACCCCGACCTGCTCGGCCAAGCACCTGCCGGGCTTCGTCGAGAAGGCCGCCGATCTCAAGGCCAAGGGCGTCGACGAGATCGTCGGCACCGCCGTCAACGACCCCTTCGTGATGGGCGCGTGGAACAAGGCTGCGGGCAGCGACGACATCACCATGCTGGCTGACGGCAATGGCGATTTCGTCGAGGCGATCGGCCTCACGATGGACGGTTCGGCCTTTGGCCTCGGCAAGCGCGGCCAGCGCTTCTCGATGGTCATCAATGATGGCGTGGTCGAGCAGCTCAATGTCGAAGAGCCGGGCGACTTCAAGGTCTCGAGCGCGGACCACATGCTCGGCCAGCTGTAAGGCCGTCATCTACCGGACAACGAAAAGGGGCGCTTCCCGCGATGGGAGGCGCCCCTTTTGTGTGTCGGCCTAGCCCCTGTGTCAGATCAAAGGCGGTACGCCAAAGGTGATCCACAGGGCAAAGCCTGCCGCCAGCGCAATCGCGATTGCCCCCCGCAGCCACGGCATAGGCCCGATCCCGCTCACCCCCGCCATCGGCGGACGCGTGCCGCCCACCATCGGGCTCAGCAGATCATTGCCCTTCATCGCATACCAGCAGATCGCCGCGAGATGCAGCACGATCAGCCCGGCCAGGACGTTGAAGAAGGCCTCGTGCACTTCGGTGATGGCATCGGCCAGCATCACCCCGACCAGCGGATTAAGCGGCCCGGTCATCCCGTCAAAGGGATCGCCCGCAAACAGTCCGAGGCTGACCTGCACCAGCATCGCCCCCAGCAGCGCAAGCGTGCTCCACCCGCCGATCGGCGAGTGCCCGATCGCGCTCGGCCCCGCGCTCGCGCCGCCGTGCCAATAGGCCAGCACCGCGCGCGGCCCCTTCACGAATTGCGAAAAGCGCGCGGTCTCCGGCCCGATGAAGCCCCACACGAAGCGGAACACCAGCACCCCCAGCAGCACCAGCCCGAGCCGCTTGTGCAGCCCCCACTTGTCGTTCTCTGCCGTCCACCACATGGCGACAATCAGCAGCGGAAAGCTCCAGTGGGTGAGGCGCAGCAAAGGGTCCCACACCCGGATATCAGGCGTCAGGAGCGCCGGGCTACCAGCCGTCTCGCTCATTTCTTGTCGTCGAGCCGGAACTTGTCGTGGCAGCCCTTGCACGCGCCGCCCATCGCCATAGCCTGCGCGCCAACAGCGGCCTTGTCGCCGCCGCCTGCGAGGGTCACCAGCTTGGCGCTTTCATCGACCAGCTTCTGGGAAGCGGCCTTGAACTCTTCGGGCTGCTGCCAGATCGTGGCGAGGGCTTCGGTCTTGAGCCCGTCATCGACACTGGTGCCTGCCGGGAAATGGCCTTCGATCTTCAGCGCGCGGGAGTTGATGTCGCTCGCCTTGGCGGCGATCAGGGTGAAGTCGGGCGCATCCTTTTCGAGCTCGCCGCGCAGCGCCTTGAAGCTGTCACCGATGCCCTCGAAATTGTCGTGCCGTTCCTTGAGCACTGCCTGCACATCGACCGGCGCGGCCACATCGCCAGGCGTTGCGGCATCGCTGGGTGCATCTGCAGGCGCATCGGCCGGAGCCCCGCCCGAACAGGCAGCAAGCCCGGCAGCAAGCGCAGCGGAAAGAAACAGGCGGGTGGCGGATTTGCGCAGCATCAAGAATCTCCTTCGGTAATGCCTTCCGGCTGATCCCGAAGCGCAGGCTATGCCGCTTTGACCCCGCGCGCAAATACGAAAAAGGGGCACCTCCCAGCCGGGAGGCGCCCCTGTTCGCGGGGAAGACCTTGAGCGGTCAGCCCTCGCGGCGGCGCACGCCGTCCGCCTCGGCGACAATCGCGCTGCGATCCTGCTCGACCAGTTCGAGCATCGCAGTGCGGAAGGTGTCGCGGCGCGCGGCCACCAGCGCATCGATCGCCTTGGTCTGGGTTTCGCACCAGCCCGGCTTTGTCCCGCGGGCGACATCGTCGCGCGACAGGGTGCGGCGGGTCTGGAGCGCCTGACCGAGCTTGGCGGTCCGCTCGACATTGAGCGTCGCTCTCCATTCGCACGCCAGCGTGCTGGGACGCCCGGCAACGCCTGCGGCCCCCACCTGACGGGTCTCGATGGTGACTGCGCCGCTATAGTCGGCAGCGATGGTCCCGGCGGGGTGTTCGATCACGACTTCATGCTCGAGTGCAAGTGCGGGTGCAGCGAGGCTAGACGCCAGCGCCGCCCCGATAAGGGCACGTTTCACCATGATTGCTTCTCTCCTGCATAGACGCGAACCTTTTGGCCGTCGTCACAGGAGAATATAGCAGGCCGGAAGAACCGGACCAATCACCCTCAATTGCAATTTCTGCAATATCGCATGAGCCCCCTCAATCTGCCGAATCACGAAGATTTGCAGGCAGGCCCGAGGGGGACCGGGTTCAGTAGCCCATCAGGCTCATCACTTCCTTGCGGCTGCGATCATCATCCATGAAGCAGCCGAGGATGCGGCTGGTGACCATTTCGACGCCGTGGGTCTTGACCCCGCGTCCGGTCATGCAGCCGTGCTGCGCCTCGATCACCACGGCCACGCCATGCGGTTCGAGATGGTCCCAGATGCACTGCGCCACCTCGGCGGTGAGACGCTCCTGGATCTGCAAGCGGTGCGCAAAGCCGTGGAGCACGCGGGCGAGCTTGGAAATGCCCACCACCTTGTTCTTCGGCAGATAGGCGATCGCGGCCTTGCCGGTGATCGGTGCCATGTGGTGTTCGCAATGCGACTGGAAGGGAATGTCCTTGAGGATCACGATCTCGTCATAGCCGCCCACTTCGGTGAACTGCCGGCTGAGATGGATCGACGGATCTTCCTTGTAACCCTCGCAATATTCGAGCCACGCGCGGGCCACGCGCTTGGGGGTGTCGAGCAGGCCTTCGCGCTCGGGATCATCACCCGCCCATTCGATCAGGGTGCGGATCGCCTGCTGCACGTGGGGCGGCACATCCGGCTTGCCCAGCGGGTTGTCCGGATCGAAATCGTCATCATGCGCGCAGGCGTAATTCATTGTCTCGTCTTTCTTCGCAATCTGTAAGGAGCGCAGCCGCGCCCTTCCCCCCTGTCGAGCGCTCAACCGCCAAGCCCGCCGCGTGTTCCGCACGAATGCGCATCGCTTGCGGCCATTGCGACTTTGGCGGCCTTGCCCCTAATACGATATGTAAGGCGCGATTGACGCAATTCACCCCCGCAGCTGTCAAAAAGCGAGCCGAATAAGGAGCCCCGCGTGCACGAGCCCAGCGTCGCAGAATTCGAGGCTCTCGCGCGCGACGTGCTGGCGCGCCTGCCCGAGCCGTTCCGCGCACATCTGGACGATGTCGTGCTGCGCATCGCCGAATTCGCCACCGACGAGCAGCTGGACGGGGTCGACATGGACGATCCCTGGGAGCTCACCGGACTTTATGAAGGCATTGCCCTCACCGAACAATCGCAATGGGATCACGAACGTCTGCCGCCGATGATCAGCCTGTTCCGCCAGCCGCTGCTGGCCGAGATGGAGGAGACCGGAGTCGGCTTTGCCGAACTGGTGCGCCATGTCGTCATTCACGAGGCCGGGCACCATTTCGGCCTGTCCGATGAGGACATGGACGCGCTCGAAGCGAGCGTCGCGGATTAACGCGGCGCGCCCGTCACCCGCCGATAGAAGGCCCAGTTGCTCTCACCCATCGCGGCAAACAGGGCGAGGACATCATGTCCGACGCCGGGAACCTCGACATATTCATGCGCAATGCCCTGTTGCCCGAGGTGCTGGTGAAAGCGCTGGTTGTCGCCCGCGGTAAAGTCGGCGGTGCCGATCACAAGCCGCATCGGGCCCGGCGCGGTATCCTGCCGCGCCCGCAACGCCGACAGCTCCCACGCGCTTTCGGCCCGGAAGCGTGCGAGGCTTCCGCCATGGACCTCGTCCAGCACACGGCGGCGCAGCGCGGGATTGCCGCGCGCTCTCGGACCGTTGAAGTCGGGGTCGAGCGGGCCTGCCGCGATCATCGAGATCGTTCCGAACAGGCCCGGATGCCTGAACCCGATGCGGGCAGCACCGAGGCCGCCCATGCTGAACCCTTCGAGGATGCGTCCCTCGGCGGTGGCGATGGTCCGGTAGGCACGATCCACCTGCGGCACAATTTCGCTGACGAGGATCGTCTCGACCGGTCGCCGGCCATCTGCCGAATCGGTCCACATTCCAGTCGCAAGGCCGTTCGGGAACACCACGATCATCGGCGCAATCTTGCCGGCGGCGATCGCCGCATCGAAATGGGCGGTCACAGAAGCAATGCCGCGTACGCCGCCGCCGGTTCCGTGAAGCCAGTAGAGCACCGGAAAGCGCCGGTCGGTTTCGCGATCATACTGGGGCGGCGTGTAGACATGGAAACTCACCCGCGCCGCCGCCGCCGCACTTTCATAGGTCACATAGGCGAGACCGGGCCGGGTGATGCGCGGCGTTGTCCATTGCGCATCCTCCGCCCCTTCCGCTTGCGCGGCCGCCGCAGAGTCTTGCGCCCGGGCGGTGGCGGCGCTGGCCTGCGCCATGCCGGCCGCAATCAGGCCCGCGAGGAGAATGCGTGCCAGGCGGCGGGGGAGAGACGTTTCCATGGGCGCAATCCTAGCGCCGGCCCGGGCCAAGGCCAACGGCGCAAGCGCAGGGGCGCATCCGAAAGGATCACTCCGCCGCTACGCGGCTCCGTTATCTGCGCGCCTGCGGCGCTCCGATTCCGAAAGTTCGCTTCCCTTCATGATCCGCCAACAAAAAAGCCGGCCCCGACAGGACCGGCTGTTTTGTTGGCGCACCCGAAAGGATTCGAACCTCTGACCCCCAGATTCGTAGTCTGGTGCTCTATCCAGCTGAGCTACGGGTGCGCGCTAGGGGGCGGCCTTTAGGGGGGTCATTCAGGCTTGGCAAGGGGGTTCGGCGCGAATTCGCGATTTTGGAACAACTGCCCGGCGAGCACCGCATCGAGCGGCGGTTTGGCGAGCGAGGCTATCTGATCCGGCGTGAACCATGCGGTCGCCCCGCCCTCCAGCGCCGCCGGCTCGCCCTGCCATGCGATCAGCCTGTAAAGCAGAATGACAATCGCCGGCCCTGCCTCGCCGGATGTTGTTTCGGCAAATCCGACAGGCCTCAAATCGTCCGGATCGCAGATGATACCCAGCTCCTCCAGCAGCTCGCGGGCAAGAGCTTCTGTCAATTTTTCAGCAGGTTCGACCTTTCCTCCGGGAAACTCCCAGAGCCCCGCATGGTGCTTACCCGGCGGGCGGCAATGCATCAGCCAGTATCCGTCACCCCGCTCCAGCGCAGCGGCAACCACCAGCATGCGCTGATCGGGTGCGTCGGATTTTTTTCCAATCATCGTACGACCATCAACTCTTTCTTAACCCGTACCTACGATTTCGAGAGCATCAGGACGCAGGAAAGCGGATCAACCCAAGATGCTGACGAACCTTCTCAGGACCATCAAGGCCGACACGTCAGGTTCTTCCGCTGTCGAATACGGCCTGATTGTGAGCCTCATCATTGTGGCCATACTCGTGGGGATGCAAGAAGTTGCAACCGAAACCATCGCGATGTGGCGCGTTGTCGAGACAAGCACACTGGGCGCCATGGGGGGCTGAACTTCGAAAATAGTATTCGATGTTAGGAATTCCTCAATAGCACGCAGTTAAACACAACTACACCGGGCCGGGCCAAGCGGAACGGTATGGGTACCGAAGGCCGAAACCAGGAGACTAGACATGACCACCATCAAGAACCTTTTCCGTGACGAAGCTGGCGCGACCGCTATCGAATATGGCCTGATCGCCGCTCTCATCGCCGTTGCCGCCATCGTCGGCATGCAGGCTCTGGGCACCAGCCTCAACACCACCTTCGGCGGCGTGTCGACCACGCTGAACACCGCCAACGCGTAATCGCGGGCGTTCGCCAAAACACGAAGCGGCGGAGGGCAACCTCCGCCGCTTTTTGTTTGTGTGCTTGAGAATACAGATCTCCCGCCCACGAACCCGCTCAAATCAACGCGATTACCACCGAGCAGAAAGAGCAACGCCTGTTAACCTTTTGCAAGGGGTTGCCGGATATTCTGACAGTGCTGGGCCGCTAGGACAGGAACGGCATTGGTACCGAAGACCGAAACCAGGAGACTAGACATGACCACCATCAAGAACCTTTTCCGTGACGAAGCTGGCGCGACCGCCATCGAATATGGCCTGATCGCCGCCCTCATCGCCGTTGCCGCCATCGTCGGCATGCAGGCTCTGGGCACCAGCCTCAACACCACTTTCGGCGGCGTGTCGACCACGCTGAACACCGCCAACGCGTAATCGCGGGCGTTCGCCAAAACACGAAGCGGCGGAGGGCAACCTCCGCCGCTTTTTGTTTGTGGGCGGTTCGCGCCAGCGAACCCGCGCAAATCTAACGCGCTCTAACCACCAGCTTGACCTTCTGCCCGGGCGTCAGGGTCGCGGTGTTGCCCAGCGCATTCAGAACGCGGAAGCGCGCTTCCTGTTCGTTGGGATAGGCCATCCGGCGCGCAAGGCTGGCGATGGTGTCGCCGCGCGCCACGGTCACCACCTGCAACTTCTTGGGCACCACGGCCCCGGCTTCCGCCGCCGAGATCCGGCGCATCGACTGGAACATCGGGTTGAAGGTCGCCGTGCTCCCGGCCGGTGCGATCGCGACGAAGTGGTAAGCCCGGTCGCGCGCGAATTCATAGGCGTAGACGACCACGTCCACCTGTCCCTGACCATTGCTGACCCGCGCCACGCCATAGGCCGCCGGAAGCCCGTTCACTGCGGTGCGCTCGAGCTGCTGCGGTGCGAGATTGCCGCGCTCGCCGCCCAGCGCGGTGAAGGCAGCGCGCACATAGGTGTCGAGATTGCCATTATAGGGTGCCAGCGTCATCTGCGCCTGCCCGCCCTGCCCCTGGATCGCCACCGCCCGCGTGCCGTTGACCATGTAGAAGCCCTGGGGCGCGGTGAAGGCGAGGCGCAGTTCGGGGTGGATGAAGCTGCTGCCTTCGATCATCCCTTGCGCCGGATCGTCGCCGTAAAGCAGCCCGTCGATCCGCGCGAGGAAGGTGTCGCGGTTGGTGATCCCGCCGCTTGCCCCTGCCCCGCCAGCCTTGGCCAGCGCGCCCTGCACCCGGCTCGCCGGATCGGGGTGGGTCGAGGCCCATTCGGGCACGCTGGCATTGCGTCCTGCCAGCCGCGCCTCCAGCGCGTTCTGCGCGGCAAGGCTCGCCAGCACCGTGCTCATCGCGCGGCGATCATAACCGGCGCGGGCGAGATACTGGATGCCGAGATTATCAGCCTCCAGCTCCTGCTTGCGCGAGAACCGCAGGGTCAAGAGCTGCGAGCCTTCGAGAAACCCGCGCGACAGGGTGCTGCCGATCCCCGAATCGCCCAAGAGGATCGAGGAGCCGATCGCGCCGAGCACACCGAGGATCGAATTGCGCTGCGCCGCCTTTTGCCGCCGCTGCGAATGGCGTGCGGCGACATGGCCGACCTCGTGGCCCATCACCGCGGCCAGCTCCGCCTCGTTGTTCATCAGCGTCACCAGCTGGCGGGTGGTGTAGATATAGCCGCCCGGCACCGCGAAGGCATTGTGGACCGATGAATTGAGCAGGCTGACCGTAAAGCTCTCGCGCGCATTGCCGAGGCCCGATTGCACCGCGATATTCTTGCTCACCTGCTCCACGTAAGCGGCCTGCGGCCCGCTCATCGCGCCGCCGAATTCGGCGAGGAACTGCGGGTGATATTCTGCGCCCATCCGGGCTTCCTGCGGCGTGATCGGGGCAGAGGACGCGGGGATCTGCGCCGTGGCCACGCCGACGCTGCTGGCCAGTGCCAGCGCGGCAACGCCGACCGCGAGGGTCTTGCGCGTGATTCTATGTGCCATGGCCTTGTCTCCCGCTGTTCTGTCCGGCCCCCAGACTATCGGGAAAGCCGCCCGCGACAAGGGCTTGCCTGAGCGAAGCTTAACCGCCGATGGCGAGGAACCGCTCTTCGCGCTGGGCGATGATCTCGGCGCGGGTCTTGGTGGAGAGCCCGTCAAGCTCCTCGGCCAGAGCCTGCCCCAGCAGGCGCGAGGCCGTCACCGGATCGCGCTGCGCCCCGCCGACCGGCTCCTTGACGATCCGGTCGATCACATTGTCGCGCTTCAGATGCTGCGCGGTGACCTTCATCGCCTGCGCGGCGTCAGCAGCCTTGTCCGAAGTGCGCCACAGGATCGAGGCGCAGCCTTCGGGCGAGATTACCGAATAGACCGCGTGCTCCATCATCAGCACCCGGTTGGCCGAGGCGAGCGCCACCGCGCCGCCCGATCCGCCCTCGCCCACGATCACCGCAACCATCGGCACGCCCAGCGCCAGACAGGCTTCGGTCGACCGGGCAATGGCTTCGGCCTGGCCGCGCTCTTCCGCCTCGATCCCCGGAAAAGCGCCCGAGGTGTCGACCAGCGTCACCACAGGCAGGCCGAATCGGTCCGCCAGTTCCATCAGGCGGATCGCCTTGCGATAGCCTTCGGGTTTGCCCATGCCGAAATTGTGCGCAATCCGCGTCTTGGTGTCGTGGCCCTTCTCGTGCCCGATCAGCATGACCTTGCGTCCGCCCAGCGTCGCAAAGCCGCCCATGATCGCAAGGTCATCGGCATAGAGCCGGTCCCCGCCCAGCGGCATGAAGTCGCTGAAGGCATTGGCAACATAGTCGCGGAAATGCGGGCGCTGCGGATGCCGAGCGACCTGCGTCTTCTGCCACGGGGTGAGCGAGGCATAGGTGCTGGCGAGCAGCTCGGTGCTTTTGGCTTCGAGCCGGGCAATCTCGGCCGCGACATCCACATCGTGCAGCGCATTGACGCTTCGAAGCTGGGTGATGCGCTCTTCCAGCGCTGCCACCGGCTTCTCGAAATCGAGATAGGAAATCATGGCAAGGCGCTAGTCCGATGTGGCGCGGGTTGCAAGCGGGTGACGGGCATTGACCAACGCCACCAGCCGCGCGGCATCGACATGGGTATATATCTGGGTGGTGGAAATGTCGGCATGGCCGAGCAGGGTCTGCAGCACGCGCAGGTCCGCCCCGCCTTCCAGCAGATGGGTGGCAAAGGCATGGCGCAAAACGTGCGGGCTGATCGCGGCGGGATCGAGCCCGGCCCGGCCTGCGAGGTCCTTGAGGAGCTGGAACAACCGCACCCGTGACAACGGCTTGCCCCCGCGCGAGGGGAACAGGAAGCGCGAAGGCGGATCGGCCGGGCGCAGCACGGTCCAGCGCGCCAGCGCCGCCAGCGCCCGCCCGCCGACCGGCACCAGCCGCGTGGTCCCGCCCTTGCCCGTCACCGTGATGAAAGGCGCATCGCGCGGCACAGCGGAGAGCGGCAGGGTGACAAGTTCGGAGGCGCGCAGGCCCGAGCCATAGAGCAGCTCGATCAGCGCCAGCATCCTGACGGCAGCGGGATCATCGCTTCTCGCCTCCTCCTCGGCACGGGCGAAGAGCGCGGCGATCGCATCGTGGCCCATAACCTTGGGCAGCGGACGGCGGGTGCGTGGGCGGGGGAGCGCGCCCGAGGGATCATCGCCGCGCCAGCCCTCGTCGATGGCGAAGGCGAAGAACTGCCTGAGGGCCGAGGTCTTGCGCGCGACACTGGCAGGCGCGAGGCTCGCCCATTCGCCTGCAAGCGTGGCAACGGCATCGCGCGGCGCAGCGGCCAGATCGCCGATCGCTTCCTCGGCCTGTGCAAGATCGCGGGCATAGGCCGCGAGCGTGTTGGCGGCTGCTCCGCGCTCGGCAGCGAGCATCGCGAGAAACGCCTGCGTTGCCGCGGACATTATCCGCGCGCCACCGCCTCGGCGGCGATCATCCGGGCTTCGGCATTGAGGCCCACGCGGTTGAGGGCCGAGACGATGTGATAGAGGTGGAGCGGGGTCATCTGCTCCCAGCTCGTCCCCTGCATCCCGAGCCCTGCGAGCAAGGCCACCAGCACCGGATTATTGACCTCGCCCGCTCGCGCAATGGTGCGGGTCCAGCGGGTCTGGCGCGCCAGATCGAAGCCGGTGTCGTCCGCCAGCGCGGCCGCATCGCCTTCGGAGAGCTTGCCGAGCCCCGCGAGGCCCGCCACGAGGAAGGCCGATTTGCGGCTACCCGCGCTGTCATCATCGCTGATGAAGGTCTCGACATCGCCCTGCGACACCTCGCCCGCTGCGCCATCAGCCAGTGCGATCAGCGCCCAGGCGAGCGAGCCGTCCTCGACCACATCGCGCCACGCCAGCGCATCGCGATCCAGCCCGGCGGTAAGCATCGCCGCGATCAGCCCGCCAGCACTGTCCGCAAGCGCCGCATCGGCCGGAATGCGCGCGGCGGCATAGGCGGTGAGCACCCTTGCCCCGTAGCCGTCCCCGCCGCCAATGGCATTGCCCGCATCCCACAATCGCTGCATCGCCGCGATCCGGTCCGCCGGGTCTTCGGCGAGATAGGCTTCGCGCAAGGCCGCGGCATGGGTCTGCGTCTCGCCCTCGGCCGCAGGATCGGCATAGACCGCGGAATAGAGATCGATCAGCGCCTGCGAGGACATGATCCCCTCGCGCGCGGCCCTTCCGGCAAAGCCGGCGCGGGTGCCGGCAGGCAGCATCGGCAGCAGGGCCCCTGCACGGGCGAAATAGGCCCCGCCGCGGGCTTTCAGCGCGCCATCGAGCAGCTCTTCGGGCACCGGCTCGCCGAGGGCAGTTGCAAGGCTGAAGCGCAAGGGACTGAGATCATCGACCCCCTGCCATTCGATATTCACCGCCCGCTGCCCGCGCCCTGCCGCTCCGGCAAAGCGCCGCGCCAGCAACACATCGACCCGCGGTGCCACCCCGCGGAACAGCGCGCGGTCCAGCTGGGTCGCGGCCAGCGCGGTCTCTCCCCCGAAGGCGTTGCAGATCGCCTGCATCAGCTGCCATTCGCCATCCTCGCGGGTGGAACCCTGCAGGCGCACCGCCGGGCAGGCGCCGGTGACATCGCCGGTCGCCAGATAGGCTTTCAGCGCAGCATCGGTGAGCGCGGGCGACCAGCTCGCCGTGTCGATATCCTGCGCCACCGCGCGGGCGACGGCATATTCGCCGATCCGGTCAAGCAGACCGACGCGCAAGGCGGCAAAGTCTATAGGGTCCATGCCGAGCGGCGCGGCCATGCGGCTCGCCAGCGTGCGGCGCAGCAGGATATGCCCCCAGCGCGACACCAGCGGACCCTTGTTGCCCGCGAGCACCGCCCGCACCAGCGCTTCGGGCTGGTTGGCGAGCGCACGCGGCGGCAGACCGCCCTCCTCCACCGCCAGCACGCCCACGCGGGTCAGCGCCCGGCGCGCGCCCGAGGGCATGTCCGAACGCGGCTTCAGCCCGAGCAGCTGGTCAAGTTCCTCGGTCGACATGTTTTCGAGCTGTTCGAGCGTCGGCAGGCGCGCGAGTTCGTCGCGGGTGATCGATGGCAGCGGCGGCGCATCGACCGGCATGGCCGGCCCCGTGCCGGGGAAGACAGTGCCCGGCCCTGCCACGCCCGGTTGCGTGCCGGTGGAGGGGCGGGTCACAGTCGGCTGCGAAGGGCCCTGTGCAGGGCGCTGCGCAGGCGCGGGCGCAGGACGCGGCGCGGGGGCGGGATCGTCAAATCCCGGGGGGAGGATCGATTCGGGCTTGCCCTGCGCGCTCGCCATGCCGGCAAGACCCGCCCCGGCGATCGCACCGCCAATGCCCAGAGCGAGGACAGAGGCAGCAAGGGCAAACTTAGCGCGGCTCCCCGAACGGCTCATCGCGCGGCTCCGGGAAGTTCGATCTCCTGCGCAATCGGATGGAGCGGCTCTTCCCCGCCATCCATCCACGCGAGCGCCACCAGCGCCAGCAGCACCAGCACACCCGCCACCACCCGCCCACGCGGCACGCGCATCCTCTGCGCCGGTTCGCGCGAGAGAATCTGCCGGGCGGGCACGGGGCGGGCAAGGTTTGGCATATTGCACGCGCCCTAGCCCATCTATAGGCCGTGCGGCAATGTCCGCTGCATCGCTCTCACCCGATCACCAGCCTGCCGATCTGGCAGGGCTGGCTCAGCGCATCACCCGTCCGGTGGTGCTGGTGGGGCTGATGGGGGTCGGCAAGTCCACCGTCGGCCGCAAGCTGGCCGGGCTGCTGAAGCGCGATTTCGTCGATGCCGACGAGGCGATCGTCGAGGCTGCACAGCTCTCCATCGCGGAAATCTTCGCCCAGTTCGGCGAGCCCTATTTCCGCGACGGCGAGCGGCGCGTGATTGCCCGCCTGATCGAGGAAGGCCACGGCGTGATCGCCACCGGCGGAGGCGCTTTCGTCGATCCGGCGACCCGCGCGCTGATCCTCGAACGTGGCATCGCGGTGTGGATCGACGCCGATATCGATACGCTGGTGGAGCGCACCGCGCGGCGCAACACGCGGCCCTTGCTCAGGAACGGCGACCCCCGCGAAATCCTCACCCGCCTCGCCGCCGAGCGCGCGCCCTTCTATGCCGAGGCCCCCATCCGCGTGCGCAGCGATAACGGCCCCCACGCCGATACCGCCCGCGCTATCCTCGAGGCGATTGATCAATGGCTGTAATTCCCGTCGCGCTGGCCGGGCGCCCCTATGAGGTGGTGATCGCAGAAGGCCTGCTGGCGCGCTTTGCCGAGGCCGCTGCGCCCTTCCTCAAAGGCTATGCCGGGGGCGCGCGCAAGGTGCCGGTGGTGGCCGATACCAACACCCACCGCCTCTATCACGCCGCGCTGGAGGCGAGCCTTGCCGCGGGCGGATACGGCGCCGAATGGTTCGTGGTGGAGCCGGGCGAGGATGCCAAGACGTGGCCCGTGCTCGAACGCCTGACCGACAGGCTGCTTGCCCTTGGCGTCACCCGCAAGGATCACGTGATTGCGCTGGGCGGCGGGGTGGTGGGCGATCTCGTCGGCTTCGCCTGCGCCATCACCAAGCGCGGAGTGGGTTTCGTGCAGGTGCCGACCACGCTGCTCGCGCAGGTGGACTCCTCGGTCGGCGGCAAGACCGCGATCAACACGCGCGCAGGCAAGAACCTGATCGGCGCCTTCCACCAGCCCTCTCTGGTGCTGATCGACCCGCTGGTGCTCGCCACCCTGCCGGACCGCGAAATGCGCGCCGGCTATGCCGAGGTGCTGAAGTACGGCCTGCTCGGCGATGCGGTGTTTTTCGCGTGGCTGGAAGCCAATGGAAACAAGGTACTGGCGCGCGAACCTCAGGCGCTCGAACACGCGATTGCCACCAGCATCGCGATGAAGGCGCGGATCGTTGCCGAGGACGAGCGCGAGACGCTCTACCTGCGCGCCCTGCTCAATCTCGGCCACACCTTCGGCCATGCGCTGGAAGCGGAGACGGGCTTTTCCGACCGCCTGCTCCACGGCGAGGCGGTCGCGCTCGGCATGGTGCTGGCGGCGAAATATTCGGCGCGGCGCGGAGAGATTTCGGCAGAGGATGCCGCGCGCGCGGGCGGCGCGATTGCTGCGGCGGGCCTGCCTGCAAGTCTCGCGCCCCTCGGCCTCACCTGCGACGGCGCGGCGCTGGTCGATCACATGCGTCACGACAAGAAGGCCGAAGGCACCACCCTGCCCTTCCTGCTGCTGCGCGCTCTGGGCGAGGCCTATGTCGCGCGCGACGTTGATCTCGCCGACATTGCCGCGTTCCTCGACGCGGAGCTTGCCGCATGACCCGCTTCGTCGATCTCTCGATCCCGATCACCAACGCCGTCATCTCCGATCCCGAGGTGATGCGCCCCAAGGTGACCTATATGACCCACGAGAGCACGTGGGAGCAGATCGCGATGTTCTTCCCCGGCCTCACCCGCGAGGACCTGCCCGATGGCGAAGGCTGGGCGGTAGAATTCGTCGAACTTTCAACGCATAACGGCACCCACATGGACGCGCCGTGGCACTTCCATTCGACCACGGACTCAGGCGCCTCTCCCGCCCCCAGCATCGACGAGGCCCCGCTCGACCGCTTCTTCCGTCCGGGCGTGAAGCTCGATTTCTCGCACCTCCCCCACGGCCATGTGGTGAGCGCGGCCGAGGTCGAGGCGGAGCTCGCGCGGATCGGATATGACCTCCAGCCGCTCGACATCGTGCTGGTGCAATCGGGCGCGATCTACGGCACCGACAATTTCACCGATCAGGGCGTAGGCCTCGGCGCGGAGGCGACCTTGTGGCTCACCGAAAACGGCGTCGAGGTGGTCGGCACTGACGCCTGGAGCTGGGACGCGCCTTTCAGCCATACCGCCAAGCGCTGGGCCGAAACCCGCGACCCCTCGATCATCTGGGAAGGCCACAAGGCCGGGCGCATCCGGCCCTATTACCAGATTGAAAAGCTTGCCAATCTCGCCGCACTGCCGCCCCACGGCTTCATGGTGAGCTGCTTTCCGGTGAAGATCGAAAGGGCCAGCGCAGGCTGGATCCGCGCGGTGGCGATGATCGACGAATGACGATGCGGATCGAGGTCGCAGATCTGGAGGACCCCGAGGTGCAGGCGCTGATCGCCTACCACCAGCGCGCGATGCTGGAAGGCTCGCCCCCGGGCCTCAGCTTCGCGCTCGACCTTTCAGGACTTCAGGCCGAGGGCGTGTGCGTGTGGGCTGCCTACGTCGAAGGCCGTGTCGCGGCCATCGGCGCGCTCAAAAGGCTGGACGATAAATCCTGCGAAATCAAATCGATGCGGACGCATCCTGAGTATTTGCGACAAGGCATTGCCGCCGCTCTGCTCGAAACCATCATCACCCAAGCGCGGCTTGCGGGCTTCAAAACGATCAGCCTTGAAACCGGCACCGGCCCCGCCTTCGAACCGGCGCTCGCGCTCTACCGGCGGCGCGGTTTCGTGAACGGCGCAGCTTTCGCCGACTACACTCTCACCGACTTCAACCAGTGCCTCCATCTGGCACTGGATTGAGGAGGCCGGTTCAGACCGCCGGACGGCTCGGCAGCTTGGCGACGTTGTCCATCGCCTCGCCCTGCCGCGCAGCCTTCATCGCCGCCTCTTCCTCGAGCATTTTGTCATGCTCGGCAAAGAGACGCTCGATCTCGGTGCGGCGTTCGAGCAGCGTATAGGCAATCCCCGGCGCAAGGCTCTCGCCCTCGCCGATCTGCCCGAGCAATGCTGCCAGATCGCTCACCGTCGCATCGCGCGCTGATTTGAAGAAATGGCCTTTCCGATCGAAAAAGCCGGTGCCCGTATGTGCCATGATCAAATCCTCCGACTGAGATTCAATCCCGTGCGCGGGAAATACCGCGACTCGGCATGGGAAAGTGTCTCGCAACAAGGCCCTGTAGGGCAGGGTGGAGCGCGAAATCGGGCGGTTCATCAACAGTCTGGCGCGAATCTACAACAAGGCGCGTAAGTTTGTTTCCGGCGGCCGCAGCAATAATTCTGCTTGACGCATGAAACGCCCCCGCCCTGCACCCGTCAAGCGCCGCTTGAGTGGAGACAAAGGGCGCCGGACAGTCGACAAAAGGGGGGTCAAAGGGGTGCCAAGCGGGGGTCAAGTGGGGGCTAACTTGGGGTCAAATCGAGGCTGGAGGGGGTCTGGCGGGGGTCTGGCAGGGGTCTGAAACAACGCTTTTGTTGGCTTGCCCGAGACGGATCCCAACTTCGCCGCCAAAATCAGCGAAAAATCCCTGAAAAACATCCCGCCGGAGCTTTCCCATGCCGAAAATGCGGCGGGTAGGAAAGCAGCGCGGGGGCACGATGCGGAAGGCGTGGAAATCGCTCCGGGCAGTCTGGCCAAGCACTTAGCAGCGCTGCCACACCTGTCCGCACCCCTGATCCGGAGGTCGCAATGTCCCGTTCGCTTTCGCCTGCCCGCCTCGGCCTCGCAATGCTCGCCCTGGGCCTGCCCGCGCAAGCGTGGGCGAACACACCCGAGGAATTGTCAGCCCCCACGCCGCTCGATTTCGGGGACGTGCGCAAGAAAACCGATGCGCTGATTGCGGACATCATCGCCAACAAGGGAACGCCGACCTTGCGCGCTGCCTTGAGCGAGAATGCCCTGCTCGCCGAAAAAACCAGCCAGATCAATCTGCTGGTCACCCAGTACGAAAGCCTCGTTGCGACCTATGGCAAGCCGGAGCAATGCGTGGGTCTGGAGCAGAGCTACCGTTCCAGCCTGCGGATCACCACCAGCTATGTCTGCCAGCACCGCGACTTGCTGGTGCGCTGGCTGTTCGAAGTTGACCGCCTGCCCAAGGGCTGGACCTACTCGAACATCAGCTTCAAGAGCGACTTCTAACGCTGGGAGGGCGCGCCTTTTCGCGCCCTATTCCAGTTCGAGGATCACCGCATCCACCGCCAGGCTTTCGCCCTCGGCGGCGTTGATCTTGGCGATCACGCCTTCCTTTTCGGCGCGCAGGATGTTCTCCATCTTCATCGCCTCCACGGTCGCCAGCGGCTGGCCGGGCTGGACGGTGTCGCCCTCGGCCACGTGCAGCTTCACCAGCATCCCGGGCATCGGGCAGATGAGGAGGCGCGAGAGATCGGGTGGGATCTTTTCGAGCATCAGCGATTCATGCCGTGCAAGCCGCTGCGGGATCACCAGCGCGCTATGCGCCGCGCCGCGGGTGGTCAACTTCCACTGGTTGCCGATGCGCTCGACGATCAGGCCAAGGCGATAGGTCTCGCCGCCCGCGACCGATCCGGTCGCTTCGGCCTGCACCATGCCCGGACGCCAGGTGCAGGTGCCCTCGACCTTCACGCCATCCACCAGCGCATGGCCTTCATGCAGGCTGACGTGGAAGCGCTCGTCCCCCAGCTTCACCAGCCATTCGCTCGTCACCGGCTGCGGCGCATCGAGCTGGCCGGTGATGTGGCGGCTGCGTGATTGCAGGGAGAATTCATTGCCCGCGCACACCGCGGCGAGGATGCGCTTCAGATCATCCGCAGTCGCCGCGCCGTGGAAGCCTTCGGGATATTCCTCGGCGATGAAGCCCGTTGTGAGCTCGCCCGAGCGGAAGCGCGGGTGCTGCATGATCGCGGAGAGGAAATCGACGTTATGGCCGAGCCCCTTGATGCGGAAATTGTCGAGCGCCTCGATCTGAAGGTCCGCCGCTGCGTCGCGGGTGGGGGCCCAGGTGATGAGCTTGGCAATCATCGGATCGTAGAAGCGCGAAACCTCGCCGCCTTCATAGACGCCGTCGTCAACCCGCACCGAGCCGGTGCCGCGTGCAACCCCGCGCCGCGCCTTGCCCGCGACAGTCTCGTCCTCGCTCCAGCCGGCCAGCGGGGGCGAATAATGCACCAGCCGTCCGGTGGAGGGCAGGAAGCCGCGATAGGGGTCTTCGGCATAGACGCGGTTTTCGATCGCCCAGCCGTCGATCCCGATATCGTCCTGCGTGAAGGCCAGCTTCTCGCCCGCGGCCACGCGGATCATCTGCTCGACAAGGTCGATGCCGGTGATCGCTTCGGTGACGGGGTGTTCGACCTGAAGCCGGGTGTTCATTTCGAGGAAGTAGAAGCTCTCCCCCGTCGGGTCCGCGCCGCTGACGATCAGCTCGACCGTGCCCGCAGAGTAATATCCCACCGCGCGCGACAGGGCGACGCATTGCTCGCCCATCGCCTTGCGCATCTTGGGCGTGACGAAGGGCGACGGCGCTTCCTCGACCACCTTCTGGTGGCGGCGCTGGATCGAGCATTCGCGCTCGTTGAGGTAAAGGATGTTACCGTGCTGATCGCCGAGGATCTGGATCTCGATGTGGCGCGGGTTGAGGATGAACTTCTCGATGAAGACGCGGTCATCGCCGAAGGAATTGAGCCCCTCGCGCTTCACGCTTTCAAAGCCCTCGCGCACGTCGGCCTCGTTATAGGCGAGGCGCATCCCCTTGCCCCCGCCGCCGGCCGAGGCCTTCATCATCACTGGATAGCCGATCTCGTTGGAGATGCGCACCGCGTGCTCGGTATCCTCGATCTCGCCGACGAAACCGGGGACGACATTGACGCCCGCCTCTTTCGCCAGCTTCTTGGATTCGATCTTGTCGCCCATCGCGGCGATTGCGCCCACCGGCGGGCCGATGAAGGCGATGCCTTCCTTGGCCAGCGCTTCCGCGAAGGAGGTGCGTTCAGAGAGGAAGCCGTAGCCCGGGTGCACAGCCTCGGCCCCGGTCTGCTTGCACGCGGCGATGATCTTGTCGGCGATCAGATAGCTTTCGGCCGCAGGCGACGGCCCGATATGCACCGCCTCGTCCGCCATCGCCACAAAGGGCGCGCGCGCATCGGCATCGGAATAGACCGCGACGGTCTTGATCCCCATCTTGCGGGCAGTGGTGATGACCCGGCAGGCGATCTCGCCGCGGTTGGCAATCAGGATTTTCGCAAACAAGGGTTTGGGCCTCTCTCCAAAGGGGCATGTCTTGCCAGCGGCTATGCCGAGGGTTTGGCTGGCAGGCAAGCTAGCGGATTTGGGGCTTCAGCCGGGGACTTCGACCAGTTCCTTCAGCTCTGCGGTGCGCATCCGGGTGAGGCGGGTCTTGCAGGTGGCGACGAGGAAGGGTTCAAGGCTCCCCATGCGCGCGGTGTAGCCGTCGGTGCGGCAATGGGCGTCGCGGTAGCGCAGCCAGCCGCGCTGGGCTTCGAGCAGGCTCCTGAAGAAGCCCGGGCGCTTGTCAGACGAGCCGAGCGCGTCCCATTCGATATCGCGCTGCTTCATCACTTCGGCAGTAATGGCCCATTGCGCGTTGAGCGCAGCATCGGCGGCCTCGTAGTCCTGCCCCGCGCACCAGTTCATCTCCTGCTGGAATTGCGGATCGGCGCAGTTCCATTCGGGCACGGGAGGCTCCGCCGATTGCAGCAACAGCGGGAGGATCAGCGCGAGCGTCATGCGGCAGACCTTTCGGCAAAGGCGATGAGACTATCGGCATAGGCGGGCGCGCCCCGCCGGTCACCCTCGCCGCTGACGAGGGTCTGCACCGCGCGGCCCAGCATGGCGATGTTGGCAGGCGAGAGGCTGCCCAGCGGTTCGACGTAAATCCCGATGCCGAACAGGATCGCCCCCGTCTGCGGCAAGCGCCGGAGCGTCTGGCGTTCGGAGCGCACGAACAGCGTCTCGCCAGCGTTGTCCGGCGTGACATGGGCGAAGGCCTCTTGCGGAGGCCGGTCGGGGAGCCAGCGGCGCTCCCCCGTGGCCGCGATGAACCAGTTGCACCGGCCATAGATCGGGCCGGGGCGCAGGGTTTCCATGAAGCGGTCGACGCCGGTGGCGAGTTGTTCTTCATAGCCAGCGATGGGCGCATGGAGAGCGCGCAGGGGGAGGCCGATTTTGTCCGCAGGGTGCCAGTCGGAGGGCCATGCGACCGCCGCGCCGATCAGGCGATAGACCTCCTCGCCTTCGCGTCTGGTCAGCAGGCACAGGTCTTCGTGGACGGCGAGCGCGGCTTCGGGGAGCGCGCCTTCCTGCCCGAGCATCGCGGCAAGCTCGCGGCCCGGAGCGTCCACCTCAGGGGTGAGCTGCACGCCCTGTGGCCAATGCGCAAACCCCTCGGCCCGCGCGGCCAGATCGGGCGCGGGCTGGAGCCAGCCCTGCTCCTCCAGTTTGACCAGCCCCATGCGCAGCTGCCCGCCCCCGCGCGCCTTGGGGAGCAGATCATCGACGGAGAAGCCGAGGGTCATCGGGTGATCTCCGTCGCCCCTGCGCAGGCAGGGGCCCATCCTGCCTCGACTGCGCCACCAACAGAGCGTGATGGATCCCCGTCTGCGCGGGGAAGACGGGGGTTGGTCATGGGATCACCCTCCCCGCTTCTCGCAGCGCAGCACCATGCCGTATTCCTCGAGGTAATCGGCCCCGGTCGGCAGGAGATATTGCAGCGCCTCGGGCAGCAAGCCGTGCAAGCTCGTGGCGTGACGCAGTTCGGTCCGCCGGTCGGAGAAGCAGTAGGGCTGCGATGGCGGCAGGCTGGAAAGCAGGCGCATCATCCCCGTCTCGGTCGCCCCGCCCTCATCGGCAAGGCTGAGGTAGAGCGGCGGGCGCTTGCCCTCGCCCAGAGGCTTGCGGCTCAGCGCTTCGAAATCCCATTGCAGGCTGGGGCTGATCGCCGCGTAGCCGGTGAACATGGCGGGCGCGGTGGCCCAGGTTTCGACCACGAAATGCCCCGCCGCGCTCTCGCCGACGAGGACAGATGTGCCATCGGTGCGGAAGCGCGCCTCGACCATCGGCTTGACGATATCCGCGATCCACGCGCGGAAGGCGGCGCTTTGCCCTGCTGTGGGGTAGCGCTTGGCCTCGGCCTCGTCGGCGGTCGGCGGGAGCAATTCGCGCTGGCGGTTCCTGGTTGCGATCCCGACAATGATCGCGTCCTTGCTGCGCCCCCAGATGGTGTTCCAGCGCTGGAGCCCGGCGCCCATAAACAGGTCCTGCGCCTCACCGCCATCGAGCAGATAGACCACCGGCCAGCGTTTGTCCGGCTCTTCGCCGTAGCCGAGTGGCAGGACGATATTGACCTCGCGGGCCTCGCCCAAGGCATCGAGCGTCACCGTCTCGCCAATGGTCAGCGGCTGGGGCTCAGGGCTTTGCGCCTGCCCGACCGCCGCCGCCGTCAGGGCCAGCGCAGCCAAGGCGGCGCGGGTCCAGTCGGTGCGGGGGTGGGTCATTGCGAACTTTCTGGTTTCAAGGGGCCGGATTGCGGGCTTTTCAATGTCTCGTCGCGATAGCCGGGACAGCGGCAGCCCAAACAGGTGCAAAACATCTCCGGCTCCATTCCGCCATGATGGTAGCCAATCTCATGGCCGCAATTGAGGCAGTCACAGGCCATTTGAGAGCGTCTCATTCCTCACAACACACAAATAACCGTTCGGGCTGAGCTTGTCGAAGCCCTGCCCTTTCTTCTGCACTTTCGGCGAAAAAGAAAAGCGGCCCTTCGACAAGCTCAGGGCGAACGGAGGGAGGCGGGGCTACTCCGCCGCCTCGTCCAGCCCCTCGCCCAGCGGCGGCATGTTGTGGCCGAGCAGCACGAGGATATCCGCCGCGCATTCCACCACGTTGGAGCCGGGGCCGTAGATCCCCTGCACCCCTGCCTCGCGCAGATAGTCGTAGTCCTGCGGGGGGATCACGCCGCCTGCGGTCACCTTGATGTCGCCCCGCCCGGCTTCGCGAAGGAGCCGGATCAGTTCGGGGATCAGGGTCTTGTGGCCCGCCGCAAGGCTCGACGCGCCGACCACGTCGACATCGTGTTCGAGCGCCATCGCGGCCGATTCCTGCGGGGTCTGGAACAGCGGGCCGGAGACGACCTCGAAACCCATGTCGCCGAACGCGCTGGCGATCACATTCGCGCCGCGATCGTGGCCGTCCTGGCCCATCTTGGCGATCATGATGCGGGGCTTGCGGCCCAAGCGGCGGCCCACGGCTTCGACCCCGTCCGTCACCTGCGCCCAGCGGCGGTCGAATTCATAGGCGCTGGCATAGACGCCCGTGACCGGCGCAGGCGTCGCATCGTGGCGGCCAAACACCTCTTCCATCGCCGAAGAAATCTCGCCCAGCGTCGCATCGTGGCGCGCGGCTTCCACCGCCAGAGCGAGCAGGTTTGCGCCCGACTTGCACCCGTCCGTCAGTGCCGCCAGCGCCGCGCGGCAGGCGGCCTCGTCACGCCCTTCGCGCACCTTGGCGAGGCGGGCGATCTGGCCGGCGCGCACCTTCTGGTTGTCGACTTCCAGCGTCTCGAGCGCGTCCTCGGCATCCTTGCGGTACTTGTTGACGCCGACGATCACGGTCTCGGCCTTGTCGACCTTGGTCTGCTTTTCCGCCGCCGCGCGTTCGATCGCGGCCTTGGGCGCGCCGGTGGCGACGAAGGCGGTCATCCCGCCTGCCGCGTCCACTTCCTCGATCAGCTTCCATGCTTCTTCGACGAGGGTGGCAGTCAGCGCCTCGATGTAATGCGAGCCGCCGAGCGGATCGACGACGCTCGTGATGCCGCTTTCCTCTTGCAGCACCAGCTGCGTGTTGCGGGCGATGCGGGCGCTGAAATCGGTGGGGAGCGCGATGGCTTCATCGAGCGCGTTGGTGTGGAGCGACTGCGTGCCGCCCAGCACCGCCGCCATCGCCTCGACCGTCGTGCGGATGACGTTGTTATAGGGGTCCTGCTCCTGCAAGCTCACGCCCGAAGTCTGGCAGTGGGTGCGCAGCATCTTGGAGCGTTCGTCCTTCGCCCCCAGCCCGTCCATCACGCGGTACCACAAGGTGCGCGCGGCGCGCAGCTTGGCGATCTCCATGAAGAAGTTCATGCCGATGCCGAAGAAGAAGCTGAGGCGGCCCGCGAAAGCGTCGATATCGAGGCCAGCGGCCATGGCGCGGGTGGCATATTCCTTGCCGTCGGCGATGGTGAAGGCAAGCTCCTGCACCGCCGTCGCCCCGGCCTCGTGCATGTGGTAGCCCGAGATCGAAATCGAGTTGAATTTCGGCATGTTGGCCGAGGTATATGCGATGATGTCCGAGATGATCCGCATGCTCGGCTCGGGCGGGTAGATATAGGTGTTGCGGACCATGAACTCCTTCAGAATGTCGTTCTGGATCGTGCCATCCAGCTTGTCCTGCGACACGCCCTGACGTTCCGCCGCAACGATGAAGAAGGCCAGCACCGGGATCACCGCGCCGTTCATCGTCATCGAGACGGACATGGAATCCAAGGGGATCTGGTCGAACAGGATCTGCATATCCGCGACCGTGTCGATCGCCACGCCCGCCTTGCCGACATCGCCGACCACGCGCGGGTGATCGGAGTCGTAACCGCGGTGGGTGGCGAGGTCGAAGGCGACCGAAAGCCCCTTCTGCCCCATCGCCAGATTGCGGCGGTAGAAGGCGTTCGATTCCTCGGCGGTCGAGAAGCCCGCATATTGCCGGATCGTCCACGGACGGCCCGCATACATGCTTGCCTTCACCCCGCGCGTGAAAGGCGCGAAGCCGGGCAGGCCCGGATCGAAGCCTTCGTGATCGTCTGCCGTGTAGAGCGGCTTGATCGCGAAGCCCTCGGGCGTGTGCCAGGTGAGATCGCGGCCCTTGACTTCCTTGGCGGCGAGGGCGTTCCAGTCGGACAGGGTGGGTTTGTCGGTCATTTCTCAACCATTTCCGTTCGTGTCGAGCGAAGTCGAGACACCGTTCTCGGGCATCTCGACTGCGCACTGCGTGCTCCGCTCGATACGAACGGAGATGGGCGCGATTAGTGCCCCTTGAATTCCGCTTTCCGCTTCTGGAGGAAGGCCATGCCGCCCTCCATCGCGTCCTTGGTCGCGCCGGCGATGCGCTGGCCCTCGGCCTCGGCGAGCAGCACCATCTGGAGGTTCTGGTCCATCGCGGTGGCGATGTTGCGCTTCATCGTGGCGTAGGCAACCGTCGGGCCGTTCGCGAGCTTCTCCGCCAGCGCGCGGGCTTCGCTCATCAGGTCAGCATCCTCGACGCACTTGTAGACGAGGCCCCATTCCTCGGCCTGGCTACCGGAGATCTTCTCGCCCAGCATCATCATGCGGGTGGCACGCGCGCGGCCGATGGCGCGGGCGAGCAGCCAGGTCGAGCCGCCATCGGGGACAAGGCCGATATTGACGAAGGCTTGCAGGAAATAGGCGCTCTTGGCCGCGATAGTGAAGTCCGCCGCCAGCGCGAGCGAGCAGCCGACACCCGCCGCCGGGCCATTGACCGCGCAGATCACCGGCACATTCGCGCGGATGATCTGGCTGATCGCGGGGTTGTAGTGATTGATCAGCGCCTCGTGGCTACCGCCCTTGCCGCCCAGCGCAGAGCCGCTCCCGCGAGCGGACAAATCCGCGCCCGAGCAGAAGCCCTTGCCCTCGCCCGTGATCAGCACCGCGCGCGCATCGCCAAGGTCATAGAAGGCCTGACCCAGCTCGTCCGCCATCGCGGGCGGCATGGCGTTGAGCCGCTCGGGGCGGTTGAGGGTGATGGTCAGCAGCGGGCCGTCACGTTCAACGCGGATGGTTTCGTAGGACATTTTCAGACAACTCCCGTTCGCCCTGAGCCTGTCGAAGGGCCGTTCTTCCTTCTGGCGTGGCGATCAAAGTGAAGTGCGGGGCTTCGACAAGCTCAGCCCGAACGGCTCTATGTTAATTAGACCAGTGCGCATCCTCGCGCGGGGTCTCCATGATCTCGGTAAGCATGCCGCCCATGTCCTTGGGATGGACGAAAAAGATAGGGGTGCCGTGCGCGCCGATGCGGGTGGGGCCGAGGATGCGCTTGCCGAGGCTCTCGAACTCGGCGCGCGCCTCGGCAATATCGGGCACTTCGAAGCACAGATGATGCTGCCCGCCGAGCGGGTTCTTGGCGAGGAAGCCTGCGAGGGTGGAGTTTTCCCCCAAGGGCTCGATCAGTTCGATCTGCGTCCCGTTCATCACCCCGTCCGCACCGGGGGTGTCGACGAAGCAGACCTTCACGCCCTGCTCCTCAAGGTCGAAGGGCGTATGGATCTTCGTCGCGCCCATCACGTCGCGGTAGAAGGCGATGCTATCGGCGATGGAGGGCGTGGCGACCCCGATGTGGTTCAATCGGCCGAGTTTCATGGTTTCCAGTCCTTGCTAGTTTCATTCCGCACAGAGACGATGAGCTTGTCGTAGACCAAGTTCATGAATTGCCGAGCATCGGAAGGTTCTTTGAAATAGACATACACGCCGAGACCATCATTGACCGCCGAGCGTGGATCAAACTCAGCACCGCGCGTTGAATTCCAATCCCTCCATTCCTGGAGAACTTGTTGGCGCATTGGCAGCAAGTAATCAGCAATCGCTGCATCCACTGCAGCTTCAGGCGTGCCATAGTCTTCAGGCCAATCCTGATGACAATAGGCACCCAAGAATTGATAGAGCGTCGGCCAACGCTCTTCGGCCTCCAACCTAATCTCGCGCGTTTTCTTGCTCATAGCGGAATATTGTCATGCTTCTTCCACGGGTTCTCCAGCTGCTTCGTCCGCAGCTTCCTTAGCCCCAGCGCGATGCGCTTCCGGGTCGAGTGCGGGTAGATCACCTCGTCGATATAGCCACGCTGGGCTGCGACGAAGGGGTTGGCGAAGCGGTCTTCGTATTCCTTGGTCCGCTCGGCGATCTTGGCGGGGTCGTCCTTTTCCTGGCGGAAGATGATCTCCACCGCGCCCTTGGCGCCCATCACCGCGATTTCGGCGGTGGGCCAAGCATAATTCAAATCACCGCGCAGGTGCTTCGAAGCCATCACGTCATAGGCCCCGCCGTAAGCCTTGCGGGTGATGACGGTGATCTTGGGCACGGTCGCCTCGGCATAGGCGAACAGCAGCTTCGCGCCGTGCTTGATGATCCCGCCCAGTTCCTGCGCCGTGCCGGGGAGGAAGCCGGGGACGTCGACGAAGGTGACGATCGGGATCTCGAAGGCATCGCAGAAGCGCACGAAACGCGCGGCCTTCTTCGAGGAATTGATGTCGAGCACGCCCGCCAGCACCATCGGCTGGTTCGCGACTACGCCGACGGTGCGGCCTTCCACGCGGCCGAAACCGCAGATGATGTTGCCCGCGTGGGCCGGCTGGATCTCGAAGAAATCGCCCTCGTCCAGCACCTTGGTGATCACCTCGTGCATGTCATAGGGCTGGTTGGCATTGTCGGGGATCAGCGTGTCGAGGCTGTTGTCGATCCGGTCCCACGCATCGCCGGTGGGGAGCACCGGGGCCTCGTCGCGGTTCGACAGCGGCAGGAAATCGAAGAAGCGGCGGGTCGCCAGCAACGCATCGACATCGTTTTCGTAGGCGAGATCGGCGACGGAAGTCTTGGTGGTGTGGGTGATTGCGCCGCCAAGTTCCTCCTGCGTCACGACCTCGTTGGTGACGGTCTTCACCACATCGGGGCCGGTGACGAACATGTAGGAGCTGTCCTTCACCATGAAGATGAAGTCGGTCATCGCAGGCGAATAGACCGCCCCGCCCGCACACGGCCCCATGATCAGGCTGATCTGCGGGACGACGCCGGATGCGAGCACATTTCGCTGGAACACCTCGGCATAGCCGCCGAGCGATGCGACGCCCTCCTGAATGCGCGCCCCGCCCGAATCGTTGAGGCCGATCACCGGCGCGCCGACCTTCATCGCGGTGTCCATCACCTTGCAGATCTTCTCGGCATGGCGTTTGGAGAGGCTTCCGCCGAACACGGTGAAATCCTGCGAGAACACATAGACCAGCCGGCCATTGATCGTGCCGCTGCCCGTCACCACCCCGTCGCCCGGAATGCGCTGGGTTTCCATGCCGAAATCCATGCAGTCGTGTTCGACATAGGTGTCGATTTCCTCGAAGCTGCCTTCGTCGAGCAGCACGTCGAGGCGTTCACGCGCGGTCAGCTTGCCCTTGGCGTGCTGGGCTTCGATGCGCTTGGCCCCGCCACCCATCCGGGCAGCTTCGCGGCGACGTTCCATTTCGGCGATATTGGCGGACACGAAGGGTTCCTCTCCTGTGGCTCTCTTGGCGCAATGCGTTGCCTTAGCGCGTTCCAAGCGTCAACGTGGCAAAAGTGGCGGGAGTTTGTCGATGAACAGGGCCGATGTGCTGGTGGTGGGCGGCGGGATTGCGGGGCTGAGCCTTGCAGGCCGGCTTGCACCGCATATGCAGGTGGTGGTGCTGGAGGGCGAGAGCGCGCCGGGATACCACGCCTCGGGCCGCTCGGTCGCCTTTGGGCATTACGGCCTCGGCAATGAGCCGGTGCGCGATCTGACCGCGCTGAGCATGACGGAGCTGGCCGCGCATGGCTCGGTGCATCCGGCGCTCCATATCGCGCACGCAGAAGAGATCGCGGCGCTCGATGCGCTGGAGGATGTGCACCGCCACTATGCTTGCGATTACACGCGGGCCGGGCCGGAGGAGGCCCGCGCCCTGATGCCCGCGCTGAAGGCGGAGGCCTGCGCGGCGGCGCTGATCGACCATGCTTCGCTGAAGCTCGATACGCACGCAATGCTGCAAGCCTGCATCGCGGTTTTGCGCGAACACAACGGCAAGCTGGTGACGGGCGCGCGGGTCAGCGCGATTGCCCGTGACGGCAGCGGCTGGCGGGTGCAAACGGCGGCGGGCGACTTCGCTGCGCCGATCCTCGTCAATGCGGCGGGGGCCTGGGCGGACGCAATTGCGCGGATGGCGGGCGTCACGCCCATCGGGATCGAGCCGCGCCGCCGCACGGTGATCTCCTTTGCAGCACCCGAAGGCGAGGATGTGAGCCACTGGCCCTTCACCAAGACCGTGGGCGAAGGCTTCTACCTCCTGCCCGAGGGGCGCGGGGCGCTGCTCGCTTCCAGCATGGACCAGACCCCGTCCGAGCCTTGCGATGCGGCAGCCGAAGAACTCGACATCGCGATCGCGGCAGACCGCGTGGAGCAGGCGACCACGCTTCCTATCCGCCGCATCGCCCATAGCTGGGCGGGCCTCAGGAGCTTTGCGCCGGACGAGCTTCCGGTGATCGGCGAGGCAGCAGGCGCGCCGGGGTTTTACTGGGTAGCCGGGCAAGGCGGCGCGGGGTTCCAGACCGCCCCTGCACTCTCGCGGATCGCGGCGGCGACGGTGCTGGGCCATGCCTTCCCCGAGGATGCGGCGGCGAAGGGGCTGTCCTTCGCAACCTTCAGCCCCGCGCGGCTGGGGGTCTAGAACCGCTGCATCACGCTCCGCGCCAGCGCGGGCGAGATCGAATAGACCGCGCGCAGCAGCTTCACCATGCCGACATTGGCTTCGGGCCGGTTACCTTCAATCGCGGCGATGATCTGGCGCGCGCATTCCTGCGGAGGCATCTTGGACATGTCGCGGTCGGCCGTCATCTGCGTGTCGACCACCGGCGGCAGGGCCTCGACCACGAGGATCGGTTCCTTGGCGAGCTGCGCGCGCAGGGCCATGGTGAAACTGCGTAGGCCCGCCTTGCTGGCGCAATATACCGAGCTTGCGGTGTTGGGCGCAATCGCCAGCCCGCTCGTCACATTGACGATCGCCGCTTCAGGGCGCGCCCGCAAGGCAGGGAGCAGCGCGGTGATGAGCCGCACCGGCGCGGAAAGGTTGGCGTAGAAGCACCCGTCCGCTTCGTCGGGATCAGGCAGGGCATTGCGCACATCATGCGGCACGCCGAGGCCGGCATTGTTGATGAGGATGTCGATGCTGCGATCCCCCAGCGCCGCGACCAGCGCATCGACGCCCGCCGCGTTCGAGAGGTCAGCGGCGATCACGTCAAACCCCTCGCCCCGCATCGCTTCGAGCCGCGCCGGATCGCGCCCGGTGAGGATCACGCTCGCGCCCTTGGCCTGCAATTGCCGCGCAATCTCGCGCCCGATGCCTGCGCTGCCGCCGGTCAGCAACACGGTCTTTCCGTTGACGTTCATTCTTCGCCCCTCATTTGAACAGCACCAGTTCCTCGGCCATGGTCGGGTGGATCGCCACGGTGGCGTCGAAATCGGCCTTGGTCAGCCCGGCCTTCACTGCGATGGCCGCCGCTTGCAGGATTTCGGGCGCGTCGGGGCCGATCATGTGGATGCCGACGATCCGATCGTTCGCGGCATCGACGATCATCTTGTAGAGGCAGCGCTCGTTACGGCCTGCCAGCACATTCTTCATCGGTCGGAAATCGGCCTGATAGACGCGGATATTGCCAAGCTGGTTGCGCGCCTCGCTCTCGGTCATGCCGACAGCGGCAATGGGCGGGTGGCTGAACACCGCAGCTGGCACGCAGGAATGATCGACCGCATAGGGCTCCACCCCGCCAAACACCGAATCCGCGAAAGCCTGCCCTTCGCGGATCGCGACGGGGGTAAGCTGCACCCGGTCGGTCACATCGCCCACGGCATAGATGTGATCGACATTGGTGCGGCTGAAGGCATCGACCAGGATCTCACCCCTTGTGCCGGTGGCAACGCCGACCGTCTCCAGCCCCAGACCTTCGATATTGGGCACGCGGCCGGTGGCGAACATCACCGCATCATATTCGGCTGCGTCCTGCCCGGTCAGCTTGACCAGCAGCGTGCCGTCAGCCTGCTTTTCAATGCTCTCGAACTCGGCATGGAACAGGAAGCAGATGCCCTTCACCATCGAGATCTGGAGCAGCCGGTCGCGCAACGCTTCGTCATAGCCGCGCAGGATCGTGTCGGACCGGTTGGCGATTGTCACCTTGCAGCCGAATTCGTTGAAGATGCCGGCGAATTCATTGGCGATATAGCCCCCGCCGGCAATCAGGATGCGGCGCGGCAGGGTGTCGAGATGGAAGGCCTCGTTCGAGGTGATGACATGCTCGCTGCCCGGAAAGGCGGGCACATGCGGGCGCGCGCCGGTGGCGATGAGGATGTATTTCGCCGTGATCACCTTGCCGCTCGCCAGCGTGATCTGGTGCGGGCCGGTGATCTCGGCGCGCTCGTTGATGGTGGTGACATTGTGGTTGGAGAGCGTCTGGCCATAGAGCCCCTCAAGCCGCGTCACATCGTTCTGGACGACATCGCGCAGCGCCTTCCAGTCGAAGCTCTTGCCCTCGATGGTCCAGCCGAACTGCTTGGCGTCCTCCAGATCCTCGGCAAAGTGGGCGCCGTAGACGAGCATCTTCTTGGGCACGCAGCCGCGGATCACGCAGGTGCCGCCGACCCGGTATTCCTCGGCCACCGCCACCCGCGCGCCGTGCGCGGCAGCGACGCGGCTGGCGCGCACCCCGCCCGAGCCTGCGCCGATGGTGAAGAGGTCATAATCAAATTCGGCCGACACCATGCTGCTCCCTGACTTGCGGGGAGCATATGGCGGCGGTCCGGGCAAAAAGCAAAAGGGCGGGAGTTTGCCGCTCCCGCCCTTTCATGCTTTGTGTCAGCCCTGTGCTGCGCGGGGGCGACCACCACCGCCGCCGCCGCCGCCGGGGCGACCGCGCCCGCGGCCACCGCGACCACGATTACCGCCGCCGCCATTATTGCCGCCAGCATTGGCGCCCTGGCCCTGCGCTCGACGATCACCGCCCTGATGCTGCGACCCCTGCGCGGGCTTGCCGCCCTGCGGACGACGATCACCCTGCGGACGGCGCTCGCCCTCGGCGCGGCGCTGTTCGCCCTGTTGCGGACGACGATCACCTTGCGGACGACGCTCGCCCTGAGGCGCACTGGCGGCACGGCGCTGTTCGCCCTGCTGCGGGCGACGTTCGCCATCCGGACGGCGATCACCCTGGGGCTTGCGCTGGCCGAGCGGACGGGCCTGCACCCGCTTCATCGGCTGGCGCGGCGCGGGCTTCTCGGGCCCTTCGCCTTCCACCACCGCGCGGAAATTGTCCGGCAGGGGCAGTCGTTCAAGCTCGGCGCCGGTCGTCTTGCGAATATCCTTGAGGTAGGCGCGCTCGTCCTCGGCGCAGAAGGCAATCGCCACCCCGTCGCGGCCCGCACGCGCGGTGCGGCCAATGCGGTGAACATATTGCTCAGGCACGTTGGGCAGCTCGTAATTGATCACGTGGCTGACGCCCGGAATGTCGATCCCGCGCGCGGCCACATCCGTGGCGATCAGCACCGGCACGCGCGCCTTGCGGAACTCGTCCAATGCGCGCTGGCGCTGCGGCTGCGACTTGTTGCCGTGGATCGCATTGCTCTCGATCCCGGCCTGTTGCAGCTTCTTCACCACGCGGTCCGCGCCGTGCTTGGTGCGGGTGAAGATCAGGATGCGCTCGAATTCGCCCGGCACCTGATGGCGGCGCTTGAGGATCATTTCGAGCAGGGCCGTCTTCTCGTCCTGCTGGACCATGAAGAGATACTGGTCGATGCGCTCGGCCGTGGTGCTTTCCGGTGTGACCGAAACCTGCACCGGATTGTGGCAATAGCCGCTCACCAGTTCCTTGATCGCCTTGGGCATGGTGGCGCTGAAGAACAGCGTCTGGCGATCCTTGGGCGCGAGCTCGCGGATCTTGCGCAGGGCGTGGATGAAGCCGAGATCGAGCATCTGATCGGCCTCGTCGAGCACCAGAACTTCGATGCCGTTGAGGTTCAGCGCCTTCTGGTCGATCAGATCAAGCAGACGGCCCGGGGTGGCGACCAGAATGTCGGTGCCGCGGTGCAGCTTGTTGCGATCCTTGCCCACGCTCGTGCCGCCGACGATGCATTGCACCTTCAGCCCGGCGAGCGCGCCGTAATCCTTGGCGCTGTCGGCAATCTGCACCGCCAGCTCGCGCGTCGGCGCCAGAACCAGCATGCGGCAGGACTTGAACGGGATCGGCTTGTCCGCCTCGCGCAGGCGATCGATGCTGGGGAGCATGAAGGCCGCGGTCTTGCCGGTGCCGGTCTGCGCGATGCCGAGCAGGTCGCGGCCCTTGAGCACCGGCGGGATCGCCTGTTCCTGGATCGGGGTGGGAGTGTTGTAGCCCTTCATGTCGAGGGCCTGGAGCACGGGCTGCGACAGCCCGAGGTCAGCAAAAGTAGTCATGTAATAGGTAACTCGCAAATATGCTGCGACGCGCTTCCGCCAATCCCAAACGGATTGCGGGCGCGGCGCGGGGGTTGAAACCGCCCGCGTGAAAAGGGAAGTCTTGGGGGTAGAACCGAAGTGCGGCCGGGGCGGATGCTTTCAGAATTCCGCCGCTTCACGCATGGCTAGCGCTCTTCGATGGGCGCCATGTGGGGGCTGCCCGGCGAAATGTCAAAGGATTATTGCGTCGCAGCAAAGGGCGACTGGATGCGGATCATGCCCTGATAGGTGCCGCTGACCGGATTGCCTGCCGCGTCGCGCGCCGGAGCAAGCGTGACCGCGCGGGTGATGCTGCGGCACATCTCCCTCGTCGTGATCGGATTGCGGAAACTGCGCGAGAGCTGGCAATTGGTCACCGTCCCGTCCGCCGCAACAGCCAGAGTGTAGCCGAGATCCTGCGTCAGCAGGCCGAGGTTGAAGGCGCGCTTTGTGACGCGGATGAAATCGATTTCGAGCAATTGGGCCAGCCGGGCACCCGTCACATCGGCGGAAATGGGCTGAAGTTCACTCGCCATCAGCGGCACTGCGAGCGCCAGAGCGGCGGGGACGAAACCGAGACGAAGCCAGTTCATGCGCGTGATCCTCGCAATACCATAGCCCCTGAAGCCTATGGAAGATCACATGATTTCAGGCGATCGTCAATCCTTGCCGCGCAATTCCAGAAAATTGAGCCGCCCCTGATAGGTGCCCTCGACGCTCGCGCCGCTGGCGTCCTGCGCGGGCTCGAAGGTGTGATGCTTGAGCAGCACCTCGCACAGCTTCTCGTTGACGTAGTTCATGCGGAACTTTTCGGTCAGCTGGCAATCGGTTGGCGTGCCGGCCTGATCGACCGACAGGGTGTATCCCACCTCGGCGCGCCAGACGCGCAGGCGCGAGGAGGCGGTGAGGAATTCGCGCTCGCCGTCGAAAGACACCAACCGCGCCGGCTTCACCTTGGACCGCGCCGTGCCGTCGCCCTGATTGTCTTGGGCAAGCGCGCTGCCGGCACAGCCAAGCGCGAGGAGGACAGCGGCGGTAAGGCGCAGGTGCTTCATGGTGGTCCTTGAGGTCGCAGGATGCGGGAGGAGACGAATCTGCGGGCAAGGATAGAAGGTTGCGTCCGGCGTGCAAATCTTGCCGCGCTCATGGGGCATTTTTGCGGATAATGTCGCAAGGCGGCGGGCCTTGCGACATATCCTTATCCACTTACGTAAATATGCAACAGCGCGGTAAAATTTCCGCAATATCTGACACGGCACGGCTCAGCCAGGTGTGGCGATCATGCATCACGCCGCTCAGGCAAGACCGGCTGCCGCCATCAGCGCCTGGGTGCTCGGATCGAACTGCCCTTCCCCGCTGTCGATCTGCTTGGCGATCGCCTTGCCCAGCTCCACCCCGAACTGGTCGAAGGGATTGATCCCCATCAGGACCGCATTGGCGAAGGTGCGCTGTTCGTGGAAGGCGATCAGCGCGCCGAGCGCCGCCGCATCGCAATCATCGACGAGGATCGTGGTCGAGGGCCGATCCCCCGGATAGGCGCGCGCAGGGTCGTCCGAAGGCTTGCCCGCCATCAGCGCCGCCCCTTGCGCAAGGCAGTTCATCAGCAAGGTGCGGTGATGCGCGGGATCAAGCTCGTCGCCCGGCGCGATGCTGGCCAGAAAATCGACCGGGATGAGATGCGTGCCCTGATGCAGCAGCTGGAACACAGCGTGCTGCGCGTCGGTGCCCACCCCGCCCCAGGTGACAGCCGCGGTCGGCCCGTCGACCGGCGTTCCATCGGCCTTCACGCTCTTGCCGTTCGATTCCATTTCGAGCTGCTGGAGATAGTCGGGCAGCAGCGCGAGCCGCTCGTCATAGGCGAAGACCGCGCGGGTCTGGCAGCCGCGCAGGCGGGTGTAATACTGGTCCGCGAAAGCCGCGAGCAGCGGGGCATTGGCGCGGCCTTCGGTGCTGCGGAAGTGATCATCCACCGCCTTGGCGCCGGTCAGCATCGCGGTGAATTCCTCAATCCCGATGGCGAGCGCGATCGGGAAGCCGATGCTGGAGAACAGCGAATAGCGCCCGCCCACGCTTTCGGGGAAAGGCAGCACGCGGGTCTCGTCCACGCCCCATTCCACCGCCTTGTCCGGCGCGGCGGTGAGCGCCACCACGCGGCCGCCGGGATCGGTGACGCCATTCTCCGCCAGCCACTTCAGCGCGCTGGCCGCATTGGTCATGGTCTCGATGGTGGTGAAGGTCTTGGAGGCAAGAGCGATCAGCGTGGTCGCCGGATCGCAGGCGGCGAAGGCCTGTTCCAGCGCCAGCCCGTCAATGTTCGAGACGACATGGACATCGACCAGCGCGAGGTCACGGGTCAGCGCGTCGATGGCGAGCGCGGGGCCCAGTGCCGATCCGCCGATGCCGATGGCGATGCAGTGGCGCACTTCGCCCAGCGCCCCTTCGTGGATCGCTTCCACCAGCATCCCCATGCGCGCCAGCAGCGCCTCGGCCTCCTCGACCGCCGCGGGTGTGCCGCTGCCGCGCAGCGCGCCGTGGGTGGCCGCGCGGCCCTCGGTCACGTTGATGATGCCGCCGCCGAACAGCGCCTCGCGCGCAGGGCCAAAGCCCATGGCCTCGGCCAGCGCTTCGAAAGCGGCGAGTTCAGGTTCGCCCAGATGGGTCTTGGAAAAGTCGATCCGCATGCCGGCCGTCGCTTCGTCGCCAAGGCCGATGGGCCATGCAATGCGGCGGGTCATGGCCTCCACGCGGGCCGGATCGCCAGCGAACAGCGCGTCCAGCCGCTGCGGCGCCAATGCAGAGAGGTCCGCCCAGATTTGCGCTGCCACACCCCCGCCTGCCATTTCGCCCGATCCGCTCATGTCCGTTCCCCTTTGCGCTGCTGCGCGGCTGCGAGTAAGGGCAAGGGCGATGGATGTTAAGACCCAATCGCTCGGGCAAGTGCCCCGCGCCGCAGACATTGCGGGTTCTGGTGACAGCTGGGGCGGATTTGTGTGGTTTATCATCAAGCTGTTGCTCGCCGTGCTGGCGATCAGGGTATTCGTATTCTCGCCATTCTCGATCCCTTCCGAGAGTATGCTGCCACGGCTGATGAACGGGGATTACCTGCTCGCGGCCAAGTGGCCCTATGGCTATTCGCGCCAGTCCCTGCCGTTTGATGTGCCGCTGCCGCATGGCCGTCTGCTGGGCGGCGCGCCGGAGCGCGGCGATGTGGTGATCTTCAAGCATCCGGTCGACGGGCGCGACTATATCAAGCGGGTGATCGGACTGCCGGGAGACAGCGTGGCGGTGATGGGCGGCCAGCTGGTGCTGAACGGCGCGCTGGTGAAGCGCGAGCGGCTCTCCGATTTCCTCATCCCCACCTCGCTCAATACGGGGTGCGAATGGGGCGGCGAGACGGCGCGCATGGGCGATGGGCGCGAGGCCTGCCGCTATGTCCGTTTCCGCGAGACCCTGCCCGGCGGCAAGGCTTACGAGGTGCTCGACTTCGGGCTCACCACCGGCGACAGCTTCGCCCCCGTCACTGTGCCCGAAGGCGCGATGTTCGTGATGGGCGACAACCGCGACAATTCGCGCGACAGCCGCTGGCCGGCGGCCGAAGGCGATGCGGTGGGGCTCGTCCCGCTCGACCGGCTGGTCGGCCGCGCCGCGCTGGTGGTGTGGTCAACCGATGGCAGCGCGAGCTGGCTGAACCCGATCTCTTGGTTCTCCGCCGCGCGCTGGGCGCGGATCGGTGGGATGCTGTGAGCAGTCTCGATCCCGCCGCCCGCGAATGGCTCGCCTCGCAGGGCTTCATCGTCACCAACGAGACCCCCTGGCTCGAAGCCCTGACCCATGGCAGCTATAACGGCGCCGGCCCCGGCGGGGCGACCGATTACCAGCGGCTCGAATTCCTCGGAGACCGCGTGCTCGGCCTCTCGGTCGCCAGCTGGCTCTACCGCGCGGGCGACGGACCGGAGGGCAAGCTTTCGCAGCGGTTGAACGCGCTCGTCAGCGGGGCGACCTGCGCACGGATTGCGCGGGTGATCGGGCTTCCCGCGCACATCCGGCTCGGCAAGCAGGCGCGCGATGATGGCGGGGCAGATAGCGACAAGATTTTGGGCGATGTGATGGAGGCGCTGATCGGTGCCTGCTTCATCGAACACGGCTTTGATACGGCGCGCGATGCGATCTACCGGCTGTGGGCGGGCGAACTGGAAGGCGATGTCGGCAAGGCCAAGCATCCCAAGAGCGCATTGCAGGAATGGGCCGCAGGCAATCGCCGCGCCATGCCGCATTACGAAGTGGTGGACCGCGCCGGCCCCGATCACGCGGCGCGCTTCACCGTGCGCGTGAGCATCCGCAATGTCGGCCACGCCGAAGCCACGGCCAACTCCAAGGGCGAGGCCGAAAGGCTCGCCGCCAAGGCCTTTCTGGAGGCCTTCGGGTAAGCGAAAGAATGATGGAAGAACACACCACCCCCACCCGCTGCGGCATGGTTGCCGTGCTCGGCGCGCCCAATGCGGGCAAATCGACCCTTGTGAACGCCCTCGTCGGCCAGAAGGTCGCGATCACCAGCGCCAAGGCGCAGACCACCCGCGCGCGGATGCTCGGCATTGCCCTGCATGACCTCGCGGACGGCACGCCGGTGCAGATGATTTTGGTCGATACCCCCGGCATCTTCGCCCCGCGCCGCCGGCTCGACCGCGCAATGGTGAGCGCGGCATGGGAAGGCGCAGAGGCTGCTGACGCGGTGCTGCTGATGGTCGATCCGATCAAGCAGCGCCGCCATGAACTCGAGCCGCTGCTGGAGGCGCTCGCAGGTCGCCCGGAGCGCAAGATTCTCGTCCTCAACAAGGTCGACCGCGCCAAGAAGGAGCCGCTGCTGGCGCTCGCGCAGGAGCTTGCGGCCAAGGTCGATTTTGCCGAGATCTTCTTTATCTCTGCTCTCACCGGCGAAGGCGTGCCCGAGATGAAAGAAACGCTCGCCAGGCTGATGCCCGAGGGCGAATGGATGTATCCCGAAGATCAGGTCTCGGACGCCTCCGAACGCCTGCTCGCCGCCGAGATCACCCGCGAACAGCTCTACCAGCAGCTCCACGAGGAACTGCCCTATGACAGCGCGGTGCGGCCCGAGAAATACGAGGTGCGCCCCGATGGCAGCGTGGAAATCCACCAGCAGATCGTCGTCACCCGCGACAACCAGCGCGCAATCGTGCTCGGCAAGGGCGGATCGAAGATCAAGGCCATCGGGGCCGCCGCGCGCGCGGAATTGATGGAGGTGCTGGGGGTGAAGGTGCACCTCTATTTGCACGTGAAGGTTCTGGAGAACTGGGCCGAGGACAAGGAAGTGTTCGAGGAAATCGGGCTCGACTGGGTGCGGTAGGGGCGCCTTCTTTCGTCGCCCTGATGCCAGCATCACGCGCTTCGTGTCCGCAAAAAAGTAGTGTAGACCTCCACCGGGGGCCCAACTCGGGCTTGGGGGGACATTTTATGCGTATCGCAAATCGCTCGTGGGTTCTGTGCGCGGTCATGGCCGCTGCAATTCCAGCCAATGCTTCAGCCGGTGTCGTCAACAACGTGCTGACCCAGTGGCGCGCGCAGGTCGACAAGTGCGAGGACCCGCTGCAGCGCGATGCCGATGCCATGGTGAGTGTCGCCATGTTCGAAGCCATCAACGCGGTCACGCCAAAGTACACGCCCTACACCAGAAAGCTGACAGCGCCCGAGGGCAGCTCGCCGGAAGCTGCAGCCGCGCGCGCAGCGCATGATGTGCTGGTGCTTGTCTGTGCCGATCAGAAGGACATGTTCGAGGGCGCGTTGAAAGCATCCCTCGGCGCGGTCACCGACAAGACCGCGAGCGCCAATGGCGAGAAGGTCGGTGCCGAAGCGGCGGCCGCCGTTATCGCCGCCCGGGCCAACTCCAATGCCGAGGGCAAAGACCCGGTGAACCGCCCCCAGACACCGGGAACCTATGTGCAGACTACGCCCTTGGTCGGCACCATCCTCGCCAAGCAAACGCCGTGGATCATGACCAGCCCCGCCGAAATGCGGCCCGCGCCGCCGGTAACTTTGGGCAGCGCGGCCTGGGCGCGTGACTTCAACGAAGTCAAAAGCCTCGGGGCGAAAAAGTCGAAGGATCGCACCGCCGAGCAGAGTGACATCGGCGAATTCTGGGCAGGGCGTGACGTGCGGATCGTGCTCAACCAGCTCATCGGCCGTCCCGGGCGCAGTCTGGTGGACGACGCCCGCTTTCTTGCTCTGGCGGAAATGGCATTTGTCGATTCCTACGTCTCCATGATGGACGGCAAATACCATTACAATTTCTGGCGTCCGATCACTGCGATCCGCAATGCCGAGACCTACGGTAATGAAGCCACCGCGCCCGATACCCAGTGGGAAGCCATGGTCACAACGCCGTGGCACCCCGAATATCCTTGCGGCCATTGCCTATCGGCAGGGGCCGTGGGTGCCGTCATCGAACAGGAATTCGGCAGCAGCGCCCCGCCGATCGTGCTCGAAATGGAGGACGCGCTGCTGCGCCGTTACGATACGCCCCGCGAATACATCGATGATGTCTCGGAGTCCCGTATCCTTGCCGGGGTCCATTACCGCTTCTCGATGGAAGCCGGACGTGACGCAGGAATCGCTATCGGCAATGTCGCCGCAAAACGCTATTTCATGCCGCTCGGCAAGTAACCCCAATCAACCGGAGGACACCATTCATGCGCCTAGCCATTACCGTCGCGAGTTTCGCTCTCGCGCTTGCCACTCCCCTGCTTGCCCAGTCTGCGGATGAAGGTCCGAAACCGGTCGCGACCTTCGAGAACCGCAACATGGAACCCGAAAAGCTGGGCGAGCAGCTGCGCGCCGGCGGGCTTGTCATCCTGATGCGGCACGAGCGCACCAATGTGCCCTCGCGCGGGGATGACTATTCGCGTCCCGCCAATGATTGCAACGCGCAGCGCAACCTCTCGCCCGCGGGCGTTGCAGGGGCCGCCGAAACGGGCGTTGCCATCCGTGCGATCGGCTGGCCGATCGGCCGCGTCCTCTCAAGCGAGATGTGCCGTGCGACCGAGACCGCGCGGTTCATGTTCGGTCGCTACGAGATCGAGCCGCGCCTGATGCACCACGACAACACCGCCGAACGCACCGTCATCGTTTCCGGCAAGGAGCTGAATGCCCTGCTCGCGGATCTGCCGGGGGACAGCAAGGACAACACCGTGCTGGTCAGCCACATCGGCAATATCTACTTCGCGACGGGCATCACCCTGAGCGAAGGCGAGTTTGCCGTGCTGCAGCGGCAGAAGGATGGCTCTTACATCGCTCTTGGCACCTTCGATCCCGGCTTCATCGGCGCCGGGGCCCGCTATGCCCAATACCTGGAAGCACAGGCCGCCAAGGAAGCGGCGAAGTAGCACAGCGGCGCGGGCTTAGCCCCGCCCCAGCTTCTCCAGCTTGGCGCGCAGGGCCGCTTCGTCGAAGGGTTTGACGATGTAGTCGTCCGCGCCTGCCGAGATGCCCTCGTGGATGTCCTTGGCCTCGCCGTTCGAGGTGCAGAACACCACGATGGGCTCCTTGGGCGTGGGGATCGCGCGCAGCTTGGCGACGAATTCGATGCCGTCCATTTCGGGCATGTTCCAGTCGGTGAGCACGAGGTCGGGCATGGCCTTCTTGCAGCGCGCCAGAGCCTCCTCGCCGTTTTCGGCCTCGATCGCGACATAGCCGAGGCTGATCGCGATCTTGCTCGAAACCTTGCGGATCACGCGGCTGTCATCGACGATGAGGCAGGTCTTGGCCACCGCTGCCGGAGCAACGCTGCCGGCAAAGCGGTCACGCATGGCCTTGGCGGCAGCGACAATCGAATCCGTGTCGCCGCTTTCCGGGCCGGGGGCAGCAGGCGCGCGGGCCTGCATTTCGGCGCGGGTGTCAGCTGCGGGAGCGGGAGCGGCTTCGACTTCAGCCACGACCGGGGCGGCAGTGCCCCCCTGCGCCGCCTCGCGCGCCTTTTCGCCAGCGGCCAGCTTTTCAGCCAGCGTCTTGCCTTCCATGCCGGTGCGGCGGTGCGGGCCGGAATTGCGCTTGATCAGGTTCTGCACGATCAGCGCCCTCCGCCGATAGCGGCATAGCCCGCGTCATATTCGCCGTAATCCTCGGCGTAGGGGTCTTCGGGCAGCACGCCCTCGCCCGGGGTCATGCGGACATGGAGATAGGGCATCCAGACATCGCCGAATTCGGCCTTCTGGTACCACACGTCGAGCACGTCATAGCTCGCCCACATGCCATCGGGTTCGCGCAGGCGCAGGCCTTCGCCGATGCGCGGCACGGCGGCAAAGCGGATGCGCGCCTGGGTCTGATGCGTCTCGTTCTGGACTTCGATTTCAATCACGGTGCAGCCCCTGGTCTCAGGGCTCCGTGATAGAGGGTAATGCTTTATGATTTACCAACGCGCCGGTCCCGACAGGCGGGACGGCACGCCGGGATCATTTGGCCGCCTTCTTGGCCGGAGCTTTCTTCTTGGGGGCAGCCTTCTTCTTGGGGGCGGCCTTCTTCTTGGCCTTCCCCTTGGCCGGACCCTTGGCCGCACGCGCATCGATCAGTTCGATGGCGGCTTCGAGCGTAACCTCTTCAGGTTTCACGTCGCGCGGGATCGTCGCATTGGTGGTGCCGTCGGTGACGTAAGGCCCGTAGCGGCCCGGCATGACCTTGATCTCGCCCCCGCTGACGGGGTGCGCCCCAAGTGCCGCAATCGCCTCCGCCTTGCCGCGCGAGCCCCCGCCCGCGCCGCGATTGGCAGCCTGCGCGAGGATATCGACGGCGCGGTTCATCCCCACCTCGAACACCTCGCGGGTATTGGTGAGTTTACCATACTTCCCGTCGTGCCGCAGGTACGGCCCGTAACGCCCGATATTGGCTTCGATTTCGAGGCCGGTGTCAGGATGCGCGCCGATAATCCGCGGCAGGTCCAGCAGCTTCACCGCCCAGTCGAGATCGAAATCATCGAGGTCCTTGGGGATCGAGGCGCGCTTGGCATCCTTGCCGTCACCCATCTGCACATAGGGGCCGAAGCGGCCCGTCTTGCGGTGGATGTCCTCGCCGGTTTCGGGGTGCTGGCCGATCACGCCGTCCTCGGCCCCGCCCTCACCCTCGCCGCCCGGCTGGGCGAAGCGGCGGGTGTATTTGCACTCCGGATAGTTGGCGCAGGCCACAAAGGCGCCGAAGCGGCCACCGCGCAGGGAGAGCCTGCCATTGGCGCGGCCTTCGGCAGCGCACATCGGGCAGGCGCGCGGATCGTGCCCGTCCTCGCGCGGCGGGAACAGGAAGTCGGAGAGATATTCGTCGAGCGCCTCGGTCACTTCCGAGGGCAGCTTCTCCATCACCTCGTCGGCCTTGGGCTTGAAGTCCTTCCAGAAGCGGGCGAGCAGCGCCTTGTAATCCTCGCGCCCGTCGGAGACGACATCGAGCTCGTCCTCCATGCCCGCGGTGAAATCATAGGCGACATAGGTGGGGAAGAACCGTTCGAGGAAGGCGGTCAGCAGGCGGCCGCTCTCTTCCGCAAAGAAGCGGTTCTTCTCCATCCGCACATAGGCGCGGTCCCGCAGGGTCTGGATGGTCGAGGCATAGGTGGAGGGCCGCCCGATGCCGAGCTCCTCCAGACGCTTGACCAGCGAGGCTTCCGAAAAGCGCGGCGGCGGCTGGGTGAAGTGCTGGGTCGCCTCGACACCGCGCTTGGCGGGCGTGTCGCCAGCCTTGAGCATCGGCAGCAGGCCGTCCTCGTCCTCGTCTTCGCCCTGCCCCTTGTCGTCAAAGCCTTCCTGATAGACCGCAAGAAAGCCCGGGAAGCGGATCACCTGCCCTGTGGCGCGCAGCTCGTGCTGACCCGTGGCATCGCGCAGGGTGACAGTGGTGCGCTCCATCTGCGCGGTCGCCATCTGGCTCGCCATGGCGCGCTTGAAGATCAGATCATAGAGCTTGGCCTCATCGCCCGTGCCCGCCCGTTCGCGGGTGAAATCGGTCGGCCGGATCGCCTCGTGGGCCTCCTGCGCGTTCTTGGCCTTGGTGCTGTAGAAGCGCGGCTTTTCAGGGAGATAGGCGCTGTCGTAACGCGCGACGATGGCATCGCGCAGGGCCATGATGGCACCGGGGTCCATCTGCACGCCGTCGGTGCGCATATAGGTGATCGCGCCGGCCTCGTAGAGCGATTGCGCCAGCCGCATGGTGTGCTGCGCGGAATAGCCGAGTTTTCGCGCGGCCTCCTGTTGCAGCGTCGACGTGGTGAACGGCGGCGCAGGGTTGCGCTTGACCGGCTTGGTCTCGACGCCTTCCACCGTGAAGCGCCCGGCCTCGACCGCCGCCTTGGCTTCCAGCGCAATACCCTGATTGCCGAGGCTCAGCCGCTCCAGCTTCACGCCCTTGAACTTGACGAGGCGCGCGTCGAACTCGGTGCCATCGTGCTGGAGCTTGGCGAGCACGCTCCAGTATTCCTCGGCCCGGAAGGCTTCGATCTCGCGCTCGCGCTCGACGATCAGGCGCAGCGCCACGGACTGCACGCGGCCTGCGCTCTTGGCCCCGGGGAGCTTCCTCCACAGCACCGGCGAAAGCGTGAAGCCGAACAGATAATCCAGCGCGCGGCGGGCGAGATAGGCGTCGATCAGCGGCTGATCGAGCTCGCGCGGGCGGGCCATGGCCTCGGTGACGGCGGTCTTGGTGATGGCGTTGAAGGTGACCCGCTCGACGAGCTTGGGCAGCGCCTTGCGCTTGGCCAGCAGCTCCTGCACGTGCCAGCTGATCGCCTCGCCCTCGCGGTCAGGGTCGGTGGCGAGCACGAGGCGGCTTGCGCCCTTGGCCGCGTCGGCGATTTCCTTGAAGCGGCTCTGCTTGTCGCGGTAGAGTTCCCACTCCATCGCGAAATCGGCGTCCGGATCGACGCTGCCATCCTTGGGCGGCAGATCGCGCACATGGCCGTAGGACGCGAGAACCTTGTAGTCCTTGCCCAGATATTTCTCGATGGTCTTCGCCTTGGCCGGCGATTCAACAATGACAAGCTGCATGGGCTGAGAAGAGGTGTCCTTACGTGTACGTACGCGCGAGGGTGGGGCTGCGCCGCCTAGGCCGTCAAGCGGCTTGTGTGAAGAGCAGGGACGTGAATCAGGCGAAGACTTCGGCGATTTCGTCCGTCCGGTCGCGCAGCAGGGCATAGGCTGCGATCCCGATGGCCGTGATCGCCGCGCCTGCCACCGACATCACCAGATTGGCAATGGCCGAAACCGGCAGAGGGATCAGCCCGGCCTCATCGCTGGCGAGAGTATAGATAGTGACCGCCACCAGATTGGCCGCAACGGGCAGCAGCAGGGCGATGGCCAGAGGCGCAAAATGTCCCCTGCTGCGCTCCCAGGCGAGACGCATCCCCTCGGTGATGCCGACCTCGTCGCCCAGCGCAAAGCCATAGGCCGGCGCCCAGCGCACGAACAGCACCAGCCCCGGGATCAGCAGCGCCACGCAGCCAAGAGCGATGCCCAGCACGACAAGGATCGACAGGCCGAAATAGGTGCCGAAGCCGCCGGTGACATGGGTCAGCCCGCCCTGGCGCAGCAGGGAGATGGTCAGCGCATAGCCGACAATGGTCGAGACGACCGAGAAGGCGAAATTGGCGCCCGCCACATCAGTCCACTGGTCGCCCACCATGCCGATCGCCACCAGCGCCGCGACATAGAACAGCATCGCTGCCCAGGCCGCGCGCGCCAGCCGCAGGGCTTCCTCGGTAATCAGGCCAAGGCGCAGGCCGATGGAATCATTCACGTCCAGCATGGTCTATCCGAAAACATCCTCGATCATGGTATTGCGCGGCCCGAGCAGTTCATAGACTGCCACCGACAGGCCGAGCAGCATCAGCGGAAACAGGTGCGCCTCGATCAGATTGAGCGGCTGGGCCGCGCGATAGGCGGCAATCCCGGCAAACAGGCCGCCTGCCGCCGCGCCGAGCGTGCCGAACAGGCTTGCGATCAGGAACATCATCACGACGATGCTGGCGATCTTGCCGGTGTGGCCGCGCACCGTCTGCCAGCTGCCCCCCGCCGCTGCCCATGCGCTCCCGCCCCGCGCCGCCACGAAAGCGGGCGCGGCTATCCAGCGCGCCACCAGAAACAGGCCGGGCAGGATCAGAGCGAAAATGCCGACCATGATCGGCCCGATCAGCAGCATCGCCAGCAAAAGGAAGGGGGCGAGATGATTGCCCTGCGTCTCCAGCAGCCCGCGCGTCTTCAACAGGGCCTGAAACAGCCAGTATTGCCCGAAAAGATAGATCACCACGCCCCCGCCGCTGGTGAAGCCGATGCCGAGCAAGGGAATGGTGAAGGCCGCCACGGCCACCACCGCAAGATAGATCGCCACCGGCTTGCGGATCGCCCAGAGGTTCTCGAAGGAGCGGGAGACGAGCAGGCCGAAATCGGCCTCGCGGGCGGGGGTCATGCGCTATCCTCGGGGCTGGCGCGGCGCACCGTGCCGTCAGCCTCGCGCACCAGCTCGCCCACAAGTTCCAGTTCGAGCAGCGCCATGTGGACCTCGGCCGCGCTGGCGCCTGACTGGTGGATCAGCTCGTCGACCGGCACCGGCGCGTTGGTGAGCAGGTTGGCGATATCGCCAGACAGATCAGCCCGCGCCTCGCCCCATTCGAGCCGGGCAAGTTCGGCATAGTCGAAATCGGCCGCGCCTTCGGCCACGCGGTAGCGCGAGCGCGGGGCGCCGGTGAAGCTCTGGAGCAGTTCGATCACATCCTCCGGGCTCTGCACCAGCACCGCGCCTTCGCGGATCAGCTGATTGCATCCCGAGGCGCGGGCATCGAGCGGGGAGCCGGGGATTGCCATGACCTCGCGCCCCGCCTCGCCTGCCAGACGCGCGGTGATGAGGCTGCCCGATTGGGGCGCCGCCTCTACCACCAGCGTGCCGCTCGCAAGGCCTGCGATGATGCGGTTGCGCGAGGGGAAATGCCGCCCGCGCGGCTCGGTGCCGGGGGGCTGTTCGGCGATCAGCAACCCCTCCCTCGCGATGCGTTCCTGAAGCTCGGCGTGCTGCGGCGGATAGGCGATGTCGATCCCGCTGGCGATCACGCCGATGGTCTGCGGAAAGGCGCCCTCGTGCGTTGCACCGTCGATGCCGCGCGCAAGGCCCGAGACAATCGTGAAGCCCGCCTCGGCCAGCGCAGCGGCGAAATCGCGCGCCAGCTTGACCGCCGCAGCGCTGGCATTGCGCGCCCCTACCACCGCCACGCAGGGCGCGCTGGCGAGGTCAAGCCGGCCGCGGCAGGTCAGAATGGGCGGCGCGCTGTCCAGTTCGGCCAGCAGCGCGGGGTAATCGGGCTGATCGTGGAACAGATAGCGCGCGCCTGCCGCGCGCACGGCGGAGACCTCGCGCTCGATGCTCTCGGCACTGGCCGGGCGATAGGGCCCCCTCCCCCGGCTGGCGAGATCGGGCAGCGCATCCAGCGCCGCCCCGGCGCTGCCGAAGCGCGCAATCAGCTGGCGATAGCTCACCGGGCCAATGTTGGGCGAGCGCAGCAGGCGGATGCGCGCGAAAGCTTCCTGTTGGCTGAGCACCGGCTGCGACCCCTCGTGCTCCATCAGATGAGGCCCCGCATTACGGCTTGGACGAGGCGCCGATCTTCGGCTCCTCCCCCCGCATCAGGCGCCCGATATTGGCGCGGTGTTGCACCATAACGATCGCCGCGATGGCGAGCAGCGGCGGGATGACCTGCGGGTAGCCGAGGCCCCATGCCACAATCGGCGCGGCGATCACGCTGACCATCGAGGACACGGACGAAATCCGGCTGAGCCAGAGCGTCGCCGCCCATACGCAGGCGCAGGCCAGCATCACCGGCCAAGCCAGCGCCAGCAGCGCTCCGGCAGCGCTCGCAAAGCCCTTGCCGCCCCTGAAACCGAGCCACGGGGTGAAACAATGCCCCGCCACCGCGCCGACGGCGGCCACGCCGCCGACCTGGGCAAGATCAGGCCACAGGATGCCTGCCACCACCACCGGGATCACAGCCTTGGCCGCATCGAGCAGCACTGTGGCCGCAGCGAGGCCCTTGTGGCCGGTGCGCAGCACATTGGTCGCGCCGATCGAGCCGCTGCCGATATTGCGCACATCGCCCAGCCCCGCCGCGCGGGTGAGGATCAGGCCGAAGGGAATCGATCCCAGCGCAAAGCCCATCACGGCTGCGAAAACGAATTCCATCAGGTCCCATCCCGTTCGGGCCGAGCTTGCCAGCGACCGCGAAGGCGGTTGTCGAAGCCCTGCACTTTCTTTAGCGCATCCGACTGTAAGGCAAAACAGCCCTTCGACAAGCTCGGGGCGAACGGAAGTTATTCGGTGAACCCAGATTCCCCCATCCTGCTGTTCGATTCCGGCGTGGGCGGGCTCACCGTCTATGACGGCTTGCGCAAGGTGCTCCCCGACGCTCCGGTGATATACGCCGCCGATCTTGCCGGCCTGCCCTATGGCACCAAGACCGAGGCCCAGATCGCCGCGCGGGTCGCGGGCCTGCTCGGGCGGATGGCAGAGCGGTTCCGCCCGCGCCTCGTCTGCATCGCCTGCAACACCGCCTCCACGATTGCGCTGGGCATGGTGCGCGATGTGCTGGAAGTGCCGGTGGTGGGCACTGTCCCCGCGATCAAGCCCGCCGCTGCCCTCACGCGGACCGGCACCATCGGACTTGTCGGCACAGGCGCGACGATCCGGCAGGCCTATGTCGATGATCTCGAAGCCCGCTTTGCACAGGGCAAGCGCCTGCTCCGCGTGGCCGCGCCCGGGCTGGTCGAGGCGGCCGAGGCCAAGCTGCGCGGGCGCGGTGTCGATCCGGCGCTGATCGCCGACGTCCACGCCGAGCTCACCGCCATGCCGGGCGGCGAGGCCATCGACACGTTGGTGCTCGCCTGCACCCACTTCCCGCTGCTTTCGGAGGAACTCGCCGCCGCTTTCGGCCCCGAGGTCCGGCAGGTGGATGGAGCCGAGGGCATCGCGCGGCGCATCGCCCATCTGCTCGAAGGGCAGAGCTTCGAAGCACACGGCCCCAACCGCTTCATCGTCACCGGGCCGATCGCAGGCGCAGCAGGCCTCGAAGACGCACTGGCAACCCGCGGTTTCGGCCCTGCGGAAGTGTTCTGATTTGCGCATCACCGCTTGCGAAACGCTCGCAAAGATCGCTGTGGCAAAACGCCGGTCTCGGCCTTAAATATCGCGCGAAACCATCCGCCGCCTCGGCAGTTGTAGCGGATGAAGCAGGCAGGAACTCAGGCAGTGCCGCATAAGCGCACGCCCCAGTGAAGAGACGCAAGTGAACTACGATCAGATCTTCGATTCTGCGATCGACCGCCTGCACGAGGAAGGCCGCTATCGCGTCTTCATCGACATCATGCGCAACAAGGGCGCCTATCCCAATGCGCGCTGCTTTCACGGCCATAACGGCCCCAAGCCGATCACGGTGTGGTGCTCCAACGACTATCTCGGCATGGGCCAGCACGACAAGGTGATCGGCGCGATGGAAGCCGCGCTGCACGATGTCGGCGCAGGCAGCGGCGGCACGCGCAATATCGGCGGCAACACCCACCTGCATATCGAGCTCGAAAACGAACTGGCCGATCTCCACGGCAAGGATTCTGCGCTGCTGTTCACGAGCGGATATGTCTCGAACGATGCGACGCTTTCCACCCTCGCCCGCCTCTTGCCGGGCTGCATCATTTTCTCCGACGAGCTGAACCACGCCAGCATGATCGCAGGCATCCGCAATTCGGGCTGCGAGAAGCGGGTGTTCCGCCACAATGACGTGGCGCACCTCGAGGAGCTGCTGGCGGCCGAGGACGCGAACACGCCCAAGCTGATCGCCTTTGAAAGCGTCTATTCGATGGACGGCGATGTCGCCCCGATCCATGCGATCTGCGACCTCGCCGAGAAATACAACGCCCTCACCTATATCGACGAGGTCCACGCGGTCGGCATGTATGGCGCGCATGGCGGCGGGATTTCGGAGCGCGATAACGCCGCGCACCGGATCGACATCATCGAGGGCACGCTCGGCAAGGCCTTCGGTGTGATGGGCGGCTATATCGCGGCCTCGACCAAGGTGGTGGACTGCATCCGCAGCTACGCGCCGGGCTTCATCTTCACGACCTCATTGTCGCCGGTGCTGGTGGCAGGCGTGCTCGCCTCGGTGCGGCACCTGAAAGAGAGCAGTGACGAGCGCAACGCCCAGCAGCGCGCCGCCGCGATGCTCAAGCTGAAGTTTGCCGAAGCCGGCCTGCCGGTGATGGATTCGGTCACCCACATCGTGCCGCTGATGGTGGGCGATCCGGTGCGCGCCAAGAAGATCAGCGACATCCTGCTCGCCGAATACGGCGTCTATGTGCAGCCGATCAACTTCCCCACCGTGCCGCGCGGGACCGAGCGTCTGCGCTTCACGCCGGGTCCGTTCCACACCGATGCGATGATGGACGAGCTGACCGCCGCCCTCGTCGAAATCTGGGACCGGCTCGATCTGGAGCTCGCCGAAGCGGCCTGATCGCTCCCCGCTGCCGTAGCGTCCTTTGTGGTGCCGGTTTTTGCCGCTAGCACATCTCCCGAAAACAGATTCGGGAGAGAGACAATGGGCGGCACGCCTGAACAGACTTATGCCGAGGTCGTCCTCGGACGGCGGAGCATCCGCGGCTACCTCGACAAGCCGGTGCCGCGCGCGCTGATCGAAGAGATCCTGACGTTGGCGATGCGCTCGCCCTCGTCGATGAACACCCAGCCCTACCACTTCCATGTGATCACCGGCGAGCCGCTTGACCGGATCCGCAAGGGCAACACCGAAAACATCCTCGCCGGCGTCCCCGACAGCCGCGAATTCCGCCGCGGCGAGGCCTTCACCGGCGTCCACCGCGACCGTCAGGTCGGCTGCGCGATCCAGCTGTTCGAAGCCATGGGGATCGACCGCGACGACAAGGAAGCGCGCCAGGACTGGGTGCTGCGCGGCTTCCGCCAGTTCGACGCGCCGGTCTGCGTGATCATAACCTACGACCGCGAGCTGGACGGTTCGGACGACACCCCCTTCGATTGCGGCGCGGTGACGACGGCGCTGGTCAATGCCGCATGGAGCAAGGGCCTGGGCTGCGTGATCAACTCGCAAGGCATCATGCAAAGCCCGGTGGTGCGCGAGCACGCGGGCATCCCCGAGGATCAGGTGATCATGAAGGCGGTCGCACTGGGCTGGCCCGATCCGGATTTTCCGGCGAACCCGGTGAAGATCACGCGGCGCAGCGTTGACGAGGCGGCGCGCTTCGTGGGGTTCGAGGGCTGACCCCTAACCCCTGAAGTCCTAGCGCAAGGACACCACGTTGTCGGCGGCTTCGCGCTGACGCGAGCCGTCGAACAGGCTCATCATCGGCTCGTCGGCGACCATCACCTGCTGGGCCGCGCCGAAGCCGTTGAAGCCGGTCTTCATCGCCGCGCCATAGGCACCGAGCATCCCGATCTCGACATAGTCGCCCGCCTGGATGTCCGAAGGCAGCACAAACGGCCCCTTCATGTAGTCGGCATCATCGCAGGTCGGCCCGTAGAACGCGAAGTCCTCGTCCTCGCCGATCAGATCGTCCTCGAGCGCCTTCACCGGGAAGCGCCACGCCACGTGGGCGGCATCGTAGAGCGCGCCGTAAGCGCCGTCGTTGATGTAGAGCTCCTCGCCGCGCCGCTTGTTCACCTGCACGATCATCGAGCTGTATTCAGCCGAGAGCGCGCGGCCGGGTTCGCACCACAGCTCGGCGTTGTAGGCGATCGGCAGGGCTTCGAAGTGGCGCGCGATGATCGCGAAGTAATCTTCCATCGGCGGCGGCTCGAGGCCCGGATAGGCGCTCGGGAAGCCCCCGCCCACGTCGATCATGTCGATCACCACCGAAGCCTCGGCAATCGCGGCGCGGGTGCGGTCCATCGCCTGCACGAAGGCAAACGGGGTCATCGCCTGGCTGCCGACATGGAAGCACACGCCCAGCCAGTCACAATGCTGGCGGGCCTGCTGGAGCAGCAGCGGCGCCTCGACGAGATCGCAGCCGAACTTGCTGGCCAGCGAGAGCTCGGAATATTCGCTCGACACGCGCAGGCGCACGCACAGACGCAGGTCGCGCGGCGCTTCGCCGGTTTCGGGCGAACGGCAGGCGTCGATGATCTTCTCCAGCTCCTCGACAGAATCGAGGCTGAAGGTGCGCACGCCGTGATCGAAATAGGCCTCGGCAATCGCGGCAGCGGTCTTCACCGGATGCATGAAGCACAGCACGGCGTCCGGCAGCAGCGAGCGCACCAGCCGCACCTCGGCAATCGAGGCGACGTCGTAATGGGTCACGCCTGCATCCCACAGCACGCGGATCAGCTCCGGCGCGGGGTTGGCCTTGACGGCATAGAGCACCTTGCCCGGGAACTTCTCGACAAAGAAGCGGGCGGCGCGCCGCGCGGCGTGCGGGCGATTGAGGATGACGGGTTCGTCCGGACGGAGGTCGCGGACTACAGCCAGTGCGTCAGGATAGATGTGCAACTCAAGGGACCCCCAAAACGGCTCTGTTGAACCATAAAACGACAAGCTGCCTTGCGGTTTGGAAGTCCCCTTGGGGCAGCGGAAGGGCGCAGATAGGGCCTGAGGGGGGAAATGCAAACAAAAAATGGCCCCCGCCGGGGCCAAATGTTGCTTTTCAAAGACAGCCCCGCAAGCGTGACCGGAATGTGACGGAAATCGCTCGGATTTCCGTCACATCGCAGGTGTCAGAAAGCGACTTTCGGGGTCTGGTCGACAACGCCCTTTTCGCTCTCGGCGAGCCGCGAGAAGTCCGCCTCGCCGAATCCGAGCATCCCGGCAAACAGCACTGCCGGGAAAGATTCGCGCGCGGCGTTGAAACGGGCAGCCGCAGCATTGAGCGCGCGGCGGGCCGCAGCCAGATTGTCCTCGACATCGCCGAGCTCGTTCTGGAGCGACTGGAAGTTCGCGCTGGCCTTCAGATCGGGATAGGCCTCGCCCAGCGCCAGCAGGTTATCGAGCGCGAGCTTGAGCTGCGCTTCGCTGGTACCGCCCGGCGCGTCGCCCTTGGCGGCGGCATTGCGTGCCGTGATCACCGCTTCGAGCGTCGAAGCCTCGTGCCCGGCATAGCCCTTCACCGCCTCGACCAGATTGGGGATCAGATCGTGGCGCTGGCGCAGCTGCGCGTCGATATCGGCCACCCCCTGCCGCACATTCTGCCGCAGGCGCACCAGTTGGTTGTAGATCGCGATCAGCAGCACCACCGTGCCGACAGCAATCACGAGGATTGCCGAGGTCCAGAACCAGCCGAGAATATCAATCATGATGCAAGTGCTCCCTTGATTGGCCCGGAGCTTAGCGGGGAAACGTTAAGGGATTGCAGAGGCCTTGCGCACTATAGCGGGAGGCTATGAACGCGAATGTCGATCATCTGATGCAATCGGGCCTCGGCCAGTGGCTGGAGGAGCAGACCGCCATGCGCGCGGCTGCACGGGAAAAGGCGGCATCGCGCTGGACGTGGAGCGCGGCGATCCTGATGCCGGTGCTGGCCTTCGTGTGGTTCGGCCCCGAATCGTTCTCGACCTTCCGCGGGATCGTCGCGCTGGGCGGGATCGGCACGGCAATCTGGTGGGGCTACCAGCCGATCGCGGCGGCCAAGCGCACCGTCAAGATCGGCATCAACAGCGCCATCGCGAAGAGCCACGGGGTCGAATATTCCCACAAGGCCGAGGCAGGCCCCGAATTCGAAGCAGCCAAGCGATACGGGCTTGTCCCCTCGCATGATCGCTCCGGCTTTGAAGACCGCTGGTTCGGCACGCTCTCGGGCCATGGCTTCGAGCTTTACGAAGCACACCTTGAAGAGCGCCGCGGCTCGGGCAAGAACCAGCGCTGGGTGACGGTGTTCCGCGGGGTCATCATCCGCATGGGCTTTGGCCGCCCGTTCCGCTCCACCACCCTGCTCCAGCGCGCGGGCGAGCATCGCAAGTGGTTCGGCCTCGGCGGGACCAAGGACACGGTCAGCTTCGGCGGCCACCGGCTCGATGTGGTCGATCAGGTCCATCCGGCCTTCGATGCGGTGTTCGGCCTGTTCAGCGACGATCAGGTCGAGGCACGCGTGCTCGTCCACCCCTCCTATATCGAGCACCTGCTGCGGCTGGAAAAGGCGTTCGGCGGCAAGGAGCTGCGCGCGCTGTTCACGCAAGGTCAGGTGATCATCACGGTGGAAAGCCGCGATCTGTTCGAGAGCGGCGCGATGGACGCGGCAGAAGACCGGATGCGAGTGGCCGAAGCCGCCGAGCAATTCGCCGCGCTGGCAGGGCTGGCGCTGGCGATCAACCAGACGGAACGCGGACGGGTGCTGGCCGAGGCCCAGCTCCCGGCCGCTCCCCCTGAACCTGCCCCTGCCCCTGTAACTGCTCCTGCGCCGGTCCCCCCGGAAAACGCTGCCCTGCCCGAGGAAGCCTTCGCCGCCATGCCGGTGACACGGCCCATGCGCGGCTTCGGGCGCAAGGGACTTTAGGAAGAAGGCGCTGCGGGCTCTTCGGCCACCGGCTCGCCTGCGGCAACCGGATAGGCATCGCCCACAAGGCTCAGCAGCACTTCCACATTGGACTTGAGATTGGCCATGGTCACCCCGTTGTCGAGCACGACATAGCGGGTGAAGCCCAGCGACTTCTGCTCGAAATCGACCCACACGTTGAGCGCGGCATAATTGAGATTGGCCTGCGCCACGGTTTCATAGGTGGTGCCCGCCGGCAGCTCGAACTGCGCCTGCATCAGCACCCCCTGACAGCCCGGCACCCCGTCCATGTCGCAGGCCGTGCCCATCAGCACATATTTGAGCTGGTCCTGGTTCTCCGCGAGCACCAGCACGCCGTCATCCTTTCCCTCTTCGAGCACCTGATGCCCGAGCGCGCCGACCACGGCGGCAAGATCGGCGGTGGTGACCGATTTCTTGACCGTGTCGGGGACATAGCCCTGCGCCATCGCGGGCGCGGCAGCGCTGCCAAAGGCGAGCGCAGCGGCAAGCAAAACGGGCGCAAACTTCATCGCAATTTCCCCCACCGGTCGCCGGTCAGCCCAGGCGATCCCTGAAATCCTCGTAGTCGAAGCGCTTGATGCAGTCGAGCGCGTCGGTCTCGCTGTCCCACATCCAGATGCTGGGCAGGGCCACGCCGTTGAAGGTGTTGGTCTTGACCATCGAGTAATGGGCCTGATCGAGGAAAGCGAAACGCGCGCCCGGCTCGGCCGCGACCGGCAGGCGATAATCGCCGATCACATCGCCTGCGAGGCACGAGGGCCCGCCCAGGCGGATCGGAATCATGTCCTCGTCCGTCAGCTCGCCGAGCATGGCAGGGCGATAGGGCGCCTCCAGCACATCGGGCATGTGGCAGGTGGCCGAGATATCGGTGATCCCCACCGGCACCTCGTTGAACATCGTATCGAGCAGCGTGCCGACGAGAATGCCCGCATCAAGCGCCACCGCCTCGCCGGGTTCGAGGATGATCTGGCAGCCGGTGTCGCTCGCCGCGTCCTTGAGGAACTCCACCAGTTCATCGCGCTGGTAATCGGCGCGGGTGATGTGGTGGCCGCCGCCCATGTTGATCCATTTGAGCTGATCGAAAAAAGGCTCGATCACGTCGAACACGCGGTCCCACGTCGCCTTCAGCGGCTCGAAATCCTGTTCGCACAGGTTGTGGAAGTGGATGCCTTCGACGCCTTCCATATGCTCTTCGGTGAGCTGGTCGAGCGGGAAGCCGAGGCGCGATCCCGGCGCGCTGGGGTCATACTTGGCGACTTCGCCCGTCGGCACCTGCGGATTGATGCGCAGGCCCACGCTGACCGGCGAGCCGTTCGCGGCAGCGTGTTCAAGGATCAGCCGCGCGCGTTCGTGCTGGAAGGGCGAATTGAAGATCACATGGTCCGAAAGCCGGCAGATTTCCTCCAGCTCCTCGGGCTTGAAGGCGGCCGAATAGGTCGCGATCTCGCCGTCGTAGAATTCCGAGGCGAGGCGCGCTTCCCACAGGCCCGAGGTGGACACCCCGTCGAGATATTCGCCGATGATGGGCGCGGCCGACCACATCGAGAAGGCCTTCAGCGCGGCGAACACCTTGATGTCCGCGCCGTCCGCTGCGGCAGCATCGCGCACGCCTGCCAGCACGCGGCAATTGGCGCGCAGCTTCGCGGCATCGACGACGAAGGCGGGGCTGTCGACACGCGACAGATCGAAATGGGCGAAGGCGCCCGGATCACCGGCTTTGGTCTGCATTGGTCCTGCTTACTTGGAAGGAAGGGAGAAGCGCACCACGCGCCCGCCGGCCACATCGGTGACGTAGATATGCCCGTCCGGCCCGATCGCAAGATCATGGCCGAGGCTCGCGTCCTTTCCGGGCAGGCTGATATCGAAGGACTGTTCGATGGCGCCGTCGGCACCATAGACCCGGATCACCGCGCCCTTGCGGTCCGCCCCGTCGCGCCCCTCGACCGCGAGCAGCCGCCCGCCGCCCAGGGGCTTGAGGGAGTAGGTGTGATTGCCCGCAGGCGAGACCCGGCTTTCGGCGAGCTTGCCGGCATGATCGAAGATCTGGATCCGAGCATTCTCCCGGTCGGCGACATAGATGCGGCCCTCGTCCACTGCGACGGCGTGGGCAATATCGAACTCGCCCCAGTCGCGGATGAACTGTCCCTGCGGCGAGAACTCGGCGACGCGGGTGTTGACGTAGCCATCGGCCACCAGCACCCGCCCCGGAAGGAAGCCGACATCGGCGGGACGGCCGAAATGCGCGCTATCCTGCGCGGTGACGCCGCGTGTGCCGATCACCAGCTCCTGCTTGCCTTCAGGGCTGAAGCGGAACACCTGTTCATGCGCGACATCGGTGATCCAGACCTTGCCGTCCGGATCGATCGAGATGCCGTGCGGCATGATGAAGAGCCCTGCGCCCCATTGCGCGAGCAAGGTGCCATCGGGGGCGAACTTGAACACCGTGGACTCGGCAATCGGCGTGGTCGGAAAAGGCTCCTCCCACTTGCGTCCGGCGCGGTGGAGCACCCAGACATTGCCTTGCGCGTCCACATCGACCCCGCTGACCTCGCCGAACGTCGCGCCCGCCGGAATGGTCGGCCAGCCCTTGTCGACCTCCAACACCGCGACCACCTCGCGCGGGGGCGGCGCGGCATCGCAGGCCGCCAGCGCGATGACTGCCAGCCCGGCGAGGACGCGGCGCATCAGAAGGTGACCGGCCCGGCCATTTCCTCGACCGTCCACGGCAGGCCGTGTTCGTTGAGCATCGCCATGAAGGGATCGGGATCGAGCTGTTCGATGTTGAACACGCCCTCGCCCTGCCAGTCCCCGCGCACCATCATCGCCGCGCCGATCATGGCGGGGACGCCGGTGGTGTAGCTGACCGCCTGATTGCCGGTTTCCTCGTAGGCCGCCTCATGCGAGCAGATGTTCTTGATGTAGAACGTCTTCTCGCCCGAGCCGTCCAGCGCCTCGCCGGTCGCGATCACGCCGATATTGGTGTTGCCCTTGGTAGTCTCGCCCAGCGTTTCGGGCTGCGGCAGCACCGCGGCGAGGAATTGCAGCGGGATGATGTCCTTGCCCTGATACTTGACCGGCTCGATCGAGGTCATGCCGACATTCTGGAGCACGGTGAGATGGGTGATGTACTGGTCACCAAAGGTCATCCAGAAGCGCGCACGCTCCAGCTCGGGGACGAACTTCGCGAGGCTTTCCAGCTCCTCGTGATACATCAGGTACATGTTCTTGGGGCCGACCGCTTCGAAGTCGAACGCCACCTTGTTCGACATGGCCGGGGTCTCGACCCACTCGCCGTTTTCCCAGTGGCGCGCGGGCGCGGTCACTTCGCGGATGTTGATTTCCGGGTTGAAGTTGGTGGCGAAATGCTGGCCGTGATCGCCGCCGTTGCAGTCGAGAATGTCGAGCTGGCGGATGGTCTTGAGCTTGTGCTTCTTGAGCCACATGGTGAAGACAGAGGTGACGCCCGGATCGAAGCCCGAACCCAGCAGCGCCATCAGGCCGGCATCCTTGTAACGGTCCTGATAGGCCCACTGCCACTTGTATTCGAACTTCGCCTCGTCCTTGGGCTCGTAATTGGCGGTGTCGAGGTAATCGACGCCCGCTTCAAGGCAGGCATCCATGATCGGCAGGTCCTGATAGGGCAGCGCGAGGTTGACCACGAGGCCCGCACCCACCTTGCGGATCAGATTGACCATCGCCGGGACTTCCTCGGCGTCGATCTCGTAGGTCGGAATATCGCGCCCGCAGCGCTCCTTGACGCTGGCGGCAATCGCATCGCATTTCGATTTGGTGCGGCTGGCGAGGTGGATTTCGGGGAAGATATCCGGATTGAACGCCATCTTGTGGACGCAGACCGAGCTGACCCCGCCCGCACCGATGACAAGGACGGTTTTGTTCTCGGGGGTGGATTTCCCTGCCGACATGATAGGAACCTTTCGTGAAGCGCGAATCTTGGGCCGCGCCTTAATCCAATGCTTGGCGGGGGACAAATGATCCGGACCGAAGTCAGAATGCCAACCACCGAGGGCGTGCGTGCCGCGGCAGAGGCGGTGGCCGCAATCCTGCCGCCCACCCCGCTGCTGCCGGTGGAGATCGGCGGTGTGCGGGCGTGGGTGAAGGCGGACAATCTGCAACCCATCGGTGCCTTCAAGATCAGAGGCGCGTGGTGGCGGCTGTCCTCGCTCTCGCCCGAGGAACGCGAGGGCGGCGTGGTCGCGGTGTCATCGGGCAATCATGCGCAAGGGGTGGCATGGGCCGCACGGCGGCTCGGTGTGAAGGCGGCCATCGTGATGCCGCATGACGCGCCGCAGGTGAAGCTCGCCAACACCCGCGCGCTGGGGGCCGAGGTGGTGCTCTACCAACGCCCCGGAGAGGATCGCGATGCGGTTGCGGCCAAGCTGATTGCCGAGCGGGGCGGCACGCTGGTCCACGCTTTCGGTGATCCCTGGGTGATCGAGGGACAGGGCTCGGCCGCGATAGAGGCCGCGGCGCAACTGGGCCGCGCGCCCTCGCGCATCATCGCCTGTTGCGGCGGCGGCGGGCTGGCGGCGGGCCTCGCATTGGGCGCGCCGGACAGCGCGATCCATCCGGTCGAGCCGGTGGGCTGGGACATGGTCGGCCAGTCGATGGCGGCGGGAGCCATTGTCCACGCCTCTCCGCAAGCGCCCAAAACCATCTGCGACGCGCTCCAGCCGCCCGCGACCAAGCCGATCAACCTCGCCGTGCTCAAGGGCCGCGCCGAACCCGGCGTCGCGGTGACCGATGCCGAGGTCCGCGCCGCACAGCGCTTTGCCTTTGCCACCCTGCGGCTCGTGGTCGAACCGGGCGGCGCAGCGGCGCTGGCAGCAGCGCTGGCGGGCAAGGTGCCGGTGGACGAAGGTACCGTCATCATGATCACCGGCGGCAATGCCGATCCGGCAGCCTTTGCAGCGACGATTGCAGGGACGGACTGAGGCTCCGGCCAAGGAGACTGTGGAAAGCGTCACACAGCCGACACGCTAGGGCCATACTGCGCCAGCCAGACACAGGCTGAGGACGCGTGGCACATGGCGACACAGGCAAAGCGGATCATCGAGGATGCGGTGGTCCGCAAGGATGCAGGGCTTGGCGACAAGCTGCTCGACAAGGCCTTCGCCCTCGCCTTCAAGGGCCTCGTATACGCCCAGATCTGGGAAGATCCGGTGGTCGACATGGAGGGGCTCGATATCCGTCCCGACAGCCGCCTGATGTGCATCGCCAGCGGCAGCTGCAATGCGCTGTCCTATCTCACCGCGAACCCCGAAAGCGTGACAGCCGTCGATCTCAACCATGCCCATGTAGCGCTCGGGAAGCTCAAGATCGCGGCGATCCGCCACCTGCCCAGCTACGAGCGCTTCCACCGCTTCTTCGCCCATGCCGATCACAAGGAGAATGCGGCGGTCTACCGCGAGATGATCGCGCCGCATCTCGATGCGACCAGCCGCGCCTATTGGGAGCAGCGCGACCTTCGCGGACGCAGGCGCATCAGCTATTTCACGCGCGGCATTTATCGCAAGGGCTTGCTGGGCAATTTCATCGGCCTGGCCCATGTCTTTGCCAAGCTCTACAAGATCGATCTGGCCAAGGTGCTCGACGCTTCGACGCTGGAGGAGCAGCGCGCGGTGTTCGAGCGGGAGCTCGCACCGGTGTTCGAGAAGCGCTTCATCCGCTGGCTGACCGATCAGCCCGCCTCGCTGTTCGGCCTCGGCATTCCGCCTGCACAGTTCGAGCATCTCGCCGGTGATGAACGCATGGCCGAAGTGCTGCGACGCCGGCTCGAAAAGCTTGCCTGCGATTTCGAGGTCAAGGACAATTACTTCGCATGGCAGGCCTTCGGGCGCGGTTATGACCGCTCGGAAAACGCGCCGCTGCCGCCCTATCTCCAGCGCGCCAACTGGGAGGTGATGAAGGAGCGGGTGGAGCGGCTCGACGTGACGCGCGCCAATATGGTCGACTGGATTGGCGCGCGCGAGGAGGCGAGCATGGACCGCTTCGTGCTGCTCGACGCGCAGGACTGGATGAACAACGCCCAGCTCGATGACCTGTGGACGAAGATCACCCGCGCCAGCCGCCCGGGTGCGCGGGTGCTGTTCCGCACCGCTGCCGAGCCAAGCCTGCTGCCCGGGCGGCTCGATGACAGCATCCTTTGCAAGTGGCGCTACCTCGATGCGCTCTCCGCCGATCTGACCCGCCGCGATCGCTCGTCGATCTATGGCGGCGTCCATGTCTACGAGCTGGCGTGATGGCTTCTGCCCCCCGCCCCTCGCACGCAGCGCTGATGGACGAGGTCTATCGCGGGCAGCGCCACATCTATGATCTGACGCGCAAATATTACCTGTTCGGGCGCGATACGCTGATTGCGGGTCTGGATGCGCGGCCCGGAATGCGGGTGCTCGAGGTCGCCTGCGGGACGGGGCGCAACCTTGCCAAGGTCGCCAAGGCCTGGCCGGGTGTGCGGCTGTTCGGCCTCGATATCTCGGCCGAAATGCTCAAGAGCGCGCGCGCCGCGCTGGGCGAGGCGGCGCGGCTTCGCGAAGGCGATGCCTGTTCGTTTGACGCCGCCGTGCTGCTCGGCGAGCCGCAGTTTGACCGGGTAATGATGTCCTATTCGCTCTCGATGATCCCCGAATGGGAGGCCGCACTGGATCATTCCGCCAGCCTTCTGGCTCCGGGCGGGACGCTCCATGTGGTCGACTTCGGTGACTTCAGAGGCCTTCCAGCCCCGCTATCGCGCCTGCTTGAGGGCTGGCTGGCAATGTTTCACGTGAAACCCCGCCACGATCTACCCCAAGCCGCCGCCCGCATCGCCGCCGCCCGCGGACTGCTGCTGACCAGCAAGCGTGGGCCGCTGGGCTATTTCCAGAGGCACGTTCTCACCGCCTGATAGGTTGCAATTGACAATCGGTAATCGCTCTCGCACCTAGGGCTGCAGAGGCTTTCGAGAGGGGATCAATCGATGCAGGCGCAAATGCTCGCGCCCGCCGCCGTGCTGGTGGTGTGGACGCTGATCGTGCTGTTGTGGATCATTCCGGCGCGGTTCGGTGCGGTGGCGAAAATCACCGACAAGTCAGTGCTGCCCAACAAGACGGGCGTGCGCGGCAATGATCTGGAAGGCGTGCTGCCGGACAAGGCCAACTGGCCCGCGCATAACTACACCCACCTCGTCGAGCAGCCGACGCTGTTCTATGTCACGGTGGTGATCCTTGCGCTGACCGGCCCGGCGGCGCTCGATGTGACGCTGGCCTGGGCCTATGTGGCCCTGCGCGTCGTCCATTCGCTGTGGCAGAACCTCGTCAACACGATCCCGGTGCGCTTTCTGCTGTTCATCACCAGCTCCATCGCGCTGATCGTGCTGGCGATCCGTGCGGTGATGGCAACCCTGCTTGCGGATCCGTCCGCGCTTCCGGCCTGAGGAGAATAAGACAATGATAGGAATGGACATCCTGCAGCCGGTGGTGGCCCTGCTGGCGTGGACGATGGTGATGTGGGTGTGGATGTACGCCACCCGCATCCCGGCGATGAACAAGGCCGGGATCGATGCCAAGAACCTCGTCGGCGGCGAAGGTTCGAGCCTGCGCGGCTTGCTGCCCGATACGGTCAGCTGGAAGGCGGACAACTACAACCACCTGCATGAAGCGCCGACGCTGTTCTACGCGGTGGCGATCGTGCTGGCGATCATCGGTCAGGGCGACGGGCTCAACACGCAGATTGCCTGGGCCTATGTCGGTTTGCGCGTGGCCCATTCGATCGTGCAGGCGACCTTCAACCGCGTGGCGATCCGCTTCGGGTTGTTCGCGCTGTCGAGCTTTGCGCTGATGGCGCTGATCCTGCACGCCGCAATCGCGGTGTTCCACGGGTAACGCTTCCATCCCTCCCCGTTCCCCCGGAATGGGGGGGGCTGGAATATCAAATCACTCCGCCGCTTCGGCCTGCAACTGGTGCGCGCGGGCGGCGAGGAAGCGTTCGCCGTCGAGCGCGGCCATGCAGCCCATGCCCGCCGCGGTCACTGCCTGCCGGTAGACGTGATCGGTCACGTCTCCGGCAGCAAACACGCCGGGAATCGCGGTCTTGGGCGTGCCGGGTTCGGTCAGCAGATAGCCGCTGTCATCGAGCGGCAGCTTGCCCTTGAACAGCTCGGTCGCCGGCGCATGGCCGATCGCGACGAAGGCCCCGTCGACCTCGATGGTCGAAGCCTCGCCCGTCACCGTGTCGGTCAGCGCGAGGTGGTGGAGCATGCCGTTCCCGCCCGCTTCGAAGCTGTCCACGGCCTTGTTCCACAGCACGGTGATCTTGGGGTTGTTGAACAGGCGTTCCTGCAGGATCTTTTCCGCGCGCAGACTGTCGCGGCGGTGGATCAGGGTCACGTCGTCCGAATGGTTGGTGAGGTAGAGCGCCTCTTCGACTGCGGTGTTGCCGCCGCCGATGACCGCCACCTTCTTGCCGCGATAGAAGAACCCGTCGCAGGTCGCGCAGGCCGAAACGCCCTTGCCGCCCAGCTCCATCTCGCCCGGCACGCCCAGCCACTTGGCCTGTGCACCGGTGCAGATAACCAGCGTCTCGCCGATATATTCATCGCCGCTGTCACCGATGGCGCGGAACGGCGCGCCGTTCTCGAGATCGACCGAGACGATGGTGTCCCACATCATGCGCGTGCCGACATGTTCGGCCTGCGCCTTCATCTCTTCCATCAGCCACGGGCCCTGCACCACATCGCGGAAACCGGGATAGTTCTCGACATCGGTGGTGATGGTGAGCTGGCCGCCCGGCTGGAGGCCCTGCACCACGATCGGTTCGAGCATGGCGCGCGCGGCATAGATCGCTGCAGAATAGCCTGCCGGGCCGGAGCCGATGATGAGCATCTTGGTATGATGGGTGGCCATTGATGGTGCCTCTTGTGAATCTCAGGGCCGCGATATGGGAGCGGTTGCGGCGATTGTCACGCCACCAGCCGTTCGCGCAGGCGCGCTTTCATCGCCTCGTCCACACCTAATCGCGCGGCGAGATAGGCGTCGATAGAGCCATGATCGCGCGTCACCTCGGCAAAATAGATGTCGATATATTCGGGCAGCACTCCCATCAGGTTGTGCAGCGCCTCGGGTTCGATCGCGCCGTAATGGGCCTCCATGCGCGGCAGGGACTGGCGTTCGAGGATAGCGCGGGTGGGCGCATCATTGGTGCGCAGGAACTCGGCCACCTGATCGTCGCGATGCACGCCCAGCACATGGAGCAGCAGGCTCGCGGCGATCCCGGTGCGGTCCTTGCCGGCAAAGCAATGGACGAGGTTGCCCCCGTCACGCTGATCAAGCGCAGCGAAATAGCGGGTGAAGATGTCGATCATCGCCGGGTTCACCGGCATGCGGGTATAGACCGCCAGCATCCGCTCGCGCGCCTTTTGCGGGGTCATGACAATCGCCCCGCCCCCGCCTTCGTGCGGCGGGGAATTGCTGGTCTCGCCATCATAGGCGATCACCTGCGCGGCAAATTCGGGATGGCGGCGGCAGGGAAAGCCCTCGCGCTCGCTGGTGCCGCGCAGATCGATGATGGTGCGGATATCGAGCGCGTGGATCAGATCGAGATCGGCATCGCTTGCCTCCATGTGCTGGCCCGAGCGGAACAGCACGCCGCGCCGCACCCGCCCGCCGCCCGGCACCGCATAGCCGCCATAATCGCGCAGGTTGTGGATGCCTTCGGTCGGCAGGAACGGCCCGATGCCATCGGGCTCGGCCAGAGTGCTGGTGGTTTCGCGAATCATCCTGCGACACTGGCAGCGCCCGGTGACAGGAGCAAGGCGAGCGCCGCTGCGGCGACACTAGGGGCGAATGCGAGGGCGCGGTCCAAGGGGCCTTTCAGCACCGCGTGGTTAACAGCGCAGCAGGAAACCGACCGACACGAAGACCTGCCCATGGCCCGCATCCTGATTGCCGATGATGACGAACTGGTCGCCGAACTGGCGAGCGAGGTGCTGATCGATGCCGGGCACGCCTGCGGCTGGGTCACCAGTGCCGAGGAGGCCTTCGCCTGCATCAAGCGAAAGCGGCCCGATATCCTGCTGCTCGATCACGCCATGCCCGGCGAAACCGGCCTCACCCTGCTGCGGCGGCTGCGCCGGTCAGAACGGTTCTATGATCTGCCGGTGATCATGTTCACCGCGATGAACGGCGCGGCGGACGAGGCCCAGGCGAACTATGCAGGCGCGCAGGATTTCATCCGCAAGCCCTTCGATCCGGCGCTGCTGGTGCGGCGGGTCGGGCGGATCATCACCGCGCGCGGCAATCGTCCGCGCCATGTCGATCTGCGCACCGCACTGGCGATCGACGGCCAGAACGAAGGCCCGGCGCTGCGCCGACGGATGATCTAGGCCGCCTGCGCGCTCAGCAACCCGCGTCCGATCACCTGCGCCTGAATCTCCGCTGCGCCCTCGAAGATGTTGAGAATCCGCGCATCGCACAGCACTCGGCTGATCGGATATTCGAGCGCATAGCCATTGCCGCCGTGGATCTGCACGGCATTGTCAGCCGCCGCCCAGGCCGTGCGCGCGGCGAGGAGTTTCGCCATCCCCGCCTCGATATCGCAGCGCGCCTCGCGGTCCTTGGCGCGGGCGGCATAATAGGTCAGTTCGCGCGCCATGATGATATCGGCGACCATGAGCGCGAGCTTGTCCGCCACCCTCGGAAAGGCGGCAATCGGCTGGCCGAACTGCTTGCGGCCCTGCGCATAATCGAGCGCGAGATCGAAAGCGTTCCACGCCACGCCTATGGCGCGCGCGGCGGTCTGGATGCGGGCGCCCTCGAAGGTGCGCATCAGCTGCTTGAAGCCCTGCCCCTCGCTACCCCCAAGCAGACCGTCGGCTGCAACCGCAAAGCCATCGAAGCCCAGCGCATATTCCTTCATCCCGCGATAGCCGAGCACTTCGATCTCGCTGCCATCGATTCCGGCATCGGGGAACGGCGCTGCATCGCTGCCGCGGGTCTTTTCAGCGAGCAGCATCGAGAGACCGGCATAGCCCGGACGCGCCGGATCGGTGCGCACCAGCATCGTCATCAGATCGGCGCGGGCTGCGTGGGTGATCCAGGTCTTGGCCCCTGTCACCCGCCAGCTGCCATCGGACTGCCGCTCGGCCCGGGTGCGTACGGCGGCAAGGTCCGATCCGGTGTCGGGTTCGGTAAAAACGGCGGTGGGCAGGCATGATCCATCGGCGATGCGCGGGAGGAAATGGGCCTTCTGCGCCTCGGTACCATTGTGGGTGATGAGCTCGCCCGCGATCTCGGAGCGCGTGCCGAGGCTGCCGGCGCAGATCCACCCGCGCGACAATTCCTCCGAGACCACCGCCATCGCCAGCTTGCCCATGCCGAGCCCGCCGTGGCTTTCGGGGATGCACACGCCGAACACGCCGAGCTGCGCCATCTCGGCGATCACCGCATCGGGGATCAGGGCATCGGCCAAGTGCCAGCCGTGGGCGTGGGGCGTGATCTTTTCGGCAGTGAAGGCGCGGAATTGCCCTCGCACCATATCGAGCGTCTCGTCCCCCAGAGCCTCGTCGGGACGCGCGCCGTCTGCCAGCAGCGCGGCCAACCTCGCACGGGTCTGCGCGGTGCTGCCTTCGGCCAGAAACCGCTCCACAGCCGGATCGGCGGCAAGCCCACGCGCTTCCGCATCGGCGCCCAGAGCTGCGGGGCGCACCACCTCGCTGGCGCTCATCGCGAGGCCATAGGCAAGCTGGCCCAGCGCTTCGCCAAACCCGATCCGCAGGGTCAGTTCCTCGGTCTCGCCGAAAAGCCCGGTGCTGTGTGCACGTGCGGCCCAGTCGGCCGTGGCTTCGAGCGCGGCGAGCGTTGCCGCAGCCCACGCATAGCCATGGACCGCGTGCTGTTCGCGCTCCAGCAGTGCCGGATCGGGCGCGCCGCCGGGCGCCACCCGCGCGAACAGCCCTGCCCGCACCGCCTCGCAATAGTTGCGCGCTGCCGCAATCGCGCCGCGCGCTTCGATGATCCATTCGTTCATGACGAAGGCTGCTAGCAGAGCGCACCGCCTGAGGCGAACCCGCAAAAACGTAAAAACCCCGCTAGCCGCAAGCGCGGGACAAAGTCCATGTTGCCATTGGGTTACACTGTCACATCAAAAGTCAATTGCGAGGCAGGCTTGCGGACTTCACGGGTTGCCGCGCCGCGATGGCTGCGGCATTTTTGGTGTCCGGCCTGTGAAAGAAGGCAGGCCGTTCAACACCAAGGTGGGCTGAGACCCGGAGCCAATCCGGGGCCTCGCCTTGAGCAGGAAGAACCGCTCCGGAGCTTGCCCGGCGCGCGGCAATTACCGTCGTGTGCCAGCAGCCCCGGTCACACGTGGTATCCGAGCTCCTCCGGCGTAGCTCTGGATATCCTGCAAAGTTTTGTACGCCGGTGCGAGGACACACAATGCGTTATTCGACACATACCCGCCAAACCGCATCGCGCGGGGCGCTGGCCGCCGCGCTGTTCGTTTCGCTGCTCGCCCCGGGCGTCGCCCAGGCGCAGGACAGCGTCGCTGAAGAAGACGCCGCAGAAGCCCCGGGCGAACAGATCGTCGTCACCGGTTCGCGTATCGCGCGCGATCCCAATGCCGTCGCGCCGCTGCCGGTCAGCACGCTCGATGCCGATGCGCTGCGCAATTTCGGCTCGACCGACGCAACTGCCGCGCTGCGCCAGATCCCGGCGCTGATTTCCTCGGGCACTGTCGCCGACTCGATCGAGCGCGGCGCGGGCGGTGTCGGTCAGGCAACGCTCAACCTGCGCCAGCTCGGCGCCAACCGCACGCTGGTGCTGATCGATGGCTGGCGCCACGTCTCGGGTGTGGCCGGTTCGCAGACCGTCGACGTCTCGACCATCCCCAACGCCCTGATCGAGCGCGTCGAAGTGCTCACCGGCGGCGCCTCGGCCGTCTATGGTGCGGACGCGGTGACCGGTGTGGTCAACTACGTCCTCAAGCGCGATTTCGAAGGTGTCCAGCTGGACGGCCAGATGAGCATCTCGTCGAAGGGCGATGGCCGCAGCTACCGTCTCGAAGGCGTTGTCGGCCAGAACTTTGCCGATGGGCGCGGCAATGTCACGCTCGCGGCAGGCTACACCAAGGACGATGAAATCCTGTTCGGCGCGCGCGAGTTCACCCGTGACAATGGCCGCGGCAACAACTCGACCACCTATGCCAATCCGCTGCGTCGCTTCCAGCGCGGCGAGATCAATGCGGCCACCATGCCCAACTTCGCCAACCGCTTCCGCGTTGGTGGTGCTGGCCGCTTCCCCTATGGCCAGCTGATCCCCACCGCGACGCAGGTCGCAACATTCTTCCCGGGCGGCATCACCCCTGCCGAACAGGCGCTGGTTGACCGCGCAGCGGCAGCGACCGGCTTCGTCATCGGTTCGGACCCGCGCTTCGCGATCTCGTCGAACCAGGGCCTCGTGTTCCGCAACGACTTCAACTTCTTCTCGGCCGACATCAACAACAACGGCGTTCCCGATTGTAACGAGAGCTTCATCGGGCGCACCGGCTTTGGCGGCGGCGGCTGCTATGTCACCACCCCCGAAGGCGGCGTGCGCATCTTCCAGGATGGCATCGTGGCAACCGGCGCCAACCAGTTCGGCGGTGACGGCGCGGTGGAACGCACCAACGAAACCTCGCTGATCCCGGGTTCGGAGCGTATCTACGCCAACCTGCGCACCAGCTTCGAATTCTCGCCCGCCGCGCGCGTGTGGATGGATGCCAAGTATGTCCGCAACGAAGCGACCAGCCGCAACAACTACAACACCTTCTACGACACGCTGTTCATTGCCCCGGACAACCCCTTCATTCCGGCCGTGCTGCGCGCGGATTCGAACGCTGCCGGGGGCCTGCGCATCAGCCGTGACTTCCTTGACCTCGGGCCGGGCATCTCGACCGCCAAGCGCGAGACCTACCGCATCGTCGGCGGGGTTGATGGCGAGATCACTCCGCACCTGAAGTACGAAGTGGTCGGCAACTACGGTCGTACCGACAACGCGACCACCTTCAGCAACTCGGTGCGCTATGACCGTCTGTTCGCCGCGATCGACGTGGTGACCGACCCGCGCACCGGCCAGCCGGTGTGCCGTTCGACCCTGAACCCCGCAGCCGCGCCGCACCCGGGTTCGGAAGCCTTCCCGGTCATCGCACCCGGCTTCTTCACCTTCCGTCCCGGCGACGGCCAGTGTGTTCCGGTCAACCTTTTCCGCGGCACCAACTCGGTCAGCCAGGCCGGTGTGGACTTCATCACCACGCCGACCACCAACCGCGCCCGCCTCGAACAGACCGTCATCACCGGCCTGCTGAACGGCGACACCGGAGCGTTCTTCAACCTGCCGGGCGGTGCTGTCCGCTTCTCGCTGGGCGCGGAATACCGCAAGGAAAAGTCGCGTTCGACGTTCGACGATCTGCTGCTCGGCCTGCTTCCGGAAGGCTCGCCTGCAGGCCCTGCCGGCACCTTCATCGGCAACGTTTCGCCCAACCAGAGCCTCGTGTTCGATGCGACCCGACAGTTCAACGCCGGCGGCCAGTTCGATGTCTACGAAGTCTTCGGTGAAGTGCTGCTGCCGATCCTTGCCGATACGCCGTTCTTCCAAGAGCTTACGCTGGGTGCAGCGGGTCGCTATGCGGATTATTCGACGGTTGGCGGGGCCTTCACCTGGAACGTCAACGGCATCTGGGCCCCGATCGAGGATATCCGCTTCCGCGGCACCTACGCTCAGGCCATTCGCGCTCCGAACATCTCGGAACTGTTCAGCCCGCAGCAGACCGCGACCTTCCGTCCCAATGATCCGTGCAGCCAGTCGAACATCGACCGGTTGATTGCGAGCAATGATCCGGCGGCACAGAACCGTCTGAACAACTGCCGTGCGGACGGGATTCCGGCCGGGTTCGAGGATCCGCTGACCGCGCGCTTCTCGGGCACTTCGGGCGGCAACCCCAATCTGAAGGAAGAAACCGCAACGACCTTCACCGTCGGCGCGGTGATCCAGCCGCGTTGGGTGCCTGGTCTGTCGATCTCGGCAGATTATTACTCGATCAACATCGAGGACGCGATCCAGGCGGTTACCGCGCAGGATATCGTCGACAGCTGCTACGATCTGCCGACCTTCCCCAACGATTTCTGCGGATTGTTCACCCGTAACCGCACAGCGGGATCGCAGACCTTCCTGGGCCTCAACTTCCTCCAGCAGAGCCAGATCAACTTTGCGAAGCTGGACACGCGCGGGGTCGACTTCCAGGTCAATTACGGTTTCGATCTGGGCAAGAACAACTTCAACCTGCAGGTTGGCGGCAACTGGACCGAGCGGCTCGATCGTTTCTTCGATCCGGTCGATACCACCTTCGTCAACCCGGGCCTGCGCGAACTGGGCGCTCCGGAATGGGCGGGCTTCGGCTCGGTCACCTGGAACCGCGGCGACTTCACCCTCAATTACGGGGTGCAGTATATCGGTTCGACGGCGGTTGCCTCGGTCATCCAGATCGAGCGGATCGACACCGAGTTCGGCCCGGCCGGGTTTGCGCCGGAATACTGGCTCCACAACCTCGCCTTCAACCTCGATGCCACCGACGAGATCACGGTCTACGGCGGCATCAACAACCTGACCGACGAGGAGCCTTACCTGTCGAGCTCGGCCTACCCGGTCTCGGGCATCGGCCGCACCTTGTTCCTCGGGGTGACCGCGCGCTTCTGATCGCGATCACAGGCCCATAAAAAGGCGGGCGGGGCAGCAACACGCTGTCCCGCCCGTTTTTTGTTGCACGGCGCTATCGTCTCAGCGCGGCTCGGCCTTGGCGAAGGCAGCAATCCTTTCCTCCTGCGCAAGGCCGAATTCGGCAAGGCAGTGCATGTAGCGCGGGAAGAACTCCATCGGCTTGTCGATCCGCTCATCCTCCAGCCGCCATTGCCAGCATGTCCTCGGCTCCTGCTTCACCCCGTCAAAGGTGATCGCAGACGTGAAATTCAGATGCGCCGGATCGAGCCGCAGGAAGCGGGTCTTGAAGCCTTTGTCGCGAAATTCCTTGTCGGCCATGAACACCGAGCTGCGATAGGCCTGATTGGTCATCACGCTGACGGTGCGCTGGGCGAGTTCGGCGAAGTTCCATTTGGGGTGGGGATCATCGATCCCGGGCTCGATTGGCTTGCCCTCGTCATCCACCGGACAGCGCTCGAGCCCGCAGAAGCGCGGCACTTCGAGCGTGGCATTGACGATCAGGAACAGGTTGCGCGGGGTATTCGGCTCGCGCTGCTGCTGCTGGGTCTTGGCGATCGCGGCTTCGTAGGACTTGGCGGTAAAATCGACCAGCACCCCGAACCGCGCACCGCCATCGATATAGAGGCGGTTGTCGATGAAAACCGGATCGGCCTGCATCGGCACAGACGACGACGCGAGCAGCGCCTCGATATAGCATTGGCGCATCTGCTCGGCGCCCGCCGGATCGGTCTTCTTGCGCGCTTCGTGGAGCTTGGCCGCCTCGGTCAGTTTGAAGATCGACAATTCGCCCGTCCCCATCTCGACCGCGCCGACCAGCAGCTGGCGCCCCGCGAGCGCCTCGTCGGCCACGGCCTTCATGATGTCGGGCGTGATCAGCGCATTGAGCCGTTCGCGCAGCGGGGTGAGGCGGGCGAGCGTGCCCTTGGTCGCAAGGCTGCGCCCCGCCGAAAGCGGCTTCTGATCAAGCCGGCCCTTCACCAGCGGCTTCAGCAATTGGGCCTCGTCCGATATCCGGTATTCGCGCAAGGGCACATCGGTGCGACCGAGAAAGGCGAAGGTCGCTTGCAGCGATCCGGTGCTGATCCCGGTCACCAGCCGGAAGCGCGGCAAGGTGCCGCCGCGCGCAGGGTGATCGGCCCAGCCCTTGAGGAACCCGGCTCCGAAAGCACCCTGCTGGCTGCCGCCCGAAAGCACCAGCACCGATTGGCTCACATCCGGCTTGCCCTCGGCATTGGCTTCGGTCTCGAGCGTCTTCAAGGGCTGCGACAGCATCTCGGTCAGCATCGTCTCGATCGGATTGCTCTCGGCGAGGCTCTCGGACACGCTTTCTTCCGGCGGTCCGTCGTCGGGCGCGACCACTGCGGCAGGCTGGCGGATGTTGCTGGGAGGCAGGGGCACGCACGCGCCCGAGGTGATGATCTCATGGCACCCGGTCGGCGCGGGGCGCGGGGCCAAATTGTGCTTCGGCGTGATCGCACAGCCGGCCAATGTCGTCGAAAGCAGCGCGAGGGCAGACAGCCCGCAACCCGTTTTGTACAAAGCCTTTTCCCCCTTCAGACATGGCCTTGCTGCGCTGTTAGGAAAAACGGCTGCGCTTGTCAGCCTCCAGCTTGGGGAAAGCTCGAACCCCTAGCGCGAAGCCGCCGCTCGATCAGCCACAACGCGCCGCTTGCCAGCAACCAGCCGAGGAAGAACGGCCATGCCGCACCGCGCTGCTCGGGACGGTCGCTCGCTGCGGGACGCGTCTGCGCCATCGCCCAGCGCAAGGTTTCCGCGCCGGTTTCGCGCGCCGCGATGCCGGCCAGCGCCGCGCGCGGCAACACGAGCAATGCAAAACTCTGCGCCGGCGCCTGCCCGCGCGCAGGGGTGGTGATGACATGCACCCCCGGCTCGGCAGGCCATAGCGCCGCGCAGCCCCTTGCGCCCGCCGCCGGATCAACCACCAGATCATGGCGCGTCCCGTTCGGTGCCGACACCTGCGCCGGGCTGGACAGGCCGCATACCGCCATACGCTCGCCCGTGCGCGGTAGCGGCGGCACTTCGGGACGGAAGCCGCCTTCGGGCCGGGCCACCGCGCTCAACGCCTGGCTCCACCACTGGGCATAGCGATCCCCCTCGCCCCCGAGCACCAGCGCGTAGGAATTGGGGACGGTCCACAGCATCACCCGCCCCTGCCCGCGCTGCTGCCAGCCCGCGATCAGCGCTCCGTCGGCATCAGACACCGCGGCCACCAGATCAACGCCGCCGCGCACATCCCAGCGGCCGAGATCGGGGACAGGATCGTCAAAGGTGTTGAGGCCCTCGGGCTGATCGGCGCTGCCCGGACCGCGCCGCAGGGCCAACGTCTCGGCATCGGGCGCGAGCGGGGGCAGCGCGACCGGTTCGATGGCGCTCCCGCCCTCCACCGCGAGCCCAAGCCCGCGCCACGACTGGCGCGTCGCACCGCTCGCGGGAGCTGCCATGCGGATCACCACGCCGAGCCCGCCCGCTAACGCCTCGGCCAGCACTGCCCGTCCGCCGCCGCCAAGGCTGGCGAGCGCCGCATCATCGATGATCACCACATCGAGCTCGCGCAAGGCCGCCGTATCGAGCCGCACACCCTCGCCCAGCGACACGCCGCCGCCCGCATCGAGCCGGCTGGACAGGTCGATCCCCGCATCCTCGGCCCAGCGGCGCAGATATTTGGCTTCGGGCGAAGGCGCGCCGATCAATGCCACGCGCACCGGCGGCTGCTCCAGCGTGCGCAGCGGCACGGGCGTATCGGAAACAATCGCCTTGTCAGCCCCGCGCAGTCGCAGGGTAAAGCGGGCGAGACCCGGCGCCCGGGCGACCGCGCCAAGCGTGAAGCTGCCCTCCTCCCCGATCACCCGCACATCAACGCGGCGTCCGGCTGGATCGAGCAGTTCTGCCATCCCTCCCGCCAGACCCGCCGCTTCGCCGCCCAGCGCAAACACCGCGCCCGCAGGCGTGTCCGCCGGAGGATCGAGGCGCACCAGCCCGCGCAGGTCTGGCAGCGGGCGGAACTGGACCGGCACGCCCGCCGCCGTGTCGCGATCGCGCGGCGGCAAGCCGCGGCCAAGGATGCGGATCGTTTGCACCTGCCCGTGGCGGCGCAGCGCCGTGGCGAGATCGGGGACGCGCTCGGCCCCGGCAATCGCGGGCGCTTCGGGCAGCGCGACGAGCCGCTCTCCCGCCCCTGCGCGCGTATCGGCAGGCGTTTCGGCGGTCGCGACCAGCAGCGTCTCACCGCCAACCGGAAGCATGGGCGGGAACAATGTCAGCCACAAAAGCAGCCCGCTCGCCAGCGAAAGCCCGGCCGCAAGCCAGCCCTGCCAGCCGCGCCGCAACAGCGCAAAACGCACCGCAGCCGACACAGCCGCGACCGCGATCAGCGCGCTGGCGAGCATCTCCGGCCCCGGCATCAGCGCAGACCTCTGGTGTAGCGGCGGCCGATGTCTCCGCCATCATGGCGGCGGCGCACCTGCGTGGGCGGGCGCGTAAGCACGCTCCACAAATGTCCGCGCAGAGCCTCGCGCAGGGCCTGCGAGCCGGGCTTACTGCGCAGCGCGTCGATCGCGGCCAGCACGGCGAGCGGATCACTGAGGCGCGTGGAATTGCTGCGCACCCAGCTCTCAAGCCCGGCAAGATCGATCGCCCCCGGCTGCGCCAGCGCGCGCCATGCCGTCGCCGGAACCGCGTCGGCAATCGCGAAAGGCACCAGCTGCGCGCCCTTGCCGACGATCCCTTCGCGCTTGCCGGTCAGCCGCCGCGCGAGGTCGATCGGCGGCTGCTGCGATCCGATCCGCGGCAGATAGATGCGGGTCGCCTGCTGCACCTTCTTGATGTTCTCGAGCGCGATGTTCTCGAACGGCAGCGCCGCCTCGGGACGGCCCGAGCGCAGGTTCAATTCCGCCTCCCACATTGCGTCCAATGCCGCCTTCAGGAGCGCGCGCGTGCCGGGATCGAGCAAGGTCGCCGCTTCGCTCTCGTCGTGGGTGTGGCCATATTCGGCGGTGACATCGCCGAGCGAACCGAACACGGGGCTTTCGGGCGCCGAGCCGTGATCATGGCCATCGCCATCGTAATGCTCCGGCTCGGGCGGGGTATCCTTGTCGGAGGTCGGCAGCGGCGGCTTGGGGGTCTCCTCGGCCTCCATCCCCACGAACTGGCCATAGCGCAGGCGAAGCAGGCGCTGATCGACCCCGATGGTGTCCGAGCGCAGCATGAATTCATCGGCACTGAGGTTGCGGCGCTGCTTGATCAGGGCCTCGGTGTCGATGATCACCTGCCGCTGGCTGCGGAAATAGGCGGGCATCTGCTGCTTGGCCATCAGATCAAGACCCTCGGCCTCGACCGCGCGCTTGGCGGGATAGCGCAGGATCACACCCGGACCGCGCACCACCTGCGGCTCCGGCGCGCGGGTGTCGGCAATGGTCAGCTGCGCCACCAGATCGCTGCCGGGCTGGAGACCATAGGGGCCGAGCGGAAGATCGATCACGAAGCACCGGCGACGCGGATCGCCCCCGCCCACGGCTGTGCCGCGCACCGTCTGGCTCCGCTCAGAAAAGCGAACATTCTCGCCCTCGCCGATGGCAGTCGTGAGAGTCAGACGGGCAAGCGGATCGACGGCATAGTCATCGCTCGCCTCGAAGACGATGCGCCAGCTCCTCTGCCCGGGGCGCATCTCGACAAGGCCCGAGGCAGGCTCGATGGCGCGCACCTGCGGTGGCTCGTCGGCGATGGGTTCGAGCCGGTGGGTCGGCTGGGCTGCACGCATGCCTGCGGCGGTGAGGCGGTAGAGCGAAGGCACGTCGAGCCTGAGCCCGCCCGTCCAAGCCTCGCCATCGCGCGCCAGCGCCACGCGCTGCCCACCGACCAGTTGCAACGCGGCCACCGTGGGCTGCGGCGCAAAGCCGAAACGCCATTCGATCCGCGAACCGGCGGGCGCACGGATCTCGAGGCTGTCGGCATCGCGGGCAGGCAGGCCGGTATAGGCAGGCGGGATGATCCGCACGCGCTGGCCGACAAGGCGCGGTTCGCTAGGTAAGCTGGCTGGGTCTGCGGCCACCTCGGCCAGCGGCGGCGGAGCGGAACGCTGGGCCTGCCACAGGAGCACGCCCACGAGGGCCAGCGTGCCGATGATCCAGCTTACGATGATGCGGCCCCGCGACCAGCCTTGGGCAAGGCTCGCCGGATCGATGGCTGCGATGCGTCCGGCCATGCGTTCGGCCTGAATGCGCTGGAAGGGAGCGAGATCGCCCTCGCCAAACACAAGATCCGCGCTGTCCTCAAGCTGCGGCTCGCGGGCATTGAGACGGCGCACCAGCCAGTCGCGGTCAAGCGCCCGGGCGCGGTGCCAGGCCGCAGCGCCCAGCCCTGTCCCGCCCAGCAAGAGCATCCCTGCTCCGCCCGCCCAGCCGCCCAGCACCCAGCCGATAACGGCGAGCACCAGCACGGCCGGGCTGCCCAACAGCAGCACATCGGCCATGGCGCGGCGGCGCGCGGGGGCGAGCCAGTCCTCGAAGCGGATCATCCGGCTCATGCGGCAAACCTGCGGCGGCGCGCGGCAAGCAGGCGTTCGGCCAGAAACACCGCCGCGATCAGCACGCCGAGCCATGAGGAAAGCTCACGCGGGGGGAGTGCAAAGGGCGCGGTGCCGGCCTTGGGGGCATAGTCCTGGGCCTTGACCCGCGCGGGTGGCGGCGCAGGGGGCAAGACCAGATCGCGCAAGGCGGTGGCAAAGCCCGGGGCGAGCAGATCGGGCATGGCCGCCGGTTCCAGCGGCTGGGCAAAGCGCATGATCCGCCCGGCCCCCAAGGGCCCGCCTTCGACCAGCACCACCCCGCCCTCGCCCTGCCAAAGGGGCGCGCTCGCTGCCGGCATGGCCACCTCGGCGCTATGGCCGAGCAGGGCCGTGCCGCCATCTTCCACCCAGCGCGTCACCGCTGGCGGGAGCGGACCCGGGGTGAGCCAGACAAGCACGGTGTCGGGCGGCGGCAGGCTGTCATCGCTCTTCGCCTCGAACCGCAGCGCGCCTCCCCATGCCTCGGCGGCGGCGCGCAGAAAGCGCAATTGCCCAGCCTGCGCAGCCGCATGGCGCACAGCCATCGCGGGGTTAGCCACGGGTTCGGCCCTGGTCTCGGCAGCAGGTGCGTCAATCACGCGCCATTCCGCCTTGCGGGTGAGCCGCAAGGGCGCGGCATCGGCCCCATCGAACACCGCAGGGACAAGGATCATCAGCCCCGCGCCCTCGGGCAATTCGGCATCGAATTGGCGGATCAGGCTCGCTATCGCCTGCGACCGCTTGGGCGACGCGTTTTCGACGGGCGGGAAACCCGGCGCGATCCAGCGGATATCGGCATCGGCCCCGGCCGCCTTGCGCGCTGCGGCAGGATCAAGGCCGGGCGCGGCGAGCACCCGGGCGCCGTCATCCTCCCATCCCAGCACCGCCGGCCGCGCCAGCAGAAGTGCGAGCAGCGCGACCAGCAGCAGGCGCAGGGCGAGCAGCAGCCACTCGTCGAACTGCAAGCGCTGGCGCGGCCGGGGGCGCGGATCGAGCCAGCGCAGCGCCGCGAAATCGAGCGGTATCTCCTCGGTGCGGCGACGCAGGTGGATGAGCAGCGGGCCGATCAGCGCAGCCAGCGCCACAAGGCCGAGCGGGGCGAGCAACAACGGGGTCACGGCGCGTCAGCTCCGCGCCCGAAGAACACCTGCAAGGGCCGGTCGATCCGCTCGTCCAGCACATAGGCACAGTGGCGGATTCCCGCAGCATCGAGCCGCTCGCCCAGCGCCGCGCGGGCGGCTGCGAAGCGGGTGAGGAAGCTTGCACGCAGCGCTGCACCATCGCCGATCAGCGCCTCGCCGCTTTCCTGATCGCGGAAACGGTAGCCGCCATCGAAGGGGAAATCGCGCTCCTCTGTCGTCAGCATCTGCACGCAGAGCACCTCGCGCCCGGCCTTGGCCAGCCGCTCGATCAGCGCGATGCCGCGTTCGTCGAAACAGTCGCTGAGAAACAGCACCAGATCATGCGCGCCGATCCGTTCCCACAGCGGAGCCAGAACGGCCGCATCGGGGAAGCTGCCGCCGGGCTGAAGTCTGCCGAAGTCGAGCTGCAGGCGATCGATCTGCGCCCGCCCACCGCGCGGCTCGGCAAGGCCGAGCGCATCCTCGCCCAAACTGACCCAGCCGAACCGGTCACCCTGCATCTGCGCCAGTTCGGCAATGCACAGCGCCAGCAGTTTCGCCGCATCGAGCCGCGTGTGATCGGGCCGCGCCCGGTCAGCCTGCCCCATCGACGCGCTGGCATCGATCAGGATCCACACCGAAACCGGACTTTCCTCCTCCGCCTCGCGCACGAAGAACTTGTCTGAGCGGGCGAACAGCTTCCAGTCGATCCGGCGCGGTTCGTCACCCGGTTCATAGGCACGGTATTGGGCGAACTCGATCCCGGAGCCCTTGTTGCGGCTGGGATGCATGCCGAAGCCGCGCTCCCCCAGATCGCTGCGCGTGCGCAGGCGCAGACGCTTCAGGCGGCTGCGGATCTCTGGCGGGATAGTGAGCGGCTGGCTCGCCACGGATCAGGCCGATGGCGGCGGCAGATGGGCCAGCAGCGCGGCGACCACATCATCGGTGCTCTTGCCCTCGGCCTCGGCGGCGAAGGACAGCAGCAGGCGGTGACGCAGCACCGGGGCGGCAAGCGCGGCTATATCCTCGCGCGTGGCGGCAAAGCGGCCCTTGAGCAGCGCCCGCGCCTTGGCACACAGCACCAGCGCCTGCCCCGCACGCGGGCCTGCGCCCCAGCGCACATAGCTACCCACCTCGGGCGGTGCAGCCGCATCGCCCGGACGGGTCGCGCGCACCAGTGTGGTGATCCAACCGAGCAGATCATCGCTGAGATGGACCTCGCGCACATAGGATTGCAGCGCCAGCACATCCGCCGCCCCCATCACCCGCGGCACCGCCTCGCCCGCGCTGCCGGTGGTGCGGGCGAGAATGTCGCGCTCCTCGTCTGCGGTCGGATAGCCGACGCGCACCAGCAGCAGGAAGCGGTCAAGCTGGGCTTCGGGCAGCGGATAGGTCCCGGCCTGTTCGAGCGGGTTCTGCGTCGCCAGCACGAAGAAGGGCTTGGGCAGCTGGTAGGTCTGTCCAGCGTAGCTGACAGTCTTTTCCTGCATCGCCTCGAGCAGTGCGGCCTGGGTCTTGGGCGGGGTGCGGTTCAATTCGTCGGCGAGCAGGAGATTGGTGAACACCGGCCCCTTCTGGAAGCGGAACGAGCGGTGCCCGGTGCCGTGATCCTCCTCCAGCAGTTCGGTGCCGAGAATGTCGCTGGGCATGAGATCGGGGGTGAACTGCACGCGCCGGAAATCGAGCTCCAGCGCCTCGCCCAGCGTGCGCACCAGCAAAGTCTTGCCCAGCCCCGGCACGCCTTCGAGCAGGCAATGCCCGCCAGCAAGCAGCCCGATCAGCAATTGCTCGACCACATCTTCCTGCCCGACAATCGCTGTGGCGACCGCCTGCTTCAGCTTGCCGAGAAGGGCGAGCCGCTGTTCGATCTGCAGCCCATCCGCCGCCACCTGCTGTGCCACTGTCCTGAACCCTTCAATTGCTGAGTGCGTACATGATGATGTTCACCCCGAAACGGGTGTTGTCCTCCGCGAGGAAGCGCTTGTTGCGCCAGTCGTAGTCCCACTCGCAGCCATAGTCCTTGTTGCTGTAGAGCACGCCCAGACGTCCGTTGATGGTGATACCCTTGAGGTAATCATGGATCAGGTCATCGCCCCAGCCGTTGAGCTCGAAGCTGGTCGCGGGCGGGCCCTTGAACTTGAAGAAGCTCGAATAGAGCGGGTGATCATTGGGCAGCTTCTTCATCGCATCCGCGCCGAAAATGCCCGCCATCTGCGCCTCGAAGGACTTGGCGAAGAGCCCATCGATGTCGTGGTTGCAGTCATCGACGAAAACAAACCCGCCATTCCTCACATAGCGTTCGAAATTGCGGCGTTCGGTGGCGGAAAACTCCACCGCCTTGTGCCCGGCGAGATAGCAGAACGAGGCGCCCAGCATCTGCGGATCGCCGAGCGCCACCACGTGCTCCTTGGGATCAACCCTGAGGCTGGTGTAGTCGATCAGCGACGTGATGAGATTGGCGGGCATGCGCTGGTCCACATCCCAGTCGCCCGAATTGTATTTGAGCCGGGTGAACCAGAAATCATAACCACCCGTCGCCGCCCCGCCCGGACGCTGCGCAGCAGCCGCGCTTGCCACAGCGCCGGCGATGCCGGAGGCGGCCAGCCGGAGAAAGCCGGCGCGGGTCATGGCTGTTCTGCTCACGGTTCCCGCGCCTGCTTTCCGGTTAGCGTCAGACGGCGTCCGACAGCGAGGTGAAGGTGAAGTCCCGCAGCTTCATCGCCGGAACCATCATGCTGCCATCCTCAACCCGCACCGAACGGCCGAGTTCCTCGATGTTGTTGAGCATGATCACCGGGCTTTCGTTGAAGCGGAAGTTCTTGATCGGATACTTCAGCTGCCCGTTCTCGATGTAGAAGGTGCCATCGCGGGTAAGGCCGGTGAGCAGCACGGTCTGAGGATCGACCATGCGGATATACCAGGTGCGGGTGACAAGGATCCCGCGTTCGGTGCCCGCGATCAGTTCCGAAGTCGACTTGGTGCCGCCTTCCATGATCGTGTTGCCCCATCCCGCGGTCTCCGGCCGGCCCTGCTTGTTCGCCCAGAAGCGCGAATACTGAAGGTTCGCGACCTTGCCGCCATCGATGATCTTGGTGCGCTCCCGCGGGAGGCCATCGCCGTCCCACGGCATGGCCGGCACGACCGGGTGCGAGGGATCGGTGTAGATGTTGACCCGCGGATCCATGATCTGCTCGCCGATCTTGTTGCCACCGCCCTGCTTCGACAGGAAGCTGCGCCCTTCATCGGCCGAGCGCGCGTCGAAGAAGTTCATCATGAAACTGATGAGCCCCGAGGCCGCCGCCGGTTCGAGGATGACGGTATACTTGCCCGGTTCGAGCGCCTGGGCATCGACCGAGGCTGCGGCCTTTCGCATCGCGATCTGGACATCGCTGCCCGCATCGAGATCGGCCACGCCCTGAACGTTGCTGGCAACCCAGCCCGATCCGCGACCGTCCTCGGTCCGCACCGTGCAGGTGTAGTCGGCCACGGTCGACTTCTGGTAGCCGAAATTGCCGTTGGAATTGGCGTGAGCGAAGAAGGTGGTGCCATCTTCAAGGAAGCCCGCAGCCACCAGTCCGCGTTCGCGGCAGGGCTTGATCGAAGCCTCGGCGATCTTGGCGCGCGCTTCGGCAGTCAGCGCGGCCGTGGACTCGCTGTAGGTCTCGGTTGCGCTGTAAGTCTGCTTGCCCACGTTGGGCATGTATTCCGGGTTTTCAGGCGCCAGCTTGGCGAGATCCTCGGCCCGGCGCACCACGCGTTCGAGCGAGGCATCGTCGAACTGGTTGATCGTCGCCGTGCCCACGCGCTTGCCGAAAGCGACCTGCACGCCAAGCTCGATGTCATCGACAATGCCCGAGGTGGAGATGTCGTTGCGCGCAAAGCGGACGTTGCCGCGAATGCCGCCGCCCAGCTGTGCACTGATTTCGTCAGCGGTCGAGAAGGCGATCACCTTGTCGAGGATGGCCTTGGCCTGCGCTTCTGTAAGAATGCTCATGTGTTCTTCTCCTGCGCCTGGCTCAGCCCAGCGACCGGGCAGTGTTGATGACGTTGATGCCGTCGAAACGGGTGGTGGACGAGCCGTGGCTCACAGCCGAGACCTGGCTCGGCTGGCCCTTGCCGTCGAAGAACGAGCCGAACATGCGGTAATCGCTCTCGTCGCAGATCGCCGAACACGCGCCCCAGAATTCGGGGGTGCGCATCTGGTAGGCGACATCCTCGATCATGGGGCCAAGCTTGCCGTTCTTGATCTCGTAGAACACTGTCCCGCCGAACTGCGCATTGTAGCGCTGCTGATCGATCGAGAAGGAGCCGCGGCCGGCAATGTAGATGCCGTTCTCGATCCCTGCGATCATGTCGTCCGGGCTCAGCTTGGTCTTGCCGGGCGCGAGGCTGACATTGGCCATGCGCTGGAACTGCACGTTCGACCAGCTATCGGCATAGCAGCAGCCATCCGAGGCGTCCTTGCCGAGGATATGGGCCTGATCGCGGATGGTCTGGTAATCGACCAGAATGCCGTCCTTGATCAGATCCCAGCGCTTGGTCTTCACGCCTTCATCGTCATAGCCGACCGCGCCGAGCGAGCCGACCTGGGTCTTGTCGGCGAACAGGTTCACGATCTCGCTGCCATACTTGAAGCCCGCATCGCGCTTATCGATCGTGGCAAAGCTGGTGCCGGCGTAGTTGGCCTCGTAGCCGAGCACGCGGTCGAGCTCGAGCGGGTGGCCGACGCTTTCGTGGATCGTCAGGCCGAGGTGGTTGGGATCGAGCACCAGATCATACTTGCCCGGCTTCACCGAAGGCGCCTTGAGCTTTGCCTGCGCATCATTGGCCGCAGCGATGGCATCTTCCTTCATGTCGTAGGAATTGCCGTAAGTGGTGAGCCCGTTCGACAGGACGAACTTGTCCTCGGGGCGCCCGTCCATGTATTCATAGCCCAGCCCCATCGGCGCCGAGAGCCCCTCGCGCGAGCGGAACTTGCCGGTGGTCTTGTCGACCGCCGTGACGGTGAAGGGCGCCCAGATGCGGTGCACGTCCTGATCGATATAGGACCCGTCGGTCGAGGCGAAGTACTTCTGCTCGTTGACGAGGAACAGCAGCGAATTGACGAAGCTCGCGCCGGCGCCAAGCGCGGCTTCGTTGACGCCCATCAGCAGGCCGACTTTGTCGGCGATCGGCACGTCCATCGCATTCTTCTTGATCGGCGTACGCCAGCTGACTTCGCCCACCCCCTTGGTCGGGGCGAGCTGAACCGGCTGGGCGAGCGTGCGGGCATTGGCCTTGGCAATCGCGGTCGCCTGGCGGGCAGCGGCGGCGACTGCGTCCTCTGTCAGTTCATTGGTGGCGGCAAAGCCCCACGATCCGTCGGCAATCACGCGCACCCCGGTGCCGGTGCTTTCCGTGTTGACGATGTTCTGGACGTTGCGTTCGCGGGTAATGACGAACTGGCGCAGATAGCGCCCGACGCGCACGTCGCAGTAGCTCGCCCCCGCCGCCGTCGCTGCGGACAGGGCCGCATCGGCCAGCCGCTTCTTCACCGCGATATCGATCGCGTCCTGAAGCTGGCTGGCGGCAATCGCCTTGCCGAAGATGGAGGGCGAAAGCGCGGCTCCGGTAAAGAAGGTGCTGAGCGCCAGAAAATCGCGTCTGTCCACGTGAAACTCCCCAAGCGGCCGGCCAGCCCTTCGGCTGATCCGAAGGCTGCCGGGCAAGTGCTGTGTAGCGGGGAACATGACTGCCGACCGGATGCAGGACAGTCAAACCGCCCGAAGAGCGTTACCCGCAATCCCGGCACGGCCAATGATGTCGTCCCGATTCCGAAGGGCTAGCAACAGGATCGGGAGGCTGGGCCGGGCAGACGACGAAGTGCCCGATGTTATCGACGAACAGGTCATAGCTATGCGCAGGCAGAGGTCCGAGACCTGAAGACATCACGCCAATCGAACGATATGACCGCGACATGGCCCGGCTGCTGCTGTTCAACAAACCCTTCGAGGTGCTCTCGCAATTCACCGACCGGGGATCGCCCACCACACGCGCGACCTTGTCGGATTTCATTGCGGTCAAGGGCGTCTATCCCGCCGGACGGCTCGACCGGGACAGTGAGGGCCTGCTGCTTTTGACCGATGACGGGCGGCTGCAGGCGCGCATTGCCGATCCGCGTTTCAAGCTGCCCAAGACCTATCTTGTGCAGGTCGAAGGCGATCCGCAGGACGCTGAACTGGAGCCTTTGCGGCGGGGCGTCCGGCTGAAGGACGGAGTGACCCTGCCGGCCGAAGTCGTCCGCATCGATGCGCCGGACCTGTGGCCGCGCAATCCGCCGATCCGCATGCGCAAGTCCGTTCCCGATAGCTGGCTGCAAATAACCATCCGGGAAGGCCGCAACCGGCAGGTGCGCCGCATGACAGCGGCGGTGGGCTTGCCCACCTTGCGGCTGGTGCGCTGGTCGATCGGCGAATGGACTGTCGCCGGAATTGCGCCCGGCGCGTTTACGGAAATAACTGCATGAATTATCGTCATTCCTTCCATGCCGGCAACAGCGCCGATGTCGTGAAGCACTGCCTGCTGATCGCGCTGGTGGGGGCCCTGCAAGAAAAGCCTTCCGCGCTGACACTGATCGATACCCATGCCGGCTGTGGACTGTATGACCTTAGCGGCGATGAAGCCCGGCGCACCGGAGAGGCGAACGCGGGCGTGCTGCGCGCCTTTGCCGATGCGAGCCCCTTGCTTGATGACTACCGCGCTGCAGTGCGGGCGGTGAATGACGCTGCGGAGCCGCAGCTCTACCCCGGAAGCCCACACATTCTCGCGCAATTGCTGCGAGAGCAGGATGGCTTGATCCTCAACGAAAAACATCCCGAGGATGCCCGCTTCCTGCGCGGCGCGATGCGCGGCATGCCTGCCGCCATTCACGAGCGCGACGCCTACGAGCTTTGGCTGGCGCTACTGCCGACCCGAAGTCCGCGCGGTGTGGTGTTGGTCGACCCGCCCTACGAGCAGACGGACGAACGCGCCCGGATCACAGCCACCCTCGCCGCTGCTCACCGCAAATGGGCGCATGGGGTTACGGTGATCTGGTATCCGCTGAAAGACCGCTCAGTGCATGAAGACTGGAAGCGGAAGCTCGCCAGGCTCGGCATCCCGAAATTCCTGAGCGTGGAGCATTGGCTCTACGATGCCGATCAGCCCGGCATCTATAACGGAGCGGGCCTCTTCATCATCAACCCGCCTTACGCCTTCACGCAAGCTCTCCCACCAAGGCTTGAAGCCCTGCGCGCCGCGCTGGCGCCCGAGGGGCATCGGGGCGAGATTACAGCCGATTGGGTGAGCAAATAGGGCACAGCTTCGGCAGATCTCGACCCAGAGGCGGTCGTTCACGATCGCCAGGGCGAACGTCCGGTTCTGACAGAAGCCGCCGGTCACCGTGCATTCAACGCCTGATTAACTCCCCGGACAGCGCCCGTCCGGCAAGCCAAGGAACGCGCCGAGCAGGGCGTTGGCAGCCTGCGGGTCCTCGAAAGGGGTCCAGTGGCCCACGCCCGGGAGCATTGCTGTGGTGAGGTTTTCTGCCTTAGCGCGGGCCCGCTTGGCGAGGGTGGGAGCAAAAGTCTTGTCCTCGCTTCCCTCGATCAACAGCACCGGCATGGTTATGGTGCCGGCGCGCCTGGGCCACCCGCCGCGGGGACTTATGGCATCAAAGGGCGGGATATTGGCGCGGTACCAAGCAACACCGGCGTCGATCGCTGCCGGGTCGGACAGCGCGCCGCGGAACAACTCGCCTTCCTCGGCGGTCAATACACCTTCCGAGATTGCGCGGCCATAGGCGGTTTCGAACAGGGTTGACGGTACTTTCAGCCGCTCAATGCTCTCACGGTTGAGCGCCTGTAGGCGCGGGACGTAAACCGAGGCGGCACGCTGCGCCTGGTCGTCAGCCAGCATTTCGAGAAACAGGTCATAAGGCGGCGCGCTGAATACGGCGAGCCGATCGAGCCGCTGCGGTTTCCACAGTGCATAGGACCACGCCAGCGCGCCGCCCCAGTCATGGCCCACCAGCGTGACTTTCTGACCCGGTGCCAGCGCCGCAATCGTGCGGTCAAGCTGCCGCGCGATGCGTGCCACCCGGTAGTCAGCATCGCGCGCCGGACGGCCCGAAAGGCCTGCTCCTGGCGCATCGATGGCGATCATTCTCCGGCACGCGCCGAAGGCCTCCATCTGGTCAAACCATGCATACCAGAAGCTGGGAAAGCCGTGGACGAGTATCACGGGCGGGCCCTCACCCGTAGAGACATAGTGAATGCGGTCATCGCCCTTGCCGATGAAACCTTCGGTATAGGGGCGGCTGCCGACGCGGTTGGCATGAATGACTGCGGGATCTGCGGCAGCCGCCACCGTTGACAGTCCGGCGACCAAGGCAGCAATCAAGCGCCGCGCCAGCTCAATGATCCGCATTGACACCCCCTTTTTATTGCAATATTCGTCAATAACAGAGGGAGAGCTTAATGTCACTAAGGTTTGCAGGGGCTTTGGCTGCAAGTCTCCTGATCGTCGGCTGCGCGCCGTCGGAAAGCGAAACCAATCCCGATGCCGCATCCTCACTCAGCGGGCAGGCCGAGCTCGGCGAAAGCCTTTATCTCACCCATTGCAGCAGCTGTCATGACAATGCCACGGGCGGCGCCCCTGTCCGGGCAGCCATCGAAAAACGCAGTGCGGCCTATATCAAACAGGCTCTCACGACCGGGGTGATGAAGGCGCAGGGCTCTGCGCTCAATCCCTATGAAATCGCGATCCTCGCGGATCATCTGGGGACTGATGCCCCGCCGCAGGTGGTGGCGGGAAAACGCTGCGAGGGTCGCCTCGCGGTGTCTGGCGCGCCGCTCTGGAACCGCTGGGGCAACGGCCTGTCCAACGCGCGTTACCAGCGCCAGACTGCGATCACGCCCGCCAATGTCGGACGACTGGAACTTGCCTGGGCCTTCGGCTTTCCCGAAGCGCAGCGTGCCCGTTCACAACCTGCGGTAACCGAGCAGGCAGTGTTCACCGGCAGCCAATCGGGCCGGGTCTATGCGCTCGACCGGATGACGGGGTGCATCTGGTGGACGTTCGATGCCAAGGCCGAAGTGCGCAATGCGCCCGTCCTCGACGTCGATGCCGCCGCTGGCCCGACGCTGTATTTCGGGGACTTTGACGCGCGTGTTTATGCGGTCGATGCCGAAACCGGCAAGCTGCGCTGGACCACAACGGTGCGCGACCATCCTGACGGCACGATCACGGGCAGCCTCGCACTGCATGGCGGTCGGTTATTCGTGCCGATGTCCTCGACCGAAGTTCTCAGCGCCTTCAATGAGGATTACGAGTGCTGCACGTTCCGCGGCGGTGTGACGGCGCTCGATGCGTCGGATGGCAGCCGGGTGTGGCGTTGGTATTCGGTCGACAAGCCCGTCAGGCACAAGGGCGGCGAGACCGCGCCGAGCGGCGCGCCGGTTTGGGGCACCCCCACAGTCGATCCGGCGCGCGGGCTGTTGTATGTCGGCACGGGCGAAAACTACTCCTCCCCCGCCAATGACCAAAGCGATGCGATCATCGCGATCGAACTTGCCACCGGCCGGCGCAAGTGGGTGATGCAGGCCACCGCCGGAGACGCGTGGAATGCGGCTTGCGGTACAAAGCAAAGCGCCAATTGCCCGGCCCAGGATGGACCCGACTTCGATTTCGGCGCGCCCCCGATGCTGGTGAAAGCGGGCGCTCGCGATATCCTGCTCGCCGGACAGAAATCCGGTGAGATCTTCGCGATTGATCCGGACCGGGGAAGCGTGTTGTGGCGCCAGCGGGTCGGGCGCGGCGGGTTCAACGGCGGCATCCACTGGGGCATGGCAAGCGATGGCGCAACGCTGTTCGTGCCGATTGCCGACACGCCCGGCAGCCGTTTCGCCAAGGGCGACCCGCGCCCCGGCATCCATGCATTCGACGTCGCAACGGGCCGCCCGCTGTGGTCGCGGATCGAAAAGCTTCGCTGTCCGGAATTCTCCTTTGCCTGCATCACCGCACTATCCGCTCCGGTCACACTGATCCCCGGGGTGGTGTTCGGTGGAGGGCATGACGGGCGGTTGGTCGCCTTCGCCGCCAAGGATGGCGCAGTGCTGTGGAAGACAGACACCAACCGCGCCTTTGCGACAATCAACGGGGTTGAGGCCAAGGGCGGCACGATCGACGGCCAAGGCCCGGTGGTGGCAGGGGACATGGTGATCGTGAACTCGGGATACGACAAGTTCGGCGAGATCGCGGGCAATGTGCTGCTCGTCTATCGCCTCAAGGGAGCCAAGTGATGATGCGACCTGTTTTGACCGCACTGGCCTGCGGATTGCTTGCAAGCTGCGCAGCGACCAGAGACACGGCTGCGCCGGCTGCTGCGGCAGCCGCACCTGTCCCGGTTATTGCAGGGCCGATCAAGGGCGTTCATCACATCAGCATCACTGTCAGCGACATCGACGACACGCTCGCCTTCTACAGCCGGTCTGTGCCTTACGAACTGGTCGAGCGGCGGATGGTCGATGCTGATGTTTTTCCAGCAGACGTCTTGAACAAGCGCCAAGGCAAGATCGAGATTGCGCTGGTGCGCACGCCCACCGTCTTCCTGCAGCTGATCGATATCGATCCTGCTGCCAAGGCCGCGCCCGATCGCCGCCCGGTGATCGGGCCGGGCTATACCCATATCTGCTTCCAGTCGCCTTCGACTGCGCCGAAATACGACGTGTTCAAGGCCAATGGCCTCGCCATGCTGTCGCGCGGAGACGGGCCTGTCGATCTGGGCGGATACGGGGTGACCTATGCCTATGGCTTCGATCCTGACGGCATCATGATCGAGATGGAGCAGCTGACGCCCGAGGTGATTGCTGCGCATGGCGAGCTTGGAACCAAGCGGATGCGCTTTCCTGCCTGGGCAACGCATATCGGCAATGTCACCGGCGACAAGGAGCAGATGGTGGCGTTCTACTCCAAGGTCCTCGGCCATGGCCCCCGCCGCGAGCTGCCGCCGACCCGGCGCCAGACCTTCGACGAGATTGCCGATATCGACGGCATTGTTGCCGCTGCGAGCTGGTTCGACGTCGGCAATTTCGAGCTGGAGTTCTGGCATTACATCGAACCGCGCACGCCGAAGGGCACAGCCGCGCAGATGATCGACGCGATCGGTTACAATGCCATCGTCTTCGAGACCAACGATCTTGCCGCCACGCTCGAGCGGCTGGAGGGCGAGGGCGTGCGCTTTGCCGGCAAGACATTCGAGCTGGGCGGCTGGCGGGTGCGCTATGCCCGCGACCCGGAAGGCAATCTCATCGCTTTCCAGCAGAACATCGGCGCCGGTGCGGCGCGTTCGATTGACGACATGCTGTGGTTGAAGGACCGGGCGCCGCAGTGAGTTGCCATCTGGATTGGTGCCGCCAGTCTGCTAGGCTTGGCCCATGACTATTGTCGCCACCAAGCGCAGGACCCGGCTCGCCCCGGAGGAGCGGCGTTCGCTGATCCTTGATCACGCGGCCGACATGATTGCGCGCGAGGGGATCGCCGAACTCTCGATGGAGGCCATAGGGCGCGCGGCGGGGGTGAGCAAATCGCTGGTCTACAACTACTTCCCCAACCTCCAGATGTTACTGAGCGAGCTGCTCGAACGTGAACTGAAGAGGCTGCGACGGCTCCAGAGCGAGGCGGTCAATGGCGCAGAGACATTCGAGGGCATGGTGCGCGCTACCACCCACGTCTACCTCACCTATATCGAGGAGCGAGGGCTGATCATCGAGCGGCTCCAGCAGGAACCCTCGATCAGCGATTTTCACGATCCGACCGAATATGGCCGGGACACGGCGGTCGAATTTCTCGCCGCTATCATCGAGCGCCATTTCGACCTGCCGCCCGACGTTGCCCGGGCGGCGACCGACATCAGCTTCGGCCTTCCGGCTTCGGCTGGAGCCTACCTGCTGCGCACCGGGATGGACCGGCAGCAGCTTGAGGACATCACCGTTTCCATGATTTTGGGATCGGTGACGTCGCTCAAGACCGATTTTGCCGCGCGCCGCAAACCGCTGTGGGATGGCCGGCCAGCAGGTTAGCCATCGCCGCGGCCTACATCGGGAAGATCGACTGTCCCCCGTCGATCACCAGCGAATGACCGGTCATATACTGGCTCGCCGGGCCAGCCAGAAACACCGCAGCCCCGGCCATATCGTCGACAGTGCCGAGCTTGCCCGAGGGGGTCCGCCGCAAGCATGCATCCTGGAACGCTTTGGGTGTGTTAAGGCTCATTTCGGTTGCAATGAACCCCGGCAGGATCGCATTGGCGCGAATACCGGCAGGGGCCAGCTCCACCGCGAGCGAGCGCACCAGGCCCGACACGGCAGCCTTTGTGGCGGAATAGCCGCCACCCGGCACTCCCAGCAGCGCCGCGACCGACGAGGTGACGACGAGACTTCCGCCGCTCCCTTGTGCGATGAACTGCCGGGTCGCCGCTTGAAAGGTGTAGACCACGCTGTTGACGTTGAGGTCGAGCGTGCTTTGCCAGTCTCCGGGAGAGAGTTGGGTAAAAGGCTTTCGCACGCCCGACCCGCCGGCATTGGCAAAACAGCTATCAAGCCGGCCAAAGCGAGCGATCGTCAATTCCATCGCTGCTGAGATCTGTTCCGGGTCGGTAACGTCGCAGGCGAAGTCTGCCACGTCTGCCCCATTGGCCTTCAGCGCCTCGCTCGCCGCCCGGTTGCGCTCGGCATTTCGCCCCCAGATCGCAACGCTGGCCCCGGCGCTCGCGAGCCCTCGCGCCATGCCGATGCCTAGACCCCCATTACCCCCGGTCACAAGTGCGACATGTCCGGTCAGATCGAACAGAGATGGCATGGCGCCGGCCGTGCTGTTGGCGGATGTGCCCATCAGAAGCCCATCCGCACGTTAACGCCATACACCCGCGGATCGAGCAGGAAGGCGCTGCGGAAGCTGCCGACGAGGTTGGAGTTGACTTCGAGGAACGTGATGTCGTCGTTGTTCTGGACGTTCTTCACAAAGAAGATCAGCGCCAGATCACGTTCGTCATTGGCAACCTGCAACTGAAGGTCGAGCTGTTCCCAGCTGCCGACACGGTCCGCCGCGACATTGAATTCCCGCGCCCAGAAGCCGGTCTGCGAATAGTAATCGACACGCGGTTTTAGCGACCAGCTTCCCGCAACCGGAATGTTGTATTCCGCCGCCAGCTTGAGGGTGCGGCTCGGCGCGTTGGGCAATTCGTTGCCTTGGATCTGGAAGAACGCCCCCCCGCGCGACGGATCGGATGACCGGAAATCGCTGCGGATATCGGTCTTGAGCAGGCCCAGCGCCCCTTCCAGTTGCAGCCCTTCAAGCGGCGTGAAGACCGTCTCGAGCTCGAAGCCTCGCACGCGGGTTTCGGGAATGTTGACGTTAGTGGCAAGGGTGCCAACGATGTTGCCGACGATCAGATTGCTGTAATCGTATTGGAACAGAGCCCCGTTGAGGGTCAGCTTGGAGTCAAGCAGCGTGTTCTTCGAACCGAGTTCCCACGAGTTGATGAATTCGGAATCGAACGTCGGCGTGCCGACGTTGCCCGGATTGAACCCCCCCGATTTGAACCCGCGCGAGAAGGTCAGATAGAGATTATTGTCTGGCGTCGGCTGCCATGTCACGCTGCCACGTCCGGTCCAAGCATCGAATGAAGCTTCGCCTTCAAAGAACGGCCCCAGCGCGAAGGTGCCGCTGGCGGTGCGGATAGACTTGTCATCCTTGGTGTAGCGGATGCCGCCGAGCACGCTCAGTTCAGGCGTGATATCGATGTAAACCTCACCGAACACCGCGTGCGAGGTAACGCTGGCATCGGTAGTCACGCCCGCCGCGACAAAGCCGGCGGTCCGGTTGGCGGGCATATAGGTGATGACATCGCCTGCGCTGTTGGCCTTCAGATAATATCCGCCTAGCAGGAAGTTGAACGGCCCTGACAAGTCTGATGCAAGGCGCAGTTCTTGGCTGACCTGATCGCGCTCTCCCGAACCATACTGGGCTGAACGCCAATCGGGCGACGAAATCACCTGACCCGGACCAAGCAGGTAAGTCAGGACACCATTGCCCGCGCCATTTGCGGGCGAAATCGCGCTGGGATTGAAAGCATTGGGCCGCGTGCCCTGATCGAAGTCCCGGACGGAATTATTGCTGCCGTCCCGAAAGCCGGTGACCGAAGTGAGGCGCAGCCAGTCACCGATGTCCTGGTTGATCTCGAAGGTGGCGAGCAGGTCCTTGGCCCTCTGTTCGGGCAGAACATCGATCCGCACTTCACGCAGATCAGCCGGATTGGAGCTGAACGTATCGGCTCGCACAACCCCGGGAATCAGAAAGCGGTCGATCGGGAAGTTGACGGCGGGGAAATCATTGGTGACCGAGTCAGGCGAGCAGCCCAAAGTCGGATCGGGTGTGCACAGCGTCTTCACCGCGTTGGCGCGGTTGCTGTCTTCTTCGAAGTACGTGACCACGAAGTCGACCGTCGTGCCGGAGCCGGTGTCGAGCCGTGCGCTGCCGCGCAGAGTGAACTGGTCACGGCCGTCGATGCGCGAGCCATCCTCGAGGTTGCGGGTATAGCCGTCGCGCTTGAGATAGTGCCCGGCAAACCGCAAGCCGAAGCCGTCGGTGACCGGCACGTTCACGGCGCCTTCGATGCGACGCCCGTCAAAGTTCTCGACCTGCGCGCTCACATAGCCTTCGAAGGCATCTGTCGGCTTGCGGGTGACGAAATTGATCAGGCCGCCGGTGGTGTTACGACCGAACAGGGTGCCCTGCGGGCCGCGCAGCACTTCGACCCGTTCAAGGTCGAAGAATTCACCAAATGTGCTGCCCTGCTGCAGGAATACGCCGTTGATGAGGACGCCGATGTTGGTGTCGCTGGAACCACCGAAGGACTGCGACCCGACCCCGCGGATCGTGAGGTTGCGGTTGGCTGAAAGGATGACGTTCGGTGCGTTGAACTGAAGGTCCAGCGCGTCTTCGATACGGGCATTGCGGATGTTCTCGCCAGTCAGGGCTGTGATCGCGATGGGCACTTCCTGCACGTTTTCCTCGCGCAGCTGCGCGGTCACGATGATGACGTTTTCGCTTTGCTCAGTGGCTTCGTCAGCCTCCTGTGCGAACACAGGTTGGCTGCACAGCGCAGCAAGCGGCAGGGCCGAGATGGCCGGGAACAGCTTTTTCATTGGTATCCTCCCCTCGTTATGGGAGGGAGATGACACTTAATGGACTAACCGTCAATATAAACGCCAATACGAGTGCATATGCGTGCATTTCCCAAGCCAATATCGGGTTTTGCGGCATCATTCGTCATTATCGTCCGCAACCCTTCCCCGCTGATGGAGCGCGCCACATGGCCCACCGCAAGTGGCCTGCGAGGACTGCGCAACGTTCTCTCATCAATCGCTGAGGCTCGACTCGACCAGACTGGCATTGCCGAGCCAAACGAGCTCGCCTTGCGCAAAGCGGAACGCAAGACCGGCGACCCAGCATTCGTCTCGTTCGCTTGCGATGAAATGGGACGGTCGGACGAACGCTGATTGTCGGCTTCTATCAAAACCAGACATCTGAAACATCTTGGGGAACGGCCGTTTCGTCCCAAACACGGTAATTCAAAGCGGCTGGCTGGCATGTTTGCTTTCACACGATGCGTGCGGCATCAAATACCACACATAAATCAGCGTCGAAAACGTCACCGATCAAGCTTAAATTCTGATTTTCAGAGCTTTGGCACCGATGCTTGGAGAAGCAGGACACGCCGGATGTGGATCCCGCATTAGCGACGGAACCGTTCGGATTCGAACCCACAGGGGGCAATTGGATCGCAAGTTTCGGGCTGTTGCGAGCTTCCACCGTGTTTCGCTGCTGTGCCCCCAAATCTGCCAATTCCCGCCCCCAGATGTGCCCCCAATCAGCGTCTACATAAATGGGCCGAACAAGCTTATTTCAGCTTGATGAGTTTATACAAGATCCAGAGCGCTAAGTTTCGTAATTATCATGCTATTATTAGCATCTTACGAACTTAAATTAGCAACAAAATGCTTGGCGGAGAGGGTGTCCTACAAACTATAATCCAGACGCATCCCATTACAATCGCAAGGCCCTTGTAAATTTGGCATTCTAGCGGAGATTTTGTTATTACCCGTCCGAATGCGTCCCATTGCGTTCCCATAAAATCACGCTATCATCAGGGAGCTTTTGTGGGAACGATGGCTTTGGCGGACAATTGTTTCGTTATGCGGATGCGCTCCCCGATAGGAGGGCAAATGCCGCGTAAGCTTCACAATGCACTGACGGTAATGACGGTGAAGAATGCGAAGCCTGGGCGACACGCCGACGGCAGTGGACTGCACTTGCTTGTGAAAGATACAGGCGCGCGCTCTTGGGTTTATCGGTTCATGCTCAAGGGCAAGTCGCGCGACATTGGTCTGGGTGCGGCTGGTCCCGGCGGCATCTCGCTTGCCGATGCCCGCGATCTGGCGACTGCGCTTCGCCTCAAGGTCAAGTCGGGCATTGATCCGCTGGAGGAACGGCAACGCTCCGAGGTCGAGGCCAAGGCGGCAGAGCAGGCGGCGAAGGTCGCCGGAATTACCTTCAAGGCGATGGCAGAAACCCATATCGCCGCGAATAAGGAAAGCTGGCGTAATGCCAAGCACAAGCAGCAATGGGAAAACTCCCTCAAGACCTATGCCTATCCGGTGATAGGCGATCTGCCTGTGGCCGAAGTAGATACCCCGCACGTGCTCAAGGTGCTGGAGCCGATCTGGCGCGAGGTCCCCGAGACCGCCAGCCGGTTGCGGGGCCGGATTGAAACCGTGCTCGATAGCGCCAAGGCGCGGGGCTATCGGCAAGGCGAAAACCCCGCTCGCTGGCGCGGACATTTGGCGCAAATCCTCCCCGCCCGCACAAAGCTATCGCGGGGCCATCACAAGGCGATGCCGTATGATGCGATACCCGCCTTCCTGAAGCAGCTCCAAGAGCGCAAGGCGGTTGCGGCATTGGCGCTGGAGTTTGTCATTCTCACCGCGGCGCGCACGGGCGAGGTCATCGCCGCCGAATGGTGCGAGATCGATCTGGCGAAGGCGGTTTGGACGGTGCCAGCCGAGCGGATGAAGGCGGGCAAGGAGCACCGTGTCCCGCTGGCCCCGCGCGCGGTGGCGATACTGGAGGAAACGAAGCAGCTGGGCGGGAGATACCTGTTCCCCGGCACGCAACGTTCCAAGCTGTCCAGCATGGCCATGGCGATGCTGCTTCGCCGCATGAAGCAGGACGTTACGGTTCACGGGTTCCGATCCGCGTTCCGAGATTGGGCAGCGGAATGCACCGGCTATTCGCACGAGGTCTCCGAGATGGCGTTGGCGCATACCATCAGCAACGCCGTGGAGCGGGCCTATAGGCGCGGCGATCTGTTCGAGAAGCGGCGGCGGCTCATGGACGAGTGGGCTGCATATTGCGCCACGGGCGGTGCCGTGGCTGGTGACAACGTGAAGATGATCCGAGGTGTGGCATGAGCGACTGGGTTCCCGCCAATCTAGCCCGAGACAGGCTCAAAAAGGCGATCGGAAAGGGTCCTGACGTCCTTGTCGCGTGGGCCTCTAATGGGTTGCTGCGGTCTCACGCGGCGACTTGGGAGCGAGATTGGCGGGAGGCAGAAAAGAATGTTGATCTGCCAACAATGTTCTGGCGCGGAACTCCAGTTACCGATGACAGAACCCCGCTTGATTGCTTCAGAGCAAACGACTGGGACAACGGTACTTTCAGCGTGATGGTCAACGAGACTGGCTTAAGGCGCTACGTTGAAGGCCCGCCGCCCTATCAACACACGGCCCATTTCGTTAAATTTTCAGCGGACGACCTGACAAGATGCATTGCCAGCTTGAAGATTAAGCGGCGCCAAGGATTGCAGGAAGAAAATCCGGCACTGTCACCGGCCAAACTCGAAAAATGGTTCCAAGATCTCGGCCCCGATGTCGAAAGAATATCGCAAACCCAGCTACTGCAGCTTTGTCGTGAAGCCCATCCGAACAATCGGATTACCCGGGATAGAATTCGAGATAAAACTCCTGACCGAAAGCGCGGTCCAAAACCGAAGGCGCACTAGTTCCGCCAGAAAAGCTGGCGCAATTGCGGCCGAAATTGCCCGCCGAATTTCCGTCCCAGATGATCGCACTCGTTCAACAGAGAACGAGGCAATCCAATGCAAACCTTCACTAATGCCAATCCCAAGCTGGGTTACAGCATCCGCGAGGCCTGTCAGGCGTCCAGTCTGGGCAGAACCACCATCTACAATCACATCGCCGCAGGTCGGCTGCGCGTGACGCGGGTAGGCGGGCGAACCATAGTCCCCGCCGAGAACCTTCGCGCGCTTATCGCCGGTGACGTCGTCGCCGACACCGCAGAGTAAAAAACCCCGGCTCCCAAGGGGAACCGAGGCTTTAGCGGCTTGAGGAGTATACCCTTAAAGACAGCCGGTTGTCCAGCATACTGGAGAACTGACATGAATTTCTATATCCCGAACACGAACCCGAATCTGACCGTCGTCCGCCGCGCAAGCGATGGCACGATCTCTCTTGTCCCCATCATCTGTTGGGGGGAGTTCCGACTTGCTCGCGTCCCAGTCGACCTGACGCATATGGGAACCGATTGGGCCCAAGTTATGTATTCGGACTTCGCTATCCACGACGCGGTGACCGGGCGGGTCTATCTGCGTAACGGCGATGTGTTCGACACGCTGGTGGCCTTCGCGGAGGCAAGTCGATGAGCGGCTTCGCGGGGTTAATCCCCAACCTCGACGCGGCGCGGCGGCTATTTGAGGCCCTCGATCAAATCCATCTCGTCAGCATTGAGCCAGATGGAACCGAACGTTCTGCGGGCCGAAACTTCGGCGTTAATGTGGACGCTGCAATCGAGTGGGCCGCCGACCAGAATGGCAACGGGCGCAATGTCTACTGGACGGTGAACCGCGTCCGAGAACGGATACACAAGAAACCGAAGAAGACCGATATGACCGCCGCGCGCTTTGCGCATCTGGACATTGACCCGCCCAAGGACGGTACCCTGTGGGATCGCGCGGGCAAACTAGCGGGGCTGCAGGCGCTCGATCCACAGCCAAGCATGATCATCGATAGCGGAAATGGCCTGCAAGCCTACTGGCGGTTGAATGACGGCGTGGCTCCCGAAGAGATTGTGGCGATAAACTCCGCACTAATCGCAAGCCAGAGCGGCGACAAGGGAACGCAAAATCACGATCGCCTAATGCGGGTGCCGGGTTTTGTGAACTTTCCCAGTGAGGAAAAGCGTGCGCGGGGTCGCATGCCGGTGCTGTCTGGATGGGCGCAACCGGACACGGGCGAGCGTTTCACGCTGGCCGAACTTGGGGCGGCATTCATCGCCGGGGCGAAGCCCACAATCAAGGTGCCGCGCATATCTAACGGCACGCCCAGTCCCATCGAACGGTTCAATGCCGAGAACACCATCTCCGCGCTGCTGGCGAAGTATCGATACGCCCGGTTCGGCAGCTCGAACGATCACCGCAGCCCACACCAGACCAGCGGAAGCTTTGCGACACGTGACTTCGGCGAATACTGGGTTAGCTGGTCGGCCAGCGACCTCGAAGCCGGACTTGGGCGCGCTGCCGACTGCGGTGGCTGCTTCGGCGATGCGTTCGATCTGTTTGTCCATTACGAGCATAGCGGAGACAGCAAGGCCGCGCTGGATGGGCTTGGGTGCAGTGCCAATGGCAGAGGCGGTGGCAGCAGTAACTTCCGCTTCATTCGGGTTGGCGACCTAGAATACAGACCGCCTGAATTCTTGGTTGATGGCCTGATCGAAACGGAGACGCTCGGGCAGATCTTCGGAGATCCCGGAGCCGGCAAGAGCTTCGTGGGCGTGGATTTAGCTTTATCGGTCGCCACTGGCGCTCCGTTTCATGGCCGCGCCGTTCGCCAAGGCCCAGTGTTCCTGATTGCTGGTGAAGGCCACAATGGCCTAGCCCGCCGCTTCGCGGCGTGGAGCCTGCACAACGGCGTAAGCATTGAGAACGCACGCCTCTTTATGTCCAACCGGCCTGCACAGTTTCTCGACGCTGACAGCGCGGCAGGCGTTACCGAAGCCGTGAGAGAGCTCGCCGCGCAGCATGGCAAGCCTGCGCTTATCGTGATCGACACGCTTGCCAGAAACTACGGGCCGGGTGACGAGAACAGCACCAGCGACATGAGCGCTTTCATTTCTGTTGTTGACGACCTCAAGGCCGAATTCCCCGGCTGCACCGTCGCGCTCATTCACCACACAGGGCACGCAGAGAAAAAGCGTGGGCGCGGAGCAATGGCCCTGAAGGGTGCGCTCGACTGGGAATATCTGGTCGAGAAAACCGACGATATCATCCGCTTTACAAACACAAAGATGAAGGACGCGGAACCGCCAGCGCCGCTTGCCTTCTCCTTGGAGTCTGTGACCCTACGCGATGGCGCTTCAAGCGCAGCGCTACAGGTGACGGACGCGCCGCTCCCATCACGGCGACTGTCCCGGTCACTGCAATTGGCTGTCGATGCCCTCGTCGAAGCCTCCGGTGGTAGCACGGACGGCGTCCATCTGGAGCAGTGGCAACGCGTCTTCCTCGCCCGCCACACCGGCTACAACGAGGCCAGCAAAAGCCGCGCGTTTCGCCGGGCGAGGGCGGAATTAGTGGGCTTGTCCGCGGTGTCCACGACCGATGATTTCTACAAAATCGAATGGCCCGAGATTGCCGCCGCGGGCGCCAAGGCGGACAAATAGCGGACATGACTAAGTTAATGAAATTCAGAACACGGACAAAGCCGGACAAAGGGCGGACAACGCCATTCCATCCGTCTGCGGAAGCGGGCGAGTGGGCGGACGGACACGGACAGGGGTATATACCCTGTCCGCTTGTCCGCCCTCCGACCGGAAGTCGAAAGATTAGCCCCCCCGATGGCTGTAATATGACCGCCACTGACACCCCCCCCGGCGGCACGACAGGCTTGCTGACCCCGCTGGGGGGGGGCGCAAGTGAGGCGCCAGACTTCACGCGCGCGCGCGATAGCTGGGCATAATTCTCCGATTATGCTAAACAAATTCGGCCCAAAAACCCCAACGAGGTCCGCCATGAATACAGCCATCGCCAAGCGTAGCGTAGGCCGCCCGCCTGTGATTGATCCAGCCGAAGTCTGGCCGCTGGTGCTGGGCTACATCGCCAGCGGGGACGCTTTGGCGACAGCCTTGCAGCGGCTCGACCCGGCGCCGTCCTACAGTTGGGCGAAGGTCCAGCTGCGCGAGAATCCCGACCTCCAAGCGGCCTACCGCGCCGCGATCGAAGACCGCGCCGACACGCTGGCGGATGACATCATCGCGTTGGCTGACAGCGAACCACCCGCGCACCTTGAGGGACCAGCGCTGTCGGCATGGGTGCAGCAGCTAAAGCTGCGTGTTCATGCGCGCGAATGGACCGCAGCCAAGCTACGCCCGCGCGTTTACGGCGAGAAGATCGATGTATCAGTCCAGCACACACAGATCAGCGTGCTTGCAGCGCTGGAACGGGCAGAGCAGAGGGTGATCACTTTGGCTAATGGGCCGGTCAACGCTTGAAGCCAATGCATTCATACCACATCTTTCATTCAATTATTGAGAGTGAGTCGGGATGAGATATTTCAAGCTTCTGCGGAATGAGATAGACACGCGGACGCTGCTGGCAGAAATTGCAGCAGTCGACAGCGCGTTTGACGAAAACCGGGGCCGGCAGCAAAAGATCGCAGTTCAGCGTGAGGCGCTGGCCATCCCGTTGCGTGGCCTGCGGGCCTCGAAGATCGGAACGCGTAAGCGGCGCGACGTGCATGAAAGCCGCTGGACGACAGGTGCGCAGCGTTTCCCGTTGGCCCGTGCCTTCCTTGAGCGGGTTGCGGCACAGGAAGATGCGCTCTTGTCGCGCGCTAAGATCGTATCCCTGCCGCCGGGCCACAAAGTCTATCCGCATGTTGACCGGGGCGAGTATTACAGGCTGCGCAATCGCTATCACTTCGTGCTCAAGTCGACCGGATCATGGATGCGTGCCGGTGACGAGGAGGTGCGGATGCGCACCGGAGAATTATGGTGGTTCGATAATGATCAAGAGCATGAGGCCTGCAACGACGGTGATACCGATCGCATTCATCTCATATTTGATCTGTTGCCGCTGGAGTTGGCGTCCAAAATCGGCTTGGGAACTAAATTCTGAGAAAAAACCGGCGGTATCAATGACGGTAGGCAATATTAATAAATAGTCTGCTGGCGACTATACTACTCACTAGCGGGCTATTTTCATTGAATGCTGTCAAGGCAACACGGTATTCCCTAATAGGCATATCCGGTTACACCAGTGCTTTGGCTGCTGCATCAATCAGACCGCCATGGCTAACGCAAGCGGTGAAATCATGCGAAACATCGGGCAGGGTGATCAAACGGACATTGGTTGGTCGCCCCTGTTCATGGGCGTAAGCTGCCATGGCCTTCACAAAGCCATGCGCGCGGCGCAGGCGGTTCTTGCCCTGATGAGCGACGATTACTGCATCCTGACGCACGGAATCATCAATCCTAACATCGCGATTACCCACAATCACGGTGGTGGGAATATCGAGGAACTGCGGCCCCACCAGAGTCTCTCCCGCTGTTCCGCCGATGCCATACGGATAGGCCAGATCGGTGCGCGGCAGACAATACCAGCCCGCCGAAGCGACGCATAGGCGGGTGACGCGTTCAGGGTAGAACATCGCAAATCGGTGGGCCATCTGTGCTCCACCGGAAAAGCCGAACAAACGCACTTTGTCAGTAGCGATGCCGTAGTCGGTGGCAATTGCCTCCAGCAGAGCGATCAGCGCCTTGTCCGATGGCGTCTCGCCCCGCCTGCGCGCCCTCATCTGTTGGTATCTACCGAAAGGCTTTGGTGTGAAAAGCGGAGCAATGATGGTCGTGCGGGCAAAGGCTGGGTGCGCGGCAAAGCGGGTGGCCATCTCGGCCGCATTGCGGCTGATCCCGTGGATTGCGACCACCACATCCTGATCGGGACGGGCATTGGCAAAAAAGCAGCCAGGTACCCCTTCGCCTGAGGGGGGGCGAAAGCTTGGGAAGGAAGCCACGGGGATCATATACGAGGTTCGTTCATGCCGGCCTTATCCTTGACCTTCGGCAATGATGCGCGGAACGTTGTCTGGGGCCTGGTCTGAGCCAAGGAGTGGGGCTTCGCAGGCCGGGCCAGCATTTGGCCGAGACGCGCCAGAGCAATGCCGCCGCCGATACGGGCGTGCAGCGCGCGCGATGTTTCCATCAGGCGGCCGGAAATAAATGCGATCAGCGTGAGACTGCCGGCGATGCTGGCGACGGTGCCTGAGGCAACCGCCTGGGTCGCTACTATCAGCGTTGCGAGCAGACCGGAAACCGCTATCGCCGCCGACATGCAGCCCGCAAGGACCGCTCGGCGAACTGAAAGGTGCTTAAGCTCCTCCGAATGATTTGCGAGCGTACGATAACCGTGCCCGTTGGTGACCGGCAGGTCGGCCATAGCAATGCGCACCCGGCGAACGAAAAAGCGGTTCATTCGCCCACGCTGCGTGCGCTGGTCCGTAATGGCGCGTGACAGCGGGCGAGTAAGCAGGATCATGCATCCCACGCCCAGCGCCAACGGAGCGAGCGCAAGGCGCAGCTCTGGCATGGCGAGGCCGACCCAGATGGTCGCTCCGCAGGCGGACAGGGTGCTGGTCCACAGCCGCACTGTGCCGCGTAGCGCATAGTTGCGCAAAGCGGCCATGTCATTGACCAGCCCGGTCAGCCATCGCGCGTCATTGCCCTCGCCGCGGTGGCGCATCACTGCCTTGTAGAGCGCCTCCCGGCAATCAATCACGAAGGATTGGGCGAACCGTTCACCCGCCCAGCGTTCGCTCAGTAGGGCAAGGCCCGCGAGTCCGGTCAGCCCGGCCGCCACCGGCAGCATAGGCCATCCCAACAATGTCCCGCCCCCATGCAGCTGGTCGATCGTTTCAGCGAGCAGAACCGCCATCAGAGCCTGGCTCAGGGCGAGGACTGCCAGCAGCACCGCAAGCTTCATCCGGTTGCCGTACAGCAGTGCTGGCGTAGCGATACTCATGCTGCGACCGTAATCGTCCGGTTGCTGAAGGCCAGCTGCGCGGACTCGACCGGATCGCGCAACTGGTCAAGGGTGGCCACGGTAATCCCAGTCGCATCGGCCACCTCACGCGAGGCGAGCGGCGAGGCCGACACCAGTCCGGAAACCGCCAGCGGCGTGATCTGCCTGTCGGCAAGCCAGCGGCAGCCGAAAGCCGCGCCCATCGCATCGTTTGCAGCAAAGATGAAGCCGTCGAACCAGCCCTTGTTGTGGCCCATTTCGACCAATCTTGCGGTTTCATTTTGAAGCAGCCCGTCGGCGATTTCCACGACAGCGATATCGGCATTATCGTCGGCCAAACTCGCCAGCAGGCCCAGAGCAACGTTACCAAGTTCGTCTGCCCCCACCTTAAAGGTCGAGGCGTGCCCGGCATCGGTGAAATCCACCGCCAGCGCCGCGCCTGCATCGCGCATCGACCAAACGTCACCGCCCGATCCGGTGCCGGTGAGCTTGGCCGCGCCGACCCGGAAGCCTGCGCGGGTAAGACCGTGGACGATCCCGGCTACCGTGGTGGTCTTGCCGGCATTCATAGAGCTACCAACAACTGCGATCACCAGCGGCGGGCGATTGCACCGAGCAGAAGCCGGAGCGGCGGGCGCAAAATCTGCCAGGTTGATGGTGCAGCCGTCAGCCCGCACCAATGCACCAATGACAGTGATTACGGTGGGCGCCTTGATCCGAGCGTGACGGCATGTCGCACGGGCTGCCACACCGCCACCGGCCACCAGATGGCACGGGCCGAAATCTTCGGGAATGTAAGCCTCAAACTGGTCGGGGGCATAGCGATTACCATAAGCCACGATGATTTCATCACCGACATACAGATCGCCGCGGCGACCGTGGACGTTCTCCAGACGCCGATGCTGGCCAAGGCTGGTGACCCGGGCAAGGATCAGGTCGCCAGCTTGCGGCTTGCGACCGCTGCGCACGATGCGCGCCGCCAGATTCAGATCTACATTACGAGTGGTGAAGGCGCGCTTGGCAGCGCCAAGACGCGTCTGCAACCGTTTTGCACGTTCATTACTGGTGGGAGCGGGAATAGGGTTAACAATCATGGGGTGATCCGGGCCTTTGGAAATCGCTGAGTTAACGCCTCAGCGGAATCGGTTATTCGTCGTAACCGAAAAATAAGAATGATCCCTTAAAGCGGAATAACCAGCCTAACGGCCCCGTTGGGATCCCGGCTGGCAAAAACTGCGATACACACGCGGCGTGCAGACGCTCGCCATCTTGGAGATTAGATTTGAGCATTCAGAGTTTCCGCCGCAGCACAATGCTTGCGGCGACACTAAGCGCCTTCATGGTACCCACTCTGGTGCATGCCGATGACGGGGTTGAAGCCGATTCTGGCGGTCTTTCTGTGAAGACCGGTGATCTCGAGATGAACCTTGGCGGCCGCCTGCATCTAGACGCCACAGTGTTCGACATTGGCTTCGACAGCGTCACTGAAACCGACGTTCGCCGCGCCCGTGTCGAATTCTCGGCGAAGTATGGCGATGTTGTTCAGGTGCGGGTCGACCGCGAGTTCGCGCAGGCCGATGGCTGGCGCAACCTGTGGGTCGGTATCACCCCGGCAGAAGGTTTCGAAGTGCGGGGCGGCAACCAGATCGTGCCGTTCAGCATGGAAGATATGGGCAGCTCGAACATGATGGCGCTGGCCGAACGGTCGCTTGCCAACACGCTGTCGCCCGCGTTCGGCCTTGGGGGCATGGCGCGCTATCACTCGAAGAACTTCACGATCGCAGGTGGTTACTTCACCGACGCCCTCGATGACGAAGTCGGACAGTCGCGTGTGCGCGGTGACGGTTTCACGGTCCGGACGACCTTTGCACCCGTAACCAGCCGCAAGGGTTACCTCCATTTCGGCGCGGCTTATGAAAACCGTTCCTATAATGTGACCGAACCTCCGCGATTCACCGCGATTTCGGCGTCGAGCCTTGCGCCGAGCCTTCTGCGCACCGGTGCACTGAACGGGGCCACCGGGTTTGACGCCTATAACGCCGAATTCGCTTACGCCCGCGGGTCGGTGCAGGTGCAGGCACAGTATATCGGCGCCACGGTTTCACGGGCTGGCCTTACCGACCTCAACTATGCGAGCTGGTATGTCCAGTCTAGCTTGATGGTGACTGGCGAAAAGCATGGTTATTCGCGCAGCACCGGCACGCCGCTGGGTCCGCGCATCGGCAAGAAGGGCGGTGCGATCGAACTTGCCGGGCGTTACAGCGAGCTTGATCTTGACGATGACAGTCTAGATAGAGGGCGGGCGTCTATCGCGAACATCGGCGCAACCTGGTATTTAAACCAGAACATCCGGGTGCTCGCCAATTACGCCCGCACCAAAACCGATGGCAGCCTGTTGGTGCCCGATACCAGCGGTAATCTTGGCGTCGTGCGCTTCCAGGTCGCCTTTTGATCCAATTTTGCCGCCAACATCAAAGATGCCGGGCACTCCTCCCTCTAGGGTAGCCCGGCGTCACCCCGATCCGTAGGCGCCTCACCTCGCGACATCCTTGCTCGCGAAGCTGGCAAAACGCCGTCATTCCGGTTTCACCCACTTGCGGTCAAGAGCACGGTCGTTGCGCTATCCCGAAGCGGTATTTCGGCATCAAGCGCCTGGCCGCCGAAACCCGACATCCACCAACCCATGCCGCAACGGAAATGTGGGGCATGACCAACCGGCGGCGATATCTGGCGCAGATCCCTATTCCCTGATTAGGCAACCTACACATCGTTGAATATGGATTTGTTGACGATCGACGACCTCTTGCGGACGATTGCCTGCGCAAGGAGGCACCACTTTCGGGGCGAACTGACGGTCGTAAAGCGGCCAGCTAATGTCGCTGCAAGTATTCAGAGCGAGGGCCTGTAGGCCCTGAACGCTTGGCTGTTGCGAGGGGCACGAATGAGGGAGCGTGGGCTTATGCATTTGCCCTAAGGCACGAGAATTTCCATATCACCTGCAAAAAAATTTCGCGCAGGGGTAGCCCGTGACAGTCGCGCCACGCTCGGCCCCACCCCCGGGGGGTAGGGCGAGACCTAAATCGAGAATTGAAAACGATCGGCTGGAATTACATGTGACCCATCGGGCTAGCCATGGAACCGCTAAGGCGGCGACCCATTCAAGTCGGCTCTCCATCGGGGAGCTATTATGGTAATAGGCGGCGATTGAGAGAAAAAGTCCAAGATTTACAGATGATATTGGCGGAGAGGGTGGGATTCGAACCCACGTTACCGTTGCCGGTAAACCGCATTTCGAGTGCGGCGCATTCGACCACTCTGCCACCTCTCCGCGAGGCCTGTCGCGCGTCTGGCAAGGCCGCGTGGTCGGGCGGCTGGCGACAGGGAGCGCGCCCGTTAGCCCAAGGCGATTGGCTTGCCAAGTCCTACCGCACCACAAAATTCGGGCATATCTTGCCCCTGCCACAGCGACGTGCTTGTTTTGCGCCCGCAAAGGTTCATATTAAATCCATGGAACGCGCAGAGTTCTTCTCGAGTCAGGCTGGACGCACAATCATCGCGCCCCGCCAGACACGCGCCCGCTTCGGCATTGGCGATGTGGTTCGCCACCGCCTGTTTTCCTTCCGCGGCGTCGTTTTCGACATCGATCCGGTCTTCGCCAATAGCGAAGAATGGTACCAATCGATCCCCGAGGATATCCGCCCGAACCGGGATCAACCGTTCTACCATCTGCTCGCCGAAAACGAGGATTCGTCCTACGTTGCCTATGTGAGCCAGGGCAATCTTCTGGCCGATCCGCAAGGCGGCCCGATCGATCATCCCACCGTCCGCCAGCTGTTCGACAGCTTCAAGGACGGCCGCTACCGGATGCGGCGATCGCTTACGCATTGACAACCTTGTCGGGTGTATCCCGGCAGAATGCAGGCTCCAGCCCCTTTAGAGACTGATCGCACCGCACGGCTCCGGCTGGCGCTTGAGCGCGAGTTGCGGCCTGGCGAAAGCGTGCTGTGGCATGGCTGGCAGCTCGCGCGGATCGATCCGCGCCAGTTTCTGGGCTACGTCTTTGCGATCCCCTGGACTGCCTTTTCGCTCGCTTGGACGGGTATCGCGGTGGCTGCCGTTGCCAGCGCCGGTCCGGGAGAGAACGAGCTCGGACTCGTCGCCTGGGCCTTTCCGCTGTTCGGCCTGCCCTTCGTCGCCGTCGGCGCATGGATGCTGGGCCAGCCCTTCAAGCCGCTGCGCGAACGCGGGCGGGTGCTCTATGTCATCACCGACGAGCGAGTGCTCAAGCTCAGTCTTGCGCGTGCGCTCGATGTCACGGCGGTTCCCGCCGCACGCATCGGCATGGCCGAAAGGCGCGAGCAGCGCGACGGCACAGGCATTTTGCAGCTTGCCGTAAAGGTTGGCATCGACAGCGATGGAGACCGGCAGACCGAGCACTTCGTGATCGGCGCGGTCGAGGATGTAATGGGCGCGCAGGAAGCGTTGAACCGGATCGCCACTGTTGGCCGCGACCAACCGGTCATGGGCGCACTCAGTTCTTGAGTTTCCACCCCGAACGCAGCAGCGCATAGACACCGGCTGCGAGAACTGCGTTGAGCCCCAACAGGCCTGCGCCGGCAACCAGCACATGATCGGCCGCGCCGATGTCGCTTTGGCCGAGGAAGCCATAGCGGAAGCCCGAGATGACGTAGAAGAACGGGTTCGCCCGACTGATCGCCTGAAACACCCCGTGCAGGTTCTCGATCACGTAGAAGGTGCCGGAAAGCAGCGAGAGCGGAGCGATCACGAAATTGGTGATTGCGGCATTGTGATCGAATTTCTCGGCCCAGATCGAGGTGGCAAGGCCTGCGGTTGCCAGAAGGAGCGATCCCATCAGCCCGAACCAGACAACCGCCCAAGGGTGCGCAAAGCCGAGCGAGACACCCGGCCAAAGCGCCATTGCCAAGCCAACGGTGCCCCCCACTGCAATCGCGCGCGTGATCGCGGCGGCAAGGATTCCTATCATCAGCTCGCCCGGGGAAAGCGGAGGCATCAAGAGATCGATGATCGTGCCCTGCATCTTGCCTGACAGCAGCGAGAATGAGGAATTGGCAAAGGCATTCTGCATCATCGCCATCACGATCAGGCCCGGCGCGACGAAGGTGGCGAAGGGCACGCCCAGCACTTCGCGCCCCTCGCGGCCCAGCGCGACAGTGAAGATGACCAGAAACAGCAGCGTCGTGAAGGCCGGCGCCCAGATCGTCTGGGTCTGCACCTTGAGAAACCGGCGCACCTCCTTCATATAGAGGGCATTGAGGCCCACGCGGTTGATCCCGGTAATCACCGGGCGTCCGCGCGGGGCAAACCGGGTGCTCCCGCCGGTCTTGTCAGAAGCCGTGTTTTGCGTCACGGGAGCGGCATTGCCATCTAAGCGTGCTGGAACAGGTTCGGCCATGGTGCTAGCGCCTAGGCCCAAGCGGCTTTCGTGACAAGCGTGGCACCCGCAATCAGGCCCGGCTAAAGCGCCGGGACAAGAACAGGTAGAGTATATGAGCTGGACGGACGAGCGCATCGCGACGCTCAGGAAAATGTGGGAAGGCGGCGCCACCGCCAGCGAGATCGCCACCGAGCTCGGCGGAGTTAGCCGCAACGCGGTGATCGGCAAGGCGCACCGGCTCGGGCTCAAGGCCCGCCCCTCGCCCGTCAAGGCCAACGAGAAGAAGAAGGCGGCCGCGCCCAAGAAACCGGCTGCGCCAGCGCCCAAGCCTGCACCCGAAGCGCACCGCGATGCCGAGGCGACTGCGCCGGTGGCTGCGCCCCCCGAGCGTACGGTGCGCACAGCCGCGCCTGCGCGCAATGATGCGGCCGATAACCCCGCGAGCGCCAGCCCGTCGCAGCCCATGCCCAATCCGCAGGCCGACATGCCCAAGATCGTCTCGGTCGGTCCCGGCGGTTTCCTGCGTCAGGGGCCCGGCGATCAGCAGGCGCCGATCCCCCCCGCCCCGCCGCGCCGTCTCGTGCCGGCCAAGCCGAGCCCCGAGATCGCGGGCAAGACGACGCTGCTCGATCTGTCGGACAAGGTCTGCCGCTGGCCGATGGGCCACCCGGGCGAACCCGATTTCCACTTCTGCGGCGAGCAGGTGAACCCCGGCTTCCCCTATTGCGTCGAACATTGCGGACGGGCTTATCAGGCCCAGCTCCCGCGCGGCGTCCGCCGCCCGCCCCCGCCGCTGCCTTTCGGCGGCCCGCGGGTTCGCTAAATCGGGGGCGACCGGCATGACCCCTGCCGTTCGTCTCGCTGCGGCGCTGGCCGCCACCGGCCTCGCCGCTCTGCCGTCAGCCGCCTTTGCGCAGCTGCCGCAGCCGGTGCGCGCCATGATCGATGCCGCTATCGCAACCGGTGACGAGGCCAAGGTCCGCACCGTCATCGAGATCGCGCGAGTGACCAATCCGGGCGATGGGGCTGAAATCGATGCCATTCTAGCCGGTTTCGAGCAGCAGCAGATCGCCGTAAAGGCCGCCGAAGCTGCCGCGAAGACCGAGGCAATCCGCACCGCCGGCCTATTCCAAAACTGGTCCGGCAAGGGCGAGTTCGGCGCTTTCCGGGCGACTGGCAACACCTCCAACACAGGGATCACCGCCGGCCTTACCGCCGAGCGCCAGGGCATTGACTGGCGGCACCGCCTGACGGGCCGCATCGACTTCCAGCGCGCCAACGGCGTGACCACGCGCGAGCAGTTCCTTGCCCGCTACGAGCCCAACTTCAATCTGTCGGACCACGTCTATGTCTACGCGCTCGGGCAATATGAGCGCGACCGGTTCCAGGGCTTTTCCGCACGCTATGCCGTGTCGGGCGGCATCGGCTATCAGGTGTTCAACGCCAATGATCTCAAGCTCTCGGTCAAGGCGGGCCCGGCTTACCGGGTCACCGAATTCACCGATGGTCGCAGTGAAAGCCGGATCGCAGGACTGATAGGGGTCGATTTCGACTGGAACATAACCAAGCGGCTGACCCTGACGCAGGACACCAATGCGGTGGCCGAAACCGGCGGATCGGCTATCGCGATCATCGATTCGCGCAACACCACGCTCGATCTCGTCACCGGCCTCAATGCCGCGATCAGCAGCAAGCTATCGGCGCGCTTTTCCTATGCGATCGAATATGACAGCAACCCGCCGCCGGGTGCCGTGCAGACCGACACGCTCAGCCGCGTCACGCTGATCTACGATTTCTAGAAACTCAGGCCTTCTGGGCAAACCAGATGATGTGATGCGCGCCCTTATTGCCCGGGCGCGAGCGGACATTCCACTCGGTCACCTGGAGGCCAGTGTCATACAGCCGCTTGCGAAACGCCGGGTCAGGGCCGGCTGACCAGACCGCAAGGATCCCGCCTGACCTCAAGGCATCGCGCGCCTTGGCCAAACCGGTGCGTGAATAGATGCGGTTATTCGCATCGCGCACGATCCCGTCCGGGCCATTGTCGACATCGAGCATGATCGCATCGAATTTGGCGCAAGTGCCGTCATTGGCATCGTCGATCAGCGCAGCGACATCGCAGATCTTGAGATCGAGGCGGGGGTCGGCAAGGCCCTCCCCTGTCAGCGTCGCCATCGGCCCTTTGGCCCACTCGATGATCGCCTCGGAAATCTCTGCGACCACAATCTGCGACGATGCGCCCAGTTTTGCCGCAGCTGCGCGATAAGTGAAGCCCATGCCGTAGCCGCCGATCAGAATGCGGGCATTGTCCTTGCCGAGCCGATCGATGGTGAGGTCAGCGAGCTGTTCTTCGGAGAAACGCATTCGCGTGCTCATCAGCTCGTTGCGCCCCATCACGATCATGAAATGGCCCGCATGGGTGTAGAGCTCGAGGCGCACGCCATCCTCGATCTGGGCAGTGTCGATGAGTTCACGCTGGAGCATCGGTCAAACTTCCAAAAGCAAGGCCGCCCGGATCGCTCCGGGCGGCCTCTTGTTCATAGCTTGAAGAAGGGAATTAGTCCTTCAAGAAGTCGGGAAGCCCGGCCGGACCGCTGTCACGGTCACGACCGCCGCGATCGCCACCGCGACCGCCGCGATCGCCGCCACGGCCACCACGATCACCCCGCGGACCACGACGGTCACCGCCGCGATCACCACGATCACCGCGCGGTTCACGCGGTTCGCGGGGCGGACGGGTGTCCTCCAGCTCTTCGCCGGTTTCCTGATCAACCACGCGCATCGACAGGCGGACCTTGCCGCGGTTGTCGATCTCGAGCACCTTGACCTTCACTTCCATGCCTTCGGAAACGACATCGGTCGGCTTCTCGACGCGCTCGTTGCGCATTTCCGAGACGTGGACGAGACCGTCCTTGCCGCCCATGAAGTTCACGAAAGCGCCGAAGTCGACGATGTTGACGACCTTGCCGTTGTAGATCTTGCCGACTTCAGCTTCCTCGACGATGCCGAGGATCCACTTCTTCGCCGCTTCGATCTCGTCGAGGTTCGAGGAGCTGATCTTGATCACGCCCTCGTCATCGATGTCGACCTTGGCGCCGGTTTCGGCGACGATCTCGCGGATCACCTTGCCGCCGGTGCCGATGACGTCACGGATCTTCGACTTGTCGATCTGGATCGTCTCGATGCGCGGCGCGTGCTTGCTGACTTCGGTGCGGGCACCGGTCAGGGCCTTGGCCATTTCACCAAGGATGTGCATGCGGCCGGCCTTCGCCTGCTCGAGCGCCTTGGCCATGATCTCCTGCGTGATGCCGGCGATCTTGATGTCCATCTGCATGGTGGTGATGCCAGCTTCGGTACCGGCAACCTTGAAGTCCATGTCGCCAAGGTGATCTTCGTCACCCAGGATGTCCGACAGAACGGCAAAGTCGCTGCCTTCGAGGATCAGGCCCATGGCGATGCCCGAGACCGGAGCCTTCACCGGAACGCCCGCGTCCATCATCGAAAGACAGCCGCCGCACACGGTCGCCATCGACGACGAGCCGTTGGACTCGGTGATGTCCGACAGAACGCGGATGGTGTAAGGGAAGTCTTCCTTGCTCGGCAGCACGGGGTTCAGCGCGCGCCAGGCGAGCTTGCCGTGGCCGACTTCGCGGCGACCCGGTGCGCCGAAGCGGCCGACTTCACCGACCGAATAGGGCGGGAAGTTGTAGTGCAGCATGAAGCTGGAATAGCTCAGGCCTTCCAGACCATCGATCATCTGCTCGGAATCCTTGGTGCCGAGCGTGGTGGTGCAGATCGCCTGGGTTTCGCCGCGGGTGAACAGCGACGAACCATGGGTGCGCGGCAGGAAACCGACGATCGCTTCGATCGGGCGGACCTGATCGAGCTTGCGGCCATCAATGCGGCTGCCTTCCTTGAGGATGGCGGTGCGCACGATGTCGGCCTCGACCTTCTTCATGGTCTTGATCGCGACCATCTGGGTCTGCGGGGTTTCGTCCGCAAAAGCAGCCTTGGCCTTGGCCCGCGCCTCGTTCAGCGCATTCGAACGCGCCGACTTGTCGGTGAGCTTGTAGGCGGCGGCGATATCCTTGCCGACGAGATCCTTGAGCTTCGCCTTGATGTCGGCCGTGTTGTCCGACAGGTCGACGACCCACGGATCCTTGGCGGCCTGTTCGGCGAGGCTGATGATGGCGCCGATCACCTTGCGGATTTCGTCATGCGCAAACATCACAGCGCCGAGCATTTCGGCTTCGGTCAGTTCCTTGGCTTCGGATTCGACCATCATCACGGCCGTGTCCGTGGCGGCGACCACGAGGTCGAGACGACCTTCGGCAAGCGCCTTGTCCTGCTTCGGGTTGAGGACATATTCGCCATCGATGAAGCCGACGCGTGCAGCGCCGATCGGCCCCATGAAGGGCACGCCCGAAATCGTCAGCGCAGCCGAAGCGGCGATCATCGCGACGATATCGGCTTCGGTTTCGCCGTCAAACGAAAGGACCTGCGCGATAACGTTGATTTCGTTGTAGAAACCTTCGGGGAACAGCGGACGGATCGGACGGTCGATCAGGCGGCTGGTCAGCGTTTCCTTCTCGGTCGCGCCGCGTTCACGCTTGAAGAAGCCACCGGGGATACGGCCGGCAGCCGAGAACTTTTCCTGATAGTGGACGGTGAGCGGGAAGAAGTCCTGCCCTTCCTTCACCGACTTGGCGGCGGTGACTGCGCACAGCACCACGGTTTCGCCATAGGTCGCCAGCACGGCGCCATCGGCCTGACGGGCAATACGCCCGGTTTCCAGAGTGAGGGTCTTTCCGCCCCACTCCAGCGATACGGTTTTCGTGTCGAACATTGGTTTTCCTTCTGACCCGCGCGGCCATATTGCCGGGCGGGGCCTCATGTGCCGGGGAAACAACCGTCCCGGTCCGGTGCGGGGCACTGGTTTGGCCCCAAGGCGCAGCAGACCGAATGTCTGCCAGCCCCAAATGCAAGAAAGGCGGCCTCTAGAGCCGCCCTTCCCGCTAAACTCTTACTTACGCAGACCCAGCTTCTGGATCAGGGCGTTGTAGCGCTCGACATCCTTCTTCTTGAGATAGGCGAGCAGCGTGCGACGCTTGTTCACCATCATCAGAAGGCCACGACGCGAGTGGTTGTCCTTGTGGTGATCCTTGAAGTGCTCGGTCAGGTTGCGGATGCGCTCGGTGAGGATCGCGACCTGGACTTCGGGGCTGCCGGTGTCCTTGGGATCACGGGCGTTCGAGGAGATGATTTCCTGCTTCTTTTCGGCGGTCACCGACATGATATTCTCTTTCTACTCAGCGACATCGGATAGGTTGAAACCCCTGACGACCTTCGCCGTCCCCTCCGATATTTCCATCAGGGCAACCGGGACTGCGCCCAGCTTGGCCAGATAGAGCCCGGATGATTGGGGCATGCCAGACAGCACCCGGCCCTGTCGGACCGCCTGCGCGCTTGTCTGGTCGAGGTGAAGGGCCGGGATGTCGTCCAGCCCTGCCTCCAGCGGCAGGAGAAGGTGTTCAAGGCTCGCGCGCTTAGCGCTTTCCTCCAGATTGTCCAGCGAAATCGCCTGTTCCTCAAGGAACGGCCCGGCCTTGGTGCGCCTGAGATAGGTGACATGGCCACAAGTGCCCAGAGCATAGGCGATGTCGCGGGCTAGGCTCCGGATATAGGTGCCCTTGGAGACGTGGGCAACCAGAGTGATGGCGTCGAGCGGGCCTTGACCTTCGCCTTGGCGAATATCCAGCGCGTGGATCACCACCGCCCTCGCCCGCAATTCCACCACCTCTCCCGCCCGTGCCCGATCATAGGCGCGTTGGCCATCGACCTTGAGTGCGGAATAGGCCGGCGGCACCTGCTCGATCGGGCCGGTAAAGCGGGGGAGCACAGCTTCAACATCGGCCAGCGAGGGGCGCACATCACTCGTCGCGATCACGGCTCCTTCTGTATCGAGCGTCTCGGTCTCGGCCCCGAAGCGAAGCGTGAATTCGTAGACCTTGCTGGCATCGAGCATCCGCCCGGCAAGCTTGGTCGCCTCGCCCAGCGCGATCGGCAGCACACCTTCAGCCAGCGGATCGAGGGTGCCGCCGTGGCCGACCTTGGTTTTCGCATAGCCGTTCTGCCGCAGCACGCGCTTGACCGCGCTCACGCCCTGAGTGCTGCCAAGCCCGCGCGGCTTGTCGAGGATCAGCCAGCCCGAAAGCGGCGCAGGTTTGCCAGCCGTCTCCACCCCAAATCCTCGCTATCAGGCGATCAGAGCCGCGACCCAGTCGGCCAGCGCGAGATAGTAGCCGAGCACGAAGGTCACCGGCCCAATCAGCAGATCGCCCAGCCAGCTGGTGCCGAACACCCAACTCGCCGCCACCAGCACGAGGATCAGCGCCATGCCGATGCCCTGCAGCTTCTCCCACGGCGCCCGCAGCTGTTTGGGCAGAATGCCACCAACGATGTGCGAACCATCGAACGGCGGGATCGGCAGCAGGTTGAACAGGCCGAGGAACAGATTGACGAGAATGAAGTAGAACAACCCCGTCGCCAGCCACAATGGCTCGCCCGAAGCATCAATGAGCAGCGAAGTGCCGCCTGCCGCATCGCCGTCGAAGCCGGCCCCAAGCGGGATTGCCAGACCGAGCAGAACTGCACCGATGCCAGCGAGAACGAAATTGCTGCCCGGCCCTGCCGCGGCCACAGCCATCATGCCCAGGTGCGGATTGTTCAGCCGCCACTTGTTGACCGGCACAGGTTTGGCCCAGCCGAACACCGGCCCGCCCAAAAGCGCCAGCGCGCCGGGAACCAGCACCGTGCCGACCGGATCGACATGGGCGAGCGGATTGAGCGTCAGTCGCCCGCGCTCGCTCGCCGTCGGATCACCGAGCAAACGCGCGGCATAGCCATGCGCGACCTCGTGGAACACGATCGCAATCACCAAGGCGGGGATCAGCACGAGGCCGAGAAGGAAAGTTTGGCTCATCGCTTCCCAGATAGGATTGCGACCCGACGAAAGCCAGAGCGCACGCGATTAGGCGGCAAGCGCCCGCACAAAATGCTTGCGGCACAGCGCGACATAGCGGTCGTTGCCGCCGATTTCGGTCTGCTGGCCCTGCTTCACCGCCGCACCGCTTTCATCGACGCGCAGGTTCATCGTCGCTTTGCGCCCGCAGTGGCATACCCCCTTGAGCTCCACCAGCGCGTCCGCGATCCCCAGCAGCACCACCGAGCCGGGGAACAGCTCGCCCTGAAAATCGGTACGCAAGCCATAGCAGAGCACCGGAATGCCTGCCTCGTCCGCGAGCCGGGCCAATTGCCATACCTGTTCAGGTGCCAGAAACTGCGCCTCGTCTATCAGCACGCAATCAAGCAGTGTTCCGGCATGGACAGCGCTGACTTCGGACCAAAGATCGGTGTCGGGGTGGAACCGCTGCGCTGCGCTCTCCAGTCCGATCCGGCTTTTTACCAGCCCGGCCGAGCGGCTGTCGAGCGCCGCAGTCCATAACATCGTGCGCATGCCGCGTTCGCGATAATTGAAATCGGCCTGCAACAGGTGCGAGGATTTGCCGGCATTCATGCTGGCATAGTAGAAATAGAGCTTGGCCATCGCGACAGCCTAACCGTTTGGCCTGCGCGGGGCGAGGCGGGGGTTGACCCTTTTGCCCGGTTGAAGCGTATTAGGAACCATGATGACCAAACCGATTTCCCGCCTGCGCCTGATGCTGCTGCCCTTGGTGGCGGTGTTCGCGCTTGCCAATATCGGCGCGCCGCAGCGTTATGTGCTCGATTCCTCCGCCAGCAATGTCTCGGCCAAGGTCCCGTTCTTCGGCCTCGCCAGCAAGACCGCACGTTTCCCGCGCATGCAGGGCGCAGTGACAATCGTGCCGGGTGCCCCCGAGCGCGCGCTGATCGACGTCACCTTCGATGCCACCGCGATCGAAGCGCCCGACTCTGTCACCCTCGCAAGGCTGCGCGGCGACAAGTTCTTCTGGGTGGAGAAATATCCGACGATCCGCTTCCTCGGCCGCTCGATCAAGCTGTCGAGCGCGACGCGGGGCACGGTGAGCGGAGAACTGACAGCGCGCGGTGTCACCCGTCCGGCGACACTTGCTGTCACCTTCGATGCCGATCCACTGGCCCGCGCAGGCCAGCCGGTCAGCTTCACCGGCACCACCACCATCGACCGGCGCGCCTACGGGATGAAATCCTATCAGCTGATCGTCGGTAATGAGGTGGACATCATCCTGAAGGCGCGGATGCTGCCGAAGTAGGCGCTATTCGCCCTCGTCATCCGCATCCAGATCGCGGGCGACCTTGGGATCGCGCAGCAACGCCTCGATCCGGTCGGCCTCGGCAAAGCTTTCATCCTTGCGGAAGCGCAGCTTGGGCGCGAATTTGAGCCCCAGCCGCTGAGCGACCTCGCGCTGGAGAAAGGCGGTGTTCTGCCTGAGGGCGTGGACGACTTGCTCGTCGCCCGCACCCAGCAACGGCTTCACATAGGCCGTCGCATGGCGCAGGTCAGGGGTCATGCGCACCTCGGTGACCGAGATGTTGGATGCGCTCACCACATCGTCATGCACTTCGCCGCGCGCGAGCAGTTCGGACAGGATGTGCCGCACCCGCTCGCCCACCTTGAGGACGCGGACCGATTGCTGCTCGGCAGTAAAGGGTGCCTTGGCCATCAGCGGGTCATCCCGGTCTGTTCAGGAGTTGGGCGCGGCGTGGGGATCGCGGTAGAGGTGGCACGGGCATGGAGCGTGCCGTCTTCCGCCAGCAGCTCACCTTCCAGAAAGATCACCCGCTGCCCGGCGCGCACCACCCGGCCTTTGCCGATCAGCGGCCCTTCCGGGATCAGCCGGATGAGGCTCATCGATATCTCGAGATTGAGCGGAGCCATGACGCCGCCGGTCGCCGCGACATAGGCATAGCCCATCACGTCATCGAGATAGCCCGCCACCAGCCCGCCCTGCACGCCCCCGCGCCAGGTGGTCATCTCGCGCTTCACCATGAAGCGCATGGTCACGGTCTGCGTAGCCTCGTCGAAGCTGACGAACTCGCTGCCGAGCAGCGCCGTATGCGGCGACTGCCCGGCATCGTCTGGGTAGTGTTCGTTCCCGCTCACAGCGTCCGCTCACGCTCCTCGACCGAGAAGACTTCGAGCATGTCGCCCGCCTTGATGTCGTTGGTGTCTTCAAGCACCACACCGCATTCGAGGCCGGTGCGCACTTCGTCGACATCGTCCTTGAAGCGCCGCAGCGAGGCGATCTTGGTGGCCGAGACGATAACGTCCTGACGGGTAAGACGCGCGAAGAGACCCTTGCGGATCGCGCCTTCCAGAACCAGCAGGCCAGCGGCCTTGTCCTTCTTGCCCGCAGGGAACACCTGCTTGACCTCGGCACGGCCGACCACGGTTTCGATCCGCTCCGGCCCGAGCTCGCCCGCCATCTCCTTGGCGACTTCATCGGTGAGGTGATAGATGACATCGTAATACATCATCCGCACCCCGTCGCGCTTGACGAGGTCGCGTGCCTTAGCGTTGGGGCGCACGTTGAAGCCGATGATCGGCGCCTTCGAGGCCGCTGCCAGCAGCACGTCGCTTTCCGTGATCGCCCCCACGCCTGCATTGAGCACGCGGACCTTGATCTCGTCATTCGAGAGGTTGTGGAGCGCATTGACGATCGCTTCGACCGAGCCCTGCACGTCGGCCTTCACCACCACCGGGAATTCGATGACGTTGGAGGCGAGGTTGTTGAACATCGTATCGAAGTTGGTCGGCGCCAGCGCAGTGCGCTTTTCGGTGGCGATTTCCTGACGATACTTGGCGACCTCGCGGGCGCGCTGCTCGTTCTCGACCACGGTGAGCTGATCGCCCGCCGACGGCACACCGCCGAGGCCGAGCACCTCGACCGGCATCGAGGGGCCGGCTTCCTTGATCTGCTGCCCCTTGTCATCGACGATGGCGCGCACCTTGCCGCTCTGCGTACCGACGACGAAGGTATCGCCGCGCTTCAGCGTGCCGCGGGTGACCAGCACGGTCGCCACAGGCCCGCGTCCCTTGTCGAGCTGGGCTTCGATCACGGTCGCTTCGGCATCGCGGTCGGGCCGCGACTTCAGTTCGAGCAGTTCGGCCTGCAAGCCAATCGCCTCGATGAGCTTGTCGAGCCCGGCGCCGGTCTTGGCCGAAACCTCGACATCCTGCACTTCGCCCGACATCGCCTCGACCACGATTTCGTGTTCGAGCAGACGTTCACGGATCTTCTGCGGGTTGTACTCGGGCTTGTCCGACTTGGTGATCGCCACGATCATCGGCACGCCGGCCGCCTTGGTGTGATTGATCGCCTCGATCGTCTGCGGCATCAGCCCGTCATCGCCCGCTACCACCAGAATGACGATGTCGGTGACATTGGCACCGCGCATGCGCATCTCGGTAAAGGCCGCGTGACCCGGGGTGTCGAGGAAGGTGATCTTCTGCTTGTCCTTGGTCGTGATCTGGTAGGCACCGATGTGCTGGGTGATGCCGCCGGCCTCGCCCTTCACCACATCGGTTCCGCGCAGCGCATCAAGCAGGCTGGTCTTGCCGTGATCGACGTGGCCCATGATCGTGACCACCGGCGGACGCGGACGCAGGGTCTCTTCCGGATCGGCATCCTCGCTGGTGTCGATGTCGACATCGCTCGCCGAGACGCGGGTGATGTTGTGGCCAAACTCCTCGACCAGCAGCTCTGCGGTGTCCTGATCGATGGTCTGGTTGACCGTGACCATCATCCCCATGTTGAACAGCGCCTTGACCAGATCCGCACCCTTTTCGGCCATGCGGTTGGCAAGTTCGCTCACGGTGATCGCCTCGGGCACAACCACGTCGCGCACCTGCTTCTCGCGCGGCTTGGAGGGGCCACCCTGACCACGGCGTTCCTTCTCGCGCGCACGCTTCAAGGCGGCGAGACTACGCGCACGGCGGCCTTCATCCTCGTTCAAAGCCCGCGTGACGGTCAGCTTGCCTGAACGGCGGTTGTCCTTGCCTTCGTCGCTCGGTGCTGCGCGCTTGTCGTCCTTCTTCTTGCCCTTGACCTCGGGCCGCTTAGGCTCGGGCCGTTCGACGGGCGTGAACCTGCGCGCAGCAGGCACGGTGTCGCCCTTGCCGGCCGGGGCAGCAACGCTGTCGCCGGCATCTTCATCGGCAGGCGCCGCGGCGCTGTCCTCGGCAGGCGAGGCAACGGGAGCAGCGGCACGCTGCTTTTCGGCCTCTTCTTCCGCACGGCGATTGTCTTCGGCCCGGCGACGCTCTTCTTCTTCGCGCTCGCGGGCTTCGGCTTCCTCACGCTTGCGCGCTTCTTCGGCCATCCGCAGCCGTTCTTCCTCGGCCTCAAGCTGGAGGCGCTTCACGCGCTCCTGCGGGGTCTCGCCAGCCGGCGCCGGACGGGCCGGGCGCGGCGCGGGTGCGGGCCTTTCAGCAACCGGCGGGGGCGGCGGAGGCGGCGGCGGGGGGGGCGGCGGCGGAGCCGCTTCACCGGGCTTGCCGAGCACGCGGCGGCGCTTCACCTCGACCACCACCTTGTTGGTGCGGCCGTGGCTGAAGGTCTGCTTGACCTCGCCCGCATCGACCGAGCGCTTGAGGCCCAGAGGTTTGCGGATGCGCTGGTTGTCGTTGTCGTCGCTCATTATCGCTCGTCAGTCCTTCACGTATTCATCATATGCCGAACGGCCAGCCGGAAGCGGCCGATCGCTGTGGCCGGGCGTATCCCGGCCAGAATTGTCCACCAAGTCGCGCCCGGCGCCGGCAGTGTAGCCAGCGACAAAATGCGAAAGTCGGGAAACCGCCTGCAGCACCCGCGTCGCGGCGCGCATGTCACCGGAATGACCGGCAACGCCAAGGTGGACGACATTGTCGCGGCCCAATGCCACAGACAAAGCATTGCGGTCCAGAGGCAAGACCAGTCCGCGCAAGCCCGAACCTTCCGCGTCGCTGCCCACGCGCCAGGCCTGATCGAGCTTGCGCCGCCCATCCTTGCTGCTGTCGCTGGCGTGGAGCAAGGCTGCGACCCGGCCGGACCGCGCCTGCTCCTCGATCCGGGCCGAGCCCAGCACGATATTGCCTGAGCGCAGCTCCAGCCCCAGGCGGTCACACAGATGACGCGCCAAAGCGCCTTCGACGAGGGCGGGAAGATCGGCCGGAATGGTCAGGGCGGCGCCCTTGAAGGCGCGCATCAGAGCCCGCTTCAAGCCGCCATCGGCCATCGCTGCTTCCAGCTCTAGCCGGCTGACACCAATCCACGCCCCACGCCCTGGCGCCTTCGCAGCAGGATCGGGCAGCACCAGACCATCGGGCGAAATCGCCAGCCGCACGAGCGCATCACGCGCGTCATGCTCCCCGGAGAGGATACAGCGCCGCTCGCTCCCGGCCTTGGCGGGAAGCGACGGCTCAGCGATGTCGGACGTCAGGCGCTCATTGGGTGGAGTCCGCATGGGCGGCCTCCTCGGTCGGCTCGTCGTCGAACCAGTGTGCGCGGGCAGCCATGATGATCTCGTTGCCCTGCTCTTCGCTGAGACCATATTCGCCAAGCACACCGCCCTTGTCGCCTTCGCGCTGCGGACGCCGCTGCGGCGGGCCATCGGCAGCCCCGCGACGACGCGGCGCTTCGCGCTTCTTGGCGATCAGTTCGTCGGTGGCGAGATCCGCCAGATCGTCGAGCGTCTTGATGCCCGCCTTGCCGAGCGTGACCAGCATCGCTTCGGTGAGGTGCGGCATCTCGGACAGCGCATCTTCGACGCCCAGAGCGCGGCGCACTTCGCGGTGCGCCGCCTCTTGCCGTTCGAGAGCTTCGAGAGCGCGGCTCTGGAGTTCCTCGGCCAGTTCATCGTCGAAGCCTTCGATGCTGGCGAGTTCGGCGAGATCGACATAGGCCACTTCCTCGAGCTCGGCGAAGCCTTCGGCCACCAGCAGCTGCGAGAGGGTTTCGTCGACGTCGAGCTCTTCCTCAAACATCTTCGAACGCTCGGCGAATTCCTTCGAGCGCTTCTCCGATGCCTCTTCCTCGGTCATAATGTCGATCTGGTGGCCGGTCAGCTGGCTCGCCAGACGGACGTTCTGGCCGCGGCGACCGATCGCGAGGCTGAGCTGTTCATCCGGCACTACCACTTCGATACGGCCGTCATCCTCGTCGAGCACGACGCGGCTCACCGTGGCGGGCTGCAACGCGTTGACGACGAAGGTCGCGGTGTCTTCCGACCAGGGGATGATGTCGATCTTCTCGCCCTGAAGTTCCTGCACCACCGCCTGCACGCGGCTGCCCTTCATGCCCACGCAGGCGCCGACCGGATCGATGCTGGAATCGTGGCTGATCACACCGATCTTGGCGCGGCTGCCCGGGTCGCGGGCGGCGGCCTTGATCACGATGATGCCGTCGTAGATTTCGGGCACTTCCTGCGCGAACAGCTTCTTCATGAAATCGGGATGCGCGCGGCTCAAAAAGATCTGCGGCCCGCGATTGTTGCGCTCGACCTTGGTGATCAGCGCGCGCACGCGCTCACCGGTACGGGCGGCTTCGCGCGGGATCTGCTGATCGCGACGGATCACGCCCTCGGCGCGGCCGAGGTTGACGATCACGTGGCCGAACTCGACCGACTTGATCACGCCGGTGATGATTTCGCCGGCGCGGTCCTTGAATTCTTCGTACTGACGCTCGCGCTCGGCATCGCGAACCTTCTGGAAGATCACCTGCTTGGCCGACTGCGCGTCAATACGGCCCAGATCGACCGGGGGCAGCGGATCGACGATGAAGTCACCCACCTTGGCGCCCGGCTGGAGCTTTTCGCCCTGCTTCAGATCGACCTGCTTGAAGTAGTCCTCGACCACATCGACCACTTCGACCACGCGCCACAGCGTGAGATCGCCGGTCAGCGGATCGAGCTTTGCACGGATGTCGTTTTCCGCGCCGTAGCGGTTGCGCGCCGATTTCTGGATCGCCTCTTCCATCGCCTCGATGACGATCGCCTTGTCGATCATCTTTTCCGAGGCAACCGCGTTGGCGATCGCGAGGAGTTCGGCCTTGTTGGCGGAAATGGCACTGGCCATCAGTCGTCTGCCTTTTCTTGCTGGGAGTCTTCGATAAGTTCGTCTGCTCCGCTCATGTCGAGCGGGCGGGTGGCGGCAATCAGCGCGTCGGTGAGGACGAGCCGGGCCGAATGGATCTGTTCGAGCGGCAAGCGCACGTTGCCGGCCTTGGCCTCGGCCACCAGCACCATGTCGCCTTCAAGCCCGCCAAGCAGGCCCTTGTTGACGCGCTGGCCGCCATAGCCCTTGTCCATGACAATCCGCACTTCGTGCCCGGCCCAGTTCGCGTAGTCCTTTTCGCGGGTCAGCGGACGATCGATGCCCGGCGAGGATACTTCGAGGTGGTAGGCGCCTTCGATCAGCACTTCGCCAGCCTCTTCGGCAGCGTCGATCACATCGGACACACGGCGCGACAGGGCGGCGCATTGGTCGATCACCAGCTGGCCGGTGGCCGGATCTTCGGCCATGATCTGGAGCGCCATGCCGCCATCACCTGCCTCGGACGGAAGCATCGCGACGCGCACAAGATCAAAGCCGAGCGCGGTGGCCTCGGGTTCGATCAGTGCAGTCAGGCGCGCGATATCGGCCATTGGTTCTCCGGTCGGAAGACATATTTGCAACGCGTTTCGGGCCGGCCCCCGGAGGCGCCAGCATCCAAACCTTGTCACGACAATGCCGGGATTGCGGCCCACTTAGGCGCGGATGCGCGGTTTGGCAAGTGCCTAGCTTGTGCGGGCCGGTGTCAGAGACGGATCTGCCCTTCGACCCAGCTGCGCACCTGTTCGCGAAGCATTTCGCGTTCACGCTGCTCGAACCCCTCGGCAAAATGCCGCACATCGAGGACCGCTGCCTCGTCGAGAGGTTCGTCAAACGTCAAGCCGTTGATACCCCCGCCATCACCGAGCTCGCGCCACACCACCTCGGCAAACACCTCGAAGCCAGCCAGCCGCAGATAAAGCATGTCTCCCGGCGGCAAGGGGTCGGCAAGACCGATGCGGGCGCCGGTGCGGGACAGATCGAGCAGCACGCAGGTGCCGGTCGCATGGGTCGCAAGCAGACGCGCCGGGATCGCCAGGCGCAGGCGTGCGAAAGCCCGCCTTCCCGGAAGGATCCGGCGCGCCGGATCGCTGCCGGGTTGCGCTTTGGCGAGATAGACAGGCTGGGCCATTGCAGGCCACGTTGCCACCTGTCGATGAAATCGCGCCGAAACCTGCCCTAGGGATAACTTCTGTGGATTTCGTTGCACCTGTCAGCGGACGAAGCGCTTACTCGGCCCAGCCGTCGTCACCTTCGGAGGGGACCTTCGTGCCCGCGTCCTGCTCGCCGGCCGATGCGGCTGCCGCGCTGTAGCCCCAGCCGTCTTTCCCCATCTCATGAGCAACGCGCTGCGCCTTTTCTGCCGCAATAGCCTTTTCCCCGACCCGCTCCACCACCTCTGGCGCGACCGTCGCGACACCCGCGGTGAAAAACAGACCGATCAGCAAACCGGCCACCACAACCAACCCGACGATGAAACGGATCGAGCTGGTCACGTTTTCGACGATATCGACAATGAAACGCATGGAGGGGCTCACTGGTAGCTGCTGAACCCGCACAGACTAACTTGCAATTCTTAGCAATCGGTTAGGCACCCGGGCTGCCGTCCTGGCTTTCCATGATCCCGTGCTTGCGGATCGCATGACGGAGTTGGTCATAGGTCAGCCCCAGCGCCCTTGCGGTCTGGCGCTGGTTCCAGCGGTGCTTGCCGAGCGCATGTTCAAGGATCGCGCGCTCATGTGCATCGACAGCGGCGCGCAGGTCCTCGACCGTATCGAAGTCGCTGGCCGCCGGTGCGGCGGCGCGTGGCTGGCCAGCCGATGCGGCCGGCGCGCCTGCGGAACTGCGGCGATGCTCCGGCGGGCGCGGTCGCCATGGACTGTCGAAGGGATCGAACTGCACATGGGCAATCGGGCTGTCGTAATCGCCCCAGCGGTAGACCGCGCGCTCGATCACGTTGCGCAGCTCGCGAACATTGCCCGGCCAGTGATAGTCCTCGAGGCTCGTCATCACATGCGCCGCAAAGCCGGGCCAGCGATCCCAATCAAGCTCGGCCGCCATGCGTCGCCCGAAATATTCGGCCAGCACCCCGATATCACCCTCGCGCACCCGCAGCGGCGGCAGGGTGATGACTTCGAAACTCAGCCGGTCGAGCAGATCCGCACGGAATTCGCCGCTGGCCGCCAGCCCGGGCAGATCGTCGTTGGTTGCCGCGACAATCCGCACATCGACCCGGATCGGACGCGAGGCACCGATGCGGGTGACCTCGCCATATTCGACCGCACGCAGAAGCCGCTCCTGCGCACCCATCGACAATGTGCCAAGCTCGTCGAGAAACAGCGTGCCGCGATCGGCTTCCTCGAAACGGCCCGCGCGCGCCTTGGTTGCCCCGGTGAAGGCTCCCGCCTCATGCCCGAACAGCTCGGCCTCGATCAGGGTTTCGGGCAAGGCCGCGCAATTCATGGTAACGAGCGGCTCGTCCCAGCGGCTGGAGAGGCGATGGAGACGTTCGGCGATCAGCTCCTTGCCGGTGCCGCGCTCACCGATCACCAGCACCGGACGGTTCATCGACGCCGCGCGGCTGGCGCGCTCGACCGCGTCGAGAAAGGCGCCCGATTGGCCTATGAACTGGCTCTCGCGTTCCATGGCCAACCTGTAGCAATTTTCACCAATGCTTGGCAATAGCCACCAATGATGACCCAGCGAAATCCATTAAAAATCCCTGATTTCCGCCATTTTTCGAGTTTGGCACGGCGGTTGCAAATTCACTGGCAACACCACCGACTTTCACTTTGGGAGGCCCAAATGATCAACCGCAACACCGCGCAGAGCAGCTTCTGGAGCACCAAGCTCGGGCAGGCCGCAATGGCCAGCATCGCAGCGATGGTGATGATGATCGCGCTGTCCTCGCAGATCCAGCCGGGCGCGGCCCATGCCGCCCCTGTCGTCCACCCCGCGTCGGGCTCCGGCGCGGTGATCGAGATTGCCTGAGATGGGCGATCCCCGTGACCCCCTCGGGCCGGAGCGTAGTGTCCCCCCCGCAGATGCTGCCGGTGACGCACGCCCCACAAGCGACAACCTGAGCAGCGATGCTCCGGCCCAACCTTCCCGCCTGCTGTCGTCCGGACGGCTGTCGCGGCTCGACGAGGAAATCGAAGCCTTGCGCCGCAGCCCCACCCCGACGCAATCTCGCGGTGACGCCCATAATGGCGATGCGCCGCGAGTCGCACCGCAGGACCGGGTCAATTCGTTTCTCGATGGAGTAGCCTTCATGGGCATTTTCAGCCGCACCCGCGACATCATTGCCGCCAACTTCAACGACATGCTCGACAAGGCAGACGACCCCACGAAGATGATCCGCATGATCATCCTCGAGATGGAGGAAACCCTGGTCGAAGTGCGCGCCTCGGCTGCACGCACCATCGCGGACCAGAAGGAAATGCATCGTCATTGCGTGAAGCTTGATCGCCTCCAGGCCGACTGGGCCGAGAAGGCTCAGCTTGCCCTTTCGAAGGATCGCGAGGATCTCGCCCGCGCTGCCCTCGTCGAAAAGAAGAAGGCCGGCGACATGGCCGACCAGCTCAAGACCGAGATCGCCGTGCTCGACGATGCCCTGCGCGCCTACGAGGACGACATCCAGAAGCTGCAGCACCGCCTGCGCGAAGCCCGCAGCCGCCAGACCGCGATCGCTGCGCGCCTCGAAAGCGCCGAGAACCGCGTCAAGCTGCGCACGCTGATGAGCACCGAGCGCACCGACGAGGCGCTGGCCCGCTTCGACCAGCTCGAACGCCGCGTCGACTACGCCGAGGGCCGCGCCGACGCCTTGCAGATCGCGGAAGGCAAGCCCCCGTCGCTCGCCGATGAAATTGCCGCACTCGCCGGTTCGGACGCGATCGATGACGAATTGGAAGCCATGAAGAAGGCGCTCGGCAAGGCCGACGACGGGAAGGGAGAATAAGCCATGGAAATCGAAGGTGTCATGGCCATCGGCGCGATCTTTATCGCCCTGCCGTGGATGGTGCTCCACTACATGACCAAGTGGAAGACCGCGCCGACCATCACTGCTGATGACGAGGTGTTGCTTGAGGAGCTCTACAACCTCGCCAAGCGGCTCGATGAACGGATGGACACGGTCGAGCGGCTCGTCGCAGCCGATGATCCGGACTTCACCCCCGCCCGCCGCCTGATCGCCGACCAGGAAAAAGACAACCAGCAGCTGCGCGAACTCGAAGCGCTGATTGCCGAGAAGAAAGGAACCCGCGCATGAACAGCCCCCGCACCACGCTTTACCGCGACAAGCACAATGCCAAGCTGATGGGTGTCTGCGCAGGGATCGCCGACTACACCGGGGTCAATGTCTTCTGGGTCCGTCTCGGAACGCTCGCACTGTCGCTCGGGCTCGGCTGGCCGATCTTCGCCTACTTCATCGCCGGCTTCATCCTCAACAAGAAGCCGCCCTATCTCTACCGCGATGAGAGCGAGCAGAAGTACTGGCAGGGCGTGCGCCAGAGCCCGCGCCGCACGGCCCGCGAGATCCGCTCGAGCTTCCGCGATATCGACCGCCGGCTGGCCGCCGTGGAAACCCACTACGTCAGCAGCAATCCGCGCCTGACCGCCGAAATCGAGCGGCTGCGCTAAGCCTGCACACCAGCAACAGGGGACTGCAAAACATGGAAGGTTATCTTGCCCTGATGATCCCGATCGTCGCGCTGATGATCCCGATTGTCGCCATCTGGACCAAGCACCAGCAGCGGCTGGCCGAAATGCAGATCGGCGCGACCGCCGAGCAGACCGCCGAGAAGGCCGCGCAATATGCCAGCCATATCCAGCGGCTCGAAGACCGCGTCCAAGTGCTCGAGCGCATCGTCACCGATGGCGGCTACAATGTCGCCGCCCAGATCGAAGCCTTGCGCGACACCCGCCGGGTGGATGAAGGCGCGGGCGTGCCGCTCGGCATCGAAAAGAAGGAACGTGTCTGATGTTTCATGACCCTGGCGCTATTGTCGCCATCGTGGTGGTCTGCACCATGGGTTGGCTCATCAACAACTGGATCCGCGCCAAGCATGGCTATGCCCTCGAAGACGAATGGGGCGGCAAAACCGAGCGCAAGGACACCGCCGAGACCCTGCGTCTCAAGACAGAGAACAAGGCGCTCCATGACAAGGTCGATGCGATGCAGGACCGGCTGGTCGTGCTCGAAAAGATTGTCACTGATCGCGGCTATTCGCTGGCCGCCGAGATCGAGGCGCTGCGCGATGACAACGGCGCACCGATCGGGCTCGCGCAGACCACCAAAAAGGAACGTGTGTAATGGAACCTGCTGATTTTCTGCCCTATCTTGGCTGGATCATCGCCGGCGGCTTCGTGCTCGGCGCGATGGGGATCCTGACCTCGTTCCAGAACACCCGGATGAAGATCAAGAACGGCTATCCGCTCGAAGGCATGTGGGGCCAGTCGCTGAAGCCGGGCTCCGACAAGGAAACCGCGCACCGCGTGACCCTGCTGACCCAGGAGAATGCCGAGCTGCGCGCGGAACTGGGTTCGATGAAGGACCGTCTCGCCAATGTCGAACGCATCGTCACCGATGGTGGATACCACCTCGGCGCCGAGATCGACGCCCTGCGTGACCGCGCGCTCTCGAACCTGACCGACAAGGGCGAAGCGTAATGAGCAGCTGGGCGATTGTCGCCCTGGTGGGCATCATCATCTGGGGTGTGGTCGAGATTGCCCGCGCCCGCGCCGGGATCGTAACCGACGAGGACGGCAACCAGAAACTTGCCGCCCGCGATGAAACGGGCGGGCGCGCCGAACTTGAAGCGGCACGGCGCGAGCTGACCGACCTCAAGGAGCGGGTGAAGGTGCTCGAACGCATCGCCACCGACGCAAATACCGGTGATGCCCGCGAACAGGCGCGCATTGCAGCGGAAATCGAAGCCCTGAGGGCACAGCCCGACTCACAGGGAAAGACGCGGGCTCTGCCTGCAGCAAAGGAGGAATAGTCCCATGATCTCTCCCCTGCTCGACCCGACCCTTATCACGACCGGCGGGAGCCTGATCGGCCTTGTCGTCATTGCCGCCGCCCTTCTGCGCGGCTGGCAGGGATGGCTGGAGCTGAAACGGCAGGAACTCGATTGCACCGCGCCCAAGCCTGCCCAGGCCGAAGAAGGCTCGGGGATCGGCACGGCCCGGATCGAACTGGCTGATCTGAAAGAGCGCATCCGCAAGCTTGAAGCCATCGCCAGCGGAGTGGACATGTGAGCAGCGCATCGCAATCCGCCGCGCAGGCCGGGATCGGCCTCGGCAGCGCAATCGCTGTGGCAATCAGCTGGAGCATCCACAAGTCGATCATCTGGGCGATCGTCCACGGCTTTCTCGGCTGGTTCTACGTGATCTGGCATGCCTTCACCCGGCCGGGCGGCATCGCCGGCTAGCAAAGCCCTCTTCCGTTTGGCGCGCAGCCTGCCTAATTGCGGGTGATGCGCACCCTTTCCGACATTCTCGAAGAATATGAGTTCCTCGAAGGCGACGAACGCTACGGCCTGCTGATCGAGCTGGGCCGCACGCTGGAGCCGATGCCCGACGCTCTCAAGACTGACGCGACGCTGGTGCGCGGCTGTTCGGCAGCGGTGTGGGTCTATCCGGCGGGCCATGAAGCCGAGCGGCTGCATTTTCTCGCCGATAGCAACGCCGCGATCACCAAGGGCATCGTCGCACTGGTGATCGCTGCGGTGCAGGACAAGCCCGCTACCGACGTAGCGGCAATGGATGTTATGGCCGCGCTTGCGCCCTTCGATCTCAGAAACCAGCTCTCCTCCAACCGAACGCAGGGCGTCCCCAACATGATCGCGCTGGTGCAGGAACACGCAGCGCGGCTGGCTGCGGCCGGAAAGGAATGACCATGGCTGACACCCCTGCCCTTCCCAGAATGCGCTCATGGCTGTTCGCGCCGGGAGACAGCGAGAAGAAGATGGGCAAGGCGATCGCCAGCCCCGCCGACATCGCGCTGCTCGATCTTGAAGATTCGGTCTCGCCCGAAAACAAGCCGGCGGCGCGCCTGATGGTGGCCGAACAGATCGCCGCCAACGCCAATCGCGCAAGGCTGTGGGTGCGGATCAATCCGGTGGCGAGCACCGATTGCGTGCTCGATTGCGCCGCGATCATTCCCTCGCGCCCGGGCGGCGTATTTCTGCCCAAGGCCGAAGGGGCCGCCGACATCACCCGGCTGCACCACTATCTCACCGCGCTGGAAGCCGCCAACGGCATTCCGCTGGGCCGCACGCTGATTGCCGCTCTCGTCACCGAGACGGCAGCGGCGATGTTCAAGACCGGCGATTATGTCGGCGACTATCCGGGCCGCGAGCGGCTGGTGGCGATGAGCTGGGGCGCAGAGGACTTGTCATCCGCGCTGGGTGCGCGCGAGCAGCGCGGGCCTGATGGCGAGTATTCGCACACCTATGAAATGGCGCGCAGCCTGTGCCTGATCGGCGCGTCTGCCGCGGGCGTGGCGGCGATCGAGACGGTTCAGCCCGAGTTCCGCGATCTCGAAGCGCTGGCGGCCCGCGCACGGCGGGTGCGGACGCAGGGTTTTGCCGGGATGCTGGCGATCCACCCCGCACAGGTTGATCCTATCAATGCTGCCTTCACTCCCAGCGCCGAGGAACTGGCCCACGCCCGCGCGGTGGTGCAGGCCTTTGAAGATCATCCCGGCGCAGGCGTGGTGGCGCTGGATGGAGCAATGCTCGACCGCCCGCATCTAGTGCTCGCACAGAGGCTCTTAGCCGAAGCTGATACAAAATAGGTTAATTCATTTTCCTACATTAACCGATTTGGTCATTTTTTGCACGACTCACCCGCAAGGAGCGCAAAACATGGCCCTGATCGACGTCCTTATCGGCCCCATCGCCTCGCTGATCGACAAGATCATTCCGGACAAGGAGGCCCAGGCCAGGGCCAAGCTCGAACTGATCACACTGCAAGGCTCGCAAGAAATGCAGATGATTGAGGCCCAGCTTCAGGCGATTGTCGCCGAGGCGAACTCGAAAGACCCCTGGACCAGCCGCGCTCGCCCGAGCTTTCTCTACGTGATGTACATCCTGCTGCTTGCCGCGCTGCCGATGGGGGTGCTGAGCGCCTTCAACCCCGTGGCGGCAAGCGATATCGCGGCGGGGATGAACGCCTACCTGACCGGGCTGCCGGAGCCGCTCTACGCCCTCTTCGGCACCGGCTACCTCGGCTACACGGCGGCGCGCCAGTGGGGAAAGGTCAAGGGCGTGGACCGGTAGGCGGGAACCGAGCAGGCACCCTCTCCGCCACACCTAACAGCATTTGTAACAAGCATCGCGGCAGCGACCTGATAAACATGCATCGCGACCCGAGGAGCCATGAGGCTCCAGACCTCAAGCCCCTGCCTTCGGGCAGGGGCTTTTTTTACTTATGTCGGCGCTGCAAGCGCTCGGGCAAGCTCGCAAAAGGTGACCGATCAGGTCTTCCGGAACGCCGCGCGCAAGAAAACCCTATCCCGTTTCTGCATCCCGGTCTCGCACATCGCGCATGTCACGGCCACAGCCCCCGGGTATCAGCACACTCTTCCCCGCCCCGCACCTTCCCGCTATCCCCGCCCCCATGAGCAACCTCGTCTACGTCCTCAACGGCCCCAATCTCAATCTCCTCGGCACACGCGAGCCGGAGATCTACGGCACCACCACGCTCGATGATATCGCGGGAATGCTGGAGGATCGCGCCCGCGAACTCGGGCTCGAAATCGAGATGCGCCAGACCAATCACGAAGGGATGCTGGTCGACTGGCTGCACGAAGCTCAGGCCGAAGGCGCGCGGGCGGTGCTGCTCAATGCGGCCGCCTATACCCACACTTCCATCGCGCTGCTCGATGCGATCAAGGCGATCCGCACGCCGGTGATCGAGGTGCACCTCTCCGCCCCCAAGACCCGCGAGGCTTTCCGCCACTTGTCCTATGTCGGCATGGCTGCGGCCATGACGGTCGAGGGGCACGGGGCCGATTCCTACCGCATCGCGCTCGAAGCCGTAGCGTCAGGCGCGGTTTAATCGTCATCCAAGTTTCACATTTTGCACCGCTGCCACTTGCCTGCCGCAATTGGCCGCAATAGACGCTCGCGCTTTATCCGCGCAGTTTCGAGCGCACGGCATTTGACAAGGGGCATACATGGCAAACGACGCTGGCCAAGGCAGCAAGGCGAACGGGCGCAAGTCGGGCATGAACATCGACACCGCAATGGTGCGCGAACTGGCCGAACTGCTGAACGAGACCGGGCTGACCGAGATCGAGGTCGAGGATGACGACCGCAAGATCCGCGTCTCGCGCGCAAGCATGGCTGCCGCTGCCCCGGTCTACGCCGCAGCCCCTGCGCCTGCCGTGGCTGCCGCTGCACCCGCCGCTGCCGCTCCGGCCGCAGCCGAGCCTGCTGCACCCGCCGGCCCCGATCTCAAGAACGCGGTCAAGTCGCCGATGGTCGGCACCTGCTACCTCGCGGCGGAGCCGGGTGCCGCGAACTTCATCGCGGTCGGCAAGGCGGTGAAGGAAGGCGACACCCTGCTGATCGTGGAAGCGATGAAGGTGATGAACCCGATCACCGCGCCCAAGTCGGGCACCGTCACCGCGATCCTGATCGAGAACGCCCAGCCGGTCGAATTCGACCAGCCTCTGGTGGTGATCTCGTAAGATCATGGGCATCAAACGCATCCTGATCGCCAATCGCGGCGAGATCGCGCTGCGCATCCACCGCGCTGCCCACGAAATGGGGATCGAGACGGTTGCGGTGCACTCCACCGCTGATGCCGATGCGATGCACGTGCGCCTCGCCGATCACGCGGTCTGCATCGGCCCGCCGCCAGCTGGCGAGAGCTATCTCAACATCGCCAACATCATCTCGGCAGCCGAAGTCGCGCAATGCGATGCGATCCACCCGGGCTATGGCTTCCTGTCGGAGAACGCCAAGTTCGCCGATATCGTCGAAGCGCATGACATCATCTGGATCGGCCCCAAGCCCGAGCATATCCGCACCATGGGCGACAAGGTCGAGGCCAAGCGCACCGCTGGCGCGCTGGGCCTGCCGCTGGTGCCGGGTTCGGACGGCGCGGTCAGCGATTTCGACGAGGCGCGCAAGATCGCCAAGGAAATCGGCTATCCCGTGATCATCAAGGCCGCTTCGGGCGGCGGCGGTCGCGGCATGAAGGTGTGCGAAAGCGAGGACAAGCTCGAAACCCTGATGCAGCAGGCAGGCAGCGAGGCAAAGGCCGCTTTCGGCGATGCGACCGTCTATATCGAGAAATATCTCGGCAATCCGCGCCACATCGAATTCCAGGTCTTCGGCGACGGCAATGGCGGAGCGATCCATCTGGGCGAGCGCGACTGCTCGCTCCAGCGCCGCCACCAGAAGGTGCTCGAAGAGGCCCCGTCGCCCGTCATCAGCGCCGAAGAGCGGATGCGCATGGGCGAAGTCTGCGCGCAAGCCATGCGCGACATGGCCTATCGCGGTGCAGGCACGATCGAGTTCCTGTGGGAGAACGGCGAGTTCTACTTCATCGAGATGAACACCCGCCTGCAGGTCGAACACCCCGTGACCGAAGCGATCACGGGCGTTGATTTGGTGCGCGAGCAGATCCGCATCGCCGAGGGCAAGCCGCTTTCGGTGAAACAGGAAGAGCTCGAATTCCACGGCCATGCGATCGAGTGCCGTATCAACGCAGAAGACCCCTTCACCTTCGCGCCCTCGCCCGGCCTTGTGACCTATTATCACGCGGCAGGCGGGATGCATGTGCGCGTCGATTCAGGGCTTTACGCCGGCTACAAGATCCCGCCCTATTACGACTCCATGATCGCCAAACTGATCGTCTATGGCCGCACCCGCGAAGGCTGCATCATGCGTCTGCGCCGCGCGCTGGAGGAAATGGTCGTCGAAGGGGTCAAGACCAACATCCCGCTCCACCAGGAATTGCTGCGCCAGACCGACGTCCTCAACGGCGACTATTCGATCAAGTGGCTCGAGCAGTGGTTGGAGACCCGCGAGGACTGAACCAACCATCGGTGCATTTATGTTGCACCGCAACACAAATCGGAATGATTGACGGGCGGAAGGATTGGACCCTTCCGCCCGTTTGCTTATGGACGAACTCGCCTCCCCTCGAGAAAGATCGTGTCGCAGGTCAGCGGCATGATTCGACGCGATTTTGTTTTTCAGCCCGGCTATAGTCAGCGCCGGGATTGCGCTGCACAGCCGTGCCAAGGAGTGCCCGATGAACCGCAAGACCCAGATCGTTGTCGTCGGTGGCGGCGCCGGAGGGCTCGAGCTTGTCCGCCGGCTGGGGGCTAAATACGGGCGCAAGCATCACGACATCATCCTCGTCGACAAGAACCTTTCCCATATCTGGAAGCCGCTGCTGCACGAGGTTGCCGCCGGCTCGCTCGATGCCAATCTCGATGAAGTGGGCTATCGCGGCCATTGCTTCCGCTGGGGCTACCGCTTCTTCCAGGGCAGCCTTGAAAGCGTTGATCGCACCGCAAAGACCATCCGCCTTGCGCCGGTGAAGGACGAGGACGGCAGCGAACTGATCGCGGGGCACACCATCCGCTACGATATTCTGGCGCTCGCCTTGGGCTCGGTTTCCAATGATTTCGGCGTCCCGGGTGTGAAGGACCATTGCCTCTACCTCGACAGCCGCGAACAGGCCGATCGCTTCCGCACACGGCTATTGAACCACTGCCTGCGCGTCAGCCGCGCGATGATGAAGGACCCGGGCGCCAACGAGCAGGTGCGCGTCGCGATTGTCGGCGGCGGCGCCACCGGCGTGGAGTTGGCCGCGGAACTCTACAATGCGGCAGGAGCCCTGCGGCACTACGGCCTCGAGGTGTTCGACGAGAGCCGGATGCATGTGACCCTGCTCGAAGCCGGACCGCGCATCCTGCCTGCGCTGCCCGACAAGCTGGCGGCTGCGGCGACTTATGAACTGGGGCAACTCGGTGTGCAGGTGCGCCCGGCGGTGCAAGTGGTCGAGGCGCGCCCGCGCCAGCTCATAACCAAGACCGGCGAGGCGATCGAGGCTGACCTCATCGTCTGGGCTGCCGGCGTGAAGGGCGCGGATTTCCTCTCCGGCCTTGGCCTCGAAACCAATCCGCGCAACCAGATCCTCGTCACCGACACGCTCCAGACCACGGTCGATCCCGATATCTTCGCGCTCGGGGACTGCGCCAGCTACACGCCGCCGGGCGAGGATCGTCCCGTGCCCCCGCGCGCGCAGGCCGCGCACCAGATGGCCGAGGTGGTGTTCGCCAACATCGTGCGCAAACAATCGGGCCGCCCGCTCAAGCATTTCACCTATCACGACAAGGGTTCGCTGGTGTCGCTCTCGCGCTTCTCGACCGTGGGCAGCCTGATGGGCAACCTCATCGGCGGGAGCATGGCGATCGAAGGACGGCTGGCGCGGTTCATCTACACCTCGCTCTACCGCCTGCACCTGATCGGCATCCACGGCTGGCTGAAGGCGACATTCCTGATGCTGATCGGCCGCGTGAACCGCATCGTGCGTCCACGCCTCAAGCTGCATTAAGTCGGAGTAGCGCTACTCAGCCCCGTGCTTCGCCATCGCCGCAGCGATGCAGGCGGCGGCGCGGGCAGCGATCGCTTTGGGCTGATCGGCCCCCATCAGCGCGGTGCGCTTGCGGTTGATGAGGTCGGCCTGATCGCTCAGGCCTTGCGGGATCGCGTAGGCATTGTGGTGCCATGCGAGGGCGAGAGCGGATTGTCCGGCCAGTTCGCGGTCCTCGGGCAAGGTGCCGGCCGCGATCAGATAGGTGTAGGCGCTGATATCCACCGCGCAGGCGAGATGCTCGTCTGGGGCCATGGCATCGAACGGCTTGGCGCCTTCGGGTTCGGATCCGTCACTGGCAGAACAGCCGGACACCAGCGTCAAGGCCGCAACCAGACCGGCCGATGCGAGCGCCGCCCTTGCCTTCACAGCGGGACGCCGGGTTCCTGTTTGGCGGTGCGGATCGTCAGCGAAGTCTTGACGCTTTCCACATTGGGAGCAGGCGTCAGCTTGCCAGTCAGGAATTCCTGAAAGCTCTGAAGGTCCTTGCTCACGATCTTGAGAATGAAGTCGATTTCCCCGTTGAGCATGTGGCACTCGCGCACTTCGGGAAGGGCGCGCATATGCTCTTCGAACTCGCGCAAGGACGCTTCAGCCTGGCTCTTGAGGCTCACCATCGCAAAGACGGTGATGGCAAAGCCGAGCTTGGACGGATCCAAATCGGCATGATAGCCGCGGATCACGCCGTCCTCTTCGAGGCCCCGCACCCGGCGCAGACAGGGCGGCGCGGTCAATCCGACACGCTGGGCCAGCTCGACATTGGTCACCCGGCCTTCTGCCTGCAGTTCGGCCAGCAGACGGCGGTCGATATCATCCAGATTGGCCACTCGGATTCAGCTCCTTGCCCAGCCTCGCGTTCACCTGTCGGCAACGCTGCTTGCCCTATCGTTGCGAAGTAAGAAGAGGCGTGCCGGAAGGCTCGCTTCGCTAATATTATTAGGTCTGCCAGCAATTGTCCCGCTTTGCAACGCACCTTGCGCGTCAGACTGTGACAATTGTCCCATCCTGTTAGAACATCGCAAGCAGGGCGCGCTACGCGCTGCTTCTGCGCCGTGATGGAGGCCGCCGATTCGGGCGGTGTGCGGGCCCAGTGGGCCGTGGCAGTCGCCGGAGGAGTGAGCCCAAGCGTGTTCTTCGATGATCGCCTTGCCACCGTGCTGCGCCAGCGCGCCACCGGCGAGGCGGGGTTGCGCACGCAATATCGCCAGCTGCTCGATCTGCTCGGCAAGGACCGCCTGCATCCGGCCAATGCCCAGCACCAGAGCCTGGTCGCAGCGGCGTGGCTGCGAATGGACACGCTCGCCGACGCCATTCCCGCGCCGCAGCGGGCCGGGATCATCCGCGAGGCCGGCTGGCGCTTCCGGAGCGCCGATCTCGCTGCCCATCTTGCCGATCAGGAGCCAGAGGTCGCGATGGCCGCGCTCTCGCGGGCGGAGCTTTCGGTCGAAGATTGGACTGCGCTGATCCCGCGCCTGCCCGTGCGTGCGCGCGGTTTTCTGCGCCTGCGCCGCGATTTGCCGGTGGATGTCGAGGCGCTGCTGGCACGGCTGGGCATCCATGATCGCGGCCTCCCCCGGCCCGACAACAGCGTGGCCCCGGAACCGGCGTCATCCGCGCACGCGCCCGCAACCCGCCCGCTCGAGCCTGCCGAGCCGGCCGAGCCGTCCGCCCCACCCGTCGCTCCCGCCCTGATCCCGCTGCACCGCCGCGAGCGTGCCACGGTGGCAGACCCCGACGAGACCGGCCGCAGCGAAATCTCGGCGCTGGTCGAACGCATCGCCCAATTCCGGCGCGAGCGCAGCGAAACCGGGAGCGACGCGGACATCGCGCCGCGCCTGCCACTGGGCGAATTTCCCGAGCTGCCAGAGCGCCCGATTGCCGCCTTCGGCTTCGCGGCGGATGCCGCCGGACGGATCGAATGGGCCTCAAGCGAAGTCGCGCCGATGGTGATCGGTACCCGGCTGGTTGCCCCGCGCGCCCTGGCCAGCACGATCGTCGAAGAAAGCGCTATCGATCGCGCTTTCGCACGCCGCCAGCCAATCCTTGGCCATCGATTCACCCTTGGCGGGGCCAGCGCGATCAGCGGCGAATGGACCCTCGATGCCCAGCCCAGCTTCAGTTTCGAAGGGCATTTCACCGGCTATGTCGGCCGCCTGCGTCGTCCTCTGGCCGACCTCGAACAGCCTGCGCCTGCCGAAGCGCGCGAGGCGGACCGCATCCGCCAGTTGCTCCACGAATTGCGCACGCCGGTCACCGCTGTGCAAGGCTATGCCGAGGTGATCCAGCAGCAGCTTTTCGGCCCCGCCCCGCACGAATATCGCGCGCTCGCCGCCGCGATCGCTGCCGATGCGGCGCGCATTTTGGCCGGGTTCGACGAGCTAGACCGGCTGGCGCGGCTCGAAACCGGTGCGCTCGGGATCGATCCCGGCGAGGCTGATATCGCGCGCCTCACCCGTCGGATCGTCGACCAGCTCACCCCTGTGCTCGCCGCACGCGAGGCGGGGATCGCGCTGGTCCTCACCCCCGATGCAAGCCTGCTGGCGGGCTGCGACAGCGATGATGCCGAGGCGCTGCTGTGGCGGCTGCTCGCCAGCCTTGCCGCAGCCTGCGGTGCGGGCGAACAGCTCGCTGCACGCCTATCGCCTGTAATTCTTCAGGGCCAACCGCAAGCGCGGCTCGAATGCAGCCTGCCGGCCGATCTGGCACGCGAGGACAACCTGTTTGCCGCGACCGCGCGCCCGCCAGAAAGCGCGATCAATGCCGGGCTGTTCGGCGCCGGCTTCGCCTTCCGCCTCGCCCGCGCCGAGGCGCGCGCGGCTGGCGGGGCGCTGACTTGCGAAGACGGCAAGCTGGTGCTCACCCTCCCGCTCTTGACCCTGTCGGATGACCTGCCTAGCCATCAGGCTGGGGTCGCGCGCTAGAGGGATCAGGCTGATGGCAACAGAATCGATGCTGGTGCCGCCCAGTTCCGCGGCGACCGCGCAATTTGCGCCCGGTTTCGGCCAGCGTGTTCTGCTGACGGTCGATACCGAGGAAGAGTTCGACTGGGGCGCTCCGTTCCGGCGCGAGGGCTACGGCCTCAGCCACGTTGCCGCGATTCCGCGCTTCCAGAGCTTTTGCGAAAGCATCGGTGCACACCCGGTTTACCTCGTCGACTGGCCGATCGTGAAAGATGCCGCCGCAGTCGAGATCATCGGCGATGCGGTGCGGCGCGGGACGGCCGAGGTCGGGGTACAGCTCCACCCCTGGGTCAACCCGCCCTTCGACGAGGATGTTAACGTCCACAATTCCTACGCGGGCAATCTTCCGCGGGAACTGGAAGCGGCCAAGTTCATGGGGCTACGGGATGCGATCGAGGCCGCTTTCGGATCGCCGCCGCTGATCTACCGCGCCGGGCGCTATGGTCTGGGGCCGGACACTGCCGATCTGCTCAAGGCGGCGGGCATCCGCATCGACACCTCGGTGCGCACGCTGTTCGATTACAGCGATCAGGGCGGGCCGGACTATTCGCGCCACCCCGTCAGCCCCTATTGGGTCGATGCCGAGCGCCAGCTCCTCGAACTGCCGGTGACCAGCGTCCACTGGGGCATTTTCCGAAATGTCGGTGTCAGTCTCCAACGCCTGCGCCCCGCCCTGCCGACAGTGCTGGGCGCGATGTCGCATTTCAGCCTGCTTGAACGCATAGCCCTGACACCCGAAGGCGTGACCATCGCAGAGGCCCTGCGCGGGATCGACATTGCACATGACAGCGGCCTTCCGGTGCTGGTGCTGTCGTTCCACAGCCCCACGCTCGCGCCCGGCAACACCTCCTATGCCAAGGACGAACAGGCGGTCGAGGCGCTGTATGAATGGTTCGCCGCAATCTACGCCGACCTGGACCGTCGCGGGATCCGCAGCTGCACTGTCGCCGACATCATCGCCGCCACCTCCGGCTGATCCGCCAGAACGGGCTCGGTCATCGCGGCTTGTCTCTGTGCGGGCAGCGCAGTAGAGGCAAGCATTCGCCCTGTCTCCGGCCCCATATCACGGGCCTGTAGCTCAGCGGTTAGAGCTGGCCGCTCATAACGGCTAGGTCGCGGGTTCGAATCCTGCCGGGCCCACCGGGGCGGGGGCGAGCGTCGGGGAGTAGCGCAGTCTGGTAGCGCATCTGCTTTGGGAGCAGAGGGTCGCAGGTTCGAATCCTGTCTCCCCGACCAACTTTTTCAGAGAGTTAGATTAAAATTATGGATGCTATTTAGCGGCCTAACCACCTTCAGCAATCATATAGCAATCACGGGCGCGCCCAGGCGTGATGGTCCCGCGTCAGGTCTTTCGCTGGCCAGGCCGATAGGTCACACGCCATCCCAGCAAATCGTTTCGATTCTCGATTTAGGTCGCGCCCCACCCCCCGGGGGTGGGGCCGAGCGTGGCGGGACTGTCACGGGCTACGTCCGCGCGAATTTTTTTTGATGATGAACTGGAAAATCCGAACCGGCCGATCACAAGCCCGCTTCGGCCCATCGCGATGCTTGAGCAGGAGCGCGAGGGGCTCGCAAACACCTCTGACCCCAGCGCTACGCCCGAACTCTTGCGCCACAAACGGCATCATGAAGCGCCTTTAGCCCGCTCGTATCGTCAGGCAAAACGTTGAACCAGCCCTCGCCTTTGGGTTGACCCTCGACCGAGCCATCTTTCTGGTAAACACGGCTTCTGAGGATGCGATACGCCGGGTCCTTGCAATCAAGCTCGTACTGAACGCGGATCTCTTTGATGGCGTTAGGGTTAGGTTTGAAGACCTGCTTTGCCCACACCTGCCGATATCCGTTACCGGCGCGGATCGATTTCAGATCAACGTAGGTCGAGCTATCATCGTGGTTATCAGTCTGAATGCGCACCCAGTCCGGCGCGTCCCTGTCGTGTTGGGCTGAGGTGGTGCCGGTTTTCTGGACAGGATGCTAAGCTAATCCCGACCTGATGGATTGGTACGGGAATGAAGACGACGAGGAAGCGCTACAGCGCGGAGTTCAAGGCCAAGGTGGCGCTGGAAGCGATCCGGGGCGACCTGACGCTGGCGGAGCTGGCAGCGAAGCATGGCGTGCACCACACGATGATCGCGGCCTGGAAGCGGCAGGCCATCGACGGGATGGCGAGCACCTTTTCCGGGGCTGGTGATGCGGCCAGGGCGGTCAGCGAGGGCGAGGTGGAAAAGCTGCACGCCAAGATCGGGCAACTGGTGGTGGAGCGGGATTTTTTAGCGAAAGCCTTCGGTCGATGAGCCTGGACCGGAGGCGGGCGATGGTCGAACCTGCTCACCACCGCTTGTCGATCTCGGCGCAGTGCCGCCTGCTGCGGATTAGTCGTTCGTCCTATTACTACGCGCCGGTGCCGGAAACGGATGAGACGCTGGCGCTGATGACGGTGATCGACGAAACCTTCATGGAGTGTCCGTGGTACGGCAGCCGCCAGATGGCGCGGCACCTGCGTCGCAACGGCCACGAGGTCGGTCGTCGCCGTGCACGGCGGTTGATGGCGAAGATGGGCCTGACGCCGATCTACCAGCGGCCGCGCACGAGCGATCCGCACCCGCAGCACCGGGTCTATCCGTACCTGCTGCGCAAGCTGGCGATCGAGCGGCCCAACCATGTCTGGTGCGCCGATGTGACATACATCCCGATGCGCCGCGGCTTCCTCTACCTGGTGGCGATCATGGACTGGGCCACCCGCAAGGTCTTGGCGTGGCGGCTGTCGAACACGATGGACGCCGGGTTCTGCGTCGCGGCGCTGGAGGAGGCGCTGGTCCGGTTCGGCAAGCCGGAGATCTTCAATACCGACCAGGGCAGCCAGTTTACCAGCTACGCCTTCACCAGCGTGCTGCGAGACGCCGAGGTCCGCATCAGCATGGATGGCCGGGGGCGGTGGATGGACAACGTCTTTATCGAGCGCCTCTGGCGCTCCCTGAAATACGAATGCGTCTATCTCCATGCCTGTGAGACCGGATCGGAGCTGAAGGCTGGCCTTGGCCGGTGGATCACCTATTACAACACCCAGCGTCCGCACTCGGGCCTGGCCGGGCGAACCCCGGTCGAGGCCTATCGGCGGATCGGGCAATCAGATCATGGGGGGCATGCCCCCCATGATCTGATGACCAAACAGGCGGCATGAACGACAACCGGGATTAGCTTAACTTAGCCGCCAAACTGTCCAAAAAGGCGGGACCACCTCAGACCGGGAGTCGACGCTGGAACGAGAGCGCAGAGAGCATCAGCGGTCCGTCGCCGCCCATCAGGAAGCCGTGCGAGTGCACCACGATGCCGTGCGCGATCTGGATGTCAGGATCGCGAACGTCAGCGAGTCAGAACGACAGATCAAACAGCGGCTAGACGCGGCAACGGAGGCATCGAACGCCGCTGCGGCGAAGGAAAGACAGGCTAGCGCCGCGATGCTGGTGCAGGAGCACTGGATGGCCTTGATCGCCGCCACCGCTTCGGCACCTGACAAGATCATCATTGATGGCAGCGGCAAGGTTGCTGTCGCACCTCAACTGATGGCGTCAATGCCGGAACCGCTCCGTTCAACCGTCCAGAAAGACGCGCCCGACTGGGCGAGAGGCATTATCAAGGCAAGACATGAGCTTGGCAAAGCATGGCAGCAAGCCGAAGCGGCCAAGGCCGATTGGAAGCGCAAAGCAGAGGCGCTTTCCGCCGAGCAGCAGCGCATTGAAAAATCGCGGAAGATTCTGGATGCAATCACGTCCGGCCAGTGGGCTGCCTCGATTGAAGGCGATAGCATGACCATGCGCCCTGCCAATGACAGCGACCCCGGAAATGTGGCGAGGATGCCTTTGGCTGACTTGGAGTCGAGCTTTGTTCACGCGGCACAGGCGTTCACGCATTTGAGCACGACGACAGACAGCGTCCTCGAACTCCGCGAAAGCCTGAAGAAGGAACGCTCAGCCTTGGCCAAATCACAACCCGAGCGTGCGTCGCAACTCGATGAAGAGCAGCGGCAAACGGATGAAAAGGTCAGAAAAGGGCTCCGATTGCCGCCTGGATTTGGACAAGGACTCGGTATGTGATCCATCCTGCACTGCGGCACTCGTTGTCCGGTTTTGTCGTTGCAGCGTGGTGAGCGGGATGACCGGTGTTGAGTGGATTTGAGAAGGTCTGCTCCTGTTGTCGCGCGCGGGTCTTGCGGCGGTGCGATTAGATCAAAAAGCGAACAAACCGCTCTTATTCCGCCGCGATTGGTGATGCGGTAAGCCTTCGCTCGAATCGGAGAGAGCGACCCTATGGCAAAACGAAAGACCGCACTGGAGCACCTGAACAACGGGCGCGAACCGCACATTGTCCATATGATTCCACCAGGTGCACCTGGCTATCGTGAGGCCGATGGCGGGGCGATGGTTGTCTCCTCCCCCGCGGAGGTGAACGCCATTGTGCGCACGCTCAAGTCGGGAGAGGTCGTTACGCTCGATGACCTTCGCGCCGCAATCGCCCGCCGCCATCAGGTCGCGGTGGCCTGTCCCGTTTCGACCGCGATCTTCCTCAATATGTGCGCACGCGCAGCAGAGGAGCAGCGCGCGATTGGTTTGCCTGAAAGTGAGCTTACGCCTTGGTGGCGCGTGCTGAAGAAAGGCGGCTTTCTCAATCCCAAATACCCCGGCGGCACCGAGGCGCAGCAGGCGCTGCTGGAAGCCGAGGGCGTGCGCGTTTCGCCGCTGCGCAAGAAGCCTGCCGTCTTTGACTTTGCCGATCGGACGCCAGCGGATCCGCTGGAGAGGCGCGCATGATCCGGAAGGCCTTGCTGGCGCTTGCCGCGCTTGCGGTGCTTGCCCTCGGCGGACTTTACGCCTGGGGTCTTTCAATCCCCGCAACCACCAGAACCGAGCGTGAGGTCCAATTCGCAGCATCGCCCGAGGGGGTCCACGCTCGTATCAGCGACGTTCGCGGTCAAAAGGCGTGGCGTAGCGATATCGGCAAGGTTGAGGTCAGCAGCGACGGCAAGCAATGGACCGAATTCCCCGACGACGGAAGCACGCTTGCCTTTCGGTTGATCGAGAGCCGTCCCGCAAGCACCTTCGTCATCGCCTACAAGTCGTCGCTTGGTTTCGAGGGACTTTGGCGTGCCGGGCTTGAACCCGATGGCAACGGCACACGCGGCGTGTTTGCCGAAGAGGTCACGATCCCAAATCCTTTCCTTCGGGCAATCGGTCGTATGACCAGTCCACCGGGCCAGCATCTTGACCTTTACCTACAGGATCTCCGGCGCGTAACTGAACCCCAATGATGAAGCACGGCCGATCGCGGCAGGAACGGGGTCGATAGCCGAAGGGCAGGAATTCTTCAGAAACGAGGCAAAGCCGCCATGCGGCTTTCGGGATCGCGAATCGGCTCCGCTCATGGCCGGTGATGGGTGGGAAGCGGCCCTTACGCTGCGGCCGCACAGGGGAGGAACTTGCCGACTGCGGTGCTGGCGCGATCGATCCACTGGTCCTTCTCACCCACCGGAGCCACGTAATGGATCGCCTGCGCCGCGTCCTGCCACGACGCTCCCCGCGCGATCATCCACGCTGCGAGATATTGAGATGACAGGCATCCGCCAGCCGTGGCAACATTGCCGTGCGCGACAAAAGGTGCGTCGATGACCCGCACGCCCGCCTCGATTACCCAAGCCTTTGTAGTGAGGTCGGTGCATGCCGGAAGATCGCCCACGAACCCGAGCTTTGCCAGCAGCAAAGTTCCCGAGCACTGGGCACCGATTAGTTGCCGCTCGGGGTCAAGGTCGATCTGACCGATCAACGCCGGGTCGGTGGCGATTTCGCGGGTCTTTATGCCGCTGCCGATTAGCACAGCATCAGCTTCCTTTGCGAAGGATAGAGGTCGCTGGCGGGTGACTGTGACACCATTCATCGAAGTCACCTGCTCCGTAGGCGAGGTGATATACGCTCCCCAGCCTTTCGGTTTCATCCTGTTGAGGATGCCCGCAGCGATGAACGAGTCCAACTCGTTGAATCCGTCGAAGGTGAGAACGGCGATCTGCATTTCGGTCAAACTCAAAGTTAGGCTGAACGCCTTAGCGCGAAATACTCGATGGCGGAATGACCACAATGGGGTCGCTTGCTGAATGGCAGGAATTTTGCGCGAATGCGGCAAAGCGGACATTGTCAGCAGCCACCGCCGGGCATGGTTGACCGATTGTCGAAGCGGCAGGCCCGCGACCGGATCAGCGATACAAACGGACCGATCGCGTCCCCCAATTGCGCTCGCCGATCAGCACCCTGCCCCGCCCTAATTCGGCCCTTGCAGCGGGATTCATCGTATGTCACATGCCTGTGCACACGGCCTTCGCGCCGTGCTGCAACCCGCGGCTTTCCGGGCTTTGCGGGTGGTCGGAAAAATGGACTCGAATCCTGTCTCCCCGACCACTTTTCACAAGACCCGCAAAACCCATCTTCCCCTATCCCGACAATCGCGCCACACATGGTCGGCAAGGGACAAAGGGAGACGATCATGCGGTTCATCCTCGGCATGCTGGCGTGTGCAATGACGGCAGGCATGCCAGCGCAGGTGCTGGCGCAGACACAAGCGCAGGCTCCGGTGGTTGATGCGGGTTATGACGCACTCGTCACCCTCAACGAGGATCTGCGCCAATATATGCTGCCCGGCTTTACCGCCGGTGTGGTGATGGATTCGGGCGCGCGCATCGGCGATGTCTATGCCGATGATCTGATGGCGCGAAAACTCGCCGGGCTGGCCGCTTTCGAGGCGCGGCTGAGTGCCCTTCCTGTCAAGAGCTGGTCGCGCGCAGGGCAAGCCGATTACCTCGCGGTGAAATCGATCCTCAACGGCTACCGCTTCAATCTCGAAGTCTTGCGCCCGTGGAAGCGCGATCCCGGCTTCTATCTCGATCCGCTGATGGCAGTCGCCTTTGCCGAGGTGACGAAGAGCGATGCGGACATCGCCAAGCTGCGCACAAGGCTGCGGGCCGTGCCGCCGTTGCTAGCCTCGGCGCGGGGCAATCTCACCGAGGTGGCGGGCGATTTTGCCGATCTTGCCCTCCACAACCTGGAGAACAGCGACGGGGTCAATCACTATCACCCCTATCGCACAGTGCCGCCCGCCGGGATCATCGGCTGGTATGACGATCTGCTGGCGCGGGCCCGTACGAGCCGCCCCGATCTGGTGGATGATGTGCTGGCTGCACGAAATGCGGTGGTGGCTTTTCGCGACTGGCTGCGCGCCGACCGGGCGCGGATGAGCGCTCCCGGCGGGGTCGGTGCGGCGCGTTATGACTGGTATATCCGCCACGTCCGCATGATCCCGCTGACGGGCGACGAAATGGTCACCCTCGCCGAACGCGAGCATGAACGCATGACCGCCGCCCTCGTGCTGCTGCGCCACCGCAACCGCAATCTGCCGCAGCTCACCCTGTCGCAAAGCGCTGCTGAGCAAGCCGCCAAGATCGCCTCGACCGATGCCGCCGTCCGCCGTTTCCTCAAGGACGAGAATATCGTCACCATCCCCGGTGATGTCGGCGATCTGGGCAGCAACACGCCCTATATCGAGCGCCCGGGCGGCCCCAATTTCTGGGAGCAGATCCAGTTCCGCGATCCGATCCCCGATCACCTGCACGCGGTGATCCCCGGCCACCGTTTCGATGCGGTGCTGGCCGAGCGCGACACCCGTCCGATCCGCAGCGCCTATAGCGACGGCGGCCGCGCCGAGGGCTGGGCAACCTATCTCGAAGAGGCACTGATGATTGCCGGCGCCACCCGCGACCGGCCGCGGGCGGATGAATTCATCGAGCTCTTCGGCATTTTCCGCGCCGCCCGCGTCCCGGCCGATATCAACATGCAGCGCAATCGCTGGAAGGTGGCCGAGGCAGTCGGCTACATGCGCGCCAAGACCCCGTGGCTCGACGAGGATGTCGCCCGCGTCGATGCCGAGATCTACCTGCGCCGCCCGCCGGGCTACGGCATCGCCTACACGATCGGCAAATTGCAGATGGACGCGCTGCTGGCCGACCGCGCAAGCCAGCTGGGCGAGGCCTTCAACCTCAAGGATTTCCACGACCAGTTCCTCGCTGCGGGCCGCCTTCCGATCGCATTGGTGCGTTACGAGATGACCGGCGCCGAGGACGAGGTGGCGCTGTTCTGGAACACCCCGCCGATCCCTCCGGCGGACTAGCGGGCCACTGCTCGCCCTTGCCCGCTGGGGGCCGAGTTCCTAAGGGCGCGGCATGACAGCCCCTGCCCCCCTCTCCGCCGGTCCCGCGCGCGCCGAGCAGATTGCACTGCTGACCCAGATCGAGGCGCGGCTGCGCTGGCTGTCCTCGTGGACAGTGCACAATGCCAACAACCTGCGCGAAAAGCGGGACGGGCTGAAGGTCGGCGGGCATCAGGCGAGCTGTGCCTCGATGACCGCGATCATGACCGCGCTCTATTTCCACGCCCTGCGTCCACAGGACAAGGTGGCGGTCAAGCCCCATGCCGGGCCGGTGCTCCACGCGATCCACTATCTTCTGGACGAACAGACCCGCGACAAGCTGGCGCGGTTCCGTGGCCTTGGCGGGGTGCAGTCCTATCCCAGCCGCACCAAGGACACGATCCCGGTGGACTTCTCGACCGGCTCGGTCGGGCTTGGGGTGGCGGTGACGGCTTTCAGCAGCCTCGTGCAGGACTATCTCATCGCTCATGAGGGCATGGCAGAAGCCGACGCTGGCCGCATGATCGCGCTGATGGGCGATGCCGAACTCGACGAGGGCAACATCTACGAATGCCTGATCGAGGGCTATAAACACGATCTCAGGAATTGCTGGTGGATCGTCGATTACAACCGCCAGAGCCTCGATGCCACCACGGCGGATCGGATGTTCCGCCGCTTCGACGACATCTTCGAGACCTGCGGCTGGCGGGTGGTGACGCTAAAGCACGGGCGGCTCCAGCGGGAAGCCTTTGAACGGCCGGGTGGCAAGGCGCTGGAAGACTGGATCGAGAACTGCCCCAATGCCGATTTCGCGGTGCTGACCTATCTCGGCGGCTCGGCATGGCGCGAACGGCTAACCAAGGATCTGGGCGCGCAACCGGGCGTGGCGGAACTGCTCGCTGCCCATGATGATGCCGCGCTGGCGCTGCTGATGACCAATCTTGGCGGGCATTGCATCGAGACCCTGCTCGACGCCTTCGATTCCGTCACCGACGACAAGCCCACGCTGTTCATCGCCTATACGGTGAAGGGCTACGGCCTGCCGCTGGCGGGGCACAAGGACAACCACTCGGGGATGATGAACACCGCGCAGATCGAGGGTCTGCGCGCCGAACTCGGGATCGCACCGGGCGAGGAATGGGACAAGTGGGCGGGCCTCGGCGACAATCTCGCCGCGCGGCTCGAAGCGCTGGTGAAGGCGAGCCCGATCGCCCGCAAGGCTCCCGAGCACGCCGCCCCCGCAATTCCCCTGCCCGCCCGACTGCCCGTGCCCGATGGCGCAGTGCAATCGACGCAGGCCGCCTTCGGGCGCATCCTGTTCGATCTGGCCAAATCGGACGAGCCGCTCGCAGACCGGATCGTGACCACCGCGCCCGACGTGACGCAGACCACCAACCTCGGCGCCTTCGTCAACCAGCGCGGGCTGTTCCGGCGACAGGAACTGGCCGACGTGTTCCAGAAGGCGCGTATCCCTTCGGCCCAGAAATGGAGCGCGCACACTGCGGGCCAGCACATCGAGCTGGGCATTGCCGAGAACAATTTCTTCCTCGCTCTTACCTCGCTGGGTCTCGCCGCACCGCATTTCGGCACGCGGCTGTTTCCGGTGGGCACCGTTTATGATCCCTTCATCGCCCGCGGCCTCGATGCGTTGAATTACGGCTGCTATCAGGATGCGCGCTTCCTGCTGGTGGGCACGCCATCGGGAATTACGCTGGCAGGCGAAGGCGGCGCGCACCAGTCGATCAACACCCCGCTTATCGGGATGGGCCAGCCGGGTCTCGAAAGCTTCGAGCCGGCTTTTGCCGACGAGGTGGCGCTGCTGATGCATTGGGCCTTTGCGCATATGCAGGCCGATGATGGCAGCTCGGTCTATCTGCGCCTCACCACCCGTCAGATCGAACAGCAGACCCGCGTCGATGCGGCATGGGAGGCAGGCGCGCTGGCAGGGGCTTACTGGCTGCGCGAACCGGCCCAAGGCGCAAAGGCGGCGATTGCCTATTGCGGGGCGGTCGCGCCCGAGGCGCTCGCCGCGTGGGAGCAATTGCAGGATGATCTGCCCGGCCTGGGCCTCCTCGCCGTAACCTCGCCCGACCGGCTGCACCGCGACTGGTCTGCGGCGCGTGCTGCGCGCTGGCAGGGGGCAGAGCGCAAGGCGAGCCATATCGAGCGCCTGCTCGGCCAGCTTGCCCCCGACGCCGGCCTTGTCACCGTGCTCGACGGCTCGCCAGCAGCGCTGTCGTGGCTTGGCGGGGTGCGCGGCCAGCGGGTCAGCCCCCTGGGCACCGACCGCTTCGGCCAGACCGGCGACCTCATTGATCTCTACCGCACCTACCGGCTCGATGCCGAGGCGATCATCGACGCGGCGGCGGAGTTGTTCCTGGGCTGAGGACGGCGCGCGCGGCCCCTTGCCCTCCCCCGATGTCCAGTTCACATTACCCGCGCATGGCCGAACATCACCACCCCGCCCTTCTGCGCGCCCTCGTGCTGGAAAACGGCGTCGTGCGCGAATTGTTCGGGCAGGAAGCCAGTGACCATGCCGGAGCCGGCTTTGTCTGGCTCCATGTCGACGGGGCGCCGAGCGGCGAGCGGCCCGATCTGCCCGCCTATGTGCCCGATCCCGCCGCCAACGCCCTGCTTGCCAGCGAAACCCGTCCGCGCTGCGACGAGATTGATGAGGCAGCGCTTATCAACCTGCGCGGCACCGGGCAGGCGTCGCCCAGCGACAGCGAGCCGCTGGTCTCGATCCGTGTATGGGTCGAAGCGCGCCGCGTCACCTCGGTCTCGCGCAAGCCGCTCGCCGCGCTGGGCAAGGTCGAGGAGGCGATGCGCGCCGGGCGGTTGGCCGATGGCGGGGATTTCGTATCGGTGCTCGCCCAGACGATCAGCACCGAACTCGATCCCCGCATTGCCGATCTTTCCGACGAACTTGATGATTGCGAAGCTGCAATAGAAAGCGGCGACATCTACGCCTTGCGCCGCCGCATCTCCGTGCTGCGATCACAGGCCATTGCGCTGCGCCGCTTCATCGCACCCGACCGCAATGCGCTTGTCACCATGGCGCAGCTCGAATTCGACTGGATCAGCAAGGAAGACCGGATGCATCTGCGCGATGCCGCGGACCGCTTTGCGCGCATGGCCGAAGAACTGGAGGCAGTGCGCGAGCGGGCGGCGCTGCTGCACGAACAGCTCACCGATCTGCGCACCGAACAGATCGACCAGCGCAGCCTTGCCATCGCGATTGTCGCCTTCATCTTCCTGCCGCTGACCTTCGTCACCGGCCTTCTGGGCATGAACGTCGAAGGCATTCCCTTTGCCGATCATCGCTGGGCCTTCTGGGGTGTGGTCGCCTTCTGCCTCGTCATCGGTGCGATCGTGGTCGGCTGGTTTGCCGTCAAGCAGTGGCTGGAGGATTAGGCCGCCTTACGCTGCCGCCGCATTGGTCTGTTCGAGGATCCACTCGGGTATCGCTTCCTGTTTGAGATCGGACAGTTCCAGCCCGAGCGCGCGGACCCCGTCATAGCGATCGCGCGGGGCGTAATCGGCAGGGCGCTGGACGAACACCTTGCCTCCCGCCTCGGCTAGAATTCGGAGGCCGCGAACGCCGTCGGCCCCGCTGCCGGTGAGCAGGCCGCCGAGGACCGGCAAGCCGCTGCGAGCGAGCGCGCCGAACAGGAGGTCTGCCGACGGGCGGCACCCATTGACCGGATCGCGCTCGACCAGCCGGAGGCGCGGCGGCGTGCCCGGCTCTGTCCGTCGTCAGAACATTCGGCACAACACGGGGCGTAAATTAGCGGAGTGCGGGCCTCGTCCGGGGGTTGATGTTACGCGGCGAGGTTGCGGTGTTGCAAGCGCCGATGTTCGATGGTCTGTCGCTTGATCCTTTCACGCTGTTTGATGATGGCTGGGGCCCTGCCGAAGTAGGCGTCGGCGGGTGTCACGTTGGACAGCGCTTCGTGATAACGCTGGTGGTTATAGTGCTCGACGAAGGCCTCGATCTGGGCCTCGAGGTCGCCGGGCAGGAAGTAGTTCTCCAGCAGGATGCGGTTTTTCAGGGTCTGGTGCCAGCGCTCGATCTTGCCCTGGGTTTGCGGGTGCATCGGGGCGCCGCGCACGTGGCTCATCTTGTTGGCCTCGATGTATTCCGCCAGTTCTCCCGCGATGTAACTGGGACCATTATCGCTGAGCAGCCTTGGCTTGTGCAGCACCGTGGCGCTGTCGCAGCCGGAAGCTGCCAGGGCGAGGTCCAGCGTGTCGGTCACATCCTCGGCCCGCATGTTGGTGCACAGCTTCCAGGCGATGATATAGCGCGAGAAGTCGTCGAGCACGGTGGAGAGATACATCCAGCCCCACCCGATGATCTTGAAGTAGGTAAAATCGGTCTGCCACATCTCGTTTGGCCGGGTGGTCTTGGTATGGAACGCATCAGCCGCTTTCACCACGACATAGGCCGGGCTGGTGATTAGGTCGTGTGCTTTCAGCAGGCGGTAAACCGTGGCTTCGGACACAAAGTATTGGCGTTCATCGGTAAATCGCACGGCCAGTTCGCGTGGGGACAGCTCGCTGTAATCCAGCGCGAGTCCGACGATCTGATCCTGCACCTCAGGCGCGATGCGGTTCCACACCCGGCTCGGCGCGGAGGGCGATCTTCCAGCGCCTCCGGCCCGCCCTCGAGATAGCGGTCATACCAGCGGTAGAAGGTCCGACGGGCGATGCCCAGCTTGTCGAGCGTCCGCTTGGCGGGCAGGTGGGACTGCTCGACGACCCTGATGATCTCAAGCTTCTCGGATGCGGGATACCTCATTCTTCGCCCTCCCCATCCGCGATCATGCTTTTTTTCAGCAGACGGTTTTCGAGCGTCAGGTCCGCAACGCATTCTTTGAGGGCACGGGCCTCGCGGCGCAGATCCTGCACTTCGCCGGTGGTTGCGGCACGAGCAGTGTCACCGGCCAGGCGGCGCTTGCCCGCTTCCATGAACTCCTTCGACCAGGTGTAATACAAGCTCTGAGCGATGCCTTCCTTGCGGCACAGCTCGGCAATGCTGTCCTCGCCGCGTAGCCCATCGAGCACGATGCGGATTTTGTCTTCGGCCGACAAATGCCGCCGGGTCTGCCGCCGGATGTCCTTCACCACCCGCTCGGCAGGGGCCTTCTTGGGAGGGGCATTTTTCAAGGAGGGTTGGGTCTTCATCTTCGTTCCTTCGTCACTACGACGAAGCCCCAACCCTCCTTAAATCACAACCTCAAATCTGTGCCATTGGTGCTGACGGGGGACAGGACGGTCGAGCTATTCTGAGACGAATGGGAACCCATCATGCAAGAGACCAATGCCTCAACCATTCGCGTCCTTACCGTCGACGACAGCGCCAGCATGCGCGCCCTCTTGCTGGGTGCGCTCAGCTCGCGCGGGTTTCAGGTCGAGCAGTGCGAGGACGGCCAGGAAGCCCTCGAATGGCTCGCCACCAACGAGGTCGACGTGATCATCACCGACATCAACATGCCGCGCCTCGACGGGTTCGGCCTGATCGAGAAGCTGCGCACCAGCGCGCTGCACGCCGAACGCCCGATCCTGGTGCTGACCACCGAAAGCTCGGACGAAAAGAAGCAGCGCGCCCGCAATGCCGGAGCGACGGGCTGGATCGTCAAGCCCTTCGACGCCGACAAGCTCACCGCAGCCCTGCGCCGCGTCATCCACTGATCCGCCAGCACCAACGGGGACCTGAGCCATGCGCCACGAACTCATCACCTTCGGCATCGCCAGCCAGCGCTTCGGGATCGACATCATGACCGTGCGCGAAATCCGCGCCTGGTCGCCTGTCACCCGCCTGCCGCGCGTGCCCGATTATGTCGCCGGCGTCGTCAACCTGCGCGGCGCGGTGCTGCCGGTGGTCGATCTGGCCGCCCGTCTCGGCTGGCAGCCGACCGAGGCGACCCCGCGCAATCCGATCATCGTGATCGAACACGAAGGCCAGCTGCGCGGACTGATCGTGCATGATGTCGCCGATATCGTATCGATCGATGCCGGCAGCCTGCAGAACCCCGACGCCATGGGCCACGAGACCATCACCCATTTCATCCAGGGCATCGCGCCGCTGGGCGAGGAGATGGTGATGGTGCTCGATCTGGCGCGCCTGATGATCGACGAACCGCTCGATCTGGCGGCCTGAGGATGGCGCAGACGATCTCCACACCGGCGCCTGCCCGCAGGGGCGCGCCGCATTCACCTGACCTGCTGGCGGGCATCGGCACGCAACTCGCCGCGCTGGCCGAGGAATCCGAGAATTTCGGCCTCGTGCTGTGCAGCGATGCCGGCATTGCCGGGCGCTATCTGGTGCAATTGCAGCAGATCGACCGGCTCGCCCAGTCCTTGCGCGAAGTCGCCATGGTGCTGGCCGCGAGCGATCCCGACGCGGCAGTGGCCGCGATCCGATTGGGCGATCTGAGGATCGCGCTGGAGGAGGCCTGTGCCGGTTGATCAGGCGCTGGCGGCGGCGCTGTGCCGGGCCTACTTGCCGCCCATGATCGCGGGCGCAGCCGGGACGGGCGTGCCGGTCAGGATCGCGGTATCCTCGTTCGCGAGGATGCCGACCACCTGCGTCCACACCGCGACATTCTGGCGCAGCTGCGCAAGGTCGATCTTGTCGAGCGTATCGTCGGGCGTGTGGTGCAGGTCGAAATAGCGGGTGCCGTCCTGCTGGAGATCGATCAGCGCGCCCTTCTGATCGCGCACGACGTTGAGATCGGCGCCGCCTCCCGCGACATCAGTGCCGGCCGAAACGCCAAAGCGTGCGACGGCTGAAGCAATCTTCTTGTGCAGCACCGGGTTGCTGGTGCGGAAATTGCTGTCGAAGCGCCAGATCCGGTCCGCGCCGAAATCGCTCTCGAGGCCCACGGCGATGGGCTCGGAAAGGTGCGCCTTGGAATAGGCGACCGACCCGAACAGGCCGACTTCCTCGGCGCCCGCCATCAGCACGCGGATGGTGCGCAGCGGCTGTCCGGCAGTGCTCGCATTCTTCGCCGCAGCCGCGATGATCGCGCAGCCGGCACCGTCATCAAAGGCACCCGGCGCGTTCCACCAGCTGTCGATATGGCAGGCCAGCAGAACCGGCGGCAGCGAGGGATTGCGCCCGACGATCTCGCCCACGACATTGCCGCTCAGTGTCTCGCCGATCTGGCGCGGGTTCATCTCCAGCTTCAGCGTCACCGGACGCCCGTCAGCGCGCGCGAACATGCGTTCAAGGTTGGCGGCATCGGGCAGGCTCAGCGCGCCCGCCGGCGTGGGCGCCACGCCTTCGGGGAAGCTGGTGCCGCCAGTGTGCGGGTTGCGGTGGTGATCGGTGCCGACCGACTTGATGATGGTGGCGAGAGCCCCCTTGCTCGCAGCGATCCCTGCGCCGACCCAACGCGCAGGCCCGGCAAAGCCATACTGGCTGCCATCCTGCGTGCGGGTCATGGCATGGCTGATATAGGCAATCTTGCCCTTGAGGCTGCCCGCAGGTGCTGCGCGCAGTTCCTCGACATTGCGGAAAAACACCACCTCGGCCTCGATCCCGCCTGCCGGGGTTGCGGCGGAATCGCCGAGCGGCAGCACGGCGAGTTCCTGCGCAAAGGGCGCCGTGACGCGGGCACGGGCGATATCGCCCGGCACCCAGGTCTCCATCATGAAGGGCTCGTCTGCGACATTGGCAAAGCCGCGGGCCTTGAGCCATGCGGTGGCCCAGGCCCGCGCCCGCGCCTCGGCCTCGGTCCCGGCCTGACGCGGGCCGACTTCGGTGGTGATCCCTTCGACAAAATCCCATGCGTGCATGTCATGGGTTAGCGCGGCGTCGGCGGCCTGCTCCAGCGTCGGGCGCGGCGAAGGCGTGTTGGCGAGGGCCGGAGCGGCGAGCGAGAGCGCGGCGAGCGCAAGCATGGTCTTGTTCATGGGCTGTGGTGCTATAGCCCGCCGCTGGCCAAGTCTAGCCGCTTGCCCTTCCCCCTCCCCTTCCCTATCTGCGCAGCCAATCCAGCCGATCCCATCAAGGACCCACACAATGGCCGCGCAATACGCCTTCGTCATGAAGGGCATGACCAAGACCTTCCCCGGTGCCCAGAAGCCGGTGCTCAGCAACATCTCGCTCCAGTTCTATCAGGGCGCGAAGATCGGCATCGTCGGCCCCAATGGCGCGGGCAAGTCCACGCTGATCAAGATCATGGCCGGGATCGATACCGATTTCACTGGCGAGGCCTGGCCGGGCGAGAACATCACCGTCGGCTATCTTGAGCAGGAGCCGGAGCTCGATCCGACCAAGACCGTGCTCGAAAACGTCAAGGACGGCGCGCGCGGGATCGCCGACATGGTCGATCGCTTCAACGAAATCTCGGCGCTGATGTGCGAGCCCGATGCCGATTTCGATACGCTCGGCGCGGAAATGGGCGAGCTGCAGGACAAGATCGACGCGGTTGACGGCTGGACGCTCGACAACCAGCTCGAAGTCGCGATGGAAGCCCTGCGCTGCCCGCCGGGCGACTGGCCGGTCAAGGACCTGTCGGGCGGGGAAAAGCGCCGCGTCGCGCTGACCCGCCTGCTGATCCAGAAGCCCTCGATCCTGCTGCTCGACGAGCCGACCAACCACCTGGATGCCGAAAGCGTCCAATGGCTCGAAAACCACCTCAAGGAATATGCCGGCGCGGTGCTGATGATCACCCACGACCGCTACTTCCTCGATAACGTGGTCGAATGGATCCTCGAACTCGATCGCGGCTCCTACTACCCCTACGAAGGCAACTACTCGACCTATCTCGAGAAGAAGGCCAAGCGTCTGGAGCAGGAAAGCCGCGAGGAAAGCGGCAAGCAGAAGGCGCTGCAGCGCGAGCTCGAATGGATCCGGCAGACCCCGGCCGCGCGCCAGACCAAGTCCAAGGCGCGTATCCGCAAGTTCGAGGAGCTGCAGAACAGCCAGGACAACCGCATGGTCGGCAAGGCGCAGATCGTCATCCAGGTGCCCGAGCGTCTGGGCGGCAAGGTGATCGAGGCCAAGAACATCACCAAGGCCTATGGCGACAAGCTCCTGTTCGAAAACCTCTCCTTCATGCTGCCCCCGGGCGGGATTGTCGGCGTGATCGGGCCGAACGGCGCGGGCAAGTCGACGCTGTTCAAGATCCTCACCGGCAAGGAACAGCCCGACAGCGGCACGGTGGAGATCGGTTCGACCGTGCGCCTCGGCTTTGTCGATCAGAGCCGCGACCATCTCGACCCCAAGAAGAACGTGTGGGAGGAAATCTCCGACGGGCTCGATTACATGAAGGTCAACGGGCAGGACATGAGCACGCGTGCCTATGTCGGCGCGTTCAACTTCAAGGGCGCCGACCAGCAGAAGAACGTCGGCAAGCTGTCGGGCGGTGAGCGCAACCGCGTGCACATGGCCAAGATGCTGAAGGCCGGCGGCAACGTGCTGCTGCTGGACGAGCCGACCAACGATCTCGACGTCGAAACCCTCGCCGCGCTCGAAGACGCGATCGAGAATTTCGCGGGCTGCGCAGTGGTGATCAGCCACGACCGTTTCTTCCTCGATCGTCTGGCGACGCACATCCTCGCCTTTGAAGGCAACAGCCATGTCGAATGGTTCGAGGGCAACTTCGAAGCCTATGAGGAAGACAAGCGCCGCCGTCTGGGCGATGCGGCAGATCGCCCGACGCGTCTCGCTTACAAGAAGCTCACCCGGTAAGTGCTTCCCGACGCGGGCGTTTCTTCAGGCGCCCGCGCCTGGTTTACGGCTTCTTAAGCAGGGCTACGGCATTCTCCCTAGCGATACAGGGTCGCATGGGGGCATAGCCACGTGGTCACCGGAATTGCAGTGCCGCTCGAAGCGGCCATGGTCACCGCGACGGCAGCGCTTGCGCTCGGCGTGTTTGTGGAACGCCTGCGCCATCGCCGCGCGCTCGTCCCGGCAGCGCCCGCGACGAAACCCGTTTCCAGTCCGCTCGCCGAGCTCTTCGCGCCTTCGATGCTGGGACAGGCGGTGGAGCGCGTCAATCGCCGCCGCGCCACCCGCAAGGCCGCGCGCGCGGTGCTGACCGGCAGGATCGACCAGATCGCGATGCTGCGCGCCGGCTGGGATAGCGAAGCGCGCGAACAGGTGCTGGGCCATATTGCCGCGGTGATGAAGGCGGGCGTGCGGCGCGAGGACAGCTTCACCCAGATCGCGGGCGAAGGCTTCACCATCGTCATGCCCGGCGCCGACGAGCACGGTCTTGCGGGCGAGGCGCTGATTGCGCGGGCGCGCGCGGCGCTTGATGCGGCGCAGCAGACCGGCAGCGATCACGTGGTCGCCGCCAGCGAGATCGAGGAAGTGATCTTTCTGCCGCCGCCCGAAACGGCGAGCGCCTAAGGCGCTACCCAGCGCCCTTCCCAGCCATCTTCCGCGCCGCGCGAGAATTGCGCGCGCACATGGCCGGTGTGGGCGAGATAAAGCCAGTCGATCTCGGCAATCTCGATCAGCAGCATGGCGAAATTCTCTCGCGCGGGGATGATCTGCGCGTCATCGGGCTCCACCCCCTCGAACTCCGGCGGCAGGCCCGAGGTGGGCCCGTCCGATGCCGCTCCCGGCCCTTCACCCAGATAGCAGCGCCGCGCGAAATTGGTGCTCGCCGCCCAAGCCGCATCGGCCACCGGACCCTGCGCTTCGATCCGGCCCGTCCCGCGCAGACGCATCTGGATCTTGGCGCCCTTGTCATAGAGCAGCACCGCAACCCGCCCGTCCGCGGCCACCGCGTGGGCCTTGGGCGCGCGAATATCGGTGTGGAGCCGGAGCGTCCACGTCGCCATATCGAAGGCGCGCAGCACCATCACCCGCGCATCGACATCGGCGGTGACGATCACCGGCGTGTGCATCGGTGAATGGCGATCGCGCGCGGCGCGGATCAGTCGATTGGCGCAGTCGCTGCGGATCTCGTCGAGGGTTTCGAACATGGCCCGCGCCTTCGGAGCCAATCGTCGTCGCGTCAAGCGCGTGCAGAATTGTTCATCCAAGGTGATATTTTTCTGAATATCGCACTGACGGTTCATCCCTGCGACAGTTGCCGCAGCCTAACAGGGGGCATCAATTGGCCGCTTGTGGTGGGCGGGCGACACTGGAGGCACACATGACCAAGACCCTGACATCCCGGGGCGGCGCGCTTTCGGCTCTCGCCCTGATGCTTGCCCTCGCTGCTCCCGCCGCTGCCTTTGCGCAAGACATGCCCGAGCGCCAGCCCGACTATTCCGACCCGCCGCCGATGCGTATCGAGCGCGCTCAGCCGAGCCGTGCCGAGCGTCCGGTCCGCACCGAACGTCCGGCTGTCCGCAGCGAACCGCGCGCGCCGAGGTTCGAACAGCCCCGGACAGCCGAAGCCCCGCAGCAGCGCAGCTTCCCGACCCGCGCCGAGCGTCCCGCACGCGCCGAACGCGCCGAACGCCGGGGCAACGCCGAACAGCGCCCCAACCGCGACGGTTTCGGCACGGATGTGATGCGCCGCGCCCAGCGTGCCTCGGCCGAGACCGAGCGCCGCGCTGACACCTTCGACCAGCGCCCCGATCGCGGGCCGCGTGGCGACGGGCGGCGCGAGAACCCGCGCGGCTGGCAGGGCCGCGACGGCGGAACACCTCCGCCCCCTGTCAATGTCGGCCGGGGCGGCGACGCGCGCGCCGATCAGCCGGTCGGCGGCCGCATCGGCCAGGGTGATGGCCGCCGCGATGGTCGTCGCGATGGCGACTGGCGCGATGGGCGCCGTAATGGCGACTGGCGCGATGGTCGTCGCGATGGTGATTGGCGTGACGGTCGCCGCGATGGCGACTGGCGCGATGGGCGGCGTGACGGCGATTGGCGCGATGGTGACCGCCGCGATTATCGCCGCGACCGCCGCAACTGGCGACGCGACGACTGGCGCTGGAGCTATGGCGGCTGGAACGGCTGGGATCGCAATGATTTCCGCCGCTGGGACAATCGCTGGCGCAGCAACCGGGACTATGACTGGAACGGCTTCCGGCGCGGCAACCGCTTCCAGTTCCACCCGGGGCCCTATTTCGCGCCTTACCGCTCGCACCGCTACAACAGGCTGAATATCGGCTTCTTCCTCGACAGCCTGTTCTTCCAGCCGCGGTTCTTCATCAATGACCCGTGGTCCTACCGCCTGCCGCCGGTCTACGGACCGTACCAGTGGGTGCGCTACTACGACGATGTCGTGCTGGTCGACATCTACACCGGCGAAGTGGTGGACGTGATCCACGACTTCTTCTGGTAAGAGCCAAGTTGCCGGGCGCGCGGGTGCAGGATTGCGCCGCGCGCCCCACTTGCTAACAGGCGGGCATGAGCGCCGCCCAACTTGTGCCCGATCAGGAAGCCCTCGCCCGTGTCGGCGCGCTTGTGCGCGCGCGGCTGGCAGCAGATCCGGGCGTCTACCAAATCGAAAACGATCACTGCGAGCTCTTCGCGATCGGCGATTTTCTCAGCCTTGCCGAGTGCGAGCGCCTGTGCGCCATGATCGACGATGTGGCGCGCCCTTCCTCGCTGCACGAGCTTGATTACGCGAGCGGTTTCCGCACCTCGTACTCCGGCGACCTTGATCCCGAGGAGAGCTTCGTTCGCGGCATCTCGCGCCGGATCGACGATCTGCTCGGCCTCGATTCCGCGATCGGCGAAGCGGTGCAGGGCCAGCGCTATCTGCCCGGCCAGCAGTTCCAGCCGCATAATGACTGGTTCTATGTCAGCGAGAAATACTGGAAGCTGGAGGAAGCGCGCGGCGGGCAGCGCAGCTGGACGGCGATGGCCTATCTCAACGATGTCGAGGAAGGCGGCGAGACGCTGTTCACCGAAATCGGCATCCAGATCGAGCCCAAGCCAGGCGTGCTGCTGGTGTGGAACAACGCCCTTCCCGATGGCAGCCCCAACGAAGGCACGATGCACGCCGGCATGCCGGTGGTGAAGGGCGCAAAATACGTCATCACCAAGTGGTACCGCACCCGCCAGTGGCGCTAGGCGCAGGCCAAGGCTAGGCTTTCGCCAGCGCCTCGGCGATCAGCTGGCGGCTCGGCTGGATTCCGTAGAGCGCGATGAAGCTGCCCATGCGCGGGCCTTGTTCGGATCCGAGCAGGGTTTCGTAGAGCGCCTTGAACCAGTCCCGCAGGCTCTCGAAGCCGAATTCGGGCTGCTTGCCGATCTCGTAAACGATGGTCTGCAAGTCCTCCGCGCTCATGTCCGCCGGTGCATCGGCGAGCGCCGCATCGAGCGCCCAAAGCGCCGCGACCTCGCCATCGACCGGCGCGCGCTTGGCCAGCGTCGAGGCGACAAAATCGCGGTTATAGGCGAGCGCCTTCATCACCAGCCCATCGAGCGCGGGGTGCGCGGCGGGATCGGCATCCGCGACATAATTGCCGAGGTATGACCACACCGCCTCGCGCGTCGCGCCCGCGCCGAGCACGCCAACGAGGTTCAGCAGCAGGCTGAAAGGCACCGGCAGGCTGTCGCCCGCGCCCGGGGCTTCAGCCCCGTCATGGTGCTGGCCGGTGCGCAACAGGTGCCACACCGGATTGCCCAACTGCTTGTCGATATCCTGCGTCGGCAAGGCGGTGCGGAACTGCCAGTAATCGTCAATCGCCTTGGGAATGACCCCTGCGTGCAATTGCTTGGCGCTCTTGGGATTGGCGAAGATATAGTAGCCGAGGCTCTCCTCGCTGCCATATTGCAGCCACTGCTCGATCGACAGGCCATTGCCCTTGGACTTGGAGATCTTCTCGCCCTTGGCATCAAGGAACAGCTCGTAGATCAGGCCTTCAGGCTTGTGGCCGCCGAGCACGCGGGCGATCTTGCCCGACTGGATGCCGCTATCGGTCAAGTCCTTGCCATACATCTCGTAATCGACGCCAAGTGCGACCCAGCGCATCGCCCAGTCGACCTTCCACTGGCACTTGGCCATGCCGCCCAGAGCCGACTGTTCGACCACAGAGCCGTCCTCGTCGGTGAAGCGGATCAGGCCCGCGGCGGCATCAACCACCTCGATCGGCACCTGCAGCACCGCGCCGGTGGTGGGCGAAATCGGCATGACGGGGGAATAGGTCTTGCGGCGCTCCTCCCCGAGTGTGGGGAGCATGATCTCCATGATCGCGCCGAAATTGGCGAGCACGCCCTTCAGCGCATCGTCGAACCGGCCCGAATTGTAGCAATCGGACGAGCTGACGAATTCATATTCGAACCCGAAACGATCGAGAAACTCCCGCAGCATCGCATTGTTATGCGCCGCGAAACTTTCAAACTTTTCAAAGGGATCGGGGATGCGCGACAGGGGCTTGCCGAGGTGCTCGGTCAGCATCGCCTGATTGGGGACGTTGTCGGGCACCTTGCGAAGGCCATCGAGGTCGTCCGAAAAGGCCACCAGCCGCGTCGGCGCGCCGCCGGTCAGCGCTTCATAGGCACGGCGGACCAGCGTGGTGCGCAGCACTTCCTGGAAGGTGCCGATATGCGGCAGGCCCGAGGGACCATAGCCGGTCTCGAACAGCACCCCTCCGGGCTTCCCCTGCGGCATCCGCTTGGCAAGGCGCTGGGCCTCCTGAAACGGCCAGGCCTTGGAATTCTGGGCTGCGGAAACGAGTTCTTCGGGTGTGGTCATAGCGGTCGCGCCTATCACGCATGGCAGCGATGCTGGCAACACCAATGTTTCACGTGAAACACGGCGGAAACACGCGGCAAAAGGCCCATCAGCGCGCCATATCGGGGCTGGAGGGGGTCTGGAAGGGGTCTGGCGGCGATCATGCGCTGCCCTGCCCCACCCCCAAACCCGCCGCAGCTGTGGAGCGCGGCGTTTACTTTGCGCAGGCAAAACCCCAAGCTAACCGCTGTGATCGAGCCATCATCTCCGCCCCAACCCCTGCTCATCCCCGCGCTTCATGCCAGCCATGGCGGGCATTGGTTGCGTGATGGGGGGGTGCGCTCCTCCGCAGGCGCCACCCAGGCCGTGTCCAAGGGCGACGCGATCATGGCCGCCGCCGATACGCCGGTGCTGCTGATCAATGCCCCGCTGGTGGCGAGCCGGCTGGGCTATCCCGATCTCTCGGGGCTCGACCTGCTCGAAGCCTTCGCTTTCATCCATCCGGCGCGCTTCTGCGTGCCCACCCCGCGCGGCCTTGCCGAGGCGCTGGGCCTCGCCGTGCCCGAAAGCGACGCCGATGTCCCCGCCCTGCTCCAGCAGGCCGCAGGCGCGCTGATCGCCACCTGCCGCGATGCCGCATGGCCTGAGCGTGAGGGCGCATGGTCGGCGCTGCAATCGCTGGAACGCCTGCGCTGGCCCTGGGCGCAGGTCTTGAAGCCCCACATCGCCAAGCCCGACCGGGCCGAGCGCTGGCTGTTCGCGCGCCTGCCCGAATGGGAGGAGGCCGGCGAGCGCCCCGCCCCGCGCCAGATCGAACTCGCGCCCGAGGCTGTCTCCGCCCAGCTTGCCCGCCTTACCGGAGAGGGCGCGGAAAGCCGCGAAGGCCAGCGCGCCTATGCGCAGGACGCCGCGCGCATCTTCGCCCCCCGCTCCGCCCCCGGCCGCCCGCATCTGGCGCTGGCGCAGGCAGGCACGGGCATCGGCAAGACGCTGGGCTACCTCGCCCCTGCCTCGCTCTGGGCAGAGCAGGCGGGCGGCACGGTGTGGGTCTCGACCTTCACCAAGAACCTGCAACGGCAATTGCGCGCCGAAAGCCGCCGCGCATGGCCAGCCAAGCGCACCGACGGCACCCCGCCGGTGGTGGTGAGGAAGGGCCGCGAGAATTACCTGTGCCTCCTCAATCTGGAGGACGCGCTGCAAGGCGGCTTTGCCGGCCGCGCGGCGGTGCTCGCGCAGCTGGTCGCGCGCTGGGGGGCCTATACCCGCGACGGCGACATGATCGGCGGCGATCTGCCCGGCTGGCTCGGCACGCTGTTCCGAAAGCGCGGTATCGCGGCGCTGACCGACCAGCGCGGCGAGTGCATCTATGCCGGCTGCCCGCATTACCGGAAGTGCTTCATCGAGCGGGCCGCGCGCGATAGCACGCAGGCCGATCTGGTGATCGCCAATCATGCGCTGGTGATGGTCAATGCGGCGCGCGTGCGCGACCCGAACCAGCGCCCGACGCGGTTGATCTTCGACGAAGGGCACCATGTGTTCGACGCGGCGGACAGCACCTTTGCGGCAACGCTCAGCGGGCAGGAGACCATCGAACTCAGACGCTGGATCATCGGCCCGGAAAAGGAATCGCGCGGGCGCAGACGCGGGCTTTCGGCGCGGCTCGCTGACCTTGCCAGCTATGACGAGGCCGGGGGCGAAGCCATCGCGGCTGCCTGCAAGGCGGGGCAATTGCTCCCGTCTGACGGCTGGCTGCAACGCCTCGCGGAAAATACGCCCTTCGGCCCATTGGAAGCCCTGCTCGCTGCCGTGCGCACCGCCACCTATGCCCGCGACGAAAGCGGCGGGATTGACGCAGGCTACGGCATCGAGACCGAAGCGGCGGGGCTGCCGGGCGAAGTGATCGAGGCCGCCAGTGCAGCCGCAGAGGCGCTGGCCAGCATCCGCGTGCCGCTGATCCGGCTGGGCGGCAGGCTCGAAGCCATTCTGGCCGATCCGCCCGACTGGCTCGACGCGCCCAATGAACGGGGGGGCCGCGCGCGGATCGAAGGCGCGCGCTTTGCGCTCGGCTGGCGGATTGACCTGATCGCCGCGTGGGAATCCCTGCTTGATCGGCTCGGCGGCCCGGCTGACCCCGAATTCGTCGACTGGCTCGCGGTTGATCGTTCCGACGCGCGCGAATTCGATGTGGCGATCCATCGCCGCTGGCTCGATCCGATGAAGCCCTTCGCCCGCGTGGTGCTCGAACCCGCGCATGGCGTGATGCTGACCAGCGCGACCCTGACGGACAGGACGCAGGACGACGACAAATGGGCGAGCGCCGTGGCGCGTTCGGGCGCGGGTCATGTCGAGGTGCAGCCGCTGCTTTCGGCGGCGGAAAGCCCCTTCGATTACGCCACCCGCGCCGAAGTGCTGATCGTCACCGATATTGCCAAGGGCGATCTGCCCGCGCTGGCAGGGGCCTATGCACGGATCATCGAGGCGTCAGGCGGCGGCGTGCTCGGCTTGTTCACTGCAATCCGGCGGCTGCGCTCTGTGCATGGCCGCATCGCCGATCGCCTCGCGCGGGCGGGCCTGCCGGTCTATGCCCAGCATGTCGATCCGATCGACACCGGAACCTTGGTGGACATTTTCCGCGACGATCCGCGCGCCAGCCTGATCGGCACCGACGCCTTGCGCGACGGGGTAGATGTGCCCGGCCACAGCTTGCGCTGCGTGGTGATGGAGCAGGTGCCCTGGCCGCGCCCCGACATCCTGCACAAGGCGCGCAGGCTGGCAGGTGGCGGCTCTGCCTATGACGACCGGATCATCCGCGCGCGGCTGGCGCAGGCCTTCGGGCGACTTATCCGGAGCAAGGATGACGCGGGCCACTTCGTCATGCTCTCGCCCGCCTTCCCCACGCGCCTGCAAGCCGCCTTCCCGCCCGGCACGCCGGTGTTGCGCGTCACGCTTGATCAGGCTTTACAACGCATCGCGGCTGGTGTTGGAAACAATCTGTACATGCCATCGCCCGCCAGCGCCAAGGGAGCCGTTCTGCCGTGAAGATCCTTGGTCTCCTGCGTCACGCCAAATCGGACTGGGACGACATGAACCAGCGCGATTTCGACCGCGGGCTCAATGCGCGCGGGAAGAAGGGCGCGCAGCTGATCGGGGATCATATCCGCAATCACGGGGTGAAGTGGGACAGAGTGATCGCCTCTCCCGCCGTGCGGGTGAAGCTGACGCTGGAGGGCGCCCTGCCCGAGATCACGCCGGTCTATGACCAGAAGCTCTATCTTGCGAGCTATGACACCATCATCGAGACGATCGAGGCCCATGCCGGCAGCGGCGATGACGAGGCCGAGGCAATCCTGATCGTCGGCCACAATCCCGGCTTGCAGGACACGCTGCTCGAACTGGTCTCGCCGTCCAAGGAAAACGATCTGTTCCGCGAAGCCGTGGTGAAGTTCCCCACCGCCGCCTTCGCCGTGCTGGAATGCGAGATCGAGCACTGGAGCCAGATCAAGCGCTACTGCGCAAAGCTGGCGCATTTCGCACGGCCGCGCGATCTCGATCCGCAGCTGGGGCCGGAGAGCTAGTCCCCGGCCCTGCGCCGGTCTGCGGGGTTACTCGCCGCCGCTGCTTTCCCCGCCCGCAAGCCCGCGCGCTTCCAGCATCGGCTGCACATCGGGCTGGCGACCGGCGAAGTTCTGGAACATCTCGAAATAGTCCATCGTCCCGCCGCGGCTCAGCACGGTCTTGCGGTAATGATCGCCATTGGCGCGGGTCAGCCCGCCATTGTCGCGGAACCACTTGCGGCTGTCGCGGTCGAGCATTTCGGTCCACAAGTAGCTGTAATAGCCTGCGGAATAGCCCGCCGGATCGCTGAAGATGTGGTTGAAATAGGTCGAACGGTAGCGCGGCGGCACGAGGTCCACCTCAAGGCCGAGTTCCTTCAAAGCGCGGGTCTCGAAGGCGTCGACTTCCTCCGGCGTGTCGATCGCGGCGGCAGCTTCCGGGGTGAGCGCTGCCCACTTCATGTCGAGCAGGGCTGCGGCCACGGTCTCGCCGAAATCATAGCCCTGGTTGAACTTGGACGCGGCCTCGATCTTCTCGACCAGCGCCATCGGGATGGTTTCGCCGGTCTTGTAGTGCTTGGCATAGTTCTGCAGCACTTGCGGATCAGTCGCCCACATCTCGTTGACCTGGCTGGGATATTCCACAAAGTCGCGCGCCGTCGCCGTGCCCGAGAGGCTCTCGAACTGCTGGCTGGCGAACAGCCCGTGCAGCGCGTGGCCGAATTCGTGGAAGGTGGTGCCGACATCATCGAAGCTGACGAGCTGCACTTCGCCCGGCGCGGCCTTGGGGATGTTGAGCACGTTGTAGATCACCGGCTTGGTGCCCCAGGTCTCGCTCTGGTCGACGAAGTTGCTCATCCACGCGCCGCCGCGCTTGGAAGGGCGCTGGAAGGGATCGAAGTAGAACAGGCCGAGCTCCGAGCCATCGGCGTCGAACACGGTGTAGACCCACACATCGGGGTGGTAGACCGGCAGATCGGTGCGACGCTTGAAGCTGAGGCCGTAGAGCTTGCCCGCAGCGTAGAACACGCCGTCTTCCAGCACCTTGTCGAGCTGGAAATATTGCGCGACTGCATCCTCGTCGAGATCGTAGCGGGTCGCCTTGATGCGGTTGGCATAGCGATACCAGTCCCACGGCTGGACGGTGTAATCGCCGCCATCGGCCTTGATCGCTTGCGTCAGCATCGCCGCCTCGCGCCGCTGGGTGGCGGCCAGAGCGGGGACCATCTGCTCCATGAAGCCAAGCGCGGTCGCGGGCTTTTTCGCCATGCGATCATACATGGTGTAGCTCGCCCAGTCAGGCTCGCCGAACAGCGCGGCCTTCTTTGCGCGCAGGGTGGCGATCTTGGCCAGCAGCACGCGGGTATCATGCTCGGGATTGGCCCCGTCGGCGCGGCCATAGCTCAGTTTGAACAGCGCCTCGCGGGTGGCGCGGTTTTCGAGCGAAGGGAGCAGCGGCTGCTGCGTCGTGTTCTGGAGCGCGATGGCGAACTTGCCCGGGTGCCCCTTGGCCGCCGCCAGATCGGCCGCCGCCTTGATATCGGCCTCAGACAGGCCTGCCAGTTCAGCGGCGGTATCGACGATCAGCGGCTGGGCATTGGTCGCGGCGCGCACCTTCTGGCCGAATTCGGTGGCGAGCGTGGACAGCTCGCCATTGATCGCCTTCACCTCCTCGCGCTGCGCCGGGGTGAGCAGCGCGCCGGCGTGGACCATGCGCTTGTAGGTCTCCTCCAGCAGCCGGCCCTGTTCGAGCGTCAGGCCAAGGCTGGCGCGCGCATCGTAAACCGCCTTCACCCGTGCAAACAGCGCCGGATCGAGCGTGATCGAATCATTATGGGCCGAAAGCTTCGGGCTGATTTCGGTGTCGATCGCATCGAGCCGGTCGGTGGTGTTGGCGCCGGTGAGCGCATAGAACACCCGCTCCACCCGGCCGAGCATCCGGCCCGCCTTCTCCAGCGCGACAATGGTGTTCGCGAAGGTGGCTTTTTCCGGATTGGCGATGATCGCAGCGACTTCGGCCTTCTCGATCGCCATGCCCTGTTCGAAGGCGGGGATGTAGTCGTCTTCGGAAATCTTCGTGAAATCAGGCGCAAGGAAAGGCAGCGTGCTGTCGCTCGCGAAATAGCCGGTTCCTTGCGGGATTGCAGGCGCGTGGTGGTGCGCGTGAGCATCCTCGGCCAACGCGGCCTGCGGCGCGGCGGCCATCCCGGCCATCAGCGCGGCGGCGGAAACTTGCGTCAGGACAGGGACAAGGTTGCGCGGATTCATATCGGGGTTCTCTCTCGTTTCGTCGGCCAGCCGCCCGTCAGGCAGCGATGGTGCGGCAGGCTCATGCATGGCGGTTCTTGAACAGGCAATGGACCGCAATTGCAAGCCGCCAGCCTGCCGCGCTCACGCCATCAGCTTGCGCGGGCCGGGGCCGTCTTGGCCGAGCCGGTCCTCGGGGTTCCAGATCGCGCAATGTTCAAGGCTGAGGCACCCGCAGCCGATGCAGCCGTCGAGCCGCTCGCGGGTGCGGGTCAGCTCGGCAATGCGCGCATCGAGCGTGGCGCGGATCGCGCGGCTGATCGCCTCCCAGTCGCGCGCATTCGGCGTGCGGCCCTGCGGCAAAGTCGCCAGCTGTGCCCGGATCTCGCCCAGCGCAAGGCCGAGGCGCTGGGCAATCAGGATGAAGCTCAGGCGGCGGATGTCCGAGCGCAGGAAGCGCCGCTGGTTGCCATTGGTGCGCACCGGCTCGATCAGCCCCTCGTCATCGTAGAAACGGATCGCCGAGACGCTGAGGCCGGTGCGGCGCGCAATCTCCCCGATGGGAATGAGATCGGTGGGTTTGAGGCGGGTCATCGGCGGCGCTCCGAAATAGCTTGACCTGAAGTTAGGTTGAGATTGCACAAGGGGCAAGCCGATTGATTCGCACCCGCCCCTGCAACGAAAAAACCCACGGAGAACCCCATGCCCACCGGTCACCTTGAACACGTCAACATTACCGTCAGCGATCCCGAGCGCTCCGCCGCCCTGCTCGCGCAATTATGCGGCTGGCACATCCGCTGGCGCGGCCCCTCGCAACTGGGCGGCTGGACCATCCATGTCGGCGGGACGCAGGATTACATCGCGGTCTACACGCGCGGCGAAGGCCCCGTCCCCCGCTTCGGCAAGGGCGCGCCGCTCAACCATGTCGGGCTGGTGGTGGACGATTTGGACGCCGCAGAGGCGGTGGTGATCGCCGCCGGGCTCGAACCCTTCAGCCACGGCGATTACGAGCCGGGCCGGCGGTTCTACTTCTTCGACTGGGACGGGATCGAATTCGAGATGGTGAGCTACGCCTAGAACAATTGCGGCTGATGGGCCGCGCCCCGCGCCCACGGCTCAGGCGTGCGCTCAATCACCAGCGGACCTTGCCACGGACGGCACAGGGCCATCGCCTCGTGCGGCGTGCCGCCGATCCAGCGCGCCTGATCCTCCGGCGCGAGCAGCACCGGCATGCGTTCGTGGACGCTGGCGGCATCCGTGCCTTCGCTGTCGGTCATCACCATCGAATAGCACGCGCCCCATTCGTCCGACTGCCGCCACACCCCCGCCGCCGCGAAGAGCGGCGCGTCCGGTAGCGAGAGCCATGTGCGGGTCATGCGGCCACGCTCGCCCGCGGCCTCTGCCCAGCCGGTGAGCGGGATGAGGCAGCGCCGCTCCTCGAAGGAATGGCGCCAGAAGAAGGTCTCCAGCTTGTCGGTCCGTGCGTTGTTGACCGGCTTGGGCTTCAAGGTCTGGCCCTGCTTGCCCTTGAGCACCAGCGGGAAGCCCCATGTCATTACCCGCAGCTGCCCCTCTGCCACCACAAGGCCGGGGGTGCCGGGATAGGTCTCCGCGCCGAAATTCGCGCCTTGTGTTGCTTCCACCGCCGCAAACCACGCCGCCACTTCGCTGGCAGGCAGGGTGATGCGGGTGAGGTTGCACATCTCGAAGCCCCCGGATCAGGCATTGCCCACGACGTAGCACGCCGCCGCCATCAGCGCGCCCGCCCAGCGGTTCGAGCGGAAGCGTTCAAGCGGATTGGCCGGATCATCGGCGTCGAGGCTCATCACCTGCCACGCCAGATGCCCTGCCACCGGCAGCAGCGCGAGGAGCGCCAAGGGGTCTGCGCGGTAGAGCCAGAAACCGAGGCCCCACAGCGCCACAGCCGCAGCATAGAAGCCCGCAATCCCCGCCTGCACCCGCGCGCCCATCGCCAGCGCCGAGGAGCGGATGCCGACCATCGCGTCATCCTCGCGGTCCTGCAGGGCATAGATCGTGTCATAGCCGATCACCCAGGCGATACACCCGGCATAGATCGCCGCGAGCGCATCCCAGTTGTCGAGCCGCAGCTGCGTCCAGCCGACCAGCAGGCCCCAGTTGAACACCATCCCCAGCCACGCCTGCGGCCACCATGTGATGCGCTTCATGAAGGGATAGGCGGCGACCAGCGCAAGGCTGCAGAGCGCGACCACCTGCGCCTCCCAGCGCAGTTGCAGCAGCACGGCGAGGCCGACGAGGCACAGGCCGACGAGCCAGACCCACGCCGCCTTTTTCGACACCCGCCCGCTCGCCACCGGACGCAGCGCCGTGCGGGCGACCTGCGCGTCGAGATCGGCGTCGATGATGTCATTATAGACGCAGCCCGCCCCTCGCATGGCGATGGAGCCCGCCAGCAGCCAGCCGAGCAGCAGCGGCTGCCACCCCGCACCGCTCAGCCACACGCCGAACACACAGGGCCAGAACAGCAGCCACCAGCCGATCGGCCGGTCGAACCGCGCCAGCAGCGCAAGGTCACGCGGAAGCTGCGGCAGGCGGGCGACGATACCGCGGTGCTCGCTGTCAGGGACGATCCCCTCGCTCATGCCTGTTCCTCGCGCCTTGCCGCGCGCCAGCCGATGATCGCGCAGGCCAGCATGGTGATGTTGCCGGCAAAGTCGAGCATCCCGATGCTGGTCAGCACCGGCACCTCGTAATGGAACCAGTAATTGAACCCGAAGAACGGCAGCAGCAGCACCGCGAAGACCGCAAAGCCGCGCGCGGTCCAGCGGGTAACCAGCGTCATCAACCCGAACAACACCGCCTGCGCGCCGAAGCAGGCCATGGTGAAGCGGGTGAGGTAGCTGCTGTCCTGATAGGCCTCGGTGATGGCCAGATCGATCACGCTGGCCGGCGCAAACAGCGACCAGCCACCCAGCACCAGAAAGACGGCGGCGATAAGGAATTGAGACGTGCGCGCGGACATGGCTTGCTCCCTAGCGTCCCTTGCGCCTAGTGCAAAGCCATGCCCGCGACCCCTGCATGGCCCCCCAAGAGCGCCCCGCGCCTGTTTGTGCCCGATCAGCTCGGGCCGGGCAGGATTGTCGCGCTCGACGGCCCGCAGGCGCATTATCTCGGCAAGGTGATGCGGGTGCGCGAAGGCGATGTGGTGATCCTGTGTGATGACGCGACCGGCGAATGGGCGGCGCGGGTTGCGCAAGCGGGCAAGCGTGACGTGGTGCTGGAGGTGGCGGACATGCTCCGCCCGCGCGAGGCCGTGCCCGATCTGTGGCTCTGCGCAGGCTTGCTCAAGAAGGATCGCTTCGATCTGGTGCTGGAGAAGGCGACCGAACTGGGCGCGGGCCGCATCCAGCCGGTCATCACCCGCCGCTGTGTCGCCGACAAGCTCAACCTTGATCGCGCCCGCACCCTCACCATCGAGGCCGCCGAGCAATGCGCCCTCACCGCCCTGCCCGAACTTTGCGAGACGGTGAAGCTCGATGCGCTGCTGGCCGGCTGGCCCGAGGACCGCGTGCTTTATTTCGCTGACGAGAATGGCGGCGAACCCGCCGCCTCCGCCTTTGCCGCCCACAAGGGCGCGCCGGCTGCGATCCTCACCGGCCCCGAAGGCGGCTTTGACGAGGCCGAGCGGGCCGCAATCCGCACGCACCCTTGCGCCCGCCCTATCTCCCTCGGCCCGCGCATCCTGCGGGGCGAGACCGCCGCCATCGCTGCGCTGGGCCTGTGGATGGCCCTCGCGGGCGACTGGTAGTCCGGCTTCGTCGCGGCAAAGGCGTTTTGCCCTTCCCACCGGCAAGTGGGTTTTCTAAAGCAACCGGCCAGAGAGGGCCCCCTTTGCGATGAGCACACGTGAAGCATCCAGTGCCGACGATCCGGTGATCGAAAGCATCGACCAGCTGATCCTGCCGATGATCGGTGGCGAGAAGCCGCCGGCCGACTGGCGCATCGGCACCGAGCACGAAAAGCTCGTCTACAAGCATTCGGACAAGCGCGCCCCTTCCTATGACGAGCCTTGCGGCATCCGCGATCTGCTGAAGGGCCTTGAGCAATTCGGGTGGAGCCCGGTCGAGGAAGGCGGCAAGGTCATCGCGCTGAAGGGCGCGGACGGGGCTGTCAGCCTTGAACCGGCGGGCCAGCTTGAGCTTTCGGGCGCGCCGCTCGAAAACCTGCACCAGACCTGCGCAGAGACCGGACGGCACCTCGCGCAGGTGAAGGAAGTCGGCGAGCGTTGCGGGGTCGGCTATCTCGGGCTCGGCATGTGGCCTGACAAGACCCGCGCAGAACTGCCGATCATGCCCAAGGGCCGCTACGACATCATGCTGCGGCACATGCCGCGCGTGGGCAGCATGGGCCTCGACATGATGCTGCGCACCTGCACCATCCAGGTCAATCTCGATTACCAGTCCGAAGCCGACATGGTGAAGAAGTTCCGCGTCGGCCTTGCCCTGCAACCGCTCGCGACCGCGCTGTTCGCCAATTCGCCCTTCACCGAAGGCAAGCCCAACGGCTTCCTGTCCTATCGATCGCACATCTGGTCCGACACGGACCCCGCGCGCACCGGCATGCTGCCCTTCGTCTTCGAAGACGGCTTCGGTTACGAGCGCTGGGCGCAGTACATGCTCGACGTGCCGATGTATTTCGTCTTCCGCGACGGGAGATATATCGACGCAGCGGGGCTCTCCTTTCGCGATTTTCTCGACGGCAAGCTGTCGGTGCTGCCCGGCGAGCGCCCGACCCAGAGCGACTGGTGGGATCACCTGTCCACCGCCTTCCCCGAAGTGCGCCTCAAGAGCTTTCTCGAAATGCGCGGCGCTGACGGCGGCCCGTGGAGCCGGATCTGCGCCCTGCCCGCCTTCTGGGTCGGCCTGCTCTATGATCAGACCGCGCTCGATGCGGCGTGGGATCTCGTCAAGCACTGGACCATGGAAGAGCGCGAGGCGCTGCGCACCGCCGCGCCGAAACTCGCGCTCGATTCCCCCGTCCCCGGCGGCCACACCCTGCGCGATATCGGCCGCGAGGCGCTGAAGATCGCCCATGGCGGGCTGGCATCGCGCGCGCGGCTCAATGCGGCGGGCGATAACGAGACCGGCTATCTCGACACGCTCGACGAGATCGTGGCGAGCGGCAAGGTGCCCGCCCAGCGCCTGCTCGATGCCTATTTTGGCGAGTGGAACGGCGATATCAGCAGGGTCTACGAACAATCCTTCTGAACGGGAGAGCGGCGATGATCATCCGACTGCTGGTGATAATCGCGCTGCTCTTGGGCGGAACGGTTCAGACCTCCGCCCAGCCCGCCCCGCCTGTTTCTGTTGCTGACGCGCTGGCGGCGCACTTTGCCGAGGATGCGGCGAGCCACGTGCGCGATCTGGCCGATCTCTATTCCAAGCGCGGCCTCAGCGCGCCCAAGATGAAGCAAGCCACGGTAGCCGATGTGGCGCGCTATCTCGCCGCCCAGCGCGACGATGACAGTCCCGGCTATCCCGAAGGCACGGCGGTGCTGTTCTATTCGCACCGTGGTGACCAGCTGGCGATCTATCTGATCGGGACCGGCGGCATCATCGCCTATCACGAGACCGACATCACGCCCGCCGAATTGCGGATTGCGGCGAGCTTCTACCGCCAGGACCTCGCTGTCGACGGGCTCGATCGCAGCCGTGCGCCCTTGTGGACCGGCACGGATGCGCCGCCTGCGGAACCGGTGGTGACGGCCAGCAAGGCCAATCGCAACACACCCATCGACCAAATCCTGCTGCCGCCCGATATCCGCAAGGCGCTGCTCGGCGTGCGCCATCTGGTGATCGTGGCGAACGGCTTGATCGCGACCAATCCCTTCGCTGCCTTCCCGCTCACCGGACGCGAGCTGTTGATCGACCGGATGAGCATCACCGTATCGGCGGGCCTGTTCGATCTCGATCAGATGATCCGGCCGTGGACGGGCCTTGACGAATATGTCGATCCGCTGGTGGTGGGCGATCCGCTGGTGCCCGCCAGCCCCGACTGGAAGGTGCCGCGGCTGCCGGGCGCGGCGAGCGAAGCCCGGATGCTGGCCGACCGTGTCGCTGCCGAAGCCCTGATCGGCGAGGCTGCGACCAAGACCGCGGTACTGGCCCGGATGCGATCGGCACGAATGCTCTATTTTGCAGCCCACGGCGTTTCCGATCCGCGCGCGCCGCTGACCGGCGGCTTCCTGATGCTTTCGGGTCCGAGCCCCGATCAGGCCTTCCTTACCGCGGGCGAAGTGCAGCAGATGAGCCTGCGCGCCAATCTGGTGGTGCTGAGCGCCTGCCAGAGCGGACTTGGCTTCAATCATGACGGCGGCGTTATCGGCCTTGCGCGTTCCTTCCAGAAGGCGGGCGTTCCGCGTGTGGTGATGAGCCTGTGGAGTGTCAGCGACGAGGCGACCCTCTACCTGATGGACCATTTCCAGCTGCAGGCCATGGCCAATGTGCCGGCAGAAGCCCTGCGTCTCGCGATGCTCGATACGCGCAAGAAATACCCCGATCCGGCGCTGTGGGCGGCCTTCACCTTGTTTGGCACCCCGCGCTGAGACCCCGGACAAACAATAGCAGGAGAGAGAGACATGCTGATCGTACTGGCCAAGGCCAAACTGGGTGGGGGCGTAAGCGAGGCCGCGCGCGCCGCGATTGCCGATATGGTGGCCGCCTCCAACGCTGAGGGCGGCTGCATCGCCTATGCCTTTACCGAGGATCTGCTGGAGCCCGGCACCATCCACATCGTAGAGAAGTGGCAGGACGAAGCCGCGCTGCTCGCGCATTTCGCCACGCCGCATATGGCCGCGTTTCAGGCGGCGCTGGCGGGCATGGACTTTCAGGTGATCGAGGCGCTCAAGTATCACGCCGATGATGGCGCGCCGGTGATGTAATACCAATGTGCAAATGCACATTGGTTAAGCCCGTGCGGCGTTTGAGCAAATCCAGTGCGTGATGCGCCAGCATCTTAGCGCACTGGAAAAGAGCGCTATTCGGCGGGGTAGGCGTGGGGGCTGTCGCCCTGCACTGCCCCGCCGCTGGTCAGCGTCCGCTTGAGGCGTGCCAGCGGCGCGGTGATAAGGCCGTACTGCTCCATCCACGCGTGATATTCGCGGTATTTCGGATCCTCGGCGAGCAGGTGCGCCTCCTCGGTGCGCGCACGCCAGTAATAGATCGCGTTGACCAAGCCGAGAAAGACACAGTTGCGCACCGCGTCTGCCAGCGAGCCGTTGCTCACCAGAAAGGGCAGCACCGAAGCCCACCAGAACAGGTTCTTCGACAAATAGGCCGGGTGGCGGGTGAAGCGGTAGGGCCCGTGGGTCAGCACCCCGCGATAGGTGAGGTTGGAAAAGCGGATGCCGAACACCACCGTCGCCCAGGCATAGACCCCGGTCAGCAGCAGCAGCAGCCCGCCCCATGCCCACAGCAGCGCCGGCTGGCCGGCGAACCAGTAGCCCCAACCCGGCGTTGCCACCTCGTAGCCCAGAATCTGGTTGTTCTGCCCGATGATGCCCCACACGAAGGGCGGATAGCACATCAGCGCGGCGAGCCAGCCCGCCAGCAGCGGATTGCCCGAACGGATATGCGCATCGAGCGGGCGCAGCGTGAAGAGATAGCCGACCGTGCCGATCTGCACGTCGATCACGAACAAGAGCGTCACCAGCAGCATGATGAAATCGACCGGATTGGCGATCATCCGCGCAGGGTCCGCCTCGACCAGTTGCGCAAAGCCGGGCGGCAGGATCGAGATCATGAAGGCGCCGAAAAAGCCCTTGATGATCCACGCGCGCCAGTGCTTGGCGATCTGCGCGCTGTCCCAGGTCTCGCGCCCGATCACGCCCAGCCCCAGCACCGCGGCACCGAAATGCCAGGTGCCGTCCCGCAGGTTCACCAGATGGCGATCAAGCCAGATGACATAGGGGATCGACAGAGCGACCATCGGCACGATGGCAAAGGCCAGCACCTCCATCGCAAAGAGATAGGGCCCGTTCCAGTACCAGCGCGCAAGGCCATAGGCAGCCGCAAGGATGGCCCATGTCGCCCACAGGCCCGACAGCTTCACCACCGAGACCGGCAGCACCTCGGCAATCGGGCGCGCATGGCTCCAGTCGAGCCCGGTTGAAGGGCGGCGATGGACCTTGTCGACCAGCACCGACCACGCCGCCATCGGCAGGGCGGCAAACAGCATGGCGGCGAGCGACGCATAGGGTCCGGACAGGACGCCGCGCTCGGGGGAAAGGGCTCCGGTCAGTCCCAGCGCTTCGGCAATGGCGGGATAGTTGCGGCAGAAAAGGAGCCACGCGAACAGCCCGATCAGGCCGACAAGGCCCACCCCCGCCGACACGTCGGACGGCGGCGGCAGGGCGCGCGCGGAGGCAGTATTGGGCGATTGGACGGCGCTCATCACCCGCCCGCCCTAGCGCAAAAGGGTTAACGCCCTGCTGAAGCGGGGCCTGGGCCGTGTCGACATTCAGACGCTGGTGAGCCGAAAATGGTGCATTTTCGGGAACCGGAGCGCAGCGGCCTTTTGGGCCGTGAGCACCGGAAGCCCGGAAATGGGCCATTTGCAGGCCGCCAGAGCTGAATGTCGGTGCGGCCTAGCGCCAGGCGTGGATCTTGCCGCTGTCGTCGAGGATGTAGAGATGCCCCTCGGCCACCACCGGCGCGAGGCTGACGGGCTGGCCGAGATCGGCGAAGAACTGCGCCGAGCCCTCGCCCGCGCTGACCTTCCACACCTCGCCGCGCGAGCTGGCGACCCACAGCTGGCCGCCGGCAAGCACCGGGCCGGTCCAGAAGATCGGGCCCTTCTTGTCTTCCTCGTCCTTGTAGCGGCGCAGCTGGGTGATCCAGCGCACGCGGCCCGTGGAGCGGGCAATCGCCAGCAGGCGGGCATCATCGGTGAGCGTGAAGATCCACTCGCCCGCAATCGCCGGGGTGGAAATGCCCGCAAGGTTCAATTCCCAGATGCGCTGGCCGGTGAGCAGTTCGTAGGCGGCCATGCGCCCGCCCTGCCCGAGCGCATAGACGCGGCCCGAATCGATGATCGGATCGGCGTCGATATCGGTGATCGAGCCCACAGTGGTCGAGATGTTGGTGCGCGCCAGAGCGTCCGACCACAGCGTGCGGCCGTTCTCGTAGCGATAGGCCGACAGCTCGCCGCTCGAATAGCCCGCGATCACCGTGCCCTGCCCGGCAGCGGGCGCGGCGACGCCGAACACGCCCGACTGCGTGGTCGAACCGCTTTCGTCCCACACCGGCGAGCCATCGGCGATGTTGAGCGCGATGATCTGGTTGTCCTGCGTCATCACGAACAGCTGCCCGAAGGCGATCGTCGGCGATCCGCGCAGCGGGCCTGCCGGCTTGACCTTCCACAGCACCTCGCCGGTCTCGGCATCGAGCGCCTTGACCTCGCCCACGCCATTGGTGGCGTAGACCTTGCCCGCTTCGTAGCTGACCCCGCCGCCAAATTCCGACGGTTCCTGATCCTTGGTCATTTCCGCGTCGGCGCGGGTCCACAATTTGGCGCCGGTGGCCTTGTCGTAGGCGATGATCACGCCGTCCGTACCCTCGACGAAGAGTTTGTTACCACCCACCACCGGCGATGCGGCGAGCCGCGCGCGGTTGCTCGAACCGGCGATCTGCGCGGTCCAGACCTGCGTGGGCGTCTCCGCCAGTGCGAGATGGCCGTAGGACTTGCTGGCCGAACCGCCAGCCTGCGACCATTCGGCATTGGAGCGCTGCGGCGGGAGCACCACGGTGATACCGGCGAGCGCGGGATCGACTTCGGCCCCGCTTTCGATGCGCGAGAGGATCGGCATGCGGTTGCCCACGGTCGGCGTGGTCTTTTCGTCCCCGCCGCCGAACAGGCCGCCCTTGCAGCCGGTCAGCCCGACAGCGATGAAGCCCGCCAGCAGCGCAGCGCGCGCGATTTTCATGTGTGTCATACCCGTCCGTCCAACCTGTTCCCTCATTGCGCGGTCGCCGGAGCGGCCTCGCCAGTGCCATCGGACGAGACCCCTTCGTCTTCGAGCAGCTTCTTCACATCGACAATCGCGTCCACCCCGAGCAGGCCCGCCATCTGGCGGGTGCGCGAACGCAGGGTTTCAGGCAGTTCCTCGTCCTTGGCCATGGCCGCAAACAGCTTGCCCGCCTCGGCGCGGTTGCCCGCTTCGAGATGGGCCATCGCCACCAGTTCGCCCGCCGCGCCGAAATAGGGATTGCCGGGCTTGGCCAGATCTCCGAGCCGCGCGATCACATCGGCCGGCTTCATCGTGTCATAACGCGCCGCGACATCGCGGATGCGGGCCAGATCGCGCAGGGCCGGCGGCGCTTCGGCATCATCGGCGACCTGCTTGTAGAGCCCGCTCGCCTTGTTCACATCGCCCGCTTCGAGCGCGGCGGCAGCCTGCAGCATCCTCGCACCCGTGCGCGCGCCGGGCGATGCCGCGTCGAGCAGCGGCGCCACCTTTTCGGCCGCGCCCTTGAGATCGTTCTGCTTGGCCAGATCAAGCCCGGCGACCAGCGTTTCGGACTGCGCCTCCAGATCCTTCTGGCGATAGTGATCCCACACCAGATAGCCGCCCAGCGCCGCGATCAGCGCAAGGATCGCGCCCAGCAGCTTGGTGCCGTGATTGCGCAGGAATTCGAGCGCATCGTCCTGCCGCACCGCCTCGTCGATCTCGCGGATCAGGACGTCATCCTCGTTGGGAATTGCCGGAGTGCCCGGAGCAGAAGGGGTCGGAGTGCGCGCCATGCGGAAACTGGAGTCCTTGGTTAATCTGTAAGCCTAGCCGATTTTGCAGGCGGAACTGCCGCGCTCTTTAGGCAGGTGCGCGCGCTTCCGCAATGCCGCGCTGGCGCTTGTGCCCGCACGGGTTTGAACCGGGGATGAAGCGCGGGAGGGCTCAGAATGGCCGGCCGATGGCAGCGGCATAGGCGGCGCGGTAGTGCGCGATCATCTGCGCCGCGTCATAATGTGCCCGCGCCCGCGCGCGGTTGGCCGCGCCGATCCGGGCACGCAGGGGCGGGTCTCCGGCCAGTTCGGACAGCATCGCGGCCAGCGCATCGGCATCGTCCGGCACCGCGATGAAGGGACGGTTTTCCTCGGCCACCATGCTGCGGATATCGCCCACATCGGGCGCGGCCACCGGCAGGCCCGCCGCCATCGCTTCGACCACCGAGAGTGGAAACTGCTCGGAAGCCGAGGACAGCGCGAAAATATCGAACATGCCAATCACCTGCGCCGGATCGGCAATCGCGCCGGGCAGGTGGACGCGGTGGCTGATCTCGGCGGCCTCGGCAGCGGCGCGGATCGCATCGCGCTCCGGCCCCTCGCCGCAGATCACGAGGTGCCAGATATCGGGCAGATCGACGATGGCGCGCACCAGCAAGGGCAATTGCTTGACCGGGCGCAGACCCGCGAGCGTGCCGATCCAGTGTTCGCCCGGGCGCTTCACCACCCGCAAGGCGGCGGGCTGCGGCGCGGCGGCGAAGGCGGCAGTGTCGATCCCGTTGGCGATCCGCAGCACCTTTTCGGGCGGCTGCGCCCAGGGGCCGAGCGCAATCTGCTCCAGCCCCGTTGAGGGCACGATCACCCGCGAAGCCCCGCGCAAAGCCGCGCGGCGATAGAGGTTGCGCCGGGTCTTGAGCCCGCCCGCCTCGTCCTCGTTGAAGCCGTCCTCGTGATGCACCAGCGGCGGCAGGCCATAGGGCTTGGCGAAGGCCGTGTGCGCCATCGCCACATCCATCGCACCCCAGTTATAGGTGCAGACGAGATCATAGGGCTTCAATGCCTCGGCCAGCGCGGCCAGCCGGCCGGGCGTGGGCAAGCCCTTCAAGGAGGGAAAGCCGGCCGGAAATTTCGCCGCAATGCCCGGTGCAATGAGACTGCGTGCGCCCGTCGCCTCGGGCTCTGCCGAAACGATGGTGTGCTCCATTGCATCACCGAAAGCGTTCATCAGGCGGACCGAGCGCACTTCCTTGCCTCCGGCCGAAAAGGTCGAATGGCAATGCAGGACGCGCAAGGGCGCGCGGGAGTTCTGGCTCATTCCACCCCGTCCAGCAGAGCGTGGATCGCGGCGCGCACCTCGGGCTCGTCGAGGGTCGGGGCATGGCCCACGCGCGGCACGGTGATCGCGCGCATCGCGGGATTGCGCACGCCCATCTGCTTGACCGTCTCTTCGGAGAGGAGATCGGACAGCCCGCCGCGCACCAGCAGCATCGGCACATCGCGCAGGGCCTCGTAGGCGAGCCACAGATCGGGCGGCGCGGCATTGCCGGGCTTTGCGAAAGGCTCTGCGATGGCCATGTCATAATCGAAGCTGATGCGCCCGTTCTGGGTCACCACCATGGTGCGCTTGGCCATTTCGAGCCATTGATCCAGATCGAAATCGGGGAAGGCAGCGCCATGCGCCTCGGCCAGCCCGCGCGCGGCGTGGACCCAGGTCGGATAGGACCGCCCCTGCCCGACATAGCCCGAAATCCGCGCCAGGCCTGCGGTCTCCACCTCGGGGCCGATATCGTTCATCACCACCGCCGCCATGCGCCCGGGCGCGGTGGCAGCCATCAGCATCGTCATCAGCCCGCCCATCGAGGTGCCGATCGCAATGAAGCGGGTGATGCCCAGCTCTGCGAGCAGCTTCTCGACATCGCCGACATAGACGGCCGGCGTGTAGCTATCCGAGACCTTGGCATAGTCCGACTGGCCGCGCCCGCGCATCTCGGTCACGATCACGCGGCGCTTGGTGGCGAGATCCTCGGCAAGGCTCGCGAAATCGCGGGCGTTGCGCGTCAGCCCGTGCATGCACAGCACCGGCAGCGCAGTGCTGCCTTCAGGGCCGGGATAGTTGCGATAATGCAAGGATAGCCCGTCGCTGCTGGTCCAGAAGCGATCTTCGTAATGTGCAGCCATGAGCGGCGATATTCCCTCTGGTCGGTTGCAGCCTCCGCGCAGGGCACCCTTTGCGAAAGGTGGCTTGCACGCGGCAATGCTTGCCCCCACTATCGCGGCATGAGCTTGGGCATGCAACACCCGGATTTGTCCGGCGACTATCATCCGGAACCCGCCATCCTTGCCCTCGCCCCGTGGCTGGCCAGCCCGGTGGAGGCCGCCGACTTCCCCGAAACCCGCATCCGGTTTCGCAATGATCGGGCAGCGGCGAGCTTGGGCCTTGCCGGGTTGGGCGATGCCGAATGGGCGGCGCATTTCGGGCGTTTTCAGCCGCTTCCCGGGAACCTGCCCCAGCCGCTCGCGCTCAAATATCACGGCCACCAGTTCCGCGTGTACAATCCCGAAATCGGCGACGGGCGAGGCTTTCTGTTTGCGCAAGTTCGCGACGGGCGCGGACGGCTGATGGACCTTGGCACCAAGGGTTCGGGCACCACACCCTATAGCCGCGCAGGCGACGGGCGGCTGACATTGAAGGGCGCGGTGCGCGAGATCCTGGCGACCGAGATGCTCGAGGCGCTCGGCGTCAACACCTCGAAGACCTTCTCGGTGATCGAGACCGGCGAGAACCTGTGGCGCAATGACGAGCCGAGCCCCACGCGCTCGGCGGTGTTGGTGCGCCTCAGCCACTCGCACATCCGCATCGGCACCTTCCAGCGCCTGCTGGCGATAGAGGACGCCGAGGCCATGGCAAGCCTTGTGGATTACTGCCTCACGCAGTTCCCCGGCCCGCCCCCGCCCGCCGATGCCCCGGCACGCGAGGAGCCTGCGGTGCGGCTGATGCACAATGTGGTCGAACGCATGGCCGATCTTGCCGCCAGCTACATGGTGGCAGGCTTCGTCCACGGCGTGCTCAATACCGACAACATGAACGTTACAGGCGAAAGCTTCGACTATGGCCCGTGGCGCTGGCTGCCGGAATGGGAGCCGGGCTTTACCGCCGCCTATTTCGACCACGCGGGCCTCTATGCCTTTGGCCGCCAGCCCGAGGCGCTGCACTGGAACTGCGGTCAGTTGGCCGTCGCGCTGCGGCTGCTGGCGGATTCGGCGCCGCTGATCGCCGCGCTCGAACGCTTCGGGCCGCTCTACATGGAGGCGGTCTCGCGCCGCTGGTGCTGGCGGCTGGGCGTGGAGCCGCAGGGGCTGGAGGCCGATACGCAACTGGTCGCGGCCTGCGAGCAGGCGATGCGCGAGGCGCGCGCCCAGCCCGATGTCTTCTTCTTTGCCCACCGTGGCGGGCGCGGCGATCCGCAGGGCGAATTCGGCGCGGCGCTGGCGAACTATCGTGCGGCCCCCGACACCCACCCCTATTGGCAGGACGAGCGCCCGCAATCGCTGCTGATCGAGGAGGTCGAGGCGATCTGGGACGCGATCGACCGCGACGACGACTGGGGCCCGCTCCACGCCAAGGTGGAGGCCCTGCGGCGCATGGGCGCAGCCCACGGCACGCCCCCTGCGGCGGCAGGCCACGCGGCCCTCGCATAGCGGTTCATCCTTGGCTTGCGCATGGGCAGGCCAAGACCCTATCTTTTGGCTTGCGGGCGGGGTATCTCGCGGCCAGTTCAACGGATCGCTTTGTCAAAGGGGCAAAAGAGGCACCGTGACCGACAATATCCTCATCTCATATGAACCTGCGACCGGCGAGGAATTGTGGCGCGGGGAGCATGGCGATGTTGATGCCTCCGTCTCGATCGCGCGCCGATCATGGTCGGCCTGGGCGGCGCTGCCGCTGACTGACCGGATCGAGGTGATGCGCCGCTTCGCCAATGAAGTCCGCCGCGAAGCCGAACCCTTTGCCGAAATGATCGCGCGCGAGGCGGGCAAGCCCCTGTGGGAAGCGCGCACCGAAGTCGAAGCGGTGGCGAACAAGGTCGATATTTCGGTGCAGGCCTATGCCGAACGCACCGGCAAGAAGAAACTCGATGCCGGCGTCGGCAGCAGCGCGGCGGTGCGCCACAAGCCGCACGGGGTGATGGCGGTGCTCGGCCCCTACAACTTCCCCGCGCACCTGCCCAATGGCCACATCGTGCCCGCCCTGATCGCGGGCAATGCGGTGCTGTTCAAGCCTTCGGAAAAGACCCCGGCGGTGGGCGAGGCGCTGGTCTCGCTGTTCCACCGCGCCGGCGTGCCCGAGGACGTGCTGCAACTGGTGATCGGCGGGCCGGAGGAAGGCAAGGCGCTGGTCGCCCACCCCGGCGTTGACGGGGTGCTGTTCACCGGCTCGGCCAATGCCGGGATCGCGATCAACCGCAAGCTCGCCGCCAATCCGGGCAAGATCGTCGCGCTGGAAATGGGTGGCAACAACCCGCTGGTGGTGATCGAAACCCCCAAGCTGACCGACGCCGCCACGATCATCATCCAGAGCGCCTTTACCAGCGCCGGACAGCGCTGCACCGCGGCGCGGCGGCTGATCGTCAAGAATGCGGTCTATGATGATCTGATGGCGGTGCTGCTGCCGATGGCGCGCAAGCTGATGGTGGGCGATCCGCTGGGCGAGCCGCAGCCCTTCATGGGTCCGGTGATCGACAATGACACCGCCGATCGCCTGACCGAAGCCTTCCTGACCCTGATGACAGCCGGTGGCCGTCCGCTGCTGCACATGCGCCGCTCGCTGCCCGATCTGCCTTTCCTCAGCCCCGGGATCATCGATGTCACCGACATTCCGGACAGGCCCGATATCGAGCTGTTCGGGCCGGTGCTGCAAGTGATCCGCGTGCCCGATCTCGACGCCGGGATTGCCGAGGCGAACAACACCCGCTTCGGCCTGTCAGCCTCGCTGATCGGCGGGACCGCGGATGATTACGGGCGGTTCTAGGCCAATATCCGCGCCGGGATCATCAACTGGAACAGCCCCACCAACGGGGCATCCTCGAAAGCCCCCTTCGGCGGGATCGGCCTGTCCGGCAATCATCGCCCGGCGGCCTATTATGCGGCCGATTACTGCGCCTATCCGGTCGCCAGCACCGAGATGGACCAGCCGTGCGCCACCATCGGCGTCGGGATGCGGCCCTAAGGCTTGCGGTAGGCCAGATCGACTTCGGTGAGCCCGCTGGCGGTCGGTCTCACGCTCACCAGCAAGGTCTCGCCGCCCGCAGCCTTGGCGATGAGGCCCTCGCCGACATCAGAGCTGCGCTGGGCCGCAAGGCCGGCGCGCAGCGCGCGGTTGTAGTGATATTCGAGCACGTCGGGCGCCGCAGCCGCAGTGTGGTAGCGCACCAGGCGCAGCTGGCAGGCGGGCGCGGGAGAGCCGGCGGCGCGCACTGCCATGCCCTGCGGCATGATCGCGGCCGGCGGCGGAAGGCTCGCGGCCCAGACAAAGCCCTGCTGGAGCGCAGACCCGCAGGCGGCCGGAGCGCCCAGCGCCGCCAGCAGCTCGCCAGCCGATGCGCCGCGCCCCGGCACGGCAGGCGTGCCGCCAGCCGGATCGGGCAGCGGCGCGATCTCGCCCGCTTCGAGCAGTTCGATCCGTCCCGCCTCGCGCGCGGCCTGCGCGGCTTCGGGCGTGGCGGGGATCACCGGCAGCGCGCTGTCGCCAGCAAAGCCGAAAGCGGCATTGGCCTCGCTCAAGGCGGACAGATCGGGATCGCTCATCAGCGGATCGTGGAGCGCGCGCGCGGCAAGCGGGTCGCTCGCCAGAGCGGCGGCGACATCGGGCGCTTCCTCGGCCTGCGAACAGGCAGCGAGCAGACCCGGCAAAAGGAGGCAAACAGCAAAACGCATCCTGCCGCCTTGCCCGAACTTGGTTAAGAAGTCGCTGTTCGAAAGCGCCTCCGGACCCCGTCAAAAGGAACCGGAGGCGCTTTCCGCGAGGGGCAAGCCCCCCGCGCTGGCGACCGTTTGGTGGGAACGGGCGCAAGGTTGGGAACCGCGATACCGTTCATTTATAAAGGCATGAACCTGAACGAATCGCCATCGCGGCAGAAAGGCGGCGTTCATCCGGGCGGCACCTTGCGCAGCCGAGCGGGCAAGCCTAACGCGGGCGCTCCATGGCATCCTCCACCCCCTCTTCCGCCGCCGGTGAGACTGCGCCTTCAGGCCTTGCACCGGCGATCAGCGCCTACCTCATCTGGGGGTTCCTGCCGCTCTACCTGATGCTGGTGAAGAGCATCCCCGCCTTCGAATTCGTCGGCTGGCGGATCATCTGGACGCTGCCGCTGTGCCTCGCCATCGTCGCCTTTCGCCGCCAGTTCGGGGAGCTGATCAGCGCGCTGCGATCACCGCGCAGCATGATCGCGCTGCTGGCGAGTTCGGTGCTGATCGCGATCAACTGGTTCGTCTATATCTGGGCGATCATGGCGAGCGAGGTCTATGCCACCAGCATCGGCTATTACCTGAACCCGCTGATCAACGTGCTGCTCGGCACGCTGGTACTGGGCGAAAAACTCTCGCACCGCCAGTGGCTGGCGGTGAGCATTGCCGCCATCGCGGTCGCCCTGCTGGCGGCGGGCGCGGTGACGAGCCTGTGGATCAGCCTCTCATTGGGTTTCAGCTTTGCCCTCTATGGCCTTGTTCGCAAGCAGGTTTCAGTCGGCTCGCTCCCTGGCCTGACGATCGAGAGCGCGATCCTGCTGCCGGTCGCCGGAGGGATTGCCGCGTGGTACGCCGCCGGCCCGCAAGGCTCGGCCTTCGGGCAGGATTGGTGGATGAGCCTGCTGATCGTCTTTTCGGGCGTGGTCACCGCCGTGCCGCTTCTGCTCTTCGCGCTGGCCGCGCGGCGGATGGATTATTCGACCCTCGGGTTCATCCAGTATCTCTCGCCGACGATCGTGTTTTTCCTCGGCCTGTTCGTCTTCCACCAGCCGCTCGCGCCAGCCAAGCTGGTCAGCTTCGTGCTGATCTGGGTGGCGGTGGGGATCTTCGTCTGGGATCTGTGGGCGAAGCGGAAAGCCGTGTCAGCCTAGACCCGTTCGCCTCGAGCGAAGTCGAGAAGCCGGTGACGAAGTGTCTCGACTGCGCTCGACACGAACGGAGACGGTTTAACCCAAAAACTTCCACCCCAGCACCTGCCCGCCGTGCCACGGCACGATCTCCTCGCCGGTGACGTGCAGACAGGGCGGCACCGCCACCTCCGCACGTTCGAGGGTCACGCTGTCCTCGTTCACGGGCAGCTTGTAGAAGGCCGGGCCATGGAGCGAGGCGAAGCCTTCGAAGTGCTCCAGCGCGCCCTCCTCGTCGAACACGGTGAGGTAGCTTTCCAGCGCATAGGGCGCGCCGAAGATGCCCGCACAACCACAGGAGCTTTCCTTGGCGCTGCGCAAGTGCGGGGCAGAATCGGTGCCGAGGAAGAACTTCGGGCTTCCCCCCGTCGCCGCCGCGCGCAAGGCCAGCCGGTGCGTCTCGCGCTTGGCGACGGGCAGGCAATAATTGTGCGGCTGGATCCCGCCCACCAGCATCGCGTTGCGATTGATGTGAAGGTGCTGCGGCGTGATGGTCGCGGCGACCTGCGCACCCGATTCCATCACGAAGTCCACTGCATCTGAGGTGGTGATGTGCTCGAACACCACCCGCAGCTTCGGAAAGGCCGCAACAATGCCACGCAAGTGCCTCTCGATGAACTCTTTCTCGCGGTCGAACACATCGACATTATGGTCGGTCACCTCGCCGTGGATGCACAGCACGATGTCCTCGGCCTCCATCCGCGCGAGCACCGGATAGAGCTTCTCGACATTGGTGACGCCTGCGGCCGAATTGGTGGTGGCGTTGGCGGGATACATCTTGGCCGCCGTGAAGACGCCCTCTGCGGCACCGCGCGCCAGATCATCGGCGTCGGTGTTGTCGGTCAGATAGCAGGTCATCAGCGGCTCGAACCGCACGCCTTGCGGCACGGCAGCGCGGATGCGATCCCGATAGGCCGCGCCCAGTGCGGTGGTCGTCACCGGCGGGGTGAGATTGGGCATGACAATCGCACGGGCGAACTGGCGCGCGGTATAGGGCACCACCTCGCGCATGATATCGCCATCGCGGAAATGCAGGTGCCAGTCGTCGGGGCGGCGGATCGTGAGGCTGTCAGTCATGACTTCCCCTTAGCTTTGGCCATGCCTATCTGTCACGCATGACTTCAACCCTTCTGACCAGCCGCGCCATCATCCGTCTCTCGCCGCTCGAAGACAGCGAAGATGTCGGCGCTTTCCTGCAAGGCCTTGTCACCAATGACGTGAAGGGGCCGCTGCCCTGCTACGCCGCGCTGCTCTCGGCGCAGGGCAAGCATATGTTCGATTTTCTGGTGTGGGCCGATGGCGACGCGCTGCTGCTCGATTGCGAGGCGGGCGTGGCGGACGAACTGGCCAAGCGCCTTTCGATGTATCGCCTGCGCCGCAAGATCGCGATTGCCCGTGATGATGGGCTTGGTGTCCACTGGAGCCCTGCGCCCCGCGACGGCGCCGTCCCCGATCCGCGCCTTGCCGCCCTCGGCCACCGCTGGCTCGCCGCGCCGACAAGCGAAAGCGCGGATGAGGCATGGCTCGCGCATCGCCTACAACTGGGCGTTCCCGAGGGGCGGGACGAGATGGGCGACATCCTGTGGCTAGAGACCAATGCGGTGGAGCTCAATGGCGTGAGCTTCACCAAAGGCTGCTATGTCGGCCAGGAAAACACCGCGCGGATGAACTGGCGGCAGAAGGTCAATCGCCGGCTGGTGGTGGTGCCGCTCGCCGCATCGGACGAGGTGCGCAGACAGGCCGCCTATCCGGCGCTTGGCCTAGCGGTGGATCATCTGCGGGTGGAAAGTCTCGATCCGGCCGCCCTGCCCGATTGGCAGCGCGCAGGGGTGGAGACAGGCGAAGCCTAGGCTGCGGTCTCGTAATCGGCGAGACTCGCTTCGAGCATGGCCGTCGCCCGCTCGCGCGCCGCATCGCGCGGCAGGCCCAGCGACTTTGCCAGCGCCCCGCCGATCAGCGCATCGCCCAGCGCCATCAGCACCAGGGTGAGCGTATCGCGGTGGATGTTCTGCGCACCGCCATCATGATCGGCCTCGCCCGGGGCCAGTTCGTCGACCAGATCGTGGATCGTCGAGATGATCGGATCGAGCGCGTCCTCGTTGCCGGTCAGCAGCATCCAGCTGGTAAGCGCGCCCGCGCCTTCGCGGTCGAAGGCGTCAAAGGCGAGATCGACCACCTCGCGCGGCGCACCAAGCCCGGCGCGGCTGGCGTGGACGGCATCGATGATGGTCTCGCACACCGAGCGCGCGAGATGTTCGGCCAGCGCTTTCTGCAGGCCCGAGGCCGAGCCGAAGTGGTGCAGCAGATTGGCGTGGGTGCGCCCGATACGGGTCGCCACGGCCTTCAGCGTCACCGACTGCGGCCCCGTCTCGATCAGCAGCTCACGCGCGGCAGCGAGCGCGGAAGAGCGCGATTCCTCGGGGGTTAACCTCTTGCGACTGACCATAGGCCTGCCGCCCTAGAAGGTTTTGCACCTGCGAACAAGGCAGGCGGGAATCAGGCCGCGCGGGCAAACGGGGCGGGGTCCATGTCGGCCTCCAGATCGAGCCCGTATTCGACCGAATCCACCGCTCTGCCGCGAGCCAGGCTGAAGCGCTGACCGATCCGGCCGGTGGGCACGAAACCGAGCTTGCGCAGCACCTTGCCCGAGGCGGGATTGTCGGTGAAGTGCCCCGCGGTGATCCGCCGGTGGCCGAGCATCCGCGCAACGTGGAGCACCCCGCGCGCCGCTTCGGTGGCATAGCCCCGGCCCCAGTGATCGCGCGCGATCCAGTAACCGATCTCGGGCACGCCCTCGCGCTCACCCATGCCCGCCGATCCGATCACGCCGGTGCCGGGAATGGTGACGAGGAAGTGGGGGAGGCGCTTGTCCTGCGGGAGGGCGGCAAATTCGCGCGCATCGGCCAGTTCATAGGGCCAGGGCGCGCGCGCCAGATTGCGCACCACCTCTTCGTCGCGGATGGCGGCCAGAATGCCTGCGCTATCCTCCGGGAAAGCGGGTCTCAGGAACAGTCTTTCGCTGCGATGGAACACGAGCCTTCTCCCTTCCTCGCCACGCGCCGCCGCTAGGGCAGGCGCATGACAATTTCGTGGCCGCGCAATCATGTGATTCGCGCGCCTTGGTGAGGGAGAATGCAAAAAGGGAGACGGACCCCCTCGGTTGAGGACGGTCCTGTCTCCCTCATGTGGCGGGTCTTTCACCCACCGGGACCATCCTTGCCGGACGATCCCTTTAGCGAATCGTCCGCTTATTCGGCGGCTTCGGCCATCGCGTCTACGCTGACGTATTTGCGGCCGAGCTTGCCCGAGTGGAATCGCACCACGCCTGCGTCGAGCGCATAGAGGGTGTGATCCTTGCCCATGCCGACGTTGACGCCCGGGTACACGCGGGTGCCGCGCTGACGGATGATGATGTTGCCGCCGATCACTTCCTGACCGCCGAACTTCTTCACGCCAAGGCGACGACCGGCCGAATCACGACCGTTACGCGACGAACCGCCTGCTTTCTTGTGTGCCATGGTTCAGTCGCTCCTTATTCGGCCGATGCCGCCGCGGGGGCGTCTTCGGTCTTGGTCTTCTTGGCAGCAGCCTTCTTGGCCGGCTTTTCCGCAGCAGCAGCGCCGACGGCGGTGATGCGCAGCAGGGTCATCTGCTGACGGTGGCCGTTCTTGCGGCGATAGTTGTGGCGGCGACGCTTCTTGAAGACGATCACCTTCTCGCTCTTCGCCTGGGCGATGATTTCCGCCGAGACGGTCACCGACTTGGCATCGGCGATGGTGTCGCCTTCACCGGCCAGCAGGACATCGCCCAGCGTAATCGTGTCGCCGGCTTCGCCTGCGAGCTTTTCAACGGCAATCTTGTCTCCGGCGGCAACCCGATATTGCTTGCCGCCCGTGCGCACTACAGCGAACATGGCTTTATACTCTCGATCTTGAGCTGTGCCCGGCTGGATATGGCAAGCCATGCCAACCGAACGGCAGTGCGAGGCTTGCGAAGGTGCAGCCCCGGAAAGAGGCACGCCGTTAGGGGAAAGGCGCGGGCAAGTCAACGCCTGCGCATGGCAAAAAACGCTCGCACGCAAACTGACAGGTGGCTTTGCCCTCACAGGCTGCCATGGTAACGAGACATGGGATCATGATGACATTGCGACGGACCAACCTTGCCCTATTGCCGCTGATTGCGGTGCTGAGCGGCTGTGCGGGCAGCGACAGCCGCTACCCCTCGCTGGCGATGCGCCCGTTCGAGACCGCAGCCCCGCCGGCCGCAGTCGAACCGGCGCCCGCTCCGATTCGCCCGCTCGCCGATCCGGCTCAGCTTGCCGCGCTGATGGAGCGCGCGATGGCCGCCGACACAGCCTTCACCGGCCAGCAGCCCACCGCCGCTGCGCTGGCCCGTGCCGCGTCCGGCCAGCCGGTGGAAAGCAACGCCCGCGCCCGCGCGCTGGTCGCCATGGCCGATCTTGCGTCGAAACGCGGGGCAACCTCGTCCGTGCTGGCCGATCTCGATCAGCTTGCCGCCGCCAGCGCCACGAGCTTTGCCCCCGCGCAGGATATCGAGGCCGTCCGCACCAGAGTGGCGGCGCTGGTGGCCGGTCAGGATGCCGCGATGACTCGTCTTTGGGAGGTGATCGGATCATGAACCTCGCTTGTGCCAGCTGCCCGGTGAAGGAGACCGCGGCCTGCGCCGTGCTCACCCCGGAAGAACGCGATGCCATGGCCGCCGCCGGGCGCACCCGCACCCTGAAGCGTGGCGAGATGCTGTTCGCTGCCGGAGACGAAGACGCCGCCTGCGCCACGCTCCAGTCGGGTGCGCTGAAGGTTTCGGCCATCGATGCCGATGGCAACGAGCAGATCCTCGCTCTCGTCCACCCGGCGGGCTTCATCGGCGAGCTGTTCGCGCCGTTTGCCCATCACGACGTGGTGGCGCTGACCGAGAGCCGACTTTGCACCTTTGCCAAGCGCGATATCGAACGCGCTATCGAGGACTACCCCGCCCTCGCCCGCGCGCTGCTGCGCCGCAGCCAGGCCGATCTGCTGGCGACCCGCACGCTGCTCGAACTCACAGGCCATGCCAGCGCCGAGGCGCGCCTTGCCGCCCTGCTCCACGATTTCGCCGCCGCCGCGAGCGACAGCTCGTGCCACCTTGCGCCCCGTTTCGAACTGCCGCTGACCCGCGGCGAGATCGCCAACATGCTCGGCCTCACGATCGAGACCGTCAGCCGCAAGCTGGGCGAGCTGGAAGATACCGGCGCGATCCAGCGCGAGGGCAAGCGCGGCATCGTGATCCGCGATGCGAGCCTGCTGCAGGATATCTCGGGAAGATAAAATTACGGGGCGACGGGCCTATGCCTGCCGCCCCGCAGTCGGGGAGTTGGGAAAGGTCTGCGCGCTCAGGCGACGATGGCAGCGATCACCGCCACGGCCAGACCCCAGACAACCAGCAGAACCGGCAGGATCAGCACCTGGATCGTCGCATCCTTGGGCGCGAGGCGGCCGGTGTTGGTCATGATGCCCTTCGTCTCGAATTCGCCGAGCGTGGCCGGTTCCGACACATTGCCGGTCAGCCGCGTCCAGATCGCCGGAACCCCGAAGAAGGCCGCGATCAGCAGCACGATGATCGCCATCGGGATCGCCAGCACCGGATTGGCAAAGGCACTGCCGACGATCAGCAGAAAGCCCAGATAGCAGGCGATGGTCGCCCCGTAGAGCGCAGTCGGCAGGCCGAAATTGCGATCCGCCTCGACCTGATGGCGCACCTGCGCTTCGACAGGCAGATCGACAATGCGGGCCTCGCCGCGGGCGAGATGTTCGTGAACGATGTGGCTCATGGGTGATCCTCCTAGATGTTGGAAGGAGGATTAACCGCCGCATGACTCCCGCGCTTTGACCGGGATCAAATCATGGCTTTTCCAGCGCGCCAGATGCTATCGCATCACGCGCTGGGCTTGCTCAGGCGCCGCACGGGCTTGACCAAAGCGCATCGCGCTTTGGTTACCAGCGAGCAAGATCAATCGCGTCCTGATCACGCGGCTCGATCCAGTGCCATTCGCCGCCCCGCTTCTCGCGCTTCCAGAACCATGCGGCGCTCTTGAGGTGATCCATGCAGAAATCCACCGCATCGATCGCATCGCGGCGATGCAGCGCGGCGGCCGAGACGCAGACAATCGGCTCGCCCGGGCGCATCTGCCCGACCCGGTGGACCATCAGCAAGCCCATCAGATCGAAGCGCGCAAACGCCCGGTCGGCAAGCTCATGCATCCCCGGCAGGGTCAGTGGTTCGTAATGGGTGAGCTCGAGCGCCTCGACCCCGTTATCGAACCGCACCTCGCCGACGAAGGTGCACACGCCGCCGAGGCCGGGATTGGCCTGGGTGAACGGGCCGATCAGCATGCCGGGGATAAACATCTGGTGGAGCAGGCGGATATCGCGCATCAGCCCCCCGATACCGGCGGCAGCAGCGCGATCTCGTCGCCATCGCCAGCCTGCAAGCCCGCCTTGTCAGCGATCAGCGAGCCGTTCACAGCGACGCGATTCCGCGGATCGTCGAGCGCGGCGGAAAGCGCCTCGGGCAGCGCGGCCTTGAGGCCCGTCCAGTCGAGCGGAGCGGCCATCTGCAACGAGGGCGCACCTGCAAGATCGGCCAGCTTGCCGAGGAACACCACGGTCACCACGCGGCTCAGCCTCCCGTCATCGACATGTGGCGCACAGTGGCCGGCTCCGCCCCGCGCGCGTCCATGCGGAAGTGGTGCTTTTCCGGCTTGATCCGCAGCGCCTCGTCGAGCGCGGCGGCGAGATTGCCCTCGGGATTGTCCGAGCGCAGCGCGGCGCGCAGATCAACCCGCTCGCCCCCGCCAAGGCAGGGATAGAGCTGGCCCGTCGCCGTCACCCGCAGGCGGTTGCAGCTGGCGCAGAAATTGTTGGTGTGCGGGGTGATGAAGCCCAGCCGTCCGCCGGTGTCGGCAATATCGACATAGCGCGCCGGGCCGCCGGTGGCGTGGTTGCTCTCCGTGAGGGTCCAGCGCTGCACGAGCGCGGCGCGCACATCGTCGAGCGGGAGATACTGGTCGAGCCGCTCGGCCTCGACATCGCCCATCGGCATGACCTCGATGAGGGTGACATCATGCCCCTCGCCATGCGCCCAGGCGATGAGATCGGGCAATTCCTCGCCGTTCACGCCCTTGAGCGCCACGGCGTTCAGTTTGACCTTGAGCCCGGCCGCCTTGGCCGCCGCGATCCCTTCGAGCACCTGGGGCAGGCTGTCCCGGCGCGTGAGCGCAGCAAACTTCGCCCGGTCGCGCGTGTCGAGCGAGACATTGACCCGCCGCACGCCCGCCCGCGCCAGCGCCTCGGCATGGGTGGCGAGCTGGGTGCCGTTGGTGGTAAGCGTCAGCTCCTGCAAATCATGCCCCAAACGGCGGCCCAGCGCGGTGAACAGATCGATGATGTCGCGCCGCACCAGCGGTTCGCCGCCGGTGATCCGGATCTTGGTCACCCCGCGGGCGATGAAGCCGGTGGCGAGATCGTAAAGCTCCTCAAGGCTCAGCACTTCCCTCTTGGGCAGGAAGGTCATGCGTTCGGGCATGCAGTATTCGCAGCGCAGATCGCAGCGATCGGTGACCGAAAGGCGCAGATAGGTGATGCGGCGCATGAAGGCATCGACCAGCGGCGCGTGCGGCGTCTCCGCGGGATCGCGCAGCAGGATCAGATCGGGCTTGCGAGGCTGGGAGAGGGACACACGCTCATTCATGACACAGGCAATACTGGCCTGTCACCCCCGGCGCATCTGCCAAAAAGCGTAAGGTTGCCTCCAGCGCCGCGCCGGGCGTGCCTGCCACCACATTAACGCGCTTGGGGGCTGCCTCGCGGGCGAGATCGCGGGCAAGCGCCAGCCGCCAGTCGCCGTGATTATGCGTTGCCGGGGCAAGGATGATCGCCAGTGCGGTGGTCTCGGGATCGGCAAGGATCGCGCGGGCTTGCGCGAGATGTTCGGCCATGAAGGCGGTGCCTGCGTCCAGCGCGCTCTCCGGCAGAACGGCCACGTCGAGCCGGCGCATCATAGCCTCAGGCTCCGTGATCGGCGGGCCGCTCGCGGTGGAGCGTGATGCCGATTTCCTCGTCCGCTTCGGCAATCGCAAGCTTGACGATCTTGACCGTCACCGCCGCAACGCGGGTATCCTGCACGAACAGGGTCTGGCAGATATGATCGGCCACCGCCTCGATCAGGGTGAAGTGCACGCCCTCGGGCAGGCCGCCCGAGGCTGCGAACTTCAGATCCATGTAGTTCTTGGACGCATCGAGCGGGGTTTCGGGATCGTATCGATCCGCGACAGCATAGCGCGCCGCGATCGAGATGCGCAGCGGCTGGGGCTTGCCGGTCTCTTCCGAATAGATGCCGGTCAGGACATCGACGACGAGATTGTTGACTTCGAGGATAAGCGAATCGGTCATGGCCGCGGCCCTTACCTCAGGAATGGGACCAGCGGGCGAAAATCGCAGTGGGCAGAAGGCGTCCGCCCTCGCCTTCCTCGCGCACCGCAAGGTCGCCATGCTCGATCTGTCCGGGCAGGCCGCACAAGGCCTCTTCCAGCAGGCCCGCGATCGCAAGGCTGCTCATGCGCACGGCATAGACGGTGAGGAACAGGAAGCGGCTGTCCTTGTCGAGCAGCTTCGCGCAGTCGGCGATGAGGCCGGGCAGGTGCTCCTCCAGCCGCCACACCTCGCCATCGGGGCCGCGCCCGAACTTGGGGGGATCGAGGATGATCCCGTCATAGCGCTTGCCCCGCCGCACCTCGCGCGCGGTGAATTTTGCAGCATCATCGGTGAGCCAGCGGATCGGGCGATCCGTGAGCCCCGTGAGCGCGGCGTTCTCGCGCGCCTGTGCCACGGACTTCTTGGACGCATCCACATGCGTGACCTTGCCGTGGGCCGAGAGCGCGAGCGTGCCAAGGCCAGTGTAGCCGAACAGGTTGAGGCTCTCGGCCGCGTCCATCCCGTCCAGCTGCAAGCGCATCCAGTCCCACACCGGAGCCATGTCGGGGAAGAATTGCAGGTGGCGGAATGGTGTCGGGCGGGCGGTGAAGTGCACCTCGTTCCAGTCGAGCTCCCAGCCTTCATCAGGCAGGTTTTGCGTGAACTGCCAGCGCCCGCCGCCATCCTCGTCCGAGCCGGGGATGAACTCGCCTGCTGCGGGCCAGTCCGCGAGGCGCGGCTGCCACATCGCCTGCGGTTCGGGGCGGATGAAGGAATGGGGGCCGAACGCCTCCCACTTGCGCCCCGCCCCGCTGTCGAGCAGGCGGTAGGAGTCCCAGCCGGCGCATTCCATCACCAGCGGCTGCTGGACGAGGCTTGCCATCAGCCTTTCGCGTCCGCAGCGTGGCCCAGCACATAGTCGCGGGTGGTGGCATAATCGCCTGCCAGCTCGACAAAGCTTTCCTCGCGCCCGAACAGATCGCCCACCCGCGCCGGAAGTGCCGGGCGCACGCCGATGGCACGCTCGACCGCATCGTTGAACTTGGCCGGATGCGCGGTGGCGAGCGTCACCAGCGGCACCTGCGGCGCGATCACGCCAGCCTGTGCCAGCGCGCGCGCGGCATGGAGACCGACGCCTGTGTGCGGATCGATCACCTGCCCCGCCGCGCGGTAAGCCCATTGCATGGCCCGCGCGGTCTCGGTCTGATCGGCGCGCGCAGAGGTGAACAGCGCGGCTGCCGCCTCCGCCTGTGCGTTGGTCAGGTGCATGGCCTTGGAGGCCTCGAAGCTGCGCATCTGCTCGGCCAGCGCCGCGCCATCACGCCCGCCGCCATCGAACAGCAGCCGCTCGAAGTTCGAGGAGACCTGAATGTCCATCGAAGGCGTGATCGTCGGCGTGACGCCGCCCGCCGAGTAATCGCCCGAGGAAAGCGCGCGGTGGAGAATGTCGTTGATGTTGGTGGCGACGATCAGGCGCTCGATCGGCAGCCCCATTTTCGCTGCGACATAGCCGGCGAACACGTCCCCGAAATTGCCGGTCGGCACAGAGTAGGCCACAGTCCGGTCCGGCGCGCCAAGCTGGAGCGCGGAGGCGAAATAATAGACCACCTGCGCCATCAGCCGCGCCCAGTTGATCGAATTGACCGCGCCCAGATCCAGCACGCTGGTGACGTCGGCGTCGGTGAACATCCGCTTCACATGGGCCTGCGCGTCATCGAAGCTGCCCGCAATCGCAAGATTGTGGACATTGGGCGCGCGCACCGTCGTCATCTGGCGGCGCTGCACCTCGCTCACCCGGCCCTTGGGGTGGAGCATGAAGATCTCCGCGCGGGTGCCGCCCGCCACGGCATGGATTGCGGCCGAGCCCGTATCGCCGCTGGTCGCACCGACAATCGTCAGGCGCTTGTCGCGGCGCTCGAGGAACAGCTCGAACAGCTGGCCGAGCAATTGCAGCGCAACATCCTTGAAGGCGAGCGTGGGGCCATGGAACAGTTCAAGCAGCCAGTGCTGCTGATCCATCTGCACCAGCGGGGCGACCGCCGCGTGGCCGAAATCGCCATAGACCTTGTGGCAGATTGCGGAGAGTTCGTCCTCGGTGAGGCTGCCCGCCACAAACGGCGCCATCACGCGGGTGGCAAGATCGGGGTAGGAAAGTCCGCGCAGCGCGCGGATCTCATCGATCGAGAAACACGGCCATTCGGCGGGCACATAAAGCCCTCCGTCGCTGGCGAGGCCTGCGAGCGTCACCCCTTCGAAATCGAGCGCCGGTGCGCTGCCGCGTGTCGAGACGTATTGCATATGCGAACAGCGCCTAACCGCGTCGGCGCTTCAATGCCAGCACGTAGATGACGAGAGCCGTCAGCGCGAAGAAGAACCACTGGCCCGCATAGGCAAGGTGGTTGTTGGGGAGGTCGCCAGGATCGGGCTTGGCGAGCGGCTGCAATCCGGCGACTGGCGGGTCGGCGACAAGGCGCGGCCCAGGCGCAATCACGCCGGTCACCTCGCCGCCCTCCCACGCCGGTGTCACCAGTTCGCGGGTGAAGCCGATATCGACCATGATCGGCACGCCGAAGGCGCCCTCGGTGCAGGTCGCCCGCACCGCCAGTCCCTTCTGGCCCGAAGCTGCCGTGCCTGACACGGTTGTCAGCTCCAGCACCCGCCCGCAGCTCACACGGCTGCGGCGGAACCACGCGCTTGTCGCATTGTCATCGACGGGGAAAGGCACCTCGGCTGTCTCGCTGGCCGCTGCCTGATAGCGCGCGATCAGCGCCTCCTTCTCGGCCTTGCGCTGGAGCTGCCACACCCCCAGCCCGACCATGGTGAGCGCCGCAGCGATCACGATGATCGTGGCGATGATCGGCACACGGTGGGCAGTCATGGCTGGCGTTCCTCGTATTGGTGATAGACCCACATGGCCTTGTAGAGCCGCAGCACGCCGATGACGGTGCCAACCGTAACCGGACCCCAGAACAAGAGGCTCGCCCACAGCGGGGGCCGCAGCCATTCGTCGACGCCGAGCGCGGCGAGGATCAGCACAAGCGCGGCAAGCATCGTAACCACGCCGACAAACCGCCCGCCGCGCTCCAGCGTAAGGAAGTCGAGCCCGCAGGCCGCGCATTCATCGGCCAGCGCTGCGCTGCCATGAAACAGCGTCTTCGTCCCGCAGCGGGGGCACAAACCGGAAAGGGCAGCCGGAACGAATCCCGGCTGCCCCTTCTTTTCCGTCGGACCTTGGTCCGCCGTCATCAGTGGTATTCAGCGCCCCAGCCGCCCCACACATAGATGGCGACGAACAGGAACAGCCACACCACGTCGACGAAGTGCCAGTACCACGCAGCCGCTTCGAAGCCGAAGTGCTGGCGCGAGGTGAAGTGGCCGAGATAGGTGCGGTAGAGGCACACGGCCAGGAAGATGGTGCCGATCGCCACGTGGAAGCCGTGGAAGCCGGTCGCCATGTAGAAGGCGCTCGAATAGGTGTTGCCGCCGAAGCCGAAGGGCGCGACCGAATATTCGTAGGCCTGAATCGAGCTGAACAGCACGCCCAGCGCGATGGTGGCCCACAGGCCCTGCTTCAGCGCATCGCGATCGCCATGGATCAGCGCGTGGTGCGCCCAGGTCACCGTGGTGCCCGAGCACAGCAGGATCAGCGTGTTGAGCAGCGGCAGCGCGAAGGGATCGAGCACTTCCATGCCTTCGGGAATGAAGGCCGCAATCGCGCCCTCCTGACCGAACAGGCTGGTGGTCGCGCCGGTCTCGTGATCGAACTGCAGCGCGGTCGGGAACAGCGCGAAGTCGAAGAAGCTCCAGAACCAGCCGACGAAGAACATCACTTCCGAAACGATGAACAGGATCATGCCGTAGCGCAGGTGCAGCTGCACCACCGGGGTGTGATCACCGCGCTGGGCTTCGATCACGATGTTGCGGAACCACATGAAGAAGGTCGCGATCAGGCCGGCAAGGCCTGCCCACAGCACCGCCGAACCGGCAAGCGGTCCGAGGGTTTCGGGGTGGAAGCTGAGCACCATCCCGCTGGTGAAGGTGAGCGCCGAAATCGAGCCGATCAGCGGCCAGATATCGGGTTCAAGAATGTGGTAATCGTGGTTTGCCGTGCCAGCCATTGGTCGTTCCCGTCCCTGGGTTGCTTGCTATGGTCAGTTGGTGCCCGCCGGTGCGGCCGCTTCGGGCCCCGACGCGCGGTGGAAAGTGTAGCTCAAGGTGATCTGCTCGACACCCTTCATGTTGGGATCCTGCAGCATCGCGGGATCGACATAATAGAGCACCGGCATGGTGACTTCCTGCCCGGGGGCAAGGGTCTGCTCGGTGAAGCAGAAGCACTGGATCTTGTTGAAGTACTTGCCGGCCTGTTCGGGCTCGACATTGAAGGTGGCCATGCCGGTGATCGGCACGGAACCGGAATTGCGGGCGACATAGGTGGCAATGTCGCGCTCGCCGATGGTGATCGTGTCGGTCGCCTGACTGGGCGCGAACACCCAGGGCATATCGCCTGCGGTCGAGGCATCGAAGCGGATCGAGATGGTCTGCCCCGTCGCATTGGCCGCAGCTGTAGCCGCCTGCGCCTCGGTCGCGATCATGGTCGTCCCGCCAAAGCCGGTGACCTGGCAGAACAGCCGGTAGAGCGGCACCGAGGCATAGCCGAGGCCGAGCATCGCCAGCGCACCCGCAAACGCCATCAGCCCCACGCGCAGATTGCGGCGGGCGGTGACAGCGTCATGCAGAACGGGCGCGGCAGAGGCCATGGCTCAGTCCCCCATCCGCACGATGGTGATGGCGTAGAACAGCAGCACGAAGAACAGCAGCGTGCCGGCCACGACATAGTTGCGTGCCTTGCGGCGGCGGGTCAGTTCAGCCTCGTCTTCGGGGGTCATGCCAGCCACCCCTGATAGGCCGCAACCCGGTCTGCCACCAATGCTGCAAACAGCACGAAGAGGTAGACGATCGAGAACTTGAACAGCTTCTTCTCGGGCAGCATCTTGTCGTCATCAGTGCGCGTGCGCAGACCGACGGGGATCGCCAGAGCCGTGAACAGCGCCGACAGCACCACCGCGACCGAACCATAGATCCAGCCCGTCCCGCCGATCGCCCAGGGCGCAACCGTGATCGGCGCCAGCACCAGCGTATAGCCGAGGATCTGGCGGCGGGTGACCTTCTCGCCCGCCACCACCGGCAGCATCGGAATGCCGACCTTGGCGTAGTCCGACTGCACGAACAGCGCGAGCGCCCAGAAATGCGGCGGGGTCCAGAAGAAGATGATCGCGAACAGCAGCAGCGGCATGGCGGTGATCTCGCCGGTGACCGCCACCCAGCCGATCAGCGGCGGGAAAGCGCCAGCGCCGCCCCCGATCACGATGTTCTGCGGGGTGCGCGGCTTCAGCCACATGGTGTAGACCACGGCGTAATAGATGATCGCCAGCAGCAACAGGGCAGAGGCAAGCCAGCCCACTGCAACGCCCATCAGCACCAGCGACACAGCCGAAAGGAAAATCCCGAAATCGCGCGCATCCTCGCGCCGCATCCGGCCACCGGGGAGTGGACGGCTCATGGTGCGCTTCATGCCCGCGTCGAGGTCGGCTTCCCACCACTGATTCAGCACTGCCGAACCACCGGCACCCATCGCGATCGCAACGATCGCGGTGAAGCCGATCACCGGATGGATGGTGCCAGGCGCAGCCAGCAGCCCGCAGATCGCGGTGAAGATCACCAGCGTCATCACCCGCGGCTTGGTCAGCGCGAAGAAATCGCGCCATTCCGCCGGCATCTGCGCTGCAATCTGGGACGGGTTGCTCGCCATTGTTCCTATCGGTTCCATTGCGAAGGAGCGCGGACCTGTGCCCGCGCTCCCTGCGATCATGTCATGCTCCGCCAGCGGAGCCGATCAGCGCCAAGACCTCAAGCGGTCGTCGGACGGTGATCGTGGTAGTCCATGCTGTCGGTGATGACCGGCAGCGTTTCGAACTGGTGGTAGGGCGGCGGGCTCGGCAGGGTCCATTCGAGCGTCGTCGCGCCTTCGCCCCACGGATTGGCTGCGGCCTTCTTGCCGGCGGCCAGCGCGTAGAGGATGTTGACGAAGAAGAACACCATCGAGCCGGCCATGATGTAGTACCCGTAGGTGCTGATCTGGTGCCAGAAGGTGTAGGCCTCCGCATAGTCCGGATAGCGGCGCGGCATGCCCTGCATCCCGAGGAAGTGCTGCGGGAAGAAGATCACGTTCACGCCGATGAAGAAGGTCCAGAAGTGCAGGTGCGAGAGCAACTCGCTGTGCATCCGGCCGCTCATCTTCGGGAACCAGTAGTAGAAGCCGGCGAACATCGAGAACACGGCGCCCATCGACAGCACGTAGTGGAAGTGAGCCACCACGTAGTAAGTGTCGTGCAGGTTGTCGTCGATCCCGCCATTGGCGAGCACGACGCCGGTCACACCGCCGACGGTGAACAGGAAGATGAAGCCCATCGACCACACCATCGGCGACTTGAACTCGATGCTGCCGCCCCACATCGTTGCGATCCAGCTGAAGATCTTCACGCCGGTCGGAACCGCGATCACCATGGTCGCCGCGGTGAAGTACATCTTCGTGTTCACGTCGAGGCCCACGGTGTACATGTGGTGCGCCCAGACGATGAAGCCGACCACGCCGATCGCGACCATGGCGTAGGCCATGCCGAGATAGCCGAACACCGGCTTGCGGCTGAAGGTCGCCACGATCTGCGAGATCATGCCGAAGCCCGGCAGGATCATGATGTAGACTTCCGGGTGGCCGAAGAACCAGAACAGGTGCTGGTAGAGCACCGGATCACCGCCGCCAGCCGGATCGAAGAAGGTCGTCCCGAAGTTGCGATCAGTCAGCAGCATGGTGATCGCCGCGGCAAGAACCGGCAGGGCGAGCAGCAGCAGGAAGGCGGTGACCAGCACCGACCACACGAACAGCGGCATCTTGTGCAGGGTCATGCCCGGCGCGCGCATGTTGAAGATGGTGGTGATGAAGTTGGTCGCACCCAGGATCGAGCCAGCGCCCGCAAGGTGCAGCGAGAAGATCGCGAAGTCGACCGCCGGGCCGACCGAACCGCTGGTCGAGAGCGGCGCGTAGACCGTCCAGCCGGTGCCTGCGCCGGGGCCGGAGCCGCCGGGCACGAACAGCGAGAACAGCAGGCTGAAGAAGCCCGCCACGGTCAGCCAGAACGAGACGTTGTTCATGCGCGGGAAGGCCATGTCCGGCGCGCCGATCATCAGCGGCACGAACCAGTTGCCAAAGCCACCGATCATCGCCGGCATGACCATGAAGAACACCATGATTAGGCCGTGGGCGGTGATGAACACGTTCCACATGTGGAGCGCGGTGTTCAGATCGCTGCCGCCGCCCATGAATTGGGCCCACCACTGCAGGTACTGGATGCCGGGCTCGGCCAGCTCGACCCGCATGATGCCCGAAATGGCACCACCGACGATCCCCGCGATGATCGCGAAGATCAGGTACATCGTGCCGATGTCCTTGTGGTTGGTCGACATGAACCAGCGGGCGAAGAAGCCCGGCTTGTGGTCCGCATGATCATGCGCGTCGTGGCCGTGCCCGTGGTGGACGTCGAAGCCTTCTGCGGTGGTTGCCATGGTCAGATACTCTTTTGCGTTAAATTCGTTCTAAGTCTCAGCGGGCGGCAGCCGGAGCCGCGGCAGCGGCAGCGGCGGGCGCAGCAGCGTCAGCCGCCGGAGCCGGAGCAGCAGCAGCCGCCGCTTCTTCCTCGCCCGGCATCGAGCCGCCTTGCGCCTTCACCCATGCGGCGAATTCCGCCGGCGGGAGCGCTTCGATGGCGATCGGCATGTAGGCATGGCGCGCGCCGCACAGCTCGGAGCACTGGCCGTAGTACACGCCCGGCTCCTTGATGGTCAGCATCTTCTCGTTGAGACGGCCCGGCACTGCGTCCATCTTGAACCACAGCGAGGGCACCGCGAAAGCGTGGATCACGTCGGTCGCGGTGGTCTGGATGCGCAGCGGCACGCCTGCGGGCACAACCATGCGGTTGTCCACCGCCAGCTGGCCGGGCTCGCCGCGCTTCACTGCCTCGCCCTCGTCCATCATGTTCGAGATCACTTCGATCTCGCCGTGATCGGGGTAGGTGTAGCCCCAGTACCACTGGTAGCCGGTCGCCTTGATGGTGACGGCATCGGCGGGCGGGGTTTCATACTGGCGAGCCAGCAGCGTGATCGAGGGCACCGCGATCACCACCAAGATGATCACCGGAACGATCGTCCACACCACTTCGATCAGGGTGTTGTGCGTGGTCTTCGAGGCCACCGGATTGCGCCGCCGGTTGAAGCGCACCACCACGTAGAGCAGCAAGCCGAGCACGAACAGGCTGATAACGGTGATCACCGGCATCAGGATCACATCGTGCATCCACAGCGCGTAGTCGCCATTGTCCGAATACTGATCCTGGAAGGTCAGGCTCTTCATCGCGTCGTCCTGATAGGACGTCGGCATGCCCTTGCCCTTGGTCGGCGCCATCGGGGTGTAGGCGCTGGCCGCAGCATCCGCAGGAGCGGCAGCCTCGGCCGCCGGAGCATCGGCCGCCGGAGCAGCCACAGCCGCCGGAGCGGGTGCCGCCACGGCAGCAGGTGCAGGAGCGGGCGCGGCTGCATCCTGCGCAGCCACAGTCATCGGCGCAAACGCCGCGAGCCCGGCGGCGAATGCCGCAAGGATAGCCTTTTTCATACGGGTGTGCCTCTGACCCATGAGCATGTGTCCAAGTGTTTAAAACTGATCCCATACCGCCCGCCGTCCGGCCCCCTCGGACCACCAGCGTGCAGCGTTCGGCCAGCCCGGGGGCCAGCTTTCATTCCCGCCCTTAGCGATGCTTGCCGAGGGCCTCAAGCGCTTCTAGGGAGAAAATTATGCAAGCCTCCATGCCGCACGCGCAATCCAGCGCTTTCCCTGATGTTTTTACTGGAGTTCGGCCATGACCGAAGACGAAGTTCTGGCCGAGTTCCGCGCCTCGGGAGCCTTGCTCGAAGGGCATTTCAAGCTCTCTTCCGGCCGGCATAGTGGACACTACCTGCAATGCGCGCGGGTGTTGATGAACCCGGCCCGCGCCGCGCGCCTCGCCGAAGCGGTGGTCGCCGGCATCCCCGCCGAAGTGCGCGATGCAATCGACGTTGTCGTCTCCCCGGCGATGGGCGGGATCATCATCGGCCACGAAGTCGGCCGCGCGCTCGGCAAGGATGCCCTTTTCCTTGAGCGCCCTGACGGCACCTTCCACCTGCGCCGCGGCTTCGCGCTCGAAAAAGGCGCGAAAGTGCTGATGGTCGAGGACGTCGTCACCACCGGCCTTTCCAGCCGCGAAGCGATCGCTGCCGTGGCGCGCGAGGGCGGCGAAGTGATCGCGGAATGTGCAATCATCGACCGCTCCTGCGGGTCGGTCGATCTCGGCGTGCCGTTCTACCCGCTGCTCGCCATTGATTTCCCGACCTATGACGAAAGCGACATCCCTGAGGCGTTGGCGGCCGTAGAGGTAACAAAGCCCGGCAGCCGCAAGGAGTAGAAATTCGTGTTCCGACTGCCTTTCCTTGCGCTCGCGGCCGTGTGCCTGTCGGGGCAGTCGGCGCCGATGGACGTCCGGCTGGTCATGCCGGACAGTAGGGACCAGGGCCGAACGGACCCGGCTGGCGGGGCCGAGACCGCGCTCCAGCGCGCACAGGACATCCGCGAGAAAGCCTTCGCGCGCGGGTTCAAAGGCGAGATCGCGATTGACGCGGGCAATCTGCGCCTGTCCTCGCAGGTCAGCCCCGATATGCTGCGCGAAGGCTATGGCCAGATCACCAGCGAGGTGCCGCGCTGGCCTTATGCCTCGTTGACCAAGCAGATGCTCGCCGCGCGGCTGCTGCCGGAACTCAAGAACATGGGGTTCACGCTCGACACCCCGGTGTCGCGCATCCTGCCGCGCTGGCCCAGGGGACCGGCCGCGCCGACCATCCGCCAGCTGCTCCAGCACCGTTCGGGCCTGCGCAATCCCGAGGATACACCCAAGGGCGCAAACGGCTGGCCGGCCTTCTACAACGAGCCTGCTAAGCATGGTCTTTCATGGTGCGTGAACGGCCGCGCCGCCCCGCCCGCCAGCGGCTGGGCCTATAACAACTGCGATTACATCGTGCTCGGCGCGGTGCTGGAGGCCGTGAGCCTCGAGAGTGCCGAATACATGCTCGGCGCCTCGCGCGGACGCCTCGATGACGAAGCCCAGAACCCTCCCGGCGTGACGATTTCCAAGCTGCGCATGGTCTCTGCCGACACTGCCGGCGCGCTCTATGCGATGAAGTCGCCCGAGCGCGAGGTCATCCCCGCCTATGGTGCTTCGGGCGCGCTGTCGGGCACGCTGATGGACGTGCTGTTCTTCAACTGGAGCCAGATGCAGGCTTACAAGGACGACGTGCCGGAGATGAAGCCGATGTGGCAGGGCGATC